>NZ_CM145480.1:0-1817500 GCF_055521455.1 Flavobacterium sp. IC2-16 | reverse complement strand
TTCACAGTACTGGTTCACTATCGGTCTCTCAGGAGTATTTAGCCTTAGCGGATGGTCCCGCCAGATTCAGACAGGGTTTCACGTGCCCCGCCCTACTCAGGATACCACTATTGATATCTTTTCTTACTTATACGGGACTATCACCCTCTGTGGTTAACCTTTCCAGGTTATTCTAATTCAATCCGCATCAAATGTCGTGGTCCTACAACCCCAAAATTGCCGTAACAACTCTGGTTTGGGCTAATCCGCGTTCGCTCGCCACTACTTACGGAATCACTTTTGTTTTCTTCTCCTCCGCCTACTTAGATGTTTCAGTTCAGCGGGTTTGCCCCCTATCGGGTAATACATCTTCAATGTATTGGGTTGCCCCATTCGGATATCTGCGGATCACATCGTATGTGCCAATCCCCGCAGCTTTTCGCAGCTTATCACGTCCTTCATCGCCTCTGAGAGCCTAGGCATCCCCCATACGCCCTTATTTTGCTTATGTATGTGGTTCTTGTATTACTACAAGATCCTATGCTTTCTACTTTTTAATTTGTATTTTTCTTATCTCAATATGTCAATGAACTTGTGGCGAGTCGCAACTGACAAAAATTATCAGCTTTGACTTTATAGCCGTAGTGGAGAATATCGGAGTCGAACCGATGACCTCCTGCGTGCAAGGCAGGCGCTCTAGCCAGCTGAGCTAATCCCCCAATCGTAATTCAGAATTATGAATTCAGAATTATGAATTTTGAATCCTCAACTTCTAAAATTTCCTTTTTTTTTATAACTTTTATACCTTTTTAAATCCATAACTTACAAGTTATAAGCTTAAAAAGTAGTCCCGGGCAGACTCGAACTGCCGACCCCTACATTATCAGTGTAGTACTCTAACCAGCTGAGCTACGAGACTCTGTATTTAAGTTATTTTTTGAACTAACAGCGAGAGTAATTCTCTATCTTTCGTAAAAACCCATGACTTTCATCATTCTCTAGAAAGGAGGTGTTCCAGCCGCACCTTCCGGTACGGCTACCTTGTTACGACTTAGCCCCAGTTACTAGTTTTACCCTAGGCAGCTCCTTGCGGTCACCGACTTCAGGTACCCCCAGCTTCCATGGCTTGACGGGCGGTGTGTACAAGGCCCGGGAACGTATTCACCGCATCATGGCTGATATGCGATTACTAGCGAATCCAGCTTCACGGAGTCGAGTTGCAGACTCCGATCCGAACTGAGAACGGCTTTGAAGATTCGCGCCTACTTGCGTAGTGGCTGCTCTCTGTACCGTCCATTGTAGCACGTGTGTAGCCCAGGACGTAAGGGCCGTGATGATTTGACGTCATCCCCACCTTCCTCACGGTTTGCACCGGCAGTCTTGTTAGAGTTCCCGGCATGACCCGCTGGCAACTAACAATAGGGGTTGCGCTCGTTATAGGACTTAACCTGACACCTCACGGCACGAGCTGACGACAACCATGCAGCACCTTGAAAGACGTCCGAAGAAAAAACTGTTTCCAGTCCTGTCGTCTCCCATTTAAGCCCTGGTAAGGTTCCTCGCGTATCATCGAATTAAACCACATGCTCCTCCGCTTGTGCGGGCCCCCGTCAATTCCTTTGAGTTTCACACTTGCGTGCGTACTCCCCAGGTGGGATACTTATCACTTTCGCTTAGCCACTCAGATTGCTCCAAACAGCTAGTATCCATCGTTTACGGCGTGGACTACCAGGGTATCTAATCCTGTTCGCTCCCCACGCTTTCGTCCATCAGCGTCAATAAACTGTTAGTAACCTGCCTTCGCAATTGGTATTCCATGTAATATCTAAGCATTTCACCGCTACACTACATATTCTAGTTACTTCACAGTAATTCAAGTTCTACAGTATCAATGGCAGTTCGACAGTTAAGCTGCCGGATTTCACCACTGACTTATAAAACCGCCTACGGACCCTTTAAACCCAATGATTCCGGATAACGCTTGGATCCTCCGTATTACCGCGGCTGCTGGCACGGAGTTAGCCGATCCTTATTCTTACGGTACCGTCAAGCTGCTACACGTAGCAGGGTTTCTTCCCGTATAAAAGCAGTTTACAATCCATAGGACCGTCATCCTGCACGCGGCATGGCTGGTTCAGACTTGCGTCCATTGACCAATATTCCTCACTGCTGCCTCCCGTAGGAGTCTGGTCCGTGTCTCAGTACCAGTGTGGGGGATCTCCCTCTCAGGACCCCTACCCATCATTGCCTTGGTATGCCGTTACCACACCAACTAGCTAATGGGACGCATGCTCATCTTGTACCGTTGGAACTTTAATAATCCGGTGATGCCACCGAAAGATACTATGAGGTATTAATCCAAATTTCTCTGGGCTATCCCTCTGTACAAGGTAGATTGCATACGCGTTACGCACCCGTGCGCCGGTCTCAAGTTAGCAAGCTAACTCTACCCCTCGACTTGCATGTGTTAGGCCTGCCGCTAGCGTTCATCCTGAGCCAGGATCAAACTCTTCATCGTATATTTTTAATATTGTCGATTCAGTCGCTAGGTTTTTCTAATTCTACTCGAAAAAGTCTTACTCTCTCTTATATTTGCTGTCAATTCAATATGTCTATGAACGTTGTCTTCTTTTATTCTAACACCAATCTCTCGATTAGCGGGTGCAAAAGTAGAAACTCTTTTTTAATCTGCAAAACTTTTTGAAACTTTTTTTTGAAAAAATTTTCTTTTCGTCTTAACCAGTATTTCCAATGAACTTCCCTTGTTTTGCGGGTGGCAAAGATACAATCTTTATTTTCTACAATCCAAATCTTTTTTAAACTTTTTTTAAAAATCTTTTCAATTCAGTTTGTCTCAATATGTCGTATGAACTATGCCGTTATTGCGGGTGCAAAAGTAGCACTCTTTTTACCACTTCCAAACTTTTTGCAACCTTTTTTTAAAAGTTTTTTGCCGATTTTTCATAACTCTCTGGTAACCATTCCGTAACACAATAAAGTTTTTTAAAGAAAGTTACAGCCTCGCAAAGTCACAAAGTGGCAAAGTTGATTTCATACTACTATTTATATAACAGCACAGCTTGAATTCCCATACTACTATAATATAGTATATACATTAAAAGTTTGCTAAAAACCCACAACCTCACCCCTTAGCCCCGATGGAAGCGGCACCGTGTAGAGCGGACAGCGGGAATACAGACCGCAAAGAAGTACTGAAGTCTAGCTCTAATCGAAACGAATTGTTTTAACAGGAGATATTTTCGTAATAATATAAGATGGAATAATAAGTATTAGAAGACAAACCAAAACAGTACCAATGTTTAAAATCAGAATATGCAACACATTAATATCTACTGGAGCTTCTGAAACATAATAATTTTCAGGATTAAGTTTTATCAAGCCGAACTGCCTTTGCAACAAAAGCATACCTATTCCAATAATATTCCCCCAAAGAAGTCCGCGAAAAATTAAATGAGATGCATTGTATAAAAATATTTTACGGATCACCCAATTGTTAGCACCAACCGCTTTTAGAATCCCTATCATTTGAGTCCGTTCCAAAATAAGCACCAAAAGAGCTACTACCATATT
Organism: Flavobacterium sp. IC2-16; assembly: GCF_055521455.1. NCBI lineage: Bacteria > Pseudomonadati > Bacteroidota > Flavobacteriia > Flavobacteriales > Flavobacteriaceae > Flavobacterium > Flavobacterium sp. IC2-16. The sequence continues at coordinate 1,813,930 of NZ_CM145480.1, read as the reverse complement.
AATTGTTGCAACGACAACCATAATGATAAGAATAACCAAAATATTAAAATCAAATAGTTTTAACCATTCGAAAATATTGAAGTACTTATCTTCAATAGTTGTACTATTATATGTAGACGGAATTGCAGCATAAACCTCTTCCCCTTTTTCTTTAATTTTAGAAAAGTCGTCTATAAAAACCTCAAAAGCTCCAACTTGATCTTTATCCCATTTATTAATACGCTGTATGTGCCTGATATCCCCTATAACATAGGTTGCATCGAACTCTTGAAAACCTGAATTATAAATACCAACAATTTTAAAATTTCGAAGATTTGGCATTTTACCCTCTTCTTTCATGAAAAAGGTATTGAATTTATCTCCCAATTTCAATTCCAGGCGATTTGCCATATACTGCGAAATCAAAACTTCAGGATTTAAGCTAGATTTCAAATCAGGAATTCTGCCTTGAACTATATATTCTTCAATGTTTTTCCATTGATAATCATTTCCTACACCTTTAAAAACTATTCCCTCAAAAGCCTTTTCCGTTCTAATTATTCCAGCTTTTGAAGCAACCGCCTGAATATGCTCAATACCACTAACACTTTTAAATACAGGATAAAAGTCCTGATGCGTTGAAATAGGCTCGACACTCACTTCGGATTGATTATCATCATAATTCGAAATAATGATATGCCCATTAAAGGCCGAAACCTTTTGGCGTATTTTTTGCTGTAAGCCTACACCAGTAGCAACAGAAACAATCATCATAATTATTCCAATTGCAATTGCGGTAATTGCAATTTTTATAATTGGTGCAGATATGTTACTTTTATGGCTCTTAGAAGCCGTAAGCCGTTTCGCTATAAAATATTCTAATTTCAAAAGATGATGATTTCAAATTCGATGTTCAAAAATACAGTTTTATTCTTGGTTTTAGCATTTGTTTCCTGTGGAAATTCGCTAAAGAAGCTCGAACAAAAAGAAAACGAGAACGGAATACAACCAACACTTAAAACTAATTCTGGCGATTTCTTTAAAACTGGCGCTCAAAACTCCGGAGCATATCTTCCTTTACTAAAGGACAAAAAAGTTGGGATTGTTACTAATCAAACTGGAATTTTATCTAAAACTGTACATTTAGTAGATTTCCTATTAATGAAACAAGTTAATCTTCAAAAAATTTACGCTCCCGAACATGGTTTTCGAGGTACTGCAGATGCCGGTGAACATATTAAAGATGGAAAAGACACAAAAACCGGCTTACCCATTGTATCACTTTACGGAAACAATAAAAAACCCAAACCGGAACAATTAACAGGTATAGATGTTATGGTTTTTGACTTGCAAGATGTTGGTGCACGTTTTTACACTTATATTTCTTCTTTACACTATGTTATGGAAGCTTGTGCTGAAAACAACATTCCACTTATCGTTTTAGACCGACCGAATCCAAACGGTGGCATTGTGGACGGACCAATTTTGGAAAAAGAATTCACCAGTTTTGTGGGAATGCACCAAATTCCGGTGTTACATGGCATGACCATTGGAGAATATGCCAAAATGATTAATGGTGAAAAGTGGTTGAAAAACGGAGCACAATGTGATCTGACTGTAATCCCTTGTTTGAACTACAAACGCGACATGGCCTACAGTTTACCAGTAAAACCGTCTCCAAATTTACCGAACGATCAAGCCATCAATTTGTATGCGAGTTTGTGTTTGTTTGAAGGAACCAATATAAGTATGGGGCGCGGAACTGATAAACAATTTCAGATTTACGGTTCGCCTTATCTGCCGAAAAGCAATTTCAGTTTCACGCCAAGTCCAAACTTAGGCGCTAAAGACCCAACTTATAACGGAAAAGAATGTTATGGTGAAGATTTAACCAAAATTAAAAAAGTTAATCAACTGGAACTGAAATGGCTAATTAAAGCGTATCAAAATACCGATGATAAATCGAAATTTTTTAATGATTTTTTCACCAAATTGGCTGGAACCAAAAAACTACGCGAACAAATTGAAGCTGGAGTTTCCGAAGTTGAAATTAGAAAATCGTGGGAAAGTGGTTTGATTGCTTTTAAGGAAATCAGGAAAAGGTATTTGATTTACTAAATTTTTACTTCAATATCTGGATTGTTCTTTAACAAGTCATTTACAAATGATTGTTTGTCTTTTGGCGAAATATAAATTTCGTCGAATTTATTATACTTTATAACTAATCTATCTAAAGATAAAGCTGGCGCACTAAAGATTGAATTTGATTTTTCAATTTTTCTTATTGAATTGATTTCGATCTTATCATTAACAATCCACATACTTTTTACAACCAATTTGTCTTCATTAATTATATATCTTGTAGTTTTAGACACAAAAAGAATTACAAAAATTATTCCAATCAACACAAGATAACCGAGCATTTCACCTTCAAAAATTGATTGTATACTTCTGAATATGGGGTAAATTAGTGGTAAACTTAACCACCAATCTATTTTTGAATTGTAAATTTTCATACAACAAAATTATCATTTTTTTGAAGGTGTCCTGCGAAAGCGGGACATTTTCTTTTTAATTTAAATATTTGACTTTTCACTTTTCACTTTTCACTTTTGACTCAAAAAACATTTTTCATATCAAAAAAATGGAGTTTTGCATCATTTTTTAAATCATTTAAAACGTTTATATACTTTTGTTATATATATGAAACAAGTAAAAAAGTTATATTTAATTATTTTCTTATTCTTTTGGACAGAAAATTTTGCTCAAAACAATTCTGATTTAAAAAAAGGAATTTATTATTTAAATCTGTCACAATTTAACTCAGCTCATTCTTATTTAAAGAAAAGTATTGGCTCAAGTTCAAAACAAGTAAGCAGTACTTTATATATAAAATATGCAAAATTGTTAAAAAATATTGGACGCATTGACAGTTCATTCTATTATATCGATAAAGCCGAAAAAATAATAAAAAAAGGTCATTATAAGGATAGTTTAGTTTTAATTTATACGCTTAAAGCGGAAAATTATCGATTCTTAAACAAAAAGGATCTTGCTTATAAAAATATGTTTTTTGCAAAAAAATGTCTTTCAAATTCTGCAAAAAACAAAGACATTCTTGCTTATTATTACAATAGAAGAATGGCAATGCTTGATTATTTTTATATAAACACCAAAGATTCTGCGATGGTAGCTAAAAAAATGGCAAACCATATTTTACTTCTTGAAAAAGAAATACACGACAAAGAAATAGTTGCCTATACTTTAAATGAATTAGGATACATACAAAAATATTACGAGTCTCCTGAAATTGCTAAAAAAACATTTATACAGGCTTATGAGTATGCAAAAAAATACAGCTTAAAAATTGCACTGCTTGACATCTTGTTCAATTTATATTTTTTAGAAAATGATATTGGAAATCTTAAACAAAAAATCGCGTACATAAAAGAAGGCTATGATATTGCGGTTTCAATAAAATCAGAATGGCATGCTCATGTTTTTAGTCAATTGTTAAAAGAAAATTATTTACTATTAAACAATTTTAAATTAGCATATGAATACCAAAAAAAATCATTTGATCATCTTTACTTTTTCCAAAAAGATTTTAATCAATATGAAATTGAAAAAATAGACAAAAAATTTAATCTTTCTAAAAAAGAGAGCGAGATTCAACGTAAAAATTTAGAACTTAAAGTACAAAAAAAGAATTTTCTTCTTCTTTTAATTGTATCCTTTATTTTAGTTTTAGCCATTTTGTCTTTATTTTTTTACAATAATAAAATCAAAAAAACAAAAAAACAAATTGAGCATAACAACATAGCATTAGAAAAAGCAGCAAAAGAAAAAGATTTTTATGTTAAAGAATTGAACCATCGTGTAAAAAATAATTTAGCCGTAATTTTGAGTTTAATAGATATTCAAGAAGAAAACGGAAACAGCGAAATTTTACAGCAATTGCACGACAGAGTAAACACTATTGCGCTTGGACATCAGTTATATACGTACGGAAATTCTGAAGAAGAGAACTCAAACATTAATTTAGAAGATTATGTTTCAACTATTTTCCAAACAAAAACGTATGCTTCTGCAAGAAAAATTGAATATAAATCAAATTCTGATGATATTAGTTTAAATGTAGATTTGGCTTTACCAATTGGTTTAATTTTAAACGAATTAATAACCAACTCTATAAAACACGCTGAAACAACTAACAATAGACCTTTATTTCTTGAATTAAACACATCTAAAAAAGATAAAAATATAGAAATTATTTATTCAGATAACGGGATTAATTTTAAACCCATAACCAATTCAAATTCTTTAGGATTATATATTATTGACGGAATGATTAATCAAATTTCTGGAAGTTATACACGAGAAAATTCAACCTATATTTTTACAATTCCGTATGCCAAATAAAAATGCCAACATATTAATTATTGAAGATGAAATGCTAATTGCTCATTCTATCAAAAAAATGGTCGAAAAACATTTTAAATGTGTAGGCATTGCAAAAAATTACGATGAAGCCATTCAGTTTTTAAATGTGAGCGAAATCGATTTAGCATTAATTGACATTACTTTAACTGGAAACAAAACTGGTATTGACGTTGCACATTATATCACCGAAAACAACAAAATACCGTTTATTTTCCTTACTGCTTTAACCGACACAGAAACCTTACAAAATATTTTTGCTGTTAAGCCAAATGCCTACTTAGCAAAACCAATACAAGAAATTAATTTAATTGCTGCAATTAATTTAGCATTGTTTACCAAAAAAGAAAATACCATTACGCTTGAAATAGGCAAAAATCAACATATTATAAACCTAAACGATTTTTTATACGCGCAATCTGACCGAGTTTATATTACACTACATTTTAAAAACAGTAATCCATTACTTTTGCGCACATCGTTTACCTATTTAGAAAAGCAATTCCCCGAAACACATTTTAAACGCATAAACCGTAGCGATGCTATAAACCCAAAATGTATTACTACAAAAACTGCTACAACCATTACTATTACCGAAAAAACCTTTAAAATTTCAGAGAAGTTTTAGTTTTGGATTTTTAGACATTGGATTTTAGATTTAAGGATTGAAAGAAAAACCTGAAATTCCAAATCCAATACTTTCGTCTTTTCACTTTTCACTCAAAGAAACATTTTCGTATCAAAAAAGTGGGGTTTGGGAACATTTTTTTAAGTTATGCTGTTGTTTTTATTTCTTTTGAATAAAAATAAAAATTCATACTATGAAAAACCTCTACACCTTTTTATTATTAATAAGTATAAGCTCTGTTAAATCACAAAACACCTTTAATTGGGAGTCTTTCTTATGCGATCCACTTGATGGGTGCCCATACTCTTCAACAAGTCTATCTGAAACCATTAATGGAGTTACGGCTTCTGTTTCAACAAATTGTAATTTCATTTCAGTTAAAGATTTTGACGCCTACAATTATGGTACTAATGGAAAAGTAATGCAAGCTGGTGGTACTGGTTGTACTAATGTTACAGTAACATTTAGCTCACCAATTGATATCACAGCTATAGGAACAGCTAGGCATTTAGGAGATAATGGTGTAGTTACATTAACACCTACTCCTGCGGGGGGCAATAACACCCCTGTAACCTTTACAGAAACAAGTAATAATCTTGTAGTAAGCAATATGAATTGGCAAAATGTAACTTCTTTTTTATATTCATCAACCACAAATGGAATAACGTTATTGGATGATATTGTTTGGACTGCTTCGCTTTCAGTAAATGATTTTACGTTAAACAATATAATAAAACTCTACCCAAACCCAGCACAAAACCAAGTAACCATTGAAGCAAACGAACTAACCAATGCTTCGTTACAAATTATGGATATTAATGGTCGTGTATTACAAACACAAACCTTACAAAACACAAACACAATTAATATAGAAAACTTGCAAACTGGCGTGTATTTATTTAAAATTACTAGCCAAGAAGGAACAATTACCCAACGTGTCGTGAAATATTAAAGTATTTTTTTTTCAATTGAAGGTGCCGCTTTTATAGCGGCATTTTCTTTTTCATTTCCTCAACAATATTATATGCTGCAGGACAAATAGCAACATTTTTTAAAGTCAGATTGGATATCTGTTGAAATTTTTGTCGATCGGTATGTGGAAATTCTCTACAAGCTTTTGGACGCACATCGTAAATGAAACATTTATTATCAGTATCTAAGAATGTACAAGGAACCGATTTTAAAACGTAGTCGTTATCTTCATCAATTCGAAGATATTGTTCGATAAACTGCTGTGGTTTTAATCGTAAATGTTTCGCGATGCGTTCGATATCTGCAGCAGTAAAAAGCGGACCTGTAGTTTTACAACAATTAGCACATTCCAAACAATCCGTTCGTTTAAATTCGGCATCATGTAACTCTTGCATTACATAATCCAAGTTCTTTGGCGCTTTCTTTTTCAGCTTATCGAAATACTTTTTGTTTTCGTTATGCTTATCTTTGGCCAGCTTTTGTAATATGTTGAGTGATGGATTTATCAATTTGTTTATTTGATGAATGAAACGCAAAATTATAGAAAACGAATCAACAAATAACCGAATCAACTAATAAACTTAAAATGAAAGACCTTTTTGGAAAAGCCATACTTGACTTTCAGACTAACAATGCTCCGGAAGACCTTATAACTGAAACGTCTATATCGGAAGCCGATGAAATGAGTGTAGCCTACTTATTTAGAGATTATGGTGCTATGCCAAAAATGGAGCGCAAAGCCTTGGATTTAGCAAAAGGAAAAACATTAGATGTTGGATGTGGAGCCGGAAGCCATTCGTTATACCTGCAAAAAGAGCGCAATATTGACGTTACTGCCATTGACATCTCAGAAAACGCTATAAAAGCATGTGAACTAAGAGGCGTAAAAAATGTTCGAGTTCAAAATGTAATGGATATTCAAAATGAAAAATATGACACGATTCTTTTAATGATGAATGGTGCAGGAATGTGTGGAAAACTTAAACGAATATCTGGTTTTTTGCGCCAGTTAAAATCCATTTTAAATGAAAACGGACAAATTCTACTAGACAGTTCTGATATTATCTATATGTTTGACGAAGATGAAGATGGTGGAAAATGGATACCTTCCGACAACGATTATTATGGAGAAGTGGTTTTCAACATCTCTTACAAAGGAGAGCAGGAAGAAGCTTTCGATTGGATGTATATTGATTACAATACCTTACAGAATGCGGCCCATGCAAACGGTTTGAACTGCGAATTACTTTTAGAAGGAGAACATTTTGATTATTTAGCCAAACTGACCCATTTATAAATAAAAAATCCCAAACAAATGTTTGGGATTTTTTATATGTAAAACTTGCAATTATTGCATGTATTTCATCATCATTCCTTGTAGGCCTGCTCCCCACTCTTGAGCAGCTACTGCCATTTTACCACCTAAAACTTCCGCTTTTTGGGTTATTTTTTTTCCAATTGGACTTTCGTAGAATTTCAACATTTCTTTTATGTCCTCATGAGTGTATTCTTGCATGTAAACTTCAGCCACTTTTTCGTAGTACGATGGTAATGTAGCGTCAAACTCTACTAAAAATGCTGCATGTTTTTCAGCAGGAATCATTTTTAAGATTTGAGATTTAGCCATGTTCATTTGAGAACTTGCTGTAAATTTAAGCACTTTCATCACATCTGCTTTAAATGCATCGTTTGATTGTGCCATTCCTAAATTCGCTACTAATAAAAAAGCGAAAGCTAAAATCAGTTTTTTCATTTCGGTAAATATTATTTTATAATTTCTAATTAGTACTACAAAAACCTGTTTTGTTACAAAAATCACAGAATTTATTTAACCTTAAGGAATATTCAAATATTTATGAGTTTGTAATGATATACGCCATTTTGGATTATTCATAACATAATCGATAATCAAAGGTGTCATTTCTTCTTTTTTGCTCCATTCGGGTTGCAAAAACAAAATGGCTTTATCGTTCACTTTCTCGGCTTGTTCCTCAGCAAAAATAAAATCATGTTTGTTATGAATAATCATCTTTAATTCATCTGCTATTTCATAGGCACTTTCTACTGGAAGTTTAGTTTTCTTGGGAGACAAGCAAAACCAATCCCAACTCCCTGTTACAGGATAAGCTCCAGAAGTTTCAATATGCACACGAAGGTTACTCTCTTTTAATTTAGATGTTAAGTAAGTCATGTCCCAAGTTAGCGGTTCACCTCCAGTTACCACAACCGTTTCGGCATATGTACTCGCATTTTGCACAATCTGTTCTACAGCTGTTGGTGGATGCAATTCGGCATTCCAGCTTTCTTTTACATCGCACCAGTGACATCCCACATCACAACCTCCAATACGAATAAAATACGCAGCAGTACCCGTATGATAGCCTTCTCCTTGAATTGTATAAAATTCTTCCATTAAAGGCAACATTTCGCCTTTTTCAACCGCTATTTGCACTTCTTTTTGTAACATCTTCAATTAAAATAGTTTGCAAAGGTACACAATTTGAATGGATTTCGTTTACCAAGAAGCCCTTTGTTTGTTATCTAGCCCCGATGGCAGCAAGCTACCTTGTAGCGCGAACAGCGGGAAAATGGTATACAAAACAACTTTAAGTTTTGCTCCAAAAAAAACCGACAATTTTCATTGCCGGTTTTCAAATTGTGTACTATTTATTTTGTTACGCTTTTAACGCTTTCAATGTTTTAGTAGCATATTCATTAGCTGGATCTACAGAAAGTAATTTTTGAAGATTCTCAACTGCTTTTGCTTTGTCACCTGAATTTGCATAGTGTGCTCCAACAAATGTTAATGCTTCAACTAATCCTTTTTTATTATTAGGTTTAGATTTTTCGGCATCTCCTTTTTCGTCAAGAATTTTAACATATTGCTCGTAGCTAGCCACAGCAACCAATTTAGATTCTGGAGTTCCAATTTGCTCGTTAACACGTGCTTTGTACAAGTGTGCATCTTGTGTTGTTGGAGATACTTCGATAACTCTTGAAAAAGCTGCATCGGCTTTCACCAATTGTTCTTTTGGAGACGTTTTATCGTTGTAATCGAAATACAATGCATATCCTAAATAGAAATTATCGTATAGGTAGTATTGCGATTTAGGATTTTTAATTGCTACCTCAAACAAACGCGCTGCGTTTTTGTATAATTTTTCCTTGAACATTTTTAATCCAAGTGGGTTTAATTCACTTGCAATAGCAGGATCTTTTTCTACCGCTTTATTAAGCTCAACTACACCTTCGTTAAAAATTTTCTCGTCGTAAGTACCGTCTGCTTTTTTAGCCTCAGCCATTTTAGTCAAACCTAAATACAAATAGTCACGAGCAATAACTCTCTTTGGATCTGCTTTAGCAAAGAAAGTAGTAATTGCTTTTGAACTTTCTGCAAAGTTCCCATTTTCGTAGGCAGCATACCCTAAATAACGGTATATACGTGGATTTACATTATCCAATTTTTTCATTTCATTTGCTTCAGCCTCTAACGCTTTATAATCTTTCGCTAAGATTAAGAAATCGGCATGACGCATACGAGATTCTAACGAATAATCGGTTAAGCTCATGTATTTTTCATAATACCCTAGAGCTTTTTTGATGTACTCATTGTATTTAGACTGCTCACTAGTCGCCCAGAAATAATAGGTTTCTGCTAACTCACGATAAACTGGACCAAAATTTGGATTTGTTTTAACGATTTCATCAAATGATTTTACGGCAACATCAAATGCTTTAGCATTTTTGGTAATTTTTGCCAAGTTCATTTTAGCAACAAGCAAAGAATTATCAAAATCGTAAGCATTTCTATAAGCACTATATGCTTCATTAGTATTGTTATCACCATAATAAGCATCTCCTAAGACTAAAAACGCCTGAGCACTCTTTTCATCAATTAGCAATGCTTTTTTGGCAACCTCAATCGCTTTTTTATAATTTGGGTTTTCAGAATTGTTATATGCTTTTGCAATAAGCAATAAATCGTCTACATCTTTTTTCTTAATAGATGAAGCCGCTTTATCAAAATTAGCAGTTGCAGCAGTTGCATTTTTATTATCTAAATCCAACTGACCTAATCCAATATAATTTAATGAGCCTTTATCTTTTGCAGACAATCCTTTTTGAAAGAACATTGCAGCAGAGTCAGCTTCTTTTTCAGCTAGATATACATCTCCTAAATAGAAAAAGTTTTTTCCGTTATCAGGATTGGATTTAACCAATCCTTTTAATATTTTTTTGGCTTTGTCATATTGCTCTGCAGTAATCGCTTTTTTGGCTTGCTCTAAATCCTGAGCAAACACTCCAGCTGATAATCCCATTAACAATACAGTTAAAACTTTAGCATTTTTCATTTCTAAAATCTTTTATTTTGGTTATTATTTCTCGACTTCATTACGAACCGAAATTTCTCTTGAAGGGAAGCGTGTTGGCACCAACCCTGACTTAAGAATAATTCGTTGTCCTTTATCGCCTGCAATATACGAAGCAAATCCCATGCCTAAACCTGTTGTACTTTGAAAATTTAACAAAAATAATTTTCTAGGCATTGGATAACTTCCATCTGCAATATTACTTTGATTTGGCTTAATTAACGTTTCCTTTTCGTTAAGTTTAACATTTTTAAACCCTAAAACTTTAATTTTATCAAGATAAGGTGACAAATCGTCACTTGGCTGTAACAACCAATTAACACCAACAACTCCTATAGTATTCTCATGTTCACTAATATATTTTACCACTTCTTTAGTAGAATGCATTGAAAAAACATTTAGACTAGGGAGTTTTGTTACACCTGAAATTTGTTTTAAGTTTCGAACAACGCTTGAATTAGGATTATCAAAGACAAGGGCATTAATTCCAGACCCTAATTTTTCTTGCATTAGAGTTTGAATTTGATTCACTGAAATTATTGAATCTTGGTTTTTTTTACTTGATATGAACGCGATTGCATCTGTAGCAAATTCGGTCACTTTAGGATATTGTTGAAGACTATTGTATTTTTTAATCTCAACAGAATCCAAGTCACGAGCTAAGATAGCAATACGAGCTTCTTTCGAATTCAACATATTCAGGATTTCAGCTTCTGATTTGGAAACCAATGTAATTTTAGCCTGCTTGTATTCACTTTCAAAAACCACTTTCAAGTCTTCAACAATTGGCAAAATCGTTTCATCTACATAAATAGTGGTAGCTCCACCAACAGCAGATTCTTTAACTTCTGGATCAGCTTTTATTTTCTTGTCTTTACAAGCAACATATGCAGAAGCTGAAAAACACAAAAACAAGAACAAAATAATTCTTTTCATTGATTTGATATAACTTTTAGTCCTCATTTGATTTAATAAGTCTAGAAAAACGATACGTGGCATAAATTATAAGCAATACGCCTAAAATCACTCTATTCTGATACGGTAAGGTAACTGGCATACTTTTCCAAACAAACAAAGCTAGGGCTAAAAAAACATAAAGTCCTAAAAAGACAAGTCCTAAAACAAACAGAAATCGCTGTTGAGGCGATTTCTGCTTAAAATTCTTGAATAATTGCATGTTAATTTACCTGAATTACAATTGGTAAAGTAAACTGTGAACGAACTGAACGACCGTTTTGAACAGCAGCTTTCCATTTTGGCATACTGTTTAATACACGGATAGCTTCACGCCCTGCCGCTGCATAACCCCCATCACGTAACACTTTTACATCGGTAAAACTTCCGTCTTTTTCGACAACGAAACCTAACATTACACGAATTTGTGAAACTCCTTCATCAACATCTGGAGCGTTGAATGAGCTAGCAAACTTTTTGTAAAAAGCTTGCATACCGCCTGGAGGTGCAGCTTGTACTTCTACAGCTACATATACTTTGTTATCATCAACAATTTGATTTCCTTTGTCACCATCTCCAACGGGTTTATCGATTACAATTTCACCTGCATCTTTATCCCCTTTTTGGTTTTTTTGACCTGGATCTGCTTCTTTTAAATCTTCCACTGTTGGAGGATCTTCATCACGCACTTTCTCTTTCTCAACCACTTTTGGCGGCGGGAATTTCACCTGATCGTTCACCGATTTTGGTGGTTCAGGTGGTGGTGGTGGTGGTAAATCTTCTTTTGGTGGTGGTGGCAATAGTGCTGTTTCAATTACCTTATCCATATTTTCCGTTTCATTTTTAGCGAATTTCTCACCAATAATGTTTTTCACAACTGGTCCTCCGATAACTAGTGCAAACAAAGCTGCACCAATTAACAAAGCACGTGATGTTGTTCTAGGATTTTCTGAACGCAACTGATATGCACCATAAGCCTTGTTACGACCTTCAAAGATCATATCAATCCACTCTTGGTTAAATATGTTTAATTTTGACATAATATTAGTTTTTTACTTTGTGGAAATTATGGGGTGTACAACCCTTCTTTTTCCAACATTGCGTTTTCTTCTGGAGTAATATCAACAATCGCATAAGTAGGAACTTTGGCGATAGCCATCTCATCCAATACATCAACTAAGTTTCTGTATGTAGATTTCTTACTTGCTTTAATAAGAACAATTAATCCTTTTTTAGGGTCACCATATTTAGCAACAACTGATTGTACTTTAGCTAAAAGCTCTTTACGAACTCCATCCTTACCATAATTTGCTTTTGTTGGCCCTTCAATTGGAGCTGTCGGTAAACCATAATACCACACCAGTTGATTTTTTTCACCTAAAAGCAAAGTCATAGTTCTGTCATCCGCTACATCAAGTTGCACCTCTTCAGGTCTCTCCTGATCCTTATCTGGCATTGCCAAATTCATGGACTGTGGTTTTGATAACGATGTGGTTAACATAAAGAAAGTAATCAAAAGGAATGCCAAATCCACCATCGCTGTTAAATCGACACCTGCATTTTGCTTTTTACTCCTTACATGGCCTTTCTTTTTGCCACCGCCATCGCCGGTATTTAATTCTGCCATTTCTACAGTATTTTTTTAATTAAAAATCTTCACTTCTTAAACCAGTAACCAAGAAAAACTTGTTCACTTTTTGGCTTTGCAGAATATCAATTACTTTTTTCACAGTAGGATATTCTTCTTTAGCATCTCCTTTGATAGCAACTTTAAGTTCAGTTCCATGCAAATCTCTGGTAGCATAACGTGCCGCCAAGATCCATTCACGCAATTGATTGTCTACTGAATCGAAAGGAATACCAGTTTGCGCTCCTTCTTTATTACGCTCTTCACTAGATTTAGCAATAACTTGCTTCAAACCAGTAACAGGCACACCAAAACCATCAATAAGTGAAAAACGCTTTGCCTCTTCGTCTGTGAATTTTAATTCATAACGTTCTGCTATTTTTTCAAGAGCATTCTTACGAATATCCTGACCTACCATACCAAAAAACACTTTCCCATCTCCAACAGTAATTGTAGCTAAATCCGTATCCGGCAATTTAGTTTGTACTGTAGATGCCGGTGTATCAACCGGAAGTGGCTCTGGAACTCTGGCAGTAGATGTCATAACGAAGAAAGACAATAATAAGAACGCTACGTCACACATAGCCGTCATATCAATCTTCGTGCTCTTTTTTGACATTTTTACTTTTGCCATTTTTTTTGATTTTAAATTGACATATTACTTTATCAGCAACACATCAATAAATTATTAATTAACTTTTTTCGGCAACTTTATAAATTAAGCAGCGCTTCCTTTCATTCTTCTGTAAGCTTGAGTAATAGCAAAACCAGCTTCGTCGATTGAATAAGTTAATTTATCAATTTTAGATGTAAACAAGTTGTACATGATAATTGATAACGTAGATGTACCAATACCAGTAGCCGTATTAATAAGTGCCTCAGAAATACCCGTTGCTAATGCAGCTTGGTCAGGAGCACCTGCAGCAGCTAATCCAGAGAACGCTTTAATCATACCCGATACTGTACCTAATAATCCCATTAAGGTTCCGATAGATACCAAAGTAGCGATGATAGTCATGTTTTTCTCTAACATTGGCATTTCCAATGAAGTAGCTTCTTCGATTTCTTTCTGAATAGTTTCTGATGCTTTTTCGCTATCAAAACCTTCTTTTCTAACTTCTTTATACTTAGTTAAACCAGCTCTAACTACGTTAGCAACTGAACCTTGTTGTGTATCACACTCAGCAATAGCCTCGTCAATTTTACCTTGACCAACTAAACCTTGAACATGGTGTACGAATTTCTCAACATTTCCTTTACCAGCAGCTTTTGAAATCACAAAAAATCTCTCAATTGAGAAAACCCAAGCCATTAAAAATAATCCCATTAACATTGGAACGATAAATCCACCTTTGTAAACCATCCCTAAATAGTTTCCTGGTAGCGGGTGTCCTTCTGGATTATTATCCACAAAGTTTGAAGGGTGACCCATAACGAATTTCCATACTAGAAACCCGATAACTAAACAGATTACAATTGTTAAACCTGCAAAAAAGTTTGAACTTTTAGAGCTAGCTCCATTCTCAACAGCTTCGTTAGATACGTTTGTCATTTTTTTTAATTTTTAGTTTTTCGATTATATTTAAAATTAAACTCACACTAGTTTTATGTGTAAGAGTCGCAAATTTATGTTTTTAACGTAAATAAAAAAACAAAAAAAACTTTTTTTACGCCCTTACTGCTATTAATTTAACCTTAAAATAACTTTACCGGCTTATCTTCTTTATTTAGATTAACATAATTTTAATTCAATAACGACATAAATAGACATTTATTCTCTTTTTCTCTGTTTTTTTATCAAATTTAATAGCCAAACACAAAAAAGCAGGCTTAAACATTATTTATATTTGCTTTTAAATCAATTCTTACAAACCAGTTGTAATTTTATGTTGACAGATACTTTTTCAGCACACATCAATGAAGGATATTCCTGTAATGGGAAACACATAATACTAGGCGGCGCAATGCTAAACGGCGAAGCAATACCTAATACGCTTATAAAAATCCCATTGAAAACCATTAACAGACATGGGCTTATAGCTGGAGCGACCGGGACCGGAAAAACCAAGACTATTCAAGTACTTTCCGAACAGCTTTCGCTTCAAGGTGTTCCTGTGTTGATGATGGACATTAAGGGGGACTTTTCGGGAATTGCCGCAGCTGGCGAAGAAAAACCCTTTATAACCGAACGCCATTCCAAAATCAATTTACCATATGAAACTCATGGATTCCCAGTAGAACTTCTTTCACTTTCTGAACAAAATGGTGTTCGACTTCGAGCCACAGTTTCTGAATTTGGTCCAGTACTATTTTCTCGAATTTTAGATCTAAACGATACTCAGAGCGGCATTGTGTCCGTTCTGTTTAAATATTGCGACGACAAGCAAATTCCTTTATTAGATTTAAAAGATTTTAAGAAAATTGTACAATATGCAACCAATGAAGGAAAAGCAGAATTCGAAGCCGATTACGGTAGAATATCTACAGCTTCCACCGGTTCCATTTTGCGAAAAGTAATAGAACTGGAACAACAAGGTGCCGATTTATTCTTTGGAGAATTATCCTTCGATATTCACGATTTAATGCGAACTGATGAAAACAACAACGGCTATGTTAACATAATCCGACTGACAGACATTCAGGATAGACCAAAATTGTTTTCCACTTTTATGTTAAGTCTTTTAGCCGAAGTTTACCAACAAATGCCTGAAATTGGGGATATCAACAAACCAAAACTCGTAATTTTTATTGATGAGGCACACCTTATATTCAATGAAGCAAGCAAAACATTACTCAATCAAATAGAAACCATTGTCAAACTTATCCGATCCAAAGGCATAGGTGTTTATTTTATTACACAAAACCCAACCGATGTTCCTTCGGGAGTTTTAGCACAACTCGGTTTAAAGATCCAACATGCTTTACGAGCTTTTACAGCCAACGATAGAAAAGCCATTAAAATGACGGCGGAAAATTATCCGTTATCCGATTTCTACAAAACCGAAGACCTAATAACACAATTGGGTATTGGTGAAGCTTTTGTTACTGCTTTAAATGAAAAAGGAATACCTACTCCACTTGTTGCCTGCATGATGCGTGCTCCAATGAGTCGTATGGATATTTTAACTTCGGAAGAAATCAACAATATAACATCCAATTCAAAACTGGTAAAAAAATACAACCAAGTTATCGACAGCAAAAGTGCTTACGAAATATTGACTGAAAAAATCGAAAAAGCCAACCAGCAAGCTACTGCAAAAGAAGTTGCAAAACCTGACACGAGAAGAAAAAAAGAAGAACCGAGCACAGCAGAAGTTATAGGAAAATCGGTAACGAAAGTAATTACAAGCGCTAGTTTTATTCGAGGTGCTTTTGGTATATTAATGAAACTTTTCAAAAAATAAATCCAATGAAAAAAATTCTACCTTATTTTATATTTCTCATTCTTTTTTTAGGATGCAATGTTACTAAAGAAACTGTGATAGATTACGAATCAGAAATCCGAAATGCAGAATCTGATTTTGAAAAATGGGTTGCAAAAAATGGAATTGCTAGTGGTTTTTATGAGTTTGCCGATTCGAATGCTACTATTAAACGTGAACATGACACCTTAATAACTGGTAAAGAGAATATTTTAAAATATTATTCCAATTCAAAATTTAAAAATGCCACCGTAACTTGGAAACCCGATTATGTTAATGTTTCTAAATCGGGAGACATGGCCTACACTTACGGCAAATATATATGGAAAACTACAGATTCTTTTGGAAAAACAATTGAAGCAAAAGGGGTTTTTCATACCGTTTGGAAAAGACAAGCAAATGGAAAATGGAAATATATTTGGGATTAACTATATAGCTTTTTTAAAAAAATGAAAAAATACACTATTCAAAAATCACCATTTGTAGTACCTACAACCGATGGAAAACTTATTGAAGAACATCACGGATTGGCTACAACATCAAACAACGAAATTTCCATTGCCCATATGATAGCACCTCCTGGTTGGAGTGAACCTTTTCAAACACCAGAGTTTGATGAATACACCTATATAATCAGCGGGAAAAAGCAATTTATTATTGATGGAGAAGTAGTTGTTTTAGAAAGCGGCCAATCGATAAAAATAGAACGAAACACCCGTGTACAATATTCCAATCCGTTTAGTGAACCTTGCGAATATATTGCCATTTGCACTCCAGCATTCAGTATGGAAAAAGTACACCGAGAAGATTAATAAAAAAGAGGCTAATTTGCCTCTTTTTATTTTATAACTGTAATAATTCTAAAATTCTATTTTCAACTAGATCCGAATTCCATATTTGGTCAATGTTTTCCATATTCAGAATTTCTTCCATAATCCGGTTTTGTTTATCTCCTTCGGCAAGTGCTTCAGAATATGGTTGATGACTAAACGTTACACGACTGTATAATGGAACCCATAAATTTGGATGTTTATCTGAAAACCATTTTTCAATTTTCTTTTGCAGTAAAAATTTGGCATCAGCTGTTTTACTACTCATTTCCATGAAATTACGATACGACAATTCGGCTATAGCATCAGCATTAGGTTTTCTGGATTTTTCGTATTCTTTGAAAATCGTCAACCAGTCGTTACCATATTGCTCCATTAACTGATTCAAGATGGTTATATCTTCAAATCCAGCATTCATTCCGTGTCCGTAAAACGGAACAATTGCATGTGCTGCATCGCCTATCAAAGCAACTTTATCTTCAAAAGTCCACGGATAACACTTCATAGTCACCAAATAACTGGTAGGATTTTTAAAGAAATCTTCGACTAAATCCGGAATTACTTCTTTTGTATCTGGGAAATGTTTTGCAAAGAAAGCCACCAAACTTTCTTTATCTTTTAGATTCTGAAATGAATTCTCACCTTCATGAGGCATAAACAAAGTACAAGTAAACGTACCATCAGGGTTAGACAATGCCATTAGCATAAACTCCCCTCTTGGCCAAATATGAAGTGAATTTTTATCAATTTTATGTGTACCGTCTTCGTTAGCCGGAATATGTAACTCCTTATAACCAACACGTAAAAACTCTTGTGAATAATTGAACATACTTTGGCGTTGCATTCTGTGACGAATCCTAGAAAATGCGCCATCAGCACCAAAAACCAAATCATAATCAAGCTCTTCCCATTCGCCACGTTCGCTTTCACCTTCGTGTAAAACCCCAGTAGCCAAAGTAACATCCCAAATTTTATGATTAAAGAAGAATTCGACTCCAGCTTTTTCGGCTAAATCAACCATTTTTCTGTTAAGATTTCCTCTTGACAAAGAATAAATAGCTTCACCCTCTTTACCGTAATATTGATAATTTAATTTTTCACCTGGCATGTGGATAGCTCTTTTATCTACTGGTATCCCAATTGACTTCACTTCATCTGCCAAACCAATTTCCTCTAAGGTTCGCCACCCTCTGTCTGACATCACTAAATTAATGGAGCGCCCCGAGAATTCAACTGTCCTAATATCCGGACTTCTATCAAATACGTGAACTGTATGACCTGCTTTTTTGAGATATATTGCCAAGAGGGTTCCTACCAATCCGGAACCTACAACAGCTGTTTTTTGGGGAGTCTGCATTGATTTTTTCTTGAATAGAGGGTAAAATTACTTAATATTATGAAACGAAGGAGATAAATAACCAAAAAAGAAAATCCTCACAAAGAGGATTTTACTATTTATTAAACGAAATTTTATTTCCTACATTTAATTTTTGAGATTTTGCGAAAACCCCACACATATGAAACAACATTCTAGCCCCAACATTACCATCCCAATCATCTTCTCCAGGAGCCACCTCTACCAAATCAAATCCAATTATTTCTTTATTTGTAGCTGCTAATTTACTTAACAAATAAGCTGCTTGTTCAAATGAAAAACCTCCAGGAACGGGTGTTCCCGTATTTGGACAATACCAAGGATACATTCCGTCGATATCAAATGAAACACAAACTTTTTCCGGTAGAGAAGCAATAATTTGATCGCATTGTGCTTCCCAAGTTTTTCCACCAAATGATTCTTGTTTCAAATCCATATCGGTGTGAACCAACACTCGGTCTTTTAACGCCACCTCTACCTCTTGCTCACAAAAATCGCGAATTCCAACTTGAACAATTTTAGAAATTTGAGGTATTTGTAACGCGTTATACATGATAGATGCATGCGAATAGGTAAAGCCCTCGTAGGCAATTCGTAAATCCATATGTGCATCGAGGTGTAAAATACCAAAATCATTATATTTGGTTGCCAACGCTTGATAATATCCAAGAGGTGTACTGTGATCTCCTCCTAAAAGTGCCACTTTTTTACCTTGATTCATCCAATGAAGAATTCGTTGTTTAACATCTTCATTCATTTCAGCACACGCCTTATTGATTTTATCCAAATCGGACTGTAAGGCTGGAAATGTCGACACATCTTCACCAGCTTCAAGTGCTTCAATAATAGGTTGTGCTAAACTTTTGTATTTCTCAGAATTTGCAGACCAATGCTTTGGAGCTTCATCCATGTATATTCCTAGTTTCCATAACTCTGGAAACTCTTGGTGATTTAAATCTACTTGAAAAGAAGCATCCATAATGGCTTCTGGACCTTCTGAGGCACCAGCGCCATAACTTACAGTAACTTCCCAAGGAACAGGCACTACAATAAGTTCACTTTGTTCTGCAGAAAAAGGCAATCCAAAAACGGTAGCATCTGCCAAGCCCGGTTGTGACGGGTCAAAACTATCTATTATTTGTTGTTTTGTCATGATTTTAAATACAAAAATTCAGGTTGCAAAGATACGTTAATTTCATAAAAAAAGCCGAACAACAGTCCGGCTTTTCACTTGCTTATCAATAATTATTGCTTAACAAATTTATATGATGATTTAGTTTTTGCAAAATAAATAGAATAAACCCCATTACTAAGTCTTGATATATCCAACGTAGTTTCGCGGTCTATTAATGTTCTATCCATAACTTTTTGACCTAACATGTTGAAAATTTCAATTTCTTGGTTTTCATTGAAATCCCCTTTAATTGTGATTGTTGAAGAAGCCGGGTTAGGATAAACGACGAAATTATTCTTAACAAAATCATTAACTCCTAAACTTGGCTGAACCACTAAATCAAAAGTACAACTTACTGAAGTTCCGCTTGTAGCAGTCATTGTAATTGTATGTGTTCCAACCCCTACAATAGAACCTATTGCTGGACTTTGAGTAACTACTGCATCACAATTAGAATTGATTGCATTGGCTAAACTTGAAAAACTTGGAATAGTATAATTTCCAGCCCCATCTGCATTAACCGTTTGAGTTCCTGGACAATTTATACGCAATGCTATAGCTGGCATTATATAACTCGTTTGTGTAAATTTATCAGTAAACACTTTAATATCTGCGCAAGTATAATTCATATCGATGGCAGCTTGTCTAACAGCAACCGCAGCAATTTGCTGAGTTGAAGAGCCATTAGTTAATGCTAATCCTTCTAAGAAGGCTTTATCGGTTTTTGTTCTTCCAATGACATCATAAATTTTCATTAATGATGTTGCCCAAATTTGACCGTCTGTGTGAATAGTTCCTGTAAGCCCTCCTGGATATACCGCAGAATAATTTGTAATTCTACCATTCCAACAAGCATTATGTCCATCCCAACTAAACATATAATGATATGCCGCATCAGTTGGTGCCCATTGCCCTAAACTTCTACTATAGGATTGTGCCCAGTAATCTCCACTTCCTTCCCCTAGTCCTTCCGTTGAAGAAGCCGAACCTCCAGTCATCCAATCATGTACACCATGACCAAACTCGTGAAGTACAACATCTGCATCTTCAGCATCATCAACACAACCTTCTCCGAAAGCAATTCTATCAGACGAAGGAATAAAGTGAGAGTTATCCTGTCCATTCAATCCATGAGGATCATACATCAATACACCACTATTTTGCTGCGGTCTACAAACTATACCAAGGGTCTCATTAATATAACGCATACTTTGATCAAGGTGATAAAATGAGTTTACTGCCTCAAAAGCATCGTTATCTCGGGTAAAATTAAAAGCACTAGTCGCTTGCGTAAACAATCCTTTTTTAGGATTTTCGAAATCAAGAATATCTACGTAAGAACTCTTCAATCTGTAAACTCCTGCATTTAACTCAATTTCTGGTAAAACCACACTTGTTCTTGCAGCATCTAAAGAAGCATTTGTCGCATCATTATTATCAACATAATTACCAGCATAGGCAACATGAGCTGTAGATAAAGGATCCGGATTAAAAACCATTCCTGTTCCCGTTACAAAAACATTTGGAGCAGCCATTTTTTTTCTACCGAAAGCAGTTATCTCTTTAGTCTTATCGGTCTTTTCCCCTGCACGATGGTGTACGGAAACATCTTTAAAACTAAGAATTTCTGAAGTTGAAGCATCAACAAATATTTGCCAATCACCCGTTTTATCATCACAAACCAAGGAAACTTTGTAAGCTAATTTTGGACTACCAGAAGTTACATAAACAAACAAATTGCTTTCTTCGAAACTAATAGTTCCTGAAGATTTCAATTCTCTTTTTGCAATTGCAATTGCATCTTGCGAAGAAATTGATGGAGAAGTATTTATAGAACTGATTTCAATAACATTGTCAACCGATTTATACGTAATCTCACCATTTAAATTATAGTGAACAAGAATATCACTACCAAAAACGGGAATACCATTAAACATTTGTTGAAATCTAAGAGTTTCACCCGACAAACCTTTTCTTGAAAATTTAAGGTTCAAATTAATATCTGGGGCGATATTAAGTTCTTGAGCATTTGATTTAATCCATTCTCGAGCTTCCTTTTCTCTAGCGGAGGTTTGCGCTTTTGAAACAATTGGAAAACCCAATAATAAAATTCCAATTACAAGTAATTTTTTTTTCATTTTCGGCGTTTTTTAGTTAAGTTGTTACAAATAAAGTATTTTTTTATCAAAAAAATAACTTTTACACAAAAAAACACCGAAAATTTTATTTCAATATACCTTTTTTCAAAATCTGACCAAATTCATACATATCTTCAAAAGAACAGTAAAAAGGCACTGGAGCCAATCGAATTACATTTGGTTCCCTCCAATCGGTTATTACACCATTTTTCATTAAGTACTCAAACAATGCTTTTCCTTGACCATGTAAAAATACTGATAGCTGGCATGCTCTTTCTGACGGATTAGCGGGTGTAATAATTTCAAATTCGGTGCCTTCAATTTCACTATCAATTTCGTGAAGAATAAATTCTAGGTAAGCCGTTATTTTATCTCGCTTTTCTATTAATTTATCCATACCTACTTCAGCAAACATTTCAACTGAAGCCAAATAAGGCGCTAAAGAAATTACCGGAAGATTACTTATTTGCCAACCTTCTGCACCTTGCACGGGTTCGAACTTAGGCTCCATTAAAAAGCGACGCTCTTTATTATGTCCCCACCAACCTGCAAATCGTGGCAAACTAGAATCTTTATGATGTTTTTCATGTACAAATATTCCAGATACATTTCCAGGCCCAGAATTCATGTACTTATAGCTACACCATGCCGCGAAGTCAACACCCCAATCATGAAGATTCAGTTTTATATTTCCAGCAGCGTGAGCCAAATCAAAACCAACATAAGCTCCATATTTATGACCTACTTCCGTTATGGTTTTCATATCAAAAACCTGACCCGTATAGTAATTTACGCCTCCTATTAAAACCAAAGCCAGTTCATCCCCAACTTCGTCAATTTTAGCAAGAATATCTTCTAAACGTATATTATGTTCACCTTCTCTACGCTTAACCTCAACGATAGCCTCTTTAGCATCGTAGCCGTGAAAATTTACTTGACTCTGAAACATATATTGGTCACTCGGAAAGGCTTTTTCTTCGCAAATAATTTTATATTTTTTTTCTGATGGACGGTAGAAAGAAACCATCAGCAAGTGTAAATTTACTGTTAGTGTATTCATTACAGTAACTTCACTTGATTTCGCTCCAACAATTTCACTCAATGGAGCGGCAAAACGTTCTTGATAATCCCACCAAGGTTTATTGGCATAAAAATGTCCTTCAACAGCTAAATTAGCCCAATCACTCATTATTTCATCAACATACGCCTGTGTTCGCTTAGGTTGCAGACCAAGTGAGTTTCCGGTAAAATAAATCACTTTTTTTCCATCTACTTTAGGAAAAATAAACTCGTCTCTATATCTACTCAATTCATCTTGAGCATCTAACTGTTGTGCAAACTCTCTTGTATTTTGAAATATCATGATTTCATTTTTTATGGATGCAAAAATAATAAATTTTAACAACTTGTTATTTTATTTCGCTTACGATATCCTTAACTTTTATAACACTTTGAAATACATTCGTTATTAAACCTCAATTGCATTTTTTTAAGGCCACAAAATAAAACTTTAAATTAAATAAACAAGTTTTTACATGCTTGTCTTGCTAAGGAGATTATTTATATTTGAAAAAAATAGTTTCCTATGAAATACAGTACACAAATTGAAATTAATCAACCTATTGCCAAAGTAATTGAATTGTTCGACAATCCTGACAATATGGTTAAATGGATGGAAGGTTTAGAGAGCTTTGAACATTTAAGTGGCGAAGTTGGCCAACCGGGAGCCAAGTCGAAACTAAAGTTTAAAATGGGAAACCGAAAAATGGAGATGATTGAAACTATTAGCGTAAGAAACCTACCAGAAGAATTTAGTGGTTATTATGAAATGGACGGAGTAACCAACCATATACGAAATAAATTCACTGCTATTTCTGACACTAAAACACTTTATAGTACGGACAATGAATTTGTGATTAAGAATAATTTTACCATGAAACTTTTCTCCATACTTATGCCATGGATGTTTAAAAGTCAGAACATAAAATATTTAAAGAGCTTCAAGAAATTTGCAGAAAGTCAATCATAAAAAAAGCGTTCATTAAGAACGCTTTTTTGTATTATAAAATTAACATTGCATCACCGTACGAATAAAACTTATATCCTTCTTTGATAGCCTCATCATAAGCTTTACGCATTAAATCATGACCACAAAATGCTGAAATCATCATCAATAATGTTGATTTAGGCGTATGAAAATTGGTAATCATACAATCCGCCACACTAAAATCGTAAGGAGGATAAATAAATTTATTGGTCCAACCCACAAACGGGTTTAATGTTCTTGAAGAAGAAACCGAACTTTCCATGGCACGCATGGTTGTAGTTCCAACAGCACACACTTTGTTTTTGTTAGTTTTGGCTCTATTCACAATATCACAAGCTTCTTGAGAAATTTTAAGCTCTTCGGAATCCATTTTGTGTTTTGACAAATCTTCTACTTCAACCGGATTAAAAGTTCCCAAACCAACATGCAATGTTACTTCGGCAAATTCTACACCTTTAATTTCAAGGCGTTTCATTAAATGCTTAGAAAAATGCAACCCTGCTGTTGGTGCAGCAACCGCTCCTTCTTCTTTGGCATAAATGGTTTGGTAACGTTCTGCATCTTCTGGCGTTACCTCGCGATTGATATATTTTGGTATAGGTGTTTCTCCCAATTCCAATAATTTCTCTCTAAATTCCTCATACGAACCATCGTATAAAAAACGCAAGGTTCTACCACGAGAAGTAGTATTATCAATAACCTCAGCCACTAACGAATCATCGTCACCGAAATACAATTTATTTCCAATACGAATTTTACGAGCTGGATCAACTAACACATCCCACAGACGTTGTTCTGCATTCAATTCTCTTAACAAGAAAACTTCAATTCTTGCTCCAGTTTTTTCTTTGTTTCCATAAAGACGAGCCGGGAATACTTTAGTATTATTCAACACCATAACATCACCTTCATCAAAATAATCTAAAACATCTTTAAACAATTTGTGCTCAATAGTTTGTGTTTTACGATTCACCACCATTAAACGAGCTTCATCTCTGTTTTCGGCTGGAAATTCGGCTAAAAGTTCTGCCGGAAGATTAAAATTGAAATTCGATAACTTCATTATATGAATTTTAAATTGACTGCAAATATACTATCGCGAAAGAGGCGTTGTCAAGTGTTTTGATGTTTATTTTAAGAAATTGAGTATTTACAACACTTCAGAAAATTGAAAACCAACCGATTTTAAGTCGTTCCAAAAATCAGGATACGATTTCGAAACAACTTCGGCTTCTTCAATAATTATTGGAACACGAAGTGCAAGCGGCGCAAAAGCCATAGCCATCCTGTGATCTTGATATGTTTTTATCGCTATATTTTCGTTGATTGAAGTTGACGGTTTTAAATGCAACGATTCATTGGTTACTGAAATATCCGCGCCTAATGTGGTCAACTCCGCTTTTAACGCTTCCAAACGATCGGTTTCCTTGATTTTCAAAGTGTGTAATCCGTACAAATCACAACCGATGCTTAAACCAAAACACGTTACGGCAATGGTTTGGGCAATATCCGGAGAATTATTTAAGTTCTGGGTTATGTACTGAGCCTTATGTTTTGTCGCCTTCGTAATTGTGATAGAATTAGCGTTCTTAAAAACCGTTTCCACACCAAAATCCTGATAAATTTCAGCTAAAACGGCATCACCTTGTAGGCTGTTTTTTTTGTAACTCGACAAGGTAATTTGGGTTCCAATTTCAGACAAGGCTACAATTGAATACCAATACGAAGCCGAACTCCAATCGCTTTCAACTATTAGCTGTTGGTTTCCGACAGATGGTTTTGGATGAACTTTAATATGATTTCCTTCGAAAGAAGTTTCAATACCAATTTCATTTAGTAAAGCCAAAGTCATTTTGATATAAGGAACCGAAGTGATTTCGCCTTCTAATTTCAATTCTAAACCGTTTTCCAATTTTGGTGCAATCAACAACAACGCCGAAATATATTGGCTACTCACATTCGCAGGTAACGAAACCTTATTTTGTGTTAGTTTTCTCCCTTTGATTTTTATGGGCGGAAAACCTTCATTTTCAACATACGAAATCTCTGCTCCTAATTGTTGTAACGATTCAACTAAAATTTTAATTGGTCTTTCTTTCATTCGTGAAGAACCTGTCAGCACCACTTCTTTTCCTTCCTGAATTGCAAAAAAAGCGGTCAGAAAACGCATGGCAGTTCCAGCATGGTGAATATCGATGATGTTCTCCGAAGATTTCAATGCTTTAACCATCACTTCAGAATCGTCGGAATTCGAAGTGTTTTCCAGAGTAAGATTGGAATACAGAGCTTGCAACAATAACAACCGATTCGTTTCCGATTTGGAACCGGAAATACAAACAGTCGATTCCGACTTGATATTGGATTTAGCAAGCTGTAAATTCAAAACTATTTCAGTTTTTCGTTATTATGGTGACGATCGTGATCGCGCTTGGTTTTCAAATCCATTTTCTTATCGAAAGCGGCTTGCAAGTCTACTCCGGTTTGATTGGCCAAACACAAAACCACAAAAACCACATCGGCTAATTCTTCACCTAAATCTTTGTTTTTGTCGCTTTCTTTTTCGGATTGCTCGCCATAGCGACGCGCAATAATTCGAGCCACTTCACCTACTTCTTCAGTAAGTTGCGCCATATTGGTCAATTCGTTAAAGTAACGAACGCCGTGTTCTTTAATCCAATTATCGACGTCTAATTGTGCGTTTTTAATGTTCATCACTCTTTATTTTTTGTATCAATTAATATTGTAACAGGACCATCGTTAATTAATGCCACTTTCATATCGGCTCCAAATCTACCTGTTTGTACATTTTTGCCAAGTTCTATATCCATTTGTTTTACAAAAGCTTCATACAATGGGATAGCAATATCGGGCTTAGCTGCTTTTATATAGGATGGTCTATTCCCTTTTTTGGTAGAAGCATGCAGTGTAAACTGACTTACGACAATACAATCACCATTCATATCTTTTATTGACAAATTCATCACTTCATTTTCATCTGGAAAAATACGAAGGTTAGCTATTTTTGATGCAAGCCAAATAATATCCTCTTGAGTATCGGCCTCTTCTATACCCAGTAAAATAAGTAGTCCCTTATCAATTTGAGCCACTTTTTCTCCTTCAATAGTCACCGAAGATTCTAAAACTCGCTGTAATACTGCTTTCAAATGATTCTAAATTTATGATTGTCGTGTTTCGTCGCTCGCTTTTCTGTCGTCACCGTAAATATCAGTTCGATACTGTTCATCATCACCTTCTAAAATTTGCAAATAACTTTTATACCGCGACCAAGCGATTTCATCTTTATCTAAAGCCGCTTTGACCGCACAATGAGGTTCTTCTTTATGCAAACAGTTATTGAACTTACATTGATTTTTTAAGGCAAAAAATTCCGGAAAATAATCTCCAATTTCTTCTTTTTCCATGTCTACAATTCCGAAGCCACGAATTCCTGGCGTATCGATAATTTTAGCACCAAAAGACAAATCAAACATTTCAGCAAATGTAGTAGTGTGTTGTCCTTGCGAATGCGAATCGGATATTTCTTTGGTTTTCAAATTTAAAGTGGGTTCTAAAGCGTTGACCAACGTAGATTTCCCTACTCCGGAATGTCCTGAAAACATAGAAACCTTATCTTTCATCATAGCTTTAAGTTCTTCCAAACCTTTATTTTCTTTTGCAGAAACTCGCAAGCATTGATAACCAATCGTTGAATAAACATATTGTAAATACAATTGTTCGTCTAGTGTGGCTTCATCGTACGTATCAATTTTATTAAAAACTAAAACTGCCTCAATACCATAAGCTTCAGCAGTTACTAAAAAACGATCAATAAAACTGGTTGTTGTTGGCGGATTATTTATGGTCACTAATAAAAAAACCACATCGATATTTGTAGCAATTATATGAGTTTGCTTAGACAAGTTAACCGATTTTCTGACGATATAATTTTTACGATCGTGAATATTGATTATTGTTCCTGTAGTAACATCGGTGGAATCTTCTAACTCATAATCGACTATATCACCAACCGCAATAGGGTTTGTACTTTTAATACCTTTCAAACGAAATTTGCCTTTGATACGACATTCTAGAAATTTGTCATCATCGGTTTTAATCGTATACCAACTTCCGGTAGATTTATAAACGGTTCCTGTCATGCAACAAAGATATTGCTTCTTTAATTAATAAAAAAGGCTGCAAAATGCAGCCTTTTAATTTTGTACCTAGATACTCAATTACATATATCTGTAACCAATACCTTTTTTAATAACTTGAGAACCTCCTAAAGAGTTTGAAGAAGCCCCTACAGTAGATTTATCAGCTGTTTGTAAAATAAATGGACATTTCATTGCTGCAGCTGCCATTTTTAATTTTTTCTCAGCTTTTTTATCACCTGTATTTCCAGTATGATAGTTAATTAAACCCGTTTTACCTCTTACTTCCTCACCTTTTTTCAATCCTGCGATGTAAGCTTTGTCTTCTAAAATAACAACTTTTTCCCAATCATCTTCACCGTTAACAACGATTTTCTCAGTGATATCTTCTACACGACCACTTTTACCGTAAACAATTTTTTCAATTGCATACTTACTTAAAGTGTTTTCAGCATCTTCACCATCATACTTAAATACAACAGTGTACTCTTCAACTTTAACAACTTTTCCTTCTACAACCTCACCACTGTGTTTGTAGATTTTATCAACTTGAGCACTCACAACACTAGCCGTAAATAAAAGGGCTAACAATAAAAAATTTTTCATGTTTATCTATTTAAATTTGGAAAGGCAATATTACTAAAATTATGTTAATTTGATATACGACAGTTGCCGTATTTTTTAATTATTTAATTTTTTGTTAACCACTTTTTCCTGATGTGAGATGCTTTCTTGATGAATTGCCTTGAAGAGTTTCAGAATAAATTCTTCGCTGAGTCCTTTTTGCTCACCTTCTTCAATCATTTTCCCTAAAATTTGATGCCAACGAGCACTTTGTAATACAGCCACATTTCGCTCTTTTTTTAACAACCCAATAGCATCGGCAATTTTCATTCGGTTGGCCAAAATAGTTACAAGTTTTGCATCCAATTCATCTATCTGAGTTCGTAGTCCAGCCAACTGTTGGTTATAATCATCGCCTTCATCGGTTTCTTTACGAATTTTCAAATCATTAAAGATTTGTTTCAAAGCAGTTGGAGTTACTTGTTGTGCTGCATCGCTCCAAGCTTTATCGGGATTGCAATGCGTTTCTATCATTAAACCATCATAATTTAGATCTAATGCTTGTTGCGAAACTTCTAAAATCATGTCTCTCCTACCTGATATATGAGATGGATCGCAGATTAAAGGCAAATCAGGAAATTTACTTTGCAACTCGATAGCAATTTGCCATTCTGGTATATTTCGGTATTTCGATTTTTCATAAGTAGAAAACCCACGATGAATCACGCCTAAGTTCTTAATCCCCGCATTATACAGTCGTTCTATACCTCCCAACCACAATGACAAATCTGGATTCACAGGATTTTTCAACAATACAATTTTATCGGTTCCATGCAAAATATCGGCAATTTCTTGAACCGCAAAAGGGTTTACTGTAGTACGAGCACCAATCCACAGTACATCTATATCATATTCTAACGCTAATTGTACATGATGCGCATTAGCTACTTCAACAGCAAGCAATAAGCCTGTTTCTTTTTTAGCTCGTTGCAGCCATTTTAACCCAATTTCACCAACACCTTCAAATCCACCCGGACGTGTTCTGGGTTTCCAAATACCTGCTCTAAAAATAGACACATCCGAATTTTTTAATTCGTGTGCAATTTCTAAAACTTGTTCTTCGGTTTCGGCACTACAAGGCCCCGCAATTACTAATGGATGCGACAATTGAAAGGCATCCAACCAGTTACGCATTGTTTTACTGTTTTCCATAGTTTTACAAAATTAGCTTTTGCTATTCAAATTTGAGCAAAAAAAATCCCGATATTTAATCGGGATTGTATTGTATGATATATTGACTTCACTTCATTACACACCAAAACAACCCCATTTGCTTTTCCAAGCAAACCAAGTCATAGTGTTCCAAGCAGTGTTATTACTCTGATTCATGGCGACAAATGTAAAAAATTTCGTTTGAATAAACTAAACTTCACAAATAACCATTCATTTATTTTGTTACTTTTGTTTCAAACTTGTGTGATATGTCTATTGAAGTACAAAATATTTCTAAAAATTACGGCGAACAAAAAGCGTTAGATTCTATTTCTTTCTCAGTAAAAAGAGGTGAAATTGTTGGTTTCTTAGGCCCAAACGGTGCTGGAAAATCAACTTTAATGAAAATTTTGACAACGTATATTAGTGCAGATGAAGGCAACGCATTAGTAAACGGACATGATGTATCAAGTACTCCAAAAGAAGTTCAAAAATCTGTTGGATATTTACCGGAACACAATCCCTTGTATTTGGACTTATATGTTCGTGAATATTTAGCATTCAATGCCGACGTGTATAAAGTAAACAAATCACGAATTGACGAAGTAATAGCTTTAACTGGATTGACTCCGGAAAGTCACAAAAAAATTGGAGAACTTTCAAAAGGATACCGCCAACGAGTTGGATTAGCAACTGCACTACTTCACAATCCAGAAGTATTAATATTAGATGAACCCACAACTGGTTTAGACCCAAACCAATTAGTTGAAATTCGCGACCTGATTAAAAACATCGGAAAAGATAAAACCGTTTTTCTTTCTACACACATTATGCAAGAAGTGGAAGCTATTTGCGACCGCGTTATTATTATCAACCAAGGAAAAATAGTAACCGATAAAAACTTAGAGCATTTGGTTGCCGATGTGGAAGAACAACTTATTGAAGTTGAATTTGACAAAGAAGTATCCGAAACTATTTTAATGAATATCCCGAATTTGAAATCGGTTAAGAACATTCAAAACAACCATTGGGAACTAACCTTTGAGACCAATGAAGACATGCGTCCGAAACTGTTTGATTTTGCCCAAAACAATGGACTTCGAACACTTCAGCTATCTTTAAAGAGTAAAAACTTAGAGCAAATTTTTAGAGAAAAAACGAAATAAAAAATTCGTTATTGATAAATAATATGCCCGGTATAATGCTGAACGACATCAACTATTGGAGGATGTTGTAAAAGTATAACATTACCATTACTATAGATATTTCCTTCAATTTTATTCACTGGATTTAGAATCATGTCGTTTGAACTTCTTTGAAAAATAAACACGTTGTTTGTATTCAAATCCTTGCCTTCAAATCGTGAATCGCCAGCGTAAAAAGAAACGTTTAAATAATTTACATATCCTTTTATTCGGAACATGGTTGTGTTATTATTTTCAACGACCAATTCTTCACAATTTACATTCATTGTAAAAATATTAGAAGCTGTTTTTCCAAACAACCCTTGTTGCAAATGCAAATGAGGAAAATTTAAAACCCCATTAGAAGACACATTAAACTGAGATGATGAATATATTTTTTTAAGGTTTGGAACAGTTACTACTGCTTTTACTGGCGACTCTGATCCTAATTTACAATTCAAATTATTTTTCACTAGCAACGTAGAATCTGCAGAAACTACAGCCGACATTTCATCAATAATATTTTCTCCGGCAACCAAAGTAACTGAAATTTCATCTCCTTGCTGCACTACTAATTCTACCCCTTCACCAATATTTATCTTATCAAAAAATAGAGTTGACACATTTTGATTAACCAAACTTCCAGTACTTCTATAGCAAGCCGGAATTATTTCTGAACTGCAAGAAACCAATCCTAAAAAAGCAAAAAAAAGTAAAACTATCTTCTTCATATTACAATCGAACTCCAATATTAAACTCTAAAGCTTCTGCTCTAGAAATATGTGTTTTTAAACTCATTCCCGCAGAAATATTTTTTGTAATATAATATTTTGCTCCTAACCTTTGATATATGCTACCAAATTTTTGTGATGGGTCATACACATAATATCCCATTTGTGTATCTATGGCTAATTTATCTATAAACAGCTCATGTCCCGCAAAAACACCAACACGTCTATAATCAGCATTACCATCATAACCTGATTCATAATAAGCAATGGCTTGATACTTAATGAATTCTTCTAGATATTTCATCCAAAAAACATCAGTTCCCAGTTGAATCGCACTTTTTCGGTTAATTCTTTTATCCACATACATAGATGCAACATAAAATGGATACTGACCACTATTCACCACATCACTTTCATTTATACCTGTTCTAAAAACCAAATTGTATCGAATTGGCTCTGTGAACTTTTCTTTTTCATGTGAAATGTACTCTTGAGATTCTTTGCTATCAAAATTATAATTCACGCCAACGTTTATAGCAATTGTATTCGTACTGGTATTGGGCGCTTTAATATTAGCATTGGAATGATGTACAAAATTAACGCCGGCCTGTACACCAAAATTTTTCCACACATATGGTTTATGATAATTAAGCATGAAATATGTTGAAGGCATATAGCGTGCCCCGTAAGCCAGATTTCTGTAGTTTGTTTCCCTATCGTAAGGATTTGTATTATAGGCAATACCTTGACCCACGCGAAGTTGCAATCGTCTGCTTAGAAAATAAAAACTAAAATGACCGTATAGGCCGTACAAATTACCTAATTCGGGATTTTTGTTGTTTTGAAATTGAAAAGAAAGTCCGTAATCCGGATAATTATACCAAGCTTCCCATTTTTTAGAACCAAATGTTTTACGGTTAAAACTAAGAATAGTTCCTTCAGGATGCCCTTTAATTAAATGTAAGATGTTGGTGTGGTGCGGCAGAATGCTTCCGTAGAAATAATTTGCATCTACAAAATAGTTTTTAGATTCCTTTTCTTGAGCGATGGAAACAAAACAAAACAAAAGTAAAAAGTAGGTAAATTGGCGCATTTGTTTTTTGAAAATCAAGCAAATATACTAGATTTTCAAAAATTGAAATTATTTTTTTTAGTATGACACCAAAACCTCTTCTTGTTCTAGATACTCTTTGCTGGTATTGAACTTTTCAATGAATTTTTTTCTCAATTCGTTGTATTCAGGTTCAATAGTGCGTATAGCATAAATTTTAAAACCTTGATTCAATTCTGCAGTATTGGTAATGTTATCTATAGTTGAACCATATTCATAAACTGCTATCTTCAAGAACATAACAGCACTTTTTTCTTTATTGTCTTTAAAATAACAATCGGCTATTTCATAACAAATTTCCCTTGCCTTATCATGGTTTTTTTGTTCCTCTTTTAATGCTTTTAAATAAAATTTTATAGCTTTAGAATATTGACTCTCGTTCTTTAGACGAGCAGCTTCTTGAAGATTATCATCACTACCTGATTTGGCAATTGATGTTGAATATGCTGCAGAAAAGCAAAAAATAGCTACGATAAGTGTATAAATTGTTTTCATAGTACTAAAGGTTAAGTTCATTTTTTTGGAGAATTAAATTTAGTAAAAAAATATTAAAAACCAAAAAAAAATAAAATTTTATCAAATTAATTGTTAAAATTTAAAAAACTTCAGTCGCAATAGCTTTAATATTAGTTGCTTTCCCCATAGAATAATAATGCAACACAGGGATACCCGCTTTTTGTAATTCTTTACTTTGCTGAATACACCATTCTACTCCTATTTGCGAAACCGCATCATTATCTTTTGCCTTTACCACTTCCATAACCAAATCATCAGGCAAATCGACTTTAAATCGATGAGGAATTAAATTGAGCTGTTTTTTGGTTGCTATAGGTTTTAATCCCGGAATAATTGGCACAGTAATTCCTGCTGCTCTACATTTGGCTTCGAAATCAAAAAATTTCTGATTGTCAAAAAACATTTGTGTCACAATATAATTAGCACCATTTTTAATTTTTTGTTTTAAAAAATAGATATCACTATCCATGCTTGGCGCTTCCATGTGTTTTTCAGGATAACCCGCAACACCTATACAAAAATTAGTAGCCGTCGAATTTTTTAAATCATCGTCCAGATATATTGCTTTATTTAAATCAGAAATCTGCCCAACTAATTCCGATGCATAGCTATGGCCATCTTTTTCAGGCTTAAAATAAATCTCGCTTTTAACGGCATCACCTCGAAGTGCTACCACATTATCAATCCCTAAAAAATCTAAGTCAATTAAAAAATTCTCGGTATCCTCCTTTGTAAATCCGCCACATAAAATATGTGGAATTGCATCTACTCCATATTTATTCTGAATCGCTGCACAAATCCCAACAGTCCCAGGCCTCTTTTTTACAATCTTTTTTTGCAATAATCCATTAGACAATTCTTTAAACTCATATTCTTCCCGATGATACGTTACATCAATAAATGGCGGATTAAACTCCATCAAAGGATCAATTCCATCAAAAATTGATTGAATGTTTTGCCCTTTTAAAGGGGGCAATATTTCAAAGGAAAATAATGTTTTTCCATTTGCATTTTCTATATGTTCGGTTACTTTCATTTTAAATTTTGAGTTATAAGGAATAAGAAATAAGGGATAAGTTACTCGTCATTTCATTTTACTTATGCCTTGTCCCTTTTCGCTCTTTACTTTAATCAGCTATATTCGGATTCAACCATTTATTGGCGTATTCGTAAGTACAATTTCTTCGTAGGGCATAATCGCGTACTTGATCTTCTTTAATTTTACCAAGACCGAAATACTTACTTTCTGGATTTCCGAAATAGTATCCTGACACTGAAGAAGCCGGCCACATTGCCATGCTTTCCGTCAGTTTCACACCTATTTTTTCTTCCACATTTAACAAACTCCAAATGGTTGGCTTTTCTAAATGGTCAGGACACGCCGGATAGCCCGGAGCCGGACGTATTCCTTTGTAGGCTTCTTTGATTAATTCTTCATTAGACAAATGCTCTTCCGAAGCATACCCCCAAATCTCTTTACGGATTTTCTCGTGCAGGTATTCCGCAAAGGCCTCTGCAAAACGATCGCCCAAGGCTTTGACCATGATGGAACTGTAATCGTCATTCGCTTCTTCAAATTGTTTGGCTTTTTCATCGACCCCAAAACCGGTAGTTACACAGAATGCTCCCATATAATCCGTTTTTTGACTTTCTTTTGGTGCAATGAAATCCGCTAAGGCAATATTCGGTGCGCCCACGGTTTTTTGAGATTGCTGACGAAGGGTTAAAAAAGTTTCCAACAACTTACCGTTTTCGTCGTACAATTCGATATCGTCCTCTTGTACCTGATTTGCCGGAAAAATACCGTAGATTCCTTTTGCCTCTAACCAGTTTTCTTCTAACAATTGTTGCAACATTTTTTGCGCATCGGCAAACAAAATTGCTGCCTGCTCGCCTACTACATTATCGGTTAAAATCGCCGGATATTTTCCGAACAACTGCCAAGATTGGAAAAACGGCGTCCAGTCAATGTAAGGCACCAGTTCTTCCAACTTCACTTCTATGGTTTTTGTCCCGATGAAGTTTGGTTTTTTAGTCTCAAAATTATCCCAATCCAATTGCAGTTTATTCGCTCTGGCCTTTTCAATCGTATGATAACTCTTATCACGCTGACGGTTTAAAAACGTTTCACGGAAAGTCTCGTACTCGGCACGAATGGTACTGGCATATATTTTTTTATCCTTGTTTAATAAATTTCCGGCTACGGTTACGGCTCGTGAAGCATCGTTCACATGCACTACCGTTGATTGATATTCCGGTGCAATTTTGACAGCGGTATGCGCTCGCGAAGTTGTCGCACCCCCAATCATAATCGGAATTTTGATGTCGCGTTTGTCCATTTCTTTGGCCAGATACACCATCTCGTCCAACGAAGGCGTAATCAAACCGCTCAATCCGATGATATCTACATTTTCCGCAACTGCCGTTTCGATGATTTTCTCCGGCGGCACCATCACTCCTAAATCGATGATTTTAAAATTGTTACAGGCCAAAACCACCGATACAATATTTTTACCGATGTCGTGCACGTCACCTTTTACCGTGGCCATCAATACTTTCCCAGCCGAGGAAGTTTTTCCGTCTTTTTCCGCTTCTATATAAGGCAACAGATAAGCTACCGCTTTTTTCATCACCCGGGCGGATTTTACTACCTGAGGCAAAAACATTTTTCCGCTGCCGAACAAATCACCCACCACATTCATACCGGCCATCAAATTGATTTCGATAACTTCAATGGGTCTTGTGGCAGCTTGTCTTGCTTCTTCCACATCAACTTCGATGAACTCATCGATTCCCTTCACCAAAGCATGCGTAATTCGATCTTGAAGTGAACCGCTTCGCCACTCCTGAATCGCTTTTTCGTTAGATTTTACATCGCCTTTAAAGCTTTCGGCTAAATCCAGCAATCGTTCGGTGGCATCGTCCCTTCGATCTAATAAAACATCTTCTACATATTCTAATAAGGTCGGATCGATTTCATCGTACACTTCTAACATTTCCGGATTCACAATTCCCATGGTCATCCCATGTTTGATGGCATGGTACAAAAACGCGGAATGCATCGCTTCACGCACTTTATCATTCCCACGAAACGAGAACGACACGTTACTTACGCCACCCGAAATATTGGCAAACGGCAGGTTTTCACGAATCCATTTGGTCGCTAAAAAGAAATCCAACGCGTTGCGGCGGTGTTCTTCCATTCCTGTTGCCACTGGAAAAATATTCGGATCGAAAATGATGTCTTCCGCTGGGAAGTTGATTTCATTAACTAAAATATCATACGAACGCTTACAGATTTCAATACGTCTTTCATAGGTATCGGCCTGACCAACCTCATCGAAAGCCATAACAATCACGGCAGCTCCGTAACGTTTGATTAATTTCGCATGATGCAGAAAGGCTTCTTTCCCTTCTTTCAAACTGATGGAATTCACCACGCATTTTCCCTGAGCCACTTTTAATCCCGCTTCGATGATTTCCCATTTGGAACTGTCAATCATCACGGGTACTCTGGAAATATCAGGTTCGGACGCGATTAAGTTTAGGAATTTGGTCATGGCATACACGCCGTCCAACATTCCTTCGTCCATGTTGATATCGATGATTTGCGCGCCGCCTTCCACTTGGGCGCGGGCAATATCCAACGCTTCTTCGTATTTCTCTTCTTTGATTAAACGCAGAAATTTTCGGGAACCGGTTACGTTGGTACGTTCGCCGACATTCACGAAATTGGTTTCGGGCGTCACGATTAACGGTTCTAATCCCGAAAGTTTTAAATATTTATGACAAGCTCCTTCACTCATTATGCTTCCTCCAGTACTCTTGGTTTATACTTAGCAGCTACCTCCGCAATTAATTTGATATGCTCCGGGGTAGTTCCGCAGCAGCCGCCTATGATGTTGATTAAATTATCGTCTAAATAGTCCTTGATTAAACCTTGCATTTCCTTCGCCGTTTGGTCGTATTGTCCGAAGGCGTTGGGTAAACCTGCATTGGGATGCGCCGAGATATTAAACGACGTATTGTGCGCCAAACGTTTCAGATACGGTTTCAACTGATCAGCGCCCAAAGCACAATTGAACCCAACACTCAATAACGGAATGTGCGAAATCGAAATTAAAAACGCTTCCACGGTTTGCCCGGATAAGGTTCTGCCGGAAGCGTCAGTTATGGTTCCCGACACCATGATGGGAATGTCGATATTGCGTTCTTCTTTTACTTCTTCGATAGCAAAAAGAGCAGCTTTGGCGTTTAGCGTATCAAAAATAGTTTCCACCAACAACACATCACAACCCCCATCGATTAAGGCTTCCACCTGTTCTTTGTATGCGATGCGCAACTCATCGAAAGTAACCGCACGGAATCCCGGGTCGTTCACGTCGGGACTCATGCTGGCGGTTCGGTTGGTTGGGCCGATAGAACCCGCAACAAAACGCGGTTTATCAGTAAATTCATCAGCGACTTCACGAGCAATTTTGGCCGATTGGTAGTTTAACTCGTATACCAAATCTTCCATATGGTAATCCGCCATTCCGATGGTGGTACCGGAAAACGTGTTGGTTTCCACAATATCCGCTCCGGCTTCGAAATAGGCACGATGCACCGATTTCACCGCTTCCGGCTGTGTAAGTGACAACAAATCGTTGTTTCCTTTTAACGGATGCGGAAAAGCGGCGAAACGCTCGCCCCGAAAATCTTCTTCTTCGAATTTATAGCGTTGCAACATGGTTCCCATTGCTCCATCAAGAACAAGGATTCTTTTTTTTATCGCTTCGTGTATTGTTGCCATATTTTTTTAAGCTTTAAGCCATTACAAAAATTCAATTCGTTTCTTATCTAGCCCCGGTTGCAGCAACTACCTTGTAGTGCGGAAAACGGGAATAGGGGTTACAAGCAAGCCTAAACCTGTCGCTCCCAATCCTAAAAATATGTTATCATGAAATCCAGAGAGATACCAAAAAAGTATCCTGTTATCTGTCCGCGCGGGCGGTAGAATGTAGCACCTTCTACAAGAGTAGGGTTGCTAAGGCTTCATCGGGTCTAGTCCCTCTGCCTTTCGTGATAACGTCAGCTTGTGCAAGAACGGTGCAAAGCTAACAATTAATTTTGAATTCGGAAATATTTTCTAAACATTGATTACAAATCAATTCATTATAGATTTATATTCTACAATTTTTAAATTAAACAGTTAATTATTCTAAAGCTTGTTTTAAATCATTGATAACATCCTGAACCGTTTCCAAACCTACGGAAACACGCACCAAACCGTCAGTAATGCTTACCGCTAATCGCTCTTGTTCGGTTAATTTACTGTGGGTAGTGGAAGCCGGATGCGTTACAATTGTTCGGGTATCCCCAAGATTGGCAGATAAGGAACACAATTGGATTTTATCCAAAAATTTTCTACCTGCTTCAATACCACCTTGAATTTCAAAGGCCACGATGTTGCCGCCCAAACGCATTTGTTTTTTGGCAATTGCATACTGCGGATGCGATTTTAAAAACGGATATTTCACTTGCTTCACTTTCGGATGGCTTTCCAGAAATTCGGCGACTTTTACCGCGTTCTCGCAATGTTTTTCCACGCGAACCGGCAAGGTTTCCAAACTTTTCGACAACACCCACGCGTTAAAAGGAGACAAAGCCGGTCCCGTGTTGCGGGCAAACAGATAAATTTCACGGATCAAATCGGCTCGACCTACGGTAATTCCTCCCAAAACACGACCTTGTCCGTCGATTAGTTTGGTCGCGGAATGCACCACTAAATCGGCACCGTATTGAATCGGATTTTGCAAAAATGGGGTTGCAAAACAGTTGTCGATGATTAAAATCAGGTTGTGTTTTTTCGCGATTTGCCCTAACAATTCCAAATCGATAATATCCACCGCCGGATTGGTAGGCGATTCGGCAAAAAGGATTTTCGTATTCGGCTGGATATAGCTTTCAATGGTTTTCGGCTTATTGATATCGAAATAACTGGTGGTGATGTTCCATTTCGGAAAATATTTCGTGAACAAGGTATGCGTCGAACCAAACACGCTTCCTACCGAAACAATGTGATCGCCGGATTCCAACAAAGTCGCAAAGGTGGAATAAATAGCTGCCATTCCCGTAGCAAACGCATAACCATCTTCCGCACCTTCCATGTTGCAGATTTTCTCTACAAATTCGCTGGTGTTTGGATTGGTGAAACGGCTGTAAATATTGCGTTCCTTTTCCTCTGTGAAGGAAGCACGCATATCTTCCGCATCTTCAAAAACGAAACTGGACGTTAAGTATAAGGGTACCGAATGTTCTAAAAATTGTGTTCTTTCGGTTTGGGTTCTTATGGCTTGAGTTTCGAAGCCGAATGGTGTATTGCTCATGATAAATTGTTTTGTTGTTGTGTTTGATTATTTGCTTTTTTCTGCCAGACGTAGAATATCGCCAAATACACCTCGAGCGGTTACGGCTGCGCCTGCGCCTGCACCTTGGATAACAATCGGATGTTCGCCGTAGGATTCCGTATAGATTTCAAAAATGGAATCGGAACCTTTTAATTGTCCCAGCGAACTTTCTTGTGGAACCGAAACTAAACTCACTTCCAAATTCGCCCCGCTTTCCACCGACAAATCGCCGGACAAATCGCCTACGTAGCGCAATACATGGTTTTCAGCTTGCTTTGTTTTGACATTTTGATAGATCGGATTTAATTCTTCCAATCGGTTAAGAAAGTCTTCCACACTTCCTTCTCGTAAATTTTCAGGAATCAGGTTTTGGATTTTGATTTCAGAGAATTCGTTGCTTAAATCCAATTCGCGGGCTAAGATTAGTAATTTTCTCCCCACATCGTTTCCGTTTAAATCTTCGCGCGGATCGGGTTCGGTAAAGCCTTTTTCGATGGCTTCTTTCAACACCTCGCTAAAAGCTGTATCGGTTGCGGAAAACGTATTGAACAAATAACTCAAAGTTCCGGAAAACACCCCACGGATTCTAGTGATATTTTCTCCGGAATGGTGCAGCAGGCGAATCGTATCAATTAACGGCAATCCTGCTCCTACATTGGTTTCGTATAAATAATTTTTCTGATAGTAGTTTAAATTTTCACGCAGGTTTTTATAAAAACTGTATTCTTTGGTATTGGCAATTTTGTTGGCAGAAACCAAATCGAAGCCGTTTTTAATCAGCTCTACATAATTGGACACAAAATCTTTGCTGGCCGTTGTATCCACCGCAATTAAATTCCCCAAATGCTGTTCTTTAACGGCAGCTAAAATGTTTTCTAAGGATGATTTTTGAATGGAAGTTTCCAACTCTGATTCCCATTGACCAGAAACCCCTTTGGCATTAAAGATGAACTGACGGGAATTCGCAATCGCTACGATATTCAACTCAATTCCCTTACGCTGGATGATGTTGTCACGGCTTTCCAACAACTGATTAATCAACGTTTTTCCAACCGTTCCATGACCAAAAACCACCAAATTGATTTTTTTGGTAATCCCGAAAATTTCACTGTGAATTACATTCAACGCTTTTTTAAGCTGCGAGCGTTCAACTACCAAACTCACGTTCTTTCCGGTTACGGTGTTGTTGAACAAAATCGGAACAATCTGATTGCGAATTAAAGCATCATAGGGTTTGTTGAAGGTCGCTAACTCCTGACCAATAATGGAAATAACCGAAACATTTTCCGTTAAATAAACACTACTCACGTCTTTGGTGTAAAAATCCAGCTCGAATTCGGCTTCGATGGCGGCTTTGGCTTTTTGGGCATCGACAGCATTGACAATAAAACCAATTCCTCTTTCGGAAGAACCTTGGGAAATAATACTTACACTGATGTTGTTCTGCGCCAACACACGGAAGATTCTGGCATCGATTCCAGGTTTTCCTAACAAACCACGTCCTTCTAAATTCACTAAGGTTACGTTTTCCAAAACGGAAAGCGACTTGATGCCTTTTCGTGAATTTTCAGCATTAATCAACGTTCCGTTGTGGGTATGGTTGAAAGTGTTTAAAATTCTCAGCGGAATTTTCTTTTCAATAAGTGGAATAATGGTTTTGGCATGAAGAATGGTAGCGCCGAAAGTGGCTATTTCGTTGGCTTCTTCAAAAGAAAGCTGATCGATTTTTTTGGCATCAGGAACCAAATCGGGGTTGGCTGTGAAAATACCGTCTACGTGGGTGAAGCTTTGTAATTCTTCGGCATCCAAATAATTGGCTAAAAGTGAAGCGGTGAAGTTGCTGCCATTACGGCCTAAAGTGGTGGTTTCGCCGTCGGTGCTGGAAGCGATAAAGCCAGTTACAATATTGACGGTAGTTCCGTTATTGGCAGCAAAATGATTTTGAACGTTCTTTCGAGAAATCACATCGACCGGTTGGGCGTTCCCGAACTTCGCATCGGTCTTGATTAATTGTCTCGTGTCTGAAAAATTAGCGTTGATTCCTTTTTCTTTTAAAGCTTGTGTGACCACTTTTCCGGAAATCACTTCGCCTTGGGCCAACACATTATCTTTGATCTTTTTGCTGTAATCTCCCAAAAGCGCAACACCTTCAAAAAGTTTCTCAAGCAGTTCGAACTCTGTTTTCAAATCAGCCGTGGAATTGTTTCTCTGATAGTTCTTAAAATGTTCCAATTGCACCTGATAAACTTCGTTTTTCTTGGCTTTTTCAAGAATTTCTTCCAATTCATCTGTAGCGCTTCCAATAGCGGAAACCACTACGGCAAATTTTTCCTGTTGCTTGACCTTATCTAAAATAATATTGATGGCTTTGTCGAATCCGCCGTCATAGGCTAAGGATTTTCCGCCGAATTTTAAAATTTTCATAGTTTTTAAGTTTTTAGTTTAGTTTTATTTTTTGTGTTGCAAAGGTGTTTTTTAGTATGGCGTTGAGCTGTTCAAACTCGATTAAAAAGGCATCATGCCCGTGAAGGGATTGGATTTCATGATAACTCACGTTCGGGTTCACGCGCTTCAAAATTTCATAGGTTTCCCGATTTTCGTCGGCGGTGAAAAAATAATCCGAATCGACTGCGATTAAATGAATTTTCGCTGTAGTTTGCTTGGCAAAGCCGATGAATTGTCCGCAGTCTATTCCTTCCCCGATGGTTTTCAAAAGATGGTTCATCAGTTTGTATGACTCTAAAGTAAAACGACTTTCCAACTTCTTCCCATGATGCAACAACCAACTCTCAATCTGGTACAAGTCCTGATTTTCGTTTTTGCTCCGGTTGAATTTTGCTTTTAACGATTGCGGAGTACGATAGAGCAACATAGCATGTAATCTTGCATCGTGAATTGGCGCTTCGGAATTGTTTAGAATTTTATCCTGCACCAGAACATTGGCTATCAACCAATCAGAAGCTTTCCAGTCGGACGCTACCGGAATCAGGTTTTCGATATGGTTGGGTTTTAAAAAAGCCATTTCCCAAGCAATGCCTCCGCCCAAACTTCCACCGATTACAGCGAAAAGCTCATGAATTCCTAAGAATTGTAATCCTTCCCAAAATAACTGAGCGATATCTTTTGTCGTGAAATCTTTGTAATTCTGGATTAGATTTTCGGCTTGACCGTCGAAACCGTTCCCCGGTATGTTGAACGCAATAACCGTGTAACCAGCTGTATCAATGGTTTTTCCAGTACCAATTAAGGCGTTCCACCAACCATTTTCTCCCGTTACCTGCGAATTTCCGGTTAAGGCATGGTTTACCAAAACCACGGGTGCTGTTCCAATTTGCTGACCAAACACCTGGTAATACAACGGCAACCACCGTTTGTAGCTTCCGCTTTGAAGTGTGAAATTGAAAATATCTATCTTTTGTAAACTCATTTTTTTCTTTTTTAAAACCACCCCCGGCTGTGTTGGCAGACGTACCGGAGGCAGTTTAACAAACAAAACAACTTATCGTTAGGCCGCATTATGCTGCGCGTATTCTTTTAAAAGTGTTAGCGTTACAGGAGTTGCATTGATTAGATTGTCACGAAGTGGACATCTTTCTTTTACTTC
This sequence comes from Flavobacterium sp. IC2-16, assembly GCF_055521455.1. Taxonomy (NCBI): domain Bacteria; kingdom Pseudomonadati; phylum Bacteroidota; class Flavobacteriia; order Flavobacteriales; family Flavobacteriaceae; genus Flavobacterium; species Flavobacterium sp. IC2-16. Next base: position 1,770,509 of record NZ_CM145480.1, on the reverse strand, counting down.
ATCCATCCATTGTTTCAACAAAGCAAGAGGAGCATCAGAAGTTGGTTTCACAATCACTTCTATTTTGCGAAAGCCAGCTCTAGAACGAGTTGGAATCCCATCAACCTTTTTGGTTTCCAATTCTCCCACAATATCCACTTGTATTGATTTCAAATTGATTCCCAATTCTTCGGCAACGAGTAAACCAACCGCATTGATGCTACCGGCAAAACCAGCCAACAAATAATCTGTTGGACTTGGCAATTTTCCTGAACCTATCGAAATCGCATTATTAATCGTTAGGTTTGAACCGCTTGTACTTACCGAAAACTGACTCTTATTTTCCGAAATTCCTATTACAGAAACTATTTTATTGCTCATGATTACTGATTTTTAAGGTTAGATAAAAAGGAATTCGTTTTCCTGAGAATTGATTTCTAGAATTAACAACTCATCCTCTGAAATTGTTTTCTCTTCTCTTAATTCCAATATGCTTTCATTTAATTTTCTCTCGGCATTTTCGATAAGAGAAACAATGGTTTGTATTTTTCTGATTTTATTTTTTAAAGCTGTCATAACTTAAAATTTTAATGAATTGAAATAAAAAAGTCCTTTTGGATGTTTGTTACCAAAAGGACTTTTACAGTTTGAACTATAACTTGAGATTAACTCTTCCGCTTTCGGCAACAATAATGGGGAATGTGGTGCATATACTTGCACATCATTCGTTTCATAAACATGTTTTTAATTGCCGTCGTTTTCATTTTTTCTATTCTGATTAATTATTTAAGTCTTTATTGATTTGGCAGAAAATAAAAAAAGCCTCTGCGGTGTGCAGAGGCTTTAGCTATTTATTTTAAATGAAATTTTAAAACTAAGCAATAAGGTCCTCTGCGGATATTTTCCACATAAAATGACACATATAACGCTTAATTGAATTCACTTTTCTTTCAGTTTTGATGGAGCAAAATTGATAACTAATTTTGAATTCACCAAACAAAAAAATAAATTTTAACACTTTTAATTGAATTATATATATTTAAATACTTTGTATTTACTTTTTCATTGCGAATTCTTAAAATTCAAAAAAACGTTAAGTTTCGTTTGATAATTAAATTTCTTTCATACATTTGCAACAGAAAATCGAGAGGAAAAATTTGAACTGATTGCAACCTCAATAAAAAATGCTAAAGCAGTAACACTACTCCTTTAGGCAATCCCTGCAATTTTTTTCCTCGCTTAAATTTTAAAACAATTTAACTATGGCTTATTTATTTACGTCAGAATCAGTGAGTGAAGGACATCCGGACAAAGTAGCGGATCAAATTTCAGATGCATTAATCGACAACTTTTTGGCCTTTGACGCCGATTCTAAAGTAGCATGTGAAACCTTAGTCACTACAGGTCAAGTAATTCTTGCCGGTGAAGTAAAATCTAAAACCTACCTTGATGTACAGCAAATTGCTCGTGATGTAATCAAGAAAATTGGTTATACAAAAAGTGAATACATGTTTGAAGCGAACTCTTGTGGAGTTTTATCGGCAATTCACGAACAATCTCAAGACATCAATCAAGGAGTAGACCGCGCCAGCAAAGAAGAGCAAGGTGCCGGAGACCAAGGAATGATGTTTGGTTATGCAACCAACGAAACGGCTGATTATATGCCACTAGCCTTAGATTTGTCGCACAAATTATTACAAGAATTAGCAGAATTACGAAGAGAAAACACCGCTATTACCTACTTACGTCCCGATGCTAAATCTCAAGTTACTTTAGAGTACGACAACAACAATAAACCTGTTCGTATCGATGCTATTGTGATATCTACACAACACGATGATTTTGGTCCTGAAGCAGAAATGTTAGCAAAGATCAAAAAAGATATCATCGAGATTTTAATTCCGAGAATTATTGCAAAATACCCTCAGTATGCACATTTATTCAACGATAAAATCCAGTACCACATTAACCCTACTGGAAAATTCGTAATTGGAGGCCCACACGGCGATACTGGATTGACAGGAAGAAAAATCATCGTTGATACGTATGGAGGAAAAGGAGCTCATGGTGGTGGTGCTTTCTCTGGAAAAGACCCATCAAAAGTAGACCGTTCAGCTGCATATGCCACACGTCATATTGCTAAAAACTTAGTCGCAGCTGGAATCGCGGATGAAATTTTAGTACAGGTTTCTTACGCCATTGGTGTAGCTAAACCGATGGGAATTTACATCAATACCTACGGTACTTCCAAAGTAAGTTTAACCGATGGAGAAATCGCTAAAAAAGTAGAAGGTATTTTTGACATGCGTCCTTATTTCATCGAACAACGTTTGAAATTAAGAAATCCTATTTACAGTGAAACAGCTGCTTACGGACATATGGGACGTAAACCTGAAACAGTAAACAAAACTTTCAAATCACCAAACGGTGATGAAAAAACAGTTACTGTAGAATTGTTTACTTGGGAAAAATTAGATTATGTAGACCAAGTGAAAGCTGCTTTCGGATTGTAATACTTTTCGACATAAAAATTGCAAACGACCTATTATTAATGTAATAGGTCGTTTTTTATTTATTATATAACAAAAAAGTGATTTATTTGCAAAAATCTAACAAATGCAAAAGATCATAACCTTTATACTATTCTTTTTGTCGTGGACAACTTATTCCCAAGTTGGAATTAACACTACAAATCCAAATGCCCAGCTAGACATTCGTTCAAGCAATTCAGCTTCACCATCCAACACCGATGGTATTTTGATACCAAAAATCAATGCTTTTCCCGCGATAAATCCCACCATTGCACAGGATGGAATGCTGGTTTATTTAACAACAACAGTAGGGTCAAATACACCCGGTTTCTACTACTGGAAAAACAGTAGCGTTTCATGGCAACCTATTGCAGGGGCAACATCAGGAGGGTGGAACCTTACAGGCAATACAGGAACAAATGCTACAACAGATTTCGTTGGGACCACAGATAATCAGGATTTAGTATTCAAAAGAAACAATGTAGAATCCGGAAGAATTAAAGCTACAAACACGTCTTTTGGCTATTCCTCCTACAACAACCTATCAACCGGCAACGACAATACTGCTTTGGGTATTTTCAGTTTGAACAGTAACACGAACGGTTCATCGAATATTGGAGTAGGATCAAGAACTTTATTCCTCAATCAATCGGGATATGGAAATGTTGGCATTGGTGTAGATGCACTTCGCAACAATACAGGTGGTTATGGAAATGTTGCAATTGGATCGAGTGCATTGTTACAAAACAATACTGGCGGAAATAATATAGCCATAGGTTCTGGCTCACAAATGTCTAATTTCACCACAACAAATAATAGTATCGCTATTGGATACAGTAATAGTGCCAATGAAAATGCAATCGCTATTGGTTATCAATCTTCAGCGTTAAGCAACAATACCGCAATAGGCTACCGTTCTATGGCTCTTGGAAATTACGCTACTGCAATTGGATACTCAACAAATGCACAAAGCGACTATACAACTGCCATTGGTTATTTAGCCCTATCTTCCGCGACAGGTCTTGAAAATACAGCCATCGGCCCTTATACATTAATTAGTTCAAACGGAAGCTCAAATGTCGCTATTGCGCCAAGAGCCCTAAGAAGTAATACAATGGGATATGGAAATATTGGCATTGGTTCTGATGCTTTAAGCAATAATAATGGAGGATCAAACAATATTGCCTTAGGAACAAGCGCTTTATTACAGAATGCTTCGGGAAATAATAATATTGCCATAGGAATTGGCTCTCAGATGAACAACTCCTCAACACCACAAAACAGTGTAGCTATTGGCTATAACAACACTGCAAACACCAACGCTATTGCCATTGGATACCAAACGTTAGCATATGCAAACAATGTCGCTATTGGGTATGGTTCATTTGCAACGGGACAAAATTCTACTGCCATAGGATATTTATCAAATGCTCAAAGCGATAACAGTACAGCCGTAGGAAACCAAGCACTTTATAATGCAATTGGACCAGACAACACCGCCATTGGACCACAAACACTATCCTCCTCAAGCGGTGGTTCAAATGTAGCCATTGCTCCAAGAGCTTTACACAACAACTCCTCAGGAACTGGTAACATTGGAATAGGTATTGATGCACTTAGCAACAACGGAACCGGATCAAACAATATCGCTTTAGGCTCTAGTGCGTTACTTCAAAATAACATAGGTCAAAACAATGTCGCCATTGGAGCAGGCTCACAGATGACGAATTTTGCATTTCCAAACAACAGCATTGCTATTGGTTATAGCACTACTGCAAACGAAAGCGCAATTTCAATAGGATATCAATCATCGGCAGATGAAAATAGTATTGCTATAGGCAAAGGAATTGCAGTACAAAACACCAATAATATAGGTATCGGAAATACTACTTTTGTAAACGGAACATTCAACACCAATATTGGGTTATCCGCTTCAAATTCAGGCTCATATAACAACGCTACTTCTATTGGTGCTTTTTCAACTAACACAGCTAGCAACCAAGTTCGAATTGGGAACAATAGTGTAACCAGTATTGGCGGATATGCTAATTGGTCGAATGTATCCGACAGAAGATTAAAAACCAATATCGTTGAAAATGTACCCGGTTTAGCTTTCATTACTAAACTTCGGCCGGTGACTTACAACTTAAAACTTCCAAATTCTGAAGTTGCAATTCCAGAAAAGCTGAAACAATCTCAAAATGAAAAAGAGCAAGAGACACAAACTGGTTTCATAGCACAAGAAGTGGAAGCAACAGCAAATACTATCGGATATAAATTTAGTGGCGTTGATAAACCTAAAAACAGCAATGACTACTACGGTCTTCGTTATGCAGAGTTTGTAGTTCCTTTGGTAAAAGCAGTTCAAGAACAACAAGAAACCATACTTGAATTGAAAAAAGAAAACGAAATATTGAAGAAAAGACTTGACAGAATAGAACAACTACTATTAAAATAAAAAAAGCCTGACTAAGTCAGGCTTTTTTTACAGTGCATATTTCAAACTTAAAATCAAATATCTCGGTTGTACAATGTAACTGGAGAAACTACTCGTCCCACCTAATTGACTAAAGCTACTATTGTTTAACGAACCTGTGTTTAACAAATTGGTTCCAGATAATTTCCATTCCCATTTGCTATCTTTCTTTTGGTACATTAAAGCCGCTGTCAAGAAATCATATTCATTATTGACTGTTTTCGATTTGTTTCGGTTATGATAGAACGTATATTCCGAAGTAAACGAAAAAGCATCTAAAAAGTAGTATTCTAAAGTTACCGATGGACTATCAACATAGTAAGTATCGTTAGAATAGTCGTTTACCGTAAAATTATATCCAACTTCAATGTTTGGTATTTTCTTATAATTTGTAGAAAATTTCAAATTATAATTTTGAGTAAACGATTCTGTACTTTGAATTTCTGTTGGATTATTGTTTGGATCAGAATCGGCATCTGGGTACACACGAATATTATTAAACTTACTCCAATTTAAACTTGCCCCAAGCGAACCTTTATAATATCTTAAAAATGAACGTCCATAGGTTCCGCTTCCAGAAAAAGTTTCATCCGCAAAAGCCGAATTCATGTTTACTGATGTAGATTCTTGATTAATACCTGTTAACAAAGCCCTACTTTTAACGCCATCTACTTGTCTTGTATAGGTTAGATTACCAAAGATATTTTCGAAATTAAACATATTGTATTTGAAGTAACGCAATGCGTGAACTTGCGACAAAGAATTCTCTAACATTCTATTACCTCGGAACAAACTATTATAATTCGAAAAAACAGCACCTTGTGCCAGCTTATTAATATCGGTGAAGTTATTTGTAATTGTAAAATTATAAGTAAGCGTTTCAGCTTTTTTAAGTTGCCACAATGCATAAAAATCAGGTAAAACACGATTAAATGATTTTTTATTTGACGAGTCTAACTGATCATCAATCATTTGATAATTGTGTGCGGTAAACCCAGGATTAAATGTAAATTTCCCTTTGATGAACTTATAATGCAATCCTAAAAACACATCATTAAAAATATAGCTAACATCGTTATTGTTCTCTGGAGCATTCAAATCATTTTGACTACCATTATCTAAGATTTGAAAAATATGAGAATCAAAGTTTTGATACGAATAAGTATTTCCTAAAGTCACATCAATATTGCTTTTTGGAGTAACCATGTAATAATAATCAAACTTAGCGTCTATTTTATTGGTTTTTACAAATCGGTTTTGCGTTACATCATTACGAGTTTGCGAAGTATTGTATCCAGCAAACATAAAAGGCTGAATGGCTAAATTGGCATTATAAAATGGATCTTCATCCTGATACATGTGTTGCATTTCGAATGCAAATACATTTTTATCATTCAGCGTGTAGTAATAATTTAAATTTTGATTAAATGAAAATGGATTTTGCTTCTTTTTAGAATATACGTCATTGAAAAAAGAAGCGGTCCCCGAAGTTGAACTAATTACTGAATTCGACAACAAGGTTGTTAGTTCATCTTGTTTTGAAAACTTCGTTAAAGCATCATAGTCAAAATGCACCTTTTCGGAAGGCACGTAACTTGAACTCAATTTGAACAATCCCAAACGACTGTCTTGCTTAGTAGTTGAAGTTTCCTCATTTATGGTTGTGGTTCCATTTTTATCCACACGAGTTGTTTTAGAATCGGTTTGCAAATCGGTTTGACTTCCCATTACAATTCCGAAACCACTCAAAGTCCAAGCTTTAGATGGATTATAACTAAAATTAGCTGCTCCAAATTTAGTATCAATTTGTTTGGCTTGGTTGTTTCTTAAACCTAAGATTCCCAAATCGTTTGAAGCAACATTAAAACTGGTTCCACCTCTACGCATCATATTTTTAAATCCTCCTGTGAATTTAAAATAATCCTGCATGGTTAAAGGTAATTCTCCAATGTTATTCAGATTACCAATTACATTCACGCTATATTTAGGATTATAATAAAAGAGCTTCGGATTGATAATATGGCGATCTTCTTTATGACCAACACCAATACCTGCCGTCATATCTCCAAACCAAAAGTTTTTCTTACCTTCTTTTAGTTTAATGTTTATGGCAATATTTTCTTCGTTATTTTCAAGTCCTTTTAGGCTAGAAACTTCATTGTAGTTACGTAAAACCTGGATTTTATCTAAAGCATCGGCAGGAATATTTTTAGTAGCAATTTTAGTATCACCATCAAAAAAGTCCTTCCCTTCCACCATTACCTTTTGAACGGTCTTCCCTTCTACCTGAATTTCACCATCCTTATTCACTTCAACACCTGGAAGCTTTTTCAAGACATCTTCTAGTTTGCGTTCGGTACCATTACGAAAAGAATCGGAATTGTATATAATAGTGTCCCCGCTAATGGAAACTGGCATTTCTTTTACAATTTCAATCTCATTTAGCATCGTGCCTTCTTGCAATACAATATTTTTAACAATGGGTTCAGTTGTTGTTTTAATAGTCGTTTCATACGGCTGAAAACCAACATAACTCACTTTAATGTTATAGGTTGCATTAGGATTTAAAAGAATCTGAAACTTCCCTTTTTCATTCGTTATAGAGTAACCATCCATAGCCTTTGTAGCTTGGTTAACTGCCATAATATTAGCCATTTCAAGAGCTAAACCGGCAGTATCTTTTATGGTTCCTTCAAATTTTACAGATTGGGAATAGGAAATACTTGCTATCAAAAATGACAACAGGAAAAATAGTTTTTTCATTAGATTGATTTCTGTGTGGTTTATTTCCTATTATCTTCCCCCCATTCTCATATGTACTCCTCCGCCTCTATTTCCACCTTGAGACTGGAATTGCTCACGCATTTCTTCCATTTTTTTGGTCACAATCTCGTTGTATTCTTTTTGAGTTACTACTTTACCTTTTTTAGAAGCTTTAATCTCGGCTTTATCTTTAGTATTCATAACCAATTTAGAACACATAATTACGGTTTTACCATCGTTAACTTCCAAAATCAAACCTGGCAATCCCCAATATCCTTCCGGACCTTGATTAATAGGTACTTCTGGTGTATACCACGCCGTAATTAAAATTTCTTTTGGCATTTCATAATCATCCATAAAATTGGTAGATTGTTTTTTCTCTTCTCCGTTTTTCTCTTCCCCTTCTTTTTTCTTTTTTTCACGATAATTACGCATATCAGAAGCATCTACCGGTTTTAATGCCGTTGCTTTATAACAAGTATAATCACCAATTTTTTTAGTTTCCGATTCCAATTTCCAATTTAGTTTTGGAAGTGTATCTACCACTAAAAACTCTTTACCCATAAACTCTTTGTCTACCGTATAGGTTTTTTCTTTTACATTTTTATAATAAGTTCCGCCACCGCCCATCATAGAGCCCATCATACGAAAACCACCACCTCCTTGTCCTGGCGCATCAAGCTTTTCTTCTTCTTTATAAATAGACGCCGCTTTATCAAAATTTAGTATAAAGGTTTTCTCGAACATTTTTTTCATTCGTTCCTCAATCATTTGACGCATCTCTGGCGTAATATCTTTATTACCATCCATACGAGATTTAAAATCGGCCGTACTGGTTTTAGACTCATACACTGCCACCCCTTGAAATTCTTGTGCGAACAAAGAAAAAGCACTCAGAAACAATGCAATTCCTGTAAATAATGATTTTTTCATTTTTTTAGTTTCTATTTAAGTAAAATTAGACGAATAAATTGATGATTTGTTACAAATTTATTTCTTTAGACTATTATTTTTATAAAAGGTTTATTTGTAATTTGGCTTTTATGAAAATGTTATCTAAACTCCTTATTTTTTGTTGGTTCTGCTTTAGCTTTGGTCAAGAAGGCACAATTGAAACCCAATTAATTTCAACTTCTAAAACAACTGCCGAAAGTTTTATTGGAACTGATGCTTTTGGATTTCTATACACTCTACAAAATAATGATTTCATAAAAGAAAACGAAACACGCAAATTCAATTACAGAAACGTTTCTTTAGGAAAACCCGAAACTATAGATTTACAAAATCCACTACAAATAGTTTTGTTCTTCAAAGCCATGAACTCGGTAGTTTTGGTAGACAGCCAGCTTAGTGAAACACTGAAAATAAATTTTTCTGAAACTAATCCCGATTTAATTCCGCAACATGTTCGCTTGGCAAGTCAGAATAGATTTTGGATGTTTGATTTTGCCAGTCAACGTTTAGGATTATACAATTATAGAACCTTACATTTTAGTCCAATTTCCAATCCTTTTTTAAATCCAATCATCTATTGTCAATCGGATTACAATTATTTTTATTGGATAGACACTGAACATAATTTGTATGTTTCCAACGTATTCGGAAAAATCAATTATGTTGGAAAAACGCCAGATTTCGATGCTGTACAAATTATCGCTTCGAATCAAATTTTGTTAAAAAAAGATACAATTATAAGTATTTACGATTTGACTAAAGAAACTTCACAAATCATTGCTTTGCCCGAAAAAAGCATAAAAAGTTTTTGTTATAAAGAACAAATTTTATCTATTTTTACAGACAACGAAATAAGAAATTACAAAATAATTTTACCATAATGTACATAGCTGTTGCAGGAAATATTGGTGCGGGAAAAACTACTCTTACACGACTTTTAGCTAAAAATTTTAAATGGGAACCTCATTTTGAAGATGTAGTTGACAATCCGTATTTGGATGATTTTTATCATTCAATGGACCGATGGTCATTCAATCTTCAGATTTACTTTCTCAACAGTCGTTTTCGTCAAATATTACAAATTCGAGAAAGTGGTAAAAAAATCATACAAGACCGTACTATATACGAAGATGCACACATATTTGCTCCAAACTTACACGCCATGGGCTTAATGAGCAATCGCGATTACGAAAATTATTCGTCGTTATTTGAGCTGATGGAAAACTTGGTTGGCGCTCCCGATTTATTAATTTACTTAAGAAGTTCCATTCCGAATTTAGTAGCTCAGATTCACAAAAGAGGACGTGAATATGAAAATAGTATTTCGATTGATTATTTGAGCAGGTTAAATGAACGCTATGAAGCTTGGATTCAAACCTACAACAAAGGCAAACTTTTAATTATAGATGTTGACAATATTGATTTTGTAAACAAACCTGAAGATTTAGGAAGTGTAATTGAACGAATCAACGCTGAAATCAACGGTCTTTTTTAAAATATACAATCCCGAAAATCAATCGGGATTTTTTGTATCTTTAATATGTCTCCATAACTACACAAACTTATTTTTGTTTAATCTTAATGTTTCATCAGATGAGCAAAAAATTAGTAAAAACGGCAAGCATAAGTATATTTTTTGCATTGCTCTTATTGTTTCAGAGTTGCACCGTATACAAAAGTGCACCAATAACCTTAGATGAAGCAGTAGCCTCAAACCGTAAAGTAAAGATAACAACCGTCACTGATCGAAAATTGGTTTTCAAGCGTATTGAAAAGTCAGACACAATTTATTATGGCCTTAAGAAAAACAACGGTAAAATAGCTAGAATAGTTTTAAATCCTAATAGCATTAAAACGATAAAAGAGCCTGATCGGGTAACTTCTACACTATTAACTACAACATCTATTACAGCCGCTACACTATTTGTAGGCTATTTGATTTTTCAAGATTCCTTTAAGTGGAAAAATAGCTCGGATACAACTTTAACTTTTTAAGTTAATAAAGACTTTTCACTTTCACACTTTTGATTTCACCCTCAAACTGAATTAGCTTGACTTCACCAGGTAACAAGTCAAAATAATTATCTTCGAATTTTACGGTTCCTGCTTCCAAAAACACATTTTTAGCCAGAACATCGGTTGTAACTTCGATGGTAGTATTATCAATTTGACTCACAACAATTTTCGGAGATTTTAACTGCAGTTCTTTTGGTTTTACAAAATAATACAAAGCTCTTTTTTCTAAATAATCCGGCAACACCAATTGAACGGAAAGCGCGGTTTGTTTTGGATTAAAAGTCCCTAATTCCTTTTTATCTATCGCAAAATACACTTTTGAACTGTTAGCTTCTACCGTAACTGACTTTGTATTTTGCCACAAAACATCACCGTCAAACGACAGCAATTGCATATTCAGTCTTGCCTGTTTATCGGTTAAAGCATCATTTACCACATAAACTTTATAGTGATTCTCTTCTTCGTTCACGGAAACCAAAACCGCATCAAAACTACGTTTCACTTGATAATGAAATGCCTTCCAGTTTCCAAAATAATCCACCGAGCTCCAAGAGGTCACAGGCCAACAATCATTGAATTGCCAATACAAAGTCCCCATGCAATACGGTTTAGCTCTTCGATGGGCTTCGATTGCCGTTTTCATTCCTTCAGCCTGTAAGAGTTGTGAAACATAAAGATAGTCTTCAAATTTCTCAGGAATTTTATATTCCCGTTCCATATAGGTTTGTATCGTTTGATAGCCAGTCGGGTGCTTTTGATGGTTTTTAACCGCTTCGGAATTCAAATTCCATTCGTTTTCTTTTGCGAATGCTTTAAAAGTTATTAAGTCTGGCATCCCCTGAAAACCATATTCACTCATAAAACGACCAACTTTCTGCTTGTAAATTTCAAAAGGCTCCATGCCCCACCAAACGCCCCAATAATGAGAATCGCCTTGCAGCAAACTTTCCTTTCTGCCCCAACCAATTGAAGGAGACGAAGGCCAGTAAATATTTTTTTCTTTCGACAAAAGACTGTCTAAGGTTTTCGGAATTACATCATGAAACAGCCTTTTGTAATCATTCCAAATTTTAGTAGAATCCTGAGCCGAATATCTGTACTCTTTCTGCCAACCCCAATTATGCCAACCTTCATCATTTTCATTATTGCCACACCAAAGTGCTAGACTGGGATGATTTTGTAAGCGATTTACATTGTCGATTACTTCTTGCTTTACATTTTGCAGAAACTGTTCATCGCCAGGATACATAGCACAGGCAAACATGAAATCCTGCCAGACCAATATTCCGTTTTTATCGCATTCGTTGTAAAAAGCATCGTCTGCATACACACCGCCACCCCAAACGCGAAGCATGTTCATGTTGGCATCCACGGCGTTTTTTACCATTTTTTGATACACCGAATCTTTGGCTCGAGGTAGAAAACTATCTGGAGGAATAACGTTGGCGCCTTTCATAAATACCGGTACGCCGTTCAATTTGAAATAAAAACTTTTCCCTGCTTGATCTTTTTCCTGCACTAATTCTAATGTACGAAGTCCAATATTCAGCTCGTATTTATCCAACGTTTGATGACCTCGCGTCAGAAAAAGTTGAAACGGATACAAATGCGCTTCTCCCAAACCATTACTCCACCATCGTTTGGGCTCTTGAATTTCATAGGAAATTTTTATCTGTTGTATCCCTTTTTTCAAGGATATGTTTTCAGTTTTCTCGTTGACTTTCAAACCGTAAGTTCCTGATTTTTTACAAGCCACAGTAATTACAAATAACAGCTCCGCTTTCGCATCCGTTAAGGTTTTTTGCTCGAACTTTACATTTTCAATGCTTGCAGCATTATAAAAATTCAACTGTACTTTCTTCCAGATTCCAGCGGTCACAAAGCGCGGTCCCCAATCCCATCCATACTGGTATTGGGCTTTTCGCGTAAATATTTTTTCATCCCCCGGCAAAGTGTATGGCAATTTCACTGCTGCTTCTTTTCCTTTCTTGACCGCAGCATCAAAAACGACTTGCAAGGTGTTGTCCCCTTTAACCAGGAACTTTTTGACATCAATTTTCCAAGTACGAAACATGTTATCGGCTTTGAGAATTGATTTACCGTTTAAGAAAACCTCAGCATACGTATCCAGACCGTCAAATCGTAGCTCGACAACTTCATTTTTTAATTCTTCCGATCTAATGGTGAAATTTGTTTTGTATTCCCAGCCTTCATTTTCAATCCATTGCAATTGTTTTTCATTGGTTCCAAAGAATGGATTTTCGATGCTTTTATTTTGAAGCAAATCGGTATGCACTGTGCCAGGCACCGACGCTTTGAGCCATTTCGCGTCGCCTTTTTTTCGAAAACCCCAGTTTTCAGCTCCTAAATCCCGTTGAAAACTTTGTCCTAAAGCGATAATGGAAAAGCAAAAAACCAATAAAAGTGACAACTGTTTTTTCATTACTCAAGATGGGATTTTAAAGCTTGTACTTCCTCAATATTAGCTGTTTCACTTCCATCAGTTATGGCAGAAGAATGATAAAATCCAGCATTGGTTTGTTGTTGAATCGTATTGATATTCGTCGAACGTAATCCGCCACCGGGCATAATAGCAATTCGATTGTTGGCTTTATCCACCAGTTGTTTTAAAACGGAAACACCTTCGGTTACATTAGGCATTGTTCCTGAAGTTAGAATAGTGGAAAACCCACATTGAATAACTTCTTCCAACGATTGTAAAACATTCTGAACCTCATCAAAAGCTCTGTGAAACGTACAGGGTAATGGTTTCGCTAACGCTACCAATTCTGAACATTGCTGCACATTAACTCTTTTATCATCATTTAGAATCCCAAACACAAAACCGTTAATTCCAATTTCTTTAAAAACCTGTATCTCATTTTTCATTTGTTGGTATTCTGCTTCCGAATAGGTAAAATTCCCTCCTCGCGGACGAATCATCACATATAAAGGAATGGCTACTTTTTCTTTGGTTTGTCTGACAATCTCAAGATTGGGTGTGGTACCGCCTTCTTTAATATTGTCGCAAATCTCGATTCTATCAGCTCCGCCTTCTTGTGCGATTAGGGCTGATTCAGGATTAAAACAAGCAATTTCAATTTTTCTCATTATCGTAAAAAATAATCGGCATCAATTAATTTGTTTCCGGACTCGTCGTACTTCGCATAATTAAAACCGCCTTGAACACAGTAAGACCCGTGCTCTCCTTTTTTATTCAAAGCAATGAATCCAACCTGTATGTCTTTCAAATTTTTGTTTCGATTTTTTGTCAGTTTTACAATTCTCATTACGGCTTCCTCACAGGCTTTTTGCGGTGATTTCCCCTGACGCATCAGTTCCACTACCAAATGACATCCGGCAATTCGGATAACTTCTTCTCCATGACCGGTTGCCGTTGCCGCTCCGATTTCATTATCCACATACAACCCGGCTCCGATAATAGGAGAATCTCCCACACGACCGTGCATTTTATACGCCATACCGCTTGTGGTACAGGCTCCGGACAAATTACCGTGCGCATCTAACGCAATCATTCCAATAGTATCGTGATTTTCAATATTTGCAATAGGTTTGTAATTGCTGGTTTTTAGCCATTCTTTCCATTCTTTTTCGGAAGCGTCCACCAACAGATTTTCTCTTTTATAACCCTGTGACAAAGCAAACTGAAGCGCTCCTTCACCTACCAACATCACATGCGGTGTTTTTTCCATCACGGCTCTAGCAACAGAAATCGGATGTTTGATATGCTCTAAACAAGCCACCGAACCAATGTTGGAATACTCATCCATAATACAAGAATCAAGAGTTACACGACCATCACGATCGGGGCGTCCTCCATAACCTACACTACGTTCGTTTGGATCACCTTCCGGAATTTTTACTCCGGCTTCCACTGCATCAAGTGCGCGACCATTATTTTTTAACACTTCCCAAGCGGCCTCATTGGCAGGAATTCCAAACCGCCAAGTAGACAATACGATTGGTTTAGCTCCGCTCCGTTCGCCTGTAGCTCGGGTTTTAACTTTCCCAGAAGAAATAATCGGCTCCTCTTCCGATTTTCCACGAAAGGCATTCAATGCTACCGCTACGGAAGCGATGGCTGTTGTTTTTAAAAAATTTCTACGATTTGCCATATTTTAAATTTTTATTCCACCATAATTTCGTCGACGAACAACCAGCAATCTGAACCTGCGCCAGGTTTACCATCGGGTATTTTTCCAGCATTAGGCGCTATCACCCTGATAAACTTTACTTTTTGTTTTTTAAATTTCATTTCGACAACACCTTTCATCTTAATGATTTCTTCTACTGCAACTTTCTTTGCCGATTGAAATACTTTTCCATCTTTGGAAGTCATAACTTCAACATATTTCGGATAATGAATCCAGCTTCCGTCATTGGTTAACACATCTACCGTCACTTTGGAAACGCATTGTTTTTTGCCTAAATCGATGGTTGCCTCCAAATCTTTTCCCCAGAAACCAATCCAATCACGCCCGTATTTCTCCATGTTACCGCGCATTCCATCGACCAAAGTAAAACTACCTCCAAGACCATAGTTTTCATGTGGTTGATGCAGTAAAGTAATTTTTTTTCCAGTCGATTTACTAATGAAAAACGATTGTTCGATTACGGTGCTTTTTTGTTTGCCATTTTCAAAATATGCGGCTTTTATTGTTTGGCTTTGAGTAACATTGATAGGCTTTTCATATACTGTTGAAGTTGGAGTTGGATTTGATCCGTTTGTAGTATAAAAGATTCCTTCTTTTGCTGATTTTAAACTAAAAAGCACGCCTTTTCCATTATCCGATGGACCAACCTTAGAAGTTACTTCATAAATTGAACGACTGTAATTAATGCCTCTTTTCTCATACACTGAAAAATGTTGAAGAAGCCGGTCTTGAAACGCTTTATAATTATCAGGCTGGGAAGTTCCCCAAACCACCTCCGACAAAGCCGCCATTCTTGGCATGACCATATATTCGACATGTTCCGGTGTATTGATATATTCTGTCCAAAGATTTCCTTGCGCGCCTAAAATGTATTTTGTTTCTTCAGAAGTCAGTTCTTTTGGAGTTGGCTCTAAGGAATATACTTTTTCAACAGTTGTATATCCGCCTATAGCTATCGGTTCGTTCTTAGGTTCACCTTGATAATGATCGAAATAGCAATGAGACCCCGGTGTCATAACAACAAAATGTTTTTGTTTGGCTGCAGCTATTCCGCCTTCCGTACCACGCCAACTCATTACAGCTGCATTCGGGGCCAAGCCTCCTTCTAAAATCTCATCCCAACCTATAATTTTTCGGCCATTGGAATTGACAAATTTTTCGATGCGTTTGATGAAATAACTTTGTAGTTCGTGCTCGTCTTTCAAGCCTTCTTTTTGGATTAAAGCCTGACAATGGGCACAATTCTTCCAGCGAACTTTCGGACTTTCATCGCCTCCGATATGAATATAATCCGACGGAAACAAGGCCATAACTTCCGTTAAAACATCTTTTAAAAATCGAAAAGTAGTTTCTTTAGGACAAAACACATCGTCTAAAACACCCCATTGCATCGCTACTTCAAAAGGACCTCCAGCGCAGGATAATTCGGGATATGACGCTAAAGCAGCAACTGCATGCCCAGGCATTTCTATTTCCGGAACTACAGTAATATGCCGTTTTTGAGCATAAGCCACAATTTCTTTAATGTCTTCCTGAGTATAAAAACCTCCATAAGCGACATCATCAAATTTCTGATCGTTGTAATGTCCAACCATCGAACCTTTTCGCCAGGCCCCAATTTCGGTTAGCTTGGGGTATTTTTTTATTTCGATACGCCAACCCTGATCGTCGGTTAAATGCCAATGAAAAGTATTCATTTTATACATTGCCAGATAATCGATATACTTTTTTATAAAGCCTTTGGGAAAAAAATGTCGGCAAACATCCAAATGCATGCCACGCCATGCGTATTTAGGTTCATCTTTTATCGCAACACAAGGAATTTGTATTGCATCGCTTTTTTCTAGTGGTAATAATTGTTGCAATGTTTGAAAAGCATAAAACAGCCCTAAGTTACTTTTTGCTGAAATGGTTATTTGCTGTTGATTAACTTGCAACTGATACGCTCCAGTATCGTTAAGATTAGGGTTTTCAACCTGAATCTGAATTGTATTTAACGGACTTTTAGAATTATTGGTTGTTATTAGTTCAAAGCCATAATTCGTTTGTAAGAACCGATTGAACAATTGCAATTCATTAGTACTTTCTGAATTTCCAATTAATATTAAAGTACCACTATTTAAAACAAAATCCCCTTGCTGAAGTTTTAATTCTTTGGGTTGCGGAATTAAAGGCCACTGACTTTGAGCTAGTCCAGCAGTGGTTATAATAAAAAAAAGTAGCGTAAAAAGCCTATTCATTACTTGTGTTGTTGTTTAGTTAAAAGTACTAAAATAAAAAAGCCCCACAAATTGCGGAGCTTTTTATTATCACTATTTAGAGACTATTTATCCCTAAACTCATCTATTTTAGCTTGTACTTCAGCTTCAGTTCCTTCGAAAACTTTTTCTTCAGTAGTTGCTTTTCCATTTACTTCAGAAGTAATTTTCACGGTTGCTTTCACTTTACCATTCATTTCTTCTTTCTGAATAGAGATTTGCTTTGAAACTTCTTTAGTCATCATACCGGCATCTGTACAACAAGCCATTTTACAATCGGCTTTTTTCATGAATTTTCCATCAGCGTCAAAATGTGACATGCACATCGCTTTTTCTTCATCATTACAGCCCATTTCATCACACATTTTAGCACATTCGTCTTTGGTCATGGTTGCGATTTTAGACATATCGCATTTCGCTGTACACGATTTCATTTCCATTTTCGTACAACATGATCCTTTTTCCGAAGATGCTTCATGACCATGCCCGCTTCCTAAAATTGGTGCAATAACCAAACCTACCAAACACGTTAATTTGATTAAAATGTTCATAGAAGGTCCAGAAGTATCTTTAAATGGATCTCCAACCGTATCTCCTGTAACAGCAGCTTTATGAGCATCAGAACCTTTGAAAGTCATTTCGCCATTAATCATAACTCCCGCTTCAAACGATTTTTTAGCGTTATCCCAAGCACCACCAGCATTGTTTTGGAAAATGGCCCATAATACTCCAGATACACACACACCAGCCATATAACCTCCAAGCGCCTCAGCTCCCATTAAAGCTCCAACAATAATTGGTGTAATAATAGTGATAGCACCTGGCAGCATCATTTCACGTAAAGCCGCTTGTGTTGAAATATCTACACATTTACCATATTCCGGTTTTCCAGTTCCTTCCATAATTCCAGGAATTTCACGGAACTGACGACGTACTTCGTTTACCATATCCATGGCTGCTTTACCAACAGACTGCATCGCTAAAGCCGAGAATATTACAGGAATCATTCCTCCAATAAATAAAGCAGCCAATACATCTGCTTTAAAAATATTAATACCGTCAATACCTGTAAATGTTACATATGCAGCAAATAAAGCTAAAGCAGTTAACGCAGCAGAAGCAATTGCAAAACCTTTACCTACAGCCGCTGTTGTATTACCAACTGAATCTAAAACGTCTGTTCTTTGACGAACTTCTTTTGGTAGTTCGCTCATTTCGGCTACACCTCCTGCGTTATCAGCAATAGGTCCGAAAGCATCGATTGCTAATTGCATTGCAGTTGTTGCCATCATTGCAGAAGCAGCAATTGCCACTCCGTAGAAACCTGCCAACTCATATGAACCCCAAATTGCAGCTGCAAATAAAATTACAGATGAAAAAGTTGATTTCATACCCGTAGCTAATCCAGCAATAATATTAGTTGCTGCTCCAGTGGATGAATTTTGAACGATATTTAAAACCGGTTTTTTTCCTAAAGCAGTATAATACTCGGTAAAAGCAGAAATCAACCAACCTACAGCTAATCCTACTAAGGTAGCATAGAATACATGACGACTTGGAATTGCTTTCATTCCTTCACCAAAAAATTTCATATTGATGGTTTCCGGCAACATCATATCGATTAAAAACCAACATGCAACAACCGTTAATGCTAAAGAAACATAATTTCCAAGGTTTAAGGCACTTTGTACTTGAGCCTCTTTGGCATCGTTATTTTTGATTTTCACAAAAAAGGTACCGATGATTGAAGACAAGATTCCTGTTCCAGCAATTACTAAAGGCAGCAAGATTGGCCCCATTCCATTAAATGCATCGGAAAACTGAGAACCTGCGGCTTCAGTCATATCTTTAATAATATAATTTCCTAACACCATTGATGCTAATACGGTAGCCACGTACGAACCAAATAAATCGGCACCCATACCAGCCACATCACCAACATTATCACCAACATTATCAGCAATAGTTGCAGGGTTACGCGGATCATCTTCCGGAATTCCTGCTTCTACTTTACCTACTAAATCCGCACCAACGTCTGCCGCTTTAGTATAGATACCTCCACCTACGCGAGCAAACAATGCAATAGATTCTGCTCCAAGCGAAAATCCAGCTAGTGATTCTAGAGCAACAGTCATTTCATCATAGAAATTACCCGCTCCAGTAACAAACATATTGGTAAACAAAATGAAAAATATACTTAAGCCTAAAACTGCTAATCCAGCAACACCTAGCCCCATAACTGTTCCTCCAGAAAAAGAAACTTTTAAGGCTTGAGGCAAACTGGTTTTAGCAGCCTGAGTAGTACGTACATTCGCTTGAGTAGCGATACGCATACCGATGTTTCCGGCAAGTGCTGAGAAGAAAGCGCCGAAAACAAAAGCTACCACAATAATCCAATGTGATGTTTCCACAAATCGGGAAACTGTAAATAATGCAACAGAAGCAATTACAACAAAAACAGCCAGAATTCTGTATTCGGCTTTCAAGAATGCCATTGCGCCTTCTTGAATACTTTTCGAAATGCCTTGCATTTTCTCGTCACCTGCGTCCTGACTCTTCACCCAAGCGGCTTTGATTCCCATGAACACAAGACCTAGTATGGCCAATACAATTGGCACATAAACAATCATTTTCTCCATAAAATTGGTTTTGGTATTTAGTTAATTTTCGTAAATATAACGAAACCAAAACAAATAAAAAAGCAACATTCTTTTTAGAACATTGCTTTTTTTATAAAATTTTATGAAAATTTATTATTTGATACTGAACAGGCCAGCAGGTTTGTTTTCTATAGCATTAAAACGCTCTACGCATAACTTTAAAATTCGTTTAGCATCGTTAACATCACCCCATCCTTCAACATCAACTTTCTTGTTCTCTAAATCTTTATATACTTGGAAGAAATGTTCGATTTCTTTAACCAAGTGCGGATTCATATCACTTAAATCTTCTAATTTATTCCAGATTGGATCTGAAACCGGTACACAAATAATTTTCTCATCTGGTCCTTTATCATCTGCCATATGAAACACTCCGATTGGTTTTACTTCGATAACACAACCTGGAAAAGTTGGTTTAGTAACCAAAACCAAAACATCCAACGGATCACCATCTAATGCTAACGTTTCTGGAATAAAACCATAATCGGCAGGGTACATCATTGATGAAAAAAGCATTCTATCAAAACGCATTCTTTTTAAATCGAAATCGTATTCGTATTTGTTTCGGCTTCCACGAGGAATTTCCACTAATACATCAAAAGTTGTTACTTTATCAGCTGTCATTTTTACTATCTATTTTATTTTGAGGGTGCAAAAGTAGGACAAAACAAGCTGACTTACAAGAAATATAAAAAGTAAAAAAACGATTTAGCAATTCCCTAACGAATTTTTAATATGGATTTTTCCGGCCTCTTTTCTGAAGATAATAATGCCAAAGAAAAAATGTGGCCGCCGAACGATAAGGTTTCCATTTTTCGGCATACGATTCCATTTCTGATTTTTCGTGAATATCGAACAATTCTTTAATGGTATTTACCACTGCAATATCTCCTAACGGAATAATATCTGGCGATTGCAAACAAAACATCAAATAAACATCGATGGTCCAATGTCCAATTCCCTTGATTTTTATTAATTCGGCGCGCACACTTTCAGCATCTTTTAGTACCAAACCATCCACATCTAATTCTTCAGTTATAATAGCTTGCGAAAGTGCTTTGAGATAACTTGTTTTTTGTCGACTTACACCACAAGTTCGAAAAGCCTCATCGGAAAAATCCAGAAGCGCAGCAGGTCTAAAATCAGGAATTGCATTTTTTAACTTCAAAAAAGTAGCTTTTGCCGAATCGATGGAAACTTGTTGTTCCAATATCAATAAGCATAATGTTTCGAAGCCAGAAGGTCGCTTTACAAAAACAGGTTTCCCATACAAAGAGACAATTTTTCTGAATTTTTCTTCTTTTTCGAGTAAAAAATCAACACTTTCTTTCATTAGAAATAAAATCCAAACGAACCTTTAATTCCAAATTTGTTTGCATCTGGCAAGTTCAAGTAACTACCTCTCCAGCAAAAATCAACACGAAAACATTTAAAAATATTCCCAACACCTGCGTGGTATTCCCAATATCCTTTTTCTGGAGCCAAATAGGTAAGTCCGGAAGCGTTTATTGCTTTATTATCATCAGACACCGTTCCGTAAACGCCTTTGATTCCGATAATTTCTCTCCAATTTAGCTTTCGCAATAACGGAACCCTTGAAAACAACCTTCCGTTAAAGTGGTGCTCCAAGTGAAGCGACACATATTCATCGGCAACAAATTCGTAATAGTTTAACAAGTTGTAGGTATTATCGATTTGAAAATACGACTGATTACCCGGAATTACCCCCATTAAACCAAGGGGTACTTTACCAAATATTTTACCGGTTTCAAATGTTGGAAACAAACGTCCGAAGCCACCAATTAAAATTGGTTGACGGTAATACAATTGCAATTTCTGATAATTGAAATCACTATTAAACACATCTTTCATCCCGTGACTGTAGTTTACAAAGACTCTTGGGAAATTATAATCGACCAACTGACGTTCTACTCCATGACCAACAGTTTTTCGTTTTGGAGTATAATCTATCATGAAATTCCATTCCGCTTGCTTGACTTGACTTTGGACATTTCCATTTTCATCATAAAAATCAAGACTAAATTTATCCCAAGCCGACTTCAAGGTTCTATAGGTAAGTCCGGTTTGAAAAGTTAAATTCTTGATTGGTTCCATTTCTACAGATACTGTCGACAAATTAATAGATGTCAACTTATTATTGTTTCCGCTTGAGAACAATGAATTGGATGCAAAACTTCTTCCTAAAACATCATTTGTTGTAGTTAAACTCACACCAATTTGCTCAATATCACGGCGATTTCCTCCGGAAATAATTAGTCTGTTTTTGTTATTCAATAACCATTTACCAGATAAACCATATTTTACCTGATGATCACTAAAACCATAAGCAGTATATCCTTGTAAACGCCAAGTATCATTAGGACCGAAATAGGTTCTTCCACCCGCACGCAGACG
The DNA here is from genome assembly GCF_055521455.1 of Flavobacterium sp. IC2-16. Lineage (NCBI taxonomy): Bacteria > Pseudomonadati > Bacteroidota > Flavobacteriia > Flavobacteriales > Flavobacteriaceae > Flavobacterium > Flavobacterium sp. IC2-16. The sequence goes on along the minus strand of NZ_CM145480.1, from coordinate 1,748,282 downwards.
CATACCTTCAACATTATTATATCCGAACGTTGAAAAAATAGGTCCATAATCCATTTTCCACTTTGGAATTTCGATATAACCACTAGCAAGAACGGTAGCTACATTATATATACGTTTGAACTTTGGTATCGTGTTTAATGTATCCAGCAAACCGTAGATACTTTTCTCGTTTTTATTAAGGTTTTCAAAACGATTTTCTTCCCAAAACGCATCGGATTTATTAAAAACATCGGCATCGAAATTATCAACTTCCTGCTTATAGAATTTATCATCTTTTGGGATGTTAAATTGATGATTTCGATATAATGATGTACGTTTACCATAGACGCCTCTTGCTTTTTCTTTCTTAGAAAAACTGAAGTCAGACATCATATGATCTCTTTTCAACAAAAAAACCGAATCGTTCAAAACTTCAAACTCTTGCTCAATATATATTTCTTTAACCCAGTTGATATTGGCACTTTTACTTGCCTCAAGGTTAATTTTTTTAATTGCAAAAGTTGTGTCGTTAACCCAAAAATCACCTTTAAAAGTTAGCTCGTTTTTTCTTCTAGGGTAATAAATAATATTATAACACCATTTATTATCAACATAAGCACTATCGGCCAATACATAATTATACACATTGATACCCGTTCTGGACAGTGGGCTCACAAAGTCTTTATCGAAAAACTTTAGATAATTATTGTAGATATCGTATTCGGCATACAAATCTTTAATGAATGTAGTTACACCATCCCCTTGTCCTAACCCGGAATTTTTACTAGCGGTAATAATTTCCTTCTTCTTTCCATTAGCATTATCGGCATAAACTTCACTTAAATTTTCATTGATAAAGATGGGTAAAAACGCCTTACCAGTAACTCTTGACGTATCAATTCTATCCCAAATAAATTCCATTCCTTTAAAAATCTTACTAGACATGAAGGCACTATCTATGGAATTCAAATCAAATTCAATCTTCTCGTATTTATCGTACTGATATTGATTGAACATATTAAGTCCGTTCTTTCTTTTTCGAGCCCAAATTTTTCGAAGAATATCGATTGCCGGGTTATTTTTTTTAGATGTTTTTCCGGTGTATATTTTAACTTCTTGTAACTGATTATCAGGAACAATCGTAATCTTCATGTTTAGATTAACAGCCTGCGTTAAGGTTATCTCAACTGCTTTATATCCGACAAACGAAGCTACTAAAGTTTTATATGTTTTGTCGGATTGCAAGTAAAACCGACCATTTTCATCGGCTACAATACCTTCCGTAGAACCTTTAAAAAAAACATTCGCATACCCCATAGGTTGGTTCGTTTCATCGTAAACCACACCACCAACTTTGGTTTGAGCCTGAATGGAATAAACTGCTAAAAATAAAGCTATAAACAGAAAAAACTTTCTCATATATATTCAAAAAAAAACTTCACCAGCGAATTACTGATGAAGTTTCAAATATAAAGTATTTTTAATTACTTGTACATTACTTTTTTAACCGCTTTAATTACATCGGTTGAATTTGGCAACCATTCTTTTAATAAGACTGGCGAATATGGCGCTGGTGTATCAGCAGTAGTTATTCTTTGCACTGGTGCATCTAAATAATCGAATGCTTTTTCTTGAACCATATACGTAATTTCGGAAGCCACAGAAGCGAAAGGCCAAGCCTCTTCTAAAACCACCAAACGATTGGTTTTTTTAACAGAATTCAAAATAGTATCGTAATCCATCGGACGAACCGTTCTCAAATCTATAATTTCACAAGAAATACCTTCTTTAGCCAATTCATCTGCTGCCAAAAAAGCTTCTTTTATAATTTTACCGAAAGACACAATAGTCACATCGCTACCTTCTCTTTTCACATCTGCAACACCAAGAGGAATAATATATTCTCCTTCAGGAACTTCGCCTTTATCCCCATACATTTGCTCCGATTCCATGAAGATTACAGGATCATTGTCGCGAATTGCTGCTTTTAACAAGCCTTTTGCATCATACGGTGTTGATGGAACTACAACTTTTAATCCCGGTGTATTAGCAAACCAATTTTCGAAAGCTTGTGAGTGTGTTGCCCCTAACTGACCTGCTGAAGCAGTTGGCCCACGGAAGACCATTGGCATAGGAAATTGACCTGCAGACATTTGACGCATTTTTGCAGCGTTATTGATAATCTGATCAATACCTACCAAAGAGAAATTGAATGTCATGAATTCTACAATTGGGCGACAACCATTCATGGCTGATCCAACTGCAATACCTGCAAAACCAAGTTCTGCAATTGGTGTATCGATAACTCTTTTAGGTCCGAACTCGTCTAACATACCTTTTGACGCTTTATAAGCACCATTGTATTCTGCAACTTCTTCACCCATTAAATATACCGATTCGTCGCGACGCATTTCTTCGCTCATTGCTTCACAAACCGCTTCTCTAAACTGTATCGTTCTCATGTATTTGTCTTTAATCCAAAATTATTGAATGGCAAAAATAAAAATTTTATATCAGTTATTTGTTAAGTAATGTTTTTTAGGTGAATTTATTTCAAAAAAAGATTAAACAGTGTACTATAAAAATTAAAATATTCGTTTTCAAACAAAATAAAAACTGCATTATAAACAAAAAACAATTCGAAAAAGTATTCATTTTTTCACATTCAAACAAAATATATCTTATTTGCTACTAAATTCATATTTATTATGCACGCATACTATTTTATTGAAAATATTTCCTTAAATTCGTCCCTTAAAATAATCAACATTATAACTTTATAAAAATGAAAATATTAGTTTGCATCAGCCATGTGCCTGATACTACTTCAAAAATTAATTTCATTAATGGTGATTCTGAATTCGATACTAACGGAGTTCAATTCGTAATCAATCCAAATGATGAATTCGGTTTAACCAGAGCTATATGGTTTAAAGAACAACAAGGCGCTAATGTTACTGTAGTTAACGTTGGTGGCACTGACGCTGAAGCTACTCTTAGAAAAGCATTAGCAATTGGTGCTGACGAAGCTATTCGCGTAAACGCTAACCCTACAGATGGTTTTTTTGTTGCTAAACAATTGGCTGAAGTTGTAAAACAAGGTGGATATGATTTAGTAATTGCTGGTAAAGAATCTTTAGATTACAACGGCGGTATGGTACCAGGAATGTTAGCCGCTTTAACAGGTGCTGATTTTGTTAACTCTTGCATTGGTTTAGATATCAATGGTACTTCGGCAAAAGCAGTTAGAGAAATTGATGGTGGTAAAGAAACTATCTCTGCTAATTTACCCTTAGTAATTGGTGGACAAAAAGGTTTAGTTGAAGAAAAAGATTTACGCATTCCGAACATGCGCGGAATCATGACTGCAAGAACTAAAGCATTAACTATTTTAGAACCAGTTGGAGCTGACAACAACACTAAAGCTGTGAAATTCGAAAAACCCGCAGCTAAATCGGCAGTAAAACTAGTTAGTCCTGATAATCTAGACGAGTTAATCAACTTATTACACAACGAAGCGAAGGTAATCTAATTTTAAATTTTGAATTATAAATGATGAATCATAAAGTCATTTAAAATTTAGAATTCAACATTCAAAATAATAGAAATTATGTCAATTTTAATATACGCGGAATCCGCAGAAGGAAAATTTAAAAAAGTAGCTTTCGAATTGGCTTCTTATGCTAAGAAAGTAGCTTCATCAATGGGAACAACCGTTACTGCCGTTACAATTAACGCAGGCGATGTTTCCGGTTTATCAAAATACGGAGTAGACAAAGTATTAAAAGTTTCTAATGACAAATTAGGCACTTTCAATGCAAAAGCTTATGCTGATATTATTAAACAAGCAGCTCAAAAAGAAGGCACCAAAGTAGTTATCTTATCATCTACAACCGATTCATTATACTTGGCTCCACTTGTAGCTGTAGGATTAAATGCAGGATATGCTTCAAACGTAGTAGCGCTACCAGAAAGCACTTCTCCTTTTACAGTAAAAAGAAACGCTTTCTCAAACAAAGCATTCAATATTACAGAAATCACAACGGATGTAAAAGTTTTAGGAATTGCTAAAAACTCATTTGGTTTAATTGAATCTGCTTCATCATTATCTGAAGAAGATTTTACTCCTTCTTTAAACGATGCTGATTTCTCTGTAAAAATTGAATCTGTTGAAAAAGTAACTGGAAAAGTAACCATTGCTGATGCTGAAATTGTAGTTTCTGCAGGACGTGGGCTAAAAGGTCCTGAAAACTGGGGAATGATTGAAGAATTAGCCTCTGTATTAGGTGCGGCTACAGCTTGTTCAAAACCGGTATCCGATTTAGATTGGAGACCTCACAGCGAACACGTAGGACAAACCGGAAAACCAGTTGCAGCTAACCTTTATATAGCCGTAGGTATTTCGGGAGCAATCCAACACATTGCAGGAATCAATTCTTCGAAAGTTAAAGTAGTAATCAATTCTGATCCTGAAGCTCCTTTCTTCAAAGTAGCTGATTATGGAGTTGTAGGAGATGCTTTCCAAGTTGTTCCTCAATTAATCGAAAAATTAAAAGCTTTTAAAGCAGCACAACATTAATATTTTTAGTTAATTTGCGCCTATAAAAGGGCTGTCTAAATTGAAGATAGTTTGTATCTTTGTTTTAGACAGCCCTTGTTTATTAACAGAATATGAGCTTAGTAAAACTTACCATAAAAGGAATATCGTACAGCCAAACCCAAAATGGTGCTTATGCACTTATTCTTAACGAGGTAGACGGCGAACGAAAACTCCCAATAGTTATTGGCGCCTTTGAAGCGCAATCCATCGCCATTGCTTTGGAAAAAGAAATCAGACCACCAAGACCATTAACCCACGATTTATTTAAAAATTTTGCAGACCGTTTCGATATTGTTGTCAAACAAGTAATCATTCATAAATTAGTTGATGGTGTTTTTTATTCCAGCATTATTTGTGAAAGAGATCGAATTGAAGAAATTATAGATGCGAGAACTTCGGATGCCATTGCTTTGGCATTGCGATTCAATGCCCCTATTTTTACATATAAAAACATTTTGGATAAAGCCGGTATTTATCTAAAAGTAAATCCTGAAGAAGGCAAATCAGAAGAAAATGACGACCCTCTAACCAGCCCTGAAACTTTTGGTTTAGTTGGAGAAGAATCGGTAACCGGCGAAACATACACACAATACGCATTAGACGAATTGTATGATCTTCTTGACAGTGCTGTTCAAAATGAAGATTATGAAAAAGCCGCTAAAATTAGAGATGAAATCTCTAAAAGAGAATCGTAAAAAGTTTATTCTTTGATTTTTTTATTCGGTTTTTGAAATCAAATAAACAAATCCACATATTATCACAAATAGACCAAAAAATGAAGCAGTATTTAGATTTAGTAAAGCACGTTATAGAGAACGGAAATGAAAAAGGAGACAGAACTGGAACTGGAACCAAAAGTGTATTTGGCTATCAGATGCGTTTTGATTTGAGCAAAGGTTTCCCTATGGTTACTACTAAAAAGCTGCATTTAAAATCTATTATTTACGAATTGCTTTGGTTTTTGAAAGGTGAAACCAATATTAGCTACTTAAAAGAAAATGGTGTTAGAATTTGGGACGAATGGGCGGATGAAAATGGTGATTTAGGCCCTGTTTACGGACATCAATGGCGCAACTGGAACAGTGAAGAAGTTGATCAAATAACCGAACTAATTGAAACCTTAAAGAAAAATCCAAACAGCCGTAGAATGTTGGTTTCGGCTTGGAATCCTTCGGTTTTACCGGACGATAAAAAATCGTTTGCTGAAAATGTTGCCAATGGAAAAGCAGCACTCCCACCATGTCATGCTTTCTTCCAATTTTATGTTGCTGATGGAAAATTATCGTGCCAGCTTTACCAACGAAGTGCCGATATCTTTTTAGGTGTTCCGTTCAATATTGCTTCATATGCTTTATTCACTTTAATGATTGCACAAGTTTGCGATTTACAACCGGGAGAATTTATCCACACCTTTGGCGACGCACATATCTACAACAACCACATGGAACAATTGGAATTGCAATTAAGCCGCGAACCTAAAGCACTTCCAAAAATGATTTTAAATCCGGATATCAAAAACATATTCGATTTTAAATTTGAAGATTTTACTCTTGTAGATTACGACCCGCATCCTCATATTAAAGGTCAGGTTGCTGTATAATTATTTCCAGAATTTACTTATCTTTAAATCGATAAATAAATATTTATGGACATCAATCAACATGAATTGTATGAATATGCAAGACAACGTTTGCGACAAAAAAAGCATCTGTATTTTCATTTTGTCTTGTTTTTTGTTGGTAGTATTTTTTTAGTAATTGCCAATAAACTTCTCAATATAAAACCCGAAATCGATTGGTATTTGTGGGCAATCACTGCTTGGGCTTTCGTTTTTATCCTTCATTTTATTCGCGTTTTTATAACCGATAGTTTTATGAATAAAAAATGGGAACGTGCTCAAATCGACAAACTAATCTTAAAGCAAGAACGTAAATTAGAACAACTTGAAAAAGATTTAAATCAAAAAAACAACGTTTCACAATGATTATTTTAATAGCTGCTGCTGCAGAAAACAATGCTTTAGGAAAAGACAATCAGCTATTATGGCATTTACCAGACGATTTTAAACGTTTCAAACAACTAACTACCGGGCATTATATTGTAATGGGACGAAAAACATTTGAAAGCTTCCCTAAACCTCTGCCCAATAGAACTCACGTTGTAATTTCTAGAAAAAAAAACCTTGAATTACCCGATGGTTGTCTACACGCCGATTCTTTAAAAAAGGCAATTCAGTTATGCCCTAAAAAAGAACCTATCTATATTATTGGTGGTGGTGAAATATACAAACAATGCTTAGAAATAGCAGACCGAATTGAATTAACACGAGTTCATGCCGATTTTGACGCTGACACCTTTTTCCCTGAAATTAATTTATCGGATTGGAAATTAGTATTTGAAGAATTCCATCCGACAGATGAAAAGCATGATTTTTCGTTTACCTTTCTAACATACGAAAAGCCATAAAACGAAAAACATCCCGATAAAAAAACTACCGGGATGTTTCAACTAACAAACTAAAAATGTATCAAACTAACGGACTATTCAAGGGAAAGTACCTGAAAACATAAAATAAAAATTACTATAGCTAATAATATTCCAGAAACGAAAATTATTAGATTAGCAAATTTCCGAGAATACATCTCGAAAAAGCCTTTAATACCAAATACCACAAAAGTACTAAAGACAAAAAAAACTAAAATTTCCAAAAACAAATTTAACCCAAAGAACGTATGCGGCACCCCTAAATCAGCAGTTCCAAAATAGACGCTGCTGTTGATACTTTCCACTAGAACCAATGTTATTACTAGTGCCAGTAATACCCATTTAAGTTCCGATATCAAAAGTTTTGACAACATCATCAGCCTGTTTGTAACTTATTGTAAAATTGCAAAGAATTGCAAAGCCAAACAATCGCTAAATTTTGGTATTTTTCGTATCACTAAATTTGGTGAGAAAACCACCTCTTTTAATCGTATTCCTAAAATACCTCATCATTTCTGAAATAAATTTACAAAGTATTTTATGATAAAGTTTATATTATCTTTGTACAAATAAATATAATCGATGAACGACAACATCACCCCATATAAAGACTCAAAACTCGGTAAAAAACAGCAAGTTACACAAATGTTTGACAACATTTCTGACAATTATGACAACTTAAACAGAGTCATTTCTTTCGGAATTGATGTTAAATGGCGAAAAAAAGTGGTTCAAATGGTTTCCGATATTAAACCTAATACCATTTTAGATATTGCAACCGGAACTGGTGACTTGGCTATTTTGATGTCGGCTACTTCAGCAACAAAAATTATTGGGCTTGATATATCGGACGGTATGCTACAAGTTGGTCGTAAAAAAGTACATGAGAAAAATCTTGACCAACAAATTGAATTGGTTTTAGGTGATTCTGAAAACATCCCTTACCCCGACAATTATTTTGACGCCATAACAGTTGGCTTTGGCGTTCGTAATTTCGAAAACTTAGAATTGGGTTTTTCAGAAATTTTACGTGTACTGAAACCTAATGGTCGTTTTGTTATTTTGGAGACTTCGGTGCCTACAAAATTTCCATACAAACAAGGTTATGGTTTCTATACCAAATTTATATTGCCTCTTATTGGCAAATTATTCTCCAAAGATAAGGTTGCCTACTCCTATTTATCAGAATCTGCTTCACATTTCCCTTTTGGCGAAGCATTAAACAATATTTTACGAAAAGTTGGGTTTATAGAGGTGAAACATATGCCGCAAACTTTTGGTGTGGCAACTATTTATTCGGCGTCAAAAAAATAACATGAAAAAGGTTTTTGTTTTATTTATACTATTAGTTTCACTAAACACTTTTAGTCAAAAAGGATTAGGAATGTTTGGGAAAGATCCAATTATAAATCTTGAAAATTTTGACAAGCAAAGAGTTCATTGGGGCTACTTTTTAGGTTTCAATACTTACGATTTCAAATTCGACTATCTTAATGTAGATAAAGACATACAAGTACAAACCACTACCGGTTTCAACGTAGGTTTAATTGGAAACTTACGTATTATGGAACATGTTGATATTCGTTTCGAACCTGGTCTTTTTTATGCACAACGAAATTTAATCTACCCTAACATTCAAGATTCATTCGACAGAATTCGTGAAGTAAAATCAACTTACATTCATTTTCCGTTGCTATTAAAGTTATCCTCAAAAAGAGTTGGAAACATTAAACCGTATTTAATTGGTGGTGTTTCTCAATCGATGAACCTTGGAAGTAATTACAAAGCAAAAGACGATAATTACAACGAGCGTTTTCGAATGAAAAAAATGACTTCAAACTACGAATTAGGATTTGGAATTGATTTGTATTTTGAATATTTCAAGTTTTCGCCTTCGATTCGTGGAGTATTTGGAACCGATGACGAACTTATTCGAGACAACAATCCTGACAGTCCTTGGACAGGTAATGTAGCATCAATGAGAACACGCGCTGTTTTCATTAATTTTGCTTTTCATTAAAATTAGGCTTTCAATCTTCGGAATTCGCTCATAATAATGGCAGTTGCTGTTGCCACGTTTAAACTCTCGGTTTGTTGTAAATCACCAAAACGAGGAATTGCAATTCGTTTGGTCACAAAGCGCTCTATTTCTGGGGAAATACCATTGGCTTCATTTCCCATTATCACAACTGCATTTTCAGGAAGCGACTCTTTATAAATCGAATTCCCGTCCATAAAAGTACCATAAACAGGCAAATTTGTTTCACTCAAAAATATCTCCAAATTAGTGTAGCTTACATTAACACGAGTCAAAGAACCCATTGTAGCCTGCACCACCTTAGGATTATATAAATCTACCGTTTCGGAGGAACAAACCAGATTCGAAATGCCAAACCAATCACACAAACGAATTATTGTTCCTAAATTCCCGGGATCGCGGATATCATCTAATGCCACAACAATACCTTCGGGAACTATACTTTTGGATTCCTGAATTTTAAAAACCGCCAAACAATTATTAGGTGTGGTTAAAGCTGTAATTTTTCTTAAATCTGATTCCGAAATCAATGTTTTTTTACCAACGTCAACTGTATCAAACAATTCTTCGGTCATATATAAATGATGCAATTCGAAATTGGAAGTAATCAATTCCTGTATTACCTTTATACCTTCAGCAATAAACAACCCGTTTAATTTTCGGTACTTTTTTTGCTGTAAACTCGTTATTAATTTTATTTGGTTTTTACTAACCATAAAAAAACGTATTTTTGACTATCTATTGTAATCGCCTTGAAAAATAATTTATCAAAAATAGCACTATTATTTGGTATCGGTGCAATTTTATATTCCTGCTCTTTGGTAAAAAGAGTTCCGGACAACAAACATCTATTAACTAAAAGCACAATTTTAGTTAACGACGAAAAAGTTACCGATGAAATAATTATCGATCAACAATATCAAAAACCAAATAGTAGAATTCCACTTATTAATTATCCTTTTGGGTTGCACTTATACAATTTAGCCAAACCGAATCCGGATTCGTCGTATCATGCATGGTTAGACCGAAAACCGAAGCGTCATGAAAATCTTGCTAAATTTTTATCTGAAAAACAAGTACAACGCCTTGGTAAATCGTTTATAGTTTCGGGATTTGGAAACATTTTGAAAAAAAATGGAGAAGCTCCCGTTATTGTTGATGACGCTAAAACCAAAAAAACAAAAAACCGTTTTCTGTCGTATTATTTCAATAAAGGGTATTTTAACACGAAAGTAGAATACAAAACCGACACCCTTCCTAATAAACGCGCTGAAATAACTTATAAAGTTACTACAGGTGAAGCTTTTGTTGTTGACAGTATTAGCGCTAGTATAGAAACACCAGTATTGGATTCATTATACCAAAAAACAAAAAATGCTTCATTAATAAAAACAGGAAAGCAATACGATTCTAAAGATTTCTCAGATGAAAGAAAGCGAATCTCTACATACTTTAGAGATAATGGAGCCTATACTTTTCAAGAAACGTACATTACTTATGATATCGATACGCTAAATCGGAATCACAAAGCTAATGTAGATATTATCATTGAAAATCAATCGGTAAAAAAAGGCGACTCATTAATCAAGCGACCTTTTAAATTATATAAAATTAGTGAAGTCAATTTATTCACCGACAATACACCATCCAATCGTAACAAAATTAAGGTAGCCGATAGTTTACAATACAACAACTTCAACCTATATAGTTCTGACAAACTCAATTATCGTCCAAAAGCGTTAACCGATGCAGTTTTCATCTCAAAAGGCAGTTATTTTAGTGACACAAAACGTCTTTTAACCTCTAAGGCTATTAGTAATCTTCGTGTTTTCAATTATCCTTCTATTGAGTATACTGAAGATAAAAGAGATTCTACAGGACGTTCCTTAATTGCCAACATCTATCTAACGCCAAGAAAAAAGTTCAACTTCAACATTACGGCAGATTTCATGCATTCCAACATTCAGGATTTTGGAATTGCCGGTAGTATGGGATTGTCAATTCGAAACATTTTCAAAGGGGCCGAAACATTACAAATCTCAACACGAGGAAATATTGGTGCTTCTAAAGATTTAGCTAATCCAGATGATGTTTTCTTTAATATTTCAGAATATGGTGCTGATGCAAAACTCACATTTCCACGTATTTTCTTCCCGTTTAACACCGAGAAAATAATTCCGAAAACCATGTTCCCAAATACCTTGGTTAGTTTTGGTATTTCAAGGCAACAAAATATTGGACTTGATAAAGAGAATTTCACTGGAATGCTGAGTTACAATTGGCAACCCAAGAGAAATAATTCGGCACGACTGGATTTATTTAATGTACAATACGTACGAAATTTAAATCCCGGAAACTACTTTAGTGTTTATAAATCGTCGTACAATACTTTAAACACATTAGCACAAACGTATAATATAAATCCAGCTTATTTAGATGAATCTGGAAACCTTTCTACAACAAATGGTGGTGTTTACGGGTTTATTTCAGATGTTTTAAGTGGTGGAACCGCACTTAACGCTAATGACGCTGAATATAAATCGGTTAAAAGTATTGAAGAACGCAGAAATCGACTTACCGAGAACAACTTGATTTTTGCTTCGAGCTACACGTTTACCAAGTCGACTAAAACTGACATTTTAGACAATAGCTTTTCCATTTTTAAAACAAAAATAGAATCGGCTGGAAATGTGATTTCATTGATTTCAAAAATCAACCCAGAACCTCTTAATGCTAATGGCAAAAGAACATTTTTGGATGTAGAATATTCACAGTACATTAAAACAGAATTGGATTTCATAAAACACTGGGATTTTGGGCATAAAAATATTTTAGCCATGCGAAGCTTTTTTGGAATAGCTATCCCGTATGGAAATTCTGCCAACATTCCTTTTTCGCGAAGTTATTTTGGAGGAGGATCAAACGACAACAGAGGGTGGAAATCCTATGACTTAGGGCCTGGTCGAAGTGGAAGTATAAACGACTTTAACGAAGCCAATATGAAAATAGCTTTTAGTACAGAATATCGTTTCAACATCACGGGTAAATGGAATGCCGCTATGTTTGCGGATGTTGGAAATATTTGGAATGTGCTAGACAATGTGGAGGATAAAAAATTCACATTTAACGGCGTTGAATCCTTAAAAGATTTAGCTTTAGGATCCGGAATGGGTATTCGATATGACTTCAGCTTTTTTGTATTTCGTACAGACTTAGGATTCAAAACCTACAATCCAGCAAATGAAGAAAACCGCAGATGGTTTAAAGACGTACGCTTTGACAAATCGGTTATAAATATTGGAATTAATTATCCTTTCTAAAAATAGAAATTATTATTTTTGTTTCTTATTAAATAAAAACCAACACAATGGCTCATAATATCAAACCCGGAGTTGCAACCGGAGATCAGGTTCAAGAAATTTTCAACTACGCGAAAGAAAAAGGATTCGCTCTTCCAGCAGTAAATGTAACTGGTTCTAGCACAATAAATGGTGTTTTAGAAACCGCTGCTAAATTAAACGCTCCTGTAATTATCCAGTTTTCAAATGGAGGTGCTTCTTTCAACGCTGGGAAAGGACTTTCTAACGAAGGACAAAAATCAGCAATATTAGGAGCTGTTGCAGGTGCAAAACACATTCATACGTTAGCAGAAGCTTACGGAGCAACAGTAATACTTCACACAGACCATTGTGCTAAAAACCTTCTTCCTTGGATTGACGGCTTATTAGACGCCAGCGAAGAACACTTTAAACAAACCGGAAAACCATTATATAGCTCACACATGATTGACTTATCGGAAGAACCGATTGAAGAAAATCTTGAAATCTCTAAAAAATATTTAGAGCGAATGAGCAAGATGGGAATGACATTAGAAATTGAATTAGGAATTACAGGTGGTGAAGAAGATGGAGTTGATAATTCGGATGTTGACAGTTCAAAATTATACACTCAACCTGAAGAAGTTGCTTATGCCTACGAAGAACTAATGAAAGTTAGTCCGCGTTTTACTATAGCAGCTGCTTTTGGAAATGTTCACGGAGTATACAAACCCGGAAATGTAAAACTAACTCCTGTAATACTTAAAAACTCACAAGATTACGTTCAAAACAAATACGGAACAGGGAAAAATCCAATTGATTTTGTTTTCCACGGAGGTTCTGGATCAACTTTAGAAGAAATTCGTGAAGCAATTTCTTATGGTGTAATCAAAATGAATATTGATACCGATTTACAATTTGCTTTTACCGAAGGTATTAGAGATTACATGACTTCTAAAATTGATTACTTAAAAACACAAATTGGAAGTCCAGATGGTGCAGATTCACCAAACAAAAAACATTACGACCCTAGAAAGTGGATTCGTGAAGGCGAACTAACTTTTAACAAACGATTAGAACAGGCATTTGCCGATTTAAATAACGTTAATACACTTTAATTAGAAGTTAGAAATAAGAAATAAGAAATCTGAAGTTAGAAATTAGAGACATCCTCTAAATTCTAAATTCACAATTCAAGTTTCACAATTCTAAACTCATAATTCTAAATTTAAAATTATGGCTTGGTTTAAAAGAACAGAAAAAGGTATTCAAACCGCAACTGAAGATAAAAAAGATGTTCCTAAAGGTCTTTGGTATAAGTCACCAACGGGAAAAATTGTAGATGCAGACGAATTAGCGAGAAACCTTTGGGTAAGTCCAGAAGATGGTTTCCACGTACGTATTGGTAGTAAAGAATACTTCGAAATACTTTTTGACGATAACGAATTTAAAGAACTTGATGCCAACATCACGTCTAAAGATTCTTTGAAGTTTGTGGATACCAAAAAATATAGCGATCGTTTAAAAGACGCTATGGATAAAACCAAACTTAAAGATGCTGTTCGTACTGCAGTAGGAAAATCGAAAGGAAAAGACATCGTTATCTGCTGTATGGATTTTGCATTTATTGGTGGTTCAATGGGTGCTGTTGTGGGAGAAAAAATTGCCAGAGGTATTGATTATGCCATCAAGAAAAAAGTTCCTTTTGTAATGATTTCTAAATCCGGTGGAGCCCGTATGATGGAAGCTGCAATGTCATTAATGCAGTTAGCAAAAACTTCCGCCAAATTAGCTCAATTAGCCGAAGCCGGAATCCCATATATTTCGTTGTGTACCGATCCAACTACTGGTGGAACTACAGCTTCTTACGCTATGTTAGGAGATATTAATATAGCAGAACCTGGCGCATTAATTGGATTTGCAGGTCCACGTGTTGTTAAAGACACTACCGGTAAAGATTTACCAGAAGGATTTCAAACCTCTGAATTCCTTTTAGAGCATGGCTTCTTAGATTTTATCACTCCAAGAAAAGAGCTAAAAGACAAAATCAACTTGTATCTAGATTTGATTTTAAATCAAGAAATACGATAAAAATAAAAATCCCGAGTAATTGCTCGGGATTTTTGTTTTAACTACTATATAAATTTTTACATTCCACTTCTAATCGCTTCAACTGGATCCAGTTTTGAAGCTGAAATAGCCGGGATAATTCCAGATATTAATCCGATAAAAGCCGCCAAAGAAGTTCCAATCACAACATTCCAAAATCCAAGTACAAATTCAAAATCGAGAGCTTTTGTTAGAATCATAGCAATAATCCATACTAATAACATTCCAACGATACCACCAATTACTGATAATATAATTGCTTCAAATAAAAACTGAAATAAAATAAATCGATTTTTAGCACCTAAAGCCTTTTGAATCCCAATTAAATTGGTACGCTCTTTAACCGAAACGAACATAATATTTGCAATTCCAAACCCGCCAACCAAAAGTGAAAAGAAACTAATTGCCCATCCCATTGCATTCATCTGACCTACAATATTATCAACGGCATCAGTAAATCCAGATAAAACATTAATGAAAAAGTTGTTTGGCTCACTAATTTTCATTCCTCTAAAGGCTCTAATTTTCTGAGTCAATTCACCTTTAAATTCATCCATATCGACACCTTTGTAAGGCTTCAAGGTAATAACCGGCGTTAGAAAATCTGTGTTATCACCATACAAACGACGAACGAAATTACAAGGAAAATAAGCACGAGTATCATTACTTCCAAAAACCGTTTCACCTTGTTTCTTCATAACCCCAATAACCGTAAAACGCTGACCGTATAAACGTACTTCTTTACCAATCGGACTCATACTACCAAAAAGAGTTTGAGCCACTTCATAACCAATTACAATAACCGGAGAACCCGCATTGGATTCCGCTTCACTAAAAAAACGGCCATCTTCTATTTTCAAAGCTTCTATTTGTTCTCCTTCATCAGTCGTTGGAACTACTTCAATCCCACTTGCCGTTTCTTTTTCGTATTTAATATTCTCTCGTTTAGTAAAATACATATATGCGATATTCTCTAAACCAGTCATGTTTCGCTTCAAGTACAAAAACTCATCATATTTTACATTTGGAAACTGGCCTATTTTCCATTGTGGGATATCGGTTGGCCCGAATGAGAACTTCATTAGGTAAACCGTATTTTTATCCAGACCACTCAAATCGCTTTTAATTTTGCGATCCATAGAATCTACAGCCGTTAAAACCGCAATGATGGAAAAAATTCCAATAGTAACCCCCAACAATGAAAGCAAGGTTCGCAACTTATTATTACGCAAAGCACTAAATGCAAAACCAAGACTTTCCTTTAAAAGGCGTATATACAAAAGAGATTTATTATTTCCCATTATTTACTTTAAAAGCGATTTAAACTCTTATTATAAGTGTAAAGACTTGAAAATTTGTTACAAAATCTACAGCCTTTTTACAATTTCACAACTGTTACGACAAAATTGCAACACAATTTGCCATTACAAAAATACAGGAATACTCCACTATAAAAAAATTGCTACTTTTGTTTTACTTTGATTATTATTCAATTGTAAATAAAACCTATGAAAGCATACATTTTCCCTGGGCAAGGCGCTCAATTTACCGGAATGGGTAAAGACTTATACGAATCTTCTGCAGAAGCAAAAGCATTATTTGAAAAAGCAAACGAAATTTTAGGATTTCGAATTACGGATATCATGTTTGAAGGAACTGCAGAACAATTAAAAGAAACAAAAGTAACACAACCTGCTGTTTTTTTACATTCTGTAATTTTAGCCAAAACGCTAACGGATTTCAAACCCGATATGGTAGCAGGCCATTCCTTAGGTGAGTTTTCAGCTTTAGTGGCAAATGGCGCTTTATCTTTTGAAGACGGGTTAAAACTAGTTTCACAAAGAGCTTTGGCAATGCAAAAAGCTTGCGAAATAACGCCTTCCACTATGGCTGCAGTTCTAAACTTAGACGACAAAATTGTTGAAGATATTTGCAACTCAATTGATGGTGTAGTAGTTGCGGCAAACTATAACTGCCCTGGGCAACTTGTTATATCTGGTGAGTTACAAGCTGTTGAAGTTGCTTGTGAAAAAATGAAAGAAGCAGGTGCAAAACGCGCTTTAATTTTACCAGTAGGTGGAGCATTTCACTCACCGATGATGGAACCGGCAAGAGAAGAATTAGCAGCGGCTATTGAAGCTACTTCATTCAACACTCCAATATGTCCAGTTTATCAAAATGTAACTGCTAGTGCTGTTTCTAGTCCAGAGGAAATAAAGAAAAACTTAATCATTCAACTAACCGCTCCTGTAAAATGGACACAATCTGTACAAAAAATGATTGCTGATGGTGCTACAAGTTTTACTGAAGTTGGACCAGGTAAAGTTTTAGTGGGATTAGTGAACAAAATAAACAAAGAAGTAGAAACAATTTCTGCATAATCAAGTTTATTTTTTTTGAACTTGACTTGTTTTTTATTAAAAAATTATTATAATTTTATAGTATTGAATAATTAATTATTAATTCTTAAAATTAGAAAAATGAAAAAAACACTTTTAGCATTAGCATTCGTTGGAGCATTAATGGTTTCATGTAAAGAAAAAACAGAAGAAAAAATGGACGACGCTGTTGAGGCAGTTGGTACTGAAATGACCGAAGCGGTTGATTCTGCTGCTGCAAAAATGGACGAGGCTGTTGACTCTACTGCTGCTAAAGCTGGTGAAGCTATGGAAGCTGGTGCTGCCAAAGTTGAAGCTGCTGCTAAAGAAGTAAAAGAAGAGGTTAAACACTAATAACCATTTCTTTTAAAAAATTAATCCCGAGTAAACTCGGGATTTTTTTATGCTATTTGTTTCTAATTTTCTTTTCCCATTTCCAAGCGCTTGCTAGTGCATCTTTTAATGAAGACGTAGCATTCCAACCTAAAACGGCATTTGCTTTATGAGTACTGGCATAAGCCTCGGTAATATCACCTTCTCGTCTCGCAACTACTATATACGGCAATTTTTGATCACTAACCTCTTCAAAAGCATGTATTACCTCCATTACCGAACTCCCTGTTCCAGTTCCAACATTATACACTTCTACTTTACTTGTGTTTTTCTTTTGCAACAACCTTTGAAGTGCAACCACATGAGCTTTAGCCAAATCTACCACATGAATATAATCGCGAATTGCAGTGCCATCTGGTGTAGAATAATCATCTCCAAAAACCGACAATTCTTGTCGCAATCCAATAGCAGTTTGTGTAATAAACGGAACTAAATTTTGAGGTACTCCATTAGGCAACTCCCCTATTTCTGCAGACGGATGTGCTCCAATCGGATTAAAATAGCGTAGCAATATGGCATTAACATTAGAAATCTTAGCTACATCACTAACAATATCTTCTCCTATTTGTTTTGTGTTTCCATAAGGAGACATTGCTTTTTGCATTGGTGCATCTTCGGCTATAGGCATTTTTTCAGCTTGTCCATAAACCGTACATGAAGAACTAAAAATAAAACTAGCTTCAGGTAGCTTTTCTAATTCTTGGAGAATATAGACTAATGATGCTATATTATTTTCATAATACAGTAATGGATTTTCTACACTTTCACCAACAGCCTTAGAAGCTGCAAAATGTATTACACCTGAAATATCTGAATGATTTTTAAAAAAATCTTGAACAGATTTTTTATCTCGTAAATCTATTTTTTCAAATAACGGACGGATCTTAGTTATTTTCTCAATCCCATCTAATACTTCTATAGAAGAATTGGAAAGATTATCAACCACAATAGTTTCGTAGCCCATATTTTGAAGCTCCACAACCGTATGCGACCCTATAAAACCCAAACCTCCTGTTACTAGTATTTTCATTATTTACAAATAGTAAGCTTATTTAAAAAACTCTAAAACTGAATCGGTGATAAATTTAATCTGATCCTCTTCCAATTCGGTATGCATCGCTAAAGAAATCACTTCATTAACCAACTGGTTTGTAACCGGAAAATCTTCTTCGCGGTAACGAGCATCCAAATATGCTTTCTGACTGTGCAATGGAATCGGATAATAAATAGCGCATGGCACGCCTTTACTTTGCAAATGTTCCATTAAAGCATTACGATCAGCATCAACAATACGCAAAGTATATTGATGAAAAACATGATCATCACCATTTATGTCGAATGCAGGCGTTACAATGTTTTTATGGTTTGCAAAAGCCGCATTGTATTTTGCAGCTGCATTTCTTCTAGCTGCATTATATCCATTCAAATGAGGAAGTTTTGCATTCAAAACCGCAGCCTGAACACTGTCTAACCTGGAATTAACCCCAACTACATCATGATGATAACGCACGTACATTCCGTGATTAACAATACCTCTCAATGTATGCGCTAAAACATCATCATTTGTAAAAATTGCTCCTCCATCACCATAACAGCCTAAGTTTTTTGATGGGAAAAACGATGTTGAAGCCACATGACCAATAGCCCCTACTTTCTTTTTATCTCCATTGCTATAGGTAAAATTAGCTCCGATAGCCTGGGCGTTATCTTCAATAACATATAAATTATGCTCTTTTGCCAATTGCATAATCGCTTCCATATTAGCTGCACGACCAAACAAATGAACCGGAACAATAGCTTTGGTTTTTGGTGTAATCGCTTTTTTTATAGCTTCAATCGAAATGTTCATGGTATCCCTATCAACATCAACCAAAACTGGTGTTAATTGCAATAACGCAATAACTTCAACTGTAGCCGCAAAAGTAAAATCAGCCGTAATAACCTCATCACCGGGTTTTAACCCTAACCCCATCATTGCGATTTGCAAAGCATCGGTTCCATTTGCACACGGAATCACATGTTTTACATCTAAATAATCCTCTAAAGCTTTTTGAAACTGATGAACTTGTGGACCATTAATATAGGTTGTTGTATCTAAAACTTCTTGAATCGAAGCATTTACAGTATCTTTTATTCTATCGTATTGACTTTTTAAGTCAACCATTTGTAATTTTTTCATTTGAAAAACATATTTGAAACAAGCAAAAATACGAATTAAAGTAGAATGATTTATGGATAACGAAAAGAAACCGTATTTTAGCACAACAAAAGAAAAGCTATGTTTTTTTGCTACAATCTATTGGTTCATTTTGTTGGTTTTTTACTGAAAATCATATCCGTTTTCAGTCCGAAAATCAAACTTTTTGTAAACGGTCGTAAAACGGTTTTTGAAACACTTAGTTCAAAAATAACTGATTCCGACAAAACTATTTGGTTTCATGCTGCTTCATTAGGCGAATACGAACAAGGCTTACCCGTTATGGAAGCCCTGAAAAAACAGTACCCTAATCACAAAATGATTCTAACATTCTTTTCGCCTTCTGGCTATGAAGTTCGCAAAAACAATCCAATTGCCGACGTAACGGTATACCTTCCATTAGACACCAAGAGCAATGCGCAACAGTTTTTAAACCGTGTTCATCCGGAAATGATGTTTTTTATCAAATATGAGTACTGGCCGAATTACCTCAACGAACTCAAAAAGCTAAACATCAAAACCTATTTGATTTCTGGTATTTTCAGAGAAAAACAAAGCTTCTTTAAATGGTATGGCGGATTTTACCGAAACGCCTTAAAAACCTTCGATTACTTTTTTGTACAAAACGAAAACTCAAAAAAACTATTACAAAGTATCGGATTTGCCAATGTGAAAATATCGGGCGACACTCGTTTTGATCGTGTAGTCTCGATTCTGGAAAGAGACAATTCACTTGATTTTATCAAACAATTTAAAAACAACAGCACCACAATAGTAATTGGGAGTTCATGGCCTAAAGACGAAGAAATGCTTATCGACTTTATCAATCAATCTTCCAACGTGAAATTTATTATTGCACCACACAATATTAAATTTGAACAAATTCAAAATCTGAAATCTAAAATCACTAAAAAAACAGTTTTATTCTCCGAAAAAGAAACTAAGATTTTAGAACAATTTGATGTTTTCATTATTGACACCATAGGAATCCTGACCAAAATTTACAGTTATGCCGATATCGCTTATGTTGGCGGCGGATATGGAAACCCTGGAGTTCACAATATTCTTGAACCTGCAACTTTTGGCGTGCCTATTGTTATCGGCCCCAATTACTCTCACTTTGCCGAAGCTACAGCGTTAGTAAACATGGGTGGTTGCTTATCGGTTGCTTCATCCACAGATTTAAAGCAAACTTTCGATTTGTTACTTCAAAATGAAGACGAACGATATGAAAAAGGGCATATTTGTAGCACTTTTGTACAAATGAATAAAGGAGCCACTTCCACAATAATGAACTACATTTGTAACATTACCTTGTAAATACAAACCTATATTATTATAAATCACAATTAAATACTATGAAATTTTTAAGACTTCTAATTATTCTATTCGTTCTTCCCACTTTTGCCCAACAAGGCGGAATGTGGATTCCTTCGTTACTTAAAGGAATGAATGAAACTGAAATGAAAAATTTAGGAATGAAAATCTCAGCCGATGATATTTATTCTGTAAATCATTCTAGCTTAAAAGATGCTGTTCCTCATTTTGATGGTGGCTGTACCGCCGAAGTAATCTCTTCCAAAGGTCTTTTATTAACCAATCACCATTGTGGATACGACAATATTCAAAGTCATTCTTCGGTTGAGCACGATTATTTAACCGATGGTTTTTGGGCTATGAAAATGGAAGACGAATTGCCTAATAAAGACCTATTCGTAACTTTCATTGTTCGCATTGAAGACGTTACCAATAAAGTTCTAGAAGGTGTTTCTAATTTACCTTCGGAAGCAGAAAAACAAAGAAAAATTCAAGATAATATTTCGATGTTAAGCAAATCGTTACCCAAAGAATCTTGGCAAGAAAACAGCATTCGTACGTTTTACGACGGAAACCAATATATTTTATTTGTAACAGAAACTTATCGTGATGTTCGATTGGTAGGCGCACCACCTTCTTCTATTGGAAAGTTTGGTTCCGATACCGACAACTGGGTTTGGCCTAGACACACAGGTGATTTTTCATTATTCAGAATTTACGCAGATAAAAACAACCGTCCAGCAGAATATTCTAAAGATAACGTTCCATACAAACCAAAACATTTCTTCCCAGTATCCATCAAAGGAATCCAAGAAAACGATTTTACCATGGTTATGGGATACCCTGGAAGAACACAGGAGTACTTACCTTCTTATGCTGTAGATCAGATTATGAATTCGTTAGATCCGGCAAGAATTGAAGTTCGTGATCGTGCTCTTAAAGTTCAGGACGGATTTATGCGTAAAGACAACGCTATTAAAATTCAATACGCCTCTAAATATGCATCCGTAGCCAATTATTGGAAAAAATGGATTGGTGAAGTGAAAGGTTTAAAAAAATCAAATGCTATAGGCATCAAACAAAAATTCGAAAAAGACTTAACTGACAAAATCAATAAATCAGGCAAACAAGCAGAATACGGAAACCTGCTATCTGATTTCAAAACCAATTACGAAGCCATTGCGCCTTACGCATTAGCACGTGAATATTATTCAGAAGTAGTACTACGAAATACAGAAATTTTAAATTTCGGTTATCGTTTATACCAATTGGAACAAATTTATAATGCAAAAGGTGAACAAGCATTTAACGACCGCAAAAACAATTTAATTGCAGGGTTTGAAGGTTTGTATAAAGATTTTAACGCTAATGTAGATGAAAAAGTTTTTGAACAACTAATCGATTTATACGCCAACAAATCTCCAAAACAGTTCTTACCATCAACCTTAAACAATATCAATCCGTCGCAATTATCGGCTGATATATTCAAAAACTCGAAATTAACCAACTACAACGGGCTAAAAGAGTTATTAAACGGCGATGCAAAAACTGTTTTAGAAAAACTAAACGAAGACAAAGCCTATGCCTTAGTT
The DNA here is from genome assembly GCF_055521455.1 of Flavobacterium sp. IC2-16. NCBI lineage: Bacteria > Pseudomonadati > Bacteroidota > Flavobacteriia > Flavobacteriales > Flavobacteriaceae > Flavobacterium > Flavobacterium sp. IC2-16. The sequence continues at coordinate 1,725,878 of NZ_CM145480.1, read as the reverse complement.
AAATCGATTGCAGAAGCATACGCTAAAAATGTAGCGCCTAAATACGATGAAATGAATCTTAAGAACATCGCTTTACAACGCACATACATGAAAGCGATATTAGAATTAAGTCCAAGATCGGCTCGCATCTTCCCAGACGCAAACAGCACATTACGTGTAACCTATGGTAAAGTAAAAGGGTACAAACCAAGTGACGCAGTAGTTTACGAGCCGGTAACATATTTAGATGGTGTAATGGAAAAATACATTCCAGGCGATTATGAATTTGATGTTCCTCAAAAATTAATTGAATTGTACAACACAAAAGACTTTGGTCAATATGCGGCAAAAAACGGTAAAATGCCAGTAGCTTTTATTGCAACCAACCACACAACCGGTGGTAATTCTGGAAGTCCTGCTCTAGATGCACAAGGAAATTTAATTGGTTTAAATTTTGACCGTGTTTGGGAAGGAACTATGAGCGATATTCATTACGATCCGGCAATTTGTCGCAATATCATGGTCGACATTCGCTATGTTTTGTTCGTTGTTGACAAGTATGCGGGTGCAAAACACCTAATTGAAGAGTTAAAATTGGTAAAACCAACAAAAAAAATCAAAAAAAAGGCAAAAAAATAACTTTTTAACTTACAGTTCTTTATGGTTTTAAAAGTCAGAAAACCCAGCAAAATAAAGCACTTTATAAAATAGCTAAAAAAAAATATTGCCTCTTGAAAAAAATATTTTGCAAAAGATATTATCGTATTAAAAAATTTATATCTTTGCTCCGAATTAATAATTAACCTTTATAATTTAGTAAGATGAAAAAAGTTGTTTTAAGCTTAGCATTAGTTGCTACTATGGCAGTTGTTTCTTGTAAAGAAAACAAAACTGAAGAGCCAGTAACTGAAACTACTGAGGCTGCTGTTGAGGCTACTACTGAAGTAGTTGATTCTGCTGCTGCTACTGTTGACTCTGCTGCTGCTGCTGCTACTGAAGCTGCTCCAGCTGCTACTGAAGCTCCAGCTGCTCACTAGTATTTAATACAAGTAAGAAAAAATAAGTCCCGATTAGATCGGGACTTTTTTTTTTGCCTTTTATTCAACTAGCAATTCTGCTTATTTTCCTTTTTTTCTTTATTTACATCACAACGCCAAGGTCCGCAACGCAAACGCTTTGGCCCGCATGACTGCAAAAAGCTGCCTAGCAAAAGGATTACAATTATCTTTTTCATATTTATTAAATTATTTCTGAAAACTGCATTGCTTTCAATTGTTCCAAATAATCTCTTTGATTTGACAACCTAGGTATTTTATGCTGACCACCTAACTTATCTTGCTCTTTCAACCAATCGTAAAATAAATTTTCACGAGCCACATTCAAAACCAAGCGATTCAGTGTCATACTATTGTATCGTTTAGCTTCATAATCCGAATTTAAAGACTGTAAACACTCGTCTAATGTAACGGTAAATTGCTCAACATTTTCAGGAGCATTACGAAATTCAATCATCCATTCATGTGCCCCTTTCTCTTTTCCATCCATAAAAATTGGCGCAACAGTATAATCGATAACCTCAGCACCCGTTAACTGACATGCTTTAGCAATAGCCATATCGGTATTTTCCACCATCAATTCTTCACCAAAAACATTAATATGATGTTTCGTTCTACCCGTTATTCGAATACGATACGGATTAACAGATGTAAATCGAACCGTATCTCCAATCAAATAACGCCACAGCCCAGAATTAGTTGTAATAACCACTGCATAATTTTTATTTAGCTCTACTTCAGATAAGCGTATTACCCTCTGGTTTAAAGTTCCAAAAGTATCCATCGGAATAAATTCATAGAAAATACCATAATCCAGCATTAACAATAAATCACTGGAATTGTTCAAATCCTGAATTGCAAAGAATCCTTCGGAAGCATTGTAAATTTCATAAAATTTAAAATCCGATTTAGGCAACAACTTTTTGTACTGCTCTCGATAAGGCTCAAAAGCAACTCCTCCATGAAAATACACCTCAAGATTCGGCCAAATTTCCAACAGATTTTCTTTGCCGGTTTCTTCCAATATTTTATTTAGTAAAACCAGCATCCAAGAAGGAACACCTGCAAAACTCGTAACATTTTCATTTTTTGTTTCCTGAATAATTGCTTTTAATTTGGTTTCCCATTCGCTCATTAACGAAACTTTATTGCTCGGCGTACTACTAAACTCAGCCCAAAAAGGCATATTTCCAATTAGTATCGCAGACAAATCCCCAAAAAACGTATTATTATCTTCATACAGCTGCTTACTTCCGCCCAAACGCAGGCTTTTTCCGGTAAACAATTCCGACTCTTCATTGTTATTCAAATACAAACACAGTAAATCTTTACTCGCCTTATAATGACAATCCTCTAGGGCTTCATTACTCACCGGAATAAATTTACTCTTTGCGTTGGTGGTTCCGCTCGATTTTGCAAACCATTTAATTGGAGAATTCCAAAACACATTTTGTTCCCCTTTTCGTGTCATTTCTATCAAAGGTTCAATCTCTTCATATGTAGAAACCGGAACGCGTTCAGAAAAAGTTTTATAACTTTTAATAGAAGAAAACTCATGCTTCTTCCCAATAACAGTATTTTGTGCGGTACGAAGCAATGTAAACAACAACTCTTCCTGAACCTCATTCGGATACTTTAAAAAAAGTTCCATCTGATGAATTCTTTTCTTCAGTATCCAAGAAGCAATTGAATTTATAATGGTTAGCGGCATTTGTAATAATTATGAATTATGAATTGTAAATTATACCTTTACAACATTACCAAATATAGCAAAAATTAACATCCAATTTACTCAAAAATGACTTACGAAGGCGTGTTGACAAAAATGGAAACAGAGTTCGCTGAACCTATTCAGTACTATCTGGTTTTCGAAAATAGTTTTTTAAACATGAATCAGTTGTTAAACAAAGAACTTGACATTCGTTTTCAAGGCTATCAGTGTTTAAATTGTGGTAAAAAGAAGAAAATATTTCGTCAAGGATTTTGCTACGATTGTTTTATGTCGAGCCCGGCAGTTGGCGATTGGATAATGAAACCCGAGCTTTCTACGGCTCATCTTGACATTGAAGACAGAGATCTGGAATATGAAAAACGAGTTCAATTGCAACCGCATATTGTGTACCTAGCACTTTCCAGCGAAGTAAAAGTAGGTGTTACTCGTAAAACACAAGTTCCAACACGATGGATTGACCAAGGAGCTATAGAAGCTATTCCTATTGTTGAAGTTCCCAACCGTTACTTGGCTGGAATTACTGAAGTTGCTTTAAAAAATCATTTCGCAGACAAAACCAATTGGCAAAAAATGCTGAAAAATGAAATCCCAAACACGGATTTAATTTCTGAAAGAAGCAAACTCAAAGAATTACTCCCACTAGAAGTTCAATCGTATTTCGATTCTACTCCAGAAAAATTATACCATTTAAACTATCCCGTACTGGAAAATCCTAAAAAAGTAAACAGTTTAAATTTAGACAAAAGCCCTGAATACAAAGGAAAGCTAACCGGAATTAAAGGACAGTATCTAATTTTTGCAGACGGCACTGTTTTCAATATTCGAACGTTCGAAGGCTATGTTGTAAAAATAAGTTTATCATAACATAAAAAAAGCCCCAAACATGGGGCTTTTTTTTTATGGTGTTTCTTGTTTAGGTTCTTCTTTTTTCTTTTTACCAAACAAATCTTTAATAGCGCTCGTTGCCGTATTTTTGATATTGTCTTTTACTTTAGGAACGGTAGTTTTAGTTGTGTCCTTAGGTGCAGCTGCATCTGTAGTTGTACTATTATCTTTAGTACCGCCACCAAAAAGATTTCCTAATGCCGTTGTTCCTTGGTTCATCAACTTATCTTTTTGATATTGAATAAGCTGATTGGTCACATTGGTAACCGCCTGTTTCATATCTGTTGAAATTTTCGGACTCTTAAAATTACCCGTCATTGTTGCATTTACAGGCACATTATCTAATTTTCCTTGCTCAGCAGGAGTTAATTTTGCTAACAACTTGCTTACTTCAGGACCTAAATATTTTGCAGGAACATCAAATTTTAAGTCATAATTCATGGATTGATCAAAACCATGTGTACCGCCAACAGTAACTTTAACATCTTGGTATTTCAAATCGATTGGTTTCAAATTAACCTTACCATTACTAAACGACAATGCCGCTTTTACATCGTTCAAGTTTAATTTACTTACATCGATAAACTTCACATTAGAAGACAATGATGATAGTAATTGCGAGTTTTGTGAATTCACTTTTGTACTTAACAATTGCCCTAGTAAATCACCAGAAACTGTTTTTAAATCGGGTGTCATTTCAATCGCATCTAAATTACCCGACAAATTAATGGTCGAATTCAATTTACCTTCAATTACACCCGCAATCGGCGCGATTGATTTCAACATATCCAACTGTGTAAACGATTTAGCAATATCAACTTTATCCAACCCTAAATTCATTTTAAATGTTGGTGTTTTTCCTTTGGTCGACACAACTCCGTTTAAGCCAATAAATCCATCGAAAATACTCGTTTTAACATTCTGCAAAGTAACCGCCTCATCTTTGATAATCATTTTACCTGAAACCTCTTTTAACGTCAAGTTATCATACACAACCGTATTAGCTTTTGCTGTAATGGCACAATCTAAAAACGCAGGGATTTTAACAGCTTCTTTTTTTGCAGCACTTCCAGAAGAAGGTGCCGTTGGTGTCATAAAATCGCTAACTAAAAGCTGATTGGAATTCATATTGAAATTTCCTTTTAAAATTTGATTTTTAAAAACAAATCCGTAGAAATTATCCAAACTTCCGTTAACACTCAAATCGGATTTACCTGTTTTAAGATCAAGCTGATTTAAACGAATTTGATTTGGGTTGAAAGCCACAACAGCTTGCGAAATTTGAACCGGTTTGGCCATTTCTGGACCTGTATAATTAAATCCAGTTAACGTAATGTTACCAGAGTTCTGAATGTTTTGATACTGACTGGTTTCAACCGATTTCATGTCGAACTTCGTAACTACATCGGCTTTTAAAATTCCTGATAACGGCTTGTCTAACTTAACCGGATAAGCTTTAGTTACATTCGCTAAATTAACTACACCTTTCAACTCGGCATTAACTAATGCATTTTCAGCTATATTACGAATGTTTGCTTTAGCATTAAACACATCTTGATCGATGCGGAATGACAATTTATCCAAATTAACATAGGTATCGTTCATCAAACCGGTTTCATTAATAATCTTAGTATCTATTATGATATTTTGAACCGATTTTGGCAAATCAGGATATTGAAACGAAGCATTATTAGACGCAATCTCAACATTGAATTTCGGAATTGTAGTATCGGTCAATTCGCCATTTACCTTACCATCAACTGTAAACTCACCCGTAGTTTTTACACCTTTCAAATTTCCAGCATAGGCTTCTGGAATTAAACCCAAAAAGTTTTTAAAATCGGAAGTTGGTGTTTTAAATTTCAAGTCGTACACCTGACCCTTTTCTACCATTTGAATAAACCCAGAAAACTCTAAAGGCAGCTGATTAATTAGTGCTTTATTGTCTTTAAACTCATATTTTTGATTTTTCAAATCAATTCCTAAAATAGCATCAAGACTTAAGGCTACATTCTTCATGTAGTTAACTTTGTCCATATCTAAAGACAGATTAGCCGTGGTTTTGGTATTTAAATCCAGTTTTTCCTGAGCAAAATTCCCAGTTCCTTCATGGTTTAAATTAGCAATAACCATTTTAATTTTCGATTTTTCATCGATATAGCTGAAACGTAAATTTTCTACCGAATATTTTTGAATATTCATGGCAAAAGGTTTGCTATCTGATTTTTCTTCAGGCTTATTGTCTTTTAAAGCAATATCAAAATTACCAAGACCATCTTTATTGAAAATGATATTAACCACACCGTCTTTAGATGAAAATCCTTCAATATTCATAGCTTCACCTTCGCCTTTGAACAATTCTTTTACAGACATTTTCAAATTTACTTCTCCAGCGTACAAAAGTGTATCACCTTCAAAAGGTGCTTTGTTGATAATACTTAACTTATCAATTGTCACACTGGCATTGGGGAAATTTTTAAACAAACTTAAAGCAACGTCATCAAATGCCACTTTAGCATCTACGTTTTCATTAATGGTTTTAGCCACCAACTCTTTAATTTTATCTTTAAATAAAAATGGCGCTGCGGCCAAAGCTATTATAACAACCAATAACGTAATACCGGTTATTTTTAAAATTTTCTTCAACATAATTATTGTGAATTTATCTTACGAAATTACTACAAAAATTAAACCAACTTACTTAATGAAAACATAAATAAGTTGGTTTGACAAAAAAATAATATGGATAGACTATTGGATATTCAACTCAAAAGGCATAACTACCTGATTTCCTTTGCGTTGATTTACTTTTCTGATTTGATCTAAAATTTGATAATTTTCTTCGCCTAATTGTTCTTTCAACAAAGTTTCTCTGGATTGAAACATTGAAATTCCCGTAAAGCTACTAAACAAATCTTCGAAGGTTTTTTCGTATTCTGGGTAATTTTTAAATTTATAATCTTTAATTTTTGCTAATGTTGCCGCGTGCTGAATTGCTGCATCCATCCCACCAATTTTATCAACTAACCCTATTTTAATTGCATCGGCTCCTGTCCAAACTCTACCTTGCGCAATAGCGTCTACTTGTGCAGTGGTCATTTTTCTGCCATCAGCAACTCGTTTCAAGAAAGTGTTATAAATATGTTCGATACTTTCGGTAACATAACCTTTAAAATTATCATCTATCGGCTCAAAAACACTATACCCAGATGCATTGGCATGAGTTTTAACTTGTTCAGCATTAATTCCCCATTTTGTTGCCAGCGGTGTAATATTTGGCAACATGCCAAACACACCTATAGAACCTGTGATTGTATTTTGTTCAGCAAAAATGGTGTTGGCATTACATGAAATATAATACCCTCCTGAAGCCGCTAAATTACCCATAGATACTACAACAGGTTTTACTTTTTTAGTCAATTCGATTTCTCTCCAAATCAATTCTGACGTTAAGGCACTTCCACCCGGAGAATCAACTCTAAGCACGATTGCTTTTACACTTTCATCGTTTCGAGCATCTTCTAAGGAACGTCGCATTGAACCTTCACCTATATAGTCTACATCACCTTCACCCGATTTAATTTCACCCTGTGCATAAATGATAGCGATTTTATCTTTTTTACCAAAATCAACACTTGAAGTTGCCACATTTTTAGCATAATCCAGAATACTCACTTTATTGTATTCTTCATTTTTATCAACTTTCAACGCTTTACGAATCCCGTTATGGTATTCATCTTCGTAACCAATCTTATCGATTAAATGTTTTTGAAACGCTAATTCTGGAGTACGAGCACCTAATGAATTTGCAATAGAATTCAAACTATCTACTGGAATTTTTCTGCTTACTGAAATATCATTTACAACAGTATTCCAAATCGAATTAAGCAACACCGACATCTGTTCGCGATTCGCTGGGCTCATTTCGTTTTCTAAAAAAGGTTCAACAGCACTTTTGTATTTTCCATGACGAATCACTTCCATTTTCACTCCCGCTTTTTCTTGAAAATCTTTAAAAAATAAAATTTCAGCAGATAATCCTTTAAAATCAAGTTCTCCAACAGGATTTAAATAAATGGTGTCGGCCACAGAATTTAAATAATATTCCTTTTGCGAAAACGCATTAGCATAAGCCACAACAAATTTTCCGGTTTTTTTGAACTCCTCTAATTTTCTTCGGATTGCCTTGCTTTGTGCCAAACCAATAACCGATTCGTCATTTAAAATTGAAATTCCTTTGATATTATCATCGGTTTTCGCGGCTTCCAAAGCATTTAACACATCTGAAACTCCGTTATGTTTTGAATCGAAATATTCGAAATCGGTAAATTTAAATTGCCCTCCATAGTCATGAGTTACGTCTTTTAGATCCAATTCTAAAACCGAATTATTCTCAATTCGCACTTTATCCCCATCACCCCCAAAAAGAGCTCCGATAAAAAGCATTCCAAAAAAGAACAGCATACAAAAAACAAACAATCCGACAACTGTTGCCAATACATTTCCTAAAAATCTCATTGTAATTTATTTTAAGCAATAAGTAGCTAAAATGTTAAAATTGTTACAGCTTAAAAATCAAATAAGTTATTAACAGTGACTAAAAAAGCAAGCATTTCTAAATTAGTTTTAGTTATTTTGCCTTATGCTCAGCCAGAATAAGATTGTAGTATCAATAGGAAGTAATCAAGGAAATCGTTTGGAGAATATTCAAGCGGCTATTGCATTGATTCACAAAACTATTGGCACCGTAATAAAAACATCAAAGCTATACGAAACACCATCATGGGGTTTTGAAAGTGATGCTTTTTACAACTGTGCTGTCTTGGTACATTCGTCATTTTCTGCAGAAAAGATATTACACAAAATGCTTGAAGCCGAGCAAAAACTGGGAAGAATACGAAATAATGCCGAAGGCTATCAAGCGCGAATTATTGACCTTGATATTATTTCATTTAATGAAGAAATAATTGAGACCGAATCGCTTTGCATTCCGCACCCACAAATGCAAAATCGTTTATTTGTTTTACTTCCGATGGCGGATTTGAAAACAGATTGGAAACATCCAAAATTCAACAAAACACTACCCGAATTAATTACTACCTCACCAGACGATAGTGATTGCAAAATAGTGTCCGATTTACCATCACCAATTGAAAGCATCAATTTACGCCCGTATAACTACATCGCTATAGAAGGTAATATTGGCGCTGGAAAAACAACGCTATCTAGTAAGATTGCCGAGGATTTTAATGCTAAACTAGTTTTAGAACGCTTTGCCGACAATCCTTTTTTGCCAAAATTTTATAAAGATCAAAATCGGTATGCATTTCCATTAGAAATGTCGTTTTTGGCCGATCGTTATCAACAATTATCAGATGATCTAGCGCAATTTGACTTGTTTAAAGATTTTATTGTTGCGGATTACCACATATTCAAATCGTTAATTTTTGCAAAAGTCACACTTGCAGAAGACGAATATCGATTGTATAAAACCATGTTCGATATTATCCACAAAGAAATGCCTAAACCAGACATTTACGTGTATTTGTATCAAAACACCGAACGATTACTCACTAATATTCGCAAAAGAGGCCGATCGTACGAACAGGAAATCCCAGCCGAATATTTAGAGAAAATCAATAAAGGTTATTTGGATTACATCAAAACACAAACCGATTTAAATGTGGTAATTGTTGATGTTTCTGAAATGGATTTTGTTAACAATCAAGAAGATTATATAAAAATCCTTGAAGCACTACATTCAAAATAAGCTATCGAAGTTACAGCTTTGTTAGTTTTTGGAACAAATCCCAAACCACAATTCCAGCACTAACTGAAATATTCAATGAATGCTTGGTTCCCAATTGCGGGATTTCGATCACACCATCACATTCATGAATAGCATTTTGTGATACGCCTTTCACTTCGTTTCCAAAAACCAAAGCATACTTTTTATCTTTTTCTAACGAAAAATCATTCAACATAACTGAATTTTCAACCTGTTCAATGGCATACACCGCAACCGTATCCTGCTTAAGTTTTTGAATAACTTCTAGAACATCTTTAGCATATTCCCACGAAACGGTTTCAGTAGCACCTAATGCTGTTTTATGAATTTCTTTGTTTGGTGGCACTGCAGTAATTCCACACAAATAAATTTTTTCAACTAAAAAAGCATCAGAGGTACGAAAAACAGAACCTATGTTGTGCAAACTCCTAATATCGTCTAACACTATAATTATAGGCGTTTTATCGGCCTGTTTAAATTCTTCAACATTTTTACGTTCCAGTTCGCTATTGGCTAGTTTTCTCATATCTGTGCATTAAAAAAGCCCTCAAAAATAATCATTTTGAAGGCTTTCTATAGAATTTCAGCAAAAATTAGCTTTTTACTTCTTGTATTTTATTTACATCTTCTTTAACAGCCGGAGCTTTTACCTCACCTTTGATAGTAAGTACTTTTGGTGTATCAGAAACATTAGTTGTTAAAGTTACATTTTTAGAGAAACCTCCAACACGGTGTGTATCGTATTTTACTTTAATAACCGCTTTTGCTCCAGGTGCAATTGGCTCTTTTGGAGCTTCAGGCACTGTACAACCACATGATCCTTGAGCGTTTTTAATAATTAACGGTTGATTTCCGTTGTTAACCAAGACAAATTCTCTTTGTCCGTTAGCATCTTGATCGATAACGCCATAATCAATCACTTCGTTTTCAAAAACCATTCCTGGTCCTTCAACAGTTGGCATTGCAGCCTTAACTTCTTTTGCAGCTTTTTTAGCCTTTTTAGCTTTTCTGCTTTTTCTTAATTCTGATTTCGCTTTCGATTCAGTTGTTGCTTCTTGAGCATTTGCCGCGATTCCAAAAACAAAGAATGCAGCCAATAGTACTATTTTTTTCATAATAAGGTGTTTTAGTGTTTTTTTGAAAAACAAATCTATCAAAAAAAACTAATCAAATAGCATACCAAATTGACTTTTAACATTATAAACTTCATGTATATTTGCAAATAAACCGTAATTAGAATGTCTGCTAAAGAAAAAACACCCAAAGAGACCCCTTTAATGAAACAATACAACGAGATAAAAAGCAAATATCCCGATGCGTGTTTATTATTTCGAGTAGGTGATTTTTATGAAACTTTCGGAGAAGACGCCGTAAGAGCTTCAGGCATTTTAGGCATTACTTTAACCAAAAGAGGTGCTGGTTCTGATTCTGAAACGGCATTGGCTGGTTTCCCACATCATTCTTTAAACACTTATTTGCCTAAGCTGGTTAAAGCTGGGCTTCGAGTAGCCATTTGCGATCAATTGGAAGACCCAAAAATGACGAAAACGATTGTGAAAAGAGGTGTAACCGAATTAGTAACTCCTGGCGTTGCATTGAACGACGAAGTTTTACATTCTAAATCAAACAACTTTTTAGCATCTATTCATTTTGGTAAAAAAAATATAGGCATTTCATTTTTAGATGTTTCAACTGGAGAATTTCTTACGGCTCAAGGAAACGCAGAGTACTTAGATAAATTGCTTCAAAATTTCAATCCGAGTGAAGTTTTAGTTCAAAAGCATTTTAAAAACCAATTTAAAGAAAGCTTTGGGGAAGAATTCCACACTTTTTATTTAGAAGATTGGATTTATAAAGAAGATTATGCTTTTGAAAGTCTAACCAACCATTTCCAAACAAACTCACTAAAGGGATTTGGCATTGAAGAATTACAGGAAGGCATTATCGCTTCGGGCGCTATCTTGTATTATCTTTCCGAAACACAGCACAACAAAATTCAGCACATCACAAACATTCATCGCATTGCAGAAGATGCGTATGTATGGATGGACAAATTTACCATTCGAAATTTAGAACTTTACCACAGTTACAATCCAAATGCCGTTACACTATTAGATGTAATAGACCGTACGCTTTCGCCAATGGGAGGGCGATTGTTAAAAAGATGGCTCGCATTACCTTTAAAAGACGCTGCAAAAATTCAAGGTCGCCATGAAGTAGTTGACTATTTTAAAGCCAATCAAGAAGTATTACAGCAAATGCAGTATCAAATCAAACAAATTTCCGACTTGGAACGTTTGATTTCAAAAATTGCAACCGGAAAAGTTAGTCCAAGAGAAATGGTTTATCTATGTAATTCGTTAGATGCAATAATTCCGATGAAAATTGCCGCCTTAGAAAGCACTAACGATGCACTAAAAACCATTGGAGACAATTTACACGCGTGTGATTTATTACGAGAAAAGATAAAAACCACTTTAAATCCTGATGCGCCAGTTGCCATTAACAAAGGAAATGCAATAGCAAAAGGAATACACCCAGAATTAGACGAACTCCGAAATATAGCTTTTTCAGGCAAGGAATACTTAGAAGCATTGGAAATTCGTGAAAGTGAAAAAACAGGTATTCCATCATTAAAAGTTTCATTTAATAACGTATTTGGCTACTATATTGAAGTTCGAAACACCCACAAAGACAAAGTACCATCCGAATGGATTCGAAAACAAACTTTAGTAAGTGCCGAACGCTATATCACTGAAGAACTAAAAGAATATGAAACCAAAATTCTAGGCGCTGAAGAGAAAATTCACAAATTAGAAACCGAATTATTCGAACAATTGGTGCAATGGACTGCCACATATATCAAACCGGTACAATTAAACGCAAATCTAATTGCGCAACTTGACTGTTTGTGCTCTTTCACCCAATTAGCTATCGAAAACAATTACGTACGACCAGAAATAGATGAAAGTTTTGAATTAGACATCAAAAATGGTCGTCACCCTGTTATCGAAAAACAGTTACCTGTTGGAGTACCTTATATCTCCAATGATGTTTTTTTAGATAATGAAACACAACAAATCATAATGATAACCGGACCTAACATGTCGGGTAAATCGGCTATTTTACGCCAAACTGCATTAATTGTCTTGTTATCACAAATGGGAAGTTTTGTCCCTGCTGAAAATGTACGCATGGGAATAGTGGATAAAATTTTTACGCGCGTTGGTGCCAGTGATAACATTTCCATGGGCGAATCGACCTTCATGGTAGAAATGAATGAAACCGCCTCTATCTTGAACAACATTTCGAACAGAAGTTTAGTTTTATTAGACGAAATTGGTCGTGGAACCTCTACATACGATGGCATCTCTATTGCCTGGTCTATTGCAGAATACCTACACGAACATCCCAACAAACCCAAAACCCTTTTTGCTACACATTACCATGAACTCAATGAAATGGAAACTACATTTGAGCGTATTCAAAATTTCAATGTTTCGGTAAAAGAATTAAAAGACAACGTGCTTTTCATTCGAAAATTAGTAAAAGGAGGAAGTGCTCACAGTTTTGGTATTCATGTCGCTAAAATGGCCGGAATGCCTCAAACTGTAATCAGCAAAGCACAAAAAATCTTAAAAAAACTAGAAAAAGACCATTCCAGTGAGGCGCTTTCCGGAGTTAAGTCTGAAAAAGATGAATTGCAATTAAGTTTTTTCAATTTAGATGATCCACTTTTGGAAGAAATCAAAGAAGAAATAGTAAATTTAGACATCAACACCCTTACTCCAGTTGAGGCTTTGATGAAATTGAATGAAATAAAACGCATGTTAGGTAAAAAATAATTAATTTTAAATCGTTATATTTCAATGAAATAACTTTTTTTAATTATTTTTTTCAGCATAAAGTCTTGCAAAATTAAATTTATATATTACATTTGCACTCGCAATACGAAAGTAGTGCAGTTCTTTTGACAAATTGATAATGCGAAAATAGCTCAGTTGGTAGAGCGCAACCTTGCCAAGGTTGAGGTCGCGGGTTCGAACCCCGTTTTTCGCTCAATTCCAAATATAATGCTCGAGTGGTGGAATTGGTAGACACGCTGGACTTAAAATCCAGTGGACATTATGTCCGTGCGGGTTCAAGTCCCGCCTTGAGTACAAAAGCCTTAAACAAATTGTTTAAGGCTTTTTTCATTTTAATACTTTTCTTACCTCGTTTGTTATATTTGTAAACAATTTATTTTGTTTTGTTAAATTACACTTAATCGTTTATTTGTGTATTTTATCGATTTCTTAATGATTATATAATATAAGGTGTACCTTTGCACTCGATTTTAAGGATTATATAAAAAATACTTCCAAAACAAATAATATATCAACAAAATGAGAACTAGAGTTTTGTTATTTTTAGTAACTGTTTTAACACCTGCAATGCTTATCGCACAAGGAGGACAAAACGTTCAAAAAAGCAACGCAGCCTTAACCACTGCAAAAATTGAGACCACTGGTCTTAACTTCATCACTAACGATTCAGGAATCAATACTGAACTTTCCGAAATCGGTTCAACCTTTTTTATGGACAAATACTTAGTATTATCTAACAAAAAAAGAGGTTTTGCCAAAGTAACAGTTAACGAAAACAACACAGCAAACAACAACTTGTTTTGTGTTAACATTGACAAATACGGAAATTTATCATACCCAATTGTTTTTTCAAGAATTTTAGATGCTGAAACAAACGAAGGTGGTGTTGCTTTTTCACCAGACCAAAAAACAATGTATCTAACTCGTGCTAAAGCTGAAAACACAAATCAATTTGAATTGTATAAAGCAACTTTAGATTTAGAAATCAAAGGGTACTGGAAAGATGTTCAAAAACTTGACATTAACGGTGATTACTCTATCGAAACACCATACATGAGTGTAGATGGTACAAAAATGTTTTTTGCCTCTGATATGAAAGGTGGATTTGGCGGATTTGACATTTATGTGGCTGATGTATTGGCTGATGGCACAATAACCAATCCGGTAAATTTAGGCCCGACTGTAAATAGTGCTGCAAACGAGAAATATCCTTACGCAAACGGAAGATATCTATATTTTTCCTCTGAAGGTCATGAAAATTACGGCGGATATGATGTTTTTAGAACATCGATTACTGAAACCGGAATAGCAAACCGTTGTAATATCGGAAACACTTTAAACACCGCTAACGACGAAGTAGCTTTCATTTTAAGCGCACCCACTAAAGGTTATATTTCATCAAACAAAAACAGCAATAACGAAGACTACAACGTATACAAATTTGAAGTAACACGTTTAGAACAAAAATTAAACGCTACTGTTGTAGAACTTAAAACAAAGACAGCATTACCAAATGCGCAAGTAATCGTTAAAAACGAATTTGGAGAAATTGTTAAAGAAACAACTTCAGATGATAATGGAAAAATTGCTTTTGCAGTTGAGCCACTTACACAATATACAATTGTTACGAAAAAAGACGGTTACGATGTAAACGAGAAAATTTTCAAAGCTTGGAGTAATACCAACAACAATTACAGCGATGTAATTGCCATGAACCAAACCAAAGCAGAAATCATTGAGAACGCTATTGTAATTGAGAACATTTATTTCGATTTCAACAAAGCTACAGTTAAGAAAGAATCTGAATTATCTTTAAACAAGATTATTGAAGTATTGAATGCAAATCCAGAAATGAAAATTGCAATTAATGCACACACTGATGCAAAAGGTTCTGATAAATACAACATGACTTTATCTGAAAAACGCGCCAAAGCTGCTGTTGACTACTTAGTTAAAAAAGGTATTGCTAAAGATCGTTTAGAGCACAAAGGATATGGTGAAACACAATTGAAATTCAACTGTGGAGACAACTGTTCTGAAGAACAAGACAGCAAAAACAGAAGAATTGAATTCCTTATCAAATAAATTCATGATGAAAAAGATAATCGCAATTGGATGTATCGGATTATTATTTACTTCTTGCTCAAGCGGATGGAGCTGTAAAGCACGATATGTAAAATCTGACATTCAAAAAACAAAAACAACAAAATCTGTTGCTTAACAAAAAAGTCCCGAAATATCGGGACTTTTTTGTTAGTTTTACCCCAATAAACAATCAAAATGGGCACCTTTGTAATTAGCAAGAAAGAGAATGGTTTATTTAAATTTGAGTTCAATTCCAGAAAAGGAAAAACTTTACTGACCAGTCAGAGTTACAAAAGCAAAGAAGACTGCACTGAAGATATTGCGTTATTGAAGAAAAAATGCGAATTACTATCCTTTGTAAAATTCAAAGCACCATCGGGCAAATTCTTCTTCAAGCTAATTTTAAACGGTCATATACATGGTATTAGCAGAAAATTTACCACAGAGCTTTTATTAAGCAAAGGGATTGACGAAATTAAAAATGGTTTTATTATCTCTGAGATATTAGATTTCTCTGAAGAGATATTTTTTTAAAAATAAAAAAGTCCCGAATTATCGGGACTTTTTTATTACGATGCAGCTTGTAAACGCTGCAATAAATTTTTACTTAAAGAATGCTCTGCATAATCGCGATCAATAATAAGTTCTTTTTCATCTGAACCTGGTAAATCGTACATCGCATCTGTTAGAATTGCTTCACACAACGAACGCAATCCTCTAGCGCCTAATTTATATTCTAAAGCCTTCTCAACAATAAAATCCAAAGCTTCATCATCAATGCTAAACGCAACATCATCCATGGCAAACAATTTAGTATACTGTTTGATAAGTGCATTTTTTGGCTCAGTTAAGATAGCTCTAAGCGTAGCTCTGTCCAAAGGATCCATGTGAGTAAGCACGGGTAAACGTCCAATAATTTCAGGAATCAAACCAAAATCTTTAATGTCTTTTGGAATAATGTATTGTAATAAGTTTTCCTTATCTATAGAATCTGAACTTTTAGACGAACCATATCCAACCGCTTGACGGTTTAATCGTTTCGAAATAACACGTTCGATACCATCAAAAGCACCACCCGCTATAAAAAGAATATTTTGTGTATTAACTTCTACAAACTTTTGATCTGGGTGTTTTCTACCTCCTTTAGGCGGCACATTTACAACAGTTCCTTCCAAAAGCTTCAATAACGCCTGTTGCACCCCTTCTCCGGACACATCTCTAGTTATTGAAGGATTATCACTCTTACGAGCAATTTTATCAATCTCGTCGATAAAAACAATACCTCGCTCAGCTTTAGCCACATCATAATCGGCAGCTTGAAGCAAACGCGTAAGTATGCTTTCAACATCTTCACCCACATATCCAGCTTCTGTTAATACGGTAGCATCAACTATTGCCAATGGAACATTTAACATTTTAGCAATTGTTTTAGCTACCAATGTTTTACCTGTTCCGGTTTGACCCACCATAATAATGTTGCTCTTTTCGATCTCAACCTCATCTTCCAACTGCTTTTGCATCAATCGCTTGTAATGATTGTATACCGCAACCGAGAGCACCTTTTTGGTTTGCTCTTGCCCGATGACATATTGATCTAGAAAAGCGCGGATTTCCTTTGGCTTACTTAAAACCAAATCTGCCAGCAATCCAGCGCTCCCGCTTTGCTTAAGCTCTTCTAACACAATACCATGAGCCTGTTCAATACATTTATCGCAAATATGGGCATTAATCCCAGCAATTAATAAATTAGTTTCCGGCTTTTTCCTTCCACAAAACGAACACTCTAATACTTCCTTAGCCATATTATCCTTTTCTATTTCAGCAAGTTACTGAAATTTATTTATTTCTCGTCAAAACTTCATCAATCATGCCGTATTCTTTTGCTTCTTCGGCAATCATCCAATAATCACGCTCACTATCTTTGTACACTTTATCGAAAGGTTGTTTTGAATGTGTTGAAATAATTTGATACAATTCATCTTTTAATTTCAACATTTCTTTCAAATTAATTTCCATATCGGTAGCCACCCCTTGAGCACCTCCTGATGGTTGGTGAATCATCACTCTTGAATGCGGTAAAGCAGAACGCTTACCATCGGCACCAGCACATAATAAAACTGCCCCCATAGAAGCTGCCATTCCAGTACAAATTGTAGCTACATCCGGTTTTACAAACTGCATGGTGTCATAAATTCCTAAGCCTGCATAAACACTACCACCTGGCGAGTTGATGTAAATACTAATATCTTTAGAAGCATCAACACTTTCTAAAAACAACAATTGCGCCTGAATAATGTTTGCCACATAATCATCAACGCCTGTCCCTAAGAAGATAATGCGATCCATCATTAAACGTGAAAAAACGTCCATAGAAGCCACATTAAGTTGACGTTCCTCAATAATATAAGGCGTCATACTTCCTACAATTTTATCGTAATATAAGCTATTCACCCCATGGTGTTTTGTAGCATATTTTTTAAATTCTTTTCCGAAATTCATCTTGAATACAATTTATTTTAGTTAAAAAAAGCGTCAAACTCAAAGTCTGACGCTCAAATATAACTATTTTTTTGCGAAAATTTATTCGCCGTACATTTCTTTAATAAAGTCTTGGTATGAAACTTCTTTCGACTTAGCAGAAACCTTGTCTTTAAATAAGTTTACCATTTTTTCACTCATGATTTGCTCCGAAAGACGTTTTACTTCATCTTGGTTTGACAACACGCGAGCAACAATATTTTCAACATCAGCATCAGTTGGATTCATTTGTCCGAATTGTGCCATTTGTTTTTTGATTAATGTTGACGTAAATGCTTTCAAATCGTCAAAAGTAATTTGCAGATTGTTGTCAGTAATGATTTTTCCTTCAATTAACTGATAACGCAATCCACCTTCAGATTTTGCATATTCTTCTTCAGCTTGCTCTTCCGTTAATGGATTTTCACCTACCGTTTGAATCCATTTTTTTAAGAAACCAGCTGGTAAGTCAAATTTTGTGTTTTCGATTAAAAATTCAGTAACATCATTTAAGAATTTTTGATCTGCTTGAACAGCAAATTGTTGCTCTGCATCTTCTTTAATTTTTCCTTTTAAAGCTTCAACAGAAGTTACGTTTCCAGCACCAAACAACTTATCGAATAATTCTTGGTTCAATTCAGCTTTTTCAGAAGTATTGATTTCTTCAATTGTAAAATTAACTTCAACATCTAAACCATGAACATCATCATGATCCACTTTTAGATAATCCATTAATTTATGGTCATCATCAAAAAGACCTTTAGTTCCAACAGTAACTACATCACCAACTTTTTTTCCGATGAATTTTTTAACATCCGTTTTTCTTTTGAAAATATCTAAATTGATGTTTGTAGGATTGTTAATTCCTTTTTCTTCGTTTGAAAAAGTTCCACGTAAATCGTCACCTTCTTCAACTTTATCTTTAGAAATTAATTTCCCGTATTGTTTTTGAATACGCTCTACTTGCTCGTCTAACATTTTGTCGTCGGCAACGATAGTGTATTTTGTAATTTTATTTTTTGCAGCTAAATCTACTTTAAAATCTGGAGCAAGTCCTAATTCAAATTCAAATTTGTAATCATCTGCATCCCAGTTGAAATCTTCAGTAACTTTAGGAAGTGGATTTCCTAAAATATCTAGTTTTTCTTCAACCAAATAATTGTTTAATGAATTTTGCAACAACTTGTTCACTTCATCTAAAAGAACAGCCTTACCATATTGTTTTTTAATCAAGCTCATAGGCACCGCTCCTTTACGAAATCCTGGGATGCTTGCATTTTTACGGTAATCTGCTAACACTTTTTCCACCTGGTCTGCATAATCTTGTTTTGTAACCTCAACCGTTACTACTGCATTTAACGCGTCTACGTTGTTTCTTGTAATATTCATTATTCTATATTTTTTACATACTAAAATTGGGTTGCAAAATTATAGAATTTTTACAACCCAACCAAGTTTTTAACTCATTGTCTTTCAATGAAATTAAAATTATTTAAAAACGCAATTAATCCTTTACAAAAAGATTTAAAAACCACTGACTTAAAGACAGGATTACACTAAAAATAAAAGCGTGAATAAAAGAGTCTACTCGAAACTCGTCTATCAAATAATCGGCAAGCAAAACCATACCTGCATTAATAACTAAAAGAAATAATCCTAGCGTTAAAAGTGTAATTGGTAATGTAAAGAAAACCAAAATAGGCTTTAAAAAAGTATTCAACAAACCCAACACCACAGCTACAATTAATGCTGCTTTAATACTATCGACATGTATGCCGGGAAGAAAATGTGCTAAAACCACAATTAATACTGTGGTAATCAACAAACGAATTAATAGATTTTTCATAAGAATAAATTAAAGTATAAAAATAAAAAAAGCGCTGAAATATCAGCGCTTTTTAATAAACTTATTCAATATTAGTTCGTAGGAACAATATGTATTCCAGGGAAATATGAAGGGTTATGCAATGGAATATTGGCATGATAATGTGCATTAATCACCTTGATAATTTCATTTGCAATTACCGCATATCCTCTAGCATTAGGATGTACCCCATCTAACGAAAATAACACTTGACCTTCTGTAGTCGACCCACTGAAATAATTAGCTGTATACATCTGACCTGTTTCAACGCGTAATCCACTAACCAAACGGTTCATAATTGCATTCATATCAGCAACTGCCAATCCGTTTGCATTAGCTATTGCAACAATCGAGTTATTGAATGCCATAGTTGCATTTGAAATTGCAGTTTTTTCTGTTGGAATTAAAACCCATTTATCAGCTAAAGGATAAGTTACACCATTAATATTAGCTGGAGCTGGAGCAGATGCATTAGTTGTTCCAATATAAGAAGACGCAGGCAATACGATTAAATCATCAGCCGCAGATTGTCTTGCTTTTCCAAAAATAGCACCAAAAGCAGCAGCCGTTGGAGCTCCTAATGATGGTGTTAAAGCAGCAGTAATTTCAGCAGATCGATCAATAGCCATCTCATCTGTAATTAATACTGGATTTGCAGACGTAGTAGACAACAAGCGAACACGCCCTGGCTCACCATAAGCAGAAAAAATACCATTTAAAGGACCATACAATTGCACATTTAACATATTAATGTTAGCGTCTCCTCCAAGTGCAGCAGGCGACAATGGTTTGTAAGGTACCGTTGTAAAATATGGAATTGATGTTACACTAGGAATTGTACAAACAACCCCTTTAGCTCCACCAGAAGTTAATGTAGTAATAATTGTATTGTAAACACTAGCAAAAACATTAGCGTTAGTAATATCATTACCACCATAAGTTGCAGGATTTAAATTACCAGCAGCATTTTGATCAACACCAGCTCCACCAGAAGTAGCGAAAGCCAATACGTCGTTAGCACCAATCCAGTTCGTAAAGAAAGTTGGATTCATACTCATAGCATCACCTAAAACGGTTGCTGTTGGAGAAGTTGCATGTCTCACAAAGTATGGGTTAGCCATACCAAGAGAAACCACCGCAACATTACCGTATCCAGAAGCCAACAAATGGAAAGATTTTGCACCAGGAACACCCATGTTATTATAAGCAGTGGCCTGTAAATTAGAAACTTCAATTGTTGGAGTTCCAACTAAATTTTCAGGTCTTTGATCTCCCGCATCAATAACTAATCTTGTTGTAGCAATTGGAATACCCCCTAAAGTTAAACCTCCTAAATTATCAACATCGTCAGCATATGAAGGCTGTGTAAAAGAACCACCTCCAACAGCAGCAAATTTTTGCGCCAAAAGATTTGGATATGAATTCATTTGACCACTTTTATATACAGTCCCATCCATATAACCAGCTGTCAATGAATTACCCACCGCAACATACGTTGAGAAATCAGCATCACCAGCAGTATAGTTTGCAGTTACATCGTTTTCAAATTCGGGCTCACACGAAGCAAATCCCATAGCTGCCAATACAGCTAAATATATAAATTTATTTTTCATTTTACTTTTCATTTAGAATTAGAAACTATAAGTCAAACCAAGTCCAGGTGCAAATACAGAAGACTTATATGTTCCTTTAAAAGGAAGATTATCTCCAGTACCAGCTGTTGGATCTACATAATGATCGTAAGAATTTTGTATCTCATCAAAATGTAAATACAAGAACGAAGCATCAATTCCTAGTTTTTTGTTAAACTGGTATGTTAAACCTCCTGTGAAACCCATCGCATCATTACGAGGTGTTTCTGGTGCAAAATAACCATCTTGAACAGGACTTTCATCAATATACCAACCACCTCTAAAAGTAAACTTATCGTTTGCTTTGTATTGAGTACCTACTCTATATGTATTAGTATTTTTATAATTTCTTGGATTTACAGATTTAGGCACATTGTTGTCGAAATCAACAATTAATGCATCATAAACTTTCCATAATGTTCTGTTGTAATCAAATGCCACCAACCATTTTTTAGTTAGATTTAACGATAAACCTGCAGTAATTTCAGCTGGCAAAGGTAAATTTGCTGAAAAAGTAGTGTTAGTGAATGTTCCTTGTGCAATTGGTGGAACATCGTTAAATGTAGCATCTCCTCCACGAGCTTTCATGATAATTTCAGAACGATAGTTAAATCCTAAACGCATTTCTTTACAAGGATTAAACATAAATCCAGCAGTATATCCCCAAGCAGAAATACCTTTTGCATCTAAAGTAACATCAGAAGGTTGTCCGTTATTAGAAAGAAGTGGATTTGGCGATAAATTTCTATTAAATTCAACAGAACCCGTTACATAAATTGGACCTCCACCAAAACTAAACTCATCACTAACTTTAACTGCAACTGTTGGTTGAATATAAATTGCTTTCAAGTCGATATTGTTCACCAAATGTGCTCCAGCCCAATCTTGATCCCATTTAACAGCACTACCATAAGGTGTGTAAACTGCTAAACCAGCCGTTAACCACTTATTAATTTTATACGATGCATACACATTAAATGGTGTACCCATATTCTCTGTAGAAGCCGTTGTGTTATACTGTTCGTTTTTAAAATTTGTTTTTGCAAAAAGTGCACTTGCTCCAACTGATAAATTAAATTTATCCTCTAAAAAAGCTAATCCGGCAGGGTTAAAAAATGCCGATTCAGCACTATTAACTACAGCAACACCAGTGTGCCCCATTGCCATTTGTTTCTGACCTTGCAAACTCACACGATACCCTCCTGCGAATGCCGTAGTACCTGCTAAAGCCATTAAAGTTAAAGATAATAGTTTTCTCATAATGTAATAAATGTGTTAGTTTTTCTTTCGCTTTTAATAAAACTCATCCAAATTTATAACAAAATATGGATTTTACAATTTTTTTAAGAAAAATGTTATGCTTTCATACTACTTCCTAAAAAAGCCTGTTATTCCTTTAGGTAATCCAACGTAAAGGCATAAAAATCGGTGGGATTTTCGGCATGCAACCAATGTCCAGAATTTTTCACAGTAATAATCTCAGACATTGGAAAATGGTGTCGAATTGTTTCAAAGTCGGAATCCAATATATAATCCGATTTATCTCCTCTCAAAAACAAGGTTGGTTTGTCAAAACGATTTTCAAAAGGCAAAGCCTCACCAATCATTTCAACCTTTCTATTAAACACATCTAAATTAAATCGAAACGCCAATTGCCCTGGTTCTTTCCAATACAAACTTTTTAAAAGAAACTGTCGCGTTCCAAAATCGGAAACATATTCTGCCAACATTGCTTCAGCTTCGGCCCTATTAGGCTTCGTGTCAAAATCTACCGCATTCAAGCCCGCCAATATTTTTTGATGATGTGGTGAATAATACTTCGGCCCAATATCTGCAACAACTAGCTTTTCAACCCGATCTGGAAATTCGGTAGCCAACAACATTGCAACCTTACCCCCCATAGAGTGACCTATTAATTGCATTGTACCTATTTGGTGTGTATTACAATAGGCTATTACATCATCCACCATACTTTGATACGTGAATTCTTCACTATGAGGGCTTTTTCCATGATTTCGCATATCCAACATATGAACTTGAAAACCATTTGCTGCAAACTGAGTCCCTAAGGTCTTCCAATTGTCAGACATTCCCAAAAAACCATGAATAATCAACAAAGGTTTTCCCTCTCCTTCAATTCTCGAATACAATTCCATTATTTCAATCTTTGCAAATACATATTAATCACATTTTCTAGGCCTAAGTATATCGATTCTGAAATTAGGGCATGACCGATAGAAACTTCTAACAAATTAGGTATGTTTTCCTTGAAAAATTTAATATTATCCAGACTCAAATCGTGTCCGGCGTTAATCCCTAGTCCCAACTCGTTTGCCAGTATAGAAGCTGTGACATAAGCATCAATTCCATTTTTATTTCCTAAACCATATTGATGAGCAAATTCTTCGGTATACAATTCAATTCGATCTGTACCGGTGGCTTTAGCACCTTCAATCATTTTTAATATCGGATCCACAAAAATTGACGTTCTGATTCCATTTCTTTTGAACTCCGAAATCACATCCTTTAAATAATCTTGATGCGTAATCGTATCCCAACCCGCATTTGATGTTAACGCTCCAATAGCATCCGGAACAAGCGTAACCTGAGTAGGCTTGCACTCCAAAACCAAATCAATGAAATTATGCTGTGGATTTCCTTCAATATTATATTCTGTATGAACTACCGAAACCAAATCTCTAGCGTCTTGATATCGTATATGACGTTCATCGGGTCTTGGATGAACTGTTACTCCATGCGCCCCAAATTTTTGAACATCGCGAGCCACTTGCAACAAATCAGGCACATTTCCACCTCTGGCGTTACGCAACGTCGCTATTTTATTAATATTTACTGATAATTTTGTCATGTTAAAAAAATTTACTTACAAAAATACAAAGTATATTTAAGCTGGAATGTCCTAATTTTTGATTATTTTGCAGTCGATTTCGATTTTAATTCTATGACAGAAATTACAGACTACATACTCAATGAAATTAATCCTTTGAATGTTGGTGACAGCATTGGAAACGCTCAGGATATTTTTTTAGAATATCCTTTCTCACATTTTCCCGTTACCGAAGAAGGTATTTACATCGGATGTATTAATTCGGAAGATGTTGAATTGCTGGATGCCGCTAAAAAGGTAAACGATTTTCGCTATAATTTTGAACGCTTTTTTGTTCGTAATACCATGAGTTGGCTAGATGTACTGGAAGTTTTAGCCAAAAACGAAGCTAATATCGCACCCGTACTAGACGAGAACAACACTTACATTGGGTATTATGAAATGGCCGATGTTATCAAGTTTTTTCATGATACCCCATTCGTAAAAGAAAACGGAAATATTTTAATTGTTGAAAAAGGCGTTCGTGATTACAGTATGGGCGAAATAGCTCAAATTGTTGAAAGTAATAATGCTAAAATTCTAGGAGTCTTTATTTCATCTATACACCAAGACAAAATTCAAATTACTGTTAAAATAAGTTTAGGCGGCATTAACGAAATCATCCAGTCGTTTAGACGATACAATTACGAAATTATCAGTGACCATCAAGAAGATGCATATCTAAAAAATCTAAAAGACCGTTCCGATTACTTGGACAAATACTTAAATATTTAATTAAGAAATGAAATTAGCGTTATACGGACAAACTTGTCAAGAAAACACGAAAGATATTATAGCCCGAATTTTAACTGTTGCTGCAAACAACAATGCAGAAATTGTTTTTGAAGCTAATTTCCATTCCTTACTTCTTGACAAAAAAGCATTAGACCAACCAAAATCTGTTTTTAACAATCATTCCGAATTAAACGACGATTTTAAATTCTTCTTAAGTCTTGGAGGCGACGGTACTATGTTGCGCGCAGCTACTTTTGTAAAAAGCAAAAACATTCCTATTGTAGGTATTAACGCCGGAAGACTAGGATTTCTAGCTAATGTTCAAGAAGAAGCCATTGAAAAACTATTACCGTTACTTTTCTCAAACACCTATAAATTATCACAACGAACTTTATTAAGTCTGGAATGTTATCCTGATCCTTGTGATATTTTTGATTTGAATTTTGCATTGAACGAAATTACCGTAGCTCGAAAAAACACCACCTCAATGATTACCATTGAAACCTGTTTAAACGGAGAATACTTAACTTCATTCTGGGCTGATGGTTTAATTATTTCAACACCTACAGGATCAACAGGATACAACTTAAGTTGTGGCGGCCCGGTTATAGCACCAGAGTCGAAATGTTTGGTTATTACCCCAATAGCACCACACAATTTAAACGTACGCCCATTGGTTATTTGTGATGAAACCGAAATAAAATTACGTGTATCCGGCAGAGAACCCCAATTTTTAATTTCCATGGATTCAGGAACAAAGGCCATTGACAATCATAACGAAATCTACATTAAGAAGGCACCATTTACGATTAACCTTGTCGAATTTCCAAACGAAACCTTCCTCAAAACCTTACGCAACAAACTGCTTTGGGGCGAAGACAAGCGCAATTAATATTTTTATCCCCAAAAATACTACACTGGCTTTCTATGCGTTTAATAATAACAAATTCAAAAAATCAACATTATTAAACGTGAAAATATAACAATAGCAACGGTTTAGAAATCAATATTCTTATATTTGCACACTATTTTTAAAAAATGAACAGACTTATAACTGTAATTTTCTTTCTTTTGCTGTTTTCTAAAGTAGACGCTCAAATAAATGAATTGGGTATATTTTTAGGAGGAAGCAACTATATTGGAGATGTTGGAGCAACAAATTACATTGCGCCGAAAGAAATGAGTTTGGGTCTTTTGTACAAATGGAATCGAAGCACAAGACATTCTTGGCGTTTTTCATACAACCAAGCTAAAATTTCAGCAAACGATGCTAATGCTGATGCACCTTCACGTAAAAAAAGAGGGTTTAGTTTTGAAAATGAAGTGAAAGAGATTTCGGCAGGTTTAGAATTCAATTTTTTTGATTTCAACTTACATGAAAGCGGAGCAATAACAACTCCATATGTACATACAGGGCTTAGTTATTTTCAATATGATGAATTGTATGTTGTAAACGGACAAACAAAAATTGATAAAAAGGGATATGCTTTGGCAATTCCAATGACGGTTGGGATAAAAACCAGACTTGCCGACAAGTTTGTTTTAGGAATAGAAACCGGTGTTCGCTATACATTTACAGACAATCTGGATGGAAGCAACCCGAAGAAAGATGAGTTAAAACAGTTTCAATTTGGAAACTTGAACAGTAACGACTGGTATGTATTTACCGGAATAACATTGACGTACACTTTTGGTGTAAATCCATGCTATTGTGCAGAATAAAATGAGTTTAAAAGAACAAATAAATACAGATAATTTACCCAAACACCTAGCCATCATCATGGATGGAAATGGTCGGTGGGCTAAACAAAAAGGAATGCTCCGCGCTTTTGGTCACGAAAACGGGACTAAAGCAGTACGCGAAACGGTTGAAACGTGTGCTAAACTCGGAATCGAAAACCTAACATTGTATGCTTTTTCTACTGAAAACTGGAATCGCCCGAAACTGGAAGTAGACACTTTAATGCGTTTATTAATTTCTTCGCTTAAAGGTGAAATCACAACACTAAAAAACAACAACATCAAACTAAACGCAATTGGTAATTTAGAAAGCCTGCCCAAAGGGGTTCACAAAGAACTAATTGATGTTATTGAACAAACAAAAAACAATACAAGAATGACATTAACACTCGCGTTAAGCTACGGATCTCGCGAAGAAATTGTTAATGCCGTGAGAAAAATAAGCGATAAAGTTAAAAATAACATAATTTCAATAACCGATATTGACGAATCAATTATTAATCAGCATCTTTACACGCAAAATTTACCAGATGTAGATTTGGTAATTAGAACCAGTGGTGAACAACGAATCAGCAACTTTTTGCTTTGGCAAATCGCTTATGCTGAATTCTTTTTTACTGAAGTTCTATGGCCCGATTTTAGAGAAAAAGATTTGTATGAAGCAATTATCAGTTATCAGAATAGAGAAAGAAGATTTGGAAAAACGAGTGAACAAATTAAATAATACCAAAATGTTTCAAAAAGCAACAAAACTATTTTTTGCTGTTTTACTATTAGGAAATATATCCATTTTAAAGGCACAAGAAAACAATACTCTTGAAGCTGGAAAACAATATATACTTGCCGATATTGAAGTAACCGGAAAAATAAGCTACAACAAACAAACCGTAACCACTTTTACCGGACTTGAAAAAGGACAAACTATTACCGTACCTGGAGATGAAATTAGTCAAGCCATAAAAAAACTATGGAAACTTGGTCTGTTTAACGATATCAACTTCTATGTAGACAAAGTCCAAAACGACAGTATTTATCTAGAATTAAACATCAACGAATTACCTAAACTGAATGATGTAAAATTTGTAGGAGTAAAAAAAGGCAAAGTTGAAGGCTTGATCAAAGATAATGATCTTAAAAAAGACAAAGTGGTTAATGAAAACCTTCTAACCACTACTAAAAACTACATCGAAAACAAATACAAAAAAGAGGGGTATTACAACACTAAAGTAACAATAAACACCATACCTGATTCAACCGACACCCGTGTAAACATGGTGGTTTCGGTAGATCGCGGTAAAAAAGTAAAAATTAACGCCATCAATTTTACAGGAAATTCGCAAATCAAAGACTCAAAGCTTAGAGGTGCGATGGCAAATACCAAAAGAAAAGGATTACTTAATCCTATGCGAGTATTCAAATCTTCAAAATTTATTAAAGAAAAATACAACGAAGACTTAACTGCTATCGTAGACAAATACAAAGAAAAAGGATATCGTGATGCTCGTGTTACAGAAGAAACTGTCAACTACGACAAAGAAAAAAACACGGTTGACATCAATATCAATATCGAAGAAGGCAAAAAGCATTATTTTGGAAACATCCGTTTTTTAGGGAATACCATATATAACAATGAACAATTGGAAAACACCTTAGGTATTAAAAAAGGTGATGTTTACAATGGAAAATTACTAGACGAACGTATTTCAAATAAGAAAAACCCTGACGCAGACGACCTTACAAACATGTATCAAAACAACGGTTATTTATTCTCAAATATTAATGCTGTTGAAGTTAAAACTGTTAACGATACAATTGATTTTGAAATTCGTATTACCGAAGGACCAATTGCATATTTCAACAATGTAGCAGTTACTGGAAACGACAAAACTAACGACCGTGTTATTTATCGTGAACTTCGAACAAAACCAGGACAAAAATGGAGTAAAGAAAATGTGGTTCGAACCATACGTGAACTTGGACAGTTAGGATTCTTTGACGCGGAACAACTACATCCTGATGTTAAACCTAATGGAGCAGATGGAACTGTAGATATTACTTATCATGTTGTAGAAAAAGGATCTAGCCAAGTCGAGCTTCAAGGAGGTTATGGAGGTGGTGGTTTCATTGGAACACTAGGACTTTCGTTCAACAACTTCTCTATTCGAAACATGTTTAATAAAGATGCATACAAACCCCTACCAATGGGAGATGGGCAAAAAATGGCATTGCGTTTACAGGGAAGTTCATATTTCCAAACCTATAGCTTATCCTTTTCAGAGCCATGGTTAGGTGGAAAGAAACCAATTAGTTTTTCCACTTCCCTTTCACACAGTAAACAGTTTTTATACAATTACGCTTCACGTGATGTAACAAGAAATCAGAGTTTTAACATTACCACTTTAGCAGTCGGTATGGCAAAAAGACTTTCGGTTCCAGACGACTATTTTGTACTATCAACAGGAGCATCGTTCCAATATTACGATTTACACAATTACAACACAGGTTTATTTACCTTTGGTAATGGTTCTTCCCGAAATCTTACCTTCACTTTGGGCTTATCAAGAAACAGTAAAGGTTTCAACCCAATATATCCAACTTATGGTTCTGAATTTTCAGTAACTGGTAAATTCACCCTTCCATATTCATTAATAAATGGTATTGACTATGGAAATTTACACAATCTAAGAGATTATAAAAGAGTTACTACTCAAAACACACAAACTCCTAACGGAAGTTATGTGCCTGCCGGAACTTACTTAGATGCTAATGGAAATCCAGTAACCAACAACGATTATACATTGGCTGCTGCCGATCAAGGGAAAGTAGATCAAAAACGTTTCAATTGGCTTGAATATTACAAAATTAAGTTCAAAGCAGACTGGTATACAAAAATTTATGATAAATTAGTACTTCGTTCTTTAGGAGAATTTGGTTTTTTAGGCGCGTATAATAAAGATAGAGGACTAGTTCCTTTTGAGAGATATTACTTAGGAGGTGATGGATTAGCCAACTTCTCAATGGATGGTCGTGAGATGATTCAATTACGAGGGTACCCTAATCAATCCTTATCGCCTGTGATTTATAAAAATGGAGTTCCACAACAAATTGGAGGAACCATTTACAACAAATTTTCGTTAGAATTACGTTACCCAATTACACTAAAGCAAGCTGCTTCCATTTATGCATTAACATTTGCAGAAGCTGGAACCTCATATGCTTCGTTTAAAGATTACAATCCATTTGCTTTACAACGTTCAGCAGGGTTTGGATTACGCGTATTTATGCCAGCATTTGGTCTATTAGGAATTGATTTCGGCCATGGCTTTGATGCTATTCCAGGACAGGGTGACCAGAAGAGTGGATGGCAAACGCATTTTATTATTGGACAACAATTTTAAGATTTGGCACGATAGTTGAATTAAACTTTTTAGTTATGAGAAAATATTTTTTGATTGCACTTATAACTTGCGCAACTGTAGCAGTTCAAGCACAGAGTCGCGGTATAAAAGTTGGTTATATAGATATGGATTACATTCTGGAAAAAACTCCAGATTATGCCGAAGCTAAAAACCAATTAGAACAAAAAGCTCAAACCTGGAAACAGGAAATTGAACTAAAAAAGAATGAGATTAATGCTTTAAAAGAAACTCTTAAAAACGAAAAAGTTCTTTTAACTAAAGAATTAATTCAAGAAAGAGAAGAAGAAATTGCGTTCCTTGAAAAAGAACTTATAGATTATCAACAAAAAAGGTTTGGACCAAACGGTGATTTGATGATTCAAAAAGCCACTTTGGTAAAACCAATTCAAGATCAAGTTTTCAATACGGTTCAAGATATTGCGGAACGTATGAAATACGATTTTGTTTTTGACAAATCATCAGATATGACCATGCTTTTTGCAGCAAAACGTTACGACTTGAGTGATCGTGTTCTTCGTGAATTGACACGGGCACAAAAGAAAGAACAAATGTCTAAAAAGCAATTAAAAGAGCAAGAAAAACAAGATGCTCTTGACGATATGGCTGCAGAAAATCCAGATCAAATTGAACGTCAGAAAAAACTTGAAGAGAAAAAAGCTGCTCGCGAAAAACTATTAGAAGATCGTAAAAAAACCGCAGAAGAGAAAAGAAAAGCGTTAGAAGAACGACGTCAAAAAATGTTAGAAGAGCGTGAAGCCAAAAAGAATCCTAACAAATCGGAGGCCGATAAAGAGGCAGACAAGAATGAAGGTGTAAAAGCTGAAGACACAAAAACCGAAGGTGACAAAGAAGAAGTTAAAGGTGAAACAGTTGAAGACAAAAAAGCCGCAGCCGAGGAAAAGAAAAAACAAATAGCCGAAGAACGTCAAAAAACAATTGATGAACGTAAGAAAGCTTTAGAAGAAAAAAGAAAGAAAATATTAGAAGATAGAGAGAAAGCCAAAAAAGAAAGAGAAGAAGCACTAAAGAAAAAATTAGAAGAAAACAAAAATTAAAATTAATTAACTCGATTAAACAAGATGAAACAATTGAAAACTTTACTTATCGCTGCTGCACTATTTATTGGTGCTACTCAAACTATGTCGGCTCAGGCAAAAGTAGCTCACATTGATGTGCAGGAACTAATGACGACAATGCCTGAAATGAAAACAGCTCAAGCACAGGTGAAAAAAATTGGTGAAACTTACGACAAAGAATACCAAACTTTGGTAACAGAATACCAAAATAAAATGAAAAAATACGAGTCTGAAGCATCAACAGTTGGTGAAGCAGTAAACGAAACTCGTGCAAAAGAAATGCAAGATATGGGGCAACGTATCCAACAATTTAGAGAAACTGCTCAAAAAGAATTGCAACAAAAAGAAATGGATCTTGTAAAACCAATTATGGATAAAGCAAGAGCTGCTATCCAAAAAGTAGCGAAAGCAAAAGGATACCAATATGTATTAGATTCTACTAGCGGAAGCGGTGTTATTCTTGCAGACGGTCCAAACTTATTACCGGAAGTTAAAAAAGAATTAGGTTTCTAATAAAATTTTCACAAAACTCAAAAACTGCTCTACTCAATAGAGCAGTTTTTTTTTACATTTGCTTTATGAGTAACACTAAACCTATAGGCATTTTTGACTCCGGTGTTGGAGGTATTTCAATATGGAAGGAAATTCACGAATTACTTCCCAACGAGAACACTATTTACTTAGCCGACAGTAAAAACGCACCTTATGGTCAAAAAAGCAAAGATGAAATTATAGCCTTAAGTATTAAAAATACTCAAGAACTTTTAAAACAAAATTGCAAATTAATTGTAGTGGCTTGTAATACGGCTACAACAAACGCCATAAAAGAATTACGTCAAAAATTCGATGTTCCTTTTATCGGAATTGAACCGGCAATTAAACCCGCTGCCAATCAGTCTAAAACAGAAATAATTGGCATTTTAGCCACTAAAGGAACGCTAAACAGCGAACTATTCCATAAAGCAGTAGAAACATATTCTTCAACTAAAATAGTGGAACAAATTGGGCACGGTTTGGTTCAACTTATTGAAGATGGAAAAATAGACTCGGATGAAATGACATCACTGCTTCAAAGCTATTTAAATCCGATGATTGAGGCGAATATCGATTACTTGGTATTAGGATGTACGCACTACCCTTTCCTTATCCCACAAATCAAAAAAATAATCCCTGAGCATATTAAAATAATTGATTCGGGTGAAGCTGTTGCCAAACAAACCAAAAAGATACTAGACAAGCATCATTTAGCCAATACTGAAACAACAGTAAAAAGTACAAACATATTTTACACCAATGGCAATGCTAAAGTTCTCAAAGAACTTTTAGGGTTTTCTAAGAATGTATTTGAACAGAATTTTTAATCTTCTTTCAGCCAAGAAGAATACATCACATAATTGTTCGAAATGCGTTCAATTTCTCCAGCAAAATCCGAAGCATTTATATCCTTTACCTTCTTAGCCGGTATTCCGGCATAAATTGTTCCCGATTCTACAACTGTGTTTTGGGTAACTACAGAACCCGCTGCAACTATTGAATTGCTCTCAATAACACAATTATCCATTACAATTGCTCCCATACCAATCAAAACATTGTCTTGTACTGTACAGCCGTGCACTATTGCATTATGACCAATTGATACGTTATTTCCAATTATGGTAGGATGCTTTTGATAAGTACAATGAATAACTGCACCGTCTTGAATATTTACTTTGTTACCTATAGAAATAAAATGAACATCACCACGAACTACAGCGTTAAACCATACGCTGCACGAATGTCCAAAACTAACTTCTCCAATAATCGTAGCGTTTTCAGCTACAAAACAATCCTCAGGTATTTGAGGATAGTTGCCTCTAACTTCCTTAATTAATGCCATAATTTCAAAAAAAAGTCCCGAAAATCGGGACTATGAATTAATAATTTATGCTTTTTAGTTAACAGCAGGACAATTACAGTGGTAAGGATCACGCTTACAGTTGAAATTAATCCCCAATGTAATTTGATGAAAACCGCTGCTATCGTATTTAATATCACCTGTTAGGTATGAATAAGTATACGCAAACATGAAGTTTTTATAATTCACACCAATAATTGGAGTGATATATTGTAATTTTTGATTTTTAACAGAACCATCTTTTAAATATTCTGTTCCATCAAAACTTCTTCTGTATGATAAACCTCCCCAAATTTTACCAAATTCTTCCATTGTTTTGTAAACCTTGATGTTAGCATCGATAGCTTTCTCTTTGGTTTGCTGTGTCAATTGAAACATCATCGAAGGCTCCCATTGGATATTATCGCTATCGCCAAAAGTATATCCCATAGTCCATAACAATTTTCTTAAGTTATCACTTTCAACATCAGAATAGATTTGACGTTTGTTTGCAATGGCATTTTTAACAGACACATGAGTATAGAAATCACTTAAGTGGTATGACATCCCCAAATCAACATTAAAATAGGTGTATTTATCACGAACAATACCTTGAACTGTTGGATCTGGATATTCAATAACGTTAAAACGAGTCTCATCCAAAACACTCTGAACAGCACCAGCACTCATACCGAATGATAACATATTCAAATCGCCACCAAATCTAATATGATGTGCGTATGTAATTTTAGCACCTACTTGAGAGTGGTAACCGTTTTTATCATTAAACGCAATGGCACCAAAACCTGAAGTTTGTGAATCTCCTAACGAAGTATTAAAACTCAATGTTTGCAATTTTGGAGCATCTGTAGAACCAAACCATTGCTGACGAGCTGTTAAACGAACTTTAGCACAATTTGCCGCTCCGGCCATTGATGGGTGAATTAAATAATAGTTATCAGAAAGATAATCGGAATACACCGCAATCCCCTCCTGAGAAAACACAAATTGAGTTAAAAACAACCCTACTAATAACGCACCTTTTTTGAAAACATTCATACTTTTTATATTTATGAAAATCGGACTCAATACTTTTTTATCAAAATCGACCAAATATATAACTTTTATTTTCAAAATATAAACAAAATATCCTTTACTAAATTATTTTTTTTAATTCGTTAGTGAAATGTTAATTTATATCTTAAAATTCAAATATAAATAATAGAAGAATATTTCTTTACTAAATTTGCAAAAAATAACAAATCCAATGTTAAAAGTAACAATACGAGAAACTCAAAATCCAAGCATCCTGAAGTTTGAATTCCCTGAATTCATAACTAAAAATCAAAATTTTGAGTTTAAAAACATAGACGAAACCAGTCAATCTCCGTTAGCAAAAAAATTATTCTACCTGCCTTTTGTTAAGACAGTGTATATTTCAGGTAATTTTATTGCTATCGAGAAATTTTCAATTGTAGAATGGAATGAAGTTCAAGAATTGCTTGCAGAAGAAATAGAAACCTTCATCGACAAAGGCGGCAAAATCTTAAACATTGATGAAAATCTCAATAAAAAAATACCCGTAACCGTTTACAGCGAAACCACCCCTAACCCATCGGTTATGAAGTTTGTTGCCAGTAAACTACTTACGAAAACCATGGTGGAATGTAAAAACATTGACGAAACTGCTGCTTCACCACTTGCAAAAGAATTATTCCAATTTCCTTTTGTAAAAGAAGTTTTTATTGACGAAAACTATGTTTCAATATCCAAATACGATATAGCCGACTGGATGGAAATTACACAGGAAATCCGTTCATTTATTAAAACGTACATTGAAAGTGGAAAACAAGTTATAGACGAATCTCAAATTGTAAAAACTACAAACCACGAAAAACAACAAGACGAATATTTCGACAAACTTGATGCTACGTCGCAACAAATCATCAACATTTTGGAAGAATATGTAAAACCCGCAGTACAATCGGATGGTGGCAATATCTCTTTTCAATCGTATGATGAAAAAGAGAAACGCGTAAAAGTTTTACTTCAAGGTGCTTGTAGCGGTTGTCCATCTTCAACATTTACTCTTAAAAGTGGTATCGAAAACATGCTTAAAGAAATGTTGAAAGATCAAGAAATTAAAGTAGAAGCTGTAAACGGATAATTTTGTAGTTCCTCTAAAAAAGTCCCAAATAATTGTTTTTTAAGAAAATACCCTCTAAATTTAGATTTTTATAACCTTAAAATATAGACAATTATGGGCGTAATGAAAGTTATTGAAATCCTTTCCAGTTCAGATGTTAGCTGGGAGGAGGCTACACGAAAAGGTGTTGCAGAGGCATCAAAAACATTAAAAAACATCAAATCGGCATACATACAAGAGCAGAGCGCTGTTGTTAATGACGAAGGAAAAGTAACCGAATTCAGAGTCAATTTAAAACTGACTTTTGAAATAAAATAATTTCAGAAATCACCTTATATTTAAGCGTTCTTTAAGAACGCTTTTTTTATATCATGAACGAACTACAAAACGAAACCAGCCCATATTTACTCCAACACGCCAACAATCCAATTCATTGGAAAGCTTGGAACACAAATTCTTTAAACGAAGCCCGAACCCAAAACAAATTGCTTGTTGTAAGTATTGGGTATTCGGCATGCCACTGGTGCCATGTCATGGAACATGAAAGCTTCGAAGACGAATCGGTAGCCGCAGTAATGAACAATCACTTCGTCTCCATAAAAGTAGATCGAGAAGAACGTCCAGATGTAGATGCTGTATACATGAAAGCAGTACAACTCATGACCAAACAAGGAGGCTGGCCCTTAAACGTAGTATGTTTGCCCGACGGAAGACCTGTATGGGGCGGAACATATTTTCGAAAAGAAAATTGGGTTGACATATTAAATCAGCTTCAAAACCTATACCGAGACAATCCTTCAAAAATGATTGATTATGCTGAAAAACTACATCAAGGGATCCAAATTTTAGGAATTGTTGACAAAAACCCATCAGAAGAAAAAATAGACTCCGACGAAATAAAACCGTTGATTGAAAAATGGTCCAAAAGCTTTGATTGGGAATTTGGGGGTTATGCCCGAGCTCCTAAATTCATGATGCCCAACAACTATTTATTTTTACAACGTTATGGGTATCAGACACATTCTGAAGACCTGTTAAATTTTGTAGACTTAACGTTAACCCGAATGGCCTATGGTGGCTTGTTTGACACAGTAGATGGTGGCTTTTCAAGATACTCGGTTGATATGAAATGGCACGTTCCACATTTTGAGAAAATGCTTTACGATAACGGACAACTAGTAACGCTCTACGCAGAGGCCTATAAAAGAACTCAAAATCCGTTGTACAAAACCGTAATTGAAAAAACACTATCTTTTATTGAACGTAATTTATGGAATACAGAAGGCGCTTTTTATTCGGCGCTAGATGCTGACAGCATTAATAACATTGGCGAATTGGAAGAAGGTGCATTTTATGTTTGGCAAATAGAAGACCTTAAAAAAATTATTAAAGACGATTTTACCCTTTTCAGCACGGTATTCAATATTAATGAGTTTGGATATTGGGAACACGATAATTATGTACTAATTCAAACTGAATCGCTACAAAATCTAGCAGCAAAACTCAACCTTAGCGAAACCGAATTAGCTACCAAGAAACAATATTGGGAAGAACTTCTTTTCACAGAACGCGAAAAACGAAACAAACCCCGTTTGGATGACAAATCGTTAACGTCATGGAATGCCATAATGCTCAAAGGCTATGCAGATGCATTTCTTGCTTTGGGTGATACACATTATCTAGAAGTCGCCGAAAAAAACGCTAAATTCTTATTAGAAAAACAATGGTCAGACGAAGGTTTCCTATGGCATTCTTACAAAAATGGAAAAAGTACCATTAAAGGCTTCTTAGAAGACTATGCTTTCCTAATTGACGCTCTAATAGCCTTATATCAAGCTACTTTAAAAGAAAGCTACATTCTTCAGGCCAAACAACTAACCGATTATTGTTTCGAACATTTTTACAACGAAGAAGAACAATTTTTCGCTTTCACAGCCAAAAACGAACAACAGCTTATTGCACAGCATTACGAAACGGAAGACAACGTTATCCCGGCATCCAATTCGGTTATGGCAAATAATTTATTTTTGCTAAGCATCCTGTTTCATAACTCCTATTACGAAAAAATAACCTTGCAAATGCTTCATCATATGATTCCTGTTATCGATTACGCTTCGGCATATTCGAACTGGATGAATTTATGGCTCAAGCTATCGGAAGACAACAAAGAACTAGCCATTTGTGGCAAAAACGCTAAAGAGTACAATCTAGACATCCAAAAGCAATATTTACCACATGTTGTGATTTTTAGCAGTGACATTAAAAGCAAACTCCCTTTTTTAGAAGACCGTTTTGTTAAAGATACAACAATGTTTTTTGTTTGTCAGAACAAGAAGTGTAACTTGCCACTCGAATCATTAAAAGCCACTTTAGAAGATCTAAAAATCTAACTTATGAAGAAGGAAATCAGTACAGATATTACGAACTTTAATCAGTTATTAGACAAATATTTTCAATTGTTTATTGATTATTCACCCAAATTAATCTCAGCCATTATTTTACTTGTAATTGGGTTATGGGCGGTAAGCCTTATCACCCGATTTTTCAAAAAAGTAATGATAAAACGAGATATCGAACCAACACTGGCTGTATTTTTAGGAAACAGTTTATTTTGGGGATTACGTGCTCTACTTTTTATAACTGTAATTCAACGTTTAGGCATTGAAACCTCTTCATTTGTCGCTATCATTGGAGCCATGGGACTTGCCATTGGTCTTTCCCTCCAAGGATCACTTTCCAATTTTGCCGGAGGAATACTCATCATCTTATTCAAACCTTTTAAAGTAGGAGATCTTATTGAAGCGCAAGGAGAATTAGGTACCGTAAAAGAAATTCAAATATTTACCACTAAAATACTTTCTGCAAGCAATCAGACCATATACATTCCTAACGGAAGTTTAAGCAACGGTACCATCAAAAATTTTTCGCAAGAAGGAATCCGAAGAGCCGATTTAACTATTGGAATTGCTTATAATTCGGATATTCGAAAAGCAAAAGAAGTCATTATGAAAGTTATGACAGATCATCCTAATGTGCTTAAAACTCCAGAGCCTGTTATTGTAGTTCGTGAATTGGCAGATAGTGCTATAACCTTAAGTGTTCGTCCTTGGTGTGATACCGAACATTTTTTAATCGTCACTTCCGATATATTAGAAAACTGTAAAGAAGCTTTGGATGGTGCTGGAATTTCAATTCCGTTCCCTCAAAGAGAACTGCGAATTATCAACGAAAAATAATTATTGCTTTTTGGTTGTCATTACAAAATCTTTCAGATAGAAAGGTTCGAAATACGCCACATCCACAAAATCATTCGCTTGAAATTTAGCAAAACTAAGTTCGCTCATTTCGTTGGACGATGGAAAAACAATTGTTTCATTGTAATGAAATTTTTCTGAATGTAAAACCTCTTTACATTTCATAGCCCCATCACCAACCAAATAAATATTTTCGTTTATATCTTGATATGATGCTTCTGTAATTATTTCAGCCTCTGTTGATCTTGTTTTAGTGTAGTTTTTATCAAAAACAGCCGTAAAAACTTCCATGCGTCGTGCATCAATCATCGGAATTATAAATCCGTTTTCAATAGTAATTTTCCTTGCCAACGTTTCTAAAGTATCAACCGCAATTAAAGGAATCGACAAAGCATAACAAATTCCTTTAGCTGCTGAAACACCAATTCTAAGTCCAGTATAAGAACCCGGTCCTTGACTTACCGCAACGGCATTTAAATCTTGAAAAGTAATATTGGCTTGTTGCAATGCTTCTTCAATAAACACATGCAGCTTTTCGGCATGAGAATACCCTTCATCTGCAATTTCAATGCAAACCACTGTTTTTCCACTTTGAGCAACAGAAACCGAACAATTTCTGGTAGCCGTTTCAATATTTAAAATGTAAGTCATTGTAGTTAAAAAATATTCGCAAAGATACACTTTTGAAATGCCAATAAAAAAATCCCAAACCTACAAGTTTGGGATTTCATATTACGATTTAGATTTATCTTTATCGGAGCCTTTTTCTTTCAGCTTCACTTTATCATCCGGATTAAGTTCTTTTGTAACTGTGGTATAGGGTCCAACTATCACAACATCCCCTTTTTTAAGTCCGCTTAACACCTCAATATTCGTATCGTCCTGGATACCGGTTTTAATTACACGAAGTTTGGCTTTATCTCCAACTTTAACAAAAACACATTCGTATTTTTTATCGGTAGATCCTTTAATTTTCTCTTCTTGTTCTTTTTCCAACTCGGCAACTACATCTTTTTTAGTAGCAGTTGTATCTGACTTCATCACAACAGAACTAATTGGAACTGCCACTACTTTTTCTTTTCGATTCGTTATAATATCAACAGTTGCAGTCATTCCAGGGCGAAATGGTGAATAGTTAACCGGTTTTCCTGTCATTAAATCCTGATACGATTCTTTAACGATTCGAACTTTAACTTTAAAATTAGTAACCTGATCTGCTGATGTGGTAGCTACTGATGAATTTGAAATACTGGTTACTATTCCTTTGAATTCTTTTTTCAAGTAAGCATCTACTTCAATTTTAGCCGAATCACCTACCGTAATTTTAACAATATCATTTTCATTAACGTCTACTTCAACTTCCATATTATTTAAGTTGGCAACGCGAAGCAATTCGGTACCTGCCATTTGCTGTGTTCCTAAAACACGCTCACCCAACTCGACATCAAGTCTGGAAATTGTTCCGTCAGCCGGAGCATAAATTGCCGTTCTTCCTAAGTTGTCTTTGGCTTCCGTTACCGTTGCAGATGCACTTTGAACGTTGAAATAAGCCGACTGCTTGTTTGCTTGAGCTACTTCATAAGAGGAAACAATTTTATCCCACTCCGATTTAGAAATTACCCCTTTTTCGAATAATTTTTTATTTCTTTCATAATTAGCTTTAGCCTCTTTAAGCTGAGCATCTGCTTGGTTTAAACCAGCTTTTGATGTTGATAAAGACGCAACAGTTCTATTTACCCCAGAAACATAAATATCAGGGTTTATTTTAACCAACAAGTCTCCTTTCTTTACCGCTTGTCCTTCCTTAACTGGCAAATCAATAATTTCACCAGATACTTCAGAAGATATCTTGACCTCTACTTCGGGTTGAATTTTTCCGGTAGCCGAAACAGTTTCAACAATTGAAATCTCGTCAATTTTTGCAACCTCTACTTCTTTTCCTTCGTCGTTATTCCCAATTTTACCTGATTTTTTTAAGGCAATTAAAGAAACGATAAGTATAACTGTTCCGCCTAGTAATAAATATTTTGTTTTGTTTGTCATGGCTTATTGCTTTTTGTATAATGGGACTCCAAAATAAAATTCTAAAATTTTTGTTCTGAAAATATAATCGTATTTAGTTCGTAACACATCCGAAAGTGCATTTTCCATTGCTACGGAAGCCTGTGAAAAATCGTAAGAATTCATCAAACCAATTTCGAAACGATCTTTAGAAAAATCATATGCTTTAGTTCGAGCCTCTAATGTTTTCTGAGCTGCTTCATACGATTTTTTAGCATTCGAAACATCGTTATAGGCCTGATATACATTGCGTTCTAAATCAAGTTCGGCTTGTTTTAACTGCAAATCGGCTTTTTCTTTACTTATTTTACTTCGTTGAACTCGCCCGCGAGTAGCAAATCCATTAAAAATGGGAACATTCAATTGCAAACCAAAAGCAGTACCATCAAACAAATACAATTGTTCAACAAATTTAAGATTAGCACTTTCAGACCAACGCGTATTATAACCTAAGAAAGCTGACAACGTTGGCAAATAACTTGATCGAGCAATTGAAACATCTTTCTTAGCTACGTCAACATTAGCCATAGCAATTTTAATGTCTTTAACCGCATCTTTTGCCTTGTTCACAATCGTCTCTTGAGATTCATCGGTTATAGCACTTAGCGGAACATCAAAAGCTTCATCGGCAATATCAAAATTAGCATAATCTTCTAACAGCAATGTCTGACACAATGAAATTTTTGAAATCAACAACGCATTTTGAGCATTAACTATTTGCTGCTCCTGACTAGCGTCTGTAGCTTGCAATTCGTAAACATCTCCAGCAGGCAATGAACCCGCATCTATTAATTCTTGTGTTCTTGCTATATTTTCTTTTGCAATTTTATTCTGATTTTGAAGAACTTTCAGCTGCTCTTTATTAAATAAGATTTGCAAATAAGCATTTGCTACCGACAAAGCAATATCGTCTTTCATTTTATCCAAACGATATGTTGTAGCAATTTTATTTAATTTGGCTCGCTGCAAGGTTTTCCAATTTTGCAACCCGTTAAAAAGCGGAATACTCGAATTGGCTCCAGCCGAAAGCGATCTAAAGGTATTGTTTTCGAATTGATTGGTAGCCGGGTTAATATTGGCTCCTGTATTAATACTGTAATTCGCATTCGCATTTAACGTTGGCAAAAAACCTCCAATGGCTTCTAATTTTTCAACAGAAGTAGTTTTTACATCCAATTCCGATTGTTTAATCGAAATGTTATTTTGAATAGCGTAATCTACACACTCTTCCAAAGTCCATTTTTTCGACTGGGCTCCAGCCGTTATGGATAAAAACAAACAAAATGTTAGCAACCAATTTGCTATAGGTAAACTTCTCATAGGCTTGAATTTGACAAGAGCAGCACAAAGATATTGTTTTGTACTCGAACTCTTATCGTAACAAAGTTAATAAGACGCAATTGCTCGAAAAAAGTTACAATAAAAACGCAATAAAATTTTACTTTTACATCGATTTATCAGGAACAAACATGAAAACAATTCTATCAATAACCGCTGTTATACTTTTACTTTCAGCTTTTTCCAGTTGTTCTTCAACTAAAAAAATTGAAGCTTTAAAACCCACACCTAGTGACAATACTCCGACAGTCTACAAAACCACCACATCGTTCATTAGTATGCCGGTTGAAATTCCGATTAAAGAAATTGAGAGCCAGCTAAACAAATCGCTTACAGGTTTAATTTATAACGACACGATTCTTTCGGACGATAAAACCGAAATGAAAATTTGGAAACAAGCTCCTATTAAATTAAATGAAAAAGACGGTAAAATAGAATCGACACTTCCAATGAAAATTTGGATAAAAGTAAAATATGGCACCGACTACTTAGGATTAAACGACACACGAGAAATCAACCTAAACGGAACTATCAAACTTATTAGCAAAGCAACGCTTTCCAATTGGAAACTAACTACTGCTTCGGAGATTGAAGATTTTGAATGGAGTGAAAGTCCCAACATCATTGTGGCCGGAAAACAAGTTCCTATTACCTATTTAGTAAATCCAACATTACGCATTTTTAAATCTAAAATTGCAAAAAAAATAGACGAAGCCATCAACAATACTACCGATTTTAAACCTCAGGTTTTGGCCGTTTTGGAAAAACTAAGCACGCCGTTTCAAACCAGCGAACAGTATGAAACTTGGTTTAAATTAATTCCAAATGAACTGTATGTTACAGACGCAGTTATGTCTAAAAACAACATAACCATGGAAATGGGATTAAAATGCAGCATGCAAACTATAGTTGGGCAACAACCACTTAACACCTTTAAAAAAGAATCTATTGTTTTGAAACCGGTGAGTAAAATGCCAAATAAAATTGAAGCAACAGTAGCCGCTGTTTCTACCTATGAAAGTGCGTCACGAATTCTAACTAAGAATTTCCAAGGACAAACTTTTGCTTCTGGAAGTCGAAAAATAACAGTTCAGAAAGTTGATTTATGGCATAAAGACGGAAAAATGATAATTGCACTAGATATGACCGGAAGTTTAAACGGAACAATTTACTTAAGCGGCTTCCCAAATTACAATTCGGTTACAAAAGAGATTTATTTCGACCAAATGGATTATGTGCTAAACACCAAGGGAGTGCTAACTAAAACTGCCAATTGGCTTTTAAGCGGCATGATTTTACGAAAAATACAAGAAAGTTGCCGCTATTCGATTAAAGGAAACCTTGAAGAAGGAAAGAAGAACATGCAACCATATCTCAACAATTATTCTCCTATGAAAGGTGTTTTTGTCAATGGAAATTTAAATGATTTTGAATTCGATAAAGTTGAACTTACAGA
Source organism: Flavobacterium sp. IC2-16 (assembly GCF_055521455.1). NCBI lineage: Bacteria > Pseudomonadati > Bacteroidota > Flavobacteriia > Flavobacteriales > Flavobacteriaceae > Flavobacterium > Flavobacterium sp. IC2-16. Next base: position 1,682,491 of record NZ_CM145480.1, on the reverse strand, counting down.
CAAAGCCATCATTGCCTTTATTAAAACCTCAGGACAAATGAGTGTAAAAATAGATGGCATGGAGTAAAACACCTGTCTGTTGGCAATAATAAAAAAGCAGTTTCGTTTGAAACTGCTTTTTTATTCTATACTTTTTTCTTTCCGTATCGCAAACGGTAAATTGCATACCCAATAGCCCCAACCAGAATATAAGGAATGGCCATTAAATACACTATTCCATCATTCACAGCTTTGGCCGGAATGCCGGTGTCTTCGCTTTCTAGTGCGGCACGACACATAGCGCATTGAGCATTGACAGATAGACCTACAAACAGCACAAGTATCAACACTAATCCGATTTCTTTTTTAGTGCACATAATAAGGCGATATCATTAAATACACAATCACACCAGTTACCGCTACATACAACCATAACGGAAAAGTGATTTTAGCAATCTTCTTATGGCGTTCAAAGCTTTTTGAAATTGCACGAACATACGTTATCAATACAAAAGGAATTATTACGATTGACAATAAAATATGAGTAACCAAAATAAACAGATACACATACTTAATAACTCCTTCCCCCCCAAATTTGGTTGAGTCAGATGTCATATGATACGCAACATACATTGCTAAAAATGATACTGAACATGCAATAGCTACTTTAATTAAACGCTCATGAAGCGCACGTTTTCCATTTTTAATAGCCCAAACTGCCGTTACCAACAAAATAGCCGTAACACCATTAATTGAAGCGTAAATAGGTGGTAAAAACGACAATGGCTTTACATCATATCCTAAGTCCCTAAGATTAACTCCAAAAAGCAAGGCTACCACCAGAGGAATTGCAACCGATAAAACAACAATCCATGTATTGTATTTATTTTCAACTAATTTTTCCATTATTCTTCCAATAATTTTTTAATATCTTCTTTAATCATATCAATTCCTGGCTGTTCTAATCCGTCGTAATATAAAATAGGATTATCAAATTCATCGCGGCGACAACGAATATTTCCTTTTTTGTCGATTAATGCAAACATGCCTGAATGCTCAAAGCCGCCGTTTACATTTTTATTTTCTCCTGCATACAAATTAAAACCCGATTGTGCCAATTTAAAGATATAGTCTTTATCGCCAGTTAGAAAATGCCAATTATAATGTTTCACACCTAATAACTCGGCATGTTTTTTTAAATGCTCTGGTGTATCTGTAGCGGGATCGATAGATATGGATGCAATTCCGAAATCGGGCTTACCATAAAATTCTTTTTGCAACTGCAACATATTCTGGTTCATTCTAGGGCAAATAGTAGGACAGGTTGAAAAGAAAAACTCAACCACATATACTTTACCCAAATAATCTTGATCCGAAATTTTTTTATTGTTTTGATCGGTTAGTTCAAATTTAGGCACAGGTCCTACTTCGTACAAATCGGATTTTTGAAATTTTGCCACAATTTTTGGTACAGCCCAAATTCCAAAAAGCAATACAATGAAGGAAATACCTATATAAGATTTATTTTTCATCGCTATATTTTTCTTTTATTGTTTCGTTTTAAAGCTAATCGATATTCTGCAAGTATAATTTTTACATCATCAGCCATTTCATTGTGCAAATCGGCTGCCGAAATAGTATTATAGCCCTCACGGTATTCGTTTTCTCCTTTTTTATTCTTTCCTTTTCTGCCACGAAGATTTCGGTCTTTATCAATGATGAATACATTTGGAGTTGCAATATTTTCATTAAGTTTTCCAACCAAATTCAATTTAGCATAAAAGGCTTTAATTTCTTCAGGTTTAGCAAAAACGAAATGCCATCCAGACATATCCGAAATTCGATTCAACTCGGCATTGATGTCTGTAGCGCCTTGCTCTAGTCCTTCTGGAACAATCATTACAATTTGAAAATCTTTAAACTCACGATTTTTATTGTAAATTTTCTGATTCAGATTAAACAAATTCCCTTTTTCTTTAAGGAGTTCAGTTCCTGGAAAACCAAGTATGGTAATTTTTTCAGCCAATTTTACTTCTTTTCCCGAAAGCACTTTCCAGTTAGGCAGTTCCGGAATATTTGGAGTAACCGTTGGAAGCTTTGCGAAGTTATTTACCCCAGAAGCAAAAAAAAGATAGGCACAAATAGGTAATGCAAAAAGAATGGTTAAAACAAGGTACTTCTTCATACTAGCGTTAGATTTGATTGCAAAAATAAAAAAAGGTACGCAAAGCGTACCTTTTTTTAACCTTTAATATACAGTATTAGAAAATCCATTTGTAATGAGATGTTTTAAACACATCATAAACATAATTTCCTTCAACCAACAAGATGAATACTAAATAAAGAATTAAGAAAACTAGCGGCCCTACAATAGACCATCTTAAATTACTTTTCTCACCTTCTAAGTGCATGAAAGCCCACATAATGTAGTATGCCTTAACCACAGTAAGAATAATAAATATCCAGTTTAATAAATTCATTGACAAAAGATTTGTCATGTATAGCGAATGAGGTCTAATAATACCTAAAGCAACCTCTACAATAGTAACTAGAGATAAGAAAGCAAATACGCCCCAAATTCTTTTTACGTTAGATTCGTGTGAATGTCCCATACTAATTAAATCTTTTGAAAATTATACTAAATAGAAGAATGTAAATACGAACACCCATACTAAATCTACGAAGTGCCAGTACAATCCAACTTTTTCTACCATTTCATAACTTCTTCTTTTCTCGTACGTACCAACAATAACATTCAAGAAAATAATGATATTGATGATTACTCCAGAAAATACGTGGAATCCGTGGAAACCAGTAATGAAGAAAAAGAAGTTAGCAAACAATTTATGACCGTATTCGTTGCGGTACATGTTTGCACCTTCAACTACTAATTTAGCTTCTTTTAAACGCTCTAAAGATTGTTCACGAGTTAAAATAGTTTTCTTTTTATCTTTAGTGATATGCTCACCGCGAATCAACAAATCTGGATTTGCTTTGAAACCTTCAACAACTTCTTCTACTGAATAAGTTGAAACTGTAGGCTCACTCATAAACCACATTCCGTCTTTTCTGTCTAATTGTTCTCTTTCTTTTGGCAAGTGTTTAGCAAAATCAGCTAAGGCTACTCTTTCACCTTCGTGATTTACGAACTGAAGAATAGAACCTCCTCTAGTTTCTACTGCTCCAAATTCTCCTTTGATGAAGTTTTTCCACTCCCAAGCCTGAGAACCTACGAAGATTAAACCACCTACAATAGTTAACAACATGTAAATGGCAACTTTGTTTTGTTGCATCTTATGACCTGCATCTACAGCTAAAACCATAGTTACAGAAGAAAAGATTAAGATAAATGTCATTAAAGCAACATAATACATTGGTGCATCAACACCATGTAAAAAAGGAAAGTGTGTAAACACTTCATCGGCAATTGGCCATGTTTCAATGAATTTGAATCTAGAAAAACCATATGCAGCAATAAAACCAGAAAATGTCAAGGCATCTGACACGATGAAAAACCACATCATCATTTTGCCATAACTTGCTCCCATTGGTTGGTTACCGCCGTCCCAAGTTTTTTCGTTAGTAGCTGTTGTAGTAACTGTCGCTCCCATTGTAAAGTTATTTGTTAAAAAGTTCCCAAATTTACATTTTTTTTCTATTTGTAGAAACAGAAAAATAAAAACAAATACAACCACAGAAAATCAAGAAAGTGCCAAAACATCGCACCAAGCTCAATACCAAGGGTTTGAGTGGAATTGTATTTTTGTTTAAAATGATTATAAATTATCACTAAAAGCGAAATCAAGCCCCCAAAAAGGTGGGCTAAATGCACCATTACAACCACATACAAAAAAGAGGTCGTAATTGTACTTTCACTTCCAGTAAAAAAATACCCTGCTTCAATAACTTGTCCAAATCCTTTGAACTGTAAAAAAACAAAAGTAATTCCTAAAGCTAAAGTAGCTAATAAAAATGATGTAGCAGCTGATCTATTGTCTTTTTGAATCGCTTTTTTTGCCAAATGAAATGTAATGCTACTCAATACAATAACAATTGTACTGTATGTAAAGGCACTTGGCAATTTAAAATCGTTCAACCAGTCTGGTCTGGATTTACTAATCACATACGCACTGGTTAATCCTGCAAAAACCATTACAATACTAATCATGGCGAACCATAACAGCATTTTATATGATTTTTCCTTTTTATCTTTTTCTTCCTGAATTGACATATCCATAATTAATGTAAAAATTTATCTACCACATAAACTATTTGCAATAGTGAAATATACGAAACACTTACCAGCATCAATTTTTTTGCTGCTTTTTCATCCATTTCGCGGTATAGTTTAATTGCAAAATACAACATCCAAAGCCCTAAAAGCAAAACAAAACCTGCAGCTACCAAACTTAATTTTAATTCGCCTGTGAATCCGAAAACCGGAAGCAAGGACGCAAGGATAAGCCAAATAGTGTATAGAATTGTTTGCAAAGCCGTTTTTTTGTCTTGTTTCCCAGTTGGCAACATAAAAAATCCGGCTTTTTCATAATCTTTATATAAAAACCAGCCTATTGCCCAAAAATGAGGGAATTGCCAAAAAAATTGTATTAGGAAAAGCGTGCCCGCTTCGATGCCGAAATTATTGGTTGCCGCCACCCAACCCAACATAAAAGGAATAGCTCCCGGGAAAGCCCCTACAAAAACCGATAAAGGCGTAATGGTTTTAAGCGGTGTATATACACTGGTGTATAAAAAAATAGATATCGCCCCAAACATAGCCGTTTTGGGATTGATAACATATAAAATAACCAGCCCTACTAGCGTAAGTAAAATTCCAAGTATAAAAGCATTTTGTTTGGAAATTCGACCAGAAGGCAACGGACGATTTTTAGTACGATCCATCAGCATATCTAAGTCTTTTTCAATAATTTGATTAAAAACATTAGATGCACCAACCATGCAATAACCTCCAACAGCCAACAAAATGAATGTACTCCATTGAAAAGGATTTACATCGGAGAATCCAAGCAAGTATCCAACAATAGATGAAAACACAACACTAATTGCCAGTCCTGCTTTAGTAATTTCTTTAAAATCGATAAATAAATTTACGATTGAAAATGATTTATCCGAAGTATTCAATGCGGTTTTCATTTAAATGCTTAAATCGGCTGCAAATATACTTCAAAAAAAAGCATTTAATAAAATCGAATAGCTTAAAATTAAGCACAACTCATTTTTTAACAGAAAAGGCGAACCTCAGTTCGCCTTTCTATTTTTACAACTCAATATAAAGAATATTATTAGAAATCGCTATACCAGTTAAACAAATCCGATCGCAATCCTATAGAAAACCAAGTAGTATTTGATTTAAAGGTAGTTGCTGTATCCGTTGTTGGGTCAAAATTTCTATAGATTAAATTTCCAAAAACTTTTAAATTCATAACCGGATTTACAGTATATCCAACTTTTAAATCGGCTATCATGATATTGGTTTTATTTCCTTGTCCAATATTCACTCCAGTATCTGCATATCGATCATCTTCATAATCACGATAAATATCACCACCGTAATTTGAATTTGGACCGCTGCTCGCAAAATCAAAACCTTTTACACCATATACCAATTTTGCATCACCAAACCAACGTCCTTTATAATAACGAGCAATAGCAACCAACTCTTTAAAGTTAGCCCCCCATAAATGCCCCATACTTTGATTGTTATGCCCATAATTGGTTAAAATATTACTATGTGAATACACATACGGACGAACATGATTATACTCACCTTGAAGTAATAAATTTTTAACTCCAAAAGCATCATAATATTTAGCTCCTAACTGATATCCATATTTGTTTTTCCAGCTCTTCTTTCCACCTTTCATGTCGCCCAAAGAAAATTCATCTAAAAGAAACTGTCCGTAAAAATTAAGCTTGCTATTCCATTTGTATTTAGACGTTAATCCTAAAGTTGCGTTTCCGCTTCGAGACGACGACGAAAACTCAACCGAACGGTAGAAAATAATCGGGTTGACAAAGTTCAAATCGAAACCTCTATCATTCGTATTCGTCCAAATTACCGACTCAAAAAAGCCCATGTTCCATCGCTTGGAAACATTCCAGCTCAAATAGTGGTTTGCCATGTACTTTGTTGCATAAGTTCTTTCAACCGTAACAGCATCACGCACATCTTTAAGCCACATATACGTATTGGTATATTTAATTTTCCAAAAAGTGGTATTGATTTTCAAAAAAGGATAAGGACTAGCGGCATCACTGGTCAATAACGAACGATATCCATCACCAATAAAATTCCTACCGTATCCTAACTGAAGGTTAATCATATCACTTGGAACAAATGTTAAATTGGCTTCAGCTGACGGAAAATCGAACGAATCGGTTTTGAATTCTTTTGCAATTCCTATACCAGGAATAATTGCTGGATTACCTCCCGCAGGACGAATTGAAACCGCATAAGCATTGTAATAATCTGCAAAACGACCTTGGCTTTCAAAAATTGAAGTTGAAAAAAACAATTGCTTTCCTAAAGCTCCTTGAATTTGCAAACCACGAGTATTCACGTAGGTATTATCTACAATTTTACTATCAAAATCTTTACCCAATCGTAAATCGAAAATAGGATTCATAGTGAACCAATACTTTTCCCCTTGAATGGCAACCAAATTTTCATTCCAAAACTTTCTTGATGTCCAAGAGTTAGCAGTTCGTAGCTGTGATTCGTAATTGCCTTTTAAATCGTAATACTTAGCAACTTCAGCATAAGAGAAAGGCTTTGATGCCGTATGGTTATTAGCTCCTACTATATTCATGGAAGCATCGAAACGTCCATAATTATCGTGTGTAAAAGGTAAATTTAAATAGCTTTTAAACTGTGGATTATCGAATTTTTTATAAACGATATTATCATACTCATTCAATTCGGAATCCGGATTTATGAGATTTTTATTTGAATTGGAATTGGATTTAGCTGCCTTTTCTTCTTCCGACATATACGGAGAAGGTTGTACCAACGGAATTGCAATTTTAACTGTATATTTTGAATATGTAGGTTTTCCAGCATATTTAGCCGACTCAACTTTTGGCAAAATTGAAAACACGCGTTTCGTTTCGTCTACAAGTTCCGGAAAAGCCGCATCGGTATATAAAACTTTAAAAGTTCCTAAAGTATCTACTTCGAAAAGCGTAATAATATTGCCTTTATAATTTTTTTCACTAACCGAATTCGGAACTTTGAAATTCGTATAAATAAAATTTTGCAATGTATTGTAAAAACAAGCTTCTGCAGCCGTTCCAGCAGTTTGACACTCCGGAAAAACAGGCAATTGCTCACGCGTGGTTTGCCCTGTAACCGATTGAACTAAAATTATAGTGAAGAAAAGCTTAAAAAGAGTTTTCATAAGAATCTTAAAAATTTAATAATCGTTTGCCGCTATTTGTCCGTTAGCAATAGCTTTTGCAGAAGAAGTCCCAATTCTTTTCACGCCCAACTGAATCATTTCGATGGCTTCTTCGTATGTACGCACACCACCAGCCGCCTTAACTGGCAGAGGAAATGCGTTTTCTATCATTAGTTTTATAGTTGGCACTGTGGCCCCGTTTGGCAAACCATCTTTAGTTTTATAAAAACCTGTTGATGATTTCACAAAAACATGTTCGTACTGATTTTCTTTAAAATGTGCCATGACAACATTTTTAATTAACGCCGAAAGCTGTACGATTTGATGATCGTTTAAAGCGGCTACTTCAATAATCCATTTTACAATTTTATGGTGTTGCAAACCAAGACGGGTTCCTTCTAAAACTTGTTTTTTAACCAAATCGATTTCACCTCGCTTAAAAGCTTCATAATCTACCACAAAATCCAAATCATCTGCACCATCTTTTATGGCCGTAAGCGCTTCTTTTAATTTATCATCGAGCAACCCATTCCCGTCTGGAAAATCAATCACTGTTCCAATAGTAACTTTAGATTTCTGACTTACAATCATGTCTTTTGCCATCTTCACCATTTCTGGACGAATCATGATGAGTTTAAAATGCTCGTCTATTGCTTCTTGAATGCAAGCTTGAACAATTTTAACAGTATCGGCTTTTGAAACTCCAGCCTGAACTGCTGATTTCAAATAGGTTGAATCTAAATAGTGTCTGATATCCATACGGTAAAAATAAAAAAATCCCACAAACGTGGGAAATTATATGATTTAATTGTTCGATTTGATTTTAGCATTAAAATATCGTAACCCTAAAATTGCAAGTAGGCTTCCTGTGAGATTTGCCAAAACATCAAACACATCTGCATTTCTTGTTGTGGTAAAAAACTCCTGCATCAATTCGATTGAAACACCATAAAAAAAAGTCAAACCAAATACAATAGCTGCAATTGTATTAAAAGTAGCTTTTGGAAAACGTTTTTTTAAAAACAAGAACCATAAAACGGTAAACACCAAATAAAATATAGCGTGGAAAGTTTTATCTTTTCCATAAACACTAACATTTGGTATCGAATTTGAACTAACCAGACAAGCTACTGCAATAGCAACTGTCCAGCAAACGGCCAAATAAAAATTTCGTTTAGGCTCCAATTAATTCTTTATAGGCATCGGCAGACAACAACTCGTCTATTTCACCTGCATTAGAAATCTTAACTTTAACCATCCAACCTTTTCCATATGGATCTGAGTTTACAGCTTCTGGTTCTGTTTCTAATTCCTCATTAAACTCAATAATTTCACCTGATAATGGCAAAAATAAATCCGATACGGTTTTTACAGCTTCAACTGTTCCAAAAACTTCGTCTTTAGCTAAAGTTTGGTCTAAAGTTTCAACTTCAACATAAACAATATCTCCAAGTTCTTTTTGAGCAAAATCTGTAATTCCTACAGTTGCGATATCCCCATCTACACTAACCCATTCGTGGTCTTTTGTGTATTTTAAATTAGTTGGTATGTTCATTGTGTTTTTATTTATTATTTGGCAAATGTACTTTTTTCGGAGTAACAAAAAAATGATTTATTCATTAATTTCCGAAGTTATATCTAAGTGTAAATCCTGAACGAATATTTGTGATCGGATAAGATGTAGAAATAACTGCTTTTGTAAAGGTATGATCGTAATAGAAAATTGCCGTTAAATTTTTACTGAACGAATAATCTGCTGTAAATTTAATCGACCATAAGTTCTGACCACCCCCTAACTGATTATTATTGTAATCCAAATAACGCACAATTGTCTTACTGTCGCGCAATGACAAATCGGCCTTCATATTCAAATCACTTTTAATTACACCCGTTGCATTATCTGCTAATTTCGAATTTATGGTAACATCCTTAATACGATATCCTAAACCAACTATATATTCATTTCCTCGAACTTCTGTAAGAAGGTTGTTATCAAAACTTAATGAAAGTGCTCTATCGCGTTTCATTTCTGCTAAGATTTTAATTGAATTTTTCATTTCAAAATCCAGACGAATCAACGGATTAAACTGCTCTACCAAATTCACATTAGCAATAATAATTTTAGACTGATAATTACCCCCAGCGTCGAAATTGTTTATCCCACCATCGTATTCGAAATTAGAACGATATGAATTGATAGTATAAGATGAGCGATAACCGTGTTGCAGCGAGAAACGTTTAAAATTTTCTTTAAACCATTTGTAGCGCATTAAACCTGTATATTTAATTACCCAGTTTGGTAGCGGAATATCTCTAAACGGACCTGTTTTAACAGAAGCCGCATCACCTCCACTATACGCAGCCAAGAACGACGGCAATAATACCTGCTGACTGTTTTTACCGAAACCAATAGGATAACCTTCTGCATCGATGTTAGCAGGATTAGTTAAGTCAATACCACGAGACTGTGCCAATCGGTTAGCGACTATTAAACGATTGGAACGGAATTCGTTGAATGCTTCTGACATTTTTTCGTCACTCTGAGCAAAAGCCGTTTTAATTAAAATTGTTGATGTTGAATAGTTACCATAATCGTATGGAGAACGCGAATTGTACTGCCCATCTGAAACATCATATTGTTCGGAATAATTTGCAGATTTGGTTCTATTAGCACTTAAATCAATTTTCAAATCGGGAACAATTTCCATTTGAGCTGTAAAATCGAGTGTTTTATTTTTAACCTGAGTAAAGTTTTGATTAAACTGCTGGTAGTCTGTTAACCATCCATTTTTAGCAGCCTCATAACGCACATCTGCCTGACTACCCATAACAAATCCTAATGTAGGCTTAGACGTTCCCAAAAATCCAATTCTAGGCAGATACCCCGGTAAAACAGTACCATTATTTTCGGAATAGTTAATTTGTATATTCTTAACACTCGTTACAATTCCAATTAAACGTTGCGCAAAAACACTTCTGTCGGTTGATTGTTGTTTTGCTACGGCTTTCACCTTTTGACCTGGTTTTGGGGCAGCTGTTTGCTTCGGTGTTTTAACATTTTTCTTGGCCGTTAATCCAACATACTTGTAAAACGAATCCATATTAAACACTGTATTCAACCTGTGAGAATTGGCGTTTTGAATTGTGTTTCCTAACTGATAAATCGTGCCATTATCTTCTATAGTTGCCAATGCATCAGTACTACGTTGCCAGTTAAAGTTACTAGTATAACTGTACGTTGATTTTATAAAACTTAAAGCCGGAATTTTATTAATTGGCAAATCATAATTCATCACAATTTGTTGGTTGTGCTGATTTGGATCACCAATATTAAAATAATCATCCCAAATGGTTAATCCATCAATAGGAATTTTATTTTCGTCTAAATAATTTCTAACAATATTGTTTGTTGCTACTGTATAATTAACACGCAATGACTTGGTCAAATTGTAGTTAAACCCGTATTGATAATTAAAGAAATAATTTCTTCTGTAAAGTGGGGACAGTCCAATTCCATCAACATCGACTTGTCTAAACTTCTGCTGATTGAATTGTCTTGTAATATTTGACGAAAAAGAGATGTTAGAAGGCAAATAATTGAAATTAAAATCGCTTAACATTTTCCAATAACTACTCTTCTTCAAGAATTTGTTATTTTTAAAGGGCTCAACAGCTTTAGGCTTAAAAGTATAAGCGTAATCCGCTTGAGTTTTCAACTGTTGATCTAGCAAGTTTTCAATTTCGAAATCATGATGTTGCATTTCGTTAAACGAATAGGAAAGCGTTAAATTTTCCGGATCGTAAATGTGCTGTTTTTGCTCTGGCCCACGTTCTTTTTTAACACCAATAAAGTTAATACTGGTACGTTTCGTATAATCAATTGCTCTGTTTTCAATATTATCTTTTTCGGCCTGATCTTGCGTAACATCCAAAATTTGTTTCAATTCAATATCTTGATAATACGGATCGAACTTAGGCGTAATAACCTGTTCACCAACAGCATAATTGAAAGGAACAGTTATGCCCCATTTCTTAGGAAGTAATTTACCCAAATTTAAATTAGTTACCACATCATATTGAAAAACATCCTCACGACTACGTTCATTAGGACCTTGCTCCAAAGACCCAAAACCAATAGTTGATTTTCTTCCAGTTGCGGACACGTTGGCAAAATCGGCAAAATTTGTATCCATATTGGCAACAGCTGCCCAACCTCCTTTATTATCCATATCGGACATACGGAGCTCGTTGAACCAAACTTCACCGCGAATAGGATCAGTACCATTTTTATTTTTCACCCCTACCATTAAGGTCCGCACCAACCCAAAATTTGGATTTCCCTTAATACCAAGAGTCAATTTATTAGACGATGACCCTAAAGCACTTTCATTAATAAACTGTATCCCGTCGTTAATATCATCATCAGGCGGTAATGTATTTTGCAACGCCATTATTTTTAATTTGGTCAACAAATCCAATGAAAGATTCATTTCATTTTCAGCGGGCCAAACATCTTCAGGACTACGAGCTGAAAAATCTGTTATTTTAAGTGGAATTTCAATCTGATAGAAGTTTTCAGTAAAGTCGTTACCAAAACGAAGGAAAGCAACCATTTCATCATTGGCTAATTCACCATCGGGATCATTTTTAATTCCTTCTGCATGTAAAAACATTCGCAATTTTTTAAACTGACGCATGTCTACACTAACATTTTTAAAGGCTGCTCTTGCATCTTTTACTTCCAAACCACCTTCTTGAGGCAAAGAAGCATCTTTAGTATAAACACGAAGCGAGAGTGATTGCTCGTTTTGGTTGATAATAGAATTGTTATTGTTCAACTGTTCACGTACAACACCAGGTGGAATAACATACGGAATTGGTGAACGGCTTCCATTTTCCTGAATACTTAATGATGTAATATCAAAACCGGTATTATCATCAGACACATCAGTATCGGTATAATCTAAAGAACTTAAATAACGTCTCCATTCTCCACGAACCAAATCCAATGATCCAAAACGTAAAGTTACTTCGTCTTGAAAATCTGTCATGAACATTCTCATAAAACGAATTGAACGGAAATCGGAAATAGACCCTTCAATGTTTGCAGCCGAAGCTTCCATAATAGGCACTTTATACAAAACCCATTTTACTTTGGTAGTTCCGTTTGTAATTGGCACATTATCATTAACTCGTATATCGGCTACATAATTTTGACCAACAACCGGATTAGGCTGAATTGGAATTTCAAATTTATAATACGCATTTATAGTGTTCATGGTATTATCTCTGTTGATGTCTTCTACATCAGGGAAAGTTGTAGAACCTCTATTACTATCATTAATACTAACCGGTGAGTTTCCTTGAGTTCCATTATAATTTTTATAACGTTGCAAAACACTTCCAGAAGCATTCAAATAATAATTATAGTTATCTCCTGCCGGATCGGATAACCCAGCATAATCAGGGTATTTTATGGCTTCTTCCGCGTCGGTAAGTCCATTTAACCCTAAATCTTGAACCGCTCTGTTACCTTCGTTAGCATCAAATGCATAAATTAAGGATTGAGATGCTGGCATCTTTCCCCAGTTAGTTGTATAGGTTGGTGTAGTTGATCCAGACTCCGGCAAACCGTTTTCGTATAGTTTTCGACCATCTTTCAAAATATCTTCCGACATTTCTCCAAGATTTAGCACCAATTTACCTGTATTCGTTATTGGAGTTGTATCATCCGCATTTTGTCCATAGAAAGGATCCATCAACCAAAACTGAATATACTCCACATTTGTCTGTTCAAAGTTTGTAGACGCAATCGATCGCATAATACCGCCCCAATTGGTCTGTGGATTGGTAAAGCTTCCTGAAGCAGCATAATTCGGATCGAAATTGTAAGGACCTCTTTCTTGCGGATAATAGGTAAGATCCAAAGTACTTACAACAGTTGTTTGACCTTGAGCAATATCGGTATTCGGATATAACTCATCCATATAAATACGACGCACTTTATTCGAATTCAAATCGGCAGCCGAAAGTCCTGAAGGTCGTTGCGAATCTATGTAAAAAACGGGATCAATAGTATACCATGACAATTTTGAACGTCGGTAGCCATAAGATAAATTATCTTCTGCAATTTCCCCTCCATATCCAACTGGCGAACTAGCTAAAAACCACGATTGCGGAGAACGCATATCGATAGTGGTTTGTGAGCCTTCAAAATCATCAATATAAATAGTTGCTTCCCCATTAAATTGATCATTTTTAGACGCTCCAGGCATTAAATATGCAAATTCACCACGAACGGATAAATTAGAAGGTACATCGGTATCAATATTAGGTAGTTTATTTACCAATCGAGTAAACAAAGGCACTTCGGTAGAAAAATTACCATTAACCCCAAATATTGTATTATTTACAGATTCTTGACCGTAATTCGATTTTTGTGTAAAAGGACGTTCCGACATACGTAACAATGTTCCACCTACCAAAAACTTATCGTTTATCTTGTGTTCCACGTTAACCCCAAAGAAACGTCTGGTTTGTTGTCCGAAAACAGCATTGTTTTCTAAAGAAACCTGAATTGGCGTATTTGAAGCTTGAAGTGATGGATCAAGAATTTGAACTCTACCCCTTTGATAATCAACAGTATAATCAATGCCTTCTACTAAAACTCTACCACCAGCTGTTACAACCACTGAACCTCTTGGAACATTAAAAGCACCAATCGAAATACCGTCACCTCCGGTTGATTTGAATCTTCCTTTAAACTGAAACTTATTTTTATCACTTTCTTGTAACGCTAACGCTTGCGTTTTTTGGTATAAACTACGGAAAACGTATTTTTTTTGATTCTGATTATAATCGGATAGTGCATTAGGATCCCCTTGGTAGTTTTCAGAAGGATTACTTGGATCTCTTAATTTGTTGAACAAATGATTTCCAAAAGGCTCTACAGTAGTGAAAATAATTCTACCGTTTTGGGTATCAACAGTCATCCCAGGTACAAAATCAAAAAAACCATCCCCACCCTCTTGCGGATCGTTTGTAAAATTTAACCTATCCATATTCAATACCTTCAACAACGGTGTTTCTGCTACACCTGCCGGCAACTGTAGTGGAATACTTCCAGAGGCATCTTGATAAGGGCGAATATAATTTATTGGTGATGGATCTGTGTATAAAATATTCATTCGAAAATCTTCCTGAGACAATTGAAAAGCACCCGGTATTTGGTATATGTTTTTCATCATCAAGTTCCAAACCGGCTCTTGAATGTTATTCAAACTACTCTTTAACATCTTAAGGACCAAACTCTGTGTACTAGGTAAACCAGAATTCACTTGAGTCGCATCTACCCCATCAGTCCCAAATTCTCCAACCTGAAACACCTGATCACCAACAGTATACTGATAAGCAACTGCTAAAACTTCATCGTTTGCTAATCGCTGAGTTAAAGACACATATCCTAATTGTGGATGATATGTAAACTCATTTGATGACAATTTACGAGCATTTTCAAGTTTTACATAATCACGGCCTTCTGTAACAGAAAGCGGCGCATTAAATCCATTTCCGGCAGTAGCAACATCACGGATTCCTGAATTAAGCAAACCTCCATTACCAATTAATGATGGATCAAGTAAGTTATTTGAGTTTTGTGAAGGAACATTAAATGTTGAACCGTTAAAAAACCCTGGGATACCTTGATCATGAACTCCAACTGTTTGTAATGTAATATCGTTCCCTGAAGCGTCGGTTAGCTGACCTTCTCCTAAATCCTGAAGCGCTATAATATTACGCAGGTTATTATCTGTAGTATTTACTCGGTTTTGCTTGTTGGTTACCCAGACTTCAATACGCGTAATTTGTACACGACTGTTTATTAGGGGATAACTTTTTAAAGCCTCATCGTAATGATTTCTGAAATACTGAGAAAGAAAATAATGCCTGTCAGCATCATAATCCAAAGCAAAGAAATTAAACTCTTGAATCGTTCCACCACCTTGAGAAGTAACTGTTCTTGTTTGTGATTTCTGTTCTGAAAAAATTCCAGTAATAGTTGTTTTTCCGAACTGTAGTTGTGCTTTAACTCCAAAAAGACTTTGTGCGCCTCGAATTAAAGAACTATTTAATGGTAAACTTACATTACCCACTTCAATTTTACGAATGATATCGTCTTCAGTAGGAGTATATTCAAGTTTAATTAAATTTTGGAAAGCAAACGTAGATTGTGTATCGTAGTTAGCGTTAACCGTAAGTCGCGTTCCTACCTTACCTTGCAAACTCATACTGATTCTCTGATCGAAATCGAAGGTAAGTGTTTTTCTATTTCTAGGAGAAAATGAAGGATTATCTTGTTTGGTATACCGAATCCCCAAGTCCATTTCAACAGATCCTTGCGGTTTTACATCGATAGTATTACTCCCGAATATGCTTTCAAAAAAACTGGAGTTTACATAATACCTTGGTAATAAATCTTTTTTAGCAGCCTCTGCACCTTCTTTTTTCCCATCAATTGCGCTTAATTTTTGTTGAAAATAATCACGCATTGATTCTCTAAGTACTAATTCTTCGTATTCTTCAGGTGTAAGGATAATAGGGTAATTGATATTGAAGCCATCAAATGTTTTCGTATAGATGTAACGATTCGAATTAGGGTCGTATGTATAGGCTTCTACAATGCTTCTTGGATTGGCCAACTCCAAATGCCCTAAGTCTACTCCGGTTTTAACAGAGTCTTGGGCTTCTTCATCTACTTGAGCTTGAAGTGCGTTGCTAATAAACAACAAAAAAATGGCTAAGACCCATTTTGTTGACACTAATTTATATATCAAAGACTGCGTTTTCAAGAATTACAAATTTTTTAAAGCCTGTTTAATAATTACTTCAACGGAAGCAGTTGGATTTTCAGTTACAATTTTATCAACAACCTTTTCGGCAGATTTTCGAACAAACCCTAAAACTTCCAATGCAGATAACGCTTCATCTTTATTTGTATTGCGTTCTGCAAATGAAACTTCTTCCAAGTTGTATATTTTCAGTACTTTATCTTTTAAATCTAAAATTATTCTTTGGGCTGTTTTAGCTCCAATTCCCTTTATGGATTGAATGGTAGCCACATCGCCAGAAGCAATAGATTGAATAATTTGTTGTGGTGGCACTGATGAAAGCATTGTTCTTGCTGTACTAGCTCCAACTCCAGAAACCGAAAGCAATAACTTGAACAATTCTCTTTCTGCTTTTTCAACAAATCCAAACAACGTATGAGCATCTTCTTTAATTTGAAGAAATGTAAAAAGTTTCAAATTTTCAGAATCAGGCAATAAGGAAAAAGTATGCAATGAAATATTAATCTGATACCCTACCCCGTTACAATCTATAACAACTTCGGTAGGTGTTTTTTCAACTAATTTACCCTGTATATGTGCTATCATACGTATTTTTCTTCAACCAAAAATAAGAAAAATCTTTTACCGTGATAATCAGAACAGTTAAAGTTCATAATTATCCGACAAAAGATCTTTTTTTATTTATTTGCCAATTGTTTTAATCGTTTTTCTTTTTCTTGAGCATCAACTACAGCAACAGCTGCCATGTTTACCATTTCCTCAACACTTGCTCCTAATTGAAAAATATGAACTGGCTTATCCATACCCAACATAATTGGACCAATTGAAAGTACTTTATTGAGTTCTTTCAACATTTTATAGGTAATATTAGCTGCGTCCAAATTAGGAAATACTAATGTGTTGACTTTTTTATTTGCCAACTTCGAAAATGGAAATTTACTCGACAACATTTCTTGGTTAAGTGCAAAATCTGCTTGAATTTCACCATCCACAATTAAATCCGGATTGTTTTCATGTAACATTTGCACCGCTTTTCTTATTTTAACAGAACTTGCGTCGTTAGACGAACCAAAATTTGAAAATGAAACCATTGCAATTACCGGTTCCATTCCGAACATACGAACTGTTTTGGCGGTCATCAATGCAATTCGGGCTAAATCTTCAGCAGTAGGATTTGGATTGATTGCCGTATCTGCCAAAAATATAGGCCCTCGTTTAGTCATCATCATATTGGTTGTAGCAATACGCTCAACACCTTGTTGTTTCGGAATTAATTCCAACATTGGCTTTACAACCGTTGGGTAACTACGAGAGTACCCGGTTACTAATGCATCTGCCTCTCCTTCATTAACCATCATCGCTGCAAAATAATTACGCTCACGCATCCATTTTTGTGCATCTAATAAGGTTGTTCCTTTTCTTCTTCTAGATTCCCAGTAAGCATTTGCAAAACGATTACGACGTTCTTCTTCCTCTTTCATTTTAGGATCAATGATTGTCACATTCGCGTCGAAACCAATTTCTTCTTTCAACTCTTCAATAACTTCTTTATTTCCTAGCAAAATTGGCTCACCGATTCCTTCTTCTAAAACAATTTGTGCAGCTTTAAGTACATCTAAATGATCTGCTTCTGCAAAAATTACTTTTTTAGGATCCGTTTTAGCTCGGTTGATTAACATTCGAACCATTTTATTATCAGAGCCCATACGCTCCAACAACTCATCACGATATTTGTCCCAATCGGTAATTGGAGCAGTTGCTACTCCAGAATCCATAGCTGCTTTTGCAACTGCTGGTGGAACCTCTGCAATTAAACGCGGATCGAAAGGTTTTGGAATGATATAATCGCGTCCGAAGATCAATTTAGTTTCACCATAGGCGATATTAACTTGTTCCGGAACGGATTCTTTTGCAAGATTAGCTAAAGCCACAACAGCAGCTTTTTTCATTTCTTCATTAATTTTTGTAGCTCTAACATCTAAAGCGCCACGGAAAATAAATGGAAATCCAAGAACATTATTTACTTGATTAGGATGATCTGAACGACCAGTTGCCATAATAATATCTTCTCGAGTTGCAATTGCCAAATCGTAATTGATTTCCGGCCTTGGATTTGCCATAGCAAATACAATTGGGTTTGCAGCCATACCGATTAACATATCTGGAGTTACAATATCTCCAGAAGACAGTCCGATAAATACATCGGCACCTTTCATGGCATCACCCAACGAATCATAATGAACATCGGTAGCATATTTTCGTTGCATGTCGGAAATCTTCGGATCATCTTTTCGCAAAGCACCTTTACTGTTAAACATAACAATATGATTGGCTTTTACTCCGAACGAAACGTATAAATTCGCACAGGCAATAGCAGCCGAACCGGCTCCTGAAATTACCACACGAACTTCTTCCATTTTTTTACCGGCTAACTCAACAGCATTCAATAAAGCAGCAGCCGATATTATGGCTGTACCATGCTGATCGTCATGCATTACCGGAATATTTAACTCTTCGATTAATCGTCTTTCAATTTCGAACGATTCTGGAGCTTTTATATCTTCAAGATTAATTCCACCAAAAGTAGGTGCAATATTTTTAACCGTCTCAATAAATTTATCGACGTCTTTTGTATCTACTTCAATATCGAAAACATCAATATCTGCAAAAATTTTAAACAAAAGTCCCTTTCCTTCCATTACGGGTTTTGAAGCCTCAGGACCGATATCACCCAATCCTAAAACAGCAGTTCCGTTTGAAATAACCGCAACTAAGTTCCCTTTTGCTGTGTATTTATATACATTATTTACATCTTTTTCGATTTCCAAACATGGCTCAGCCACGCCCGGAGAATAAGCTAACGCCAAATCGCGTTGGGTAGCATATTTTTTGGTAGGTACAACCTGAATTTTCCCAGGTGTAGGCTTTGCATGGTATAATAAAGCTTCTCTGCGTTTACTGTCTTTGTGCATGGTTTGTTTGTTTACTAACTGACAAAGATAGAAGACTGAAAAGAATAATTGAAATTTTTGAGCTTATTCTTTCAGAAAGTTGATATTCCTTTTAAGTCCGTCAAACTTTGTTCGCTTGACAGCTGAGTTTTTAAAGACCTTCCGAAAGGTTTCTTCTGTAATTTCATCCCATTCTTTTTTGAAAAATGAAAGTATTTCTGGATTGGGATTAAACAACGGTTCATTGTGTGGTTTTGAGAACCGATTCCACGGGCAAACATCTTGACAAACATCGCACCCAAACATCCAATCATCAAATTTACCCGCCATTGTTGATGGAAGATTATCTTTAAGTTCGATGGTAAAATAAGAAATACATTTTGATCCGTCTACCACATAGGGTGACACAATAGCCTCTGTAGGACAAGCATCTATACAAGCTGTACAACTTCCGCAATGATCTGTGGCAATCGAATCGTATTCTAAATCCAAATCCACTATCAATTCGGCTATAAAAAAGAAAGAACCTACTTGTTTTGATAATAAATTAGCATTTTTACCTATCCATCCCAAGCCACTTTTGGCAGCCCAAGCCTTATCTAGAACTGGAGCAGAATCAACAAAAGCACGCCCATCTACATCGCCAATTTCTTCCTGAATAAATTGAAGTAATGATTTTAGTTTATCTTTTATAACGAAATGATAATCTTGACCGTAAGCATATTTGGAGATTTTATAACTCTCTGGATTTTGAAATTCTGAGGGATAATAATTTAACAACAACGAAATAACACTTTTAGCTCCATCAACCAGCAGAGTTGGATTAAGACGTTTATCAAAATAATTTTCCATATACTGCATTTCTCCATGCATTTGCTTGGTAAGCCATTGCTCTAACCGAGGCGCTTCCTCTTCAAGAAATTCTGCTTTAGCTATTCCACAAGACAAAAATCCGAGGCGTTTTGCTTCGGATTTAATCATTTTAGTGTATTTCGATTTATTTTCAATCATTTAAAACAAACCACCTTGAATGTTGGTTTTTATTTTTCCTAAATGTTTGTATGCTTTTTCTGTCACTTCTCTTCCTCGAGGCGTTCGTATAATAAAACCTTCTTGGATTAAAAATGGTTCATAGACTTCTTCAATAGTTTCCCCACTTTCTGAAACAGCAGTTGCTAATGTTGTTAAGCCAACCGGTCCGCCTTTAAACTTATCAATAATGGTAGTTAAAATTTTATTGTCCATTTCGTCCAAGCCATGTGCATCTACATGTAGTGCTTTTAAGGCAAATTTGGCAATCTCAATATCGATTTTTCCGTTGCCTTTAATTTGAGCAAAATCACGAACACGACGTAAAAGTGCATTTGCAATTCGAGGAGTACCTCTACTTCTTCCCGCAATTTCGATAGCTGCTTCCATAGAAATTGGCACATTTAAAATAGAAGAACTACGTTGCACAATAGTAGTTAGAAGTTCAGTATTATAATATTGTAAGCGACTTTGGATTCCGAAACGAGCCCGCATAGGTGCCGTTAACAATCCCGAGCGTGTTGTTGCCCCAACTAAAGTAAACGGATTCAAATTAATTTGAACTGTACGAGCATTGGGACCGCTTTCAATCATGATGTCAATTTTGAAATCTTCCATAGCCGAATATAAATATTCTTCAACTATTGGGCTTAACCGATGGATTTCATCAATAAACAACACATCACGTTCGTCTAAATTCGTTAGTAATCCAGCCAAATCACCGGGCTTATCCAAAACTGGTCCAGAAGTAATTTTAATTCCAACACCTAGTTCGTTTGCTAAAATATTAGCCAAAGTAGTTTTTCCTAAACCAGGAGGTCCATGAAACAAGGTATGATCTAAAGCTTCTCCCCTAAGGTTAGCTGCTTCAACAAATACTTTTAGATTTTCCAAAACCTGATCTTGCCCCGTAAAATCATCAAAGTTTAACGGACGCAAAGCTTTTTCAATATCGACTTCCTGAGGTGTAAATCGCTCTTTGTTTGGATTTAGATTTTCATTCATACGACAAAGATAGAAAAGTTTATGCGGGGATTTGGTTATTTGTTTATTTGAAAATTAGACATGATAACCCGAGGCGAGAATTTCAGACCACTCCGGGTGACGTTTGATATAAGCAGCAACAAAAGGACAAAGTGGTGCTAAGGTATAATTATGATCTTTAATCCAAGTTAACGTTCGGAGGACCAATTCGGAGCCCACACCTTTTCCCGATAGTTCAGAAGGCACCTCGGTATGGGTTAAAAATACAACATTGTCTACATTAAGGATGAATTCAATAAAAGCCACTACATCTTCAACTTCAAGTTCAAAGCGTTTTTTTTCGTCGTTAATTATTAGGACTGTATTTTGTAAACTATGCATCTTTATCTTTATTATAATAAAAAGAAAGTGCTCCAGAAGGGCATTTTTTCACTTGTTCTATCATTTCATTAGAACTTGCACCGCGAATATTAATCCAAGGTTTTTCTTTTGGGCGAAAAACTTCTGGCAACCCTCGAACACAATTTCCAGAATGCGAACATAAATGCTGTTTCCAAACAATTGTAACTTCACCATTCGTATATTCTTTTTGTTCTTCCATGTTGTAAGAATTTTGCTTTATGAAAGTTACAAAAAATTAAGCATTAAAAAGCACGATTTTATATCTTTAGCAAGATTTAACTAAAATTTTATGCAAAACGAAAAACACGAATTTAAACGTGAATTAGGACTAATAGACGCCACCAGTATAGTTGCGGGCTCTATGATAGGGTCTGGAATTTTTATTGTAACCGCTGCTATGGCTCGCGATGTTGGATCTGCTGCCTGGTTGTTAGTAATCTGGCTGGTAACGGGTTTACTAACCATGAGTGCAGCTTTAAGTTATGGGGAGTTAGCTGGAATGATGCCTAATGCAGGAGGACAATATGTATACATACAGAGAGCTTATGGTAAATTAATGTCGTTTTTATATGGCTGGACAGTATTTACCGTTATTCAAACGGGTGTAATAGCTGCAGTAGCAGTAGCTTTTGCAAATTATACAGCAGTATTCTTCCCTATTTTAGAAAATAAATTACTGACTATTGGAGAAAGCTATTCGTTTACCAACAAACAACTTCTAGCCATTATAAGTGTCGTATTACTTACCTTTATAAATACTAAAGGCGTGAAAAGCGGCAAAATGATCCAATTGGTTTTTACCTCTGCTAAACTTTTTGCTCTTTTTGCCTTAATTATATTAGGCCTAATTGTGGGTTTAAAAACCGATGTTTTGTCTCATAATTTTGAGAATATGTGGGATGCGACAAAAACGGTTTTAAACGAAGAAGGTTCACTAACCATTACTAAGCTTACAGGTGTTGCGCTATTGGGAGCTATGGGAGCAACCATTATTAATTCACTTTTTTCGAGTGATGCATGGAACAATGTAACCTTTATTGCTGCAGAAATCAAAGACCCGAAACGAAACATCCCAAGAAGTTTGTTCCTAGGAACTTGCATCGTAACCATAATATACATTTTAGCTAACTTGGCATATCTAGCGTTATTACCGTTGCACGGAAGTGTTGAGGGCACAAGCGTTATGGAACACGGAATCATGTTTGCCGATCAAGATCGTGTAGGAGCAGCGGCAGCTAATATCATTATGGGAAACATAGGAGTATTTGTGATGGCTGCTTTAATTATGGTATCAACTTTTGGTTGTAATAGTGGCTTAATTTTATCTGGAGGAAGACTATTTTATGCTATGTCGAAAGATGGACTATTCTTTAAAAAAGCAGGGGAACTAAATCGAAATGATGTTCCTGCAAAAGCGCTTTGGTATCAATGCTTATGGGCTTCTGTATTATGTATTTCTGGCAAATATGGAGACTTATTAACCTATTCGACGTTTGCCTCACTACTGTTTTACATTTTAACCATATATGGCATTTTTATATTACGCAAAAAAGAACCTCACATGGAAAGACCATATAAAGCTTTTGGTTACCCAATAATCCCAGCTATTTATATTCTTTTAACAACATCAATTTGTGTAACCTTATTAATTTATGATACAAAAAACACAGGGTTAGGATTTCTAATTGTACTATTAGGAATTCCAGTATATTATTTCACCCAACATAAAAAGAACTAAAATAGTTAGACATCACATTATGGCCAAAAACTAAATTCAATATCTTAAATTGAATTAATAACGCTAAAATTTAAATCATTTTAGCGTTTTTTATTTTTTTCATCTCACAAGGAAACAAAATATTTTAGCGTTAAGAATGTAATAATTGTTAATTGCTGAAAACCTGTTAAGATATATAATGTGCTAATGTAAATCTTGTTTTGAATAACACCGTGAAGGTATTAATTTATACACCTATAAAATTAATGCAATGCATACAAAAGCTCTTCTAACTTTTTACTGGATATAATTTGATTTAGGTAAAAATTATTATTACCCATATCAAACAAAAAAGCCTTTCTAATAGAAAGGCTTTTTTGTTTGTATATCTTAATGATGCAACTGCTCTTCTCCTTCTTTATAAGGAACTATTTGCGGAACAAAGTCTTCATCATGACCTGGCTTGCTATAATCATAAGGCCAACGGTGTACATGAGGAATTTCACCTGGCCAGTTTCCGTGCATGTGCTCAACTGGTGCAGTCCACTCCAATGTATTAGATCTCCATGGGTTTTGAACCGCTTTTTTACCGTAAAAAATACTGTAGAAGAAGTTCCAAATAAAAACCAATTGGAAAGCAGCACCAACCAATGCAAACATAGTGATGATTTTATTAACATCAGCTAAATCGTCAAATAATGGGAATGCTGTATTGGTATAATAACGTCTAGGTAATCCTGCCATACCGATAAAGTGCATTGGGAAGAAAACACCATAAGCACATACTGCAGTTACCCAGAAATGGATGTAACCTAAATTTTTATTCATCATTCTACCATACATTTTAGGGAACCAGTGGTAAACACCAGCAAAGAATCCATAAAGTGCAGAGATACCCATTACTAAGTGGAAATGCGCTACTACGAAGTATGTATCATGAACATTGATATCTAAAGTTGAATCTCCCAAAATGATACCTGTTAATCCACCAGTGATGAATGTAGATACCAATCCGATTGAGAACAACATAGCAGGATTCATCTGTAAGTTACCTTTCCATAATGTGGTAATATAGTTGAATGCTTTGACCGCAGAAGGAATTGCAATTAACAACGTAGTAAAAGTAAACACAGATCCTAAGAATGGATTCATTCCAGAAATAAACATGTGGTGACCCCATACGATTGTAGATAAGAAAGCAATCGCTAAAATAGATGCAATCATCGCACGGTAACCAAAGATTGGCTTACGAGAGTTTGTTGCAATAATTTCAGATGTAATACCTAATGCAGGTAATAATACGATGTAAACTTCTGGGTGACCTAAGAACCAAAATAAATGTTCAAATAATACCGGAGAACCTCCTTGGTAATGTAATACTTCACCAGAAATATAAATATCAGATAAGAAGAATGAAGTACCAAAACTTCTATCGAAAATCAATAACAATGCAGCAGAAAATAAAACCGGGAACGATACAATACCGATTACCGCAGTAATAAAGAATGCCCATACCGTAAGAGGCAAACGAGTCATCGCCATTCCTTTTGTTCTCAAGTTGATAACCGTTACAACGTAATTCAAAGATCCCATTAATGAAGATGCAATGAATATAGCCATAGATACCAACCATAAAGTCATACCTGTACCAGAACCAGGGATAGCCTGTGGTAAAGCAGAAAGTGGCGGATAAATTGTCCATCCTGCAGAAGCTGGTCCAGACTCTACAAATAAAGATATCAACATAATTACAGTAGAAATGAAGAACATCCAGTATGAAATCATATTCATGAAACCAGATGCCATATCTCGTGCTCCTACTTGCAATGGAATTAACAAGTTACTAAATGTACCACTCAAACCAGCAGTCAATACAAAGAATACCATGATGGTACCGTGAATTGTAACTAATGCCAAGTAAATATCATTACGCATTACACCTCCTGGAGCGAATTTTTCACCCAAAAGGAATTTAAAAATTCCGAAAGATTCTTCCGGCCATGCAATTTGCATACGGAACAATAATGACATTGCTACACCAATAATACCCATAATCAAACCTGTGATTAGGTATTGTTTAGCAATCATTTTATGATCGATACTAAAGATATACTTCGTGATGAAGGTATCTTTGTGATGATGTTCGTGGTCTTGTCCGTGATCGTGACTTAAATCGTGTCCTACTGCTGACATATTTTTTTAATTTGAATAGTATTAAAAAACAATTTTATTTTAAAACTTGAGCGATAGCTTTTGTTGTATCAACTACTGCTGGAGCTGCTGTTTCCTTTGGAGCGTTAGCTTCTTTAACTGCAGCACTCAAAGTTCCTTTTTCACTAAGCCATTTTTTGTAATCTGCTTCGCTTTCAACTATAATTTTCATTTGCATGTTATAGTGAGAAGCTCCACAAATCTTATTACATAATAGTAGATAATCAAAATTGTAAGGCTCTAAGGCAGATTTACCTTGAGCAACTAATTCTGCACTTTTCTTAGCTCTAATACTGTTAATTCTTGCCACTTTATCTACCATATCTTGCGACTGACGCATCTCTTCAGTAGTTTTTGTAGGTGTGAATGAGAATTGTGTCACCATTCCTGGAACACAGTTCATTTGTGCTCTAAAATGTGGCATATAAGCAGAGTGCAATACATCTTGAGAACGCATTTTGAAAATAATTTTTCTACCTACTGGCAAATGCAATTCTTGTGTTTGTTTATCATCTTGAGCATTAGGATCAGACAAATCAACTCCCAAAGTATTTACACCTTCAATATAGCGAACATTAGCTTTTCCTAATACATTATCTTCACCTGCATAACGAGCTTCCCAATTAAACTGTTTAGCATAAAGCTCCACAAAAATTGGATCACCTTCTTCTTGATCAACAAACATAATGTTTGTCCATGCATATAATCCATAAAGAATTAAACCAGCCAATACAATAACAGGAATAATTGTCCATATGAACTCTAATTTATCATTATCTGCAAAATATAAAGCTTTAGAATCTTTCTTACCTCTATATTTATAAGCAAAGAAGTGCAATAACGCTTGAGTGATAGTTTGAACAATGAAAATCAAAATCATTGAAATCCACATCAAACGGTCAATTTCTGGTCCGTGCTTTGAAGCAGAACTATCCATCAAAGGCAAATCTCCATATTCAACACAACAATAAATCATAGTAATATAAATGAACACCAAGAAGGCAAACATCAAATACCCGTTTAAATTATTGTCTTTATCATTTGCAACCCCAGTATCATCTGAAGCTGAAATGCCGATTTGAGTTAAATCAAATATCTTAGTCAATTGCCAAACAGCAATCCCTAATAAAACTACTACTAAAAGTACCAATAAACTTGTCATTTGTTTATTACTTTAAAATATTAATAATGGAAATGTTTACTTTCTTCAATTAACGGATTACGTTTTGCAACTAACGGTGCCTTCGCAATAGCCGAGAAAACCACAAAAATAAACAACCCTAAGAAGAACATCAAGGCTCCAATTTCAGCAGCACCAATAAACCATTGGTCGCCAACTGTTGCCGGCATAATCATAACGAAGAAATCAATATAGTGGCCCATAAGGATGATTAATCCAGCCATAACCATAATCCATGTAAGGCGTTTGAAATCGGTATTCATAAGGATTACTATAGGAAGTGCAAAGTTCAAAACTAACATTCCGAAGAAAGGCAGTTTGTAGTCCTCAATACGCGTTACAAAATAAGTAACCTCTTCTGGGATATTGGCATACCAAATTAGCATAAATTGTCCGAACCATAAATAAGTCCAAAAAATACAGAAACCAAACATATACTTCCCTAAGTCGTGAATATGACTTGTATTAACATGTTCAAGATACCCTTTCGATTTCAAGTACATCGTTACAAAAGCTATAACTGTAATACCACTCACAATAAAACTTGCAAAAACATACCATCCAAATAACGTACTGTACCAATGTGGATCTACAGACATTATCCAATCCCATGAAGATATGGATTCTGACACGATAAAGAACGCCAAGAAACCCGCTGCCATTTTGAAGTTCTTTTTATGGAAAGAATTATCAGAAGCATTATCTTGAGCCAATGAATATTTTCTAGAAAGATGACGGTATAAAATCCAACCTCCTAAGAAAACAACTGCTCGGATTAAGAAAAAGGGTACATTCAAATATCCTTGTTTGTTCTGGATAAGCGTATCATGAGCTACAACTTCAGGATCCATCCATACAAATAAATGGTGAAAATGCATTCCTCCTAAAACCAAGAGAACAATAAAAATAATCGCTCCTGGCACTAGGTAGGCGGTAATACCTTCCATCACACGGAACAATATTGGAGACCATCCTGCCTGAGACACCCACTGGATCGCATAAAATGCTAAAACTCCAACAGAAATCAACAAAAAGAAGATACAAGCTACATACAAGGCAGCCCAAGGTTTGTTCTGCAATTGGTGCAATACGTGTTCTACGTGTTTTTGGTGCTCAGCATGCGCAACGGCTTCAGCACCATGATGCGCTTCTGTTTTGTGTGCCTCATCGTGATGTGTTTCCGCAACAGCATGAGCATCGTGAGTCGGGGCAGCCGCATGATTACCATGTTGGCTTTCCGCTAATATTTTTTCTACGTCAGCCGTAGTTTTTGGAGCAGTTAAAAAACCGTATGCAATCCCCAACAACCCTAAAGTCATAAGGATAAAAGCAAATGTTTTTAATTTGTTTGAAAATGTGTACATATTCTAACTTTCAAATGAGTTTTATTTCTTTAATTCGCCTCTTAGTGTCATTACGTGTCTTGCTACCAACCAACGTTCCTCTTGAGATAATTGGTTAGCATGAGAACCCATAGCATTTAAACCATATGTTTCTACATGAAAAACACTTCCTTCTGTAATTTCTCTATCGGCATAACTTGGCACTCCCAAGAATTTCTCTCTTTTTACCAAATTTCCTTTCCCATCCCCTTTTTCACCGTGACAGATTGCACAGTAAATACCAAACAATTCTTTTCCTTTTTCAGGATTTACGGACAAGGAATCAAGTGGGGTTTTTAAGTTGGCTTTTGCAAACTCATACCCAGCAGTAGTGTTTGGAATTTCATAAGGCTGAAATCCTCTTTTGATACTTCCTTTTACTGGTTTTAATCCCTCTTTTCCTCCTTTAAATGCAGAAGATTGGGAATACGTTTCGTAAGCCACTGATTCATACATATTCGGGAAGTATTGATAGTTAGGTTGAGATTTGTCGAAACACGAGGTCGCAACAACCGAAACACCAACCAATACTACTATTTTATATAAAGCTTTCATATTTTTCAATTAATGCTTATCAATTACTTTTACTTCTACGGCTCCAGAGTTTTTATAAAAAGAAACCATGTCGTCTTCATTTCCGTGAACGGCTACTTCCATTAAAAAATGATCGTCTGTAGTTCTTACATCTGGATTTTCAGCTTGTTTGAATGGCCATAACCTACTTCTTAAATAAAAAGTAATAACCATTAAGTGTGCGGCAAAGAAAACCGTAAGTTCAAACATAACCGGAATGAAGGCAGGTACGTTCTGATAGAAGGCAAAACTTGGTTTTCCACCAATGTCCTGAGGCCAATCCTGAATCATGATATAGTTCAATAAAAAACCAGCCACTGTCAAACCGATACATCCATAAATGAATGAAGCAATTGCAATTCGTGTTGGCTCTAAGCCCATTGCTTTGTCTAATCCGTGAACCGGAAACGGCGTATAAATTTCTTCAATATGATGATGTGCCGCTCTTGATGCCTTTACAGCATCCATTAAAATATCATCATCAGTAAATATCGCATGTAAAACTTTGTTTGTACTCATGACCTATTAATGATTATGTGAATGATGTCCTTCTTTTTCTCTTTCTCTTTTGTAGTTATCACCAGAAGATTTCAAAATGGTTTTAACCTCTGCCTGAGCAATTACAGGGAAACTTCTCGAATACAATAAGAACAATACGAAGAAGAAACCAATGGTACCGATGTAAATACCTGCATCTACAAATGTTGGTTGGAACATCGTCCAAGATGACGGTAAGTAATCTCTATGCAAAGAAGTAACTATAATTACAAAACGCTCGAACCACATCCCAATATTTACAAAAATAGAGATAATGAAGGAGAACATGATACTTGTTCTTAATTTTTTGAACCACATAAACTGCGGTGAAAACACGTTACAAGACATCATCAACCAATACGACCACCAGTAAGGCCCAGTTGCTCTGTTCAAGAACGCATATTGTTCGTATTCAACACCTGAATACCATGCTACGAATAACTCAGTAATATAAGCACATCCTACAATTGAACCTGTAATCATGATTACAATATTCATTAATTCGATATGTTGGATTGTGATATAATCTTCTAAGTTACATACTTTTCTCATGATGATAAGTAAGGTATTTACCATCGCGAATCCAGAGAAAACTGCTCCTGCAACGAAATATGGAGGGAAAATCGTGGTATGCCAACCCGGAATTACCGAAGTAGCAAAGTCCATAGATACAATCGTGTGTACAGAAAGTACAAGTGGTGTTGCTAAACCTGCCAATACCAAAGATACCTCTTCGAAACGTTGCCAATCTTTAGCTCTACCCGACCAACCGAAAGACAGAATCGAATAAATTCTTTTATTGAAAGGAGTAACCGCACGGTCACGAATCATAGCGAAATCTGGCAATAAACCTGTCCACCAGAACACTAACGATACGGATAAATACGTTGAAATCGCAAATACATCCCATAGTAATGGGGAGTTAAAGTTAACCCATAACGATCCAAACTGGTTTGGAATTGGTAAAACCCAGTATCCTAACCAAGGACGCCCCATGTGGATAATTGGAAACAAACCAGCCTGAACAACCGAAAAGATAGTCATTGCTTCGGCCGAACGGTTAATTGCCATTCTCCATTTTTGACGGAATAATAATAATACGGCAGAAATAAGGGTTCCAGCGTGACCGATACCTACCCACCATACGAAGTTGGTAATATCCCAAGCCCAACCTACTGTTTTGTTTAATCCCCAAGTTCCGATACCGGTAGAAATAGTGTAAACCATACATCCAACTCCCCAAAGGAAGGCTACTAATGCAATGGAAAATACAGTCCACCAAAGTTTGTTTGCTCTTCCTTCAATTGGACGAGCCACGTCTACTGTTACATCGTGATAAGATTTATCACCTATAACTAAAGGTTTTCTAATGGGTGCTTCGTAATGAGACGACATAATCCTTTATATTGTTTTTATTAATATTATATTACTCTTAGGTATTTCTAACTTTTACGTGGTAGAATACATTGGGTTTGGTTCCAACATGTTCTAATAAATGATACATTCTTTCGTCTTCTATTAATTTAGCGACCTGACTTTCTGTATCGTTCACATCGCCAAATGCCATCGCTCCACTAGTACAAGCTGCAGAACATGCAGTTTGGAACTCACCGTCTTTAACAGCTCTTCCTTCACGTTTCGCTTTTAACTTAGTAGCTTGTGTCATTTGGATACACATTGAACATTTCTCCATAACCCCTCTAGAACGTACGTTAACATCTGGGTTCAATACCATACGACCTAAATCATCATTCATATGATAATCGAATTCGCTGTTTTTGTTGTACAAGAACCAGTTGAAACGACGTACTTTATATGGACAGTTGTTTGCGCAGTAACGAGTACCAACACAACGGTTATAAGCCATATGGTTCTGTCCTTCTCTACCATGTGATGTTGCCGCAACCGGACAAACAGTTTCACAAGGTGCGTGATTACAATGCTGACACATTACCGGTTGGAAAGCTACCTGAGGGTTTTCAGATGGATCTTCCATAGCCGTTAAAGTTGAAATTGAGTCAGACAATCCAGAAGTACCTTCTTTAAGCTCAACATCACCAGCAAATGTATCTTCAGAAGAATAATATCTATCGATACGTAACCAGTGCATATCACGGCTTCTTCTTACTTCCGATTTACCTACAACTGGTACATTGTTTTCTGCATGACAAGCAATAACACAAGCCCCACATCCAGTACAAGCATTTAAGTCGATTGACAAATTGAAATGATGCCCAACTGAACGGTCAAAAGAATCCCAAAGGTCAACTTCTGTTGAAGGCGTTTCTTGATGGTCTAAAGATACCATCGGAATTGGATTCCAAACTTCAGCATCTTTAGTATTGAAAATTTCAAGGGTAGTATCCTTAACAATATCTCCTCTACCCATTAATGTTTTTTGTAACTGAACACAAGCAAACTCGTGATCACCAGCTTCTTTGGTTAATTTAGCACCCGACTGGTTAGCATTAAAGTTTGCATATACTTTGTAAGCATTAACACCAACTTGCATTTCGGTTTTCATAGCCTCTTTACGACCATATCCTAAAGCTAAACCAATTGTTCCAACGGCTTGACCTGGTTGAATAATAACTGGAACATTTTCCAATTTAACGCCACCTACTTCTAACGTTGCATAACTTCCGTTTAAACCACCGTTTGCAACATTATAATTGGTAAGTCCTAAACTTTCAGCATCTTTTTTAGATACTGTAGCATAGTTATCCCAAGAAGCTCTTGTAATTGGATCTGGTAATTCTTGCAACCATGGGTTATTAGCTTGTTGCCCATCACCCATACTTGTTTTAGTGTATAATACCAATTCTAAACCACCCGCATTTTTAGCTTGCGCTAACGTAGAAGCAGCAGAAGCAAAATCAGCAGAACCAGTTCCAGCTACACCAGCTTCGAAAGTATAAACACCATCATGAACTAATTTATTCCAAGAAGTTCCACCAGCAATTGAAGTTCCAACCGATTTTAAATAATCGTAATATGAAACTGTACTACCAGACCAAGATAATAATGCATCTTGGAATTGTTTTGTATCAAATAATGGACGAATGGTAGGCTGAGTAACAGCGTACTGTCCTTTTGCAATCATTACATCACCCCAAGACTCTAAATAATGAGGAGCTGCAGCAACTACCATAGTTTTTACAGCCGTTTCATCTTCTCTTTGAGTGAAAGAAACTGAAAGTTTTACTTTACCTAAACCTGCAGCAAAATCGGCAGCATTTGGTAATGTATATAATGGATTAACACCGTTCATAATAATAGTATGAACCGCTCCTGATTTCATGTCGGCAATCAATTGACTTACAGCCTTATTGTCTCCTTTACGAACCAAACGTGCTGCAGCAGGATTAAATGCTTCTGAGTTTAACGCTTTGTTAATTGCCAATACTAATAATTGTGCATTAACATCGTCTAATCCAGAAACCAATACTCCTTTAGAGCCAGCTGCTTTCAATTGTTGAACAGCTTTTACAACAGCATCTTCTTTAGCGACTTTACTTGCCGAAACTGAAGAACCTGTGATAGCATTGTATATTTTAACTAAAGCTTGTTTTTGCTCTGTAACTGTAAGAGGAATACGTTTATCTGCATTAGCTCCAGATAACGACATATTAGCTTCAATTTGAATATGCTTAGACATTTTTCCATTTTTAGGAACACGTCCTTGAGCATATCCAGCATCGTAACCTCCACCTTGCCAATCACCTAAGAAATCAGCACCAACAGAAACGATAACATCTGCCTTTGAAAAGTCATAATCCGCTAAAGCTCTCTCACCATACACCATTTGAAAAGCATCTAATGCTGTAGATGAAGAAACCGCATCATACACCACATGCTTAGCCGTAGGATTTTTAGCAATAAACTCAGCAATTAATTTATCCGTTGAAGGACTTGCCATCGTATTTGTTAACAATACGATTTGACCACCAGCCGCTTTTGCTTCAGCTAAACCTTTTGCAACTTTAGCATCTACTTCAGCCCAAG
Organism: Flavobacterium sp. IC2-16; assembly: GCF_055521455.1. Taxonomy (NCBI): domain Bacteria; kingdom Pseudomonadati; phylum Bacteroidota; class Flavobacteriia; order Flavobacteriales; family Flavobacteriaceae; genus Flavobacterium; species Flavobacterium sp. IC2-16. Next base: position 1,649,277 of record NZ_CM145480.1, on the reverse strand, counting down.
AAGCAGCTTTACCGCTAATTTTAGGCTGTTTCAAACGCATACTGTCATACAAAGACAATACTGAGGCATGAACCCTAGCGTTTGCACCAAATTTAGCGTTTGGTAAATTATTATTTTCAACCTTAATTGGTCTACCTTCACGCGTTTTAATTAAAATATTCGCGAAGTCAAAACCATCCATCATTGTTGTTGCATAATAATCTGCAACACCTGGTATGATTTCTTCTGGTTGAACTACATAAGGTATAGACTTAACAACCGGACCTTCACATGCTGCCAACGAAGCAGCCGCTGTAGAAAATCCAACGTATTTCAAAAAGTCACGACGAGTAGTTGATGACGCAGATAATGTAGCTGCATCTCCTAGAAATTCATCCGTTGGAATTTCTTCAACAAACTCATTGTTTCTTAGCGTCTCAACAATAGAGCTGTTTTCATTTAGCTCTTCAACACTTTTCCAGTATTTTTTGTTTGATGCCATTGTATATAGATATTAGCTTCTTATTAATTATTAATAGTGACACTTACCACATTCAAGACCTCCCATTTGAGCAGCAGTCAACTTATCAACTCCATATTTCTTAGAAAGCGCCTCGTGAATTTTTTTGTAGTACTCGTTGTCTTCAACCTTAACATTTGTTTCTCTGTGACAGTTAACACACCATCCCATGGTTAATGGTTGGTCTTGTTTCATAATCTCAAAAGTTTCCACTTTACCGTGACACTTTTGACATTCTACTCCTGCAACAGAAACGTGTTGTGAGTGATTGAAATACACAAAATCAGGAAGGTTATGTACACGAACCCATTTTACCGGTTTAGTGTTACCTGTGTATTTTTGAGCATTTTTATCCCAACCCACAGCTTCATATAATTTTTGAATTTCCCCAGTGTAAAACTCTTTAGTATGCTCTACGTATACAGAATCTTTATCTCCTTGGAACTCATTGATGTTTTTATGACAGTTCATACACACATTCAACGAAGGAATCCCTGAAGTTTTACTTACACGTGCAGAAGAGTGACAATATTTACAGTCGATACCGTTATCTCCAGCGTGAATTTTGTGTGAGAAATGAATTGGCTGAATTGGCTCATAGCCTTTATCAACACCTATTTGCATTAAATACCCGTACACAAAATACATTCCGATTAGAATCATAACTATTGTAGAAACCAATACTAAGAATTGATTTTTAGCAAAAGCTTTCCAAATTGGTAATGATTTTGGAGCCGCAGGCACTTCAACACCATTAGCCGAAGCAATTTTATTAAGCACATTCTTAACAAAGAACAACATCGCTACCAACATTGCCAAAACAAGCGCTAAAACCCCCAAGATTAGGTTATTTGAAACCCCACCTTCTTGAGAAGTAGCACCGTTTGCAGCTACAGCAGGTTTTTCTGCCACAGGAGCAGGCTCTGAAGTATACGCTAAGATGTTATCAATATCCTCATTTGACAATTGAGGAAAAGCGGTCATAGCCACTTTATTAAATTCTTCAAAAACTTTTACCGCTTTTGCGTCACCCGATTTAACCATTTCGCCACTGTTGTGAACCCATTTGTAAATCCATTCTTTGTCATACTTTTCAGCAACACCGCGTAATGCAGGACCGGTCATCTTAGCATCAAGCTTGTGACAAGCCGCACAATTTGCGTTAAAAATAGCTTTACCTTTTACAGGATCACCCGCGCCTGCCGCAGGAGCTGCAGCAGCCTCATCTTGGGCTAAAGAATTCAGAGAAAGCGACAAAATAAGCGCTAAACTGAATAATAATTTTTTAGAAATCGAGTTATGGTTTCCCACTTTTTTCATAGTTAAAATGATTATCGACTATATCTGGCATGATTTTTTATGTTACACATAGCACACACCTTATTCATAAACTGGGACAAAAATACGACTTATGAACTATTATCAAAACCTTAAATTTATCTTAAATTGTAATTTATATCAATTCTAAATAAATTAGCCGTTTTGCCAAACCGATTTAAGTTGTATTTTTGTTTCAAACATACTTCATTATGAGATTTTTAAGACCACAACCTCTATTTATTTTATTTTTAATGACTGCTTTTTTTTCGACAAAAAGCTTTGCACAAAATGGAAATATTAACATTATCCAAGATTCGCGATTTGCAAACTTATTAAATGAAAAAAGAAAAATAAATGCCTCCATAACCGTTAACGACCGCTATAAGGTACAAATTTACTACGGCACTAACGATGAGGCCAAAAAAAGCTTAATTGCCTTTAAAAAAGAGTTTAAAAACCTTGACGGGACCATAATCTACACCAATCCTTCCTATAAAGTTTGGGTCGGTAATTTTAAAACACGTATTGAAGCTGAAAAAAATTACAAAGAGATTTTAAAAAAATATCCAACCGCATTACTCTTACAGCCCAACAAATAAAAAATAAAAAAGGCCCGATTAAAAAATCGGGCCTTTTTATTGTATTAACTTATGTTTATTTAAGTTTCTTTTTAACTTCAACTTCTTGGAAAGCTTCAATTAAATCGTATTCTCTTAAATCGTTGTAGTTTTTAATCTGCATACCACAATCGTATCCTTTAGAAACTTCTTTAACATCGTCTTTAAAACGCTTCAAAGTAGCCAATTCACCTGTGTAAATTACAACTCCTTCACGAATTAAACGAATTCTAGAATTTCTGAAGATCTTACCATCGGTAACCATACATCCGGCAATTGTTCCCACTTTCGAAATTTTGAACAATTCACGCACTTCTGCAGTACCTGTAATTTCTTCTTTCAATTCTGGAGACAACATTCCTTCCATCGCATCTTTTAAATCATCGATTGCATCGTAGATAATAGAATAGTGACGGATATCGATTTCTTCCTTCTCTGCTAATTGTTTCGCATTTCCTTGAGGACGCACGTTAAATCCGATAATAATTGCATCAGAAGCAGAAGCTAACAATACATCAGATTCCGTAATCGCTCCAACACCTTTATGAATAATTCTGATTTGAATTTCTTCAGTCGATAATTTAGAGAATGAATCTGATAACGCTTCAACCGAACCGTCCACGTCTCCTTTTAAGATAATGTTCAATTCTTTAAACTGACCCAATGCAATACGACGACCAATTTCGGCAAGTGTAATATGTTTTTGCGTACGAACCGATTGCTCACGTAACAATTGCATACGTTTAGCCGCAATTTGTTTCGCTTCTCTTTCATCTTCAAATACATTGAACTTATCACCTGCTGTTGGCGCACCATCTAAACCTAAAATTGAAATTGGTGTAGACGGACCTGCTTCTTTTACAGAATTTCCTCGCTCATCGAACATTGCTTTTACCTTACCATGGTTTTTACCTGCCAATACATAATCTCCGATTCGAAGTGTACCAGCCTGAACCAAAATTGTAGTTACGTATCCACGCCCTTTATCTAATTGCGCTTCTACTACTGTTCCTACAGCAGGTTTTTTAGGATTCGCTTTTAAATCTAAGATTTCAGCCTCCAACAATACTTTTTCTAAAAGCTCTTTAACTCCCATACCCATTTTTGCAGAAATATCATGAGATTGGTATTTACCACCCCAATCTTCTACCAAAAGGTTCATAGCAGCTAATTTCTCTTTAATTTTTTCAGGGTTAGCCGTAGGCTTATCTACTTTATTGATAGCAAAAATCAACGGTACTCCAGCTGCTTGCGCATGACTGATAGCCTCTTTTGTTTGTGGCATGATATCGTCGTCTGCCGCAATTACAATAATTGCAATATCGGTAACTTGAGCACCACGCGCACGCATTGCGGTAAACGCTTCGTGACCCGGTGTATCTAAAAACGTAATTTCTTGTCCGTTTTCCAATTCTACCCCGTAAGCTCCAATATGTTGAGTAATACCCCCAGACTCACCAGCAATAACATTCGCTTTACGGATGTAATCCAATAAGGAAGTTTTACCGTGATCTACGTGACCCATTACCGTTACAATTGGCGCTCTGTGTACTAAATCTTCTGGACGATCTTCCACTACTTCGATAGCCTCTTCGATATCGGCAGTAGTAAATTCTACTTCATATCCAAATTCATCAGCAACAATAGAAAGTGTTTCCGCATCTAAACGTTGGTTCATGGTAACCATGATACCCAAAGACATACAGGTTCCAATGACTTTCGTAATTGGCACATCCATCATCGAAGCAATTTCTCCAACCGTTACGAATTCGGTAACTTTTAAAACTTTGCTTCCTTCTTCAATTGCCTGCATTTCATCCTCACTACGCTGACGGTGAGAATCACGTTTATCTCTACGGTATTTAGCCGCTTTTGATTTATTTCCTTTCCCTTGAAGTCTTTCAAGAGTTTCTTTAATTTGGTTTTTAACCTCTTCTTCTGTAGGCTCTACTTTAGCAACAATTGCTGCTTTTCCACCTTTTTTGAAGTCTTTGTTGAATTTACCTTTATTAGCACCACCTTGTTGGTTTGTACCACCTTGTCCAGGAGTTCCCGGAGTATTAGGCTTGGTAATTCTTTTTCTTTTGTTTTTATTCGGATCTGAGTTTTGATTAGCCGCGCCCGTATTAGGTTTATTGCCATCTTTTTTAAACTCTTCCTTCTTCTTTTTAGGTTTATTAAACTGAGAAAGATCGATAGTCTGTCCTGTAAAAGTAGCTCCGGATAATTTTTGATACTGCGTTTCGATTTTTTCATCAACAGCAGGCTCTTCGGTTTTTGCCACTTCTGGCGCAGACTCAGTTTTATCCGCTTTAATTTTTATTTTTTTCTCCTCTTTTGGCTCTTGAACTTCTACCTTAGGCTCTTCAGCTTTAGGCTCCTCCACAGGAATTACTTCAGGTTCTGAAACAGGTTTTTCCGCAACAACTTCTGGTTTTTTAGGCTCAAGTTCAATCTTTCCAACAGCTTTAGGTCCAGAAAGCGAAGCTTTAGCTTTAATTACTTCTTGACGCTGTTTTTCTTCTTCTTTGCGTTTTTCTTCAATTTCTTTTTCGCGTTCAATTCGAAGGGCTTCTTTTTCCTTTTTCTTTTCTTCGCTTACTTCAAGAGACGCTACTTTCTTTCCTTTATCGGCAGAGAACTGATTGCACAAGACGGTATATTCCTCATTGGAAATTTTAGCATTAGGACTCGATTCAATGGTATGACCCTTTTCTTTGAGATAGTCCACAGCTCTGTCCAGAGAAATATTTAATTCCCTTAAAACCTTGTTAATTCGTATTACTCTTTCTTCAGACATATAATCTTTTTATAATTATCGTAATTATGTATGTTGTGTTGTTATTGTTCTTTTGAATTAATCTTCAAATTCTTCTTTAAGGATGCGCATTACATCTAGAACGGTTTCTTCTTCTAAATCGGTTCTTCTTACCAAATCCGCAACATCTTGTTTCAATACGCTTCTTGCAGTATCTAAACCAATTTTAGCAAATTCTTCGATAACCCAAGCATCGATTTCGTCTGAGAATTCAGTTAATTCAACATCATCTTCTTCTTCAGCTAAATTACCTTCACGAATAACATCCAATTCGTAACCCGTTAACAAGCCTGCTAATTTAATATTATGACCTCCACGACCAATTGCTTTGGAAACTTCTTCCAATTTCAAGAAAACTTCAGCCGCTTTCTTTTCTTCATCAATTTTCACTGAAGAAACTTTTGCAGGACTTAAAGCTCTAGTAATATATAATTGCTCGTTAGTTGTATAGTTGATTACATCGATATTTTCGTTTCCAAGTTCACGTACAATTCCGTGAATACGAGAACCTTTCATTCCTACACAAGCACCAACAGGATCAATTCTATCATCGTATGAATCTACCGCTACTTTTGCTTTTTCACCTGGAATACGAACCACTTTTTTAATCATGATTAAACCGTCGAATACCTCAGGAATCTCTTGCTCAAATAATTTCTCAAGGAACAACTCTGAAGTTCTTGACATAATAATTTGCGGCTTATTTCCTTTTAACTCAACGCTTTCAATAATTCCACGAACATTATCACCTTTACGGAAAAAGTCTGATGGAATTTGTTTTTCTTTCGGAAGCACAATTTCGTTACCATCGTCGTCAACCAAAATTACAGCTTTTGGACGTACGTGGTGAACTTCAGCGGTATAAATTTCTCCAACCAAATCCTTAAATTGTTTGTAAAGATTGGTATTATCATGTTCATGGATTTTAGAAATCAAGTTTTGACGTAAAGCCAAAATTGCTCTTCTTCCCAATTGTATTAATTTAACTTCTTCTGAAACCTCTTCGCCAACTTCAAAATCCGGTTCAATTTTACGAGCTTCGGAAAGCGAAATTTCGGAGTTAGAATCTTCCACTTCACCATCAGCCACTACAACTCGGTTTCTCCAAATTTCCATATCTCCTTTGTCGGGATTAATAATGATATCGAAATTATCGTCAGAACCGTATTTCTTTTTCAATGCATTTCTGAACACATCTTCTAAAATCGCCATTAAGGTAACTCTATCGATTAGTTTATCGTCTTTAAATTCTGAAAACGACTCGATTAATGCAATATTTTCCATGCTAACTCTTTGATTTAAAATGTTATTATAACAACTGCTTCTTTAATATCTTCGTATTTTATCTCTGCTCGTTTTTGAACAGTTTCTTTTCCTTTTCCAATTTGTTTAGGCTCACGGGCTTTCCATTCTAAAACGATGAATGCATCATTAGCCTCGGTTAAGGTTGCCTCGATTTTTTCGGTAGCCGTAGTAACCTTCAAACTTCTACCTACATTTTTCTTGAATTGGCGTGGCATTTTCAACGGACTTGTAGCTCCTGCCGAAGCCACTTCCAACGAAAAGTCCTGTTCTTCACGATCTAAGCCGTTTTCAACCACCCTGCTTACATCAATACAATCTTGAAGATTAACCCCATTATCACCATCTAAAGTTACGATAATTTTATAAGCCTCAGAAATTGTAAAATCTATAAGAAAAAGCGATGGACGCTCTGCCAATGCTGTTTCAAGAATATTACCAACTTTTTCTTTAAACGTCATATTTGTATAAAAAGAGGCACGCTCTGCGTGCCTCGTCATTTAGTTCTGCTTGTAATAACGGTGCAAATATACAAATTTTTTTAAATTTTAAAAATCATTGTGAATTCTAAATTAATTTATATCTTTATAAAAAGATTTTTAACACTATTTTCTCACACTTAATAATTATGAAAAAAATTTTAGTACCTACCGATTTTTCAAAACATGCCGAATACGCACTTAAAGTAGCCGCTCAAATAGCCAAAAAAAATAATGGTGAAATTTTCATACTTCACATGTTAGAATTACCTCATGAAGCCAACGACCCATTCCACCAAGGTCACGACATTCCTGAAATCATGTATTTCAAGAAAAGAGCCGAAGAAAAACTAGATGATCTAACTGAGGCAAGCTATTTAGAAGGTATTGATATTTCTGAAATCATCAAAATAGAAGGTACTTTCGAAGGAATTATGGATATCAGTAAGAAAAATGATATCGACTTAATTGTTATGGGATCGCATGGTTCTAACGGCTTTAAAGAAATGATTATCGGTTCAAATACTGAAAAAGTAGTTCGTACTTCTGAAGTTCCCGTATTGGTAATTAAAAAAGAAATGGGCGAATTCGATATCAACAAATTTGTTTTTGCTTCTGATTTCTCTGATGAAGTTAAAGGAACATTCGCAAAAGCAGTTGAGTTTTCAAACAAATTTGGCGCTCACTTGCATTTAGTATCAATCAATACACCAAACAACTTCAAATCTACAGCGGTTGCTGAAAAAATAATCAGTGACTTTGTTTCAGGATTCAATATCAACAATTTCAGCACACACATCTACAATGATGTAAATATTGAAAAAGGAATTTTAAATTTCGCCAACAGTATTGATGCAGATATGATTGGTATGAGTACACATGGCCGTAAAGGTTTAGCGCATTTCTTCAATGGAAGTATCAGCGAAGACCTAGTAAACCATGCTGTTCGACCAGTAGTGACTTTCAAAATATAATCAAACCATTACAATAAAAAAAGCCCCGAAAATACTTCGGGGCTTTTTTGTTGGTCCACTAGGACTCGAACCTAGAATGACGGTACCAAAAACCGGAGTGTTACCATTACACCATGGACCAATACCTTATACAATCGCTTAGAAAATTCAATTTAATAAAAAACCTCCCGTTTCAGAGAGGTTTTTTGTTGGTCCACTAGGACTCGAACCTAGAATGACGGTACCAAAAACCGGAGTGTTACCATTACACCATGGACCAATAAAATCGCCCTAAGACTGATTGCGGGTGCAAATGTAGCACATATTTTATTCAAAGCAAATTTTTACCAAAAAAAATATTAAAAAAAAGTTTTGTGCGTTTCTATATACAAAAAAAGAGTTTCTTTGTATTGAAATTAATCCGCATAATAGACAAACGTTATACATGGTAACATTTAACTTCAAAAAGTGGAACACCATTTTAGGCTGGTTCGCATTTGCAATTGCACTAATAACTTACACATTAACCGTAGAGCCCACATTAAGTTTTTGGGATTGTGGTGAATACATTGCCACCTCAGCAAAATTAGAAGTAGGACACCCACCGGGTGCCCCATTATTCCAGATGATTGGAGCTTTCTTTGCCATGTTTGCTTTTAGCCCTGAAAAGGTTGCCGTCATGGTCAACATGATGTCGGTTTTTTCAAGTGCTTTTACCATTTTGTTTTTATTTTGGTCGAGCACAATTATTTTAAGAAAAATAGTAAGCTCGTTTACCGAATTCAACAACAACAATGCTATTGTTGTTTTAGGAAGTTCATTCGTAGGCGCCTTAGCTTTTACTTTTTCGGATAGCTTTTGGTTTAACGCCGTGGAAGCCGAAGTTTATGCCATGGCTACGTTATTTATTGCAATTATTTTCTGGCTTGCTTTACGCTGGGAAGAAGACATGCATAAACCTAAAGGAAACCGTTGGTTGCTTTTGATTTCGTTAATGATTGGTCTTTCGTTTGGCGTACACTTTATGGCGTTATTAACGATTCCATCAATCGGGTTACTTTATTATTTTAAAAATTACGAAAAAATCACCATAAAAAACTTCATAATTGCCAATCTTTCGGTGGTAGCAGTGTTGTTTTTCTTCTTTAAATTTCTTTTGCCTTATACCCTTGCATTCTTTGGTAAAACAGAAATTTTTATGGTTAACAGCCTAGGATTACCATTTGATTCGGGAACAATTTTTGCTTTTTTACTAATTGTTGCTTTTTTCTATTTCGGATTAAAATACACTCGCAAAAAAGAAAAACCATTTTTCAATACCTTATTACTTTGCATACTTTTTGTACTTATTGGGTTTTCTACATGGATGATGCTACCTATTCGTGCAAATGCAAATGTGGTTATTAACGAAAACAAACCCTCTGATGCTGCTGAAGTTTTAGCCTATTACAATCGTGAACAATACGGGGAACAAAAAACCTTTTACGGCCCATTATTCTCTGAAACCTATGCAGGCTTAGATGAATTAAACCCATATTTGGACGAAAAACCCAACTACGAAAGAGATTACAAGACGGGCACTTATGTAATTGTAAACAATTATGTTAAAGCCAAACAAAATACCAGCGATGCCCATAAAGGAATACTCCCTAGAATGTGGAGCCCAGATCATGCTGAAAACTACATGACATTTACCAAACCGTTAGACTTCAAAATTAACCAACAGGCTTTTGTGGACGAAGATGGAAATTTAATGGAGGACGAATTAGGTCAAATGACAGAAATCGTTTCTGAATTCAGAAAAGGATATGCTGCTGGCAAAATAGACATTGAAGATTACGACAAGTTCTTGAAAGGTTATGGCGATTACCTTATCATCGAAAAACCTTCGTTTGCCGACAATATGAAATTCATGTTTGAATACCAGTTTGGATATATGTATTGGAGGTATTTACTATGGAACTTTGTTGGAAGACAAAACGATGTTCAAGGTAAATACGATACTCAAAACGGAAACTGGCTTAGCGGCATCGATTTTATCGATCAACTTCATCTTGGAACACAGAAAAACCTTCCGGATGATGTAGCGCACAACAAAGCACGAAACACGTATTATTTTTTACCTTTCTTACTTGGTGTACTTGGATTAATTTTTCACGCTTCAAAAGACAAGAAAAGTTTTTACATTTTATTGGTTTTATTCCTATTCAATAGCTTTGCACTTAAGATCTTCCTTAATGAACGCCCTTTTGAACCTCGTGAGAGAGATTATGCCGTTGTAGGATCGTTTTACATATTTGCAATATGGGTTGGTTTTGGGGTTTATGCCCTATACGATGCTTTCAAGAAATATTTACAACCAAAAATAGCAGGACCTGTTATTATTGCCGTTTCGCTTCTAGCCGCTCCTTTTATTATGGCTAAAGAAAATTGGGATGATCACGATCGTTCTGGAAAATATACTGCTATAGCTATGGCTAAGGCTTATCTGGATTCTTGCGAACCCAACGCTATACTATTTACCATTGGTGATAATGACACTTTCCCACTTTGGTATGCCCAAGAAATTGAAGGTCACAGAACCGACGTTCGAATTGTCTGTACAAGCCTTTTTGCTACCGATTGGTATATCGACCAAATGAAAGCCAAGGCCTACAGTTCAGATCCGGTTCCTATTCGTTTTACACACGACCAATATGTTGGCGGTAAACGTGACTTCGTGATTCATAAACCGATTACAGAAAACGGCATGCTGCTTGACGATTTATTAGCTTTCATAGCTTCAGATGATGAAAGAACAACAGTAGAAATGAGAAATGGACACAGAGTTCACTATTACCCTACAGACAAAATTCGCATTCCTGTGGACAAAAATGAGGTTCTTAAAAACAAAGTCGTTTCACCATATCTGAATGATTCTATTGTAGAAAATATCGACATTAATTTAAAAGGCGAGCCAATCTACATCAATAGATTAATGATGTTGGATATCGTTGCAAACAATCATTGGAAAAGACCTATCTATTTCACTGGTGGAGCATTTGCAGACGAAGACTTTATCTGGATGAAAGATTATTTACAACTAGACGGTTTAGTATACAAATTAGTTCCAATTAGAACTCCTCTTGACAAACAAGCCAGTCCTTTAGACATGGGCAGTATTGACACTGAAAAAATGTACAAAACTGTTATGGCTTGGGATTGGGGTAATAGCGGAAGTCCGAGCATCTATCACGATACTGAAACAAGACGAAACTCAATTACATATCGCACCAATTTAGCCCGATTAATGGAAGCTTTAATCAACGAAGGCAAAAAGGATAAAGCCGAAAAAGTAATTAAACTAGCCATGGACAATATGCCAATTGACTATTTTGGTTACTACACCTTTGTTGAACCATTTGCAGGTGGCTATTATGAAATTGGCAAAAAAGAAGAAGCGAGAACAATTCTTAAAAAATTAATGGGTAAATACCAAAGTAACTTAACGTACTACAGTGGTATGAAGCCTACCGAACAAAACGAAGTATACTCAAGTATCATTACCGATATTGAACGCTACCGTAGTTTATTAGAAATCATGAAAGACAGAGGTGATTTAGATTTCTACAACGAAAACAAAGTCAAGTTCAACAGTTACAACAAATTGTTTGAACGCTTTGGCAGAAAAATGGAATAACACACCTTTTCAACACAATTTTCAAAGGCTTTTGAGGTTCATAACCTTGAAAGCCTTATTTTTATGCTATGAATTTATACTGGATAAAGACAAGTCGGATTATAAAAAAAATATTTTCCAATCAGGTTTGGGATATTCCTAATACTGAGAACAAGATATTTTTAACTTTTGATGACGGCCCAACTCCTGAAGTTACCGAATGGGTTTTATCTGTTTTGAAAGAATACGAAGCCAAAGCTACTTTTTTTTGCATTGGAGATAACATTAAGAAATATCCCGATGTATTTCAAAAAATAATCCAGGACGGCAATAAAGTAGCAAACCATACCTTTAATCATTTACAAGGATGGAAAACAAGCAATAAAGTCTATTTAGAAAACATAACGCAATGCACTGAAGAAATCAACAAAAACATACCCACACACTATACAGCTTTTACAAAGTTATTTCGACCACCCTACGGCAAAATAAAACCTTCGCAAGCCGCTAAGCTTAAAAAATTAGGTTATAAAATCATTATGTGGGATGTTTTAAGTGCCGATTTCGACACGGCTATTACAACCGAAAAATGCTTGGAAAATGTAATAAGAAATACAACAAACGGAAGTATTATCGTTTTTCACGATAGCAAAAAAGCTTTTGAAAACCTGAAATACAGTCTTCCAAAAGCTTTGAAATTTTTAAAAGAAAAAGGATATAAATTCGATATAATTACCTAGGCGTTTTCTTGAACCAAAGTAATTAATGTATTAGCATCTAACTCACCGGATTGTCTCCAAACCATTTGACCTGCCTTATAAATCATTAAAGTTGGCAAGCCTTTAATACGTAAAGCCTCAGCCAATTCTTGATTTTTATCCACGTCAATTTTAATCACTTTTGCCTTATCGCCAAGTGCTGCAGCAACATCTCTAATTACAGGATGCATCGACACAGAAGACTCGTTCCAATCGGTATAAAAATCGATTAAAACCGGAACGTGAGTATTAATAAGTTCTCCGAATTTTGACATAAGCGAGAAATTTAAAAAATTAAATAAAAACTTTTGTTCTTAAATAGCCTACAAATATAACATTTTTACTCATTTATGCTATTCTTTCGCCTTTTTTTAGTTGAATTACAGTAATCTCCGGCCAAATACCAACTCTACCTGGATAAGCATGAAATCCAAACCCGCGATTTACGTATATATAACGGCCTAGATTTTCATACAATCCAGCCCATTGCTTGTAAACATACTGTACAGGACTCCATCGTAAAATGCCCGGGATTTCGATACCAAACTGTAAACCATGTGTATGCCCTGACAAAGTAAGCTGGTAATTGTTCTCATGATTTTGTACTTCCACATTCCAATGTGATGGATCATGGCTCATCAAAATTTTAAAATCTTCCGGTTTTACTCCTTGCGATGCTTTCGTTAAATCTCCAGCTTTTTTAAACTTCACTCCCCAATTTTCAACACCAATCAAGGCGATTTCATCCTCCCCATTTCGAAGTTTAACATTTTCATTCAGCAATAACTTAAAATCAATTTGACGGTATAAGTCTTTTATTGCTTCAAAATTTTCTTCTTTTGCTCTGTTAGAAGGCCAATCTACATATTCACCATAATCATGATTTCCTAAAACCGAATATTTACCCAATTTTGGAGTTTCTATTTTTCGGAATGTTTCAACCCAAGGATGCATCTCTGTAGCATGAGTATTTACTATATCCCCTGTAAACAAAACCAAATCCGATTTTTGCTGATTTACCAAATCGATAGCATATTCAATCTTCTCAGGATTATCAAAACTACCGCTATGAACATCCGAAATTTGAGTAATTGTCATCCCATCAAATCCAGAAGGTAAATCTGGAAAAAATAAAGTTTGTTTAATAACCTTGAAATTATATTTTCCTTTAGTCATTCCATACAATAATGAAGTGAATGGAATAGCTGCTAAACCAATAGCAATTTGACTCACAAACTTACGTCTACCAGGAATAGCTTCAGAAATATTATCCGCTTGTGTAAAATAATTGATAATGGTTGCAAACATTCTAAAAATATCTTCCCCTAAAAGAACAATAGCAACCAATAATTTTGGAATAATGGTAATCAACAACAAACCCATTGTAAATAAGGTCTGCTTGTTTTGCCCTACAGTTCGGTCAAACTGACTGAAACCATATATAATATAAACGAACGCTAAAAAACTTGTAATTTGGTAAGCATATAAAATCCACTTCTCCTTAGTTATGGTTTTAAAAGCCTGAAAAGCATAAAGCTCTACCAATAATAATATTACACCTATAAAAACTAAACGCATTTGTCTTTTTGTTTTTGAAACACAAAGTAACGAAGAATGAAGTGCTTAGCGAATAGAATTTAGATTAATTTTAACGTAACACTTTATTTAAGACACAAGTTTTACAAAATTCTTATCACTTTCCTTATTTTTACATTCTAATACTTTTTACAAAATCATGTCTGAACAAAAACGCCTTTTTTTACTAGACGCTTACGCGCTTATTTTTCGTGGCTATTATGCATTTATAAAAAACCCCAGAATAAATTCTAAAGGAATGGATACTTCGGCCATTTTAGGATTTATGAACTCATTGATCGATGTCATCAAACGTGAAAAACCAGATCATTTAGCCGTTGCTTTTGACAAAGGTGGTAGTGCCGTTAGAAGTGAAATGTTCGAAGCATACAAAGCCAACAGAGATGAAACCCCTGAGGCTATTAAAATTGCAGTTCCTTATATTCAAGAATTTTTAAGAGCCATGCACATTCCAATTGTTGAAGAAGCGGGTTATGAAGCAGACGATTTAATTGGAACAATAGCCAAGCAAGCAGAAAAAGAAGGCTACAAAGTTTTCATGGTAACTCCCGATAAAGATTTCGGACAATTGGTTTCGGAAAACATATTTATGTATCGTCCCGCTCGCTTAGGCAACGATATTGAAATTTGGGGCGTAGAAGAAGTAAAAGCAAAATTCGAAATTGAAGACCCGCTTCAAGTTATTGACTTTTTAGGCATGATGGGCGATGCGGTTGACAACATTCCAGGATTACCGGGTGTGGGAGAAAAAACAGCTAAGAAGTTGTTAGCAGAATTCGGTTCAATGGAGAACCTATTAGCCAACACCGACAAACTAAAAGGGGCTTTAAAAGAAAAAATAGAAGCCAATAAAGAACAAGGAATTCTTTCTAAAAAACTTGCTACTATATTATTGGATTGCCCTGTAACATTTAACGAAAACGATTACGAATTATCGAAACCAGACGTTGAAAAAACCGACGCTCTGTTCATGGAATTAGAGTTTCGTCAGTTAAAAACGCAATTCGACAAACTTTTTGGTAGCGGAAAGGAATACGATGAAATTGACAGCTCCTCAAATGGTGACACTCCAAAACCAGCTAAAAAATCAACTAAAAATGACGATCAGTTTTCATTATTTGAAACTGGAGATGCCGAAGCAGAAGTTGGACATCAAGGATATTACAATACACTAGAAAATACAACACATCATTATGAAATCAGCCAAGGAAACTTAGGCGTAAAATTGCTCATTCAAACGTTACTTCAACAAAAAGAAGTGTGTTTCGACACCGAAACCACTGGCATCGATGCTAATCATGCCGAATTGGTCGGAATGTCTTTCTCTTTTGAAAAAGGAAAAGCATTCTACGTTCCAGTTTCAGAAAACAGAGACGAAGCTCAAGAATTGGTAGATAAATTCAAGCCGTTTTTCGAAAACGAAGAGATAACTAAAATCGGCCAGAACATCAAATACGATTTAAAAATATTAGCCAATTACGGTGTTACGGTAAAAGGAAAGCTGTTCGATACCATGATTGCGCATTACTTGATCAATCCGGATATGCGTCACAATATGGATGTTTTAGCCGAAACGTATCTAAAATATTCACCAAAATCTATCGAAACACTTATCGGTAAAAAAGGAAAAAACCAAAAATCGATGCGTGATGTGGCTTTGGAAGATATCAAAGAATACGCTGCCGAAGACGCCGACATTACCCTACAATTAAAAGAAGTATTCGATCCAAAATTGGATAGTGCCGGCACTAAAAAATTATTCGAAGAAATTGAAATCCCTTTAATTACAGTACTAGCCGACATGGAACGCGAAGGGATTCGTTTAGATGTGGATTATTTAAAAGCTATGTCTAAAGATATGGACGTTGAAATAAAAGCCTTGGAGCAAAAGATTTACGAAACCGCCGGTGAAAAGTTCAACTTGGCATCCCCGAAACAGTTGGGTGATATTTTGTTTGAAAAAATGAAAATTGGTGGTGCCAAACAAAAGAAAACCAAAACCGGACAATACGCAACTGGGGAAGAAGTATTAAGCTACCTTGCCAACGAACACGAAATCGTACAACAGATTTTAGAATGGCGCCAAATGGTAAAACTGCAAAGCACATATATTGTTTCTTTACCCGAACAAGTTGACAAAGGCAGCAATCGCGTACATACCGACTATATGCAAACTGTTGCTGCTACTGGTCGTTTGAGTTCGAATAACCCAAATTTACAAAACATCCCAATTCGTACCGAACGAGGCCGATTGATTCGAAAAGCATTCATTGCAAGAGATGAAAACTACACGTTGCTTTCTGCCGATTACTCGCAAATTGAATTGCGAGTAATTGCCGCGATGAGCGGTGAGGAAAACATGATTAAAGCCTTTCAAGAAGGAGAAGACATTCACCGTTCTACCGCAGCTAAAGTTTTCAATGTCGCTTTAGAAGCCGTAACCAAAGAACAACGAAGCAATGCTAAAACGGTAAACTTCGGTATTATTTATGGTGTTTCTGCTTTCGGATTGAGCAATCAGACAAACTTATCACGTAGTGAAAGTGCAGCATTGATTGATGCGTATTACAATACCTATCCGCGTTTGCGAGCTTACATTCAAGAACAAATTTCATTTGCTAGAGATCACGGTTATGTACAAACTGTTTCTGGACGACGTCGTTATTTAAAAGACATCAACTCAGCCAATGCCGTGGTTCGTGGTGCTGCAGAGCGAAATGCAGTTAATGCTCCAATTCAAGGAAGTGCGGCCGACATCATTAAAATAGCGATGATAAACATCCACAAAAAACTGACTTCTGAAAATTGGAAATCAAAAATGCTATTGCAAGTACACGATGAATTGGTTTTTGACGTTCATAACAGTGAATTAGAAAAAATAAAACCGATGATTAAACATGAAATGGAAAATGCTTTTAAACTATCTGTTCCGTTAGAAGTAGACTTAGGAACTGGAAAAGACTGGCTGGAAGCGCATTAATTACTTGTTTACATCGAGATACATCTATCATTAATAAATAACAAAGAGCATGAAAAAGATATTCATCTACTTTCTTTTAACTGTTTCATTTACAATAAGCGCTCAAGAAAACACTCGCTTTCGTAAAATTGACAGTTTACTTACCTATCTGAATCAAAACAATAAGTTCATGGGGCAGTTAAGCATCCGCGAAGGCGATAATGTCGTTTTTTCTAAAGCTTACGGTTTACCAGAAAGTCAAACCAAACCTGATGGATACACCAAATACAAAATAGGCTCTATTACCAAAACCTTCACTGCGGTGATGATTATGCAATTGGTTGAAGAAAAAAGATTAAAGTTAGAAGATAAGCTGAAAAAATTCTACCCTCAAATCCCTAATGCCGACAAAATCACAATTAATGACCTATTACGTCACCGTTCAGGAATTTTAGATTATGTAAATGCTGATTCTAGTGTTAATGTAATGGCAAAGGTTAGTAAAAAAGACATGATTGCTCGAATAGCTTCGTATCAACCTGTATTTGAGCCTAATTCCAAAGCCGAATACAGCAATTCTAATTATTATGTTTTAGGATGTATTATCGAAGATCTTACCAAAACAAATTATGCTACCAACTTAAAAACCCGAATTATCAATAAGCTAAAGTTAAAAAACACTTATATGGTTGATAAGGTTGATATCAATCGTAACGAAGCCTATTCTTATACTTATGATGGTTTGAAATGGAATTTATTTCCGGAATGGGACATGTCTTTACCTTTTGCTGCAGGAGGCATCACTTCAAACGCAAACGATCTGACTGCTTTGTTGCGCGGTCTTTTTAATGAAAAACTAGTAAAGCAAACCTCGTTAGACGAAATGACGCAAATCAACCAAAGCTACGGAATTGGTTTGGTAACTTTTCCTTTTGGTGAGCGCAAGTTCTTTGGCCACACGGGCGGCATTGAAGGATACCGATCGGTAGTAGGCTACTATCCAACGGAAAAACTTGGTGTTTCATTAATTGTTAACGGAGACAATTTCAACCGTAACGATATTATAATTGGAATATTAAGCATCTATTACAAAATGCCGTTTCCGTTTCCGAATCTAACATCAATTAAAGTAGACGAAGCTATTCTAAAAAATTACGAAGGTACCTATGCCTCAAAAGATTTACCACTTAAAATCATCATTAAAACCGAAAAGGGCGAATTAATTGCACAAGCAACTGGGCAAAGCGCATTTCCGCTAAACGCCATTAGCACAACAGAATTCACCTTTGATTCTGCCGGCATTAACATGACTTTCGAAAACAATAAAATGGTTTTGAAACAAGGAGGCATGGAATTCAAATTCACAAAAGAATAATCTTTTTTCGCAGGCAATCAGACATTTGACTGACAATCAAGCAACAAAATATTACACAAGTAGTTTGCATTATTAATAAATAGTTGTACTTTTGCACTCCCTTAATTGGGAATGGAATGTTTAATTAAAATAAAAAAAACGTGGACAATTTAAGCTACAAGACAGTATCGGCGAACAAAGCGACTGCTCAAAAAGAGTGGATCGTGGTAGACGCTGAAGGTCATAACTTAGGTCGTTTTGCTTCAAAAGTAGCAATGCTTTTAAGAGGTAAATACAAGCCAAGTTATACACCGCATGTGGACTGTGGAGATAACGTTATCGTTATTAACGCAGAGAAAATTAACCTAACAGGTAACAAATTGGAGGATAAAACATACATCCGCCACACAGGTTACCCAGGTGGACAAAGAAGTTTAACTGCTAAAGTAATGCAACAAAAAAATCCTGCATTATTAGTAGAAAAAGCTGTAAAAGGAATGCTTCCTAAAAACAAATTAGGAGCTGAGTTATTCCGTAATTTGAATGTAAATGTTGGTTCTGAGCACAAACACGCTGCACAACAACCAAAAACTGTAAACTTAAACGATCTTAAGTAATGGGAGTTATTCACAAAATCGGTAGAAGAAAATGTGCAGTAGCACGTGTTTATGTTTCAAAAGGAACAGGAAACATTACCGTAAACAAAAAAGATTTCGCAACGTACTTCCCTACAGCAACTTTACAATATAAAGTTATGCAACCTCTTGCAATGACAGAGAACGCAGGAAACTTTGACGTAAAAGTTAACGTATACGGTGGTGGTACTACAGGACAAGCTGAGGCTGTTCGTATGGCTATCGCAAGAGCAATGTGTGAAGTAGAAGTTGAAAACAGAGCAATCTTAAAACCAGAAGGATTATTAACACGTGACCCTCGTATGGTTGAGCGTAAGAAATTCGGTCAGAAGAAAGCTCGTAAGAGATTCCAATTCTCTAAACGTTAATATTTATTATTATTTAAAAACACTAAGTTTTTGTTGCTCTCCCATTGAGGTGGGAATTAGTTTAGCATCTAAATGGTTCAGACCGAGACAATCGCTACTCAACCATTGCTAATTCAACAGAACGTAAACTATTACAAAATGGCAAACAAAGTAGAAGTTAAAGAATTACTAGAAGCAGGTGTTCACTTCGGACACATGACTAGAAAATGGGATCCAAACATGGCTCCTTACATCTATATGGAGCGTAATGGTATTCACATTATCAATCTATATAAAACTGCAGCTAAAATTGAAGAAGCTAATGAAGCTTTGAAAAAAATCGCTGCATCTGGTAGAAAAGTACTTTTCGTAGCTACCAAAAAACAAGCTAAAGATATCGTTGCAGAAAAAGCTGCAGCAGCAAACATGCCTTACATCACTGAAAGATGGCCAGGTGGTATGTTGACTAACTTCGTTACTATCCGTAAAGCTGTTAAAAAAATGGCTGCTATCGATAAAATGAAGAAAGACGGTACTTTCGATACTTTATCTAAAAAAGAAAAATTACAAATTGATCGTCTACGTGCTAAGTTAGAAAAAAACTTAGGTTCAATTGCTGACATGACTCGCCTTCCGGCTGCGTTATTCGTTGTAGATATCAAAGCAGAACACATCGCTGTTAAAGAAGCTCAAAAGTTAAACATTCCAGTTTTCGCTATGGTAGATACCAACTCTGATCCACGTCAAGTTGATTTCGTTATCCCAGCAAACGACGATGCTTCTAAATCGATCGACAAAGTTTTATCTTTAGTTTCTGGTGCAATCGTTGAAGGTCTTTCTGACAGAAAGTCTGACAAAGACGAGCAACCAGCTGGAGAAGTAGCTGAAGCAAAAGCTGAAGCAACAACTTCAACTGAAGAATAAAAATAACCTTATCATAAAGTCGTTGTGCTGATGGATGTCTACTTTTGTACCATTCTCACTATAACGACTTTATATTTTTAAACTTTAAAATTTAATACAAAATGGCAACAATAACTGCTGCAGACGTAAATAAATTAAGAACCATCACCGGAGCTGGTATGATGGATTGTAAAAAAGCATTAGTGGAAGCTGATGGAGATTTCGATTTAGCTATCGAAAACTTACGTAAAAAAGGTCAGAAAGTAGCCGCTAACCGTTCAGACAGAGAGTCTACGGAAGGTGCTGCAATCGCTGTTGTAAATGCTGATAAAACTGCTGGTGTAGTAATCACGTTAAACTGTGAAACTGACTTCGTAGGTAAAAATGAAGGTTTCGTGAAATTAGCTACAGATTTAGCTAACCAAGCGTTAAACTATACAGATAAAGATTCTTTCTTAGCTTCAGATTTCGGTGGAATCACAGTTAACGAAAAATTAATCGAGCAAACTGGAGTTATCGGAGAAAAAATTGAAGTAGGTTCTTTCGAACGTTTAGAAGGTTCTTTCGTAGGGTCTTATGTTCACTCTGGTAAAATTGCTACATTAGTATCATTATCTGCTAACGTAAACGGAGCTGACGAAGCTGCTAAAAACGTTGCAATGCAAGCTGCTGCAATGAATCCAATTGCTTTAAACGAGGCTGGTGTAGATGCATCAATCATCGAAAAAGAAATCGAAATTGCTAAAGAACAATTGCGTGCAGAAGGAAAACCAGAAGCTATGTTAGATAACATCGCTAAAGGTAAAATCCAACGTTTCTACAAAGACAACACTTTGGTAAACCAAGACTTCATTAAAGATGGTTCTATGAGCGTTGCTTCTTATGTAAAATCGGTTGATGGTGGTTTAACAGTTACAGGTTTCAAACGTGTAGCTTTAGGATAATCAATCCTCAACTTACTATACAAAACCCCAGTCGTAGGATTGGGGTTTTTTTATTCTCCAAAATGCCGTACATTTGATTTTAAAGCACGTTTATGTTCAAGACGAAGAAAGACATCGTTTACATCATTTTAGCCGGTATTTTCATCACTAATGCCATAGTAGCCGAATTAATTGGCGGCAAGCTCATTCAAATCGGTCCATTCATCATGAGTATAGGCATTTTACCTTGGCCTATCGTTTTTATTACAACCGACATCATCAACGAACATTTTGGCCGTGATGGTGTAAAAAAACTTTCATTTATCACAGCAGGTTTAATTGCTTACTGTATTCTCATTCTTTTCATAGGAACTAAAATACCCGCTTTTGTAACAGGACAAACCGTAAACGACGAACAGTTTTACGCCGTATTTGGACAAGGACTCTTTATTATGATTGCCAGCATAATAGCCTTTTTAGTATCGCAATTGGTCGATGTAAGTATCTTTTGGTTTCTACGAAACAAAACAGGCAAAAAAATGATTTGGTTGCGCAGTACGGGATCAACCATAATTTCGCAATTAATTGATAGTTTTATTGTAACCGGAATAGCCTTTTGGATGACTGGAAAAATCACTACCCAACAGTATCTGAATATGTCGGCAACCGGATACACTTTTAAGCTAATTTTGGCCATAGTATTAACCCCGTTAATTTACCTTGGTCATTATTTAATTGAAAAATACTTACACGAAAACACTACAGCTGATGCCTAACAAGACCCGATGCGCTTGGTGCGAAAAAGATGATTTATACCGAAACTACCATGATACCGAATGGGGTATCCCTGTATATGACGATCAAAAAATATTTGAATTCCTTATACTGGAAACCTTCCAAGCCGGATTAAGTTGGTATACGGTTTTAGCGAAACGCGAAAATTTCCGATTGGCTTTTGACAATTTTGATTACAGAAAAGTATCCCAGTATACTGAAGATAAAATTGAAAGCTTAAAGCAAGATGCAGGCATCATTCGCAACGGCTTAAAAATAAAAGCGGCCGTTAGTAACGCTATTGCTTTTATGGAAGTCCAGCAAGAATTCGGGACGTTCTCCAACTACATTTGGGGATTTGTAGATGGCAAACCTATCGACAACCAATGCAAAACTTTAAAAGATGTTCCAGCCACTACTGAAATATCAGACAAGCATAGCAAAGACTTAAAGAAACGAGGATTCAAATTTGTAGGTTCTACTGTAGTATACGCTCACATGCAAGCCACCGGCATGGTAAACGATCATATAGAAGATTGTTGGACAAGAAACAAATAGAATGTTTAGACATCAAGGAAAAAGAAGAACATTTAGGCATAATTTACGATTGGCTTCTAATTTGTCATTAGTTGCTGGAATCGTAAATAGTGTTGGGGTTTTAGCCATCAATACCCTAACCACCAATGTGACAGGCCATTTTGCTTATTTTTCTGAAGAAATGATTCTTGGAAAATTCACCAAAGCCTTACCCTTCATACTTTATATTGTTTTTTTCTTTTTTGGTGCTTTTTTATCAAATGTTTTTATTGAAATAGCCGCTATTAATAAAAGAAAATTCATTCATACGACACCTGTTGTTATAGAAATAGGATTACTTACTGTTATAGCGTTTTCAAACCAATATGAAATTATTGAAAATGTAAATTATCTCGCTTACATCCTTTTATTTGCTATGGGATTGCAAAACGCATTGGTAACAAAAATTTCGCAATCTGTGGTTCGAACTACTCATTTAACAGGATTATTTACCGATTTGGGCATAGAAACCTCACAATATATTTTCTACCGAAATCATCCAAATCTTTCACTTTTAAAAAGAAATATTTTTTTAAAACTTTCAATTATCACCTTCTTCTTTTTAGGATGCATCTCAGGCACTTTATTGTTTACTTCATTCGGAATCAAAGCCATACTTGCAGCTGCATTGTTATTAACACTAGCACTAATTGCAGACAACCTACTTTTTTATTATAATTTGTTTTTAAGAAAAATGCGAAAACCAAATAAATCATGAATAAAGATCCACTACACGGCGTTACGCTAAAAGTCATTGTAGAAACTCTAGTAGACTACTATGGTTTTGACACTCTAGAGGAGTTGATTCCAATAAATTGTTTCAAGTCAAACCCTTCAGTAAAATCAAGTCTTACTTTTTTGAGAAAGACAGATTGGGCAAGAAAAAAAGTGGAAGAATTATACATCCAAACACTACCAAAAATAAATAAGTAACAATTATTCTTTGGGATTTACTATCATCATAAAGTCATCACGAGCAATTTCTACACATCCTAAACTTTCCAGATGCTCATTATACACTTGGCAATCTAAAAGTGCATAGTTGTTCATCTTAAGATATTCTACCAAATAAACAAAAGCAACTTTACTTGCATTAGCCATTTTAGAAAACATGCTTTCTCCACAAAAAACATGACCTAAATCGACTCCATAAAGCCCGCCAACTAACGTATCATCATACCAAACTTCAATAGATTTTGCATAGCCTTGTTCATGTAGTTTAGAATATGCCGAAATCATATCGTCGGTTATCCAGGTTCCGTTCTGCCCTTCTCTTTTTACCGATTGACAATTAGCAATAACTTCCGAAAAATTCTGATTAAAAGTCACTTTAAAACTATTGCGATTCAAAATGTTACGCATGCTTTTAGATACTTTAAAATCTTCTGGAAAAAGCACCATCCTCCATTCGGGCGCCCACCAAGTAATAGGCTCTCCATCTTCAAACCAAGGGAAAATTCCAGATTTATAAGCTAATAATAAACGTTCGATTGATAAGTCACCTCCAAAAGCAATAATTCCCGAGTCATGAGTTTCAGAAACCGGAGGAAACCAAAGCATATCGTCTAACAGATAAATATTTTTTGCCACAGATAATACTGATTTTTACAAAATAAAAAAGTCAGAAACTCAAGTGACCTCAAACTTCTGACTTTAAATCTCTAAATTATAATTTTAGAAAGGTAAATCGTCGTGTTCTTCTTCGTTGAAGTTTGTTGCTGGTTCAAAAGCTTCCGCTGCTGGCATTGGAGGCATTTGTGCAGCCGGAGCATCAGCTTGCATTTTCTCGATTCTCCAACCTTGAATTGAATTGAAATATTTTGTTTCCCCTTGCGGGTTTGTCCATTCTCTTCCACGCAAATTGATAGAAACTTTTACCGACTCCCCTACACGATAGTTATCCAATAAATCACATTTATCTTGTGTAAATTCAACTAAAATATGTTGTGGATACTGCTCATCTGTAGTTACAACCAACTCTCTTTTTTTAAAACTAGCACTAACTTGTTGTACCCCGTTTATTACTTTTACTTTTCCTGAAATTTCCATGCGTTACTTATTATTTTGCCAAAAGCACTTTCCATGCCATAGCTACTTCGTTATTATTTAAATGTTCTTTTGCTTTTAAAAGCTGCTTTTCCATGTCGTCTGAACTCAAAACCGCCTTAATGGAAAAATCTTCTTTTACAAAGATAGCAATTTCTTCTTCAGTTGGAAGCGCCTCAACGTTTCCTAACTTTCCTAAATCGTTTCCATCAAAAATCGGACTTTCTTTAACAAAATCCGGAACAGCATCTACCCCAATCCCAAGTGTAGTCAAGGGTTTTTCTACTTCAAACAAACCTTGATTAGCTCTCGAATACCAATTACCACCCATTCGAGCTACCAAATCTATCTTGTGCTGATCTATTGTGCCATTAGCATCTAAAACGGCTTCATTGATATGCAATTTCACCACTTCACATATAATAAGATTACCAGCACCACCTTCAGTTCCTAGAGCAATAATTTCGTTCACTTTACATTCAAACTGAACCGGGCTTTCACCTACTCGAAAAGGTTTAACCACATCGGAAGGAACCATTGTCAATCCAGCTTTTTCAAACTCGTTAACTCCGTCTCCGTATTCTGTACTCGACAAAGAAGCTTGCTGAACGATATCGTAAGTAACAATATTAATTACAACTTCACGTGTTGCTTCGGCATTAATTAATGTGTGTTTTATAGTATTATCGCGAACACGTCTAGCCGGAGAAAAAATAAGAATTGGCGGATTAGAACTAAACACATTAAAGAAACTAAATGGAGATAAATTTGGATTACCATTTTCATCCATTGTACTGGCAAACGCTATCGGTCTAGGACCAACCGCTCCTTGCAAATAAGCTTGTAACTTTACTGGTGTGAGTTCTTTAGGATCAACACTAATCATAGTTCTAAAATTTTGACAAAGATACTTTTTTGATAGAAAATTATACCTCAAAAAAACATTTTAAATTGTGAAAGTTTGGGCATCCCGATAAACTTAGTAACTTAGCTACATAGTAACTCAGCTTCTCAAAGCCATATATGAACTTTTCCTCGGACAGACGCAACTTAATTCGTTGGATAATTATTCTCGGTTCCTTTAATTTCTTAGTATTAATACTTTGGAACACCTATACTTTTTTCCAAACTTTCAAAAACGAAGAACGATTAAAGATGGAACTTTGGGCAGCAGCCACAAAGACATTGAATAATGCCGATGAAAACACCGATTTAGAATTGCCGCTTCAAATTCTGAGTAAAAACACCACAATTCCCATTATAAAAACATCGGACAAAGACAGCATCATCGACATGATTAATGTAGATGAAGAAATCATTAAAAGTCCGAATAAATCCATAACCTTTTTAAATCGATTACGATCGGAAAACGCGCCAATTTCGATTGATTACGATGGAAAAAAACATCTTTTATATTACGGAAACTCATCGCTGTTAACCAAATTAAAGTACTACCCTCTTGCCTTGGTATTAATTGGCTTGTTTTTTAGCGGGATGATTTTCAATTTCTACCGCGCCAGTAAAATGGCTACTCAAAATCGTTTATGGGCGGGTATGGCTAAAGAAACGGCACATCAAATAGGAACACCTTTATCTTCATTAATAGGTTGGTTAGAAATTTTAAAATCGGAAAATGTAGAAGAAAGCACTGTCATTGAAATTCAAAAAGACATTAATCGCTTACAAACCATAACCGATCGTTTCTCAAAAATTGGCTCTGAACCCGCGTTGGAAAACAGGGACTTGGTTAAAGAAACAGAACAATCTTTTGATTATTTAAAATCGAGAAGTTCCAAGCAAATTGATTTCAGTTTTAAGGCCCCTCAACATCCAATTATGATTAACTTAAATCCGGTTTTACACAGTTGGACGGTAGAAAATCTAGTTAAGAATGCTATAGATGCCATGAAAGGAAAAGGAAAACTTGCAGTTGTTATTGAAGAAAATGAACGTTTTGTAAAAATTAAAGTTAGCGACACAGGAAGCGGTATTCCAAAAGCAAAATTCAAAAGTGTTTTTGAGCCGGGATTCACTACCAAAAAAAGGGGCTGGGGTCTTGGTCTTTCTTTAACCAAACGTATTGTAGAAGAATATCATGACGGACGAATTAAAGTAGCACAATCCGAAATTGGCAAAGGCACCACCATGCAAATAACCTTTAAGAAAAAAGAAGCATAAAAAAGGCGAAATGTAATATTTCGCCTTTTTAGTCTTATAAATTTTGATTTATTGCTTTTGCTAATGCTTCAAATTCATCCGTTGAAAGTTGTGTTTTACGTTGAAAGCGCATATCGTCCATATCATGAAGCGGAATTAAATGCACATGAACATGCGGCACTTCTAAACCAACTACTGCAACCCCAATACGCTTACAAGGAACCGTTTTTTCAACAGCTTTAGCCACCTTTCTTGAAAATTGCATTAAAGCTAAATAATGCTCTTCTTCCATATCAAACAGCTTGTTAATTTCTTCTTTAGGAATACACAAGGTATGTCCTTTAGCATTTGGATTAACATCTAAAAAAGCTAAAAATCTATCATCTTCAGCCACTTTATAACACGGAATTTCGCCGTTAACAATTTTTGTAAAGATTGAAGCCATGTTTGAAATTTTAATTAATCTCTAGATATTTCTAATATTTCAAATTTTAATGTCCCGTTTGGAACACTAATTTCTGCAATTTCACCAACACTTTTACCCAACAATCCTTTACCTATAGGTGATGTTACAGAAATTTTACCGGTTTTTAAATCGGCTTCACTTTCGGCAACCAGCGTGTATTTCATTTCCATACCATTGGTTTGGTTTTTTATTTTCACTGTAGAAAGCACAAGTACTTTAGACACATCTAATTGTGATTCGTCAATCAATCGGGCATTAGCAACAATATCTTCCATTTTAGAGATTTTCATCTCTAACAATCCTTGCGCTTCTTTAGCAGCATCGTATTCAGCATTTTCAGACAAGTCTCCTTTATCACGAGCCTCAGCAATTGCTTCGGAAGCTTTGGGACGTTCTACATTTTTTAAATGATCCAGTTCGTCTTTTAATTTTTTAAGTCCTTCAGCGGTGTAATAAGATACTTTACTCATATTTTTCATTGTTTATTAAAATAGAAAAAATCCCATCGGAACGGGATTCTTTCTACAAAGATATTGTTTTTATTTTATTTCAATTTCAGGATGCAAAATTGCATAAGTCAAAGTTAATGATTTAAATTTGTTTATTCATTTCTTTTTAAAAATATTCTGATGAAAAAACTAGCAACTTTCTTACTTTTCTTGAGTTTGCTTTCTTGCCATAAAGACAGTGTTATCAACGACAACAATCCTTATTTACCCCAATACGCTGTAAACAAAACTATTAATATTAGTTTACCCTCTTACAGCAACCTACAATTTGCTGGAAACTCAGTGATAGTTAATGGTGCCGATGCCGGGATTAGGGGAATTATTGTATTTAATACCGGAACAGGATACAATGCCTTTGATGCTGCTTGTCCTAATCAACCATTAAGTGGATGCTCTACAATGACAGCGAATGGCGCTATTGCAACTTGTCCTTGCGACAGCAAAGAATACAATTTGTTTTACGGCACTTCTCAAGGAATGCAATATTCAATGCGCAGATACATTGTAGAAATAAACGGAGACAACCTAACCATTCATAATTAAAAAACCCTGACCGAAAGATTCGATCAGGATTTTTCTGGCATTACTGTAACTAAACATTAAAATTTCAAAGTGACACCGGCTAAAAAGTTAATTCCGGCTTGAGGATAATACCCAGTTCCTTCAATTGTTGTTACTTGAGTAGGACTTGTCCAGGTATCGTCGTAGGTATAAAAATAACCATTCGACTCATATTTTTTATTCAATATATTATTCACTAACCCTGAAAACACAACCGACTTAAGCCCTTTGTTTATTTTCCATTCGTAGTTTATATTCAAATCACTTACGGAATATGCTTTTAAAACTGATTTTTCAGAATCTATATTACCCATATATTGCTTTCCAACATATTTACTCAACAAAGACACCTGAAACGATGCAAAAGGCATGTAGGTTAAAGTATTACCGACAATAACATTTGGTGAATACGCAATATTGGTATTTCCTAAGTTTTGAAGCACTCCATCACGTTGAAAATAGAAGTCTTGATTTTTATTCTGACTTAAAGTTACATTAGGACGCAACACCAGTTGCTGCGTTAAGCTAATTACACTTTCAAGCTCTACTCCAACTCTGTAACTCTTACCACTATTGGTAAACACCGGAGCACCAACATCGTTTAAAGCACCTGTCATAACCAACTGGTCTTTATAGCTCATATAAAAAGCATTCGCGGTAAACCTTACTTTTTGAGAATTATATTTCCAACCTAATTCGAAATCCAACAAACGTTCTGGCTTTGTACTACCATTTTCATAATCGTCACGTCTAGGCTCTTTGTTAGCTATACCCGCATACGTATAAAATGTGTTTTTTTGGTTTAACTGAAAATTAAAACCGGCTTTAGGGTTAAAAAATCGGAAGGTATCATTAACCGGATTTGCCTGAACACCACTAGCTTGGTAAAACACCATTCGGTACTGCATATCTGCAAAAAAACTTAGTTGATTGGTTAGCTTTTGAGACAATTTTCCATAGAAATTCACATCATCTTTATTGCCGTAATTGCTGTAGTAACGGTTTGAACCCGGAATGTAATATTGCGTCCAAACTACTTCTCCAAAATGCCTTCCTAGATAACGGTTTGCAGCTCCACCAAATAACATATCGGTATTTGCCGTTTTATAATTTAAGGAATAAGTTGCTCCAAAGAAGTCGTTATCTAACCATCGTTTACGAATCAAATCTGAAACCAAATTCCCTGAATAAACAGGCAAACCATAATCGGATAGCATTTCATCTTCTTTATATTGCTTATAATATCCTTTCCCTAACGTATAATGTAATGCAACATTTGATGTCCAATTAGTACACCATTTTTGCAACCAATGCAATTGAAAATGATTTTGCCAATAATTATCCGATTCATCATCATAGAACTTCATATTCCCATCAGCATCAAAATACATTCCTGCAGGATTAAACGTTCTATCGTTGTTCAACTTGTCCGGATCTTCAATTCCATACCAAGCCTGATATGTTTTTTCTTTACCACCGAAAGCAATAAATTTGATAAGAGTCTTATCAGCTACATAATTAGCATTAAAGAAGTACCCAAACATATTTGTTGATGCACGATCAATATAACCATCGGATGCAATTTGCGAAACCCTACCATTAAATTCAAATTTATCATGAAGTCCCGTTCCAAAAGCTAATGTATGTTTTCGAGTGGCAAAACTTCCAAAAGAATTAGACACATTCGCGTATGCTTTTTCCTGATATGCTTTCGTTTGCATGTTCAAACTAGCACCGAATGCTCCAGCTCCGTTAGTTGATGTTCCAACACCACGTTGCAACTGAATACTTTCTAAAGACGAAGCAAAATCGGGTAAATCAACAAAATACGAACCATGGCTTTCACTGTCGTTAAATGGAATTCCGTTTAAAGTAACATTAATACGAGAACCGTCGGACCCACGAACACGCATATAAGTATAACCTACTCCATTTCCTGCATCGGTAGTCGTTACCACTGAAGGCAAATAATTCAATAAAACGGGAATATCTTGCCCTAAATTACGCGGAGCAATTTCCTTTTTATCGACATTGGTAAAACTGATAGGTTGTTTCGAGTTGGCTCGAAGTGTAGATACCATAACCTCATCCAGCTGATTGGTTTTTGTAGTATCTTGAGGTGTAACATCTTGAGAAAAACTCAAAGATGTTTGCAGCATGATAACAGCGGCTACAATTGTTTTGAATAAAGTTTTCATTCGTAAAAACGATTTACGAATAAAAGGGGCAATTATTCTTTTTAAATTAATTATTAAATGTATTTCATGACTTGACGGCGTGCACTCCATCAAATGTGTCACTATCCCTAAACAGCATTACCTGTTCTAGGTTCTACGGGTATGATCTCAGCTCGTTATTTTGAGCACCCCTTTGAGACGGCGCAAAGATATAACTCTTTATTTTAAAATTGCAAGCGATTGAAACTTAAAATTTTGGTTTCTTTCTACTTTCTTTAAGTTCCGAAGTATTTCGTTTGCTTTTAATTCGCTTCTCAATTACCGAACGTGGTATTTTGGTTGCTTTACGCACTTTTTCTATTTTCAACGCTTCTTCAAGCAACACTAACAATCGTTTTATAACAATTTCTTTGTTCCTCAATTGGCTTCGATCTTCATCACATTGTAAAACCAACAACTGTTCTTTTGTGAGTTTACTGGCCAACTTTTGATGTACACGAACAATTTCCTCCTCAGTAAAAGCTTTTGAATTAGACAAATCTAATGTTAAAACCACTTTTGAGGATACTTTATTTACGTTTTGTCCACCCGCTCCACTACTACGAACAGCCTTAAACTGAAGCTCTGAAATCAATGCATCTTTATTCACAATTATTCGTGTTGGTGTGCCGGTTTCAATAAATCGTTTACTGTTTTAACCGGATTAAACGTAATTAAAGGCACTTCTACAAAAACCGTTATCCAATTAGCCATTGCGCCATTCCACAAACCAGGAAGTTCATAGGCTTTAATATCTTTTCCGTTTTTGGTTTTCTCAACGATAAATCCCGCTTGATGGTCCACAAAATTAGAGAGCGTAAAGGTTTTACCCTCAAAGTTTTTAATTCCACAAACCAAATCTACCGGATTAAAATGAGTAGCTTCCGAAAACAAGCGCTGTTGTTGTTCGTTATGCAAATCGATTTGCGATGACTCAACAATCTGTAATGATATTGTTCCGTTTTCTTGATCCACCCAAAATGGTCCGCCTCCAGGTTCTCCTTCGTTTTTAACCATTCCACAAACACGCATTGGACGATTTAACAACTGAAACAACTCTTCTTTCTGATTGGCTTCGGAATATTTATTAAAATCTTTTGGTAAAACAATATGCAATTGCTCCTTTACAAAATCTATAACCTCCGCACTATCAAAGTTGTTATTTTGAATAGCTTTCAAATGTTTAAATGTTGCTTCTTGCAACTGTAGCAATAAACCGGCTAATGCTTTTTTATAAAATATAATTTCATCGAAGTGGTTATACGCTACATTATCGATATTTCGAATAAAAACCACATCACTGTTTAACTGACTTAAGTTTTCAATTAAAGCACCATGACCTCCAGGACGAAAAAAAAGATTCCCATTATCTAAACGAAACGGCTGATTATCTAATGAAACCGCCAATGTATCTGTAGCAGATTTTTGAAACGAATAGGTAACTTGTACTTCTTTTTCACTATTCGCTACAATATCCTTAAAACTAGACAAATGCTCTTCCGAAACCGTAAAATGAATTTTAGAAGTTCCAGAACGATCTAAATAAACTTGGGCTTCTTCAAGATGTTTTTCGATAGGAGATGTAATTTGAATATCATTTTTATGAAATGGCAACACTCCTTTTGGTTTATTTGCAAAATTAAAACCATCGGCCGACAGCATTCTATTTATAAAGCAATACACCTTTTCATCGGGCGATAATTCATCGTAATTAGAATAGAACAATTTTGTTTCTTCTAAAACCAAATCATAGAAAGGCAATTTTTCCATTCCAACTAAAAAAACCGACAGTTTATTTGCTTTTTGTCTGTTGATGTATGCATTAATCGATTCTTTTCCCAATTGATATTCGTTAAGAAACTCAATTAAAAATTTAAACATTCTACTGGCTGCACCAGATGCCGGCACAAATTTTTCAACGGTATATTGGGCTTGATTGGCTTCAAAAAAAGAAGCGAGTTCCTGAAATTCAGCATCAGAAAACGATAAAATCCCGTCATTTAAAGTAGCGGGCTTATCTAGCGAAATTTTATCAATTCCGTTTTGAAACATTTCGAGTTCTTGCTTCACTTTTTCAAGTGTAATTCCGTACTCTTTTATGTATTCAAAATCGGATGCTGTGAAATTATACTGTTGTATTAAATAGTCTTTTGTTGTAATATTCTCCTCCATTCCAAATATGCTGCAATAGCCAGTCCCGTAAAAATTAAATATTGTAACGATAACATTCCCAGTCCCCTGTATGCATAGATAGGTGTTACTATAAAATCACCTACAATCCACAAAGTCCAGTTTTCTATTTTTTTATTGGCCATATACCACATTCCGGTAAAGAAAATACCCGAAGCCAATATGTCGATATAGTTTTCTTTTTTGATTTCGTAGCCGAATACGGTATAGACACCGAAAACTACAAAAATTGTCAGTACAAACAATGCAATTCCTGTAATTTTTTCGTTACGATTTGTTCTAGAAATGGGCAATGTAGTACCATTGTCCTTTTTCCGAGCCCAATTCCACCAACCGTAAATACTCATTATTGAAAAATACAAGTTAATCATCATGTCACCCAAATAGCCAGCCTTCCATAGCAAATACGTGGTAATTACAGTCGCAATCAAACCTGTTGGATAAACCAGAATATTTTCTTTTCTAGCATAAATCACACTAACAATTCCCAAAACAAACGCAATAAATTCGAGAATAATTTGAGTTAACGAAGCATTTTTATACGCGTCAAAGAAAAAATCTATCATTGTTTTTGTATTACGATTTCAAACTAACCGTTGAAAAAAAAGAGTCATCATTTTCGAAAGCCGTACCAATAACAACCAAATCGGCACCAGCTGCAAAAGCGTCTTGAATTGCTTTTTCCGAACGAATTCCACCACCCACCAGTATAGGAACATTGGTATGTGTTACAACTTTTGCTATCATTTCTAACGGAACTGCCATTTGCGCACCACTTCCTGCTTCCAGATAGATAAGTTTGTTACCAATCCATTCTCCTGCCTGAGCTGTTTGCAAAACATAATCAGAATTCTCTCTGTCTAGCGGGGTTGTTTTACTTACCCTTTCTACCGCAGTTTGTGAACCACTTTCAATTAAAATATATCCGGTAGAAATAACTTCCAGATTGGTTTTTTTCAAAATAGGAACGGCATTTACCTGATGTTCTATTAAATAATCCGGATTTCTACCCGACAAAAGCGTTAAAAACAAAATGCCATCAGCTTTATTCGATATTTGTGAGGGATTACCCGGAAATAACAAAACAGGCAAGTCGGTTATTTTTTTTAAGCGAAGTATCAATTCATCTATACAATTAACCGCTACACTACTACCTCCTACAAAAATGTGAGTCGCTGGCGACAGGTTTATTTTTTCTGCAATTCGCTCTACTACGTTCAAATCAATTTTATCCGGATCCAACAAAACTGCTAAAAGCTTGTTGCCGTTTTTTTTGGCCGATAAAATTTCGTCGTAAATCATTTTGACGCAGAAAATTAATTTTGGTAAAAATAGCCCTTTTTTAAAACACGAAAAATTTAAATCGGATTTTAAACACAAAACATTACAAACACACTGATGCTCTTACAGTTATATGCAAATATTTTTTACTACAACATGACTTTTGTCATAAAATAAAAAAGCTACCCCTTCTAACTTTGTGGTATTAAATAGTAGAAATTATGACACTTTATCAAAAATCATTACACGATTTCCAAAAAGGATATATGGGATTTACAACTTTAGCAATTATTGGACAAAGTTGCTTAGGAGGCGCAGCCGCGATGTATATTTTAGAAAATGGAACTTCTCTTTTTCAAATGTTACAATTAGCTGTAGTTGTTTTAATCTGTAGCATTGTAAACGGAGCCATTTTATCACAACAAAAACCAAAGTTAGTTTTCAACCTTATTATTGCCAGTGCAGCGGTAAGTATTGCCAGCATTATTCTGAACAATTTCATTATGTAGGAATGAAAAAAGATATCGAAAACAGAAATGACCTTTCCTTATTGGTACATACTTTTTACAAAAAGATTCGTAGCAACCACGAGATTGGTCATTTCTTTACTGAAACGATAAGCGATTGGGATGCACATCTTGAAAAACTAACCGATTTCTGGGAAAACAATCTTTTTTCTGTACGTAAATATTATGGAAATCCCCTCGAGGCTCATGTGGCAGTCGATAAAAAATTCCACCATACTGTGAATCCAAATATTTTTGGTCTGTGGTTAAACTTGTGGTTTGAAACCTTAGAAGAACTGTTTCAAGGGGAAAATGTAGAGTTATTAAAACGTCGCGCTCGAAAAATGGGAACTTTTTTAATGATTTCCATTTATGAAAACCGTTCTAAAGATTAATCGGATTTCAAAGCACAAACCAGCATATAATTCTCAACCATTTCAAAAAAAGCAGTATAGTTCTCAACTGTGTTCTCAAAATGCAGTTGTGCTTTGCATTGTTTATCTGTTAGTAAAAACGCATCTTCAAAAATATGGTCCGGAAAACTGATACCCACTTTATTTTTCAGTTTAAAAACAGATTCCTTTATACCCCAAACCACCGTAGCTTTTTTCATCTGATCCTCTGGTGTTAATCCTTCTAAATGACTAACATTCATGAAACGCGGAGCAATTCGAAGTACTTTTTCTTTAATTTGTTCGATATCGATACCCACATTGATTGTGCTTAAGGCTATGGCAGAAAAATCAAACGAATGTGAAATTGAAATGTGAGTTCCATCTTTCAAATGCGGTTTTCCAAATTCGTCGTAAAACAAATCAAAATCGGTATACCCAACTTCCTGAAGCAACATTCTAACCGAAAGAAATCCTTTTTGATGGCTTTCCGATTTCATTTTTTCCATTCGAGCCATAGACACATCCTGCAGCCTAACATTTCGAAAAAGCTGATTGTAATCTTCGGTTATTTTCCAAAGAAACACCTTAGTGGAAGCATTGATATCGATAACTTTACAAAGCGGCATGAAGTATTTTGTTGTATTTCAAAAGTTTACCCATTAAACAAATCATAAAATAAGCAAAATGCTTTAGGAAAATAAAAGGAAATGCGTAATTTTGCAGTCCGAATTAATCGGATATTTTATTTTAAAACAAATATACTAAATAGATGAGTACAACAACAATTCCGTTTGTAGCCTACAAAGTAAAAGATATCAATCTTGCAGCTTGGGGAAGAAAAGAAATTGAATTAGCAGAAGCTGAAATGCCAGGATTAATGGCGCTTCGTGCTGAATATGGAGCAAGCCAACCTTTAAAAGGGGCACGTATTGCAGGATGTTTACACATGACCATTCAAACTGCGGTTTTAATCGAAACGTTAATCGCTTTGGGTGCTGAAGTTACTTGGTCATCATGTAATATTTTCTCAACTCAAGATCAAGCTGCTGCTGCTATTGCTGCTGCTGGAATCCAAGTTTATGCGTGGAAAGGTTTAAATGAAGAAGAATTTGACTGGTGTATTGAACAAACGTTATTCTTTGGTGAAGATAGAAAGCCATTGAACATGATTTTAGATGATGGCGGTGATTTAACGAACATGGTATTTGACCGTTACCCAGAATTAATTCCTGGAATTAAAGGTTTATCAGAAGAAACTACCACAGGTGTTCACCGTTTGTATGAAAGAATGAAAAACGGAACGTTATTCATGCCGGCCATCAACGTGAACGACTCGGTTACTAAATCGAAATTTGACAACAAATACGGTTGTAAAGAATCGGCGGTAGATGCAATTCGTCGTGCTACTGATGTTATGTTAGCAGGTAAAAGAGTAGTAGTTTGTGGATACGGAGACGTAGGTAAAGGTACTGCGGCTTCTTTCCGTGGTGCTGGTTCTATTGTTACAGTAACTGAAATCGATCCAATTTGTGCTTTACAAGCGGCTATGGATGGATATGAAGTGAAAAAATTAGATACTGTAATCGGAAATGCCGATATCGTAATCACTACTACTGGAAACAAAGACATCGTTGTGGGTAAACACTTCGAAGCGATGAAAGACAAAACGATTGTATGTAACATCGGGCACTTCGATAACGAAATCGATATGGCTTGGTTAAACAAAAACCACGGTGCATCGAAAATTGAAATCAAACCTCAAGTAGACAAATACAACGTGAACGGTAAAGATATCATCATCTTAGCTGAAGGACGTTTAGTAAACTTAGGTTGTGCTACAGGTCACCCATCGTTTGTAATGTCGAACTCTTTCACCAACCAAACGTTAGCACAAATCGAGTTATGGACTAACAGTGCAGCTTATAAAAATGAAGTGTATATGTTACCTAAACATTTGGATGAGAAAGTAGCTGCTTTACACTTGGCTAAATTAGGTGTTGAATTAGAAACATTGAACGCAGAACAAGCCGCTTATATCGGTGTTGAAGTTCAAGGTCCTTTCAAACCAGAATATTATAGATATTAATCAGACTTCTTAGACTGTTAGAAGTTTAGAATATTAGACAACTAGAAACCCTTACAGTGATGTGAGGGTTTTTTAATTTGTTGCATAAAATAAAATTTGAAAAAAATGCAACAAAAAGTGTTGCAAAAAAATATTTGCTATTGTTTTGCAACACAACTAAAACCTAAATTCAAAACATATTACAAACAAAAAACCCACTTCTTTCGAAATGGGTTTTTATATAATTTAAGAGTAATTCTTATGCTTCAAATGGAACTACAGAAACAAATGACTTGTTGTCACCTTTTTTCTGGAATTTCACTACTCCATCAACTTTTGCATGTAAAGTATGATCTTTACCCATGTAAACGTTTTCACCTGGATTGTGCTTAGAACCTCTTTGTCTTACGATAATGTTTCCAGCGATTGCAGCTTGACCACCATAAATCTTAACACCTAAACGTTTCGATTCTGATTCTCTACCATTCTTGGAACTACCGACACCTTTCTTGTGAGCCATGACGTACTAGTTTTTAATGTTACTAATTATTCTTCTGTAGCTTCCGCTTTTTTAGTCGCTTTTTTCTTTGGAGCTCCACCGCCAACGATTCCTTCGATAACGATTTGAGTCAAAGATTGTCTGTGACCATTTTTCTTTTTGTAACCTTTTCTTCTTTTCTTTTTGAAAACGATTACTTTATCACCTTTTAAGTGTTGTAACACTTTGGCTTCTACTGAAGCACCTTCTACAGCCGGGGCGCCTAAAGTTACATTTCCGTTATCGTCTAACAAAAGAACTTTGTCAAAAGAAACTTTCGCTCCTTCTTCAGACGCTAAACGGTGAACATAAACCTTTTGGTCTTTGCTTACTTTAAATTGTTGCCCTGCTATCTCTACGATTGCGTACATAACAATACTATTTAGTTAATTTTTAAGTGTGCAAATATACATCTATTTCTTAATCCCACAATAGCTTTTCTCAAAAAACAATACTAACATCCTAAATTCCAACCTTAAACCAAAAAAAACATCAGATATCTGTAACAAAATCCCGAAATTGCAGACTCATTTCTGAAATATTAAAATAATTAGTAACTCTTATGAAAAAATCTTTAATGGCTTTGAGTTCGCTTTTAATGCTTGGAGGAGCTGCTTCCGCGCAAAAAGTAGTATTTGAAGAATACAACCTAGACAACGGACTACACGTCATCTTACACCAAGACAAATCGGCACCTGTAGTTATTACTTCGGTAATGTACCACGTTGGCGCAAAAGACGAACAACCAAACAGAACCGGGTTTGCTCACTTCTTCGAACACCTTTTATTCGAAGGATCACCAAACATTGCTCGTGGTGAATGGTTTAAAATCGTTACAGCAAACGGAGGAAACAACAATGCCAACACTACAGACGACAGAACGTATTACTATGAAGTTTTCCCTTCAAACAATTTACAATTGGCTATCTGGATGGAATCGGAGCGTTTAATGCACCCAGTTATCAACCAAATTGGGGTTGACACGCAAAACGAGGTAGTTAAAGAAGAAAAGAGACTACGTGTTGACAACCAACCTTACGGAAATTTAATTAAAGCCGTAAAACAAAATATGTTCAAAGTACACCCGTACAAATGGACAACCATTGGTGAAATGGAACATTTAGATGCCGCTACTTTAGAGGAGTTTCAAGCATTCAACAAAAAGTTCTATATCCCTAACAATGCGGTTTTAGTTGTAGCAGGTGATTTCGATCCGGCTCAGGCTAAAAACTGGATTAAAGACTATTTTGGAGCAATCCAAAAAGGACCGGCAATTCAAAGACAAAAATTTGAAGAGGCTCCTATTAACGAAACGATTCATGCTACTTGGCAAGATCCGAACATCCAAATTCCAATGATGGTGGCTACGTACAGAACACCATCTATGAAAACTCGTGATGCACGTGTTCTAGATATGATTTCTTCATATTTATCGGATGGAAAAAGTTCGAAACTATACAAGAAAATAGTTGACGACAAGAAAATGGCGTTACAAATTGGCGCTTTCAACTACAGTCAAGAAGACTACGGTATGTATATTTTATACGGACTACCAATGGGTGACAACACTACAGAAGGCTTACTTAAAGAAGTTGACGAAGAAATTACTAAAATCCAAACCGATTTGATTTCTGAAAAAGACTTCCAAAAACTTCAAAACAAATTCGAAAACCAATACGTAAACAGCAACGCAAGCATTGAAGGTATTGCAGAAAACTTAGCTTCTTTCTATTTGTTATACGGTGATGTAAATTTAATCAACACCGAAATTGACATCTTCCGCTCTATCACTCGTGAAGAAATTAGAGACGTAGCCAAAAAATACTTAAATCCAAACCAACGTTTGATTTTAGATTATGTTCCTGCAAAAGACAAAGCACAAAACTAAGTTGACTAGTACTATGAAAAAATATTTATATATCGCAGCAGGTTTATTTTTAACAATGACAATGCAAGCACAAGACAGAAAACAACCTAAACCAGGACCTTCACCTGTCGTTAATATCGGCAAACCAAGCACTTTTACTTTAAAAAATGGCTTGAAAGTTTTGGTTGTGGAAAATCACAAATTACCTCGCGTTTCTTTTAACCTAACTATCGATAATGCCCCATACGCAGAAGGCGATAAAAAAGGCGTTGCTGATTTAACGGGAGAATTAATCGGAAAAGGAACCAAAAACATTTCAAAAGACGCTTTCAACGAAGAAGTTGATTTCTTAGGTGCTAATATCGGATTTAACGCTAGCGGTGCTTTTGCAAGCGGTTTATCGAAATACACCGGTAGAATCTTGGAATTAATGGCCGATGGTGCTTTAAATCCAGTTTTCACTCAAGAAGAATTAGACAAAGAAAAAGCTAAATTATTAGAAGGCTTAAAATCGCAAGAAAAAAGCGTTAATGCTGTAGCTGGTCGCGTTGAAGACGTATTGGCTTTTGGTAAAAACCACCCTTCTGGCGAATATTTAAGTGAAGCTACAATAAACAATGTAACGTTAAACGATATTACCGTAAACTACAACACGTATTTCGTACCAGGAAACGCTTACTTAGTTATTGTAGGTGATGTAAAACTGAAAGACGTTCAAAAATTAGTTGAAAAACAATTTGGTTCATGGAAAAAAGCAATTGCTCCTGCCTTAACGTATTCAGACCCTAAAAACGTTCAATACACACAAATTAACTTTGTAGATATGCCAAACGCCGTTCAATCGGAGATTGCTTTGGTAAACACTGAAAACCTAAAAATGACCGACAAAGAATATTTTGCAGGTCTTTTGGCAAACCAAATCCTAGGTGGTGGTGGCGAAGGTCGTTTGTTCATGAATTTACGTGAAAAACACGGCTGGACGTATGGCGCATATTCTTCTTTAGGTTCAGGAAAATACGTTTCAAAATTCCGTTCTGGCGCTTCAGTTCGTAATGCTGTTACAGACAGTGCTGTGGTTGAATTCTTGAACGAATTGAAAAAAATCAGAACTGAATTGGTATCGGATGAAGATTTAAAAATCGCTAAAGCTAAATACGTTGGTAATTTTGTAATGCAAATTCAAAAACCAGCTACTATTGCACGTTATGCTTTAAATACTGAAACGCAAAAATTACCAGCTGATTTTTACGAAAATTACTTAAAAAACATCAATGCCGTTACTGCAGAAGATATTAAAGCAGCAGCAAACAAATTTTTCTTAGCAGATAACACTCGAATCATTATCGTTGGAAAAGCTTCTGAAGTTTTACCTAACTTAGAGAAAATGAGTGCTAAAGAAAAATTACCAATCTCTTATTTTGATAAATTTGGTAATCCAACAGAAAAACCTAAAGTTAGCATTCCAATTCCTGCCGGAGTTACTGCTAAAACGGTTTTCGACAATTACATTAAAGCTATTGGTGGAGAAAAAGCAGTAAAAGCGGTTAAATCTGTTGTAACTGTTTCTTCTGGAACTATTCAAGGAACTCCTGTAGAATTGACTACTAAAGTTTCAGACAAAAAGTTATTTTCAGAAATGAAAGCAATGGGGATGTCAATGATGAAACAAGTAGTGGGGGATAAAACAGGATACCGTATTGTACAAGGACAACGTAAAGATTTAACAGCTGAAGAATTAAAAGAGCAAAAAGATGGCGCAATGCCTTTCGAAGAGCTAGCTTTAGCAACTAATCCTGCTGCTAAATTAGAAAGCATCGAAAACATGAACGGAAACGATGTTTATGTGGTTAAAGAAGGTAAAACAACGTATTATTACGATGTAAAAACCGGTTTAAAAACTGCAGAAGCTAAAGAAATGGAAAGAGGCGGACAAAAAATGACGCAAACTACATACTATAGCAACTATAAAGATGTAAAAGGAATTAAATTCCCATTTGAAACTGACATGAATGTTGGTATTGAAATCAAATTATTAACTACTGAAGTTAAAATTAACGAAGGCATAACTGCTGAAGATTTCAAATAAGAATTCGAGTTTACTATACCAATAAAGGCTGTCTTTACCGACAGCCTTTTTTTATTTTTTAGCCGATAAATACACGCCGAACAAAATAATTACAGCTCCAAAAAACTGAACTATCGACAGGATTTCCCCATCTAACAATCCCCAAAAAACCGCCACTATTGGGAACA
The DNA here is from genome assembly GCF_055521455.1 of Flavobacterium sp. IC2-16. Lineage (NCBI taxonomy): Bacteria > Pseudomonadati > Bacteroidota > Flavobacteriia > Flavobacteriales > Flavobacteriaceae > Flavobacterium > Flavobacterium sp. IC2-16. The sequence continues at coordinate 1,607,756 of NZ_CM145480.1, read as the reverse complement.
TGTAAGCGGATGATGAAGCAAAAACAGGCGATGTAATTTGAATAAGTTTAAAAAACAATATATTGGCAATTCCGGTTCCTACAATCCCCAAAACACCAACAAACAATAAGGAGTGCTGTACTTTTTCAACATGAACAACATTAAAAAAGCCGGTAAATATCAATATCAGAAGCGCCGGTATAGCCAATACTAAAAAATTACCGACTGTAATGCTTAAGGGCTTTATATCGGACAAATATTTTTTAATAAAATTCACATTAGCGGCATAACAAAAAGTCGCGACCACAACAAACAAGGCATACCAATAATTCTGATTGGGATTGTGCGATGCGCCATTTAATATTAAAACCAAACTACCCACTAACCCAATCAAAACACCTAAAATTTGATTTCGCTGAAACGTTAATCCAAAAAACAAAATCCCAAGCAACAGCGTATTTAATGGTGTTAAAGAATTTAAAATAGCACTAATTGAACTATCAATTTCACTTTGCGCAATGGCAAACAAAAACGCCGGAAAAAAAGTACCGGTAAATGCTGTTAAAGCAATAAACTTCCATTTGTGAAGCGGAATTTCGGCAATACTCTTAAAGAAAAACAACAACAAAAAAGTCGCGGCAAACAACATACGCAACGAACCCACTTGAAACGGTGTTAACCCCACCAAACTGCGCTTAATTAAAATAAACGAACTTCCCCAAATGAGCGCTAATACCGCTAACAATACCCATTTCAAATATTTTGAATCCATAGTTGTAGATTTGAAATGTCAAAATTCTGTTATTTAAGCGACATTCCGATATATTTTTCAATAATTTTGCAAAGACAAAATCGCAATGCATAATCTTAAAAATAAATACTCTATGAAATTTACAAGATCTTTACTTATCATAGCTTTTGCTACATTATCACTAACAAGCTGCAAAAAAGAAACTACAGCAACTACACCAGAAACTGCTGAAGTAGCGGCACCTAAAAAAGAAATTGCTGCCGAAAACCTTGAAAAAGCCACATTTCAAATTGAAGGAATGACTTGTGCTATGGGATGTGCCGCAACGATAGAGAAAAAATTAGCTGAAACCGATGGTGTTCAAGAAGCCAAAGTAGATTTCGATTCTAAAACCGCTACAGTAAGTTTCGACAAAACTGCCAACAACCAAGAATCGTTAACCAAATTGGTTGAAGGTGTGGCCGATGGCAAAACATACAAAGTAACCAATTTCAAATCGAACATTTGAATTGAAGCTAAAGCCACCAATTGTTGGCCTAGAATAAAAAAGGAACTCAAATGAGTTCCTTTTTTACTATCTCTTATTTCCACCTAACGGTTTCCATAATTTTTCGCATATCGTTTTTAATGTACGCAGCTGCGGGAAGTATAGAATCGTAATTCGGTTTTGCATAAAAATACACCGATCCTACTAAAAAATGTTTGGTGCTATCCGTCACATAAAATTGCGCATTGGTAGCAGCGTTACCTCCTACTTGATAAAACATTCCGTATACTTTATTCGGACCGTTAATAAAAGGTTGCTCTGCAATGTCATCTGCCTTAACCACATGTTCATAGGTAAGTTTTTGTGCGTCGCGTAACAGTTGCTCTATATTGCCATTAACCGTTTTATAGTTTACATAGATTGTGGCTTTCATGGTTGGATATTCGATTTCCAAAGAACAATCCTGCTTCATTTTAACTTTAGCACCTTCGTTTACATCAAACGAAAAAGCACAATTATCTGAAGTGTTAGAATACATTTTATACGATGCATTAGGGTAATCCAAACGCAATTGGCTCTTTGGTTTCGGAACCGTTTCGTCTTTACAACTCGTAAATAATCCAAAAAATGTTGCTATACAAAGAAAAAATACAACTCTACTTTTAATCATAACTATTCATTCACACAATTTTAGGTGTAAAGATACAATGTGTAACGTTATTTTTCGAAGATTATTTGCTAACCTTCAAAAATTAAACCTTCAAAAAACGGTTTTATTAAAATGGTAAATCTTCTTCACCGGAACTGGCAGGCGGCACTTCGAAAGAGGAAGATTTTGAAGCATCATTTCCTGGGGTAAACCCGCCTTGTCGTGGTTCAAATTCTTTTTTGGTTGTTAAAAAGGTAAATTCGGTAACTTGAATTTCGGTAGTATATTTTGTTGTCCCATCTTCGGTTTGCCACTGACGCGACTTAATTCTGCCTTCAACATAAATTTTATCTCCTTTTGAAAGATACTTTTCACATATTTCTGCGGCTTTATTTCGTACAACCAGATTATGCCATTCTGTCGAGGCAATTTTCTCACCTGTCGTTTTATTGATATACACTTCGTTTGTTGCCAAAGGAAAACGCCCTATGCAGTTGCCTCCTTCAAAATAATGCATTTTAACATCGTCGCCTAAGTGTCCAATTAAAATAACCTTGTTCAATGTACCGTTCATGGCTTGTAAATTTTAGTTAGTTTCAAATATAATGATTTTAGTTTCATTCGCCCCAATGCTTCATAAGAAAATTATGAATAACTATTGGAAACGGCAACCGAAGCACTTCTTCTATTGGCAGTGCTTCAGAAACCACATTTGGCGAGGTGATTTCCCAAAACCGAATATTCAAATGTTGATGGGATAACTTATGCAAAATAACTTCTTCATGCAAAAGCTTAACATCTGTTACATCAAACGAAAAACCATATTCTCGAACCGCTTCTTGAATTTGCATAAAATCCAAATTAGCTTCAGACTCCACCAAAGGGAATTCGTATAAATTATGCCAAATTCCTTTTGCCGTTCTTTTTCGAATGAGTGTATTACCCATTTTATCGTTCAAAATAAGATAATCAAAAAAACGCGATGAAACTTTTGTTTTCTTGGATTTAACAGGCAAAACAGCCACTTTGTTGTTTTGCAAAGCCCAACAACTTCCATTAAAAATACAAGAAGTACAATCCGGACTTTTAGGAACGCATTGCAACGCTCCAAATTCCATTATCGCCTGATTAAAATCTGAGGCTTTCCCGTTTGGAAGTACCGAAGCAGCCAATTCAAAAAACTCTTTCTTGGCAACCGAAGCAGTAATATCCGTTTGAATTCCAAAATAACGAGACAAAACCCGATACACGTTACCATCAACTACCGGAACGTTTTCTCCAAAAGCAATGGAGGCAATTGCCGCAGCCGTATAATCACCAACCCCTTTTAATTCTTTTAACCCTTTATACGTATTAGGGAAATTGCCCTGACATTCATAAGCAATATATTTAGCTGTGGTGTGAAGATTTCTGGCTCTGGAATAATACCCTAATCCTTGCCATAGTTTTAAAACCGTTTCTTCTTGAGCATCTGCCAAATCTCGAACCGTTGGAAAAGCCTCTACAAAAGCAGTATAATAGGGCAAACCTTGAGCAACTCGCGTTTGCTGCAACATGATTTCGGACAACCAAATATGGTAGGGACTAGTGGTTTTTCGCCATGGCAAATCCCGTTTATTTTGTAAATACCATTGTATTAACGAGTTAGAAAAAATCATGTTAAAAAAATTGGAAAACAAAAATAAAACTTTATGTGACTAAATTTTAATCGATTAGCTTGAAAATTTGTTTTTTTAATTCCTATATTTGCACACTCAAAAAAATACACACATTAATAACAAATAAGAAAGAAAATGACGAAAGCAGACATCGTAGCGAAGATTTCAGAGAAATTGGGACTTGAAAAAGGAGACGTACAAGCAACAGTTGAGTCTTTTATGGAAGAAGTAAAAAGCTCATTAGAAACTGGTGACAATGTATATTTAAGAGGTTTTGGAAGCTTTATCATCAAAACTAGAGCTGAAAAAACAGGAAGAAACATCTCTAAAAACACTACAATTAAAATTCCTGCTCACAACATTCCAGCTTTCAAACCGGCTAAGATTTTTGTTGACGGCGTAAAAACAAACACAGAAGTAAAATAACCAAATTATTAATCACAAACACTTAGAATTATGCCAAGTGGTAAAAAAAGAAAAAGACATAAGGTAGCAACTCACAAACGTAAAAAGAGAGCGAGAGCTAACCGCCACAAAAAGAAAAAGTAGTCTAATGCTACTTTTTTCTTTTTAAAAAAACAATTAAGTTCATTGAAAATGGAAAATCAGTTTCCAGTCTCAGTCTCAGTTAGCAGTTTATCTGAAAACTGAAAACCGAGGCTGTCTACTGAACTTCCTTCGGGTTTATACCTGTAAAAATTGTTTAATCCATCTGTACAAGTAGAATTCAGAATTTAGAATTCAGAATTTAGAATTTTTCTAACTTCAAATTTCTAACTTCTAACTTTATAAGTATGGATAAAAATATACTGCATGAACAAAGAGTTAATTATCAGAACTAGTTCAGACGCCGTAGATTTTGCCTTATTAAAAGATGGAAAACTAATTGAATTACACAAAGAAGAAGGCGGCGATGAAAAAGCCGGGTTTTCGGTAGGTGATATTTTTATTGCCAAAATCCGCAAGCCAGTACCGGGACTTAACGCTGCGTTTGTAAACGTAGGTTTCGAGAAAGATGCATTTTTGCACTATCACGATTTAGGTCCAAATCTTTCTTCGATGATAAAATTCATTAAACTTGTAAGCGCAGGTAAAATAAAAGATTTCACTCTCAAAAATTTTCCTTTTGAATCGGAAATTGATAAAGACGGAGCCATTTCCGATGTGCTTAGTGCTAATCAATCGATTCTGGTTCAGGTAGTAAAAGAACCCATTTCCACCAAAGGTCCGCGCATTAGTTCGGAATTATCTTTGGCAGGACGTTACGTGGTTTTAGTTCCTTTTTCAGACAGGGTTTCGGTTTCGCAAAAAATCGAATCTAAAGAAGAAAAAGATCGCTTAAAACGACTGGTTCAATCTATCAAACCTAAAGGATTTGGTGTTATTGTTCGCACAGTAGCAGAAGGCAAAAAAGTGGCCGAACTGGACAAAGACTTGCAAAACTTGCTCGACAAATGGTCGGCAATGTGCAAACGAATTCCAACTGCTCATCACCCCTCGAAAATTTTAGGAGAAGTTAACAAAGCTTCCTCTATTTTACGAGATGTTTTCAATGATACCTTTACGGGCATTCATGTGGATGATGAGGATTTGTATTACCAAACCAAGGACTATTTGCAAGAAATAGCTCCTTCTAAAGTCTCTATCGTCAAACATTATCAGTCGAAAGAACTTCCTCTATTTGAGAAATATCATATTGAACGACAAATCAAAACATCTTTTGGGAAAACGGTTTCTATGAGCAAGGGTGCCTATTTAATTATAGAACACACCGAAGCTCTTCACGTTATCGACGTAAACAGCGGTAACCGATCGAACAAAGCCACCAACCAAGAAGATACTGCTTTAGAAGTCAATTTGATAGCCGCAGCAGAAATCGCACGTCAATTGCGACTTCGCGATATGGGAGGAATAATTGTTGTCGATTTTATCGATATGCAAAATCCGGAAAACCGTAAAACATTATACGATTTTCTAAAAGAGGAAATGAGTGACGACAAGGCGAAACATAAAATCTTGCCTCCTAGCAAATTTGGATTGATTCAAATTACTAGACAAAGAGTCAGACCGGAAGTAAATATCAAAACACGAGAAGAAGACCCAAATGAAAATGGGGAAATTGAAGCACCAATTCTTATTGTTGATAAAATAGCGGCTGATCTTGAAAGAATTATTAAAGACCATAAAAAGATTGTATTAAACACGCACCCTTTTGTGGCAGCATACCTTACCAAAGGTTTTCCATCCTTACGTTCAAAATGGTTTTTTGAGCATAAGAAATGGGTGAAAATCATACCTCGTGACGCTTACACGTATTTGGAATATCATTTCTTCAATCAAGAAGGTAATGAAGTTAAATAACGATTGAAGTAATTCAATTTAAAAACAAAAACCGCTATCCTTAATTGAATAGCGGTTTTTTTTATGTTTTTTTTTGCAGCTTATTCCTGCTATCACTTTATCTTTTTTTTCGTTTAGAATTGCTAAAAATTAAAAAATTACAAGCAAAAAAGGATACCGTTACCATTGAAAACTGGCTAACGTCTTGATTTAAAAAACTCTTTCATCAACGATGCGCATTCGTTTTCCATTACACCACTTACAACAAGAGTTTTAGGGTGAAGCTGCGTTCCCATTTTCATAAAACCGCGTTGTTCATCTCGGGCACCAAATACTATTTTTGAAATTTGCGACCAATATAGCGCTCCGGCACACATTTGACAAGGCTCCAAAGTCACATAAAGCGTACAATCTTTTAAATATTTACCGCCTAAAAAATTAGCTGAAGACGTTATGGCTTGCATTTCGGCATGGGCAGTTACATCATTGAGCATTTCGGTTAAATTATGTGTTCTGGCAATAACTCTATTATCGATAACCACAACAGCACCTACAGGAATTTCTCCTTTATCAAAAGCAGATTCTGCTTCCTGCAAGGCTTTCTTCATGAAATATTCGTCGGTAAAAATATTCTCCATTTTGTAAAAGTAATGCTTCTTCCCTTTTTATTCGTTAACAAATTCAACCTTTAATCGAATTTCATTCCCTAAATCATCTACAACCGTAACAAGGTGTGTGCCTGTACTTGCTAGTATTGGAAGTTCATGAAATGTTTTTGTTGTTCCTAAATACTTCTCATCTAAATACCAAAACAATTCGGCGTTTTCTACAGAATGAGCCACTTTAAAAATCGCTGGCTGCACTTTCCCTTCAAAATTTTTAGTGAGGTATATTTTAGTCTTCTTTTTAGGATAAATAAAATCCATGCGCGCTTCTTCCATGCCGTCTTGGCAATCTTGTCGATAAGAAGGCAACGGTTTATAATTTGCGTTTTTACTTTTGTAATACCACTCCATAACTGGTGGCAACACAAACCACGAAGCATCAGTTATATTATCAAGACTTTCGCATGTAGAATTTACTCTGTATTGCCCAGTTTTATCCAAATGTATACGCTGATGATACGGACAAACACTGGTTTTTTTATTGGTTTTTGGTACCCATTCTTTGGTTTTCGGACAGTTTTCTTGTGCTAAATAACCCGACACTTTACAAACCTCAACAGCTTCCATATCTCTGTATGGTTTTTCAAACCATTTTCCATTGGGTAGTAAATGAAAAACATCGAATAAAATTGGGGCAGCGCTTTCCACACCAACTATAGAGGGACGACCTTCTCCCGTAGCATTGCCAACCCAAACACCTACAACATAATCGGGATTAACGCCTATTGCCCACGCATCACGACTCCCAAAACTCGTACCTGTTTTCCAAGCAATTTCCAGCGCAGAATCGTAAAAACGCCAAGCTTCATCCCCTTCTGGTCTATTTACTTCTTTCATGGCTGTAAATGTTTGCCAAATAGCCCCAGCTCCCAAAATGTTTTTTTGTTGAACGGATGTGCCAAATTCATTTTTGTTGGCTTGCACATAATTCAAATTTGACATTTCATGAATTCTATAAGCGTTCTTTTCCGTAAAATAATTTAAAGTACCTCCCATATAGGCATACGCTCGGCATAAATCCCATAAATTGGATTCGGCTCCACCTAATATTAATGACAATCCGTAATTAGAAGGTTGTCTATTTATATTTCGCAATTTCAACTGTTGCAGTTTTTCATAAAATTTATTTACAGAATAATCCTGAAGCATTAAAACTGCCGGAATGTTTAACGAACGGGCTAATGCTCTGCTCGCAGGAACTGCTCCATCATAACTCATAGTATAGTTTTGAGGAACGTAGCCCGATATTTGCGTAGGAATATCTGCAACTAATGTTTCAGGCAACAAGTAGCCTTCATCCAACATAGATGCATACAAATAAGGCTTTAATATACTTCCTGTGCTTCTGGGTGCTTCTATAATATCTACATCCTTTTGATGTTGTTTATCGGTTGGGCTATTGCCAACATAAGCCACAATATTTCTCGTTTTAACATCAACAATCAATACCGAAATATTATACACTTGATTTTGCTTATAAGAAGCATAATACTGCGATACGATTTCGTTTGCCCGTTGTTGAATCTCAAAATCTATGGTGCTTCTAATTTTATTTCCTCGATGTTCTTTACCCGTTTTTTGAACCAAATGAGGCGCTATATGAGGAACCTGAAATGGTTTTTGAGGCAAAGGCTCTTTTAACGACAATGCATACGTTTCTGCATCAATTATTTTGTCTTGAAATAACTTTTTAAGCAATCGATTTCTTTTAAGCAGTAATTTTTGCTGATTTTTACCGGGATAAATTAAACTCGGCGCATTTGGCAAAACTGCTAATGTAGCTGATTCTGCCCATGACAGTTGATGTGGCTGCAATCCGAAATACCGCCATGAAGCCATTTCGAGTCCAACAACATTGCTGCCAAAAGGAGCATGAGATGTATATAAATTGAGAATTTTTTCTTTGGGACACCTAAATTCCAATCGAGTAGCCAAAATTATTTCAATTACTTTTTCAAAATACGAACGCGATTTACCATTTCGATGCAATCGAATTACCTGCTGGGTTAAGGTGCTACCTCCACGCACTACTCGATTCGCCTTTCTATTTTGTTGAAAAGCATGAACCATAGATATTGGATTGAATCCGAAATGTTTATAAAAGTGCTGATCTTCAAATGCTATAATGCATTTTTTAAACTTATAAGGCACCGTATCACTTTCGGGAAATCGCCATTGCCCATCAGAAGCTATTTTAGCGCCAAGCAACTGACCGTTAGAGCTTTCTAAAACGGTTGAATAGTTATCGTCGAAAAGTTGTTTTGGAAGTAAAAAATAGTATCCCACCAAAAGTAACAACAAGACAATTGATTTTATCTTATTGTTTTTTACTTTTAGTTTGATGAAATTATAAAATTTTAGAAATAGTTCTTTCACTTTAATTATTTTCAAAAAATTGATCATAAAATTGATTCAACTTTTTACCACGAAACGATTTTTTAAACACCAATTGAACTGAATCTTTCTCCAGACTTAGATTTTCTGAATATTTGATATAATAATCATTATGTATCATGTCGGCTATTTTTAAGCCAACTTCTACTTCTTTAAAAGGAATCAACTTGTTGTTTTTCCAATAATAAATAGCTTTAGAACTTGGCATATACCAACTTCCTTCGTATTGAACTTCAACCCTACTTAATTGAGGTTTAAACTCGTAATTACTTGAAAAAAAACCACCTCCTTCAATAAACTTATTTTCAGCTTTAGAGTATCCATAGAAATTATTCGCATAATTTCCGTTCATATTAGGATAGCCGATTGATAGAATTTCTCTTACACCATCATTATTTATATCGATAATTTCAAAGTAATTGACTTCATTCGAATCAAATTTGGAAACCAAAACCCATTCACCATCTTTAATGGTGTAAAAAAGCACAGTAGGTTGTTGCTCATCATCAAGAGTATTGGGATAAACAATTGCAAACAATTCTTTATTTTCTATTAGTTTCACAAACGCAACTATTTGCCCGTTAGCAGTTCCGTAAAACTCTCTATTCCCTATAACGTAAACCAAACTATCGCTGTATTCTACTTTAATATTAATATTTGCATTTAACAAACTATCAATATTTATAGCCTTTTCTTTTTCAATTGCATCAACTTTTTCATGAATTACAGTTTCAGTATTCACTATATTGGTTGTATCAATAGTAGCATCACTATCAATCTTAGCTAAGTTGGGTTTATTGCTTTTACAACTCACTATTACTACCAATAAAAGTATTCCGATTTTAAGAGTTATTTTCATTTGGAAAGTAATACTACTTCACCATATAAATACAATGAAGTAGTTTTTAAATTTATTTCACAATTTGTACCCATTGCCCTTTGGTTCGAACCAAATAATTATCATCATACATTGCTTCACATTGAATTCCAGGATAGTAGTATGTTCCTAAGAATGACGCATTCAGCAATAGAGTAAACACTTTCGTTTCACCTGGTCGCATTCCGAAGTAAAACTGTGCTCTATCATCGCGAATATCTATGTAATCTGCTTTATTTTCGGCAAAATTTCCAAAATCGGTATATCGGGAATTCATAATTTCAAAACCAGATGGAATAATTTGTGCTAATGCTATATTTTCCAAATACTCGGAAGACTGGTTTTTCAATGTAACCTGAGCCACTATCTCGGTGCCTTGTTTCACCATAGCAAAATTAATGGGTTTACCAGCTCTATCTTTATAAACAATTCCGGCTGCTAAATTTTTCTGAATTTCCTTTTCTTGTCCAACAGGTAATATTCCGCTATTTAAAACGCGTATATAAAGCGTATTGGAATTGTTATTTTTAATTGTGATGCTATTTGAACCCATTCTAACTGCCAATTTTCTATCGGCAAACGATTTAGACGAGGTTATACTATTAGCTTTACCATCAAACGTATAATTTACATTGATTCCTTTTCCGCCATTGCGTAACGCAAACTTAGACATCGCGTACAAACAATAGGATGTGGTTTGCGTACTCATATACTTAGACGACGATAATTCTTTGGCTAGTTTATTCGCCAGTTCAAAAGACTTGGTTTTATTGCCTAACAACAAATAGGTTTCTAAAGCCATTGCTCTGTTACGCTCTGGCGAACCGTAATAATTGTAAAAATTCACTTTTTCTTCTTGAACTGTAATGGCATTCAATAAATTTTGCGAAGCCGACTTTTGACCTGCAATGGCATAAGAAGCAGCCAACCTCATTTTGGTTTCATTAGAAATTCCAATCGTTTCACGCAAACGGTTCATTGAGCCCATATCGGGAGTTCCTGCTAGCGCCAGAGTATACAATCGGTAAGCTTGAGCAAAATCGTTACCCGATTGAGGATTATAACGCCATCTTTTTGCTTCATTCTGCTGATAACTTATCCATTTCGATTTAAAACTAATAGGCAACACATAACCTTTCTTTTCGGCTTCCAACAAAAAGTGTCCTGCGTAAGACGTTCCCCAATCGTCGGCATAATTATTTCCTTGCCAATATCCCAATCCGCCATTACTCAACTGGAAATTTCCTAGTTTTTGAATTCCAGCATTTATGTTCTTTTGAATTTCGACTTTACGTTGTGAATCGATATCCGCCAAATCGGGCAAAAACAACTGTGGAAATACCGACGAAGTAGTTTGCTCTACACATCCGTGTGGGTATTGAATCAAATAACTCAAGCGGCCGTTGAAATTAATAGTTGGGAAAGAAGAAACTTCTAAACGGGAAATGTTGCTTCCGGCTACTCCAAAAGTATTCCAAGGAATAGTTTGAGAACTGTTTGGATCAAGTACCACATCAACAAAATCATTGGTCACAGGATTCGGGTTTGTCACATCGATTTCAACTTCATATTTTGCGGTTTCAGTACCCGATTTTGCTTCAACTACCACTTTACCAATTCCGGTTACATTAGATGTTTCCAAATTAAAATACACCATTTTTTCATCTGGTGATGCGAACGAAACTCCTTGAAATGCCGAGCCAACCACTTTAATCCCTTTAGATGTTTTCAATTGTACGGATACATCTTTCACTTTATTCTCCATTGCAAAAACAGTTACCGGCAATGTAATTTTTTCATTTGGTGAAATTTTTCGAGGCAAAGAAGCCAAGACCATTAATGGTTTTCTAACAAAAGAGGTTTTTTCAACATTTCCATAAGCACTTGTTTTACAATCGGATGCTACAACCATAGTTCGCACCGAACCAATATAGTTTGGTAAAGTAACCACATGTGTTTTCGATTGTCCTTTTTCCAATTTATATGGCCCAAGATAAATAACAACCGGTTTGAAGCGATTTGCTTTTTTAGCACTGCAGCCACCTAAATCTTCATCACCACCAATACTAAATATTTGATTAATTCTTCCTCCATACGCACCAATTACATCGTCATAAACATCCCATGTTTTTACCCCTAATGCCTGATGTGCATAAAATTTAGACCATGGGTTTGGTGTTTTAAAACGAGTTAAATCTAACAATCCATCGTCTACAATAGCAATGGTATACGACATCTCTCTTCCGGATTTCTCACTTACCCGTAATGTCGTTTTTTGTTCAGGTCGTAATACTTCTGGAATTGAAATTTGTGGTTCTAATACAGTACTTTTATCGACAACATCAATTGGCAATATTCCATACATTCGAATAGGAGTATCATTACTGGTTGACGCATGAGGCTTAAGCAATGAAATATGAACATAAACGTTCGGCGCCATATCTGGCGTTATCGGTACTTCTACTTGAGTCTCGCCTTTTTTAGTTTCAGCCCAAAATGTTTTAATTACTTTGGAACCGTTTTCTATAGAAAGTAGCGCTCGTCCACCTACACTTGACGGGAATGACACAATTGCTTTTTCTCCTACATTATACTGCTCTTTATTAGACGTAAACACAAGCATATTTGCTGTTTCTCCATTGCCTTGTTTGGTTTTTCCAGACCATATTGGCCAATCAATAACAGAAGTAATACTAGCAGCATGACCACCCATATTATCTACAACACGAATTAAATAACGGCCCCAATCATTTTCTGGAACACTAAAACGAATGTTTGCTTTACCGGAAACATTTGTAGACACCACATAACTTTTATACGCTGTTGTGGCATTATCTGCATTGTATTGTGACAAATCGTTATCTGATGCGTTCCACCACCAACGCCATTCTACTTTATATACGCGAACTTCAAGATTTTGCACTGGTTTAGGTCTTCCGAACTCATCGATAGTTAAAATATCAAATTGATTTATCTTATTCGTTTCCAACATCCCGTATTTATTAGGTTGCGGACTTTTAATCCCTACATACGTTTTATAAGGTGAGTACGTTGCAGTTGCTACATCGGTACTAAAATCGCCTCCGTTTTCAAAAACTTTCGTCTGCATTACCAATTTTAGCTTGCCGGGAGCTTGACTGGCTACTTTAGGCTGTATTGCAACATTTACTTTTCCAATTTCGTCGGTTTTTCCAGAAAACACATTCATTTCTTCCGTTTCGAAACTTCGCACGTCATCATCAAAATCATAGGTTTCAAAACCTTTAAAAGTGGTTTTTTGTGCCATAAATTTAGCCTGCATTTGCACTTTTAAATTTTTTGCAACAGCGCCATGAAGCCATGCAGCTTCAACAGTTCCGTTATTGGTTTGATTCCCGGAAAGTTGTTTGTCTGCAAAAGAATTTTTTACTTTTAATCGGTTTGGTTTTACCGTTTCAATTTTAATACTCTTATAAAAGTGTACTCCTCCAACAGAAACTTTAGCTTCCCAATTTCCGGTTGGATCGGACGATTTTGTAGCAACTTTAAAACGATAATGATTCCAGTTATTATATTTTTGAACAGCTCTATAACGCACTTTGCCATTAGGGTCTTTCAATTGAAAAGAAACAGGATGGGTTTTTTCTAATTTGCTTTCTAAATCATTCAACATAAAAGCGATATGAAGTGTATCACCAGGTCTCCACACCCCTCTTTCCCCATAAACAAAACCTTTCATTCCTTTTTGCAAGGCTTCACCACTTACATTAAAATTACTAACGGATAGCGACTGCCCTTCGTCTAAGCGAACATAAGTTGTGTTCTTTTCATGAGTAACAACCGCAAAAAAGGCATATTTATTAGGCTCGGAAGTTGCTATCCCTTCGTTGTTTGTACTGATAGATGCTAATTCTTGTTGTTGAAAATTGAACAATTTAACAACCGCTCCTGCCACAGGTTGTGTAGTAATTAAATTATTAACTGCAATAACATAAGAACCGTTTTCACCTCTTTTGGCAATCACACCCAAATCGGTTGCAATAACATTCGTAAATATTTTTTTATTATAATAATACGAGTTACTGCATGGGTCTTCGCGTTCATCCCAGTTGTAATCATCATAATATTCGTCATCATAATAATAATCGTCGCTGGAACGGACTTCTTCGTTGGCTTCATCTTGCTCATCACTGTTGTTTTCTTCAACGTAAGCTGTTGCACATTTGTATAGCGAATACTTACGTTTGAAGTTTAACTCAACTCTGTAAATTGCGCCAGGATTTGGCGTAATAATTTTTGAAAGATCTAACGCATATGCATTCCATTTGCTTAAATTTTGCAAATTATTTTTCTTAAGAATAATTGTTTTTTTAGCTATTGGCTGTGCTACACTTCTTAAATTATTCCCTCCATTCAAATCGTTACTTTGCAAAAACTGAAGGATATTGTTTTTATAGATTTGATACACTTTTACATCGACCGCACTTAAATTAACTGCTTCAAAATTTATTTTCAAGTTGTTGGAACTTGGAAGGATAGTTCCGTTTTTAATGAATCGAACATTAGGAAGCACTTGCTGAAAAGAAATTTTTTCGGCAAAATTTTGTTTCATTTTATATCCTTCATCACTCGAAATTCCTTGAAAAACTTCCACAAGCAATTCACCACTTAAAGGCTCTTGAAAGAAGACTTTTAACAAGTTTCCAGCTGTTGAAAATCTTAAATTTGATGCCGATTCAACCGAAACCAAACCAGAAAAATCTTGATCTCTTTTTAAAGGATCTGTAAAATTTATTAGTAAAACTTGATTGTTATTTTGTTCGACTTCGGCTGAGATAACCTTAAAATTGTTTTTGCCGGGAATTTCGAAATCTTCTTCACCTTTTTGATCGATTCCAAAATCACTTCCGTCCCAAGAAATTTTTATTTTACTATCATCAACAAATCGTTGAATACTGTCTATAACAAATTTAAATTCTTTAGTACCACTTAATTCTTTATCGATTTTAACTTTAAGTTTTTTACCATTTTGTTCTGCAACAACCAATTTTGAAGCAACGTCCAATTCCATATCGTCGCTTGAAGTAATCACCCCATTCAAGTATTGATAATCTTTGCTATACGATTGCAAATCGGCGGTAGTAACCAAAAAATCCTGCTTAATAGTTTTAACCGTGAAATTAAAATCCTTTAACTCCTTTGGCACATTGACAACCTCACTCAAATGAAGCGTTACTTGATACTCTTTATTAGGTTCAAGTTTTTTAGCCGGCACAAATGCAATCGTATTTGATGAAAGTGCAATTACTTTACCATCTACACTCGGACTAATAGAAAACAAATCGCTATCCAAAACCTCATTAGGTGTCCATTCTTTTTTATCAAATGCGAAAACTACCCGAATGTCACTTTTAGCCGGAATAAGTCCCGAGCTGAAATTGAGTATGTAATTTTTATAAAGCGAGAAATCTGAATTAAAATCTTTTGCTTTCTTAGAACAAGAGACAATCAAAACCGCTAAAAACAGCCCGAAAAACAAACGAAGTGATTTCATTTAAAAAAGAATTTGAGATGGAAAAAATTTTGTAGTAAATATACTAATTATAAAACGCGGATGTGGATGAAAAAATTGTTATGAAAAACAGTTTATCGTTGTAGAACTATTAAAATAATCCGATACGATATTGTACCTTTGTGGCATGTCTGAAAAATTGCTTTCCAACATTCAAAATCCTACAGATTTACGGAAACTAACTCCGGAGCAACTTCCTATTTTAGCTAAGGAACTTCGAGACTTTATTATAGATATTGTTTCGAGAAAAGAAGGACATTTGGGAGCTAGTTTAGGCGTTATCGAATTAACTATCGCATTACACTATGTATTTAATACTCCGGATGATTTATTGGTTTGGGATGTAGGACATCAAGCCTACGGGCATAAAATTTTAACGGGTCGCAAATCTGAGTTTCATACTAACCGACAATTGCATGGGATTTCCGGATTCCCGAAACGCGCTGAAAGCATTTTCGACACCTTTGGGGTTGGACACTCTTCCACTTCCATCTCTGCCGCTTTAGGAATGGCAATTGCTTCTAATTTACAAGGTGACACCGAAAAACAACATATTGCCGTTATTGGTGATGCTTCAATAGCCTCTGGAATGGCGTTTGAAGGTTTGAACCATGCAGGTGTTACCGATGCGAATTTATTGGTTATTTTGAACGACAACGCCATAGGAATTGACCCTAGTGTAGGCGCTTTAAAAAAATACTTGACCGCGGTAAAAAAAGGAGAAAACCCAAAAGAAAACAACATTATTAAATCGTTGAATTTTGACTATAGCGGTCCAATTGACGGTCATGATTTCGAAGCACTTTTAAAAGAATTAAACCGATTAAAAAAAACAAAAGGTCCTCGTTTTCTTCATATTATAACTACCAAAGGAAAAGGCATGCAATTAGCCGAAGAAGACCAGGTCAAATACCATGCCCCTGGGAAATTCAATCCAGAAACTGGAGAAATATTACCCAAAACCGAAGATAATTTACCGCCTAAATTTCAAGATGTTTTCGGACTTACTTTAGTTGAACTGGCAAAACAAAATGAAAAAATCATAGGAATTACTCCTGCAATGCCTACTGGTTCCTCCATGAAATTCATGATGGATGCATATCCTAATCGCGCTTTAGATGTTGGCATAGCCGAACAACACGCGGTTACATTAGCAGCGGGAATGGCAACACAAGGCATGACAGTTTTTTGTAACATCTATTCCACTTTTTTACAACGCGCTTACGATCAAGTAATACATGATGTTGCCTTACAAAATTTACCGGTTATATTTTGTCTAGATCGAGCGGGATTAGTTGGCGAAGATGGCGCCACACATCACGGTATATATGATTTAGCTTATTTGAGTTGTATCCCTAACATAGTGATTTACGCTCCAAAAGATGAAATCGAATTACGAAACATTATGTTCACGGCTCAATTGGGATTGCAACATCCTATTGCTATTCGATATCCAAGAGGCAGAGGAATTACTCAGAATTGGCAGCTCCCTTTTGAAAAAATAGAAATCGGTAAAGCGAAAGAACTCAAAAAAGGAAATTCTATTGCGATTTTATCGACTGGTTTTATTGCGAAAAATATTACTGAGGCACTTCAAAAAATTGAAAACGCAGATTTGTTTTCACATTATCACTTTCCGTTTGTAAAACCACTGGATACCGAAGTTCTTGACCATATCTGTCAAAATCATCAAAAAATAATCACCATTGAAGATGGTGCTATTATTGGTGGATTTGGAAGCCAGATTGCTTCATATTGTTCTGAAAAAAACTACGCCATACCTGTAGAAAAATTAGGCATTCCCGACGAATTTATTGAGCAAGGTACTGTAAATGAGCAGCAACAAATCTGTAAAATAGACGTTAATAGTTTAATAACTATTTTTTCAAGTCATTGAAATTGTTGATTTTTGCATCAAATTTAACCTATTCCCTACTATTATGAATTGCTTAAAGAGCTATCTAATTGCTGTTGCATGTTTGTGTTGCATTCAAGGCACTTTTGCACAAAATGTTATTCGCACTTCTCAAGAAGACACTATAAAACACTGGAAAAGTAAAAATACCGTAGGCTTGGATTTAACCCAAGTAGCCTTTTTAAATTGGAATGCCGGAGGTGAAAACTCAATTTCTGGAATTTTAAAAGGTAATTTCATTAGAATCTATAAAAAAGACCGTTTCAGATGGCACAATGAATTAATTGCCCGTTATGGTATTAACAAACAAGATGGCCGTGAAGAACGTAAAACCGATGATGCACTTCAGTTAAACTCTACCGCTGGTTACAAAACAGACACCATTTCCAATTGGTATTACTCGGCTAAATTTAGCTTTAACACTCAATTTACAAACGGTTACAATTACCCAAATACAGAATTAGCCATTTCAAAGTTTTTCGCTCCGGCGTATGTATTTTTAGGTGTTGGTGCCGAATACATTAATAAAGATGAAGGCTTTAAAGCGTATTTTTCGCCTTTAACACAAAAAACCACTTTAGTATTTGATAGCCGCTTGGCCAATCAGGGTGCTTTTGGTGTTGATCCGGCTGTTTATGACATCAATGGTGATATTGTTCGAAATGGTAAACACCATAGAACAGAAATCGGTTTATTATTTACCAATCAGATTAAAAGAGAAATTTTTAAAAATATAATTGTAGACCATCGTTTAACTTTATATAGCGATTACATCAATAAATTTGGAAATTTTGATGTAGACTGGCAACTACAATTCGACATGATTGTAAATCAATATGTACGTGCCAGTATTAACACACATCTTATTTATGACGACGATATTAAATCGAAAGAAGAAGTAGATGGAGTACAGGTAATAAAAGGCCCTAAGGTTCAGTTAAAACAGATTTTAGGAGTTGGGATAAGCTACACTTTCAAATAACAAAAAAGGTTCCGGAAATCCGGAACCTTTTTTTATTCTTTATCTTATCTCAATTAGTTAAGAATAACTTTTTGAGTATAATTTAGGTTTTCACCATTTACTTTGATTAAATACATTCCTGTTTGAAGAGAACTTAAATTGATTGTTTTCTCCATGTTGAACGCATTCACATCTTCTCCGTAAACTTTTCTACCATTCAAGTCATATACTTGAATAGATACTTTCCCGAAATAATTATTAATCGCAACATTTAACTGACCTCTAGTTGGGTTAGGATAAACGCGAATAGCTTTTTCATTTTGGAATTGGTCTACCGCTAATGTACAGTTTGGTCCTGCTGGTGGAACAGTAAAGTCTTCAACCTGATCTTGGATACCTGCTACTCCTGAATTACCTCCTGAAGATGCGTTCATTCCCAGT
This sequence comes from Flavobacterium sp. IC2-16, assembly GCF_055521455.1. Classification (NCBI taxonomy): domain Bacteria; kingdom Pseudomonadati; phylum Bacteroidota; class Flavobacteriia; order Flavobacteriales; family Flavobacteriaceae; genus Flavobacterium; species Flavobacterium sp. IC2-16. The sequence continues at coordinate 1,589,088 of NZ_CM145480.1, read as the reverse complement.
CCACGTCTTGCAAAAGTTTCCCAAATCATACAGTAATCTTGACCTCCAGTAGTGGCTTGATCAGCTGCAATAATAGCATCACGAGCCGTAACAAATGAAGGCGCACATCCGTCTAATTTAATTCCGTCTAATACCAACTTCATTACTTTGTTATTTCCTCCTGTTCCAGTGTAGATATTTGGATCATATCCGTATTTGTCAATATAATTCCAAGCTAAGTCCCACAACATTACACACCAAACTGAACCTACAGAATGCACATCAATGACATCTGCAGTACCGTTGTTATACCACATATCGTTAGTGTCAGCGAAAGTATGTGGATTTACAGACATATCTGTAGAATACTTGTATTCTCTAATTCCAACTCCGTTTGTTGGCTGATTAGCAGCAAATGTTGCAATACCTCTAGCATCATTACGTGTATCACCTGGTTTAATTTGCATCATCAACCAAAACCAATCTGACCATCCCTCACCTTGCTGCTCTGCACTACTCAAGCAGTTTCCAGATAAACGTGTAGAAATTCCATGACCATATTCGTGAGCAATAATTCCGTTATCAAAATCTCCATCAGAATTAACAAAACTTGATGCAGGTGCAGAAATAATACCTGTCATACTTCCAGAACCTAAAGCTGCAATTAGAGCTTCTCCTTCATCCATATTAATACTAACTGCAGGAATAGTGATTGTAGCATCAGCTCCTGCCATAATTATAGTTCCACTTGCATTATTAACGATAACCGCAGCAATTGCACCAGCATCTTGAGCAAATTTAACTTTCTCAACAAACGTACATGTTCCTCTACGGATTACAGCAATTTTACCGCTTAAAGCAGCAGCATTTACTGCAGCTGTACACGCGTCAGAAGTATCTGGTGTCGCATCTTGAAACAACACAAAAGTACCGCTAATTCCACCTGGAGAAGCAGGTAAGGCAACATGTCCTGGACTAAAATTATTATCTTTAACAGAATAAGTTCCAGCAGCAGGAGACGGTGCATTTATTGTGATTGTAGATGACGGACCTACATCCCACAAATACATTTGCATTCTTGGAGCTGAACCATCATTAGGTGTAGAAAAATTTGCATTATTCAAGTTAGGAGTTGAAAGTTGTGACCCATCTTGAGCATCAGCATTTACAGCATCATTTCCAGAACCACCACGACCATAATTTACAATTTGGAAGTTTTTATTAACTTCGTTAAAACCATATTGATACCACAAATCGTGCATGATATTATTCATGTAAAATAGATTTGTTGTAGCAGCAGGCAAATATGTATTTGCGGCAACTCCTGTGCCACCATAAGTGAAATCGAAAGTTAAATTAGGATATGTTCCTGTTCCAGTTGGATAAGTTCCACCCGCATTGTTACCGTCAACATCATCTTTAGCAAAAACGTTGTTACCTCTAGTATATGAAAATCTAGTAATAGCATCACCTCCACCAATAGTGTTATTGGTATTGTGCCAACCATTAGGTGAAGCATTTAAAACATATTCTGGATTGGTGATTAATTGACGAGCACTATGGTTCGGACTTTCATAATTCCAAGGAATAACACGGTAGTTAGTCGTTCCTGGATTCAACATTGTCATTGTTGAATTTTCTTTAAACAATGACTGGGTAAAGTATTTTGCAGAATGAGAATGAGAACCGTGATTCGAAGTGAAATTACATGAAATCACCATGTCTCTTTTTTCTAAAATCTTTCCATTTAAAGCATCTACTTTTAAATTCCACAAATGCTTCGTATCCTGAGAATAAAACTCATAATCCCAAGCTAACTTTAACGCATTTGGTGTTGTTTGAAAATAAACCAATTCTGCACGAATTGGATCTTCGTTCAAAATTCCATTACTTAGTTTGTAATCGTTTGCAATGTTCTCAATAATTTGAACACCAGATAATTGAGTGTTATCAATTTGAGACAAAACTCCCATCAAAGCGTCTTTTACGTTTAAAATTGGAGTTGATGCATTAACTTTTTGGTTGATGTTTGGAATGAAATCTTCACCTCCATTAATTACCTGACCGTTTTTAATCCAAAAGTTGGAATCGGAATTAAACACTTCAATTCCATTATAACGTTGTTTTACATGGTAATTATTAATTCCTGTATTTTCGGAACTAAATTCGTTTACAACCACTAAATCAGAGACATCTTGGATTGTTAACGAAAATTTCGAGCGATTTTCGCTCATATAGGATTTAATTTTTTCAATTGGCTCTTGAGAAAACCCCAAAAGCGGCATTAGAAAAAACAACCCCAAAGTAATTTTTTTCATACTTCTGCTGTTTTTGTTTTTTAGTTAAGTATCACAAAATTAAACTTTTAATTGAATTAACAAAAAAATAACGTTTTTTTCAACTAATGCCTTGAATAATTTTAAATAACTGCAATGCTTTCCCATCGGTTAACATTGAAACAAAATGACAAATATGCATTAAGCGTTCATAAAGACTCATTTTTTCGGTTACAAATTTTTCGGGAAGTAACTTTAAAATCAACGTATCGTAATTACTTGATTTTCCTTCAAATTTATTGTTATACGCTGTACAAAATTTATCTAAAAGTGTATTGATAACCTGATAACCCACCACTTCTTTTTCGATCACCTCTTTACTTTGGTAGATGTTTTTAATGCTAATTTTAATCACATCATTCATTTGTGCCTTAAACTCACTTTTATCGGTTAAGGCAGCATGAAATTGTCCTTTTAGAATTTCATCTTCGTTTTCAAGAAAAACTTTAACTGCATCATTAATTAAGCTTCCTATGGCCAAAGCTCTTAAATAGCTTATGCGATCTTCTTTTGTGGTTAACGATTTATACTTATCGGAATCAATATTATTTTTAACCAATTTGATAAGATACTCTAAAGCAAATTCTTCCTGTATTAGCCCTAAATTAATTCCGTCTTCAAAATCTATAATCGTATAACAAATATCATCGGCTGCTTCAACTAAAAAAGCCAATGGATGTCTTTCGAAACCAATGTCATCACCAGATTTATTGGGAATCATCCCCAATTCTGATGCTACATCTTTAAAAAAAGCTTTATCCTGCTGGAAAAAACCGTATTTTTTATCGGCTATGTGATGGGTAGGTTTTTTAGGAAGACTCTCTTTTGGGTATTTCATAAAAGCCCCTAAAGTAGCATAGGTTAATCGCAAGCTGCCTTCAACACCAGGGCGAGAACTTGTTACTACCGAAAATCCATTCGCATTACCTTCAAAATCAATTAAATCCTGCCATTCTTTCGCCGTTAATTGATCTTGAAACTGTTTCCCATTTCCTGTTTTAAAATACTCTCCGATAGCTTTTTCCCCTGAATGCCCGAAAGGCGGATTTCCGATGTCATGTGCTAATGCCGCTGCGGCCACAATAGCTCCAAAATCGTTCATATGATAACCGTGAACTTCTTTAAGATACGGATATTTTTCCAAGATTTTTTTTCCAACCAAACGCCCTAACGAACGTCCTACTACCGAAACTTCTAAACTGTGTGTTAATCTCGTATGGACAAAATCGGTTTTAGACAAGGGAATTACCTGAGTTTTGTCTTGTAAACTTCTGAAAGCCGAAGAAAATATAATTCGGTCATAATCTACTTCAAATCCCAATCGGGTATCGTCCTGTTCTTTTCGCAAACGCTTACTGGTATCGCCTTGACGTTTTAACGACAACAATTGTTCCCACTGCATCATAAACTTTATGCTTTTGAATTTTATGTTAACCTTTCAACTCTTTTCTCATACAAACACTACTTTCTACATTCACATATTGTCCGTAGCGTTCTGTGATTCGATATCCATTCTTCAAATACAACGAAACAGCATTGGTAAGCTCTTTGTTGGTATCTAAAATACAAGCTTTAAAATTGTTTTCTTTAGCCCATTGTTCCAATTCCTGCAAAACTCTCGAGGCTATTCCTTTACCGCGATAATCTGGCTTGACAAACATTCGTTTAATTTCGGCAACCTCATCTTCATAGGCTTTAAAAGCTCCACAGCCAACTGCTATATTGTTTTCGTAACACACCACTACATGTTTGATTGTATCGGTCTGATTGAATTGAGATAGAAAATCGAATTGATCCCCGTCAATTACTTTTAAGGTTTCATCTAATAAGAGAATAAGAGATTTGAAATCGGGGTTTTCAGAATTGGTACGAACGAGTTTCATTTTTTATCGTTGGCTAAAAAGAAGTTTCTGGATTTCTTAGGATATTTATCGTAGCTTTTATCACTTGGATTTTCAATCACGGTTTTAATGTTTACTTCATCGCCCACTTTAAAATTGGCAACCGTGTACTGATAATCCAATAAATATTCTCCACAAAAATAATTTCCGTCGGCATCTTTCTCGATTATACCTGTATATACTCCTTTTTTATCTTTTGACATTTTTTCTTATTTTTCCCAAATGTACGTATTTGAAACAAAAAAACCGTTTCGAAAAACGGCTATTACTTATTCTTCTGATTGTCCAATTTCATCGAACGAATAGAACAAAGTCATTTTTTCATCAAGTAAATCTTTACGAACCACATAAGTCTCGGAAATCGAGTCATGCCATCCGCGTGCATTTCCAAGAAATGAAAAATGATTAAACGGAATTATTCTGCATAACGTTCGTTTAATTATAGTAAGCGCATCGGGTTTTGTTCCATCTTCGTTAACCACTACCGTTTTTGTTATAAATTTTGCGATTGAGCGTGAAAAGAATATTTCGGTTAATGAATAATAAATTAACAAGATAGTATAGGCTATAGCATAACTTTCCAATGTAGAAATATTTTCTAACCAATATGCAAATTCATAATTACCTAATGCTTGCGCTATAATTGCCAAAAGAAACCCAAAAGCAAATATTATAATGTATTGAATAATTAAATCGATAATATAATTTCCAAAACGTTGGCTTTGCGAAGCGTATAAATCTGCTGTTACTCTAAACTTTGTTGTTCCCATAGGTATTGCTAATTATGAAAACAGCCATCAATTCAGACGGCTGTTTTTTTTATTTGATTTAAGCTTATTAATTAAGACCCACACATCTCGCAATCTTCCGGACCAGCATTTCTGGCTCTTTCAATCATTGCTCTGTATTCTTCTGCCGACATTTCAGCTGGTTCATCTAAAACCGCAATTGCTTCTACTTTTTTAACCTCTACTTGTGGTGCTGGTTGTGCTTCAATTGGCTCCGCTTTTTTGTCGTTATTCAAAGTAAACTTAATAGCATCAACAGCAGCTTTAGTTCTTAAATAATACATTCCTGTTTTTAAGCCTGATTTCCAAGCGTAGAAATGCATCGAAGTTAATTTTGCATAATTTGCATCTTGCATAAACAAGTTTAGCGATTGCGATTGATCAATAAAATAACCTCTTTGACGGCTCATATCGATAATATCTTTCATCGACATTTCCCAAACCGTTTTGTACAACTCTTTTAAGTCGGCCGGAATTCTATCGATATGTTGTACCGAACCATTGTGGCGCATGATTTCTTGCTTCAATGTTTCGTTCCACAAACCTCTTTCTACTAAATCGTTTAATAAGTGTTTGTTTACAACAATGAATTCACCCGACAACACCCTTCTTGTATAAATATTTGAAGTATACGGTTCGAAAGCCTCATTATTTCCTAAAATTTGAGAAGTTGAAGCTGTTGGCATTGGTGCTACTAATAATGAGTTTCTTACCCCACTTGCCATTACTTCTTTTCTTAAACTTGCCCAATCCCAACGACCAGAAAGCTCTTCATCTTTCAAGCCCCAAAGATTATGTTGGAATTCTCCTTTAGAAATTGGCGACCCTTCAAAAGTTGAATATGGTCCTTCTTCTTTAGCCATTTCCATTGAAGCGGTAACTGCAGCAAAATATAACGTTTCGAAAATCTCTTGGTTTACTTTTTTAGCCTCATCACTTGTAAAAGGCAATCGCATCATGATAAAAGCATCCGCCAACCCCTGCACACCTAATCCAACTGGACGGTGACGCATGTTTGAGTTTTCCGCTTCTTTTACAGGATAGTAATTTCTATCGATTACTTTATTTAAATTACGAGTTACACGTTTGGTTACGGTAAATAACAACTGGTGGTTAAATTCACCATTTTCTACAAACATTGGTAACGAGATAGATGCCAAATTACATACTGCAATTTCATCTGGAGAAGTATATTCTAAAATTTCCGTACACAAATTAGACGAACGGATTGTACCTAAATTCTTTTGATTTGATTTACGGTTTGCTGCATCTTTATACAACATATATGGCGTTCCCGTTTCAATTTGAGATTCTAGAATTTTCTCCCAAAGCTCACGCGCTCTAATAGTTTTTCTTCCTTTCCCTTGTGCTTCATACGAAGTATAAAGTGCTTCAAATTCTTCACCATATACATTATCAAGACCTGGACACTCGTTAGGACACATTAATGTCCAAGCGGCATCTTCTTCTACACGTTTCATGAATAAATCGGAAGTCCACATAGCAAAGAACAAGTCTCTTGCACGCATTTCTTCTTTACCTGTATTCTTTTTCAAGTCTAAGAAATCGAAAATATCAGCATGCCAAGTTTCTAAATAAATAGCAAAACTTCCTTTACGTTTTCCACCACCTTGATCTACATAACGAGCTGTATCGTTAAACACACGTAACATTGGAACAATTCCGTTTGATGTTCCATTCGTACCACGGATGTATGAACCGGTAGCACGTACATTATGAATAGATAAACCAATACCTCCTGCAGATTGTGAAATTTTTGCAGTTTGTTTCAATGTATCGTAAATACCGTCTATACTATCATCTTTCATTGTTAATAAGAAACAAGACGACATTTGAGGCTTTGGTGTTCCAGCATTAAACAACGTTGGTGTAGCGTGTGTAAAGAACTTTTTCGACATTAATTCGTACGTTTCGATAACCGCTTCTAAATCGTTTAAGTGGATACCGACAGACACACGCATTAACATATGCTGTGGGCGCTCTACGATTTTACCGTTGATTCTTAACAAATACGAACGCTCTAAAGTTTTAAAACCAAAGTAATCGTAGTTGAAATCACGTGTATATATAATATGCGAATCTAAAAATTCTGCATTAGCTTTAATTACTTCATACACCTCATCAGAAATTAGAGGCGCTTCTTGATTCGTTCTTGGATTAACATAGTGAAACATTTCACCCATAGTTTCCGAGAACGATTTGTTGGTATTTTTATGTAGGTTAGAAATTGCAATACGAGCAGCAAGTTGTGCGTAATCTGGGTGAGTAACCGTCATGGAAGCTGCGGTTTCAGCTGCTAAATTATCTAATTCGGAAGTGGTAACACCGTCGTATAATCCTTCAATTACACGCATTGCCACTTTAACAGCGTCTACCATGTCATTTAAACCATAACACAGTTTTTTAATCCTGTCTGTGATCTTGTCAAACATCACCGGCTCTTTATGGCCATCTCTTTTTACTACATACATAAGCTTTTTAATTTTTTGAAAACAAGCAATCCCTTCCTTGCTTTCGGTTAGTAATTATTGAACACAAGCACAAGTCTCCCGACATTTTATAGCGCTCTATTAATATTAAAAATCAGCGTCGAAACTAATTTTACTTGATTCTGAATCGGAATTCATAACTCCTGCTTTTTGATATTCTGCCACACGTTTTTCAAAGAAGTTGGTCTTTCCTTGCAATGAAATCATGTCCATAAAATCAAACGGATTTGAAGCGTTGTAAACTCTTTCACAACCTAATTCCACCAATAATCTATCGGTTACGAATTCTAAATATTGTGTCATCAACGTCGCATTCATTCCAATTAAACTTACCGGAAGTGATTCGGTAATAAACTTTCTTTCAATATCCAACGCATTCGTGATAATTTCGGTTATACGCTCTTTAGACACTTTATTTACAATATGGTTTCGATGTAAGTGCACAGCAAAATCACAATGCATTCCTTCATCGCGAGAAATTAATTCGTTAGAAAACGTTAATCCTGGCATTAAACCACGTTTTTTCAACCAATAAATAGAACAGAACGATCCCGAAAAGAAAATCCCTTCTACAGCAGCAAAAGCAATTAGACGTTCCGCAAACGAATCTGACTCAATCCACTTTAAAGCCCATTCTGCTTTTTCTTTAATAGCAGGAAACACTTCAATCGCATGGAACAACTGATTTTTTTCAGCCTCATCTTTCACATACGTATCAATCAATAACGAATAGGTTTCGCTATGAATGTTTTCCATCATGATTTGGAAACCGTAAAAGAATTTAGCTTCCGGATACTGCACTTCGTTCACAAAGTTTTCAGCTAAGTTTTCATTTACAATTCCGTCAGAAGCAGCAAAAAATGCTAAAATATGCTTGATGAAATATTTTTCATCATCATTTAATTTGTTGTTCCAATCAGATAAATCCTGATGCAAATCAATTTCTTCTGCGGTCCAAATACAGGCCTCTTGTTTTTTATACCATTCCCAAATATCTTGATGTTTGATAGGAAAAATTACAAATCGGTCTTTGTTTTCTTGCAATATTGGCTCGACTACTGACATAGTTATTTGAGTTTTACGGAATTATATTATAGATTTTTTAAGCAACTTGGGGATTACAAAGATTTAAATTTGAAACGTAAAAAGAAAGCTAAACTTATTCACAATCGGGGCGAGTTTTTAACAATCCTTATTTTAACCTGTTTAAAAAAATTGAAGTCTAAGTTACTGATTTTTAATAAATTATAAAAGAAGAAAAAACTGAAAAATTAGCCCTCAGCTACTGTAAAAACACTAACTGAAAGCTAATTTTAAAATATAAAATAACGGGATTATTTTTTGAATTCTTCGGCAACTTTTTCCAACTCGGCATACCAGTCGGAACCAAATTTTCGAATCAGAGCTTCTTTAACAAATTTGTATACCGGAACACTTAGTTCTTTTCCTAAGGAACAAGCATCATCACAAATATGCCACTTATGATAATTTACGGCCGCAAATTCGCTATATTCTTTAATACGAATAGGATATAAATGACATGAAACCGGCTTTTTCCAATCCACCAAACCTTGATTATAGGCTTGCTCAATACCGCAAAGTGCCGTTTCTCCATCAAAAATAACATAAGCACAATCGGCTCCGTCAATTAATGGTGTTTCAAGTTCTCCATCATCTCCGATAACAGAGGTTCCTTGCGCTTCGATGGCGGCAATGCCTTCCGAACGTAAAAACGGTTTCACCTTCGGAAAAATAGCCTCTAAAATTTTAGTTTCTTCTTCTGTTAAAGGTGCTCCGGCATCTCCATCTACACAACATGCCCCTTTGCAAGCCGAAAGGTTACATACAAATTCTTTTTCCAGAATCTCTTCTGAAACTATGGTTTTTCCTAATTGAAACATAGCTGCAAAGGTACGTTTTTAGAAAATGAAAACATACAACTGTTTTCGGAAAAATTACATGAATTTATAGTCGGCTTTTTTAAAGCTTTTCGCTTCTTTTTGCAAAGCCACACATTCCATGGTAGTTACTTTCCCACCTTTTTGAATATCTTTCATTTCAACCATCATTGTTAACGGTCGATCGGTTGGTTTAAAATAACCTTTGAAGAAATCTGGAGTAGCCGAACCTTGTTGTGCATTAAAGATATTGCCAAAACTTACTTTAGCGTCGTTGGTGTAATAAAACTTCATCACATAGTTAGCATTTGAAGCCTCAACCCCTTTGCATTTATACCCTAAAATAACTTTGTCTGGTAATGCCTTATAGGTAAATTTAGTGTATTTTGGATCGGTACTTTTTGTTTTAGAATTATCCGGCATTTTTGAAGCCATAGCCATTTTTTGTGCCTCTTGACCAAAAGCTGTTACCATCAATTTGTTTTTTTGATCGATAATCATGAACATGTCGGATTTTGCTTGTTTCATAGAAGCTCCAACATAATCAACATTGGGCTGAAGAAAATAATCGGTAGTCATTTCTTTACCTGCATCGGTTTTAACTTTCATGGTATATTTCCAACTAAACTCATAACTCGTAGGAACTTCAGAAACATCAGCTTTATTTCTTCCATAAGCCATTGCAGCAGCAGGGTTAGCCGTACTACTTCTGCGTTTATGTGTTTTAGACCCAACTTGTGCATCGGCAACAGAAAAAAACATTACGCCTAATGCTACTAGAGACAATTTTAAAGAATTCATATTCAATTGATTTTTAGATTTATAAAATATGTGTTCGACGAAGATACTAGAATTTACTAAATTTTCACCTATCGAAAATTAACGATTTATTAGCTATCTTCGGAATAAAATAAAATAGCTTTGCACCTTTAAAAAAAACACCATGAATTTTGACATCAAAGAAATTTTAACAGTAGGTATGGTTTTGTTTGCAGTTATCGATATTGTGGGCACGATTCCTATTATTGTTGATTTACGAACTAAAGTTGGCCATATTCAATCGGAAAAGGCTTCTCTTGTTGCCGGAGTGATTATGATTGCTTTTTTGTTTGTTGGAGATGAAATTTTAAAATTCATGGGAGTTGACGTAAAGTCTTTTGCCGTTGCAGGTTCGATTGTACTTTTCTTCTTAGCCTTAGAAATGATTTTAGGCATTACTCTTTATAAAGACGAAGAACCAAGCACGGCTTCTATAGTTCCTATTGCATTTCCATTAATCGCAGGAGCCGGAACCATGACAACATTATTATCGCTTAGGGCGCAATACCAACCTATCAACATAGTAGCAGCAATTCTTATCAATATTGTAATTGTTTATGCGGTTTTAAAATTGTCTTCTAAAATCGAAAAAGCCCTAGGAAAAACAGGTCTTGGGGTTATTCGAAAAGTTTTTGGTGTAATCTTATTAGCTATTGCTGTTAAATTATTTGCCGGTAATGTTAAAGGCTTGTTCATTTAAGCTGATTTTTAGTAATTTCACAGCCTGTTAGAACGATAAAAATAATGATGATGAAGACTTTTACCTACATTGTGATTGCCCTTGCTGCATGTTTAATACTTTTCAACATAACTCTTTTAGATTTCTCTAATCTTTTTGAAGGCAAAAGTATGGTTGCCTTAATTGGAATTGCGGCTTCTTTGTGTGCCATTTGCATTCTATTGATTTTCCGTATGTCGAAAATCATTGATGAAAAAACGAGAGACTAACCAATCATTAACTCCTTAGAAAGATGTTTGATGTTTTAATTATTGGCGGTGGTGCCTCTGGAGTTTCTTGTGCTCTGGTTCTAGGTTCTGCACATAAAAAATCGTTTGTAGCCGATAAAAAAATCGGAATTATCACCCATCAAAAAGCATCGTACTTGCAAGATGCCATTTTTCATAACGCTTACGGTATTCCTAACGGTACATTAGGCACTGATTTGTTAACGGAAAGCACAAAACATCTGCATGAGGTTTACCCACACATTACTCAAATCGAGAAAGAAAAAGTAATTTCGGTTTCGGGAGAAAAAGGAAATTTCACGATAACAACGAATAAATCTACATACCAAAGCAAAATTATTGTTATTGCTATTGGCTCTTCTAATCTATTTGCAATTGATGGTTTGATGCAGTATATCGAACCTCATAAAAAATCGCTGGCAGAAAAAAACAGAATTCAATTAATAAATGAAGACCAAAAAGTAGCCGAAGGCATTTATGTTTGTGGAACTTTAGCCGGACACCGCAGTCAACTTTCTATAGCAGCTGGTAGCGGTGCTGCAGTAGCTACCGATATTTTAGTACTTTGGAACAACGGCATTGAAACCCACTCCCACGATAGTATTCGAAAATAATTTTAATGTTCGTTTAAAATTGTTTTTATCATAGGGTCTTCTTTCAAAACAATTTTGAAATAATCTGTTTCCGTAAACAACTGTCGCGCAAACTCTGCCGTTATATATCGCTTTACGACTTCTTTTTGAGTATCTAAATTAAACATCAATCCGCTTTTTGCGATATAGCTTTTAAAATTCGTAAAATACATGTCGGTTGCATTTACTTTTTGAACCATTTGATTAAAAGTTAGGTTTTGAAATGCTTTTCGATTTGCATCCAATTGTTCAAAAACAAAATAACTCATTAAACCGGATTGCATTAACATCCCTAAGGCTTCATCACCATGACTTCCTTCAATAGGAACAAAAACATCGGGAATTATTCCACCGCCACCATATACAATACGACCTTTTTTGGTTTTATATTTTAAACTATCGGCCACTTTAATGCTATCGGCAGCTAACAATTCGCCACTTACAAATCGCTTTTCAAAATCATTAAAATATTCTTCATTACCGTGATCATATGGTTTTTGAATAGAGCGTCCTGATGGTGTGTAATACCTCGCCACGGTTAAACGTACCGCAGAACCATCACCTAATGGCATTTCTTTTTGCACCAAACCTTTTCCAAAAGAACGTCTCCCCACCAAAGTGCCACGATCGTTATCTTGGATTGCTCCAGCTAAAATTTCACTGGCCGAAGCAGAATTCTCATTGATTAAAACAAACAATTTACCGTTTTCAAAATTTCCGGCATCGGTAGCAAAGGTCTCTTCAATCTTACCTTTTTTGTTTTTGGTTTTTACAATAAGTTCTTTCTTCTTAAGAAATTCATCTGCAATTTGAGCCGCCATTTCCATATATCCGCCACCATTATCTCGAACATCTACAATCAGCTCGGTAGCGCCTTGTTTTTTCAAATCAAGCAAACCTTTTTTAAATTCCTTGTATGTGGTTTCGGCAAATCGGTTTATTTTAATATATCCCGTTTTCGGATTCAGCATAATGGCGATATCGACACTTTTTAGCGGAATAACATCGCGCGTAACCGTTACATCGAATTTTTTGTTTTCCAATTTTCGAAAAACCGTCAATTTTACTTCAGAACCTTCCTCCCCTTTTAACTTAGAAAACAAACTATCTGATGGTAATTTTCTTCCAAAAAGTTTTGTTTTTTCTGCAAATAAAATTCGGTCACCCGATTTCAAACCTGCTCGTTGCGAAGGTCCGTTTTCAACCGGTTTAATTATGGCAACCGTATCTTTATACATGTAAAAATTAACGCCAATCCCAACAAAATCGCCTTTCATGCTCTGAGAAACCTGTTCCATTTCGTTTTTGGCAATATAAACAGAATGTGGATCCAGCTTCTCTAAAATACCATTCACCGTTAAATCTACTATAGAATCGGTGTTTACATTATCGACATATTCGCTTTCAATAAGCTCCATTAACTTATTGAGTTTACTCCGACTGGAATTGCTGGCAAAGCCCGTTTTAGGACTTCCTGTATTTAAATACCCCCCAATAAGCACACCTACCGCAATTGCGGTAGCAACAATAATGGGCATGTATACTTTTTTTACTCTCATTTTAATCCAAATCGGCTATAAAATCAACCTCAACACCTGCTTTACGTAAAAATTCCAATCCCGAATCGTCTTTATAACCTTCATGGTAAACCACTCTTTTAATTCCGGATTGATGAATAAGTTTACTACAATCTTTACACGGAGATAAAGTTATATACAGTGTTGCGTTTTCACAAGATTGTGTTGAACGGGCAACTTTAGATATGGCATTGGCTTCTGCGTGAAGCACATACCATTTGGTTGTTCCTTCATCGTCTTCACAACAATTCTCAAAACCAGAAGGTGTTCCATTGTAGCCATCGGAAATAATCATTCTGTCCTTTACAATGATGGCACCTACCTGCTTTCTTTTACAATACGACAATTGTCCCCATTCTTTAGCAATTCGCAAATAGGCTTTATCGTATTTATTCTTTTTCTTTTCTTTCATTCGTATTATCTATTCCAAATAGGATTATTCACTATCATTGGCAAAATTACACCAATTACAAATGCCGACATAACCAAAGTCCAATCGCGTTTCGAAAATCTAAAAAAAGTTTGAACGATGTAAGCTACTATCAAAACCATCAAAACCACTATAATTTGAGCCGCTTCTATACCAACGGCAAACTCCAAGAGCGGCATTAGTTTGTCGGAAGCTGTTCCGGGTAAAATCGCTTTAAAATAACTTGAAAATCCTAAACCATGTATAATTCCAAAAAACGCTGTAACAATTGCAATAAATGTGATGCTTTCATTTTTTCCGGATTTCCCCGCTGTAAACAGATGGAAAAATGCAGTAATTAAAATCGTAATGGGAATTAAAAGTTCCACCAATTGCGGCTTAATATACACCACGCCATAAACCGAAAGCAATAACGACAACGTATGACCAACAGTAAACAATGAGACTAAAATAAACACGCGTTTCCAGTCTTTAAAAGCATACGGAGTAACCAAAGCAATTAGAAAAAAAACATGATCATAGGCCTTAACGTTCAAAACGTGATGCAAACCTATGTTGAAGTATGTTAAAAATTCAGACATTTTGATTTGTTTTTAGATTGGGTTCTCAAACATACAATTTATTTTGCTATTTGTGTTCGCAGCTTAAGAAAAGCTTATCATTTTTTGAAGTAAAATTCGTAAATTTGAGCAACACAAACACACATACATTATGTCTCTTTCCGATTTGTACGACAGCGAATTTAGAAGCAGAAACAAAGGTCATTTTTCTGCTATTGTTAGAGTAGCCATTGCCGATGGAGAATTAAGTTTTGAGGAAAAAACTTTTTTAGACAAACTGGCCATTCAACTTGAAATTTCCCCAGAAGAATACGAGGAAATTCTAGAAAACCCATTAAAATATCCAGTAAATCCTCCTTCGTTATACATACAACGCTTAGAACGACTGTATGATTTGTCTCGAATGGTTTTTGCCGATCACGTTTTGGGACCAAAACAAAAAGAAATTCTTCAAAAATTTGCTCTTGCGTTAGGATTTACGCCTGGCAATGTGAGTTATATTGTTGACAAGTCGCTTTCTTTATTGATTATGAATGTAGATTTAGACACATACATCTACGAAATGCAACACATGAATAAATAAAAAAGGGAGTTAGTTGTTAACTCCCTTTTTATGTTTTTATTTGTATTTAGCCATAAATTCTTCGGCTTTCAAGACCATATTCTTACTTCCGCAAAAGAATGGTACTCTTTGGTGCAATTCTGTTGGTTGAACTTCCATAATTCGGCCGTAACCGTCTGATGCTTTCCCGCCAGCTTGTTCCGCTAAAAAGGCCATCGGATTACATTCGTACAACAAACGCAATTTACCGTTAGGCGCTTTGGAACTGGTTGGATAAATATAAATTCCACCTTTAATTAAGTTTCTATGAAAATCCGACACCAAACTACCAATATAACGTGACGTATACGGTCTGTCGTTTTCTTCCATCTGACAGTATTTAATATAATCCTTCACGCCTTGTGGAAAATGAATATAATTCCCTTCGTTCACCGAATAGATTTTTCCGTCTTCCGAAAACTGCATATTAGGATGTGACAAATAGAATGTTCCGATAGCAGGATTTAAAGTAAAACCATTAACCCCATGCCCTGTAGTATAAACCAACATGGTTGATGTTCCATAAATTACGTACCCCGCAGCCACTTGTTGAGTTCCAGGTTGTAAAAAATCCTCTAAAGTTACCGGAGAACCCATTGGCGTTACTCTTCTAAAAACCGAAAAAATTGTTCCTACTGAAACGTTAACATCAATATTCGAAGACCCATCCAAAGGATCCATCAACACTACGTATTTATTATTATCGTCACCCGATTTTCCGTGAATGGCAATAAAATCATCATTTTCTTCCGAAGCAATTCCACAAACAATTTCACGGTTGATTAAGGTTTGAATAAATACTTCGTTAGCATAAACATCTAGCTTCTGTTGGTCTTCTCCTTGAACATTTTGCTCACCCGCAGCACCCACAATATCAACCAATCCCGCTTTGTTAACCTTGTAATTTACAACTTTAGCAGCCAACCGAATAGCATTGATAATTCGCGACAATTCTCCAGAAGAATACTTAAATTCTTCTTGCTTTTCAATGATAAATTCTCCTAATGTTTTATTACGTTCTTCCATTATTTGTGTGTTGTGTTTTCTAATGCAAATATTATGTTTAATTTTTGATTTTCCTTAAATCTGAAAGAGAAAATCGTTTTAAGCATTAAATCTCACCTAAAGTTATTTTATCTTTGAATCGAAATTCCAAAACCTTAAAAAAGAAAACAAAATGCTGATTCGTAAAGGAAATTCGAACGATATGCCAGCTGTTCTCGATTTGATTCGTGAATTGGCTGTTTTTGAAAAAGAACCTGACGCTGTTGTGGTAACAGTAACCGATTTGGTTCGCGATGGTTTTGGCGAAAACCCTTTGTTTCAAACGTTTGTTGCCGAAGTAGAAGGCGATATTGTTGGAATGGCTCTTTATTATTACCGCTACTCAACCTGGAAAGGAAAAACCATTCATCTTGAAGATTTAATCGTAAAAGAAAAAATGCGCGGGACAGGAGTTGGCATGGCTTTATATACAGAAATCATGAAACAAGGAAAAAAAGATGGCGTTCGCAGAATCGAATGGAATGTTTTGGACTGGAATCAAAATGCGATTGATTTTTATGAAAAATCCGGCGCAAAAGTTTTAAACGATTGGCGTGTGGTACAAATGACAGAAGAAGGAATAATTACTTTTTTAAACAATACAATAAACTCGTAAAATGAGAATTTTTAAATTTGGAGGTGCTTCGGTTAAAGATGCCGAAGGAATTAAAAACGTATATCGCGTTTTACAACAAGTAGGACACGATGATGTGTTACTAGTAGTTTCCGCAATGGGCAAAACCACCAATGCCTTAGAAGTAGTTATTAAAAACTATTTCGAAAAATCGAAAGAACTAAATGCTTCTATTCAGGAAGTAAAAAAATACCACATTCAAATTGTATTGGATTTGTTTGAAGATGAAAACCATCCTGTTTTTAAAGCTATAAACAATCATTTTTCAGATTTAGAACATTTCTTGAATTCAAATAAATCACCCAATTACAATTTTGTATACGATCAAGTGGTTAGTATGGGTGAAATCATTTCGACTACCCTATTGAGCCATTATTTCAATTATGTTGGATTAAACAATACTTGGGTTGACGTTCGTTCTTTAATTAAAACCGACACCACTTATCGCGATGCTATTGTAGATTGGGAGCTTACACAAAAAACGATTTCAAAAAACATAAAAAAGAAAATCTTAAACATCACGCAAGGGTTTTTAGGTTCGGATGAAAACAATTTTACCACTACTTTAGGCAGAGAAGGTTCCGATTATACTGCGGCTATTTTTGCATATTGTTTAAATGCAGAAAGTGTTACCATTTGGAAAGATGTTCCTGGGGTTTTAAATGCCGACCCACGTTATTTTGAAAACACCACACTGCTTAACCAAATTTCATATCGTGAAGCTATTGAGTTGGCGTTTTATGGTGCATCGGTAATACATCCCAAAACATTACAGCCTTTACAAAGCAAAGAGATTCCTTTGTATGTAAAGTCATTTATCAATCCGTTATTACCGGGAACAAGCGTTTCCAAAGGAGCGGCTTTGGAGCCACACACCTCTTGTTTTATTGTAAAGAAAAACCAACTTTTACTTTCGCTTTCTTCTATTGACTTTTCGTTTATTATGGAAGAACATATTAGTGAGATTTTTGCCCTTTTCCACAAATACAAAATGAAAGTGAGCTTAATTCAGAATTCGGCCATCAGTTTTTCTGTATGTTTAGAAGATAAATTCGAGAATTTTGGAGAATTACGGTCAATCTTAGCAAAAAAATTCAAAGTTACTTACAACGAAAACGTATCGCTTTACACCATTCGTCACTTTAGTGATAAAGCTATTAATATGGTTGAAAAAGGAAAAACGGTTTTAGTGAAACAAATGAGCCGTGAAACAATGCAAATAGTAACTAAAGAATAACATATTGAAGCACTTCGCTTAAGTGCATTAATTATTTCATATCAATTATAAATACTACTTTTGATGAATACGAGTTATTACTGTATGCTGAAAAGAGTAGTATTTTTATTTCTGTTCGTTTTTGTTTCTAGAGGTTTTGCTCAAGACAACAACCAACTTTATCATTCCAAAAAAATCACTACGAACGAAACTTTAATTGTAGTAGACAGCACTAGCATTAATAAAGCATTTTTCAAAGTTTTGACTTCTGCCGGAACTGAAATAGACACCACAAACTACAACGTTGATTTTCAAAAAGGAACCTTAACTTTTAAAAACAATTTTCAAACGTCAGATACTTTAACTGTTCGCTATTTAAAATTTCCTGAATATCTTACCAAAAAATACAGCATTTACAACCAGAGTAGAGTTGTTAGTAATGAAGCTGGAAGAAACCTGTACCAACTAACTAAAGAACCCATAAATACCTTCAAACCTTTTGACGGACTTAATACTTCGGGAAGTATTACACGAGGTGTAACTGTGGGGAACAATCAAAATACGGTTGTGAATTCCAATCTGGATTTACAAATTACTGGGAAGATTTCAGAAAAAGTTAGCCTAAGAGCCTCCCTTCAAGACAGCAACATTCCGCTTCAAGAAGGCGGTTATTCGCAGAAACTAGACGAATTCGATCAAATATTTGTGGAATTATTTTCTGAAAAATGGAGTATCCGTGCTGGAGATTTATTTTTAGAAAACCGTCAATCTCGCTTTTTAAATTTCAATAAAAAAGTTCAGGGCCTTTCCACTCACTTTATGTTTGGCGGTCCAGACAATAAAACCGATGTTTTTGCTTCAGGTGCTGTGGTTCGAGGACAATATGCACGAAGCACTTTTAAAGGTCAGGAAGGCAATCAAGGGCCGTACAAACTCAAAGGACCAAATGGCGAGCTTTTCGTTTTGGTCATTTCGGGTTCCGAGCGTGTGTATGTTAACGGAATTTTATTAGAGCGTGGTGAAAACAACGATTACATTATCGATTACAATGCCGGTGAAATACGATTTACTTCTTTATTTCCGATTACTTCCGAAATGCGTATTAATGTTGAATATCAATATTCCGACAGAAACTTCACCCGATTTGTAACCTATGGCGGAGTAACGCACCAACAAAAAGAATGGAATATTGGAACTTTTATTTATTCGGAAAACGATGTTAAAAACCAACCACTACAGCAAAACTTATCGGAAGAACAAACGCAAATTTTAGCAAATGCCGGCGACGATAGCAGTTTAATGACGGCTCCATCTGCCTACGAAGACAGTTATTCGGAAAACAAAATTCTGTATCGAAAAATCATTATAAGTGGCGTAGAAGTATTCGAATATTCCAATGACCCTAACGAAACCTTATACAATGTCCGATTTAGCTTAGTGGGCAACAACCAAGGGAATTATATTTTATCCAGCAATCAGGCCATTGGAAAAATTTACGAATATGTAGTTCCGATAGCCGGAGTACCACAAGGAAATTACGAGCCAATTGTGCGGCTTATTGCACCCACAAAAATTCAGATTGCTACTGTTTTAGGAGGTTATAATCCAAATGAAAAAACGGCCATTGACTTTGAAGCTGGAGTAAGCAATAACGATAAAAACCTCTTTTCTAATCTTGATGATTCAGACAACAAGGGTTTTGCAGCAAAACTAAACGCGAAACAACGATTGTCATCCGGCAAATGGAACATTGATGCTTTTGCAAACTATCAGTTAATCCAAAAACAATTTCGAACAATTGAACGTTTGTTTACTATTGAATTTAACCGAGATTGGAACCTAACCAACCCTATTGGCAATCAGAGTTTACTTATTACAGGAGTACAAGCCGAATTGCCCTCAAAAGGAATTGTAAAATATCAGTTAGAAAAGTTAGATTTTTCGGAAAGTTTTTCTGGAAACCGACACGTTTTAGATGCCAATTTCAATCTTGCTCAATGGCAATTCACAACATTTAACAGCGCTTTAAAAAGTAGTGGAACATATTCGGATTCGAAATTTATCCGAAGTCAAACCCGATCCAAATACCATTTCAATAAAAATTGGGTTGGTGGCAGTTTACGAATGGAAGACAATGAAGAAAAAATTAACGAAACCGGTGCGTTTTCTGCTTTAAGTCAGCGATTTAAAGAATTCGGAGCATTTGTTGGACGAGGCGACAGCACTAAAGTATATATGGAATTAGGCTATTTAAACCGCAGCAATGACAGTTTGCAAAATGGCTTTATCCAAAAGGTTAACACCTCCCATTCTTATTATTTAAAATCGAAAATTTTACAAACCGACAAAAGCGATTTATCGATATTTGTAAATTATCGAAAGCTAAAATTTGAAGACGCATCTCATCCTGATGAACCCTCGTTAAATTCTCGATTATTATATAACGATCGTTATTTCAATCAATTAATACAACTTACTACCGCATACGAAAATACTTCGGGAACCATTGCACAACAAGAATTCACCTATGTAGAAGTTAATGCTGGCCAAGGTGTTTATATGTGGAACGATTACAACGGCAACGGCATCCAAGAACTTCAAGAATTTGAAATTGCTCAATTTCCCGATCAGGCAAAATATGTACGCGTGTTTCTTCCAAATCAGATTTTCGTAAAAACACATCAAAACAAATTTTCACAGTCGGTTATTATTAACCCATTACAATGGCAAAACGATTCTGGATTCAAGAAACTGGCTTCCTATTTTTACAATCAGACTACATTTTTATCGGAACGAAAAATTTTAAGACAAGGCGACAATTTTGATTTAAATCCATTTTCTTCAAATGAAACCAATCTGTTAGGACTAAATTCCACGTTACGAAACAGTTTGTTTTATAATCGCGGAAAACAACACCATTCCATCACCTATACTTTTTTAAGAGCGCGAAACAAAAACCTATTGTCTACTGGAGCAATCGAAAATAAAAATCATGCCCATCAAGTACAATATCAGCATTTAGTAAAGAAAACATGGCTTTTCAATTATGGGATGAAAACTATTTTTTCAGAAACTACTACCGAAAATTACGCGAGTCGCAATTATAAAATTGAAGGCTATCAATTAAATCCGAAAATTTCTTATTTGTTTTCGAACAATGCAAGCTGGGATCTTTTTTACGAATACCAAAACAAAGAAAATAAAATTGGATTATTAGAAGTCTTACAACAACACCGCTTAGGAACTTCTTTTACCTATTCCGGCAAAAAACAATTCACAATGAATGGCGAATTCTCTTTTTACCAGAATCAATTTGATGGGAATGCGCTTTCACCTGTTGCATTTCAAATGCTTGAAGGATTACAACCAGGAAAAAACATGACCTGGAGACTCTTACTTCAAAAAAATCTAACACAATATCTCGATATTAATTTAACCTATCAAGGAAGAAAAAGTGAAACTTCACAGGCCATACACACAGGAAGCGTGCAACTTCGAGCATATTTTTAATGGCACACTATTTGTGATGTTATTTTTCATAACTTTAATATTAAATTAATCTGTAAAACAATGAAAAAAATAGTTCTATTAGGCCTTGCCATGATTATTTCCTTAGGAATCTCTGCACAAGAAGTAGCTGCTAAAAAAAGTAGCGCAAAAACTAAAACTGAAAAAACCACCAAAGAAGTAGAAGCCAAAGTTAAGAGAACAAAAGCTGAGGCTAAAGAAACTGCAAAAAAAGCAGACCCTAAAGTAAAAGAAAACTCAGCATCGGCTACTGGTGTTGTAAAATCTACAGAAGGAAAAACAAAAGCAGCAGCAAATAAGGTTGACGCTAAGATTAAAGACGAAGCACATAGCGGCGAAACCAAAACACATAAGGCAAAAACCATGACCAACAAAGCAGATGCTAAAGTAAAAGATGAAGGTAAAAGCACTGTAAAAAAAGCAAAAGAAAGAGCTAGTACAGAAAAAGCTCCTAATGTAGCCGATAAAGTAACCGGAGAGTACAACGGGAAAAAAGTATATACTGGACCTCGAGGTGGTAAATACTATATAAATGCTAACGGAAACAAAACCTATATCCAGGATTAAAGTATTCCAACCGTACAAAAACCGTACAATTAAAAAGCAAAAACCGTAACAGATTAAGTTACGGTTTTTTTTGTTTTGTGGAGAAGATGGGGCTCGAACCCACTCCATTATCTCTTTATTTACAGCACCTCACAGACATCCCATAAGTTTGTATGCCTATTTGTATGCCTTTTCACTAATATAAACTTCCTATTCCTTCTACAGCTTAAAGATTATTTTTGAATATATAACTGAAAATTAGTTAAGTTCCAACTGTACGATAATTAATAAAATTATTTAAAACACATTATCAATACTTTACTGGACTTGAACCACAATATTTGGATAGTTTGACCAAAATATTTTGAACTTTTTCAGCTTCCTTTTTATCTTTAAAACCATAGTAATTGAACCATTTTTCATTAATAGTAAATGCTTCTGAATGTGTATTAGTTCTTTTGTAGTAATTACCTTTTAAATAGATATTTACATAATAAGACTGGAATTTTTCATTAAAATCAATTACAACTGATTCAACTTTGCTTAAATCAATAGTTTCTTTTTCAACTGGATATTGATTTTTACCATATTTTTCATCATCATATCTTTCCCTAACCAATACTTTCCCATTCAGAGTAGTATTAATCCAAAAAGATTTTTCCATTTTTCTATCCACTGTTTTTAAAAAAAGAACACATTCACTTTTGGTTTGACCTAATGCAAGAGTGCTTGTTAAAATTAAAAAAGATAAAATAAAATACTTTTTCATAGATACATCTTTAAAGATTAGACTTGCCATATATGGCATAAAACAACACAAATATAAAACTTTACTTCACTTGCCAAATATGTCAAGTGTGCAAAAATCTGATTTTCAAAAAGTTTTAGGAAAAAGAATTCAAAACCTTAGGATTACTAAGGGTTTGACTCAGGTGGATTTAGCATCTAAAGTACCTGGAGATTTTGACACAACAAATCTTTCTCGTATTGAGTCTGGAAGAATTGGGACAACAGTTTATACTCTTTACAGGATTTGTATTGCACTTGAAATTTCACTTCACGAAATGATGGACTTCAATCCTGATGATAATTAAATTTGGCTATAATTATATTATCATAAACCATTTCAAAACAAAAAAAATCCATTAAAAAAGCAATTATTTTGCCTGTTGGACACATTCATATTTTCTAAAAACTCCCAACATAATAGATATATAATTGTATCACAGGATTCCTGAATCACTGAAACTATAATATCTTTCTTTTGTAATTACTAAATGGTCTAAAAGTGTCAGATCAAGTAAAGCACAGGCATTTTTCAATTTTTTCGTAATTACTTTATCTTGTTCACTTGGAACAATATTACCACTTGGATGATTATGAACCATAACAATACCTGTTGCATTGCATTTTAAAGCAACAGCAAGAATAATTCTGTTATCTACAACACTTCCTGTGATTCCACCTTTGGACATTTCGTATATACCAATAACTATATTGGCTCTATTGAGCAGAATTACCTTCACTTCTTCTTGCAACTCTATTACCCCCATATCCCATTGCCTTATAATTAGCTCAAATAAAATTTGGCTATTTGTTACTTTTATCCTGTCAGGATTATGATTAGTGTACGAAACTTTAATTTCTGATACTTCCATAAACTTAAAAAATTAAAATGCGCCCAAAAAGAGCGCATTCTTTAGTTATTTACATTGTTTGTTCTTCCAATTGCATACCATTTCGTGATAATTGGATTTCATCACCTAACAATTTTCGCAAAGCTTTATCTTCTTTAGACACAACCCCTTCTTCAGGAGTATACTGGTAAGTAAAATCCAAATTAAAAACTACACCTGTTTCTTTGTTAGTGTATTCGAATGGATCACAGTCTACTTTAACTATACTGCCACGCATTTCAGTTCCAATAAGTGTCTTACAAGCTGCTTCATCAAATGTAGATGATACATAAGCTTTCTTTGCTGTAGCATAATATTTTTGGGTACTTTGGCTTAATACCATTTCAATACCACCCTGAACCTCCAACACGAAGAATTCTTTTCCTTCCTCTGTTGCTCTTTTTTGATAGTTTACAATTTTTACCATTTTGTTTGATTTTTGAGTTGATAAACCCTAAAAAGAAAACACCACATGAACAGCAAAAAATTTCAGCTATCAACTTGAAATTTTAATACTGCAACAATTAATATTTTCTAATGAATTAGGGGCAGGGGGACTTCCTCTGCCAAAATGGGTGGGGGTGCTTTGTAAAGGAATGTCAGACAAGTGCAAACCAACTTTAAAAAATTTTTTTTTACAAAAAAAGTTTATCTTTGAAATTATCCTTATTATATAAGCATGCTATTAGCCAAGAAAGTTGAAATAAAACCATTTTTGAGGTGGACAGGGTCAAAAAGATGGTTTGTAAATCAACATATAAATATTTTTTTACCAGAATCCTTCAACAATTATCACGAGCCATTTTTAGGTGCTGGTTCAGTTTTTTTTCATTTAAAAAATTTAGATGAAAATTCCAATCACAAATACTATTTATCTGACAGTAATGAGGACCTCATAAACACCTATATTCAATTAAGAGACAATCCACAAAAGGTAATTCATTACTTAAAACAAATGTCTAATACGATTGAATATTACTACAAAATAAGAGATGAAAAACCCAGAATAAAAGAAAAAAAAGCTGCTCGTTTTATTTTTTTAAACAAAACCTCCTTCAATGGCATATACAGGGTAAATAGCAAAGGACATTACAATGTCCCATATGGTAAATGTAAAAATGTAGATTTTATAAATGAAAAGCTTCTACTACAAATAAGCAATCAGTTAAAAAATGTTTCATTAAATTCTTGTAGTTTTTGTGACTGTTTAAGTAACATTAAACCAAAAGACCTTGTTTTTTTAGACCCTCCTTATACAGTTGCTCATGAAAATAATGGTTTTATCGAATACAATCAAAAACTCTTCTCTTGGGAGGATCAAGTAAGATTAAAAGCTTTAATTGAACATATTATTAATGTTGGTGCATACTTTATATTAACTAATGCTAGCCACAGTTCTATAACTGAATTGTACAGTAATATTGGTGAAATAAAAACATTATCACGTTATAGCCAGGTTGGTGGCAGAATCAAAACAAGAGGAACGTATAATGAAGTAGTAATTTATAATACAAACAGCTTAAATGAGTAGTGAAAGAAAATTGAAGATTGCAATTATAAGTGATTTACATTGCCACCCAAACAATCCTAATGGAAATCAATCCACTTATTTACTAACTGATAAATTGCGCACACCAGTAAATGATCATCCAGTGGAACATCTTAAACAGATTATAAAAAAAGACAAGTTATCCACAGATCTAACCTTATGTCCTGGAGATTTTGCAGATAAGTCAAATCTTCAAGGGTTAATTTCAGGATGGGGATTCTCGATAGAAATAAGTGACGAACTAAAATCTAAAAACATAATTGCAACAATTGGAAATCATGATGTTGATGTTTTTGGGAACTCTTCAACCTATAGTTTACAAAATGTAAAAGGGTTAAAAAGAGGATTCCCCATTAAGGATGATAAGATATCTGACACTTTATGGTCAAAAGGCTGCGCATTTATAGAAGATAAAAACTATAGAATTTTAGTAATCAACAGTACTCATTTTCATCACAATCCAGCAAATTCACATAAAGGCAAAATTTCAGACGATGCTCTAGAATATATTGAACAATATTTAACCTCAAATAATGATGACAAAATAAAAATTGCTATGAGCCATCATCCTCCAATTTCACATCCAAATAAAAAATTAGGTGAAGATGACAAAATTGAAAATGGGGATGAATTACTTAATATTTTAGGCAATCACAGTTTTGACTTATTCATTTATGGTCATAAACACGACCCTTTTATAAAATACCACAACACAACCATTGGAAGCAACAAAATACCTCTTTTTTCATCAGGAAGTTTTTCTGCTCAAACTAATATTATGTTTGCTGGTCCAAGAAATGCATTCCATATTATGGAGTTAACAAAAAAAGGAAAAATATGTAAAGGTCAAATTTCAACTTGGACATTTTTGCCAAATGAAGGTTGGAAAAAAAATTTTGACGAAAGTGGTTTTGCACCTCAATCAGGTTTTGGCAATGAAAAAACAGTTGATCAAATTTTCGAAGACTTAAAAGTAGCTTTTGGAACACAAAAAAAATTAACTTGGAAAGAAATTTCAGAAAAAATAGAAGATATCAACTTTTTAATTCCTGCTGATTCTGAAAAATTAAATGAAAAATTAAAACAAAACAATTACAATCCTGACGAACATCTTTGGAAAGGTGCTAATGTAATTTATAATTTAAATAGCATCTAATATGAACAACGAAACTATTTTCCCATCATATAATGCTAGACATTATGGACCAAAAGAAGTTGCCAAAACCTTTATTTGGTCAGAAAGTTTTGAACGATTGTTACAGAATAATCACTCTGTAATATTAGGTGCGCGAGGGTGTGGCAAAACTACTTTGATGAAAATGCTTACTATTCCTGCATTACATTCATGGGAATCTGAAAAAGCAAAAAAAATAAAAAAAGAAATTCCATTTTATGCTGTTTATATCTCAACAGATATATATTGGGACGTAAAAAATCACACTTATAATGAACAATTAAAAAAATATGGAAATCTTTCTGAATTAGTTTCAAGATTTTCAGTTTCAACTAATGTTTTTACTTCATTATGTGACACTTTTTCTCATATAATAGAATTTGAACTTAATGAAAATTCTGAAGAAAAAGAATTTGAATTATGTAAAATACTTATTGAATCTTGGAAATTACCCCTTACAATACCTAAAATCAAGTTTATAAAGGAAGAATTAAACAAAAGGATTGATGTTGTTAACCAAATGATCCAAAACATTATCTTTAATTTTGAACCTGATAAAAAAATTGCTTACCCAGATTATTTCAATTTATCCTTTGAAACTTCAATAGAAGCAATTATTCCAATTTTTGAACGAATTTACAAAATAGAAAGCCAAAAAAAGTGGGCTCTATGCTTTGATGAGCTTGAATTTGCACCAATATGGCTTCAATCTGAATTATTCAAATCCTTAAGAAGTAGAAAGCAATTCATTATCTATAAATTAAGTGCTAGCCCAATACTTTCAATTGATCTTGAACTTTCATTACGAGGTGCTTATAGAGCAACTGCAGGAAATGATTATGAGTTAATAAAAATGTGGAATTTGTCTGATCATCAACAATTTTCCAAAGAACTTATAAATTCACTATTAAAACAAAAACATCCTTCTGCTAATGTTGAAAATTATTTTGGCAATAATGAAGTTTATAGTGGTAAATCAAATAGTTATGAAAAAGGAAGTGACTTTTATAAAGAAATTTTAGAATTAATAAAAAAAGATGATTCATTTAAAATATTTCTAAAGAACAAAAGTGTAAAAATCAGCAACCCCATACCAATTAATGATTCTCAAAAAGATACAGTTTTCAGGAAAATTAAGCCTATTGTATATTACAGAAATTTCTTCTTGAGATCTCAAAAAGAGCAAAAACAGAATAGTTTTAGAAGTAGAAAATCCAATGAATTATTATCAGGAATTGAAGTTCTATCTGAAATTTGTGATGGTAATCCAAGGTGGTTAATTGGTATTACAAGTTCTATCTTAAGCAAATCAAATGAACAATTCGCAGATAAAAGCATACAGTACAAAGAAATTATTTCTGCAGCTCAAAGATTCAAAAATGTTATAGAAAACATTCCAGTGGGTGAAGACAACAAACTTTCAATAATGCAAATAATTGACAAGATTGGACAACATTTTAAAAATGAAATCCTTGGGGCTAAATTCAAAATGGACCCCAAAGGCACTTTTGTTGTCAATGAAACAATACCAAAAAATATTATTGATTTATTAGAAAGAGGCATCTCACAAGGAGCTTTCATTTTACTAGATACTAATAATGACGCGTTTGATTTTGAAATTAAAAATCAAAGATTCAAACTTGCATATCTATTCCATGCTTTATATGATTTACCAATTAGAAAATACAACAAAGCACCCTTAAGTGATTGTTTAAAAGGTACTGATTTATCAATTGACCCCAACCAAACATCTTTATTTGAAAGCTATGGAAATTAAATATGGAGCACAAATAGCAATAACAGAATTATCAGAATCATTGATTGATATTTTTATATGTGCTCATAATCATGAAAAACGAGCATTTACATTATATAATAAATTAATTGAAACCAACACAATAACAAAAGCTTTTGCATTTTGTTATAAGGAAGAAGTTGCTAAAGAGACAATTGAAAATTTTCAAAAAAAATTAATAACTGATAACTCTGAAATTTACGCTTTTCTTGATGAGCAATTTGAAAACATCTTCAAAGAAGAAATTAATATTGTCATTGACTATTCTTGTATGACAAAACCTTGGTATTATTCCATGGTACTATACCTAAAAAACAGAAAAAGTAAATTCAAAAAAATAAATGCATTCTTTAGCTATACTCCTTCAAAATTTGTTGAACCAAAAGCCCCAAAACCTAACAAAGAAATTGGACCTCTTCCAGGAAAATATGTTATCCCAACAGATAAGCCAAAAGCACTTTTAGTTTGCCTTGGTTATGAACAAAATAAAGCAGAAGGTATTATTGATCACTTAGATCCAAAAATATCATACTTGTTTTACACAAATCCTGCTTCAGATAAGAAATTTGTAAAAAAACTCGAAAGCAATAATAAAAACCTTTTACAAGAAAGATCAGAAAATGTAATTAAATACCCATTTGATGATTTACTTTTTCTGGAACGAAAATTAACTGCACTATATTTACAATTAAAAAACGAATACAGTATTATTATTGCCCCTCTAGGGCCAAAACCTTTTACATTTATTTCCATAATGATGTCTGTAAAATACAATGATATAGATATTTGGAGAGTAGGTTCAGGATATGATATTAATGAGTACGAAAATGAACATTGTGACAATAAATCCTTCATCATTTGCAAAATAGTTTTTGAGGAAAATGAACATTAATTTTTATTAATAAAAAATTTAAACTACCCTTTTAGTAAGGGTAGTTTTTACAAAAACTCAAAAACCAATGGTAAATATTATCACCATTTAGTGCTTTCATTTTTTAAAATTGGCATTTTATACACATATTAAGCAACTGCTTTTAAAATTTTTATTTGCTTTTTGTCAGTTGTCAGCTTGTCAGTATTTAATAAAAAATGCATCTGTGACATAATTATGCCTTTGGCATAAAATTTGAATTTTCATACTTACCCTGCTTGGGTTACTTCGAAACAACATTTGAGTGCTGACTTTGCCTCAAAACACCACAAGAACTGATATTTTGTCTTGTGAATTTTCAATTTATTATATACCTGTGTAGTTTTCTCACTTGTAACCAGTTTGTTTGCTTTGTAAAAAAGTAAATCTCTCTGTGCATTACTATTTGGATTGGTAGTATATGCAAATATTTTTTTGTTCAGAACCATTTCCTGCTTTATAGCAGATTGACAGTGTGACCCTCGCATAGGAGGGGATATGGTACAAGTAACAAAAGTGGGAACTACTTCTGAAGCCCACTATAATCAGTCCAGTAGCCCAAGCCAAGAAGTAGTGCTTGTTAATGGCTACGAAAGAGTAGGTTCTTTGACATTATGGATTCCTGAGAGTTTAAATATTGACAGGATTTTACGTGAAAACCCTCCTGATTTCAGGTACAAAAGGGATAGAATGGTGTATATACTACATTTGATTTATTCCATTCCTTCTGCAAAGAAAGATTTAATTGACAATTATGCTGGCTACACCCCTATTTCAAGAGAAATACTTGGAGGTGTTGTAAAAAACAACAGGCAGTATATTAATTATTTAAAAAATCAAAACATTGTAGAAGAAGATCATTATGTGGTTGGGGTTAAATCAAGAGGGTTAAGATTTACCAGTAGGTACAAAGGTAAAATAGCACCAATTAAAGTTCATGACTGGTGTTTAATAAAAAACCTTATATACCTAAGGAAAAAAGTTGATAATGAAAACACAAAGAAATTAAGCTTTATGAAACAGTGGTTTTCTAACCTTACTATAGATTTGGAAGGGGCAAAAAAATATCTGGATAAAGAATATGAAAAAGATAAACTAAATCCTGAATGTGAGTATCCAGAATTGAGATACAATAGCAGATTGTTGACAATACAAAATTTGGAAAGCACTAAAAACAGACCTCTTTTCTTTGTTGACAGTACTTCAGGCAGGCTTCACACCTATCTCACACAGCTTAAATCTGAATTACGAAAATTTGTAAAATATAAAGGCAAAACCCTTTATAGCATTGATATTGTTAATTCTCAGCCTTATTTTTCAATATCACTATTAAACACCACAGAATATGAAACTAATAAAATGGTGGAAAGGATAACAACAGTATTAGCTAGACAGGAACATAATCCTGAAGTTATTACTATTATGTTGGGAGTTTTATTGAAAAGCATTGAAAATGAAGAAGATGTTGAACTTTTTAAAAGAATTGTAGAAAGTGGTAATTTTTACGAAGAATTTGGAAAAATACTTATTGAAAATGGAATTATTGAAAATGTTGAAGAAACTAATATTAGAAGTTTGGTTAAGAACATTACATTTCATACGCTTTTCAGCAAAAATTCTTCTGAAAAATACTCAAAAAACATCAAAGCCTTTGCACAGGTCTTTCCTAATGTATTCAAAGTTTTCAAGGCTACCAAAGAAACTCACCATCCAACATTAGCAATCATTTTGCAAAACTTAGAAGCCGATTTAATTTTGCATAAAATTTGTGTTTTTATTAATGCATATAAGCCACACATTCCAATATTTACGTTACATGATTCTATAATCACAACAGCTGAACATGTAAAATACGTGAATAAAATAATGCAAAGAATCCTTAAAAACCATTTAGGTACAGAACCTAAACTAAAAGTAGAGCCTTGGGAGTAATCCAAGGCTTTATTTTTTCAATCTTTCCTGAAGTTTCGAAATGTGCTCACTAACTTTCTTGTTTACAACCTTACCATAATGTTCCTGCGTAATGCTCATTTTGGAATGACCAAGCAATTCAGAAACTATTTCCATTGGAACATCATTATAAAGTAATACTGTAGTTGCAAAAGTTTTTCTTGCAATATGATGCGTGAGCTTTTTATCAATACCTATTATTTCAGCAATTTCCTTTAAATAAGAATTGAATTTCTGATTACTAATACGTGGCAATACATAACTTTCATCCACTTCAGAATATTTATCTATTATGTTGGCAGTTTTTATAAGTATTGGTATTGACAAAGGCTTCAGAGTTTTCTGCCTCTGCATTTGAATCCATGTATTTTCATCAAATCCCTTTACAAGATTTCTTTTCTTCAGGTTAAACATTTCCTGATATCCAAGCCCTGTATAACAACAGAACACGAACAAATCCCTTACCTGTGCTAACCTTACCTGCGCAAACTCATAATTTTCTAATTCGAGTAATTCTTCAGGGGTTAAAAAAACAATCTCTTTTTTAGCTTTAGTCACCTTATATAGCATGAATGGATCTTTTTGTAAATAATCCATCCCAATAGCCATTTTTATTATTTTCCTAAACCTTTGTATTGTCTTGTTAACAGTGGTTTGCTTAAATTTTTTCTCTGTTTTTAAAAAATACTCGAACTCATTCAAAAAGTTCAGGTTTAAATCCTTCAACAGAATATCCTTTTTTTTGAATTTATGCCACACGTATGCTAAAACATGCTTTTGTGTTTGGTCATATTTTTTCCAGCTAGTAAGGACTGTTTCAACTCCAATAAGTTTTTTCATCCTGTTATTGTGATAATTTAAAGCCTCTAGAAGGGTTTTTTCTTCCAAAAGGGGTTTTCCCACGTATTGAAGATAAATTTGCTCTACATCTACTCTTTTGGCTTGCAATTGCAGAAATAAAAAAGCCTGATTAATTTTATTCTTAATCAGACTCAATTCAGCATTTATAAAGTTATTTTCTTCATTTGGTGGCTCAACACACTGCTTTGCATTATTCCATTGCTCTGGTTTAATAAATAATCCAGTTGCAAATGGCTTTCTTTTACCCACATAAGTAAGCCTACAGTAAATTGGAACTTTTTTATCTTTACGCATCCTGCTCTTGGAAATAATGAACAGGATATTAAGTTTTTGAGTTGTAATGTCCATCATTTTATAAGTGTTTAAAAATGAAACAATTAAATAGCAACCCCTTCCAAAAAATAGCAACCCATTTTGTGTGCCTTTTTTGAATTCTTTTTGGGGTTTAAAGATGTAGTAATAAAAATTTAGGATTGGGGGTAATCCCCTGAAACACCAGTAAAATAAAGACATAAAAAAAATCCCAGCAGAATACCTGCCAGGACTTTAATTTAAACTGTGGAGAAGATGGGGCTCGAACCCACGACCTCTTGACTGCCAGTCAAGCACTCTAGCCAACTGAGCTACATCCCCAAAAGTGCCCAAATGTAAACAAAAGTTAGTTAAAAAAATAGCCGGCAGATATTTTTAATGTATTTTAGCATAATTTTTTTACTATGCGATTCAAACTATTCATATTACTCATTTTTACAAACCTTGCTTTTGGACAATTAAGCAAAAAACACTGGATCCCACCTATTCATGCGCGAGCAGGTGAAACTTATGTTTTAGACCATTATATCTACTTATCAACACCCGAAACGACCCCATTTCAGGTTACAATTACTACTGGAAACGGCGTTCCAATTAGCGGAAACCCCTTTACGATATCAAGCGGAAACCCTGTAAGGGTATTAATTGGAAACAACCAACCCTCATCTATGTTTGTTTCGTCTGATGAACTAAGCACTCCATTAAGCAATAAAGGTTTAATATTACAAGGAAGTAGAGAGTTTTATGCAACGTTTAAAGTTCGTGCCGAAAATCATGCCGAAATACTAGTGGCCAAAGGCTATCAAGGCATTGGAACTTCGTTCAGGCTAGGTAGTTTACCTCAAAACACAAACGGAGGCCTTCGTAATTTTTTTGCCAGTTTTATGGCAACAGAAGACAATACTTCAATTCAAATATCAGATTATGATACTGGTGTTGAATTCACAACACCTTTAGGAACAAATTCTGCAGATACCCAAAATTTCAATTTAAATGCCGGTCAAACCATTGTAGTATCAGGTTATACAGATGTGGCTTCAAATTTAGCAGGTTTTATTGGAGCTTTAGTTTCTTCAAACAAACCCATAGCCGTAAACACCGGAAACGCACTTGCAGGAATGTCGGATCCTTCATCAGGACAAGACTTCACTTTCGATCAAATAGTTCCTTTGGAAGAAGTAGGAAACGAATATATTGTGGTTAAAGCAAACGGCAGTGATAATGTAGAAAGACCATTAATTGTTGCAACCGAAGACAACACAGCAGTTTACATCAACGGCAATCCAATTCCCATTGCCACTATAAATGCTGGTGAATCCTATTTGGTTCCAACTAACATGTATCAGGGAACCAACAACAAAAACATGTACATTACCTCTTCTAAACCCATATACTTGTATCAAATTTTAGGAGGATCATCGTACGATGCAACATCTGGTTTAAATTTTATTCCACCATTAAGTTGTTATTTTCAAAAAACTGTCGATTTGATTCCAAGCATAAATGCCATTGGAAATGCAACTTACAATAGCGACATTATCGCTATAACCTACACTGGTTCGATACTTTCCATTAACGGAAGCCATGTAACTGCATTGCCTGAGCCAATTGCCGGAAACCCTCAATGGAGCACATATAGAATTTCAGGATATAGCGGAAACATCAAGATTGAATCTACCGGGCCGTTAGCAGTAGGCCTATTTGGCGCTAGTGGTGCAGTTGGCTTTGCAGGTTATTATTCTGGATTTGGATCCAACCCAAAAGACACTAACGCTTCTGTTTGTTCTGCAAGAAATACCGATTTATTCGACCTCATTGAGGGAAACCCAGATCCGGGTGGAACTTGGACGCCTGCATTAGCGAGTGGAACAGGAGTTTTTAACCCAAATATAGATCCTCCAGGCGAATATGTGTATAATTTTACAGGATTGTGTGAAGTGGTAAATGTTACTGTAAATGTTACTGTTGTACACGCTAATAATCCAGGCACAAGTACTCAAATAAACGTATGTAAAAACAGCTCTAATTTTGATCTTTTCCCGTTATTAGGACCTAATGCAGAAACAGGCGGAACATGGAGCCCTGCCTTAGCTAGCGGCACTAGTGTTTTCAACCCTTCTGTGGACCCTACAGGGGTATATACTTACACAATAATAACAAACGATGTTGTTTGTGAGAGTGTTTCGGCTACCGTTACCGTAACTGTTGATCCGTTACCAATTGTAAGCGCTATTTCAAATTTTGAAAAATGTGACGATGCGATTGACGGGGACGACAACAATGGAATGGTAAATTTTGTGCTAACCAGTAAATCAAGTGAAATTCTTAACGGCCAAACAGGTATTGCAGTTACATATCATTTAACAGCAAATGAAGCAGTGTCTGGAGCGAACCCCATTACAAGTCTTTATTCTGGAAACCGAACGATTCATGTTCGATTGCGAAATACTTCTTCAAATTGCGTATCTACAACATCTTTCAGCTTAATAGTCCGTCCTCTACCTGTTTTATCTCAAATTTCATTAAAACAATGTGACGATAATCAAGATGCTATTACAACTTTTAACCTGACAGAAGCAAATACTCAAATTAGTCCAGATACAAATTTAACTTATACTTATTTTGAAACACAAGCATTTGCTACTGCTAATACAAATCAAATTACAAACCCTATCACCTATACTTCCGGAAACAGAAGTTTATGGGTAAGAGCCACAAATTCTTATGGTTGTTATCGAATTGTTCGTTTAGATTTAATTGTTTCTACCACTCAGATTAGCAATGCTTTTGTAAAAGAATTATATGCTTGCGACGAAAACATTAGCCCTAATGAACCTGCAAATGACGGGTATGACTTTTTTATCTTAAACAATGCTAAACAAGATATTTTAAATCAATTTCCCACAAGCCAACAAGCTAACTTAGTTGTTACATTTTATGAAAATGCCGCAGATGCACTCTCAGAACAAAACGCTATATCTCCAACACAACCGTACAGAAATAGTATTCAAAATGAGCAATTAATTTATGTCAGAATAGACAACAACACCAATAATGACTGCATTGGTTTTGGACAAAATTTAAAACTTATTGTAACGCCAATTCCTGAAATTAATTTAGGTGACGATTTCAATCTTTGTCTCGACCCACAAACTGGTTTAGGCTCACAAAACATTGATGCTACAGTTGCAAATTCTGGAAATTACAGTTACAACTGGACCCCTGCAAACCCTTCTATCGACAGTAACGGAAACCAAAGTGCTGTTTATGATATCACACAAGCTGGAATTTATACAGTTTTAGCTACAAATACAGTAACAGGGTGTACCAATTCCGATACAATAACTGTAACTGCTTCATCTGAACCTTTAGTGGTTAATGTCAATTTGATAACTCCAATTTTCTCTAATGGTTTAGCATCAATAGAAGTTATTGCCAGTGGAGGTTATGGAGAGTACGAATATAGCATTGATGGCATTACTTGGCAAGAAAGCCCTATTTTTAGCGGACTTCAAAACAACAGCTATATTGCTCTAGTAAGAGATACAAAAGGTTGTGGTATTAAACCATCCAACGAATTTCATACAGTAACCTATCAAAACTTCTTTACTCCAAATGGCGATGGATATAATGATACATGGAAAATAAACAATTTACCAAAGTCGTACGATGCTAAAATTTTCATTTTCGATCGTTTCGGTAAACTAATTAAACAAATTTCATCCGACGGAAATGGATGGGATGGAACATACAATGGCAATCAACTGCCTGCAACGGATTATTGGTTTAAAGTTGAATACCTAGAAAACGATGCCAAAAAAGAATTTAAAAGTCATTTCTCTTTAAAAAGATAATTATGATTTCAAATAACGGAACCATCACTACAACTCTAAAAAACAACATTGCTACAATTACATTTGGTCACCCTGCAAGTAATTCCTTTCCTAGTGAGCAATTGAAACGGTTAACAGACGAATTCAATAAATTAAGTCTGGATAATACTGTTTCATTAATTGTACTTCAAAGTGAAGGTGAAGGTGCTTTTTGTGCTGGTGCTTCTTTTGATGAACTTTTAGCAGTTTCAAACTTAGATGAAGGTGCCGCATTTTTTTCAGGATTTGCTAATGTTATCAATGCTATGAGAAATTGCACTAAGTTGATTGTTGGACGTGTTCAAGGAAAAACAGTGGGTGGAGGCGTAGGTTTAGCCGCTGCTTGTGATTATGTTTTTGCAACAAAAAACAGCGCTATAAAATTATCAGAATTAGCTATTGGTATCGGACCTTTTGTAATCGAACCGGCTGTTTCAAGAAAAATTGGCAAAACTGCTTTAGCCGAAATGACTCTCGCCGCACACGAATGGAAAAATGCTACTTGGGCACACGAAAAGGGTCTTTTTTCACATCTAACAGATACGCTTGCAGAATTAGATATAGAATTAGACACGTTCACCGGCAAATTAGCATCATATAATCCTGAAGCGCTTACTGAAATTAAAAAAGTTTTTTGGGAAGGCACTGAAGATTGGAACACGCTCCTTTATAAAAGAGCTGAAATATCAGGGCGCTTGGTGCTGTCTGAATTTACTACAAACGCTTTAAATCAATTCAAGAAAAAGTAAATTACCTAGTTTTTAACCACCCTGTTATACTATATCGCGGCTGCTTTACTGGCTTTACTTCGTGCTCTAAAAGTTGACTTTCAAAAATAACCATTCTTCCTAATTTAGGAGTTATGGCAATTTCTTTTTCCTTACCCGAATCTTGTGGCAAATAAATAACCAATTCACCCCCAAAATCATCTTGCCAATTTTCGGTATTTAAATAACAAACCATCGACAATTTTCGACGCGTATCATTTTGAAAAACATCCAGATGTCGTTTATAAAAAGTCCCTTCCGGATAAAGTGCATAATGAAATTCACTCTCCTGAATTCCTAAAAAACAAGTTCTATTTAAATACGAAACAAACTCATTTATTTTAGAATAATATATCGCTTCAACATCATCCATTTGTGATTCATCAATCCAATGAATAAAATCGCCTCGAACAGCCTCCAATACTTTTTCATTATTCAAATTACCAATGGCCGACTTCTTAAAATCATTCTCGTTGTATTTTTTTAAAAGATTGTCTCTAAACTTTTGTACATCTTCTACTGAAAAAAAATGATCAACCACACTAAATTTTTGATCCATCAGGTCATCAATAATTTGTTCGTATTGTGGAATTAACTGAAACTCGCTCATGAGGTAAAATTATTTCACAAAGATACAAAATGTTGTGGCTTGGTTTTATTTACTAAATTTGCATTCTAATTACCTCGAAATGGCAAACATCCGAATTACAAAGCAGTTTACGTTTGAAACAGGTCATGCGCTTTATGGTTATGACGGAAAATGTAAAAATGTACACGGTCATAGTTACAAATTATCGGTTACTGTTATTGGACAACCCATTGTAGACAATTCCAATGTAAAATTCGGAATGGTGATTGATTTTGGTGATTTGAAAAAAATCGTGAAAGAAGAAATTGTTGATGTTTTTGATCATGCTACCGTTTTCAACAAAAACACCCCTCATATAGAATTGGCTAACGAATTAAAAGAAAGAGGACATCATGTTATTTTAGTCGATTACCAACCTACTAGTGAAAACATGGTCATTGATTTTGCAGAAAAAATAAAAAATCGCCTTCCTAACTCCATCCAATTACACTCATTAAAACTACAGGAAACAGGTACTTCATTTGCCGAATGGTATCAATCTGATAATCTATAAAAAAAGCACCCAATTGGGTGCTTTTTTATTTGCTATTTGGTTTGTGTTATTTCTTAACGATTAAGAATTCCGAACGACGGTTTTTCGCGTGTTCTTCTTCCGTACATTTATCGCAAGCCACTTTCGGTTCGGTTTCTCCAAATCCTTTTCCAGAGATACGATCCTTAGCAATACCTTTAGAGATAATATACTGTACCGTAGATTTTGCTCGTCTTTCCGATAAATCCATATTGAAACTGTCGCTTCCTCTATTATCCGTATGCGATTTAACCATAATTACCATCTCCGGTGAATTCTTCATCACCTGAACCAATTTGTCAAGCTCAAAAGCTCCTTGTTTGGTAATGTTGCTACGGTTGAATTCGAAATAGATATCGTTTAAGATAACTTCTGTTTCCGTAACAATTACGTCTATAGGGTCTAATTCTACCACAATCGGTAACTCTCCACCCTGACTCTTATCTACCGGAACCGTTTTGCTTACAAAGCCGTCTTTAGAGACTTGTAACGTATATGGTTTGTCGCAATCTACTGCATACCCCACAAATCCGTCGGCTGCAGTATATTTGGTTTCGATTAGGTTGTTGCGGTCATCCAATATCGCCACGGCTGCTCCTGAAAGCAATTCTCCTGTTTTGGCATTCTTGGTCGTGGTTTGTATTTCAACCCCACACACCGGAATTGCCATCATGATATCGTCTTGACCTCCGCGGTTACTCGAGAAGAATCCCAGTTTTTGATCTG
The DNA here is from genome assembly GCF_055521455.1 of Flavobacterium sp. IC2-16. NCBI lineage: Bacteria > Pseudomonadati > Bacteroidota > Flavobacteriia > Flavobacteriales > Flavobacteriaceae > Flavobacterium > Flavobacterium sp. IC2-16. The sequence goes on along the minus strand of NZ_CM145480.1, from coordinate 1,550,371 downwards.
CATTATAACTAAAGGCGAAGTCGTCTTTTTCCGAGTTTACCGGTTTTCCAACGTTTTTAACCTCCATGCCTTTGTTTAAATCCACCACGAAAACATCCAATCCTCCAAATCCTTGTCTGGCATCTGAAGCAAAATAAAGCTTGTTCTCGTCGGTAATAAACGGAAAGTTTTCTCTTCCTTCGGTATTGATTTCTCTTCCTAGGTTTTCAGGAGTACCATAATCGTTGTTCCCGTTTATGGCTACGCGCCATATATCCGACCCTCCTATTCCTCCAGGCATATCCGAAGCAAAGTAAAGTGTTTTTCCATCTTTGGATAAACTAGGGTTTCCTACGTTGTAGTCTTTGTTATTGAACGGTAGAGCTTGAATGTTACCCCACTTCCCATCGACTTTCGTAGCTTTAAAAAGACCTACGTTACCGTATTTCAACTTTTTGGCTTTGTCTTTGTCGAAAATCTTATCGCGGAACGTTTCACTGGCAAAATACATCGTAGTTCCATCGGCACTTACCGTTGCAGGGCCATCGTGCCATTTGCTGTTTACGCCTTGGGCTTCCGTAGGCTTACTGAAGGTTCCATCGGCATTTCGTGTCGCTTGGTATAAATCCAAGTACGGTTGGTCGTTATACCCGTATGTCTTTCTGCTGGTATTACGTGCACTGGCAAAATACAGGGTGTTATCGCTGGTTAAAACCGCTCCAAAATCCGATTTGTCGCTGTTCACATCCATACTCTTGGTATCGAACAACTTTTGTTGCGAGCTCAATCTCGGAATATAATTCGGCTCGGCTTTAAAAGTTATGGCACGCTGGTCGTTCGGAGCCAAATCGGCAAACTTCTTCATTTGCTTGTTTGCCTCATCGTACTTACCATCCGCTTTAAGCATTTGAGCATAACGGTAGTAGATTTCCGCTTCCTGTTCCTGTTCGGTAGCCTTGGCATACCATTTGGCTGCTTCCTGCGTGTTAAACACATTGTAGTAGCTATCGGCCAACTGACGGTAAACGTAATTATCCGCCTTGTTGGCACTTACCAGTTTTAAATAGGCATCTGCCGCATCAATATATTCGTAGCGGTTGTATAATTTATCCGCTTCCTGTGTGTCTTTGTTTTGTGCTGATAAGGTTAAACCAGCGAGTACAAGACTAAAAGTAATATATGTTTTCTTCATGTTCGTTTCGCTGTTAGGTTAGAAAAATCGTGGTGAGGTAGATACTTTCTTGTAGAAGTTAACATCCCACAACAACATAAACTCGTGTGAGGCCTTGGTTTTTGCCGATAAATCCGATACGATATAGTCGTAGGCGTACCCGATGCGAAGCTCCGGAGTAATCGAAAAGTTAACCATCGCTCCAAAGGAATCTTCCAAACGGTACGTTAATCCCAATTCAAGTTTGTTGTACAACAACGTGTTTAACGAAGCGTCTAATGAGGTCGGTGCATTGAAAGCCGATTTAAGCATCGCAAAAGGCTTTAATTTTACGTTCTCGTTAATATCGAAAACATATCCTCCCGTTAAGAAATAATGCGATACTTCCGAACCGAACTGCCTCCCGTTATAATCCAAATGTTTCGACTTCAATAAATTCGGAACCGAAAATCCAACATAGTATTTATTGGTGTAGTAAAACAATCCCGATCCTATGTTTAAAAACGTTCTGCTGCTGTTTTGAGAAAAGGCAGGGTCATTCAAATCCGGAACGTGGCCGTTACCAATATCGTCATACAAACCTACCTTGTGGAACGTAGCGCCCCCTTTCATACCAAAGGCCAACTTGTGGTCGCCTCCCAATTTCAACGTGTACGAGAAATCAGCATATGCATTGTTCTCCTCAACAGGGCCAATCTTATCCGATATTACAGATAGACCCAATCCCACATTCTTCCCAACAGGACTGTGACCGAAAAATGTTGCCGTGGTAGGCGCATCCTCTATCTCAACCCATTGCTTTCTATATAACAAACCAAGAGATAAACTCTCTTTTGAACCCGCATAAGCCGGATTCATAACACTCATATTATACATATACTGCGTGTAGTGCGGGTCCTGTTGTGAATAGCCCTCTGACAATCCCAAAACACCCAGCAAAACACCTAAATATAGTTTCTTCATTACTTGTATTGTTTAGCTTTTAGTAATACCACTCCCTCCCTTGAAAAGGAGTGGCATCCCTCTTTTTTTATCTCTCTTTGTTTATATATACCCAACCTGTCTTGATTTGTCCGTCTCCTGTCTCAACAACATAGTAATATGTACCGTCTGGTAACTCATGACCAGCATTAGACTGACCATGCCATTGCTTAGTATAGCCCGAACCAAAACTGTAAACCTCCATACCGTAACGGTTAAATATTTTTACGGAGTGAACATTCAAGCCTTCTAGATCCCAAGAATCATTCATACCATCTCCATTTGGTGAAATACCTTTAGGAATATCGCAAAATACTGTAGAAATAGTATCTGAAAATGTAGAAATACATCCATTACCATTATCTACTTCCAAAGTATAAGCTCCCGCTACATCAACAATAACGGAACTAGAAGATCCAACACTAAAACCTGATTCATCAAACCATTCATACGAATAAGATGAATTAATTGGACTAGCCGTCAAAGTATAAGCGCCATTTATACAACCTCCTACGAAAGAAACAGTTACTGGTGAATACATACCTTCAATAGAAAACATAGTACTCATTCCTGATGTACAACTACCATTATCAGCCGAAACGGTATAGTTAGTCCCTACAACCATCCCAGAAACTTCACCAGTTGATAAAACAGTTGGTCCTATAGGGTTAAAGTTATAAGTAAGAGTAGTATCATAATTTGTAATAGTACTCAATCCATCGACTAAACAACCTGCTGGATCAGTCATAATTATTGGAACTGAAGGCTCTAAATTAACTGTAATAGTTCCTATTGTTACTGCAGGTGGACATCCGCCGGTAGTAGTTACCGTATAGTTGAAGGTTCCACTTGCTGTTGGTGTACCACTAATGGTTACCGTATTGGCTGCCCATGAGCCCGTTACGCCTGCCGGTAAGCCCGAGAACGTTGCTCCTGTAGCGCCCGTAGTAGCCAACGTGATTGGCGTGATAGCCGTGTTGATACAAACCGTTTGGCTTGTACCCGCTGCTATCGTGTTTTGTGGTGTAACCGTAATATTGAAAGTACTACTTCCTGCTGCACCACAAGCTGATGCAGGATAAGTATAGGTAACCGTATAAGTTCCCGGTGTACTGGTACTTGGTGTTATTTCTCCTGTTGTTGAATTCAATGTTAATCCTACTGTAGAGGTATACGTTCCTCCAGTAGTAAACCCTGGAACCGGAACAGGCATCTGATTCGTAGCATCATAACACACAGGTGTTGTATAACTGAATCCGGTTATCGGAACAATTAAGGAATTAACCGTAATGGTTCCCGTGGTAGTAGCCGGTGGACATCCGCCGGTAGTCGTTACCGTATAGTTGAAGGTTCCACTTGCTGTTGGTGTACCACTAATGGTTACCGTATTGGCTGCCCATGATCCCGTTACGCCTGCCGGTAAGCCCGAGAACGTTGCGCCAGTAGCGCCAGTAGTAGCCAACGTGATTGGTGTGATAGCCGTGTTGATACAAACCGTTTGGCTTGTTCCTGCTGCTATCGTGTTTTGTGGGGTAATAGTAATATTGAAAGTACTACTTCCTGCTGCACCACAAGATGATGCAGGATAAGTATAGGTAACCGTATAAGTTCCCGGTGTACTTGAACTAGGTGTTATTTCTCCTGTTGTTCCATTCAATGTTAATCCTACTGTAGAGGTATACGTTCCTCCAGTAGTAAACCCTGGAACCGGAACAGGCATCTGATTCGTAGCATCATAACACACAGGTGTTGTATAACTGAATCCGGTTATCGGAACAATTAAGGAATTAACCGTAATGGTTCCCGTGGTAGTAGCCGGTGGACATCCGCCGGTAGTAGTTACCGTATAGTTGAAGGTTCCACTTGCTGTTGGTGTACCACTAATGGTTACCGTATTGGCTGCCCATGAGCCCGTTACGCCTGCCGGTAAGCCCGAGAACGTTGCTCCTGTAGCGCCCGTAGTAGCCAACGTGATTGGCGTGATAGCCGTGTTGATACAAACCGTTTGGCTTGTACCCGCTGCTATCGTGTTTTGTGGTGTAACCGTAATATTGAAAGTACTACTACCTAAAGCACCACATGCCGATGCAGGATAAGTGTAAGTAACCGTATAAGTTCCCGGTGTACTTGAACTAGGTGTGATTTCTCCAGTTGCTGCATTCAATGTTAATCCTACTGTAGAAGTATATGTTCCTCCGGTAGTAAACCCTCCAACTGGTACTGGCATTTGATTCGCTGAATCATAACACACCGGTGTTGTATAACTAAATCCGGTTACCGGTACAATCATAGAATTTACCGTAATAGTACCCGTTGTAGTTGCCGGTGGACATCCGCCGGTAGTTGTTACCGTATAGTTGAACGTTCCGCTTGCTGTTGGGGTACCACTAATGGTTACCGTATTGGCTGCCCATGTACCCGTTACTCCTGCTGGTAAGCCCGTTACCGTAGCTCCTGTTGCGCCCGTTGTAGCCAACGTGATTGGCGTGATAGCCGTATTGACACAAACCGTTTGGCTTGTTCCCGCTGCTATCGTGTTTTGTGGTGTAACCGTAATGGTTCCCGTGGTAGTAGCCGGTGGACATCCGCCGGTAGTCGTTACCGTATAGTTGAACGTTCCGCTTGCTGTTGGTGTACCACTGATAGTTACCGTATTGGCTGCCCATGATCCCGTTACTCCTGCCGGTAAGCCGGAGAACGTTGCTCCTGTTGCGCCAGTTGTAGCCAATGTGATTGGTGTTATAGCCGTGTTGATACAAACCGTTTGGCTTGTTCCTGCTGCTATCGTGTTTTGTGGTGTAACCGTAATGGTTCCCGTTGTAGTAGCCGGTGGACATCCTCCGGTAGTCGTTACCGTATAGTTGAAGGTTCCACTTGCTGTTGGTGTACCACTGATGGTTACCGTATTGGCTGCCCATGACCCTGTTACTCCTGCCGGTAAGCCCGAGAACGTTGCTCCAGTAGCTCCTGTGGTAGCCAAAGTGATTGGGGTAATAGCCGTGTTGATACAAACCGTTTGGCTTGTACCTGCTGCTATCGTGTTTTGTGGGGTAATAGTAATATTGAAAGTACTACTACCTAAAGCACCACATGCCGATGCAGGATAAGTGTAAGTAACCGTATAAGTTCCCGGTGTACTTGAACTAGGTGTTATTTCTCCTGTTGTTCCATTCAATGTTAATCCTACTGTAGAGGTATACGTTCCTCCAGTAGTAAACCCAGGAACCGGAACAGGCATTTGATTTGCAGCATCATAACATACTGGTGTGGTATAACTGAATCCTGTTACCGGTACAATCATGGAATTAACCGTAATAGTTCCTGTGGTAGTAGCCGGTGGACATCCGCCGGTAGTCGTTACCGTATAGTTAAAGGTTCCACTTGCTGTTGGTGTACCACTGATGGTTACCGTATTGGCTGCCCATGATCCTGTTACACCTGCCGGTAAGCCGGAGAACGTTGCTCCGGTTGCGCCAGTTGTAGCCAAAGTGATTGGGGTAATAGCCGTGTTGATACAAACCGTTTGGCTTGTACCTGCTGCTATCGTGTTTTGTGGAGTAACCGTAATGGTTCCTGTTATTGTAGCCGGTGGACATCCGCCGGTAGTCGTTACCGTATAGTTGAACGTTCCACTTGCTGTTGGTGTACCACTGATGGTTACCGTATTGGCTGCCCATGACCCTGTTACTCCTGCCGGTAAGCCCGAGAACGTTGCTCCTGTTGCACCCGTTGTAGCCAAGGTGATTGGCGTGATAGCCGTGTTGATACAAACCGTTTGGCTTGTTCCTGCTGCTATCGTGTTTTGTGGTGTAACCGTAATGGTTCCCGTTGTAGTAGCCGGTGGACATCCTCCGGTAGTCGTTACCGTATAGTTGAAGGTTCCACTTGCTGTTGGTGTACCACTGATGGTTACCGTATTGGCTGCCCATGACCCTGTTACTCCTGCCGGTAAGCCCGAGAACGTTGCTCCTGTTGCACCCGTTGTAGCCAATGTGATTGGCGTGATAGCCGTGTTGATACAAACCGTTTGGCTTGTGCCTGCTGCTATCGTGTTTTGTGGAGTAACCGTAATGGTTCCCGTTGTAGTTGCCGGTGGACATCCGCCGGTAGTCGTTACCGTATAGTTGAATGTGCCTGATGCTGTTGGTGTACCACTGATGGTTACCGTATTGGCTGCCCATGATCCCGTTACGCCTGCCGGTAAGCCGGAGAACGTTGCTCCGGTTGCACCCGTTGTAGCCAAAGTGATTGAGGTAATAGCCGTATTGATACAAACCGTTTGGCTTGTTCCTGCTGCTATCGTGTTTTGTGGAGTAACCGTAATGGTTCCCGTGGTTGTGGCCGGTGGACATCCGCCGGTAGTCGTTACCGTATAGTTGAATGTTCCACTAGCTGTCGGTGTACCACTAATGGTTACCGTATTGGCTGCCCATGATCCCGTTACGCCTGCCGGTAAGCCCGAGAACGTTGCTCCGGTTGCACCCGTTGTAGCCAAAGTGATTGGGGTAATAACCGTATTGATACAAACCGTTTGGCCTGTTCCTGCTGCTATCGTGTTTTGTGGAGTAACCGTAATGGTTCCCGTTGTTACTGCAGGTGGACATCCGCCGGTAGTCGTTACTGTATAGTTGAAGGTTCCACTTGCTGTTGGTGTACCGCTAATGGTTACCGTATTGGCTGCCCATGATCCCGTTACGCCTGCCGGTAAGCCCGAGAACGTTGCTCCGGTTGCACCCGTTGTAGCCAACGTGATATTGGTCATTGGAGTATTAATACAAACTGTACGATTAGAACCAGCCGTAATTGTATTTAGCGGATTAACCGTTACTGTAACAGTTGATGATGCTGTACATGTTGCAGTAGTTCCAGTTACCGTATAGGTTGTTGTTACTGCTGGAGAAGCAGTAACACTAGCACCTGTAGTAGAAGAAAGACCTGTAGCCGGCGACCATGTATATGTTATCCCAGCACAACTTCCCGAACAACTTGCATTAAGGACTGTAGATCCAGAAGGACAAATTGTAGGAGTAACTGCAGATGCAGTTACTGTAGGAGGCGTAACACAAGTACTTGCTGATGCTGAAACTTGAATATTATAGGTACATGATGTTCCTGCATATCCATCCAAGACAATTAAATAACACTGATTAGGATTGGCAGTAAACGTATAATTGTAATTTGTTGTTGCTCCTGGATTTTGACAGACCAGCGATGTAGCTGTTCCGGCAGTAATATCGGCACAGTTGGTTGTATCATCATAAATTGACAACTGTAAACCCTGCGTACTATTACAAACCTGATTATTGACATTTAAAAATGCTGTTTGTCCAGGTGTCCAAGTTGAAGGAGCACACCATTGGTACCAAACGTTATTTTCAACACTACCAGAAGCAGGGTTCTGACATACTGAAGGACCATCTGCAGTACTATCAGCATTTGTTGATGTATAGGTTACATTATTAGCCAAAACAAAAGCACCAGAACAATTGTTATTTGATGGTACATGAGGCACCGTACTTGTAATACAAGTCGCCACTCCATTTGCAGTTGGATAACCAGAATAAGCTGCTGCAGATTGAGACACCATAATATAATATGTTTGTCCTGCAGTTAAACCTGTAACATTCAAAGTACCATTTAAGGCAATACTAGCGCCACATGCTATTTGAGTTAAAGAACTACAAGTTCCAGAAAAAACAACATAATCACGTGTTTCAGCTGTTGCAGCACCAGGCCCAGTATAATCGGTAAGATTTGTAATTGTAAAAGACGTTGTTGTTGCCGTTACAGAAAGCCATTCAACTGGCTGAGTAGTTTCGTTATCTGTGGTACAGGCGGGATTAATTGTAGAAGTTCCCGCTAAAGTAACCAAGGATCCAGCAGCATTCTCCGATTGATAATGCCCAGAATACTGCATTCCGCTTGTATTCCCACAACTTGTGTACGGATACAACTGTAAAGCATTACATGGAGTACTACCCGCTTGTCCAAAAGCAGACTGAAAACCAACAACGCTAAACAAAACAAAAAGTAGTTTTTTTATCATATTAAAACGAGTTAATTAATGAAATTTTCCAAAACCACATACTCCTGTTGTTTGGATCTGTTCGTTTTTTTTAATTCATTCTTAGAAAAAACACGGATCCTGGTTTGGTCATTAATTACCAAGTAAGCATCTTGATCTTCTTTTCTAATAGTTTCGATTTTTTCGAGAATTTCATTGGTAACAGCGATGGGTTGTGTTGCTGTTTTTAGAAATTCAATCTGATAGGTTCCCTCTTTTCGATCAGCAAATTTTGCTTTCTCTTGTGAATACATAAAGAGCGGAAAAAAGAACACGAAGTAAAATAGTCGCCTCATTTTTATAACAATTATGTTGTTTTTGTGTATTTTGTCGATGATTTGTGTTTTTTATCGACAAAAGCAGTACTAATTTACAATATTTTAACAATTAAAAATTTTTTTTGATACTTTTTTTACAAAAAAAGAAATAATTTAAAATTTAGAATTGTATTTCATAGGAAAATAATAATTGAATAATTCGAAAAAAGCATTAAAAAAAGACACATTTTTTTATCTTTGACCTATATCATTATGAAACTGCAACAATCCAAAAAAATATATTTCGCATCCGACCAACACTTTGGCGCACCAACAGCCAAGGATAGCTTTCCGCGCGAGCAAAAATTTGTAGCATGGCTAGAAGAAATTAAAGCCGATGCTGAAGTCCTTTTTTTGCTAGGGGATTTGTTTGATTTTTGGTTCGAATACAAAACAGTTGTACCCAAAGGTTTTGTACGCGTGTTAGGAAAACTTGCAGAACTACGAGACAATGGAATCCAAATTTATTTTTTCGTTGGAAACCACGATTTATGGATGTACGATTATTTCGAAAAAGAGCTTAACATCCCCATTTTTCACAAACCAAAAGAATTCACATTCAACAAAAAAGTTTTTTTAATTGGTCATGGTGATGGATTAGGCCCAGGAGATAAAGGCTACAAACGTATGAAACGCGTTTTTACCAATCCGGTTTCGAAATGGTTTTTCAGATGGCTTCATCCAGACATAGGGGTTCGGCTTGCGCAATACTTATCGGTAAAAAACAAATTGATTTCTGGAGCGGAAGATGTTAAGTATTTGGGTGAAGAAAACGAATGGCTTGTGCAATATTCCAAAAGAAAACTTGAAAAAAAACATTACGATTATTTTGTTTTTGGCCATAGACATCTTCCTCTTGAAATTCTCTTAAAAGACAATGCAAGTTACTTCAATCTTGGCGATTGGATTGGATATTTCACTTATGGTGTTTTCGATGGAAATACTTTCGAATTGAAAAAATATCATTCGTGAGTTAAATGTCCGTCACGATACGTTTTCCCTTTCCAATATTGCATCAACGTAAAAGCCCCGATAGCCGAAGAAGCCAAACCTTCAAAAAGCAAACCAGCGCAATACTGATATACTGAAGGACTTCCACCAAACAAAAAGGCTTCCGATAAGGTTTTCACATATATCTCACCACCTTTTAAATGAATGTAGACATTTAGAGCAATGATACTCAATATCACCCCAACAAAAGCGGTCATGGCACCCGAAGTTAAATTGAACAAATAATCGTTTTGTCCATCGTGAATATTTGCCTTAATTGTTCTATTAATACCATAGAGTACAATAAAAATATTAAGGATTCTAAGATAGAAGTGATGGGACAAGCCCAATACTTCCATTAAAAGGAAATAAATTCCAATACCAACAAAAATTATGGTTCCGTTTCTGAATTCTCTTGACTTAACAAACATAGTATTTCATATTTATAAGGTTAAACACTATTTTTTATGAAGTTTTCAATCGAATGACTTATTCGAAACAAACTTGATATTTATTTAACAAAAATATGAAATATTTATCGAAGCAAAATTTAAAGCGACTTAAATATAAGTTAAATCGACCAAACGCATTAATCTTCGTTATCGTATAGCAAAATCCAATCGGAATGCCCAAAGTAATTCCAATCCGCTGAAGCTAAATCAACTTTAGAATCAATAAGCCGTTTAGCAGGCTGATTATTTATAGAAACCATGCAATCTACATAAACGCGAACATCCTTTCCTTTTTTTAGATATTCCTTTTTGATTCGCTGAGCCATTTGCCAAATCATATCTGGTTTTGCAGCCATACCACGTTCTTGCCAACGCGTAAGCACACGTTTATGATCGTAAACAGATTTCTCTCCTGTTTTCTTATCAACAACAGAAAACACAATATGTCCCTCTCGTTTACGCAACATCATACGCCAACTTAAACGATGCCCTTCTTCCGTCCAAAGCACATCTCCTTTAATAAACCAATGCCGAACCGGAAGCGCTACTTGCAGTAAAAAATAAGGAATGAAGAAAAAATAGAGAATCTTTTTACCCAAATACTCATTATGCTTTGCGCTATCAGGAATAGGTTTCTCCTTAAAAAAAAGCTTTCGAATTAAATCGGGATTGTAAAAAAACAAAGCAAAGCTTAGAGCGAAGTATGGAAAAATACCAATTTTTAGAGTAACTGAATTAAAAACATGAAAAAGCAAAGATGCAATAACAGCAATGTTTCGAGTTCTCGACCAAAGCAAAGCCGGAACAATTAAGGCATCGAACAAAATACCTGCATAAGCAATAAATACATAAAACCATTTTTGCGCAAAAACAGCATCAATTGTTTCATTTCCGGTAAGATTAGAGAACAAAGCCTTTGTAAAAGTCCCATCTAACCAATCGGGATAAAATTTAGCTACAGCTGCAAAAAAATAGACAATTGCCATTTGCAACATCATCACCCACGAACACCAAACCGGCATGGTTAAACGTTGTTTCTCAGGATTTCTTTTTACATCTAATGAAGCATAAGCATCTGCAGGAAGAAACCACATAATGACAGCCACCAACAACAGCAAATAATAATGATTGTTGTATGCTGTTTTTTGCATAAAATAAGCACCACTCCACAACAATGTGAGCAATGCCAAACTCCATCTATAATACAACCCCAACATGACCATTACAGAAAGAATTCCCATGGCTATGAAATAAAACACCATGCCATAACCCGGCAATGGCTGAAGCCAATCCATACCAAGATAGGAAAATGTAAAATCGGGAAGTAAAAAATTATCTTTAACCCAACCGGTAAAATTCGCCCCAAAGGTTTCAACGGCGAACAAAAAACCAAAAAAGATTCTAAAAAGAATCAGCGGTGCATTATCAACCTGCTTAAAGGGATTCATGATTTTTGTTTTCGAAATAACGCAAAGCATCCTTTTTATCTTTGCCCAATTGCTGAATCAACAATTCAATTGATCCAAAATCAGCTTCATCACGCAAACGCTCATGAATTGATACTTGAATAGTTTTTCCGTAGATATCATTAGAGAAATCAAAAAAATGAACTTCAATCGTTTTATCCAAACCTTTTACCGTAGGGTTAAAACCGATATTCATCATTCCATGAACCAAACTCCCATTAATTACTGAAGAAACAACATAAGCGCCAATTTTAGGAATCAGTTTATAGTTTTCATCCAATTGAATATTAGCCGTTGGATATCCAATGGTTCGCCCGAGTTTTTTTCCTTCAACAACTTGACCAGAAAAAAAATAATCATAGCCTAAATATTGATTGGCCAAAGCAACATCTCCTTCAGTAAGTGCGTTACGAATTTTGGTTGAACTAACGGAAACTTCATCTATTTCTTTTGCTGAGATTTGTTCGACTTCAAAATTGTACTTCTCCCCAAATGCAATCAAATCGGAAATTGTAGCCGAACGGCCTTTACCAAAACGATGATCGTAGCCTATAATAATTTTAGCTATATTGAATTGTTTAACTAAAATTTCTCTAACAAATTCTTCGGCTGTTAATTGAGAAAAATGAGAATCAAATGGGTGTATGACTAAATTATCGATTCCAAATTTTTGAAGCAACACACTTTTTTCTCCAATAGTATTCAAGAGTTTAATATCAGAATCTTGCTGCAGCACCATACGAGGATGCGGAAAAAAAGTCAATACCAGACTTTCGCAATTTAGGTTTTCTGCCGACTTGGTTAACTTAGACAAAATTGACTGATGCCCTAAATGCACGCCATCAAAAGTTCCGAGTGTAACTACGGTTTTCGAATCTGAATGAAATTCCTGAATAGAAGAAAATGTTCTCAAATCAATTTGTTTGTACAAAGATACTTATTGTTAGCAAAAATCAAATTTTAATAACCGGCAAATAGACAATCTTAAAAACAACTTGACATGGCTTTTTCGTTAAATTATTATGAATTTTTAATTTTTTTTTTATATTTGAGCTTCTAATAATCAACTCAATAGACTAAAAATGAAAAAAACATTACTATTGACCTTAGCGACGGCTTTTGCAATATCGTCAGGATATGCGCAAAATGACAAGTTTTGGTCCGCCAATAAAGGCGACGTCGGTAAAATGTCGAAAGATAAAGCCGTTTCAAGACTTTCTTTCCCTAAAACATTTGACTTGTACAATTTAAATACAGATCAATTGCGTCAAACATTGTTCTCACTTCAGAACAAAAACAAACAAAAAGTGATTATCACCTTACCTAACACACAAGGTCAGTTAGAACAATTTGAAATGTATGAAGCTTCAAACTTTGATGATGCGCTTCAAGCAAGATTCCCAGAAATCAGAGCTTATTCTGGAAAGGGTATCACTGACAAGTATGCTACATTAAAATTAAGTATCTCCCCTCAAGGAATTCAAACTATGGTTTTCAGAACGGACAAAGAAAACGAATTCATTGAGCCATATTCACAAGACCACCGTGTATATGCGGTTTTCAAATCACAACGTGAAAAAGGAAAATTAGGTTGGACTTGTTCTGTAGATGACCAAAAATTAGCTACAGATATTTCTACTCAAGTTCCTACAACAACAAGATCAAGTGCAGGGCAATTAAAAACTATGCGTTTAGCACAATCATGTACTGCAGAATACGCTAATTATTTTGGAGCAACCAGTTCAGCTCAAGTAGGCTTGGTTCTTGCAGCATTCAACAATACACTTTCTCGTTGTAATGGAGTTTATGAAAAAGATTTAGGTTTACACTTAAATTTAATTAACGAATCAACAAATGTAATCTATTACAACCCTGCAACCGATCCATATTCTGCTTCTGGAACAGGTGCTGGTGGCGCTTGGAATGCTGAATTACAAAACACATTGAGTTCTAGTCTAACTGGTCCAGCTACTTCTTTAGCTGCCAACAATGCCGCATACGACATTGGTCACCTTTTTGGAGCTGATGGTGGTGGTGGTAATGCAGGATGTATTGGTTGTGTATGTGTAAACGATACAGCAAGTACTACTGATAAAAATAAAGGTAGTGGATTTACATCTCCTGCAGATGCAATACCGCAAGGAGACAACTTCGATATTGATTATGTAGTTCACGAAGTAGGTCATCAATTGGGAGCTAACCATACGTTCTCTATGAATAATGAAGGTTCTGGTGTAAATATGGAGGTAGGTTCTGGTGTAACTATTATGGGATATGCTGGTATTACTTCACAAGATATACAAGCACACTCAATTGATATTTATCACGCTGCAAGTATCAATCAAATACAAACAAATTTAGCTGGAAAAACATGTCCTGTTACAACAGCAATCACAGCAAACAACGCAACACCAGTTGCTAATGCAGGTGCCGATTACACTATTCCAAAAAGCACTCCTTTTATGTTAATTGGTTCTGCAACAGACGCCAATTCTGGAGACGCGCTAACATATTGCTGGGAGCAATACGACAATGATTCTGCTTCACAAACTGGAGCAGCATCTGCAGCATCAGCTACTAAAACAGTTGGACCAAACTGGAGATCATACAGCCCAACAGCATCACCAATAAGAGTTTGCCCAACAATGGCTACTGTATTAAACGGTCAAACCACAACACAAGGTGCAGAAATCGCAGTTGAGGCATTAAGTTCAGTTGCTAGAACATTAAATTTTAGATTGACTGTAAGAGATAATGTTCCTTACAGTGCTTCAGCACCGGTAAAAGTTGGACAAACCAACAAGGACGACATGATTGTAACTGTTGATGGAACCAAAGGACCTCTTACTGTAACATCTCAAGCAACTGCAGGTCAAACTTGGCTACGATACACAACACAAACAATTACTTGGACAGTAAACAATACGAATACTATTGCTGGAGGTGCCAATGTAGATATTTTACTATCAACCGATGGAGGGCAAACTTTCCCTACCGTATTAGCTTCAAACATACCAAACAACGGTTCTGCAAACATTACTGTTCCAAACGTTACTGCACAATACGCACGTGTAATGGTTAAAGCAAATGGAAACATTTTCTTTAATGTTAACACTAAAGACATAGCTATCGGTTATACGGTATCTTCTACCTGTAATACATACACAAACAATACGCCTTTAGTAGTTCCTGATGGTACAGGTGCAAACGTTCCTGGGGCAGTTGTTAGTAACACTATTAACGTGCCAGACACAGGAAACATTTCAGATGTAGACATCGCTTTAAATGTTAATCACACTTGGCCAAACGACTTAGTTATTGCTATCAACCACCCAGACGCTACTCAAGTTCCAGTTTGGAACAGAGCTTGTGCTGGAAATGACAACTTTAATGTAACTTTAAGTGACGGAGCCGCAGCATTTACATGTGTTGCTAATATGACCGGTACATTTGCTCCATCTAGTCCATTATCTGCATATAACGGAAAAGTAGCCAATGGAACTTGGACTTTATTAACTGCTGATTATTATAATGCTGATACAGGTCAAATTAATTCATGGGGAATTACTGTTTGTACTCAATCTTTCACGTTAGCGTCTCAAAGTTTTGGGCTTGACAACTTCTCAATTTATCCAAATCCAAACAATGGTAATTTCACAGTTCAGTTTGATTCAAATTCTGGAAATGAAATTAAAGTTGGCGTTCATGATATGAGAGGTCGTTTGGTTTTTGAAAAATCATACCAAAACAATGGAACTTTCAACCAAAACATTCAATTAAGCAATGTTCAAACAGGAATCTACATGGTTACTGTTCAAGATGGCGAAAGAAAAGAAGTTAAAAAGATTTCTATCAAATAATTAACGAATAATTTATTAAAAAGGAGGCGATTGCCTCCTTTTTTTATTTATAAACCTGAAAATCAAATCTTTTTATATATTTGCAGCACTAACTAATCTAACTAAAAATGAAAAAAACATTACAATTGTGTTTACTTTCGGTTATGATTTCTAGTTTTGGTTTTGCTCAAAGCAATTCCAACTGGACAAAAACAACCGATATTAACATCAAAAAAGTAAAACATGTTGAGAGACTTTCTTTTCCAAAAGATTTTCAACTATTTAGAACTAATGTAGCAGAATTAAAACAACAACTAACACATGCTCCTAATCGTTTAAATACTCAAAAAAGCAATGTTATCATCAGTCTTCCTAATGCAGAAGGTAACATGGAACGCTTTCAAATGTTTGAAGCCTCTAACTTTGCACCAGAATTACAATCTAGATATCCTGAAATCCGCTCTTATGTAGGAAAGGGAATTGACGATCCAACAGCCCAAGTACGAATAAGTATTGATCCAAGCGGGATTCAAACCATGGTTTTACGTGCTGACAAACCAGCTGAATTCATGGAACCTTATTCAGAAGATGGAAGTACATACGTAGTGTACAACTCTTCAAGAAATAAAGGAGAATTACCTTTTACCTGTTCCACAGAAGACAAAAAGATCATGAATACTCTTTTTGCAAAAACAAAAAACACTGAGAGATCAAACGCTGAAGAATTGTTGGATTTCAGATTAGCAATGTCTTGCAACGGAGAGTACACTCAATATTTTGGAGGAACAAAACCACAAGCACTAGCTGCTATTAACGCATCGATAAATCGCGTTAACATGGTTTTTGAAAAAGATTTTGCAATTCATATGACAATTATTGCAAATACAGATGTAGTAATATACACCAATCCTACTTCAGACCCATATACTACTATGGCAAACTGGAACAATCAACTTCAAACAACATTAACTAATAACATTGGTGAGTCAAATTACGATGTTGGACACATGTTTGGGGCATCTGGTGGCGGTGGTAATGCCGGCTGTATTGGTTGTGTTTGCGTTAACGGTCAAAAAGGAAGCGGAATCACTTCACCAGCAGATGGCATCCCGATGGGTGATAATTTCGACATTGATTATGTTGCACATGAATTGGGTCATCAATTTGGAGCGAACCACACATTCTCCATGAATAATGAAGGTAGTGGAGTGAATGTTGAACCAGGTTCTGGTTCAACGATTATGGGTTATGCTGGTATTACATCTCAAGACATACAAATGCACTCAGATCCATTTTTTCATTATGCTAGTATCTATCAAGTACAAAGCAACATGGAAGGAAAAACTTGTCCTACTAGAACACCACTAACTAATCATGCTCCAGTAGCTAATGCAGGCAGTGATTATACTATACCAAAAAGTACACCTTTCATTTTAACAGGCTCTGCAACTGATGCCGATGGCGACACTTTAACCTACATGTGGGAAGAAGTAGACAACGCTGGATCAACACAAACTAATGCTGCATCTGCAGCTAGTGCTACAAAAGCAACAGGTCCGAATTGGAGATCATTTATTGCGACTTCATCGCCAAGCCGATATATGCCAATTTTAACTCGTGTAATTGCAGGACAATTATTTACAGCCGGAACAGAAATTAATGTTGAGTATTTAAGTTCGGTTGCCAGAACTTTAAACTTCACCTTAACAGTACGTGATAACGCAGTATTTGGTCAACAAACTGATACTGACGCTATGGTTGTTACCGTTAATGCCACAGCTGGTCCTTTCCAAGTTACCGCACCAAACACTGCAATATCTTGGGCGGTTGGAACCAACCAAACCGTTACTTGGAATGTTGCTGGAACAACTGCAAACGGTGTAAATACTGCTTATGTTGACATTTACTTATCTACAGATGGAGGATATACCTACCCAATATTATTAGCTAGTAGAGTACCTAATGATGGAACCGAAACAATTACAGTTCCAAACAATGTAGGAACTACAAACAGAATTATGGTAAAAGGTAATAATCACATCTTTTACGACATTTCAAATGCAAACTTTTCAATTACAGCTCCTATAAGCACATTTGGTGTAAGCTTTAATGGTGTTACTGGCGAACAAAACAAGTCAACATGCCAAGGGACTGATATTTCTTATGCAATTCCTTACACTACCTATGGTGGATTTAGTGGTACAACTACTTTTACAGCTTCAGGGCTTCCATCAGGTGCAACAGCAACATTCTCACCAAGCTCAATTTCTGCTAATGGAACTGTAACAATGACCTTAAGTAATACAAATGGTTCTCCGGTTGGCTTTTACACAATCACTGTTACTGCAACTTCGGGCGCTACAAACAAAACAGTACCATTATACTTAGACTTAGTTAGTGGGAATTTTGGAACACAAAACTTAACTTCACCTGCAAATACAGCAACTGCACAAAGCACAACAACCATTTTAACATGGCCAGCAAATGCAGCTGCAACGCAATATGTAGTTCAAGTAGCTTCTGATGCCGCTTTTACAACATTCATAGCAAACACAACAGTTACAACCACGACATATAGTGTTGCTGGTCTTGCAGAAGGGACTACATATTATTGGAGAGTTATGCCAAAAAATGCAGGCTGTTCAGGAACCTATAGTACCACCTACTCTTTCCAAACTGGACAATCAAACTGTAGTTATGTGTATTCGAATAATACAGCGCTTAATGTTCCTGATGGAACAGGAGCAAACACTCCTGGTGCTGAAGTAACTAAAACAATAATTGTACCTCCAACTCTTACAGGAAGTTTGAACGATGTTAATGTTAATCTGTCGTTTAACCATGCATACATCGATGATTTAGTAGTGTGGATGACACACCCTGACGGAACAAGTGTTTCATTATGGAACAGAAACTGTGAAAACGAATTTAGCAGTGTGAATGTAACTTTTGATGATGGAAATCCATTTATTTCAGCTACTTCTTGTAGTGCATCAACAGGAACTTTCTCACCAGATTCACCGTTATCAGTTTTAAATGGTAAACCTGCAGCAGGAACTTGGGTACTTCACGCTAGAGATTATTGGAATGGAGATATTGGAACAATTAACAACTGGGGTATAACACTATGTGTTGCTGAAAACCTAAGCTCAAATACTTTTGGAATTAACGACTTAGTAGTTTATCCAAATCCTAATAACGGTTCATTCAACATTAAATTCGATTCAAATTCAGGATCAGATATTAATGTTGCAATTTACGACATGCGAGGAAGAACGGTTTTTGAAAACTCCTATAAAAACAATGGATTCTTTAACCAAAATATACAACTTACTAATGTTCAATCCGGAATATATTTAGTAAATATTAAGGATGGAGATCGTGTAGAAACCAAAAAAATTGCTATAAAATAAAGCGTATTTTTATTAATAATACAAAATTAAGGTGTCAATATTGACACCTTAATTATTTTAACTTGAAAAAATTTGGTTATCCGCAAAAATAACATAATTTTGACGCAAACTTAACGATAACTAAAAATGAAAAGAAATTTACTTTTAACAGTAGCTTCTGCTTTCATGATTTCTCAAGGTCATGCACAAACAGAAAAACTGTGGTCAAGCTCACAAGGAGTAGACAATGTAAAGCTTTCTAAAAATGTTGAAAGACAGGCATTTCCAGAAACTTTCAAATTGTTTAAACTTGATTTTGCACCACTACAACAGGTGTTAAGAAACTCACCTGACAGATTAACTTCAAGAACATCTGGAGTTATTATCTCACTTCCTAATGCTAATGGAACATTAGAGCGTTTTGAAATGTTTGAGGCTTCGAATTTTACACCAGAATTACAAGCTCAATTTCCTCAAATTCGTTCGTATGTAGGTGTTGGTATTGATGATAAATATGCACAAGTACGTTTGAGCCTTGACCCAAGAGGTATTCAAACTATGGTTTTCAGAGCTGATAAAGCTGCAGAATTCATGGAACCATACTCTCAAGACGGAAGATATTATGCGGTTTATACATCACAAAGACAAAAAGGAAAACTTCCTTTTACTTGTTCTACTGTAGACAAAAAAATTGTTACTGATTTAGGTTCACAAATACCTACAACGGGAAGATCAAGCGCAGGTCAATTAAAAACCATGCGTTTAGCATTATCTTGTACTGGTGAATATTCAAATTATTTTGGAGCTACTAGTTCTGCTCAAGTTTCAAACGTTTTAGCTGCTTTTAACGCAACTATGACACGTGTAAACGGAGTATTCGAAAAAGATTTTGCATTACACTTAAACATCATTAACGAATCTCAAAACGTAATTTACTACAACCCTGCAACTGACCCTTATTCTGCATCTGCAACAGGTGCTGGTGGAGCATGGAATGCTGAATTACAAAACACATTGAGTTCAAGTTTAACTGGAGCAGCAACTTCATTAGCTGCCAACAATGCTGCTTATGATATCGGCCATCTTTTTGGTGCTGATGGTGGAGGTGGTAACGCTGGTTGTATTGGTTGTGTTTGTGTAAATGACACTGCTAGTACCACTGATACAAACAAAGGAAGTGGATTTACATCTCCTGCTGACGCTATACCATCTGGAGATAATTTTGATATTGACTATGTTGCTCATGAAATGGGCCACCAATTAGGTGGAAACCACACATTTTCAATGAGTAATGAAGGTACCGGTGTTAACGTAGAGCCTGGTTCAGGTGTAACAATTATGGGTTACGCAGGTATTACAAGTTACGACGTTGCATCACACTCTATTGATATTTTTCATGCTGCTAGTATTGCTCAAGTTCAAACTAACTTAGCAGGAAAAACATGTCCAGTTACAACAACAATTACACATGGAACTCCGGTTGTAACAACAACAGCATCATATACAATTCCTAAAAGCACACCGTTTATGTTAACTGGTTCTGCAACAGATTCTGGTGGTGGAGCATTAACATATTGCTGGGAAGAGATGGATAACGCTTCGAGTTTACAAACTAATGCAAACAGTGGCGCAATGGCTACTAAAGCATCAGGACCTAACTGGAGATCGTATTCACCTACTACTAGCCCAACAAGATATTTCCCTCAAATGTCAACTGTAATGGCTGGACTTACTGCAACTGCAGGTAACGCAATTGATGTAGAAGCGTTAAGTTCTGTTGCTAGAACATTAAACTTCAGATTAACAGTAAGAGACAATGCTGCAGGTCAAGGACAAACAAACTTTGCAAACACAGCAGTTACTGTTGATGCAACAAGAGGTCCGTTAACTGTAACATCGCAAAATACAGATGGAATCACTTGGAATGCTGGTGAAACACAAACTATTACATGGGCTGTAAACGGAACTAATACAAGCACAGGTGGAGCTAACGTAGATATCTTATTGTCAACAGACAATGGAGCTACTTTCTCAACTGTATTAGTTGCTAACACCCCGAATGACGGATCTGAAAATATTACTGTACCAAGTACATTAGCACCATACTGTAGAGTTATGGTTAAAGCTTCTGGAAATATTTTCTTCAATGTTAACGTTAAAAACATTGCAATTGGATATGTTGTTACTACAACTACAACATGTACTGATTACACAAGAACATTCTCTCCAGCTGTAGCAATGGCTACTGGATGGACTGCATACAATTTACCATCAGCTGCAGGTATTACAGATAGCTACACTATTTCTGACGCTAACTTAACAATTGTTTCTACTGCTGCAAGAGCAAACCAAGTTTCATTTGGATTGGTTAAACCAGGTTCTGGTGTAGTTGATTATGTTGCTTTTGATGGGCCTTCTTCTGGATGTAATAATTCAACTGCAGGATTAAACGTAAAATTTGATGACCAAGGAGCTACTTTCAGTTGTGCGGGTGCAAACTCAGGTGCTGCATACAAGCCAGTTTCTTCTTTCTCTACTTTAAACGGAATGAACTCTGCTGGTGTATGGCGTTTGGCTGCAAAAAGTACAGTTACTACAAACACTATTTCTAGTGCAACATTAACACTTTGTCACACAGACACAACAATCACGCTTGCATCTGAAAGCTTTAACTTAGAGAACTTTTCAATTTACCCTAATCCAAACAAAGGTAACTTCACAGTTCAATTTACTTCAAACACTTCAAATGACATCAAAATTGGTGTACACGATTTAAGAGGTCGTTTAGTATTTGAAAACGAGTACCAAAACACTGGAACTTTCAACCAAAATGTAAAATTATCTAACGTACAGTCTGGTATTTATATCGTAACTGTTCAAGATGGTGAAAGAAAAGAGGTTAAGAAAATTGTTATCGAATAATTACATATCGATATAAAATAAAAAAAGAGGCGTTTTAAGCGCCTCTTTTTATTTTCCGTTATATTCACTCATTGTGTTGCCCAAACCTGCTAAAACAAAAGATTGTATTGCTTTTGCAGCCATTTCTAAACGCTCTGGCAACTTACTTTTTTCCTCATCGCTCCATTCCCCTAAAACATAATCAACTTGCTGTCCTTTTTTAAACTCATCACTAATACCAAAACGGAATCTAGGATACTCTGTTGTGTTTAAAATTTGCTGAATGCTTTTCAACCCGTTGTGGCCCCCGTCACTTCCTTTTGGTTTGATTCGAATAGTTCCAAACGGAAGATTTAAATCATCTGTAATAACCAAAACATTTTCTTTAGCTATTTTTTCTTTTTCCATCCAATAGTGTATAGCTTTCCCACTCAAATTCATATACGTATTGGGTTTTAAGAGAAACAAGGTTCTACCTTTCATTTTACATTCCGCCATTGCCCCTAGCTTAACCGTTTGAAAGTCTACGCTTTCTTGTTTTGCTAAAAAGTCCACCGCTTTGAATCCAATATTGTGACGCGTGTTAGCATATTCAGAACCTATATTACCAAGGCCGACAATTAAAAATTTTTTACTCACTTCGTTTCTATTTTTGTTATGCAATTCGAGAGTCTCCGATTTCATAGAATCGCTAGTCTCACTAGAACGTTTCTCATTATTGAAGATGTTATTAAACCATTTCATTTGGCAAAAGTAATGCAATTTGGGAATTTGAAAATTTGAAATTTGAAAATGTTTCCAAAAAGGCACTCTCGCCAATCCAATAGCCCCGATGGTAGCGACATCCTTTTTTAGAAACTGAAGTTCAGTAAAGCTTTTGAAAAAGATATAGCGGACAGCGGGAAATACTATTCCTGAAAAATCACAAACACTCGCTTCAAAAAAATGTCATAAAAAAAGTCCCGATAAAAACCGGGACTTTTGATATAATTGGGATAGAAATTATTTTTTCTTTCCTTTTGCACCTTTTTCTGCTTTTGCAGCCTCTTGAGCAGCTTTCATAGCAGCACGTGAAATTCTCACTTGACAAACCACAGTATTGTCTGGGTGTAACAATTTAAAATTGTTAGTAGCAATTTTAGTTACATACAATTTGTTACCCATTTCTAATTCAGAAATGTTAGCCTCAACAAAGTCAGGTAAGTTAGCTGGTAAAGCTCTTACTTTTAATTTACGTTGGTTTAAACGTAAAACACCTCCTAATAAAACCCCTGGAGAAGTTCCAGTTACTTTTACAGGCACTTCCATAGTGATTTCCTTTTTAGGATCTAATTGATAGAAGTCGATGTGTAAAATTTGGTCAGAAACTGGGTCCATTTGAATGTCTTGAAGAATAGCTTCAAACGATTTACCACCAGCCAAATCAAGTACAACTGTGTGTACGTTTGGAGTGTAAACTAAACTTTTAAACGCTTTTTCTTCAGCGATAAAATGTACTGGTTGATCTCCTCCGTATAACACGCAAGGTACCATTCCAGCATTACGTGCCGCTTTCGTTGCCGATTTGCCCACGCTTTCTCTTTCAGATCCTTTGATCGTAATTGATTTCATTTTGAAATATTTAAAAATTAATAAAATTCTACATTAAAAACTTCCCGCTAATGGAGTTGTTATTTTGCACCATATGCATCACTTCTGCAAATAAAGGTGCACAACTTACAACTTTAATCTTCGGACTTTGTTTTTTTAACGGAATCGAATCGGTTACGATTAATTCCAAAATTTTGGAGTTCTCAATTTTTTCATAAGCCCCTCCTGATAAAATAGCGTGTGTACAAATCGCTCTAACGCTTAATGCCCCACGTTCCATCATCATATCTGCCGCTTTAGCCAATGTTCCTCCAGTATCGATCATGTCGTCTACCAAAATCACATTTCTTCCGCGAACATCACCAATCAACTCCATCGTATCAATTACATTGGCAGCTTTACGTTGCTTGTAACAAATAACCACATCCGATTCTAAAAATTTAGAATACGCATAGGCTCTCTTCGATCCACCCATATCTGGCGATGCAATGGTTAAATTTTCTAAATTCAACCCTCTTACATACGGCAAGAAAATAGTAGACGCGAACAAATGGTCTACCGGTTTTTCAAAGAATCCTTGAATTTGATCCGCATGTAAATCCATCGTCATAATTCGAGTAGCTCCAGCCGCTTCTAATAATTTAGCTACTAATTTAGCCCCTATCGGAACCCTCGGCTTGTCTTTTCTATCCTGACGTGCCCATCCAAAATAAGGAATAACCGCAGTGATATGACGTGCCGAAGCTCTTTTGGCTGCATCAATCATCAATAAAAGTTCCATTAAGTTGTCGGCGCTGGGAAAGGTAGAACATACCAAAAAAACGCGTAAACCACGAATGGATTCTTCAAAAGAAGGCTGAAACTCACCATCACTATATTTTGAGAACGTAACCTTACCAAGCTCTACACCGTAGTGTTCAGCAATTCTTTCGGCAAGATAGACACTCTGAGAACATGCAAAAATCTTTGCTTCCGGTTCAATGTGTGACATTTTATTTCGTTGTTTTTACTCCGCTTCGCTACATACAATTCGGCTAAATTTTCATCAAAAGCCCAATATAGGTAAACGCCTCGGGTGTAGTTAGTTAGTGTTGTGTTGTTTTAACGAGGTGCAAATTTAGAAATTAAATTCAACTCTGAAAGCAATTTTTTCTTTTATTTTTTTATTCTTTGAAGAATTTTTATTTACATTTGCAGCCACAAATTGAAACAATCAATTTCAGAGATGCTCACAAAAACATCTCAGCCCGCAAGCCGCGGTGGCGGAATTGGTAGACGCGCACGACTCAAACTCGTGTACTTAGGTGTGTGGGTTCGATTCCCACCCGCGGTACTTAAAAAGCATAACTACATGTAGTTATGCTTTTTTATTTCTAAATTTAGCCAACCATTAGCCGACAATTTAATTATTATTGTTATTTAGATAGCCCTGCAGTTAAAACAAGATTATAAAATTCTTCACTAGAAACAATATTGAATTTTACTCTTTACTTTGTAATTTCTCTTACTTTTTAATTGCAATTAATCAAATAAATTACAATCTACAACTCTTATATTTTTGATGAAATATCAATTTACTAACCATATTTATTATATCAAGTTAATTCCACTAAACTATGTTGATCATCTATTTTAGAATGATTAAAAAGTTTGCCAAATAAATTTATGGCTATTTTATTTAGCTTGAAACATATTCACATCTATTGCAACCTTTTAAAAAAAAAATTAAATGCGCTTTTTTCTATATTTTATAAAGGTTGCAAAATAAGTTGCACTTCAGAAAAAATGCTTATGTGTTAAAGAAAAGCCGTGCGTAACCTATTGCAATACATCAAACACCAATTTCACAGTACCTTTTTTCAATTCATTCACCAATATGTATTAACGAGTTATACTTAAATATCTTGAATATTTAAGGAATGTTCTTAATTTAATAAGTTAGATGAGATTTTAAAAATCACTAAAATTAGTGACCCAAATATCACTAAATTTAGTGATGTAATTATATCGGTTATTATGTTATTTTTGCTGCCGAAAAATAACCATTTGATAAAAGGATTCTTTTTTTTATCAAATGGTTGTCTTTTATTTTTGAGCCTTAAATTTCGAATTAACCTAGACATATGTATCATACTACACGTTTAACTATTAAAAAAAGTTTTTTAATGGTTTTTTTAATGGTTTTCACTTCCATGTTTTCTCAGGATATTCTTTGGGAAAAATCATACGGAGGCAAACACGCCGATTACTTATTTGATGTTCAACCCACTCCTGACTATGGTTTTATTATAGGCGGCAGCTCTGTATCAGGTAAAAATGGCAATAAAACAGAATCCAATCAAGGAAATCTAGATTATTGGATTTGGAAAATGGATGAAAAAGGTGGGCTTGATTGGCAAAAAAGTTTTGGCGGTCAAGGAATGGATTTTCTACAATGCATTTTATTAACTCAAGATGCCGGTTTTATTTTAGCAGGAACTTCAAATTCCGGAAAAGGAACACAAAAAAAGGAAGAGTCCAGAGGTCAAGATGACTTTTGGATTATTAAACTTGATGCCAAAGGTGGAGAAATGTGGCAAAAAACCATTGGAGGTAACGGCTCAGACAAATTGAGTTCCATAGTACAAACCCAAGATGGTGGTTATTTAGTGGGTGGTTCCTCAAGCTCAGACAAATCTGGAGAAAAAGAACAAGACGGACGCGGTAACTTAGATTACTGGATTGTTAAGTTAGACCAAAACGGTAAAATCGAATGGCAAAAAGTATATGGTGGAGCCCAAATGGACCTATTAAAACGCGCCATACAAACCAAAGACGGAGGCTACCTTTTAGGAGGTTATTCGACTTCTAGAGCATCTGGGGAAAAACAAGAAAACAATACAGGGCAAGGAGATTATTGGGTTATAAAAACAGATGAAAAGGGAGAAATTGAATGGCAAAGAACCCTTGGCGGAGACAAAGACGACCAACTAAGCGCCCTTATCCAAACCCAAGACGGCATGTATGTTCTGGGAGGCAACTCTAATTCGGGAGCTACAAACAGCAAAAGCAAAACCAGTAAAGGAACTGATTTTTGGGTACTCAAATTAGACCAGAAAGGTGAAATTATCTGGCAGGAAACATACAATTATGGTCAAGTAGACATCTTAACCTCCATTATTGAAAACAAAGACAAAACGATGCTTATTGCTGGATATGCCAAAAGTGAAGTTACTGGATCACTTAAAAAAGACAAAGAAGGCATAAACGATTACATCGCTTTAAAAATAAACGATAAAGGCGAAGAAATCTGGACACAAACTGTTGGAAGTAACGGTGAAGACTTACTAAAAAAACTTATTGAAACACGTGATGGCGGCTATTTATTAGCAGGAACCTCTAATGGAAAAATTTCTAGAGACAAAAATACCAATAAAGGAAGCAATGATTTTTGGGTAGTAAAACTTAAAGACAAAGACAAACCCGAAAAACCAAAAGCACCAATTGAAGCAGCACCAAATCCTACCGCTGCCTTTACCAATATAATTGTTGGGTTTGAGTACGATTTTGGAACCGCAACACTTTACGATTTATCGGGCAGACAATTACAACAGTTCGAAGTTAAAGACCGAATGATTCCTATGGATTTAAGCAACTATCCCGAAGGAATATACATCGTAGAAATTAGAACGAATACGCACACCAACTCTATTAAAGTTATTAAAAGAAAATAATATGAAAATATATATAATATCATTTTTATCTACTATACTTTTTTCTACTATTACCTACGGCCAAGGTGGCGTAGAAGAACCGACTGTGGATACAAGCTTAGGGATGAAAAACACTGTTCCCAACTTTACCCCACCTTCTCCCGAGGCTTTTAGAATGACTCAGTATGGAGACATACAGATTAATGATTATATCGGTAATGTCACAGCATCTATCCCAATCCATAATTATGCTGTTAGAAATATTAACATCCCTATTTCCCTGGAATATAACGGCTGCGGTATTAAAGTAAACGATTTACCAACATGGACAGGTATTAATTGGACTTTAAATGCTGGCGGTCTTATATCTAGAACTGTTAAAGATAAAGCAGACGAGGTAGTCCCTACTGAAAAACGAATCATATTCGAATATAACGATTTGATGAGTA
The DNA here is from genome assembly GCF_055521455.1 of Flavobacterium sp. IC2-16. Lineage (NCBI taxonomy): Bacteria > Pseudomonadati > Bacteroidota > Flavobacteriia > Flavobacteriales > Flavobacteriaceae > Flavobacterium > Flavobacterium sp. IC2-16. Next base: position 1,523,088 of record NZ_CM145480.1, on the reverse strand, counting down.
AAACCGCTTCGGATTGTGCAGATGGTTCACAGTTCATTTATCAATTATGTACAGATGATACATATGATACCGAATTTGATAAATTTGATTTTTCATTTTTAGGATATTCAGGAAGTTTTTATTTAAATGAAAATTTTGATGCAGTTTTATACAAAAGAAGTCAAAATTTAAAAATTGATGCTAGTAGTTTTAAAACAGAGCATTCATTAGTTATAACTACTCCGGATGGTATGAAATACTACTTTGGTGGAACAAGCTTTACCGAAAACACTACGGTACTATCAGGCTCTAGAACCACTGAAGATCCCGTTCCTACGTCATTTTATCTATCTAAAATAGTTGACCCAGCAGTTGGATGTCAAATTAACCTAGAGTACATTACCAGTTTCGACCACAACTACACATACAGTTTGAGTTCTACACAGACTGCAACTTATACAGTTAATAGTGAAACTGGATTATATATGCCGCACATGGGGCAAATAAAAACTACTGGTTTTACCACAAAAGTAATAGCTCCTAAATTCTTAAGTAGAATATACAATACATGTACAAATGAAGTTGTAAATTTCATTTCAACAGATCATAGCAGCAATCCAAATTTCTCTAGAATATTAAACTCTATTAATATAAGCAATGGACCATCGTATCACAAAGAGGTTTCTTTAAGTTACATTGGTCTAGAAGAAGATATAAATGAAACTCAGAGATTCTTCCTTGAAAAAGCGGAGTTCTTTACAAACCTAACAGAGTTAGAATTTCAAAACAAAAAGGAAGTATATCGTATGGAATACAACCATCCAGAACTTCTTCCTGAGCGATTGTCATTTGATCAAGATTTAATGGGATACTACAATGGCAACAACAACAATACAGCTTTAATATCTCCATGTGATTATGAATGGAGTCCGAATATTAATGGTTATTCTAATCGTTATCCAAATTACGAATATGCGTCTTTAGGTGTTTTAACAGACATCTATTATCCTACAGGAGGCAAAACACATTTCGAATATGAGCCAAACTTTTTTAAAGAAAAAGTTTATGACACTTTTCATTTTGAAGCCTACCGTAATCGAGGGGAATTCCACGAAAACTTATATTCTAATGGACTTCCCGATTATCAAGAAGATGGAACATTACTATTTGGAGGCCCAATACCTTTTGACCAAGACGTTGACATTAATGTAGTTCTGGATGCATCGCAAGACCCTGGAGTACAAATTACTCACAATAATGAAAAAGCTACCTTAACAGTATGGGATTGGGATCAACCTATAACACAAGGCCAAACTTTTTTGTTTGAAATGAGTAATGGTATGACGCCAAGAGTTGAAACAGGCATCCCTGCGCAATATCATTTCGAACAAGGTAAACGTTATGGTGTTAAAATAGAAATTTACAACCCTAACATTACAAATCCTGTCCCACTAACAGCTGGGGTTACATTTAGTATTATATCTGGATATCAAAAAGTAAATGGTTTTGGCGTAAATTTAAAAAGTGTTGCTGATTTTACCGATGATGAGAACACCGCAGATTATAAGCGCTATTTTTATACTGATATTAAAAATGCAATAAATGAAGACATTACATTACTGCCAGAATTAGTCCCAATACAACCCAAATTTAATACTTGGATGGATTCTTGGGGCAATACAGCACCTTATTATGCCACATATTTTCTAGATGAAGATTGCGGGTATTCCGACACGCATTCTAGAACAAACGGCAAAAAACCACATGAACATGTTACCATAAGTTACGGGGGTGATCACTTTGAAAAAGGGGGGATTGAAAAAACATATGCAATGATGCCCAATATGATTAATACTAGAATTAGACCCCTTGCCGGACAATTTTACAATCCTTCTCATCAACCAATTCTTCCTTCATCTGGCCCAATTGTTACTCAACTTACTTTAATGATGGATAATGCATCTTCAAAAGAAATGGATAATCATTTTTCTCAAGCTGGAAACTTATTATACTTAAAAAAATACAAGATAAATAACGGTGTATTGAGTAAAATTGAAGAGACTTATAACGAATATGATATAACCATCTTCTCAGAAGAGGTTTGTTTTGTAGGAAAACCACTTGTAGGTATGAGCGATTTAGATGTCATTTGTAACAATGAATATGTTAGACCGATAAATAGTTGTTATGTAGGGTATTATAAAACCTATTCCTTCAATGATAAATTAGGCTCTATTAAAAACAAAACCTACATTGATCCAGTTCCCTTTAATGTCGAGGATGACTCAACATATAAAAAAATTGAAACAATAAAAACTTTTAAATATGGTGATTTATTAGGTCTTCCTACAAGTGTTGAGACCTATACAAGTGGTGAAAACTTAAAAAAGACTCGATATTACTATCCGGACGAAGCAGTTAATTTCAATGTTGATTCGCAATACATTAATGGATATCAAAAGTTAATGCAGCAAAACAGAGTTTCAACCCCAGTACAAATTGAAAGTTATGTAGATAACGAATTAACAGGCAAACAGCAAACCCTTTATAAAGAATGGTTTGGTAGTCAAAACTATATTTTGCCTGAAAAAATACTTACTGCTAAAGGAAATAATGAATTAGAAGAACGAATTTTATTTACGCAATATGATTTAGCAGGAAATCCAGTTGAAGTATCTTTAGTAGACGGGACAAAAACACGTTATTATTACAACACACACAATCAAGTAGTTGTAAAAATTGAAAACTATCAAGCTCCAACTAATGGTTTAGAACTTCCGCTTGAAGATACTGTAATAGTACAAAACAATTGTTCAATACATGAAGCTTTCCCAAATTCACTTGTTACTACTTATACATACAATGAACATAATCAATTGAAAACGGTAAGAGATCCTAATTGCATGAAAGTAACTTATGATTATGATAGAAAATATCAATTAATCAGTATCAAAGACAACGAAGGGAATATTATAAAAGAATTTGATAACAATTATCGTCCTCAAAACTAAAGTAACCATGAAGAAACTAGCTTATATTGTATTGCTAATGCCCTTGTTTGCTTTAGCTCAAAGTGCCAATCAAAATTACACCAAAGTAACCACATACAAAAAAGCGTCAACAGAAGTAAGTGTTGATGTGACCGACCCAACCAATGCCATCCAAGAAGTAGTATATTATGATGGTTTAGGCAGACCTATTCAAAAAGTTGCGCACAAACAATCCAACACCGGAAAGGATGTTATTACCCATATCGAGTACGATCAATTTGGCCGTCAAACCAAAGATTACTTACCATATGTAAACCAGTCTTCGGCTTCGTTAAACTATAATTCATCGGCTAACACAGATGTATTGGGTTTTTATAACAATTCGTATTATGAAAACACCCAAAATCCGTATAGTGAAAAACTAATAGAATTATCTCCATTAAACCGAGTTTACAAACAAGCTGCACCCGGAACGGACTGGATGCTTAACCCAACCGGAACAGACCATAGTATTAAATTCGAATATCAAACCAACGCTTCTGAAGAAGTTCGTTTTTATGGTGTTACACTATCATGGGATGCTACCAATGAAGTTTATAACCCTACATTAAGTTTTGCCAATGGTAGCCGATTTTATGAGCCTAGCGAATTGTACAAAACCATAACTAAAGATGAAAACTGGACTTCCGGAAATGATAACACTACCCAAGAGTTTAAAGACAAAGAAGGTAGAGTAGTTTTAAAAAGAACCTACAATTCGGGTAATGCACATGACACTTATTATGTTTATGATGTTTATGGTAATCTAACCTACGTAATTCCACCCATAGTGGATACTGAAGGTTTAATAGATTCTCAAGCTTTAGAAAGATTTTGCTACCAATACAAATACGACTACAGAAATCGCTTGGTTGAAAAAAAATTACCCGGTAAGCAATGGGAATTTATCGCTTACGACAAACTCGACCGTGTTGTAGCTACAGGACCTGCCCTATCTCCTTTTGGCGGCACTAACACCGGTTGGTTGGTTACCAAATACGATGCTTTTAACCGAGTAGTTTATACCGGTTGGTATTATGGTATTGATGCAACAGCCTTAGGCAGAAAACAAGTTACAACCGCTCATTTGACTTCCGATTTGGCCGAGCTTAACCATGAAGGAGTCGCAATCGATGGTACTATTATTGGTTATGCCAATAATGTTTTTCCAAAATCAGAATATTATCTTTTAACCATCAATTATTACGATAGTTACGACTATCCGGGAGCTCCAGACCCGCTACCAAGTTCGGTATACGATGACGAAGTATCGGTTTATTATAACACTACCATTAAACCCAAAGGATTACCAACTGGTGTGTGGTCACGTGTACTTACATCAGACACCGAATCGTTCTGGGAAAAAAGCTATATGCTTTACGATAAGAAATCACGAGTAGTGCGCAACCATACTTTTAACGAGTTTAACAGCAGTATTGTTCAGCTTGATACTAAAATGGATGCTTTCACCGGCAGAGTGGAATCGACAAAAACCTATCATCAACGTACAGACACTAACACCGAGTTAGAAGTAACCGATACTTTTCAATATTCCGACCAAGACCGTTTGGTATTACACACCCAACAAATTGGAGAGGGTGTAGAACAATTAATTACCAAAAACACCTACGACGAACTGGGCCAACTAATTACTAAAAATGTAGGTGGTGAGGATGTAACCGGTGCTTTGAGTCTGCAAAAAGTAGATTACAAATACAACATTAGAGGTTGGTTAAAATCTATTAACGAATACGACGAGTACAATAATTTTACCGAAAACGACTTGTTTGCATTCAAGTTAAATTACAACACGGTAGAAAACTCAAACAGCGGACAAATTAAAGCCTTATACAACGGAAATATTTCTGAAACGTTCTGGATGAGCTCCAGCGATAACATTCTTAGAAAATACGGTTACGAATACGACCATTTAAATCGACTTTTAAACGCAGTGTACCAAAAACCAGGAGGTAACATTGCTATTCCGAATTCGTACAATGAAAGCATGACCTACGACAAGAACGGAAACATCATGACATTACAACGTAACGGATACCGCGATAGCGACCAAGAATACATTAGTGCTTTGCCAATTGATGACTTAACGTATGCGTACAAAGGAAACCAATTAACCAAAGTAACCGATAGTACCTTAATGCCCGAAGGCTTTAAAGATGATAGCGATCCTAATACAGGAGAAGACCCAATCGATGATTATACGTACGACGATAACGGAAATATGATTACAGACGACAATAAAGGCATAAGCAATATCGTTTATAATCATTTAAACCTACCGGTTCAAATTGAGTTGAGTAACGGTACAATTAAGTATATTTACACGGCTTCGGGACAAAAAGTTAATAAATCCGCTCCTGAGTTTGTTGGAGGGTTTATGGGTTATGAAACCAAAATAACCGATTATATTAGTGGATTTCAGTACAAAAACGGTTCGCTTATGTTCTTCCCTCATGCAGAAGGGTATGTGAATGTAACCGACAACAATGGGATAAACAATTACAATTATGTATTTAATTATACCGATCACTTAGGCAATATTCGTTTAAGTTACGGTGTAGACCCAAGTACGCAAACATTAAAAATTATAGAAGAAAACCATTATTATCCGTTTGGTTTAAAACATAGCAATTACAACAGCGATTGGCAGATGTACCAAAAAGGAAGTACGGGAGGAATAACATTAAAAGGCCCACCGCCAACTGCACCACCAGTACCTGCTTATAAGTATAAGTTCCAAGGCAGAGAGTGGCAAGACGAGCTAGGACTTAACGTTTATCCATTTAAATATAGAACTTATGACCCAGCGATTGGAAGATTTTGGTCGATAGACCCTATTGCTGAAAGTTATGTGTATAATTCAACATATGCTTTTGCTGAAAATAGAGTTGTAGAATCAATTGACCTTGAAGGGAAAGAATCATGGTATACACAAGATGGAAGTTTAGCAACTAAATCTGGACCATTAAGTAAAGAATACAGACAGGCAAATAATTTATATAGCCCATCAGAAGCCATGCAAGTGAAGGCTAAATCTGAAAGTCAACATGGGCCTGTTTTTAGACAAGATAACAGGACAGCACAGGAAATAAATGAAAATAATGCGAAGTGGAGAAAACATTATAACGATGTTGAAGTAGCGAAGAAAACTTTAGAAAATCACGAAAATTTAGGAAGTCCATATACTGCAAAATCTGTTATGGAAGGTGTTGCTTATGGAGCGGCTGATTTAGTAACTGGAGAACTTGCAGGCAGAGCATTTCAAGGCCTTAGAGCTTTTGGAAGTTTTTCAACTGCCGAAATCACTACATACGCTAGAATAGGTTCGACAGGACAAGTTGGAGAGAATGCCCTTAAATTATTAGGTGGAGAATCTCAAGTTTACATGAAAACATCACAAGGCGGTCGTTTTATAGACCAATTAGTAAATGGTGTTGCTAACGAATCTAAAGTAGGTTATACTACCTTAACTAAAGATGTAGCTACTCAAATTGCTAAAGATGCTGAACTGATTGGTAAAGGAAAGATTGATGGAGCAGTTTGGCATTTCTTCCAAAGTCCAGTAACGGGACAAGGTGGCGCATCAGCACCACTATTGAAAGCACTTGAACAAAACGGAATAAAAGCGGTTATTCATTAAAAATAAAGTATGTATCAAACAATTGACAATCTACCCATTGATTTTGAATTTAGTACCAAGACAAAGGACGAGCTAAAATTATATGGGACTTGGTTTAAGGAAAATAAAACTTTAAGGTTAACATACCTAAAGGCATGCATAAAAACATCTATAGGTTTTGAAAATTGGGAAGCTGATTTTACAGCTGATTCATTAAAAGAACTTGGTAAATGGTTAGTACAAAATGTAGAAACTGAAAAAATACCTGAAGCTGAATATGCTAAAAAGAGAGCTGAAACCCCAAACCACATTGATTTAAACGATTGGGATTTAACTACTAAAACACGTTCATTATTGGTAGATACAGGGATTTATTTTGGAGAGGTTTTCACGCATACCCATAAAGGCTTAAAATGGGAACAATATTTTTCCAAAGTAAAAAAAGATGTTGATAATGGACACATGGTCATTAAATTCAGTAATGACCAACTAAATCCAATATGGTTATTGTACATATTAGGTTTAGGATTGGCTAATAAAACAAAAGGAGAAAACAGTTTATATGATTTATATAAAGTCTGGGAAAAGTATCTTTAATTATGATATTAATTGATTTAAAATTTTTGAAAATAAAAAAATGAAAAGAATACTTGCTTTAATTCTACTTTTATTAATAACAGATGTACAAAGTCAGACAAAATCAAATGAATTTGTTGGTAAGGTTAGTTTTATTCATAAAGTAATAGCTAAAGAAAAAAATTATGATGTAAACTATGATTATTCAGGTATTGGAAAATCATCAGATTTTTATTTTAAAAATGGCAATATAAAATGGCTAACGTATAACTGTTATTTTAAAATGAATTTATTCATTGCGAATGAAAATAGGGATTATCTTTTGACTAATACTTCCGACACAATATTTACTTCAAAGAATAATGTTAGGGATTTTGACATTATTGATTATAAAGTTATTAAATCGACTGAAAAAGTTTTGGGACATAAATGTAATATTCTCGAATTAAAGTTAAAGCCAATAAATGCTGACACCCCTATTACTTTTAGAAGATATTATTTTTCAAATGATTTTTACATAAACCCAGATAAACTTTCAAATTGTACTTCAAATGCTTACAATATAATATATGGTCAAATGAAATCCATCCCACTAAAGATTGAATATGAGTTTGCTAATAGAATTGTTATTTGGGAAGCAACAGAAATTAAACCAATGGAATTAGACAGTAATTTCTTTGAACTAGATAAAAATATTCCTATTGGATATTGGTAAAAAGAAATAATAAAATCAATAATCCGTTTCCAACGGCATTCGGGATAAAGGGATGGGCGCATAATCGTGTCCATCCTTTCCTTTTCCACCAAAAATACCTACACAATTACATTTGAATCCTTACTCCTTGTTTTTGTAATTCTAACATCTCAACAATTTTTGACATATCCCTACCCTTAACTGAACAAAAATTTATCATGTCATATTGTATTTCATCCTGAATACTTTCTGCTTTGTCTGAAATGGATTTAATTTTGCTAAATAGCTTTTCCTTTTTATCATTGTTGTATAAATCATCTCGGCTTTCAAATATAGCTTTGTGAACTAACCAATTTCTTTGCACTAAAAAATTATCAAGCTCTTGCTGTAGCTCCAAAGAATATAAGTTTTCTTTAGTTGATAATTTAATAGCCTGACCTAAAGTTAATCTTTGTTGCTGTTTTAAAAATTCATCGGCTATTTCCATTGTCACATCTGGATTCATTTTAAGTGTAGTCGAACAATTCAAAGCTTGTTCAACATGTTGTATTTTACATATGGCTTCTCCGATGAAACAGTACAATGTAATTTCATCTTGGTTTGCTGGTATTTTTATCGTGTTTGCCATCATAATATTTTTTTTGAATAACTAATCGTAAACTAGAGAAATATAATTATTTTTTCAGAACAAGACTATTTAACTATTTATAATCTCATTTAAATAAACTAACAACCAAATTGTTATTCCAGTTTTGACTTTTAAACTTCGGACTTGGTTTTCAGTAATTCCTATATTGGGTTGATGAACGCTGCATAAAATCGAATAACAATCACAAACATATTTAATTTCATTTTTAGTGAAATCTTCTAACACGCCAAACTTGAATTGTGATGTAAAAAACTCAATCTTTTGCTCTCTTTTGATTCGTATATGAATTAGTTCTTGTTTTCCATTTTTATATTTCCTGAATTCTTTTTCAAACATTTCAGCATCTTTAAGTTTTTCGATTGGAGCTAAAACGTCATCTATTAAATACTCTAAAATTGTTCGTAAAGAAATTAAACAATGCCTTAGCCTATCTGGATTCAATTCGTTTTCAAGGACATAATTTGCACCAAACCAGAGGGTGTCAAGCTCAAGTTTTTCTAAGTATGGTATCAAGTTTTTATTAAGAATTTCTTCTTTAGCGTTTATGTCTTCATCCGTTAAGTCACTTACCAAGCTATCTTTAAATTCTTCTGCGGATTTTAAATTAAGAATTTCGAGGTCAGTTATAAAACTAAATTGTAATTCTGGATTGTTTTTTAATCGTTCACCATACTCACCTATTTTTCTTAAACTTTCAAGTAATTCTAAATTTAAAAACGGTTTAAATTCAGGTATGTTGAATTTAGGAAAAGTGTAGGAAGGGATTTCAATTTTTGGAAAAAATATTTTCATTTTATTTTGTGTTTCAATCATTTGACGAACACTTTCAGGTAATGTAAAACCATTAGCTATTTTAGCCATTTTCATAAGTTCTGAATTCACTCCAGCTAATTTTGATATCTTGTCCCAATTTGTTCCTTGCATTGCTTACAACTTAATAATGAATCATAAAACTAAATAAAAGTTTTGAAATCAAAAAGCAGTATAAATACGTATTATGTACCATTAAGGAATTCATTTCCTTGTTATAGTTTTCCGTAATGGAATAATGGATTTGTTGACATTATTTGTTATTTAGAAATAATTTGCATCACCAAATTTAGTTAGATAAAAAATCACCAAATTCAGGGATTGTTTGATGTATATTTATTGTTATACATTGTTCGAGAAAGTACTATAAGCAAAGTTAATGGCAAAAAATCACTTCGAAAAACCTTTTGATGACGGCACAAAAGCCAAATTAGAAATATTTAGAAATTATCTTACTGAATGGTTGCCAGTTTTTATAGCATCAAATGAAACTACTTATTGGCAGAATATTTTTATTTATGATTTTTTTGCAGGTGAAGGGAAAGACATAAACGGGACTTTAGGGAGTTCATTAATTATTTTAGATGTATTAAACGAATTTGAAGATTTAATTTCAAAAACACAGGTTACAATAAATATTATTTACAATGAAAAGGATGAAAAGACATATCAAAAATTGATGAATAATATAAGTACAATAAAATACAATACTGAAAAAATCAAAATACACCCATATAATAAACCCTTTCAAGAACTATTTCTAGAGCTATATCCGAAAATGATTGTTCACGACAAGCTTCCAAAACTTATGATTCTAGACCAATTCGGAATTAAAGAAATAACCAATGATATTTTCAAAAAACTGATAAGCTTCAAAAGAACAGACTTTATATTTTTTATATCGTCTTCATATCTAAGAAGATTTAATGAGCTCCCTGAATTTAAAAATTATTTATCTATTACAAAGGAAAGTTTTGAAGATACTAAACCGTTTCATTCTCATAAAGTTGTATTTGAATATTATAAATCGATGGTAGATACAAGCTATATGTTAGCTCCTTTTTCCATTAAAAAAGGGATTAATATTTATGGTTTGATTTTTGGTTCAAACCATACTTTGGGGTTAGAAAAATTCTTAAAGGTAGCTTGGAAGATAAACCCTCACACTGGAGATGCAAATTATAATATTGATGAGGAAAAGATTGTTGATGGACAATTATCTGTTTTCGAAGAAGAAAATACAATCAAAAAGCTAGGACTACTTGAAAACAAATTAAAACATTTAATTTTGAATGAAAAAGAGACCTCATTGTATAAAATTTATCTTAAAACCTTAGATTTTGGCTGTCAGCCAAAACACTGTAATGACGTTTTAAAGAAATTAGAAAAAGAGAAGAAAATAAGTGCTATTAAAACGAAAACTGAAAAAATCCATACCTTAGCACCGCCAAAAGATATTAAATTGGAAATAAAGTGAAATATTCAAAAATAGAATGGACTGATGCAACTTGGAACCCATCAACTGGATGTAACAAAGTTACTTCAGGATGCAAAAACTGCTATGCTGAAGTGATGGCGAAAAGATTGCAAGCCATGGGGACTCCTGGCTATGAAAATGGTTTTGAATTTACAATAATGCCTGAAAGGTTGGAAATTCCTAAAAAAATTAAAAAACCTACAAAATTTTTTGTCAATTCAATGAGTGACCTATTTCATGAGAATATGCCTTTTGAATTTTTAGATAAAGTATTTGAAACTATAAGACAAACTCCAATTCATCAATATCAAATTTTAACCAAAAGAGAAAATATTTTAAACGAGTATTTTAAGACAAGAACTGTACCTAAAAATGTTTGGTTAGGAGTTACAGTTGAGAATGCGAATAGTAAAAACAGAATTGATATCTTACGAAATATTGATGCTGAAATAAAATTTTTATCAATTGAGCCATTAATAGGTGATGTAGGAGTTTTAGATTTAAAAAATATACATTGGGTAATCGTTGGTGGTGAAAGTGGTCATAAAGCTAGGCCAATGAATCCAGAATGGGCGATTGATATACAAAAACAATGTGATGAGCAAAATGTAGCCTTCTTTTTCAAGCAATGGGGTACTTGGGGTGAAGATGGAGTTAAAAGAAGTAAAAAAGCTAATGGTAGAATTCTTTTGGGTAAAGAGTGGAATGAAGAGCCTGAAATTGAACTTGTTCTATAATATTTCATTTGTTTAGATGCTCTTCCATATGAATACTAATTCATTTAATTCTTGGTGCTTCACCTAACAATGGTTTACATTCTTCCCACATGACTTTTTCAATATCTTCAAGATATGGTTTCATAGCTCCCTCAAGTTTCAAGAATTGAAAAGAAAGTGAAATATCTTGAGGTAACCAACGCTGTAATTTCAATGCAGTTGTAAAATTATGACCAAGTCCAATATGTTGAATAAATCTATTTTCAAAACCTGTTTCGATTTTCCCTAAGTATAAAACTTGGGTGGCGTTATCTTTTTTTGAAGGATTTACCTTTGTCCACCAACCTGAACCACTTTTTTTAGCATTATAATAATATTTTATTATTTCTTCATTAGTAGTATTAGATGAATGATTTATTTTAAACCAATAGATTGTAGGGCCTCGATGTTCAAAGACAGGTAAAGCTTCAGGATAATGTTCTTTTATTAAGTTTTTAAAAGCCTTATTATCTTCACGACTGAATTTTTCATTTGCTAATCGTTTATCTATGAAATGGCTTAAGTGTGTGTTTAATTTCTGAATAAATTTAGTGTCGATTTTTATTGGGGTGCTAATTTGTGATGTGTTGATTGAAAATTGGGATAGATTGTCATAGAAATTTTTCCTTTTATCCGAATACTCCTTAAAGTTGACTTTTGAAAACATATTAATCTTTATTTATATAATATTCAACACAATATTCACATATATCCATTTCATCAAATCGTTTTTCGAATAGCTGACCACAGTTATTACAACTATTAAGTTCTAAACTCTCATTTGTTTCGAAGCAACTGAAGCAAACATAACCATCAATTCCTTTGTCAACAAAAGTATCGGCTGATTCACAATGAATGCAGTCGGTTACTGGATATTCTCCACCATCTGTCATGCAGATATGATAACTCTCACCTAAAATATTTTCCGCATAAAGTCTCGCTACGTTTTCTGGTCCATCTGAAAAACCACAAAACAAACATGTTAAGTCTTCATTTAAAACAAGTGCAGCTTGTCTACATAATGGACAATTTTCTATTGTATGTTTTGTTTGTGCAATAAAAATTTGTTCCTTAATCTGTGCATTACGTAATACTGTAAATTCTTTGAATCCTGTTGCTATAGTCCTTAATTTCTCAATACCTTCTTTAGAGTTATCGGATAGGGATTGATGGTTGAAATTTTCATTTATAAAATTAAGAAGTAAACAAATTACTTTTGAACTAAGTGATTTAATCGCTTCTTGATTCTCATTAAATTCAAAATGCTCAATTTTATTTCTAACCTTCTTTAGCTGTCTTAAAATAGATGTTTCTTTACCAGATAATTCAATTTCACATATATTGGTTAATCTTATAAGTAACGTTTCAAAGTCTACACTTCTAAACTCCCCAGATTTTAATAATTCATACTTCGCATTATTAGGACTTTCAAAAATTAAAGACCAATGCTCATTTTTAAGAACCTCTTTTAATAATAATTCTGTTCCAGCAGATAAATGTAGAATTGCATACTTTAATAAGTATGGAGATTTGTCTTTAAGAATATGTTCAACTCCAGAAGTAACGAAATCAAGACCATTTTCAACTAAATCAAATTGAATGTTTTCAGAAGTGTGGTGTTTCATGAAATTATTAAATAATACCTCTATTAATAAGTTAAAATGTTTATTAGCAATCAATATGATTTTGAGAATACTTGTGTCACTCAAAAATAGTGATTAATTACAATTTTTATCATTGAAAAACTCATCGAATTTTATTATTTCTATTGTTCTATTATCTTTACTATTTTTTAATTCGATGAAAATATACTTATCATTAAAATATAAAATATAAAATTCGGAAGAATTCTTTTTAAGTAAACATCTTATGTATTCTGTATTTTTCAATCTTTCAGGAATGAACCAGCTATTATGAAACTTGCTGAACATACTATGTAAAGACATAATTAATATTAGAAATAAACTCAATAAAACTACAACTGCAATATCTTTTAGCCATTTAGCATCAAGAAGTTCTAAAACCAATTCTTTCCCCATTAAATCTAATAGCATATTCCCAAAGACAATAATCAATAAAATAAAAAAGCTTAGACCAAGAACTGTTATTTTTTGATTTTTAGAAAACTCATATAACATCATAATGATTAAGAGTAAAGTTAAAAAAAGTCTAATATATTTAGTATACTTATTAGTCTCAACATCTTTTCCCTTTCTTGTTGACATATAAATTGCGAATTTATATGACATAAATAATATTGCTATAAAATATAAAATTATTAAACCATCAGAAATCACTTGTGTAACTGAAAAAAATCTCAAAAGTGAAGCGTCAATGCTAACAAGTTCGAACAACTGCCAAAAGCCACCTAAAATTGTGGGAATCAGTATAATTAAATTTAGATTATCCTTAAAGGTTTTAAACATTTTGTTCATTCTCAATTAATTGAAGTTTTTCAATGAAATTATAAAATATTATTTCTGAACTTAATATAGAAATCAATTCGTTTTCTGACAAGTCTTTGTTTTCATGAGTAGATTTTAGTAATCAAGAATATCCAAAATTCTCATTCTATTTAAATTTTCAATATCGATTTGATTTAGTATTACAACCTTAATATTATTTTTATTTTCAAATGGAATATTAACATAATCAAAGACTTCGTTTATGTCTCCTTCTATTTTTGTCTCTTCATTTAAAATAATAAACAAAATTGGTTTCGCTTTACGTTCGATGGTGTTTTTATAAACTTTAGCCATTAAATCAAGCTCAGTGCCAATATCTTTTAAAATACTTTTATTAAAATTATTTGGAAAATACTTAACTTCTAGTATAAAATCATTTTCTCTATGATTTTTTGTTTCTATAATTAAATCGTATTCATAACCTTGAAGCCTTCTATTTGAAAGAATTTTATAATCAGGATATAGATTTTTCAATAAAACTTCAAACAATCTTCTTTCAATATGTACATATTTAGGAATATACTCTTCTTTAGAAATTGTTGCTTTTTTATCTTCTACTTTATCAGCAAATTCTTCATAAGCTTTTTCAGCCTTGTTATTAACCTCTTGACTATTGAGCTCTTGACTCATTTCAATACCGTCTCTACTTAATTTAATTCGGTCTCCATTCTTAATTCGGTCTCCAATACTATCAACAATTTTTTGAAGTTGTTTTTTAAAGACAAACAAGATTATCAATACTGTTAATGGCCACAATAAATCAGACAATAATTTACAATCACAGATATTAAATAAACAGTTATTCTCATCTTTAGAAGTTATTGTCTCAATTGTAACATGATTTTCGGACAATATGTTTTTCAATGTATCCTTTTTCTTAATTAATGTATCATGCTTAATAATTGTCTTCAATGTATCCATATTATTGATTGTTTTACGTAGTCAATTATACAAATCTAATCAAAAGCTTTGAAATCAAAATCGGTATAAATACGTGTTAATGCAATTATTTTATTTTCCAAACAGCTTTTGGATATCAAGAATTTAATTGATATCCATTTTCAACAATTCTGCTCAAACTATAATCAAAGTCAAATTGACTTGATTTTCTTCTTAAACTATTTACATTACCTTTTTTGGTTGAAATTGCTCCCCAATTCTCTTTAAATAAGTTAGGAACTAAAAATCTTTGACCGCTCATGTTCGCAAATTCTACATCTGAATACCCCAATCTTCTAATTTTTGAAATTATATCCTCATTGGCATCACCAAATTCATCAATTTCAGTTGAATCAGATATTTCATCTGTTTCTGATTCAATTGTGCTATTATACTCTAAAATCAGTTTGTTGATTTTTTCAAGCATATCCCAATTAATAAAAATGGTTCTTAATTTAGCCTTTTCATGTATTTTGAATGTTGATACGTTGATATAACCTTTGTTTTGTAGCCTTTGAATTATTTTGTCAATTGCCGTAGGTGTTGTGAAAATATGCTTTGAAATATTTTCGGATGACCAAGTGATGTTTTCTTGTTTTTTTGAGTAATGTAAAAGTTTTTCTAAAACCCTTAATTCTGAAAGCGGTAAATGGAATTTCTTTTTTTCATTAATTGTTGCAGTTGCAAAAAACAACGCATCATGGTAAGTTTCTTTAATTGTTAAAGTTGAAGTTTTCAATTCATAATATTTTATTCTCTTGTTATGTTGCTCTCTTGTTTTGACTTGGTAAGAGAAGCTGGGCAGTATGCCTACCGTTTATCCCAGCACCCAAGGAAATCATTACTGATTACAATAATAATTATCGGACTTTTTTTGAAACTAAAATAATTGATAAAATTTTATTCCTACGTATTCGCCAGTACTACTGTTTTATCAATATATTCAATTGTACTTCTTTTTTTGGATTAAGTCAACAGTAAAATCTTTCAAAATGACATAATTTTCAAAAAAAATTGAAGTGCTTGCTGGAATTGATATATGGCTAACTTACTACGAAAAAGCTTTGCCGTCAAGTTGAAATGGATGTTTTTTTTGCGGAACAGTTTAGTCCATTTTTAGATTATTTAGTCTTTTTGTATACTGTTTAGTCTAATGTTGGACTATTTAGTCTAATGTTGGACGGGTTTGGGAGATATTACTATACTTCTATTATATACTATATTCTTTTAAATACTAAAGAATTTAAATACTAGATTATATTATATACTATATAGCAATTTCAAGAAATACTTATGAATTAACTTTAATAAAAATCCATTTCAACTTGAAATAAAGCCTTATCTTAACTTAAATTTATTTTTTAATAAAGAGCAACATCAACTCGAAGAAGATGGCGTAGCCAACCTATATTCAACTTATAAATAAGTCTTCACATCAACTCAAAGAAATATACAGTTCAACTGCCAAAGGAAACACTCAACCCCTACGGGAAGAGGACCCAGCCCGCCAGCCATTCAACGAGTAAAATTAATGCTATTTAAGACTACTTGAAATAAAACTGATGTTTGTTAGAGAAGTTAAAAAAAGTAGTGTGATTGCCATTAAACCTCTTTAAAGTCATCGAAGAATTCTGCTAGAGAAACATTCATCGCTTTGAGAATCTTTATAAGGGTATTCAACTGAATATTTGCACCAGCCTCATATTTTCCATATTGGGCTCTGCTTATATTTTTTTCGTATGCAAAAAGTTCAGAGTTTGCATATCCTGCTTTTTTTCTAAAATGCTTTAATCTTTCACCAATTTTTTTAAGGTAAATCGATTCGCTAGTCTCTGTCATTTTAAACTCTTTTTATAGAGTAAATGAATAGAATGTATTGAAGTTTGACAACTCCAAATAAAACCACTCTTTATATGGAGATTTTTATATATTTGTGAGGCGAATAATAATTTGAATCATGGATAAATACGACAAACTCAAAGAACTAAAAGAGATGTTTGATAATGGTTTGCTTGAAGAAAGCGAATTCACCACTCTAAAAAATCAAATACTTTTCAAAACCGAAACAGATATTGAAAGTGATTCGGAACTACCTCAAAAATATGTTTCAGATTATCAGAGTAAGAAGTCAAAAAGAATGAGTACAGGAGCAACAATCCTTTACAGTATTATAGGCATTATTCTTTTTGCTTTTTTCAAAGGAACTTTCTTTAAAGCAGATGAGCCGATACAAATAACAACCAAAAGTAAAGAAGCCGAATTAGAGAGTAACTATCATGCAAATGAATATAATGAGCCGAAAGGCAATACGAATGAAAGCAATAGCAATCAAAACAATACCAATGGTAATATGAATAACAGTGGCTATCACATGGGACGTGATGGTCGTGTCTATGAAAATGGTGCCTGCTCGCTTTGCAAAGGCACTGGGATAGAAACGGGTCGAAATATTGCGACAGGAGAATTAGAAGGCAGAATTTGCCCTATGTGTGACGGTAGAGGTGTTAGAAGCTATTAAAATCAAATTGTATGAACAAAATAGATGAAATTTTAAAGTTAAAAGAACTACTTAATTCGGGGGTTATTACTCAAGATGATTTCACCGAATTAAAAAATAAATTATTAAAGGATTCCAATTTTAAAAATGCTCAAGTTAAAGTCGAAATAGGTATTGATGAAAAAGAATGTCCGAATTGCAATGTTATTCTAAATAAAGACATTGAAAAGTGTGAGTTTTGCGATTATGATTTTATTTCAAAACAGGTAAAAATTGAAAATGATAATGCAAATACTGGTGGCAAGTCCAGAAAAAAAGTATTTGTCTTCTCCATCATTATGCTGCTCATTTTGTTTGCTATGTGGCTTGTAGTTGATTATTTGTCACATCAAAATGCTAGTAAAGATGGAGTGTCGCCAATGGCTAAAAACGATTATAACGTTCAAAATCTGATAAACCAAAAAAGTGAAATCGATAGTTTAGTAGTGAAAAATAAATTATCAGTTGAAACCAAATCAAATTATAATGAAGATGATTTGGAGAACCTAAAGTTTGACGGAAGCAAGTTAGACTTTGAAATTTATCACGATTCTAAATCCCACGTCAGTTTAATTGTAGAGACTCCCCGATTAAGTATGAACGATGGAAAATATAGTGAGAAGCATAAATATTATTTTAATTCAAATAATGAAGTTTTCGCCCAAGAGTCAAATTTCTATAATGCCAATTTTAATGAAGATTTGGGTGAAGTGATTACGAAGAAAACAATACTTACCAACTATTATGTTGAAAACAGATTAGTAAAAAGTGATACGGTATATCCAGATAAGGATAGAAAACCTGTATCATGTAAACATTATGATAATTTAACCCGATACATCAAAAGAACTGGATTAAAGTTAACTTTTAAAGCAAAATAAAGGATTTTATTGTTCCTTTTTACACTCCTTTTGTACCCTTCATTAGCCCCTGGAAGTGAAGGGTCTAAAATACAGAATAGCCCCCCTTGGGGGTAAAACTGCCCCTTCCTGCCTATAAGCAAAGTGATTTTTTGGAAAATGTGTTTTTACCGTTACCAGCCTCAATAGGTGAATAATCGATTTAACATTATACCGTGCTTGAATTGCTTCAAAAATTTTCTAGAAAAAATTGAGAAATGAATTTTGGAAGATATTTATATGTAAAAAGGCGATGAAAATAATTTTGACATTGAAACAGCTCAAGCAGATTTTAAAGTCTGAAGCACCAAAATACCCGATAGTTTTTGAAGTGGATAATTTCACAGCTAAAGAACTCAAGGAGTTCTCAGAAATGTTACAACCAAAAAAAGAGCGAGACTAAATATCTCGCTTTTTTTGTAACAGAGAAATTAGCTAAAAATATGCGCTAATCCCTTTTTAAATTGCCCAATAACCCAGCAACCACATCAACAGAAAAAGCCAAGCCTAAAACTTTGAGTTTGTCGGTTTTTGAAATCTTTGGAACGCCATCAACGTAGTTATCAGGTACTGTCATCATTCGGGAATATTCTTTAATACTAGGTTGACGATAACAGCCATTGGGAAAATCCAATTCATCAGGGTTACTGCCAGATTTACCCACATATCCCGATTGCTCCAATATAGCAGGATATTTCAATAGCTTTTCTTCTTTTGGTAATTATGCAAAATCTTTATCCTTATATATAATGTTACCGATATTCATCTTGAAATGCCTAAATATTCCATTGGTTAGGGTTACGTTTCCAGATAATAAAACATTGGCTTTGTCTCGGTCCACAAATCCATTTTCAAGTATATCCGAGTACTTTATATCAATGGACTCAGGAACACAAACATTAGGAATATTGGTCCAGTATAACCTTCTTCGATGTGCTGGTGTTACCAGTGCCGAATCGATTTTTAACAACTGTACATCATCAAATATATTGGATAACTCTTCTGTGATTTTATCTCTGTCAACCGCTTTCATGCTGGCTACATTTTCCATCAAGAAATACAGCTTTTTACCAAATGGTTGAGCAACATAGATTTCCTTTAAGATTCTTAATGCTTCATAAAATAATTTAGATTCTTCACCCTCTAACCCACGCCTGTCTACTGGATTGATACTGCTTAAATTAGTACAGGGACTTCCAAATACCACCAAATCAATTTCATCTGATAATTCAATACCACTAATATTTTTAACATCACCCAATTGAATAAAGTTTGTATCATTTCCGTAATGGTAACTTTGAATTGCTAAAGCTGATTTATCAATTTCCGAGCTGCAATATTTGTTGATTTTAACCCCTGCTCTCTCCAGTGCTAATTTGGCACAACTGATGCCGTCAAATAAGGAAAGTACATTGATTCCCTCTTCATTAAAATTTTTCATATTTATCGTTTTCAGATAAATATTTCGCCATGGGGAAAAGGACTGATTTTGCTATGGGGAAAAGCAGGCTGTTTTTATTAATCTCCCTATTCACGGGACTTTACAAGTGAAAATTTTTAAAAATAATTGCAAAAAAGCTGGCACGGGAATAATATTCCTTGTACACTCGTGGTGTACAAGGAATATTAAAATATACAATCATGAAAACATCAGAAAGAACAATGGAAATCGCTCAAACAATTATGGACCAAATCAAATATGCAGACCGTTCGGCACTTATGGCTTGGGGAGCAAGACATTTCGTAGCGATTAGTGAATCAAAAGAGTTTCAAGGTGGTTTGGCTTTCCAAGTAAATGGATTAACCCATAAGGGCTGGGTTAAGGTTTGTTTGAGATGGGTTGATGATTATACAATTATATTCATCAATAAAAATCGTGAAGTTGTGAAAACGGTTGAGGGATGCTATTGTGATATGCTTGTTCCTGTTATCGACTTTATTGAAGGAAAATGATTTTAGGTTTTAGTTTTAGACTATAACCATTTTCTAAAGCAACATTGAAAACTACAAAACCAATGAATTCAACAAAATGTTTTAATAAAATCCGAACTCTAAAAATAAAACAAAAAACAGCCTAAAAAGAATATTATGAATTATTACTTCTACTCAAGAACTTCAACAGCATTACAAAATTCTGCCAGACAAATCGAAAACTTCAAAAATCACGTTGGATTTGATTCGTCAAAATTATTTATTGAAAAAATACAAGGTAACATACCATTTATGGAAAGACCAGAAGCCGTCAAAATGTTTGATGAAATAACCAATTCTACTTCTAAGTGTACCGTAGTTGTGGATAGTACTGACCGCCTCGGCAGGAATCTACTTGATATCCTCAATACAATCGAACTATTTAAAAAAAACAAAATAAATTTAAAATCGTTAAAAGAAGGATTTTCTACATTTTTAGATAATGGTCAAGAAAATCCAATGGCAAACCTAGTAATTTCGGTTATGGGTAGCATAAGTGAGATGGAACGTACTAGAATAAAATCAAGAACAGCTGAAGGGGTTTTAATTGCAAAGGCTCTTGGAAAATACAATGGCAGAAAAATTGGGAGTGTCCAATCCGATGAAAAACTACTTCAAAGACATCTGACAATTCAGAAAAAGTTACAGAAAGGTTTAACCGTAAGAGAGATTACCGAAATTTCAGGGGCATCAAGTGCAACAATCATTAAAGTTAAAAAAGTGATGAAATTAAGAAATATGATTTAATCAATAATCATAAAGAATCTCCTCGAATATATTCTTTCTTACCTTTCCTTTAAATGAATCAGTTTTATAATCGATTTTTAAAAAATCGAAAAGTTGCCTTGTACTTCTGAAATTGTAGTGTTCTTTCAATTTTTGAATAGTTTGCTTGTGGTCGCCTTTTATTTCAATGATTTTCCGCCCATACATGATTAATGTTGAATAGGTTTCGAATCTATCGGTATGAGGAAAATTCATGAATTTTAATGTGTTTTTAATTTCTCGTAATAAACTCGGTTGGGTCAACTGTCGGTCAGTATTTGTAACAAAAACGTAACCGTCCAGATTAGGCTTCATATCAAACTGTCTTTTTTTTGCATTTTTATAAAACAATTCAATTTTAAGAGTTCTCTCCAAAAACAATTTCAAATGGTCGAATAATTTTGAGTGAATTTCATGACCAATTTTAATTGTAAATCTATCAATTGTCACAAACTTTCGGATTTCTACAGTTTCTTCTTCTTCGTTGATTTCAACAATATCTTTCCATTTTAACTTAATTAGCGTAGAAGGACGAACTCCATTGTATAAGCTTATTAGTAATAAAATTCTAACGCTATTTATAACTGGTTTTTCATAAAAATTATTCCCTGAAATCAGAAAATTTGAAAAGGCTGAAAATTTTTGAAAATTACATTCATCTTTTTTATTGTTGAATTTAGTGTTGAAATTCTTGTCCTGAAGCTGAAATAATCCAACATTTACTTTTAATGTGTCCTTACCCAATAAATACTTAATCCCTTCTTTGTCAGCAATATTTATATCACTCAATTTAAAGATTATATCATCTTTGGATTTGTATCCCAAAAAATTGAATAACTCTTCATTAAGCCTAAATTCAAAATGCTGTTTTAACTTTTTGCTTATTTCATTAGAATATCCGCAAACCTCAAGTACCCTTCTGCCAAAAACTACCTGAAAGAATGTATCGTAATCAACATTTTTAAAAAGAAAATTATATTCGTTAAATATGGCGGCACCATTATATATTGTCAATCGGACAATACTTTTAAAGTCCAAATCTTTTTCAGATAAGCTATTAGCTATAGATGAATTTAAGTCAGGGTAGCCTAATTTTCTGTAAACTTCTGCAAGTTGATTTTTTATACTTGGATTAATAGGGATTATGTATTTTCTAATTGTGATTTCATTTTTGACATCCGCTTCATTTTCAGAACCAAGCGATAGAATATCAGCCCATTTGAAATTCATTACCTCGCTAATCCTTAACCCAGCTGTAATACAGAGCAAATTTATTGCTACATACACCAATTGTCGGTCACTTGCATTTATCAAATCCCTTAAAGCAAGCTTCATTTTATCATCAAATTCATAAATGTCAGTTAACGGATGCGTGATTTTATACATAAAACAGATTTTATTAATTTTTTTTCATTTCAAATATAAGCAAAATTACCAGTAAAATAGGCACTTTAATTAATTGCGTAAAATTATGCACAATTCGGAACAGGTTTTTTTAGCTCGTTTTGCCACCGTATATTTGTCTTATCAAAATGG
Source organism: Flavobacterium sp. IC2-16 (assembly GCF_055521455.1). NCBI lineage: Bacteria > Pseudomonadati > Bacteroidota > Flavobacteriia > Flavobacteriales > Flavobacteriaceae > Flavobacterium > Flavobacterium sp. IC2-16. The sequence continues at coordinate 1,500,371 of NZ_CM145480.1, read as the reverse complement.
ATGTAACAATCTTTAAAACAGAATAATAACTTTTAAAAACAACATTATGGATTAAGATTAATTAGCAATCAGTTTCAAGGTGAAACGAAACATCAAACTAACGGGAGATAGTTGGTGAACTTCAAAAGACTTTCCGAATCTGGAAAGCATTAAATCAAAAATAAAATTTATAGGTTTTAAAAAGCTCAATAATTGGGCGTGGAAATCTATTGCATTAACTAATCTTAAAAAAATAAAAAAATGGAAAAATATACAGTAAACGTTTATATCGACAGAGTTAACAAAAAAGGTCAATTAACTGAAAGCAACAATTTTGAATTTGAATTTTCATCTGGAAACTTGATTAAAGACAGGAAAAAAGCAATTAAAAAAGCTAAGAAATTATTAGGAAACATTGAAGATTTCTTACCCAAAGGTCAAACATTTTCAAGCCCTAGAGAAGCAGAAATGAAAGGATATAAAGATTATAATTGCTTTATGCTAGATATTAATTTTATTAATGAAGAAGGTGAATCGAGTCCTATATTCGGTTGTGATTATGAAGAAATTTTTGACTGGTTAGAATATGAATACCAAGTCTTCAAACGCAATTCAATATGTGTGAAATCGGTTGAAATAGAAAATCTGTATGGAGAACGAATTAAAGTTATTTCTGATGATTTAGATTTTCTGTTACGTTAAAAATTATATCACATTAACTATTAATCATTAAAAAAAATATTTATGAATAAAATCAAAACAAATAAAGTAGAGTTGTCCAAAATCCAATGGACTGGACCAACATGGAATCCGTGGCATGGTTGCATAAAAGTAAGTGCAGGTTGTAAATTTTGTTATATGTTCAGGGACAAAGAACGTTATGGACAAAACCCAACAACCGTTCTTAAATCCAAAACAATGTTTGACCAACCTTTGAAATGGCAAGAACCCCAATTGATATTTACTTGCAGTTGGTCAGACTGGTTTATCAAAGATGCTGATGAGTGGAGAGCTGAAGCTTGGAAAACAATTAAGAACACACCACAGCATACCTATCAAATCTTAACTAAAAGACCTGAAAGAATCCTTGAATGTCTTCCTGATGATTGGGGTGATGGTTATCCAAATGTTTGGATTGGGGTTAGTGTTGAGAGCGATGCAGAAAAGCACCGAATCGAAACCCTTTCAAAAGTTCCTGCTAGAATCCGATTCATTTCCGCAGAGCCATTGATTGGGGAACTCAATCTAGAAGATTATTCTGAAGTCCTAACAGAAAAATTTCACTGGATTATCCTTGGTGGTGAAAGTGGTAACAGAACTGGAAAGTACCGCTTCAGGGAATGCAAATTGGAATGGTTTACCAAACTGATTGATATTTCAAGAAAAACCAATATGAAAGTATTTGTGAAACAGTTGGGAACACACTTAGCAAGTGAATTTGGAATGAAAGACCGTCACGGTGGCAATATTGAGAAATGGGAAGAATCTTTGCAGATAAGGGAATTTCCTGAAAGTATTGAAAGATACAAAGTTGCATAGTACTTCTAAAAGCTTCTTTTCAATACAACGGAGAGGAAAAACTCAAAAAAGCTGGCGAGAATCAAATTTTCCTTCTATCCTCGCAGTAATTAAGCAATCGAATTGCTTATCTATTTAAGTTCAAAATGTGAAAGAAAGATAATCTTTCACGAAAATCAAAAAAAGTAAATAGCTGTTTATCAGCAATAATAATTCGATTATACACTCGGACAGGGACTCTTTTGTCCTAATTAAATTGAATTATTAATTAAAAAGTAAACTATGGAAACACTTGAAACACTATTTCAGTCTTTTGAAACGGGCATCCGAAACGGGAAAGCCATAAAACCGAAAGAATATCTAAAGGAAATTGGATTGGATTACAATGAACTTCGAATCGGTTTCAACTCTGGCCAGTTCCACCATCGGGAAAGCCAAACCACCAAAGACCAGTTTGAGGCTCTGGGTGTTCTTAAAAAAAGTGATGCTGGAGTAAACAAAGAAGGATTAACAGCCTATACAGTATTTGGAAAGTATGGGCTGGTATTCCCCCTACTGGATAATCAAAACAGGATTGTAAACCTCTTTGCTTTGAGGTTCGACATGGAATCAAAAAAGATGGAATATCTAAACAGCGAGGGTATTTATCCAAGTCACCCAAACAAGAATACCAAGAGACTCTATCTGACCACAACGATAATGGAATGCGCCAGCTTATTGCAAAGCAAATCGTTGGAAAACAGGGATGCCGTAATGGCTATGCACAATGGAAAGCTATTAGCTCAACATCTGGAAGCCATTAAATCCCTTCACGAATTGGAAGAAATAATAATCCTTAAAAACTAAAACTATGGAAAATATAAAATTGCAACTTCAAAATACAAGACCTGATTTACCTATCAATACAATTGAACTTCCCGAAGGTGAAAACCTAAACACAATGCTAGTCAACTATGGACCCGATAGCATTGGTGAGTTTTTGAACAACCCAAAAGGTAAAGAAGATAACAATGCCCTAGAAATCATTGGGGATTTCAAAATCGGTTACAAAGGGAGAACAGGTATGTTTTATGTCATCGGAACCTTGCCAATGGATTTGGGAAACCTTAGGGTATCTCTTCAAATCGTAGAAAAAAATACTCAGAAAAAACACCGACTTAAAATCGATTTGTTTGATTTTGTGAATGTTCAAAACCAATGCAGGGAGCTCAATGAAAAGCAGGGATTTGATGCAAACCTTTTGGAAGCCGATTTGATACGGTTTACCGATTTATTGGAAGAATATAGAGAGAGTCTTTTCAATGAAGAAATGAACCCAATTACCGACCAATATTCGGAAAAAGAACTTACACCATCAGCCCATGAAAAAGCAATAGAATTTTTAAAGAATCCTAAACTATTGGATAATGTAAACAAGCTTTTAGGTCAAAGCGGAATTGTCGGAGAAGAAGACAACAGGCTTTTAATGTTCATCATTGCCAGCAGTTACAAGATGCCGTATCTACTTCATGGACTAGTTCAAGGGGCATCGGGAGAAGGAAAATCACATCTTATTAATGCCATTGCCGATTGCATGCCTCAGGAAGATTTGATGAATATGACTAGGATTACCAGTAAATCACTTTACCATTACAGGGAAAAGGAATTGATGAACAAACTTGTCATAGTCCAAGATTTTGATGGGCTTGATGAAGACGCTCAGTTAGCCTTTCGTGAAATGCAGTCAGCCAAATTCCTTTCAAGTTCTACCGTAGTAAAAGATATGTTCGGTAACACCAGAGGCAAGATGAAGACTGTTCAGGCTCATTTCGCCAGCCTTACAGCGACTACCAAAGCCGATGTCTATTTCGACAACATGAGCCGCTCGGTAGTTCTAGGAGTTGACGAAAGTAAAGAACAGACCCTTAAAATCATTGAAGCCCAAAACAAGCGTATTGCTGGGCTTCACGATAAAGATAGCGAACAACAGGCCAAGCAGCTTATTAGAAACTGTATGCGGGTATTGAAATCCTATGAAGTGGTAAATCCGTTTGCCAATCAATTGATGTTACCATTGGAAGCCAAAATGCTTAGAAGGCTTAACAGTCATTTCCAGCATTTTGTTTCACAGATTACCATTCTGAACCAATATAGAAGAAAAATTGATGATAAAGGAAGATTGATTGCTACCAAAGAAGATGTTGAAAAAGCAGTTGAGGTTTTCTTTGGCTCCATTGTTATCAAAGTGGATGAACTGGACAAAAGCACAAGGCAGTTCTTTGAACAGCTTAAAGGTTATGTAAAAGGTCAACCAAATGGAACTACTCACAGGTTCACTACTAGAGAGGTTCGTCAGACCTTAAACATGAGCAAAACATCAGCATTCAAGTATTTTGAATTGTTGCAGAAACTCGAATACATACAAGCCGTGGAAGGTTCTCCCAATAAAGGATTCAAGTACGTTATCAGCTATTGGGACAATATGGAGAAGATGAGGTCAAAAATCAGGAAAGATTTGAATGACCAGCTAAAGAAGTTATAAAACACCAAAAAGAACGCTAGAGCACCAATAAAATAAGGTCATATAACGCTAGTGTTCGCAGTTTTGAAAAGTATGCATAAGGACAGTTTTCCTAACCACTAATTTAAAACCGATAAAAACATGAAAAAAACAATACAAACACCCGCTTATGAAAACCTACTTAAAGAGTTCGACAGCTTTGTTATTGTAAGAAGCTACAAGCAAGGAAAAGGTAAAATGTACCAAAATACAGTAAAAGAATTTCTGATTTGGTTAGAAGATTCTGGAATAACCAAGATAAAAGATGTAGGTAGTGAGCAAACATTAAATTATTTCGAATATCTGACAACAAGACCCAAGCAAAGAGGTGAAGGAACCTTATCCGAGAAGACCGTTAAATTTCATTTATTCGTTTTAGGTCTTTTCATGCTGAACCTTTTGGAGAACAAAGAAATTGATAACGGTTTTTACATTCCAACTTATGGAAGTGGTATTCAGAATCCAAGAAATACACTAAGTGTTGATGAGGTTAAAATACTCTATGAAAGCTGTCAAAATGAATCGGAACGAGCATTGTTGTCGATTGCCTATGGATGTGGTCTTAGAAGGTCAGAAATCGAGCGATTAAATGTAAAAGATGTACAACTTACCAGCGGAATGCTCATTGTAAGAAGTGGCAAAGGAAGTAAAAGACGTGAAGTGCCAATGAGTGATTCGGTTGTGAAATGTTTAAGGCTATACATTACCGAAGAACGCTATCAGAAACTTGTTGGACGAAATCAGTTGGAAGAGGCTCTTTTTCTAAACATGTTAGGAAAAAGGGCCAGTGGTCAAATCTTGAATGAACTACTTAAAAAGATTATCGAACAGACTGATAGCTACGAACTAATTCAGAAAGAGATTACGTTGCATTGTCTTCGTCACAGCATTGCACACCACCTATCTGAGAACGATGCTGGTATTGAATTCATCAGGCGATTTTTAGGGCATTCAGAAATTAATACGACCTACATCTATGCTATCAAGAACAAGAAAATAAAACCAGTTGTAAATTTTTAAATGAAGAGCTTATGGAGAAAGTAACCTTAGAACAATTCCTGAAACAGAGACTAGCAGTGAAAACAGCCGAGAGCTATCTCTATACTATCAATAATTTCATAAAGACCAATCCAAAATGCAAGCGGTATAAGTTTGCTGATATTATCAGATATATGGATGAGGTAACACAAAAACAGACCAATGTTCAATACCGAATCCGAATCCTATCAGCCATCAAAAGATATTATGAATATTTAGTAATGACTGGAGCAAGAAAAGACCATCCCTGTAAGAAACTGAACATCAAAAACAGAACGAATCAGGATATTCAATTGCAGGATTTGTTCAGTAGTGAAGAATTGCAATTATTGCTTCAAAGGGAAAACCGTTACTGGTTTTTGGAAACTCGAAACAATGTACTTCTGTCGCTTTTGATTTATCAAGGACTTACCAGCGAAGAAATCACGAATCTGGAATTGAAAGACATTGATTTGGAAAATGGAACCATATATATCAAAGCTTCTAAAACATTAAACAGAAGGACTCTTGAACTGTTAAATAAACAAATACTACCATTAACTAAATACATCGATGAGGTAAGACCAAAGATACTCCGATGTACAAGCGATAAATTGATTTTGAATAAACTAGGAAAACCAATTTCGGTTGATGGTATTCATTCGGTAACGGAATCGTTAAAAAGCCTTTTTCCTGATAGGAAACTGAACCCTCAAACCATTCGAATGAGTGTTATTTGTAATTGGTTGAATGAAAAGAAGTATGACCTAGTTAAAGCTCAAGAATTGGCTGGTCACAAATGGCCAGGGACAACGGAGAAATACATTCGAATTGATATGAAAACTGAACGAGAGCTTATAAACAGGTATTTTCCCCTGATGTAGATTTATACGAATCACTAAATTTAGTTAGTAAGAAAATCACTATAAATAGGGATTGTTTGGTATTGAGTTTTGTAATAAATTTAATCAAAATTCCTTAATAATACTAAAATCTAACTATATGAAATACAACTCCGAACTAAAGAAAATAATGGAACCTAACAAATCCTTAAATCGAAATTATCAATTAATATGGGATAAAGACTCAATACAGAATGGTAGAATACTAATTAATCATTTAAAGACAAATAAGGAAGCTCATGGAAACTTCAAAGTTGAAAATGATATTCTTAAAATCAATATTAATGCTACAACTTATAGTAAGTCTTATTTAAAAAAAAACATTCTTAACGATTTAATAAATTCAACAGAAATACCTCTGAAAAATGTTTTAATTGAATTTAATATCCCAAGTATAAATAAAACAGTATCAACTAAATTATATATTGACAATCCACCTGCACATGAGATTGACTTAAACACAGATACATATTATTATTCTGTAAATAATCATGATATGGTTGATTGTAATGGTTGGCCGTTAAGAAAATCTTATAAAGCAAAGTTTCAATACCAAATTGATGACAAAAAATGCGATAGTATAAATCTTCCAGCGCTTTCCTACACGGTTTTTAAATTAATATCAGAAATCTAAATGATTAAATTATGAAAAAAAATATTTGTTTATTCGTAGTTATAATACTTTTATTTTCAAGTTGTGCAACTCCAAAATTAACAAACAATGACAGGGGTAATTATGGATATAAAAAATTAGTCGAGCCTGAAAAGATTTTAGATATAAATGTAAGCAGTTTGCCTTTACCAGATGCGCCTAAAAAACAGCAAGAAAAGGTTAAAACATTTTTTGATTTAAGGGATTCTATACCAAATACTTTTTTGAGAGTTGTAGCGCAAAGAGCTAAAAACACAAAAGAAATTACTGATGCAATTAAAGAGTCTTTTTCAAAGTCAGATAATCCAGCTCCAGCTTCAGCTTCAGTGATTACTACAAATATCATTAATTCCAATGTGATTAAAATTAGACTCTTGTTCTCCAATATAAAGAAGTATTATAATGACGAAAGGCTAATGCACCCAAATACTCGTCTAGAATTTTTAACAACTACTCTAAAACTTCAAACAAACAACTTTTCAATCGTTTCTATAGATAAAATAGAAAATGAATTTGAAAATATAGATTTAGGAACTCTTGAGCGAACTCAGAATGTAAGTTTCAATTCGAAATTATCTGTTGAAGGAAATTTAGGAATGACTTCAGAATCTAACAAGGTAAATTCAAATACTACAAACAATGAAATAAAATCTGGTGATATTAAAAACGTTTACGATGAGAATGGACATATTATAGGAACAATTTCAGCATCTGATAATTCAACTGACTCAAGTACAAAAGGCAATACTTCTAATAATAAAATAGCTAACAATGTTGGAGCAAAGGGAGAATTAGCATATGCAAATAGTGAAGTCATTAAAGAAGCATTGCAAATTAAGTTTAAAAAAATAAAAACAGGGTTTAGCTTTTCTACAAACAGCATTACTATTGGTCAAAGAAGTCTTCCTTTATCTGACATTTCAGATAATATAATTATTACTGCAACTTTAAAGGTTAATTCGACCAATACTCAATTAGACACAAAAAGAGTTATGGAATTTTCAAAACTATTAGATAGTCATGGAAATCCTAATTCGATAAAAGACATTAATTCAAATATCGTTTATGTTCATTATCCACCATGTTATTCAGCTTCAGATATAAATTTTAATTTAGATTACAGTGGAGCAATTCGTGGTGTGAAGAATTTAAAACAAGGAAGAAATGTTCTTGAATATGATGATAATGTGGTTTATTACCAATTTTCAAAGGAAAATGTACAATCAAACCCAATAACAATTGATAAAACAGAATATTGTCATGATGTTTTCAAAATTATTGCAAAATTTGATGATAATGATGAGTATGTTCTTAACATTATAGATACTAATCAAAATGAAATTTTAATATATGACGAACATAATCCAAAACAGTTTTTAGAATGGTTGGTTAAGTTAATAAGTGAAAAAAATATGTCAAAATTCATAGCTCCCACAAATTTAGCTTTTATAAACAAGGATGGGAGCAAAATAATTTACCTTTCTAAACCAAATTTTTCTCAAGTTGATTTAGACAAATTGAACAAAATAAAATCTATTGAATATCATATTCGTAAGGACCAATAATCATTATGGAAATAGAAGAAGTAATCGAAAAACTAAAGGATTTAGACCTAACAACTTATCCAGAGAAAGAAATCAGAGATTTATTCAACAATGTAAGGCATATTGCTTCTATGGTAGTAACATATCACAGAGGAAAGCCTGTGATGAGAGCTCGTCCCAACAGAGATGGAGAAAGGTTTTCGTTAAAAAAAGAGTTATCATTTAAGCCTCAAGAATACAATAGCACATTTCAGAGGGCTAGTACTCCCTATCAAACAATGTTTTATGCTACAGCGGTTCCTGACAAAGTACTACCTCAAGAATTAGACAATTTAAGAATTATTGGTATAGCCGAAACAATTCCAATGATGAGAGACCTTCAAAAATCAGGTTATCAAAAAGTTTCTTTTGGAAAATGGATTGTTAAAGACAACATTGACTTACTAGCGATAATTCACAAGGATTCATTTTATGCTGAAAGTAGTTTTACAAAAGAATTGGTAGATAATTTTAATGAATTCAGTAAAAATGTGCCGAAAGAAATTGTTGAAAAATCATTATTATTTCAAACTTTTTTAGCTGAAGAATTTGGTAAAGAGAAAATTAGAGGTGATTATGATTATATGATTTCTGCTATTTTTTCAGAAATAGCAATAAAAAATGGATATGATGGAGTGTTTTATCCAAGTGTTAGAGTCGGTGGAAGAGGTTTTAATATTGCAATAACACCAGAGGCTACTAAAAAACTTGGTTTATATGTAGCTGGGGAATGTTCTGTTTATAAAGTAAAGGACCAAACGGTTGTAGGAAATGATGCAATTGTTCAACTAAATGATGAAGATGAGTTTACATTACAAAATATTCCAAATCATCAAAAAGAATGTTTAGCTCAATTGGGATTGACATCAATTGAAGAACTTAAACAGATTGAGTTGATGGAATAGTTTTATTTATATTTGAGTAGATTTTAAGTAAAGTAATTTAATGATAAAATAAATATAATGTCAGAAGAAGAGTTAATTGAAGAATTTGATAGAGCAAAGAAGTTAGAAATAAATTTGTATGATGAAATTTTAGAACTGAGAAAGTTTGAAATTGAAAATTTTTGGAAAAGAACCTTGTTTTTTTGGGGTACAATCGCAATTATACTTGCAGGATATTTTAAAGCCGATATAAATGATAAATACTTAATATTTATCTCTTTTTTAGGTATTATTTATAACTCAATTTTTTCTTTAAGTATTCGAGGTAGTAAATTTTGGCAAGAACATTGGGAAACAATGGCGGTAGTGTATGAAAACGCATTAAAATTTAAATTACTCCAAACTGAAACCAGTAAATTGATTGCTAAAAACAATAAATCAATATTTACCCATCCTTATAGATTTTCGGTATCAAAATTAACAATGTTATTAAGCGATATAACGGTTATACTTTGGATTTTGTTTTGGTTTAAAGACATTTATAAATTAATACAAAACAAAATGATTTTTTTTGAGTTTTGCTGCCATAGTGAAATTCATTTTTTTACATCTTCAGTAATATTGTTTCATTTTATTTTAATTATTTATATATATCTGTTCTTCAAAAAAGGAAAAGTATTTTATAAAAAAAATGAAGATTAAATCCCAAGCTCTCAAGTGAGAGCTTTTTGTTTCTAAAAAGGACAAATTTTGTTTTGGCCGATTTGTCCCCCACAGACCCCAGTGTTTACTGGGGTTTTTCGTTATGCCAAAACGATATAAAAAAAGAAAAACCTTTATTCACGGGCTTTTCCAATGTTTTTTTCGTCAACTTTCATGTCCTTTTTTAAAATTCCCACAATTTTCACTTTTGAACCGCTAAAAAGTTCATGTCTTAAATAAAAAAATCGATTGAATTTACTTAGCACTCGAAATCATGAGTTATTGATTTTACTGTGTTTTTTCTGTCCTATTTTTTTAGAACTCCAGTAAATACTTTAGCTGAGCAATAAAGGCAACTTTATTGTATAATGATGTGTACAAACATTTTTTAATTTATTAAAATTTAAAAATCAGCAGTATGAGCGATTTTCAATCAACATTAGCTTTCAGTGCATTAATGATTTTTGCTTTTATGATGTTTCCAAAGAGAGCATTATTGGCATCGAAACCAATAGTAGCTATTTTAAAGGCATTACCTATGTACGGTTTGTCAAAAATAGCTGTTGCAGCCATAAACAAAACCAAAAAATAACCTTCGCTTTCCATTGAAAAATACTACATTTGAATCGCTGGTTGGTGATGAAAAAAGGTCGTTCTTAAACCATTTGGACAGGTTTGCAAAGTCGTATAAGTATAAGTACAATGGTAAAGAATGGCAGGACGAACTAGAGCTGAACATGTACACTTATGGCTTTAGAGATTATGACCCTGCAATTGGTAGATGGGTATGCATTGACCCACTGGCTGAAAAATCAAGAAGATGGTCTCCATACAATTATTGTGTTGATAATCCTGTTCGTTTTATTGACCCAGACGGTAGAGAAATAATTAATATTCAAGGTGGGGTTAGTTTTACTGGTAACGATGCAAAAATTGCCTTTATGGCAATTAGAGATGAAATTAGAGCAACAGGTGGAGTAAAAGTTCATTTTGTTGAAGAAGCTAAAACACCTAATATTTACAAGCATACTTTAAATTCATTTAGAAAAGGCAAACCAGAAGTTTTACATTATGATTCTGATAAAACTCGTGCAGCTGAAAGAAGAAAAGAGGCTATTTCAGGATATCCAACGAAACCAGGTTTTCAAAGAGATGAATATCCTTATGCATCGACATTTGAAGGAGGTAAAGGGGCTGATGTTGCTTATGTTCCAAGTAGAGAAAACAGTTCGCAAGGAGGAAGTTTAGGAGCTTTATATAGAACACTTAAACACGGAGAATCATTTTTAGTAATGCCAGTTCCAAAGGATAAAGAACCCGACCCAGAACCCGACCCAGTTCCAGCTCCATCTGTTTCTCCTAGAGATGTCGGTGTTGGTGTAGTTGCTGGAATAATTCTTTATGAAGTAGTTAAATGGGGAGGTGCAATATTATTAGCGCCAGAAACACTGGGAGCATCAATACCAGCTGCTGCTGCTTTACCGTAATTTATTTATATAAAAAATTTGAAATGAGAAATGCTAAATTATTTGTGATAATTTTACTTTTGTTAAATACAGTTCAATGTTATTATAAAAAAAACAGCAACATGAAATACAATCTAAATTTTAGCACATCATATCAACAGTTTTATTTAGCAGATAAATCACATGAAGGTAGTACTGATTCTGATAAATTCTGGACTGATGATAGCCATGAAGATAGGCTAGCAATTGAAAAAGGAATTTTGGGGATAGGAACTGAATCCTATGGAACAATAAAAGGTGAATTAATTGTTTTAAGTAAAGTTGATGATTGCATTGATTTTAGTTCATATGACCATGTTGTTGAAGGTGGATTAGAAATTAAATCAGGTGTATTACAGGTGTTAGATTGTCCTAATAGCAGTTTAGAATTAGAAATTAATTTAAAACCTGGAAAATATAGAGTTAGAATTTATGGTTCAAATTTTACAAGTGTAAAAGAACCTGACTTAGCTAATGATACTGATAACGATTTCTACAGGATAGAAATTTGGCCTGATGATAATTTGGAGCGAAAAGTTTTAAAAAGATACAACAGAAATTAATAATCAGTTTCCAACGGCATTCGGGATACAGGGATGGGCGCATAATCGTGTCCATCCTTTGTTTTACCACCAATATCCCAAATCAATCAAAAACTAAACAGTTTTATAGAATTTTTTCTTTAGATAACTTATAGTTTTGTTCTGAACTATTTAATATCATTTGGAATACACTGATATTTTTTCCTTTAGCAATATCCAATAATTTCTTTCTATCATCCTGACTAATTTGACTTCCCAAATATATTTCTTTAGGTTTAATATTATCAATGAAAACGTAATCTGGTTTATCGTCTTCAATATCTAAATTTGTTTGTTTAATTATTCTCCATTCCTTTTCATAAGACCAATCTGTTGATTTGTAAAGTAAACATTTATAATAAAACAGTTTATCATAAAAAGAATAAGGAAAAGATATTCCCATTCGTCTATATAAATCATCCATAAAATGAAACTCTGCATAATAAGTTGCATCGAGGCGTTTATCAGAATATATAACAGGAAAAATCTTTTTATCTACAAATTCACTACCTCTAGTTCTTCCTAAACCAATATCTATATTAAATAAAGATTTGAAATCATAACATAATGCAAATCCACTGTGGTTTAAACTATAATGTGACCACATTAGAATTGAATTTATGTCTTCACTAAAGCAAGCTACTAAAGATGATTGCTTTAAAGCTTTAATTGCCAAATCGACTATTTGATTTACCCTTTCTGCATGTGATTTTTTTGCTAATTCTATTTGAAATGGACTTAATTTCGTTACTTTTCTACCATCTGTCCAATTTTGTAGCATCGCATTTACAAAATCTTCTCCCATACGTCTAATTTCTTGTTCTTTAAAAGCAGGGTCTTTTAATAATTTTTCAAAGTGATTGTAGCTTTTTTCAGTATTTGAATTTGCAATTTCATGTATTATTTTTTCTTTATTTATGTACAATAGGGCATCGTATGGGTCATTAAATTTAATTGGCTTGGTAAGAAGAAGTTTATCATTTTTTAATGTTTCGATGTGATTATCAGAACAGGTTCTGTATCGATAAAGATTTTGAGGTGTTATTTTTTTTGTATAAGCATAAATACTTGAGGCTATTCTCCCTTCCTCATGAGAAGACAAATCTTCAGGGATTTCAATCCCCATAATGAACGCTTCAAAATCGCTTCTTATATTATCCATAACCTTGATTAAATACTGTGTTGTGAACAACAAAACTATGTAAAAGTTCTAAAATTAAAACACAGTATAAACACGTATTGTGCAAAACTTTGGAATTCGTTTTCTTGTTGCGGTTTTCAGTAATGAAATAATGGATTTATTGAAGTCATTTGTTATTGGGAGTTAAGATATATCACCAAATTTAGTGAGTAAGAAAATCCCTGTAAATGGGGATTGCTTGGTGTAATGTTTTGAGTTATATTACATGCCTTTGCAATTATAAAAATATATAAATGGAAGTTAGGACAATTGATGAGTTTTATGATTTTTTGAAGATTCAGTCTGAAGATGATAGTAATCTGATTTTCAGAGGTGTTCGTAATTCAACCTATAAACTGGTTCCTTCGATAGGTAGACTCAAAACTAAAAGAGGCGAAATTTTAAATTTAGACGATGAGGTCAGATTATTTGATATTTTTAAACATAGAGCACATCCTTTTATAAAAGAATATAAAGAAGATACTCTCGAATTACTTTCCATAGCTCAGCACCATGGCTTACCAACTCGACTGTTGGATTGGACGAAAAACCCTTTAGTAGCTACATACTTTGCAGTAGAAGAACCTTTTGCGAAGGAAGATGAAAACAACACTGAGTATAGCTGTGTTTATATTTATAAAGCAGATAAAAAAGTTAAGCTTAGTGAAAAATTTGACCCATTTAAAATAGATGAGGTTAAACGTTTTGTTCCTAAACATTGGGATAATAGAATAATAGCTCAAGGAGGTTTGTTCACTATTCATCCTGAACCTAATAAAGCATGGGAGCCAGATGGTTTAACTAAAATATTAATACACAAAGATGTGAGGAAATCGATTAAAAAAACATTAAATAGATTTGGAGTTAATCCTGGAACCATCTATCCTGATATTGATGGAATTGCAAAACATATAAAATGGCTACGTTCAGACCAACATTAAAGTAAAAACAAATGAAAGGTATTAAATTAGTACAGGATAAAAAAACATCAACCAAGACGACTTTTTTAGTTGAAATTGAAGGTTCTAAAACTAGATTTTTAGCAAAAGAAATTTTTAAAAATGGGACAATAAAGTATTATCCATTCTATGAAAAGAACGGCAAAATAGAGCGCAAATATAAATCGATTAATTGTATAACTATTGAACAAAATGTTATCTTAAAATCTGGTATTTCAGCTACAGAAAGTAAAGGCTTTGGTTTTACCAATCCAAAAGGAGTCTCTAGCTTATTTTATTTTTTTCAGGATAAGTTTCCAACAATTAATGAAGTGGTTATTTCTTCCAAATCATCTACCGACATTGTTGGAAAAAGATTTATAATCAATATAGTAGATTTTGAGAAATTAGAGGAACAAACTGGCAATTTTGTTGAGAATAAAAAGAATGAAAGCCAAAGTCTATATCAATTGATTTTAAATAAAGTAATACCATCACATATTGATGCTCCTGCAAAATCGAACTATGTTAGTGGCTCATTAAAATTATATGTTGACCAATTTTCAAACATTAAATTTTCAAACGAAGAAGCTGAAGAATTAACGAATCTTTTAATCAATTCAGGTTTGCCTCAGGAAATATTAATATCAACAAAAGCAGATATTGATATAATTTATATTGAAGATATTATTGCGGAATATAAAGAGAATCTTAAACAGGTTACAGATACAACTACATTAGAAGAAAAATGGCATCAGTTCTTTAAAAGACATGCTTGGATATTCTCACAGATATTTTCTTTTCCAGCAATATTTTTAGATGATAAAGTAAATGTAGGAGGTCATAATATTGGAGGAAATAAAGATAAAATTGTAGATTTTCTTTATAGAAACAAAATAAACAATAATATAGCATTTATAGAGATAAAGACCCATTTAACTCCACTCGTTCTTAATTCTGCATATCGTAACGATTTATATCCTATCAATAATCAATTGACTGGAGCAATAGTTCAAGTTCTTGACCAAAAAAATAGTTTGCTTAAAAATTACCATTCAATTGTAGGTAGTGAAGCAGAATCATTAAATTCTGTTTGTGTTGTTATTGCTGGAGATACAACAAAATTTACTAAAAAAGGGCAAGATTCTTCATTTGAACTTTTCAGATGGAGCAATAAAGATGTCTTAATCATTCCCTACAATGAATTACTTGATAAAATTGAAAATCTTGTTGAATTATTTAAGAAGAAATCTCTTGATTAGATTTATATTATAGTTTACAATTTTGAGAAATAAAAACTTACATGAGAGACAATTTTACAAAACAAACAGTTGAAATTTTAGCTAAAAGAGTTGGTTATATTTGTTCAAATCCTAGTTGTCGTAAACATACTGTAGGGCCAAATTCTGCCGCAGATAAAGCTGTTGTTGTTGGTATCGCAGCTCATATTACTGCAGCATCTGAAAATGGCCCAAGATTTAATTCTGATTTAACAGAAGCTGAAAGAAAGTATCCTGACAATGGAATTTGGTTGTGTGCAAACTGTTCAATAATGATTGATAGAGATGTAGAAAAGTATACCACAGAA
Source organism: Flavobacterium sp. IC2-16 (assembly GCF_055521455.1). Taxonomy (NCBI): domain Bacteria; kingdom Pseudomonadati; phylum Bacteroidota; class Flavobacteriia; order Flavobacteriales; family Flavobacteriaceae; genus Flavobacterium; species Flavobacterium sp. IC2-16. The sequence goes on along the minus strand of NZ_CM145480.1, from coordinate 1,484,803 downwards.
ATCCTTAAGCAATGGAAAAAATCCGCTGAAGATGAAATGTCTACTGAAATTGAAGGCAAAGGCATTAGAGGAATAAGACCTTACCTTGAAGCCGAGCTAATTTGGTCTCACCATTCAAGAGCACATAATGGATATAGCTCAAAAAATTTAGAAGTATTTGAACAGCCAATACCCGCTGGAACAGACTTATATGTACATTGGGGATTAAGATGGAGTTTCTCAGTTATAATTCATAACAACTCTGAAACCCCAGCATATAATTTACAATTATCAAAAATAACCAAAGGTCATGGCTTCACATTTATTGAAGAATTACCTAAAATTAATAATCTTCAACATTTTCAATCAAGGGATTTAGAAGCTAAATTTGAGAAATATTTTCATGGAACATCTGAGGAGGCGGATGAGGAGTTAACAATAGTTCCAAAAGATTTGATTGGATTACAATTGGAATTAAAATACACAGACAACCAAAGAACTGAAAACATATCAATTATTACTGTTACTGAAGGTGGATTTGAAAATATTAAAACCAAATAGAAATGAGTAATACAAAAAAAGAGCTACTCTCAACTTTAATATTTCTAGTTACTAATGTTGTGATTATTGCTCTTAGTTTTCTCGCAATGTTTTTGATAGAAAATTCATCAAATGTTGAATATTTGGGTTTGAAAATTATGCTTTATGTTATTTTAAGCATTGTCATTTTTCAGATTAAAAAAAGATATGAAACAAGAGTACTAAACATTATTGAATTCATAGTTTTATTACCCTTAACATTGTTAGGTTTATTTATAACAGTTGCAATACCTGTTCTTTCTATACAAATCAGCATATACTTATATCTGGCAATTTCGTTTATTTTACCCGTGACATTATATCGAATTGATGACTATTTTCAGATATCGGGTTTTAATTTTGAAACATGGATTTATATTATTAATACATGTGGAGTTGTTTTTGCTTTTATATTTCACAAACAAATTAGATTTTTAGTTTATCAAGTTCTGCCATTTACAGCTAAGAAATCAGAAAAAATGAAAAAATTTAAATTGGTAGAACTAAGCAATTATGTGTTGTCAGAAAATAATATAAGATTTGTGATTTTTCTTCTCTACTTTTTATACATAATCATTGTTAATGTTATCAGTTTGCAAGGAAATAGTTTTTACGAGAATAGTAATATTGATAAAGCTGTTCTCCAATCATTTGTTACGTTCGTTGCCTTCGATAGGGTTATAGCAAACCTAAAAATAAATGAATTTAGACCGTCAAATCTGGTAGAACATTTAAGGAAATCACTTTTACACGTTTTTGAAAAATGATTTGAAAAACAATTTATTTATTTTAGAAAATAACCATTATGGATGAAACAGTTGAAAGAATAATTAAGCAATTAGGGGAAAACTATATACCAATTAAGCAACTTCATTTAAATGAAGATAGATTTATTTATCTTGGTGATAAGAATGATAGAATATGTCGATTTTGCAATAAAAAAGACCCTGATACAAGTTTTAACAAAATAGCTCATGCTATTCCTGAATTTACAAATAATCACAGATTAATTAGTTATTATGAGTGTGATGGTTGCAATGAAAAATTCTCTAAGTCGATAGAAACTCATATGGGGGATTATATGAATATTCACCATTCACTACTACAAGTCAGAGGCAAAAAAGGTGTTCCTTCTTTTAAAGTTGGTAAAGAAATGTCTCGAATCGATATGAAAAAAACTGGTTTGAGTTTTAAATCTTATGAAGAAGATAATGGGCTAGATTTAGTAACTGATGAAGAGAATAAAACAATTACAATTAAAGGCACAAGAGCAACATATGTCCCGATTGCCATTTATAAGTGCTTAACAAAAATGGCATTAAGTATAATGCCTGAAGGTGAACTGCACAATTATTCAGAAACATTAGATTGGATAAATGAAGAAAATCATCAAGAATCAAAATATAAAATTCAAAATCTACACTCATTATTTTCATTTGCACCAGGGCCTCTTCCTTACCACTTTACTAGTTGTTTCTTGTTTAAAAGATTAGAGGAAGCAAAATTGAATGTCCCTCATATGCTTTTTTTACTGGCTTATGGGAATTTTACATTTCAAATTTATTTGCCTTTAAGTAGAGGAGATATAAGTTTAAATAAAACTACTGTTAGCATTCTAAAAATCCCATCTTGGTATGAAATGGAAAACGGTATGTTGAGACGGCAAATCTTGGATTTAAGTTCCAAAGAGAAAGTTAAAGGCGAAAAAGTAAGTATAAAAATGCAATTTGATGAAATGAAAGAAATTAACCTTGATTAAGATAATGAATAGTTCTTATTTGTAAAATAAAACATTGGAGTTTATGGAAAATCCTCTTATTTTCATCAGAGAATACGTTCTTATTAATCACAGATTGAAACTGTTTGCATTACTGTATTAGGAAAATTTCGCAAAGCTTTATAAGTATAAGTTCCAAGGTCAGGAGCGTCAATACGAGGTGGGGCTTAACTGGGACAGTTTTAAATATCGTAATTACGATTATGCAATAGGACGTTTTATGAATATTGACCCATTGGCACAGGACTACACACATAATTCTCCATATGCTTTTGCGGAAAATAGAGTTGTTGATGGAAGAGAAATTGAAGGTTTAGAATGGAGTTCTAGTACTTCAAGTGATGGTAAAACTGTTAATTTGACTTTAAATGCGAGATTGGTTAATAATTCTGCTGGAACTATAACTAATGACCAAATGAAAACTTTAGCAGATGAAAGTGTAACTGAATTGAAATCTTCGATTGGCGGAACAGATTCTCAAGGAAGAACAGTGAATGTTTCTGTAAATTACAGTGATAACGCTACAATGATTTGGGAGTACAATAATTCTATCGACACAAGTACAACTGTACCTGACGGTAGAACGAAAGCGGAAATTGATGCTGAAGCCAGTGTTGCTTCTGGCTGGACTAATGAAATTGGGAATACTCAGGTTAACAGAACTCAAGTAAACTTATCCTTGCCTATGGAAGGAGCTTGGGATAATAAAGGACAACTGAAATATGGTGATAAAAATGTTAGAGGTTTAATATCCAGAACAGGGGCTCATGAAGACGGACATACTCTAGGCGGTAGACATGAGACCAATAAAAAATTGGCTGGTGCTTTAAAAGCAATTCAAGCTGTAGTAAATAGCTTGATGAATACTGGGGCTCCAGGTAATAAAGTTTCAAAAGAACAGAGGACAGAATTTGTCAAAAAAGTAGAAGAACAACAATAATAAAGTATTATAGATGAGAAAAATTATCATTTTAAGCTTTTTAGCAATTGCATTTAGTTGCTCCAATGTTAAAACCACCTACAATGAATTGCCTTATAATGAAGAGTTGAATCATGACCCAACTCTAAAAAAAATAGGAGCAACAGATAAAAATAAAGGTGTTTTGTATTTTACTGGTGGCTTCGAGAAGGACACAGTTCAAATTGAATGTGATAAAGTGCAATTGGTTAAGAAAACGATTACTACTGGTAGTAATACGGGTTTAGCTGCTTTTGAGGTTATATCTAACGAAAAAGATGTTGAAATTACATTTTTTTCAATTGGCGCTAAATTTGTTCTTCCAGCAGAGAAATTAAAAAAGTATAAATGCATTTACATAAGCGGAAACGGAAAAAAAGTATTAATAGAATATTCGAATACTTTTAAACTTTTTGTTTAAATTTTGAATGTTTTAAAAGTAATTAATCCGTTTCCAACGGCATTCGGGATACAGGCATGGGCAAACAATCTGTCCATCCTTTTTGTTTGGAAATACATTGTTATTTTTGTAGTTTAGAAAAACATAATTGTATGACTGACTTTGACTTTGAAGAATCAGAAAGAGAACAAGAAAGAATTGATAGAAATTTTACCAGAACAGAAGAAGAAGGTTTAAAGAATATTCTAAAACACTTTGATAGAATACATGACAAACTTTTTACTTTCAACAATATTTTGATTGCGGGTTTTTTTGCTCTTTCTAAAATCGAAAATCCAATTCCCGTGAAAACGATTTTCATTCCAATCTTAAATCTCTGTTTTTTAATCTTTATTGAATATGAGATGATGGAAAAAAGTAGATTCGAAGCTTCAATTAAATCTCAGCCATTCGATAAATATGATTCACATGGAAGAAGAATAAATAGAACTAATTTGTATTCTTTATTGAGTATTTTGACAACTTTGATTGTGACAAGTATTTTTATCTACTATTTGATGTATTATTAGTTTCGATATAAAAACTATTCATAACGGCATTCAGGATACAAGGATGGGAACAACATAACGTGTCACGTGTCTCCATTGTTTTTTCACCAAATCCAAACCAATCAAATTCAGTATAAAAATATGTATTGAATTGTATTTTGAAATTCACTTTCTTATTAAAGTTTTCCGTAATGTTATAATGGATTTGTTGTTAGGAACCAAAATACGTCACTAAATCTAGTGAGAATAAGAATCATTAAAATTAGGGATTGTTTGATGGTTTTATTTGTAATATTTTGCAACAATTAACATTAACCGAACTAAACTGTTATGAGCTGTAAAACTAGAATTTTACTATTTTCTTTAATTACAATTTCTTTTATATTTCCAAGCTGTTCTACAGCATACTATGTTGGAGAAACAACTGAGCCCACAAATATCTATGCGACGCAAGAGGGCTACTCAAATTTTATTTATGTTGTCCCAGTTGGATCAAAATTGTTAATCAAGAAAAAATACAAGAATGGCTATTATGTAGTTTATGATAACTATCAAGGCTATTCAAAAAATACTATTTTAAATAATTACAGGAAGTTCAATTCTGGTAATGACGGAAATCTTTATGGATATTCGACAAATATGGCGTCGAAATCATCATCAACTTCTAATAGTTATAGATCCAGTTCAAGTTCGGGAGGATCAGTTAATGTAAAAGGATATTATAGGAAAAACGGAACATATGTAAAACCTCATACCAGAAGCAGTCAAAAAAGAAGATAATAATGGAAGGAAAATACACTAAAGCTGGAACTGTAATAGGATTGATAGGTTTACTTATAACTATTGTAGTAACTATAATAAGTTTTATTCCAAAATCATCTAATAATTTAGCTGGAGAATGGCTTATGACATCTAAAGTAGAAGCATCTGACCTGAGTGCTTATGTAGGTGCTGAGATCGAATGGAGGATGTTTATAACTGAAAACCAGAATACAATTAAAGGAACTGCTGAAAAAGTTAAAATCAATGGAAAAAAATTAGAATACAAACAAAGAACCTCTTTAGAATTTGAAGGTGTTGTTGATGGAAAAACTTTAGTCATCAACTATATTGAAAATGGAAAGATTAGAAAAACATGTGGAATTATCAAAATGGAATTTGATGATGAAAAATTCAAAGGAAAATTTTCACAAACTGCTTCTAGTGCTATGGGAAGTGTTGTAGGTTTAAAAATCAAATAACATAATTGAGATCTATCCATAAATCAAATTTTAACACTACATTATTAATTCAAATTCAACAAGAATCAAAGACAAACATAAATTTTCCTGAGCAGTCATTTCTTAGACATTCTAACTATACTCAAAGTTCATATAATTACTACCTTTTTTGACCCTATAATTAAACTGTCAATTTGGGTAGTCGTACCAATTAGAAAATCTATCTTTTCACCCATTATTTCGGCTATCACTCCTTTTATGTTTTTTGAGCTTGATAATATAAGTTTTTGCATTTGTTTTTTGTGGTACTTGAAATTTTCGTTTTGACCATTTTCAATTAAGCTAGTCCAAAATATCGGATTTGAATATTTTAGCAATGCTTCTTTTTGAGTATTTTTACATAAACTGTCAATTCGGGTAGTATTATCAAAAAAAAGCACATTTTGCCACTCATTTAACAGCTCTCTTTTAAAAGCATGCAATTTTTTTTTACTTATATCTTTAAGCGTTTCAATACCAAACTTTTTAAGTTTTTCCATTTTGGTATATTTTATTTCAAAACGCATTACATCATTTGAAATATTAAACCCTCTGGAATTGTATTGCAATGCTTTGTTATACAGTTTCACAATGTATTGCGAGTGTACCACTTGTTTATATTTGCCCTCAAATGAGTTTTTTTGATATTCAAACGGCTTTGTTTTATGAAATAAACAACTTTCAATAACTTCGTTTGTTTCAATCATTGGGTTAATATTTATTCCTACTTCTAAACACTTTAAAATACAGTTGCCTGAATCAATATTAAACTTTGTTTGAAAGTCTGTTAAAACCGATAAAAAAGCCTTAAAATCAAAATCGTTATAGTTTTGCGCTCCGGCGTTCCAGTATTTATGCAAGCTTCCCTGTGTTGTAATAGTCCCAGTATCATAAATTCTAAATTCTAAACCTTTGTAAAATGCGTTTTTGTATGGCGTTGTTTTTTTACCGTTTCTGTTTATGGTTCTTATTTCTCCTGTTAGTAGATTGATTTTATCATAAAAATCTAAATAGGGATTTTGCTCTAATTCAATAGGACAAACGCCAGTTACTAATATTTTTACGAAATCAACCAAAAGATTATATTTGTATAAGTTTTTACAATTCCAACGTGGAAACGGACTTTGAACAAAAAAGGGCGTGATGACATTACGCCCTTTTTCAATTCAAACCCATTAAGTTTAATAATTCAAAAAGTTACTTTTTATCCATTTAAAGGGATTAAACTTTTCTCAATGTCTGATTTAAGGAAGTAAATTCGACCGCCAAATGCAATCGGCTTAAGTCGTCCAGATCGCTGCCAATTACTAACAGTCGAAATATCCACTTTAAAAAGTTCCGCAACCTCTTGGCGTGTTAAATACTCGTTTGGTTGCTTTGGTTTGAAATTTTGCAAAAACTCGTCTAAGTGAACTTTTACACCTTTTGTAATTTCGCTTTGTAGTTGTTCGGGCGAAATTTGAATAAATTGAATTGTACTCATAAGTTTTATTTTTTAATTGTTAAACTTGAATACAAATATTTTGCTATTTCGTTGGTACTCTATTGCAGTACCAGTACTAAAAAAGTACTATTTACTTAATCAAATCCTTTTTGATTGTGTTTCTTAATTTCAATTAAAAAAGTTTTGTTTGTTTCAATTTCTTTAGAACTACAATATTTTAGTACATTTTGGATTAAACCATGATTCAAATACAGGTTTTTATTTTTGTTGTATTTATCATCTGATTTATTAGTATAAGTGCATTTTATATATTGATAACTTCTCTTTGCATCATATTCATTTACAAAGAGTTCATTTGATTTTTTTGTATGAGAAAGCCCCTGATTATGTAATTCGTAAACTTTACCGTTAGCAAAATTTACCAGCACCTTGAATTTTATATCATTTTCATCGATTGTTTTTTTTGAATTGCTTTTTTCTTCGGGTCCTTTTGTTTCTGGAGCTTCAATTTTCATATATTCTTTAACATCTTTACTCCAATCTATTTTTGATTTCTTTAATAATTGTATTCCTTCTGTTAATTCATTCTTTATACTTGTAAATGAGTTTGAAAAATCTTCAATAATTTCTCTTATTTCATTTTTTGCAGGTTCAAATTTATCAACCACATTGTTTTCGATTTTTAAATATTCTCGAAACTCTCTTTCAATTTCTAAATAGTTAGGCAAAAGCTTATTTTCGGCAATCGTACAATTATTCTCTAATTCAAAATCAAATGCATTTTCTAATTCACTATTTCGTGAAACATTTAGCCTTATTAACTCATTTTTAAACGCAAAAAGCAAAGTATTTAACCGTTTAGAATATCTAAAAAAACGATGCTTTACCCTTTCTTTTAAACGGGTGGTTATGAGATAGTCTAATATATTTTGTAGCTCTTCTTCAATAAGAGGAATTTGAAATTGTAAAAAACTAATATAAGTATCTGTATCACTCTCTTGCTTAGTTTTAGAAAGAGCTTCTAAATCTTCAACGTATGTAATAACCTGACTCAATTTGTTTAAAAATATTTGATGTAAGTTTTCATTCTCCATTTTGATTGAAATTAATTGTTAGCTCCGCTTTTAATTACCTTTAATTCAGGGGTGTTGTCTTGGTTCATTTTTTCAAAAAAAGTCATAAATAAGTCTGCATTTGCGTCTTTATCGTCCCTTTGGTTAATGTATTTTAAAAACATACTTTCTGTACTGTGTCCAGTTATTCCAATTAATACCGCTGTTGGTATTCTTTTATAAAAATTAGTTGCGAATGAGCGTCTTAAACTATGAGAGGTTATAAAATTGTGTTTCGGTAAATCAATCTGTTTTCTTTTGCCGTCCTTGTCGATAATATAGCCTTTTACTACTTCATTTATTTTTGCTAATTCACAAACTTTTGAAATGTGAGTATTTATTTTATTTAAAGAAACTTGTTTCGGAAAATCATTTAGTAAAATGTTTATTACATAGTCTTTCATAACTCCAATTGTTACGCCTTTATTTGTTTTTTGCTGTATAACATCAATATAAACGCCTTTTGCGGTCTGTCTTATATTTTCGGGTTTAAGATTTAATAAATCGCCACCTCTTTGTCCTATGAATGCACCAATTAAAATCCATTTTTTAACCTCGTTTAAATGTTCCGAGGCTATTTCTGTATTATAGATTTTGTCAAGTTCTTCAAATGATAAAGTATGTATAAACCTATCGGCGTTTTTTTCTTTTGCAATTCTAAAAGTAGTTGAATAAGGAGTTACTTTAATTTCTGACTTTTGAGCGTCTTTGCAAATTGTCTTAATAAATTCAAGTTGCTTTGCAGTGTAATTGGGTGTATATTCTTTTTCAGTAAGCAACCATAATTTAAAATTCTCTATAACCTCTTTTTTTAAGTCCTTAAACAAAATTGTCTTGTTAATGGAGTTTTGATATTCGAGAATAATTTTTCTGAACGAATTGTAATTCTTAATTGTTCCTCTGCTTAGCTCATTATTTAATTTAGCATTATCAATTAAAGAACTTAGATAATTTTCAAATATTGCTAGGTCTTTCTTTTGAACTTTGTCAAAACATAAGTTAATACAGTTTTCCAGCCAATTAGCATCTATGTGGTTGCCGTTTGCTAAATCTGAATTGTAAGTTCTTTTTATGAATGCTTCAAGTTTATCTAATTCTACTAACGTTTTTTTGTTTTTGTCAATAGTCGATTTGGGTAAACTCTTTGTTTTACTCCAATCTTTTGAATTAATTAAAAGTCCTGTTTTCTTTTTTAAATCTAATTGTCTACCAGTTGAAAACCTTACATAAATTTGAGCATTTTCGGATTCACTTTGTAATAAAAACTTAATCTTTGCCATACATAATAACTTTTGAACAATTCAAATGTAATTATACAAATTAATTTTAGCCAACATTCAGCCAACATTTAGCCAACAATATTAGATTTTATTAGTTTATATTAGATAATAGATTAAAATTAAAAATCTTTTTAAGCGTGTATTTTGATGAATTTTTGCTATTTTTTAAAGGTTTTAGAAATATTCAAAATTATATAGTAGTTGTGTGGGTTCGATTCCCACCCGCGGTACAAAGCCTCTCAACTCGAGAGGCTTTTTTTATTTAACTACTTGCAACAAAATTTTTTACTTCCTATCGAATTCCCTATTTTTGAACCGAACAAACTAATGACGTATGAGTACACCAACTAGACACAACTGGACAAAAGAAGAAATCATTGCGATATATAACAAACCCTTGATGGATTTGCTTTTTGAAGCTGCCTCCATTCACCGCGAACACCACGACCCAAATGTGGTTCAAGTTTCTACCTTGTTATCTATCAAAACCGGAGGATGCCCCGAAGATTGTGGATATTGCCCACAAGCAGCGCGTTATCATACCGATATTGAAGGTAATGATCTAATGTCTGTTTCACAAGTAAAAGCACAAACGTTACGCGCAAAAGCAGGAGGTTCTTCTCGTGTTTGCATGGGTGCTGCTTGGAGAAACGTTAAAGATGGCCCTGAATTCGATCAGGTATTGGAAATGGTACGAACCATCAACAAACTAGACATGGAAGTTTGTTGTACTTTGGGAATGCTTACCGAAAACCAAGCACAACGTTTAGCCGAAGCAGGTTTGTATGCTTACAATCATAACTTAGACACATCTGAAGAATATTATAAAGAAGTAATTTCAACACGTGGTTTTGAAGACCGTTTGCAAACTATCGAAAACGTTCGTAAAACCAACGTTACGGTTTGTAGTGGTGGAATCATCGGAATGGGTGAAAGCATTGAAGATCGCGCCGGAATGCTGGTTGCGTTATCCACATTAAACCCACAGCCGGAATCAGTGCCAATTAATGCCTTAGTGGCTGTTGAAGGCACTCCAATGGAAGATGAAAAACCAGTAGAGATTTGGGAAATGATTCGAATGGTAGCAACAACCCGTATTGTTATGCCAGAAACTCAGGTACGTTTGTCTGCGGGAAGAACTCAAATGTCGAGAGAAGGACAAGCGATGTGTTTCTTTGCAGGAGCGAACTCTATTTTCGCGGGAGACAAACTATTGACAACACCAAACCCAGATATAAACGAAGACATGAAAATGTTTGAAATGCTAGGACTACAACCCCAAAAGCCGTTTATCAAGCTTATGCAACCTGAAACAGTGGAAGCAGAAGATTCTAAATTCCAAGCTTTGGGTGAAAAACCAAAATGGTCGAGACCAGGTCATAGTATTGAAAGAAACCTTGAAGCACAAGCAAAGGGAAAAGAATGTTGTTAATTTAACACTGTATAAAATAAAATTTATTTTACGATAACATAAAGCTTTCTTAAATTTGCCCTCACTTTTTGAGGGCATTTTTTTTAACTTATATCCTTCGTTAATGAAGCTACATCTCACAGAAATTGAACGTGTAAAAACAATCTCTAAAAAAGATTTCTACACAAATTATGTTGCCAAACAAAAGCCTTTGGTTATAGAGCAGCTCACATCGGATTGGCCCGCATATGAGAAATGGAAACTCAATTATATCAAAGAACTCGCTGGCGACAAAACGGTACCACTCTACGATGACAGACCGGTATCCTACAAAGATGGGTTCAACGAAGCTCATGCCACCATGAAAATGAGCGATTATATCGACTTATTACAATCGAAACCAACCAATTATCGCATCTTTCTTTATAACTTAATGAAACAAGTGCCGCAATTGCAAAACGATTTCAAATGGCCCGATTTAGGTTTGAAATTAGTAAAACAACTTCCAATGTTGTTTTTTGGTGGTGAAAATTCGAAGGTTTTCATGCATTATGATATTGATTATTCTAATATTTTACATTTTCATTTCCACGGGAAAAAACAATGCATCCTATTTGAACCGAATCAGACGAAATATTTATATAAAGTACCGCACGCTTTAATTTCGAGAGAAGATATTGATTTCGACAATCCAGATTTTGAAAAATGGCCCGCATTACAGTACGCCAAAGGCTTGATTTGCGATTTGAATCATGGTGAAATGCTGTACATGCCGGAAGGATATTGGCATTATATGAAATATGTAACTCCAGGATTTTCGATGAGTTTAAGAGCATTTCCAAGAAAACTAAGCAATCTTTCTAAAGCAGCATACAATGTCTTTATTATGCGTCACTTTGACAACATAATGCGTCGTTTTAAAGGACAAGCATGGATAGACTACAAAAACGAGCAAGCCATTGTAAAAACCCACAAAAACATAGCCTTATTTAAATAAAAAAATCCCGAATTATTCGGGATTTTTTATGTTTAGTAAATTACTTTTTTGGTGATTTCCATTCCGTTCTCCAGGAGAACTTTTACCAGTAAAACATTCTGAGTAGATCGAATATTTTGTATTTGTGTTTTTGTCTCGCTTATGTTAGTCTTTTCTGCAATAACTCTACCTAACACATCATAAACAAAAACATTCTTTATACGTTCACTAGATGAAGTTACGTGAATGCCATCGTTACCATAAACTACAACTTGATTTGAAATTGTATTAAATGAATCGGTATTTAATGTAGTGTTCGTAAAACGTAACACAAAACGATCATTAAAATCGCCGGAATTTGTTGTGAAAACATAATCCGAATTTTTCAAATCATGAATAACAGACAACAATCTATCTTCTAAGTATATTGTTTGATCCTTCAATACCCCTTCGGCTTTATCAATAGAGATAGTATACAATCCGTTTGCGGCTGCATTATACCCTAACAAAACTTGTTGTTCTATATCAAACGATCCTTTCCCTTGAATTTTATATTTCTCACCGTCGATTAACGAATAAAATGTTATTGGCGTATTGGTTTTGGTATACTGACCATCATAACCGTAATCAACACCATTACTAGCCTGTGGAAAGAAACCAATTAATTGCTGATTAAACAATCCTTCGTCATTTGTCATATTCAACCAAACTCTATCTTTTTGAGATTCATTATCTTGAGCCCCTCTATAAAAATTAGAATTACTATAAGCCGAACTTCTCATGTTGTTTCTAAAGATCACATTACTATTCATACTAGCATCAACTTGAAACCCTTGCCCAGAAGCAATAAGTCCGTTAGGCTGCGATGTATTTCCAATTCCTGAAGCCGATGTAGCTGTACCTCCAGATAAATTATAATACGCAAAGTCATTTGGACTATATCCCGAAGCCGTTAAGTTTCCTACATGCGTCCAAAAATAAAGCGTTCCTGAAATTGAACTAAAATTGGTGTTGATAAAATCATCTGCTTTAATAGCTGAAGGATACGGATTCCCGATTAAATTAAAATCGTCGTTACTTTTTGTATTATCCAAACTCAAACGAACCGGAACATTAATTAATCCATTGTTCACTTTTCCGGTAAAAACAACATTTTCGGTTCTAGGAAAAGAACCTGCGCTATTTGCCATAACCGCATATCCTAAACCAGATTGCATAACATCTGTTTGTGGCACAAAAACCCACGCATCACCATTATCATCGTTAGCATCGTTGTTATCGTCTCTAAAATTAGAAGCATCCAATCTATACACACGGTTATGATCCCATGCCGATAATGCGCTTCCAATAGTTGTATTCAAAATAGGTGAAGACCAAAAAGTAAAATCATAACGCTCAAAAGGTGCAGTAGTTTTTCGAACATTTATTGTTCCATTGTTTGTTACTACTCCTGTATCGCTTTGCATTACCAATGAACCATTGTTTTGAACATCTAAAACAGCAGTAGCATTTACCGTTAAATCGTTAATAATATCCACATAAGTATTTGGAGCTATGGTCATCGTTTGCCCTCCTACAACTGTTAAACTACAACAATTAAAACTTCCGTTAACTCCAGTATTATAATTTCCATTAATAACTGCTAACGTATTTTTTCCAGGCAAACCATTAGACCATGATGTTCCGTTCCATGTAGAAATAAACGAACCACACACTACATCTAATTCGGTAAACGATTGCGAACAAATAGTTAAGGTATACGAATTAACCGTACCAGTATCTGCTGCACCCAAATCTCGAATTCCAACCAACCAGTTGCCTTGTTGATTCATTCCGTTATATACTGAAAGAGGTTGTGCCGGAACATAGGTTCCATTAATAGGCGAAGCACAAACCATTGCAACACCTTGATCATCAAACAACACATTCATATTGGTGTTATTAGTACAACTTCTATTAAAAATATTGATTTGATTTGATCCAGAAGGATTAGACAACACAACTTGCAAATCGGAAATATAACTATGATTCAAATTCACACGCAAATTAACATCTGAAATAATGGCACTCGTTGGTACATTAATAGATTTAACTGTATAAGTTGTATTGTTATCCGGAACAGAAAAAGGTCCGTTAAATGTATAATTGGTACAACTCGACGTCATTGAATATCCAATTGCAAACGAATTTGTATTAATTGCATAATAATCATTTCCTGTTGGCTCGATTAACAAACGACAGTTGGTTGACAAAACATCTGGAACAGTTATCGTTTGCGAACCATCGTTAGGTGTATTAGCGAGCAAAGTAATCGGGAAAGTAACGCCACCATCTAAAGACAATAATATATTTACATTAGCCGATCCGGCAAGAGCTGTAGTGTTATTTACTGTCCAAGTAATAGTTTGTGTGCTTCCAATAGCCCAACTGATTCCAGATGTTGCTTGCGATGTTACAGCGAAAGGTCCGTAAGCATTATTAAAAACCACGTTCATATCATCACTTTCATTACACGCCCCTCCAGCAACATTATCACGAACGGTGAATCTGAATTTTAAAGTACGACTTACACCAGGAACAATTTCCCACATATTTCCGCCAACACCATGCGCAACATGATCGGCCAAATTTGGAAACCTACGCATTGTACTACTTGTTGGAGTAAACGAACGAAAATTAGGTCCTGTTGTTTTCGTGGTATTTGGATACGTTGTAGTTGCATCGCCAATGTCCATTTGTTCCCAACAATAGGTTAAAGAGGCATTCCCATCAGCATCTGTTCCACTACCAATTAATTTAAAAGCAGTTCCTATTGGCAAAATTTTATCGGCTCCAGCATTTGCCGTTGGAACCGAATTTCCCGTGTTTACAATAGTTGGGCAAGCTTTTGCTTTAATATTATTGGTAACCTGTTGAATACTAATCGCGTGAAAATAAGCATCACTATGCGGTTGAACATCGGTTGCCCCGGTAATTCCTGCATACCCCATAATTGTACTTCCACTTCCTGGCTCAAGCTGAGCAACAGCCACTTGTGTTGAATGTGTAAAAGTATGATTTGCACCAAACTGATGTCCAATTTCGTGCGCAACATAATCAATATCAAAATTGTCACCCATTGGGATGCCATCAGCTGGAGAAGTATAACCACTTCCTTTTTGACCATTCACACAAACACAGCCAATACAGCCTGCATTTCCTCCGCCACCAGTAGCACCAAATAAATGGCCAATATCATAATTGGCTTCACCAATAACTGATGTCAATGTATTTTGAAGTTCAGTATTCCAATTGGCCATACTTGCAGCAGGCGAATACGGATCGGTAGTTGCATTGGTATAAACCACATTGGCATTAGTGGCAATAAGTATCAAGCGAGCATTAAAATCGTTTTCAAACACACTATTAACACGCGTTACTGTAGCATTGATTGCTGCCATGGCACCCGCTACAGTACCTCCATGATAAACTGCATATTCGCCGGTACATGACATTGCCAGACGAAATCTACGCAATTTAGAATCATCGGCATTGTTTAAAACAGCTCTAGATGTTATTAAACCTGTTAATTCTGCCTCATCGGTTGAGCAAGTAAAAGGCAATCGCCCTCCAGCGTTTTTTCTATTGAAAACCACATAGGTATTATCCGACAGACGGATAGGATCAATAATTGTTGTACCCGAATTCGAATTTCGTATGGTTGCACTAAAACCTTTTTCGTTCGAAACACTAAAACGAATAGTCTCGAAAGGCTTAGCTATATTTACTCCGGCATACGAACGCATTTCAGGAAATTGCGCTTGTAATTCTGGCTCCATTACTGATGCTTCAAAAACACGATAGGTTTCCATAGCCCCATCATCATTAGGAATGGAAATCATTACATTTTCAGACTGTCTCTTTGTGGTGGTTACTTTTTGAAGTTGTTCTTTAAGACCCGAAAAATCTAAAGTTGCCAGTGTAAATTTTGCTGGTAATTCTTTTTTGAAATCATTGGGTTTTTTCTCAAAAGAATTTGGGTTAATAACTTTCCAGACATTTTTTTGTTGGGCACATAGGGATAGTGCTGTTAATTGCAAAACTGCAATCAGCAGGTACTTTTTCATTATAGTTTTGTTAGTTTGTTAGTTGGGTGCAATATTATTTTATTTCTAACAAAACACAAAGTAATTGTTTCAAAAATAACCTGCAGTTTGACGATTTTAAGCAAAAAATAAGCCAAACGAATCGTTTGGCTTATATATTATAAAAGAAAACTTATGTTCTTAATAAATAACTTTCTTTTCTATTTGCTGACCGTTCTCTAAAGTTACCTTAACAATTAACGCACTTTGAGTTGGACGAACATTTTGCAATACCGTTGTGTTTTCAGACACATTAGTTTTTTGGGCAATTACTCTACCTAAAACATCATAAACCACAACATCTTTAATTCTTTCTAAAGCAGAACTAACTGTAATTCCATCATTACCATAAATATGTACTGCATTAGAAACCGCAGTAAACTCATCGTTGTTCAAAGTTGTGTTTGTATATCGAAGAACGAAACGGTTATTGATTGGTCCAGTTTGTGAAACTGTAAACATGTATGGGTTTTGTTTCAAATTATGAATTACATTCAACTCACGATCTTCTAAATAAATATTCTGACCTAAAGCGAATAAACCATCTAGATACGAAATAGCTATTTTATAACTTCCAGTTGCAGTAACTTCCATTCCTAGAGGAACCATATCGGTATCCACAAATGGTAAAGCTCTACCTTGGATATGAATTGGCTTATCGGCTATTAACGAATACAGCGTCATTCCGGTGCCTGTTTTAGCAAAAGCGTCATATCTGTTATCCTTATCCATTGTAGCGCCAGAAACATATCCAACAACCGCTTTACTTATTTGATTAGAACTATTGATTAAATCCAACCATATTCTGTGTTTTTCTATAATTCCTTGTTGTGCAGTTGCAGCAGTATTTGATCTAAAGAACTGTGTATTATCCAACACGGTTGCCGTTGTAGCATTACCACGCATTGCATTTTGGAATACAATATTTTGTGATGCTGCACCACTTTCCAACATTGTAATAAAGAAACCTTGACCAGAGGCAATTTTCCCATCAAAAGCACCCGGTACTGTGGTTGCAGTTCCGTTGTAAACGATGTAATCATTCGCTGTATAATTAGCCACAAAGTCCTGATAGAAAGGATCTACAATTGCTGAACTTGGTAATGTCCCGTGTGTCCAAATTCTAACAGCTCCTTCAATATTTGGATTAGCTGTGATAAACTCATCGGCATCAATTGCACTTGGATAAGGATTACCAACTAAAATTAAATTATCATCAAAAGAAGCAGCATTAGTACCTCTTGTAATAGGATAATTAAATTGACCGTTGAAAGGTTTTCCGTTAAAATCAACATTTAACGTTTGAGGTGTTGTAAAGGCAGAAGGTCCTCTTACAATATACCCTTGACCTTTATTCATAGCACCAGAAGCGGTTAACCAATACCCTTGCGTACCGTTAGGATTTGCCGCAGTTGTATCCCAATAAAAACGCAGTGAACCATTAATAGTTGAAATATCTGTGTTTGCAACTGGTGAAGACCAATATACATAATCCAGTTTTCGTAAATTATCAACAGAACGTTTCACTTGGAATTTAGTCCCTGTATATGTTCCAGCGTTGGCATCTGTTTCATTGATTTGAATGAATTGTCCATCGTTTTGAACCACAACATTACCACTATGATTTAACGCATTATTCACCTGAACATAACCATTAGAATCTACAGTAATTGTTTTTCCAGCATTAACCGTTAAATCCCCTGAAGCGATTAAATCATTCGATACTGCAGTATCAAAATTGTTATTCATCACTACATTATAAAATACTTCTGTTCCTAATGGTGTAACATTATTGATAACTTGTGGTGTTGAACCCGTAAAATGAACTGTTCCATTCCCTTCTTCAAAAGCAGTATTCCCTAGAGCATTAGTCCAATCACCATATAAATAGATTTGACCGTCAGCAGTTCCCGGATTACTATCATCCATATCGACAGCACCAGTACCACTAATTGACAAATCACCATAAACCTCAAGTTTGTTATTTGAATTCCCTTCAACAACTAATTTGTTTCCAGAGATTGAAATATTGTTTGACTGCGCAATGTTACCATAAATGGCAGCATTTGGAGAAGTTATATCTACAACTGCATCACGAATTCCGTAAGTCGTATTAATATCTACATCAACAGTTGGTGTTGGCACTTCTAAAGTTTGCCAGTTAGAACAATCAAACCAGTCGGTATTTTTAGAGCCTGTCCATACTCCATTAACATAAGTACCTCCTGTTAAAACGGTGTACATCATTCCGTTATGCATTTGCGTATAGCCAGCACAACTAGCTCTATTAGTCCAGTTTAACGGATTATTTAAACGAGCAATCCAATCCAGCTTAACCGCTGGTGTAGTTGGACCCGTATATTCTAAATAATCGGTAGCCGAACCTGGCATCAAACTAAAACAACGCAATTCGATTGGCAATCCTGATTGTTGCGTACTTGCTCCAAATGAATTCCAAGCCGAATTGGTGTTAAATGCATACAAGAAAGTTCCCGGAGTATAGGTTGCATCATGCGTTCCTCCAGGATTATTCCATACCCCACCTTGCATAAAAAAGATTTGATCACCTCCAGCATTCATAACTAAACTTCCTGTAAATCCAGGAGCTTTTGAAAAAGACCAGTTGGTATCTGGAGAAACAAACTCCATAATAGGCGCTGTATTTCGTAAACGAATCGTAATAATTGTTCCCGCAGGAATAGTACCTCCTGTTCTAACAATTCTTGTTACCCCTTCGGTATCTCCCCACAAACCAGCGGTTGTTCTTTCATAACCATTATCTGTAATATAAAAAGTATCACCGTTTTGAATGTCTTTAAAAATCATAAAACTGATTTCATCATCTCCTGCAGAATAAGCACCGTTAGGACCCGCAGGGTAACATGTAATGTTTGAATTTACAGCAATAACCGCAAAATCTCCAGGTGTAAACACCGTTACCGGTGTGATATTAAATGCAGAACTCACTGCAGTAGTAAGACCTGGTGATGTTGCTGACAACGTTAATCCAGTACCTAAAGCGGTATGAATTACGCTTGAATAAGTTGCAGTACCCGCTGTAGCTGCTATAACCAAAGGAGCACCCGTCATGGTTCCTGTACTGGTTAATGTAACTGTTCCTGTAAAATCTAAATCTACATTTCCACATGAATCTATCGCAGAAACGACAACATCAGACATTGGATTCCCTAAACCAGTTGTATTAGGCTGACTTGTAAATGATAGTGCTGTAGCAACTACCGCAATTACGTTTTGTCCATTTGTAGATGTTTGTGCCGAGAAAGCAGCTTTTCCAGAACCAAGTGCCGAAAAAGTAGTATTGGCATTACTTAATGAGAACACAAAATCTTCACCATCAAAAGCATCAGCTCCTAACGGACATTTTAACGACATACGTAACGAAAGTGTTTTTTGTGTATTATCGGCCACAGTTACATTCAATCCTGTAAACTGAATTTGATTTGCTGTTACTGTACCGGCAGCAATTCGGGTTATGCCATCAAACAATTCTACAGTATTAATAGCATCTGACCATGTACCTACTTGATTTCCTGCACCTTGCGCTAAAGTAAAATCTGTTAAAATTGTTGGAAATGTATCCGAATCATTTAACCCAGCTCCACCATCTCTAACGGTAAATTGCCATACTTGCACTCCAGTTGCCGAAGTTAACGGCGCAGGATTATTAACTGTACTTGATATTGTAGTCGATTCGGAAGCTGCTACCGCAACGATATCCGATTGCATAGAACCTGTAACATTGATTTGAACCCGGTTACTTGTAGCTGTTCCACAAGAAAATGTTGAAACACAAACCACATAATACGTTCCTATTGCAGCGAAATTAGGAACATACGTTGTTCCAGTTTGACCTGCTAAAATAGTGCCGTAAGGCCCACCACTCAACGTTCCATAATACCATTGTCTGCTCACTGGAGTAGATTGCTCGGTTACAGTAAGCGTTGTACCATTAGCCCCAACTGCAATATTTTGTGTTGTTGTTGGCGCTATACTATTTGATGCTAAATTGATTGTTAAATTGGAACCATTATCTGCACCTACGACCAAAGGATTACTCGAGATTACTCTAATTCTATAACCAGTACCCGTAGCTGTATTAGCCGGTATTGTCGCGGTAATAGTTCCTGCATTAGCCGTACTTGAAAGCGTTCCAATAGCTGTTGGTGAAGCAAAGCTTCCCGCAGCATTTGATAACTGTGCTGTATATATATTTCCTGCGTTAAAAGTACCTGTACTTGTAAAACCAACACTTACTGCTGACCCCACTGTTGATGTTACACAAAACGGACTTCCAACAATTGCTGAAGTTGAAATTGTATTTGAGGATGTAGTTGTAACTGTTCCATTTAAAGTAAAATCATCTAATCTAAAAGTACCAGTACCCGTAGCACCACTCAAAGACATAACAACAGTCACTGTTCCTGTCATTCCTGTTAAAGGAAGTCCTGTTGTAATCGAACCAGTATTTGCCCCAGTTGTTGGTACAGTTCCGCTACCAACATTGTTTCCATTGATAGTCATACTCCAGTTTTGAGCACCTGTACTACTTCTTTGTCTCCAAAAACTATATGAATCAATTTGTAATTGATACCCTGGATTAACAGCAAATGTCAATGTAATTGTTGGTGTCCCTCCTGAATTATTCAAAGAAATTGCCTGACCAGCACTTCCAGCAAAACTTGTCCAAGCACCAGTACTGTTGGACCAAGAAGACGAACTCAAATTCGCATCAAATACACTTGGAGCAACTGTATAAGGATGTGTTGAAATTGTAGTTGTACCAAAATTATGCTGATAAACCTGTCCCCAGCCAATCACTGTCAACAATAAAGTAAAAAGTAAAAATCTTAATTTCATATTAATTTGGGTGTTTTTTCGGTGAAATTTCTTATATTTACATTTCCAGTTCTCGACCAATGGTAAAAAACGGGGGATAAAGGTACGAATTTCTGGGAAATATTTAACACTTGATTATTAATTTACGGTTAATTTATGAACACTAACTCATTGAAAATCTACACCGTAGAAGAAGCGACCCGTAAACTAGAATACTACTGCGGCTATCAGGAACGATGCCACTTAGAGGTTGTCGAGAAGTTAAAATCGATGAAAATGATCCCGCAAGTTATTGACAATATTGTAGTTCACCTTATTGAAAATAATTTTCTAAACGAAGAACGTTTTGCGTTGAGTTTTGCCAGAGGCAAGCATAATATTAAAAAATGGGGTAAAATTCGCATTGTTAACGAACTGAAGTTTCGAAATATTTCCAAATACAACATTGAAAGCGCTTTGAAAGAAATTCCTCAAGCAGAATACATAGCTAACTTTCATGAATTGGCTGAAAAGCATTGGGATTCCATTTCAGAAAAGAGTCTCCCTAAAAAAAAGAAAAAGTTTTGCGATTTTTTACTTCGCAAAGGGTATGAGACACAGTTTATCTTTGAAAAATTAAATGAGTTAACCGAAGAATAACTTACTTAGAAAGCAATATACTCACTGCATTGCCTCCAAATCCAACGGCGTTTACCAACACTTTCGTCATCTTACGCGCTTTATTTTCAGATTTCACATAAGGAACTCCAATAAATTTTTGATGCTGTAGCATTAAGACCGCTAATTCGACATTCAAAATTCCCGACGCTCCAAACGTATGACCTGTTTTCCACTTATTGGTAGTTAACAGTGGCATTGCTGAACCAAAAACTTTTTGAATTGCTTTATACTCCGACAAATCACCGGCAATAGTTCCTGGGGCATGCATTACAATCGCATCAACATCTTGAGGACTATTTTCTCCCAAAGCCATTTTCATCGATTTTTGAAAACAATCTGCTTCAGTTGAAATTGAAATACCGTGTTCCAAAATATCCGTAGCATAACCAATGCCTTCAATAAAAGCTAACGCTCTTTCATCTGCATTAGTTTCCAAACAAACAACTCCGGCACCCTCCCCCAAAACCATCGTGTTTTTGGTTTTGTTTAAATCGAAAGCACGACACGGAAACTCAGAGTGCTCGGAAGCATAAATTTTCAGAGCTTTCATCTGCGCAAAAGTAAAAGGCGTTAAAGGTGCTTCACTTCCACCAACCAAAAACTTATCTGCCATACCCGATCGCAACCAAGCAACGCCATTTAGCAATGCATGAAGCGCGGTCGAACAAGTAATCGAATGAGAAATTTCGGGTCCAGTTGCTTTTAAATCGTGCGCCACCCAGGAAGAAATATTACCCATAGTAGTGGTTGGCGAAGTTAACGTTGCTGTTTTACCTGTAGTTACAAATTCTTTATGAAAAGTCTCAAACAGTTCGGTAGCTCCTCGAGAAGAACCAATATTAATTCCGAAAACATCCGATTCGCCCCAGCCAGCCTGCTTTACTGCTGCTCTAGACACCATCATCGCATACAACACCGAATTATCTAACGCGCGATATTTGGCATTCGATTTGCGAAAAATTTCAACTTCGGCTTGCACAAAATCTGGCAAAGAAGCCATGGGCAATTGCTCTCCATTAACTTCCTGAAATTTAATTTTTGACTTCGGATTCAAATATTCATTCCAGATTCCTTCCGAATCATTTCCGAGTGAAGACAACGAGGCTAGTGCTGTTATGGCGATGGATTTCAATACTTACTTTTTTTTACAAAGTTAACATTCTGAAAGAGCTTCATCTATGGTATTGTAAATTTTTTCCAATTGCGAATCAGAAATAACATACGGTGGCAATACATACACAATATTACCAACCGGACGCAAAATCACACCCTTTTCAATAAAAAATCGATACAGTTTATTTCTAAAATCACCATAATACGATTCCTCGTCTTTAGTATGAATTTCTAAAGCAAAAATAACACCTAAAACGCGAGTTGTTTTTACTCGAACATGATTTTCAACACGTTTCTGAAATTCCAGATGTTTTGCATGAATCCGCTGAATATTGGATTGCATTTCAGGCATTTCCAACAAAGTCATACTCGCTAAAGCTGCAGCACAAGCGGTTGGATTAGCCGTAAAGGTATGACCGTGAAACAAGGCTTTATTAACATCATCGTCGTAAAACCCATCAAACAACGTTTGCGTGAAAGTGGTAATTGCCATAGGAATTGTACCTCCTGTTAAGGCTTTAGACAAGCACATCATATCGGGTTGTTGCTGCAAATAATTACACGCAAAATTTTTACCCGTTTTACCAAATCCTGTCATTACTTCATCCGCAATAGTAAAAACCCCATGATTTTTACACAAACTCATTAGCTTGTCGAGTTCAACAGCTTCATACATCACCATGCCTGCCGCGCCTTGAACCAATGGCTCGAATATAAACGCTGCAAATTCATTGGTTTCTATCAGTTGCTTAAGAGCGTCTAAACTAGCTTGTTCGTTCCCTTTTGTTGGCACAGGGATGCGCACCACTTCAATCATAGAACCTTTAAACGCTTCGGTAAAAAAGGAAATCCCACTAGCCGCCATAGCAGCAAAAGTGTCACCATGAAAAGCATTTTCGAAAGCTATAATTTTGGTTCGTTTCTGACCTTGATTATAGTAAAACTGTAAAGCCACTTTCAAAGCTACTTCAACAGCTGTTGATCCATTATCTGAAAAGAATAATTTCTTTTGATTGGACGGCAAAATCCCCATTAATTTTTCAGCTACCAAAACGGCAGGTTCATGAGTAAACCCTCCAAACAAAACATGTTCTAAGGTGGTTAATTGTTTATAAATAGCGTCGGCTATAAATGTATTTGAATGCCCATACGGATTTACCCACCATGAAGCAATGGCATCAATATATTCTTTACCATTTTCATCCCACAATAACGCTCCTGCTCCTTTTGTAATAGCAATATGAGGTGCTGCGGTTTTATGTTGGGTATAAGGATGCCAATTGTATTGGATATCTCTTTCAGAAAGCTTCATTTTACTTTAGTTAAGAATTAAAAATGGTGCGTTATTACAACGCAACCAAGTTTGATTTGAATTTATCTGCATAATAGCGGATTACATTTTGGTCGAAATACGGTTCATTTTCGATTCGTCCTAGCATTTTCAGACCAGTTTTTTCTAAAA
Organism: Flavobacterium sp. IC2-16; assembly: GCF_055521455.1. NCBI lineage: Bacteria > Pseudomonadati > Bacteroidota > Flavobacteriia > Flavobacteriales > Flavobacteriaceae > Flavobacterium > Flavobacterium sp. IC2-16. Next base: position 1,460,864 of record NZ_CM145480.1, on the reverse strand, counting down.
TAATTTTTTCAGAAGGATGATTTTCATCGCCACTAAATACTATTCCAGCAATAGAACAATTTCTGTTTTTAAGAGCTTCAACCGTCAATAGTGTATGATTGATACTACCTAAATAATGACGAGAAACCACAACCACTTTGTAATCGGATTGTATTAAGTCTATTATAGAATCCGAATTATTTAACGGAACAAAAATTCCGCCAGCGCCTTCTATGACAAGATGGTTTTTGGTTTTGGGTTCTTTGATTTTTTTTAAGTCGATTTCAACATTATCCAGCTCTGCAGCCCAGTGTGGACTAGCTGGCGTTTGCAAAGCATAGGCATTATCAAAAATGCTTGTTTTGGAATTCGAAATGTATCTTTTGATTTTATGCGAATCGGAATTGTCCAAGTCACCGGCCTGAATAGGTTTCCAGTAATCGGCTTCCAAGGCTTCAGTAAGTATTGCTGAAACAATTGTTTTTCCGACATCAGTCCCTATTCCGGTTATAAATAATTTCATTTTTAAAATTTAAAACACAAAAGTACTCAATAAGTGTAGGACTTCCGAAATTTCATCTTTCGAATTATAACTATGAATACAAAAACGCAACCGCTCTTGACCTTCCGGAACCGTGGGTGACAAAATAGCCTTCACATCAAAACCTTTATCCTGAAGCTGTTGCGCAATCGTTTTTACCTTTTCATTACCCGGAATTATTGCCGATTGAATTGCCGATTTACTATAAACAAAAACAGGCTTTAAACCCAATCGAGTCTTTTCCTGATTGAAATGAAGAATATTAGCCCGAAGGTTATTGATTTTTTCGGCTTCCAAATGCTGATATGCCACCAAAATTGTTGCTACGGAATGAGGGGAAAGCCCGGTTGTATAGATAAAACTTCGAGCAAAATTCACTAAATACGACTTCAAATCGGCACTCCCTAAAATGGCTGCACCATGACAACCTAAGCCTTTTCCAAAAGTCACAATACGAGCAAAAACTTTATCCTGTAAATTTAAATGTTGTGCGAATCCTTCACCATTTTGTCCAAAAACTCCTAACGCATGCGCTTCATCTAAAATTAAATTAGCATCATATTTCTCTGTTATTGTGGTTAATTCTTCCAGATTGGGACAATCACCATCCATGGAAAAAACAGTTTCTGTAACAATATAGATTTCGGCAGCCTCTGTTTTGAATCGTTTAAGTAATCGTTCTAAATCCTCAAAATCATTATGTTGAAACTTATACGCTTTGGCATTAGAAAGTTGAATTCCATCACGTATGGAGGCATGACTTAACTCATCATATAAAATAACATCATTTCGCTGTGGTACCGAGCTAAAAAAACCTACGTTGGCATCGTAACCCGAATTAAACAGCAAGGCATTTTCCGCTTTATGAAAAGCCGCAATGAACACTTCAGCTTCATGATACAGCGGATGATTACCCGAAATTAATCGCGATCCCGTTGCTCCATTAATTTTACAACTTCTGCTTTGGAGCAATTGATGAGTCTTGTCGAAAATTTCTTCTGATTGAGCGAATCCTAAATAATCGTTGGAAGAGAAATCTATTACATTTTTTTGATCAGGCAAGTTCCGTAAGGCGTTAGCCTTTACCCTTAGAGTTAACTTTTCTTGTAATGATTTTGGAAGCGATTTCATAGTTTCAAATGTACTAAAAATAGTAAAACGTCCAGCCCGGATAGCAGTGGCATCCTTTTAGTTTTTTAAACTAAAAGATAAAACGAATAGCCGGAAAAGCTGCAAAATAAAAAAAGCCTAACAAATCTGCTAGGCTTCTCTTTTTATTTAGAACTGTTTTAGTCGGCTAAAACAATTACTTTATTGTCGTTCATTTCGATAGTTCCCGATGTGATTGGCAACCAATAGGTTTGATCATTCACTTTGTTGAATTTGTCTGCAAATTCTTTAGCGATTTTAATGTTTGACCCTACGATTTTCACATTTCCTTTTGCTAATAACGACACGATAGGCGCGTGGTTGATTAACATTTGGAACTCACCATTTACTCCAGGAACCGATACCGAAGTAACTTCTCCTTTGAATAATGTGGCTTCTGGTGATACAATTTCTACAATCATATTTCTTTAGTTTACAGTCTCAGTGTACAGTCTCAGTTCTGAATACTGCGACTGACAACTGAATACTAAATTATGCTTCTGCTAACATTTTTTGACCTGCTTCGATAACATCTTCGATGGTACCTTTCAAGTTGAAAGCAGCCTCAGGTAAGTGGTCTAACTCACCGTCGATAATCATGTTAAATCCTTTGATAGTATCTTTAATATCAACCAATACTCCAGGGATACCCGTAAACTGCTCTGCTACGTGGAACGGCTGAGACAAGAAACGTTGTACACGACGTGCTCTTGATACAGATAATTTATCTTCTTCAGACAACTCTTCCATACCTAAGATCGCGATGATATCCTGTAATTGTTTGTATTTCTGTAAAATCTCTTTTACTCTTTGTGCACATGCATAGTGCTCTTTTCCTAAAATTTCAGGAGTTAAGATACGAGAAGTAGAATCCAATGGATCTACCGCTGGATAAATACCTAACTCAGCAATTTTACGAGACAATACTGTAGTAGCATCTAAGTGGGCGAAAGTTGTAGCTGGCGCCGGATCCGTTAAGTCATCCGCAGGTACGTATACCGCTTGTACAGATGTAATAGATCCTGTTTTTGTAGATGTAATACGCTCTTGCATAGCACCCATTTCGGTTGCTAATGTTGGTTGGTAACCTACCGCAGATGGCATACGACCTAATAACGCAGACACCTCAGAACCCGCTTGTGTAAAACGGAAGATGTTATCTACGAAGAAAAGTACGTCTTTCCCTTGTCCTTCACCTGCTCCATCACGGAAATACTCTGCGATAGAAAGACCTGATAAAGCAACACGAGCACGAGCACCTGGCGGCTCATTCATCTGACCGAATACGAAAGTAGCTTTAGACTCTCTCATACCTGGCTTATCTACTTTAGACAAATCCCATCCTCCATTTTCCATAGAGTGCATGAAATCGTCACCATATTTGATAATACCTGACTCTAACATCTCGCGAAGTAAGTCATTTCCTTCACGTGTTCTTTCTCCTACTCCTGCGAATACAGAAAGACCACCGTGACCTTTTGCAATATTGTTAATCAACTCCTGGATCAATACGGTTTTACCTACTCCGGCACCACCAAACAATCCAATTTTACCTCCTTTTGCATAAGGCTCAATCAAATCGATTACTTTGATTCCAGTAAATAAAACTTCTGTTGAAGTTGATAAATCCTCGAATTTTGGAGCTGGTCTGTGGATTGGCAATCCGTTTTCACCTTCTTTAGGTAAATCTCCAAGACCGTCAATAGCATCACCGATTACATTGAAAAGACGTCCATAAATATCTTTCCCAATAGGCATTTGAATTGGATTTCCAGTTGAAAGTACTTCAGTACCTCTACTTAAACCATCTGTTGAATCCATTGAGATAGTACGAACAGTATCTTCTCCAATGTGAGACTGTACTTCAAGTACTAATTTTGAACCATCATTTTTAGTAATTTCCAATGAATCATAGATTTTTGGAAGTTCGGCGTTTTGTGTGTTGAAAACTACGTCAACAACAGGCCCGATAATTTGTGCAACTTTACCTGTAACTTTAGACATTGCTTATGTATTTATTAAACAGCTATTTACGTTTTATGAAAAAACCTCTTTTTTCAGAGCGCAAAGATAGTTTTTTATCACTTAATAATCCAACTTAATTTTTGAATTTTTTGCAATAAAAAAGCGGATGTGAGAATCCGCTTTACTTTTTATTCGACTGTAACCGACTTTGCAAGGTTTCGTGGCTGATCGACATTACATCCTCTCATAACTGCAATATGGTATGATAACAGTTGTAATGGTATCGTTGCCAACAAAGGCGTTAATGCTTCTGCCGTGTCTGGAATTTCAATAATATGATCTGCCAGTCCTTTCACTTGAACATCACCTTTGGTAACAACAGCAATAATTTTCCCACTTCTGGCTTTAATTTCTTGTATGTTACTTACTACTTTGTCGTAATGATTTTGTTTAGGCGCAATTACTACTACAGGCATTTGCTCATCAATAAGCGCAATAGGCCCGTGTTTCATTTCGGCAGCCGGATATCCTTCTGCATGAATGTATGATATTTCTTTTAGCTTTAAAGCCCCTTCTAAGGCTACCGGGAAATTATATCCGCGACCCAAATACAAACAGTTTGTTGCATCTTTATAGATAGAAGCTATGGTTTTAGCCACATCGTTTGTTTGTAAAGCCTCTTCAACTTTTTCCGGTATTAATTCCAATTCCAACAAATAACGTTGGTAATCTGAATTATTCATAGTCCCTTTAGCTTTAGCTAAACGAAGAGAAATCAATGTTAATATTGTAATTTGAGTTGTAAATGCTTTTGTTGAAGCTACTCCAATTTCTGGACCTGCATGGGTATATGCTCCTGCATGAGTTTCACGCGAAATAGAAGACCCAACTACATTACACACCCCAAACACAAATGCACCACTTTCTTTTGCCAACTTAATCGCGGCTAAAGTATCTGCCGTTTCACCCGATTGCGAAATAGCAATAACAACATCTTTCTTGTTGATAATTGGATTTCTATAACGGAATTCTGAGGCGTATTCTACTTCTACAGGAATTCGAGCAAATTCTTCAAAAATATATTCAGCTACCAAGCCCGCATGCCAAGAAGTACCGCAGGCAACAATTATAATACGATCTGCATTAAGGAACTTTTCGATATTATCTTCGATACCCGCCATTTGAATAATTCCTTTACTGGTAAGCAAACGACCTCTATAGGTATCTTTAATTACGCTTGGCTGCTCATAAATTTCTTTTAGCATGAAATGATCGTAGCCTCCTTTTTCAATTTGCTCCAAATTCATTTGCAATTGCTGCACGTATGGATTTACAAGCGAATCGTCTTTAATTCGGCGTACTTTCATTGGTTTATCCAAACGGACAATAGCCATTTCTTCGTCTTCTAAATAAATAGCATTATTGGTATATTCGATAAAAGGCGACGCATCTGAAGCAACAAAAAACTCACCTTCACCTATTCCTATAGCCAATGGACTTCCTAAACGTGCCACAACCATTTCGTTAGGCTTTTTCTTATCCATTACCGCAATAGCATAAGCCCCGACAACTTGATTAAGTGCAATTTGAACAGCTTTTCCTAGCTTTAAGTTATCTTTTTTCTGAATATCTTCAATCAAATTCACCAACACTTCCGTATCGGTATCTGATTTAAAAGTATATCCCCTATTTATCAATTCTTTTTTAAGAGGCTCGTAATTTTCAATAATTCCGTTGTGAATAATTACCAAATCTCCGGAATTCGAAAAATGCGGATGTGAATTTACATCATTAGGCACACCGTGAGTTGCCCAACGCGTATGACCCATTCCCATAGTTCCCGCTAAAGAAATCTCTTTTTGAGCTCTTTCTTCAAGATCTGAAACTTTTCCTTTCGTTTTTGAAAGACGAAAATCACCTTGATCGTAAAGCACAACTCCAGCACTATCATAACCACGGTATTCTAAACGTTTTAACCCTTTAATAATTACAGGATAAGCCTCTCTGTAACCAATATATCCTACGATTCCACACATATTTAATCAGGTTTTGTGTAATAAATCTCTAATTTAAGTCTTTTTTCCGAATCTTCACTAGTTGGACTATGCAAAACGGTTCCTAGCGGATTCATTACAGAACCAACCGGAATTGATTTTTTAGGCTGCATGCCAGGTTGCGGTTTTAAATAAGCGTTTGATGACGTATTGATATCTTCAGTAACAACTAACCCTAATTTAAAATTAGTAGAGTCGGTATTTTTAATACAACTTTTAAGGTATTCAGTAATTCTAATTTTGTATTTTATCCCTCTACCAGTATCATCTTTACTAATAATTCCACCAAATGTAGTTTTGTTCAATTTAGTATTTGATGAAATAACGGTTGGATCTGACTGATAATCAACTAATGGCTTTTGATTTTTAGCATCAAAAAGATATATCCTAACAGGTTCGGGTTGGTTTCCAAGCGCATCTTTATCAACATAGAATGTCAAATTCGCCTCATTGATCAACCAGTTTTTAGAACGAATTTCATCCAAATCGTCTGGTGTTGTTCCATCATCAGGGCCATCTGTACCAAACAAATTAATATAAGTAACAGCTCCATTACCTCCATTCAAATACAAACGAGTATCTCCGGTTGGTAATGCAAAATCTGTATCAAAGAAGTTTGCCGTATTACCACCTAGTTTGAAAGTATAACTTTTTTTAAGTTGAACAAGCGCTGTCGCTGGGTCATTATCAGTATCAAAATCTGCTTTGTAACGAATATTGATATAGCCTTTAGAGAAATCCAACATGGCCTTAGCTCCTTGTCCAGGATCAATTTGCTCTACCTGAAAATACAATCCTCTAAAATAAGTAGCAAAAGCATTGTCATTAAGCAAGTTTTCAGACGAGGCTTCTAAAATTCTTTTTTTGATGTACTCTTTATTCAAATTAATCCAAATTCCAGGAGTAAATCTTTCCTTAACAACCCTTTTTGTCAAATCACCTTGATCTGTTAAAACAACACCTGAAGAATTTACATAAAGTCCCGATCCGTTGGTTTTGTATATAATTTTCTCTTCGGGATTAAACCAAAACTCTTCATTTTCACTTGTAGATGTAGCATCATTAAGATATGCGCCATTAACTATAGAATTCCCTGAGCCATCATTCCCTCGTTTAAAATTTTCAACTTTTGCCTTTTCATTCGAATAATGACGTTGCACACCATTGGAATCATTCGGATCAAAATCGGCTAAATAATATCCGTTTTCGTAAACTTTAAGTTTAAATTTTTGATCTCCACCATAAATAGAATCCAACTCATATTGTCTAACACCATCTGTTGTTCCGGTTTGTTTACTAAAATATGGAACATAGAGCCAAACCGAATCAATTACAGCATTTTGTCCAAAATCAATACTATTCGCTGGTAATTTAACTTGAGTAACAAAATGAGAAGCAGACGTTCCAAAAGGAGGATTCGAATAAACGCCCAATGAATTCACTTTCAAATTACTTGACTGAACTGGACCTGTAATTGAATCATACGCCTCTACCTCATAGTCAATTTTATCAAAATCAAAAAAATTCTCACCGACAATATCCGAACCTATGGTGTTGAAGTCTTTATCACAAGAAAACAAAGAAACTGCCAATACAACAAAAGACAGTTTCTTAAATAATGAAATTTTATTCATATTTTTTAATTATAAAACGGTGTTTTTATAGAAATCTGTATACGCTTCCGCAAATTTTTCTTTGGGAACGAAAGGTAAAAAAGGTTTACCTGAACTTTCTATAAATTTTGTTAAACTTGAAGACACCTGTTCTGAAGCTAAAATAACCGCATCGGAATGCAATATTGAGGCTTTCATTATATTTTCAAAATTTGGCACACTCAAATCTTGCACTGCATCTTCTGGTACATTATCAAATGTAACTTTCTTTATCATTGAAGAATCCAAAGTTCCATCAAAAGACTGACTAAATACAGAGGTCACAATTTTTGTATCGGCAAAAAGCGCTTCATTTTTATAAAAATGCTTCATGTAAACCGGCAACATTGCTGCCATCCAACCATGAACATGAATAATATCTGGGACCCAGTTTAATTTCTTAACCGTTTCCACCACACCTTTTGCAAAGAAAATAGCTCTTTCGTCGTTGTCTGGATACAAAACCCCTTCTTCATCAGTAAAAGTCGCTTTTCTCTTAAAATATTCGTCGTTGTCAATAAAATAAACCTGAATACGCTCTTTCGGTATTGATGCCACTTTAATAATTAATGGCATATCCATATCGTTAACAACCAAATTCATACCTGACAAACGGATAACCTCGTGTAACTGATGTCTACGCTCGTTAATATTCCCGTAACGAGGCATAAATATACGTATTTGCCCCCCTTGATCATTAATCATTTTTGGCACATCATACGACATTAAAGAAACTTCATTTTCAGCTAAATAAGGCACTACCTCAGATGATACATACAATATCCTCTTATCTTCCATTTGTATTTTCTATTTTAGTAATGAGTATAAAAAACATGCAAAATTACAAAAATTTATGCAGTTATTTGACAAAATAGTAAGTTTGCAGTCAATTTAAACCCGAAGAAAATGTTAATCTTCAGTAATAAGTCGGATTTAATCGCGCATTTATCAACATTAAATCCTTCAAAAATAAAAGTTGGTTTTGTTCCAACAATGGGCGCTTTACATGAAGGACATCTTTCGTTAATGAAAGAATCACTACAAAACAACGATTGTACTGTTGTAAGTATTTTTGTGAATCCAACTCAATTTAACAACCCTGAAGATTTAGAGAAATACCCTCGTACCTTAGATCTCGATGTCGAAAAAATAAAGTCACTTTCGGACACTATCATAGTTTATGCACCAACAATATCCGATATTTATGAAGGCAATGTCAAATCGACACCTTTCAACTATGATGGTTTGGAATTTCAAATGGAAGGCGCTCACCGACCAGGACATTTTGACGGCGTAGGTACTATTGTAAAAAAACTTTTTGAAATTGTTAAGCCAAACAATGCCTATTTCGGGGAAAAAGATTTTCAACAGCTTCAAATTGTAAACAAAATGGTAACAAAACACAAAATCCCTGTTACTATTCATGGCTGCCCTATTTACAGAGAAGCTAACGGTTTAGCTATGAGTTCTAGAAACGAACGTCTTTCTGCCGAAGCAAGAAAAGAAGCTGCATTAATATACCAAACACTAAAAACTGCCAAAACAAAATTTGGCACACATTCTGCTAATGAAGTGATAGCGTTTGTAGAAAGACAATTTTCAAAACATCCGAATTTTAAATTGGAATATTTTGAAATTGCAGACGAAGCCACTTTATTACCTTGTAAAAGAAAAAGTAAAGCTAAAAAATATCGTGGTTTTATTGCCGTTTTCATAAACAACGTAAGATTAATTGACAATATTTCACTAAATTAATTTAACTTTGCACCATGCAAATTCAAGTTGTAAAATCCAAGATTCACCGCGTAAAGGTGACTGGAGCCGATTTAAATTACATCGGAAGTATTACCATTGATGAAGCTTTAATGGAAGCTTCCAATATTTACGAAGGCGAAAAAGTATCTATTGTTAACCTTAACAATGGTGAACGTTTAGAAACTTATGCCATTACTGGACCCAGAAACAGTGGCGAAATAACCCTTAACGGACCTGCCGCTAGAAAAGTTCACAAAGGCGACATCATTATTATCATTTCATACGGAATTCTAACCTGTGAAGAAGCCAAAACCTTTAAGCCTTCAATTATTTTTCCAAACGAAGAAAACAACACACTAACCTAGTTTTGAACGAAAAAACAAAAAAAATAATAAGTATAGGACTCCCTCTTTTGTTGGGAGTCTTTTTAGTTTTTTACAACTACAATAAGTTCTCACCGGAACAAATTGAAGAAATGAAAGGCTACTTTAAAAATGCTAATTATAATTTCATTATTATTTCATCTTTTTTCTCAATAGTTAGTTTAGCCGCAAGAGGATACCGATGGAGGTATAGTCTTGAACATATGGGCTATCTGTCTCGTTTCTCAACCAATTTTTCGGCTGTAAACATCGGGTATTTAATGAACTACACCGTTCCTCGCTCCGGAGAAGTTTCACGAGCCCTTGTGCTAAAAAAATACAACGACATTCCTTTCGATAAAGCTTTCGGGACTATTATCGCCGAGAGAGTTATTGATTTATTCATCTTAATCGGATTTATTTTAACTGCTTTTATTCTTCAGTTTAACCAATTACAGTCTTTCATTTCGAAATACATCCCAGTTGAGAAGATGATTTACCTGGGACTGATTGGTTTTATTGGATTAATTGCTGTTACATTGCTTTTCTTTTATTCCAATTGGAAACCCATTCTGTTCATAAAAGAAAAAGTTTCCGGTCTTATTGAAGGGCTATTGAGTACATTCAAAATGCCAAAGCGAATTCCTTTTCTTTTTTTCACTGCGGTAATATGGATCTCGTATGTACTAACTTTTTATTCAGCAGTTTATGCTCTTCCTGAAACCAGCAATATTGGTTTTGGAACTATCGTAACTGCTTTTGTAGTAGGAAGCTTGGCAGTAACTTTTACCAATGGTGGATTTGGAGCCTTTCCTTTAATGATTGCCCAAATTTTGGTTTTATACAATATTCCCGAAACGGCAGGCACTGCATTCGGATGGATTTTGTGGACTTCACAAACCGCTCTAGTTGCAATTTTAGGAGGACTTTCTTTTTTACTTTTACCGATACTGAATCGAAAAAAATAATTTGCTATATTGCTGTTCTATTTTTCAACAGCTAAAAAAGTAACTTATGAAATCGAAATTGCTTCTGTTATTGGCATTTATTACTAGTTCTGCATTTGCACAACGTTATGACGAACCCTTCGAGTCACAAAAATTAGGCGAAGCACGAGACGTAACTATTGTACTACCTCCATCATACGAATCTAATAAAGATAAAAAATACCCTGTTTTTGTTGTATTAGACAGTGATTATCTGCTTGATCCGATTATGGGTACCATGAAGTATGGCGCGTATTGGGACGACCTCCCGGAAGTTATTCTTGTTGGGATTAATCAAAACAAAAACAATGAAAGAGAATACGATTCTCAATTTGACGAAAACGGGATCCCTACCGAAAGTGGTGCTAAATTTTTCGAATTCATTGGTATTGAACTGCTTCCATATATCGAAAAGAAATTTCGTGTAGCTCCTTACCGTTTAATTGTAGGACACGATTTAACTGCTGGGTTTATGAATGCCTATTTGTATAAAGACAACCCTGTTTTCAACGCATACTTGTGTTTGAGTCCGGATTTACCTGCAGAAATGGAAACTCGTCTACCGGAGCGCCTTAACATAATGAAAAAACCAATTTTCTTTTACTTAGCAACCGCAGATGGTGATTTGAAAAAAGACAGAGAACGTATCAAAACATTAGGTGAAGGTTTAAAGACAGTTAAAAACGATTTTGTTAAGTTTGGTTTTGATGACTTCAAAAACACATCACACTATTCGTTGGTTCCAGGAGCAATTAACAGTGCTATTTTTGCAATTTTTGATGGCTACCAACCAATTTCCATGAATGAATTCCAAGAGAAATTGGGCAAAATGGACAAAGGTCACACGCAATATCTAATTGACAAGTACACCGCTATTGAGAAAAAACTAGGATTCATGCCAAAAATTCGTTTGAGTGATTTCAAAGCGATTGAAGCTGCCATCATGAAAAACAAAAACTACGAAGACTTCGGACCTTTATCTGATTTGGCTAAAAAGAATTACCCTAAATCCATGCTAGCTAATTATCATTTAGCCATGATGTATGACAACACTGGCGAGCCTGCTAAGGCACAAAAAGCATTTATGGCTGCTTTCGGTCAAGAACCAATTCGTGACTTAACAAAAGACATGATGTTGGAACGCGCTGACGCTATAAAAGGGCAATTGAAAAAAGGTAAAGAGAAAAGAAAAAAGAATCAGGAAGAAACCGTAGAAGAAACTCCTACTGAAGTACCTGCTGAAGCTCCAGCAGAAGAACCAAAACAATAAAATGGCCAAAATAAAAACTTCCTTTTTTTGCCAAAGTTGTGGTACTCAATTTGCTAAATGGCAAGGACAGTGCACTTCTTGCAAAGAATGGAACACAATTGTTGAAGAAATTATCCAAAAAGAAGAAAAAGTTGCTTGGAAAACCGAGACCTCTTCGGTCAAAAAAGCAGCCAAACCCCTTCGAATAAAAGAAATTGATTCTGCCGAAGAAATCCGGTTAGACACCACAGACGGTGAGCTGAACCGGGTTTTAGGTGGCGGGTTAGTCCCAGGCTCCTTGACGCTTTTAGGTGGCGAACCTGGTATTGGAAAAAGCACACTTTTGCTTCAAATTTCACTCAAACTTCCTTACAAAACCTTATACGTTTCGGGAGAAGAAAGTCAGAAGCAAATAAAAATGCGCGCCGAGCGAATTACCGCCAATACCGACAATTGCTATATTTTAACCGAAACCAAAACGCAAAATATTTTTCGTCAAATCGAAGAAATTGAACCGGAAATTGTTATTATCGATTCCATTCAAACCCTTCATACGGATTATATTGAATCGTCTGCAGGTAGTATTTCTCAAATTCGGGAAACGACTGCCGAACTAATCAAATTTGCCAAAGAAACTAATATTCCTGTTATTTTAATAGGCCATATCACCAAAGATGGTAACATTGCAGGGCCTAAAATATTAGAGCACATGGTCGATACTGTGTTACAATTTGAAGGTGATCGTAACCATGTGTATCGTATTTTGCGTTCTTTAAAAAACCGTTTTGGATCAACTGCCGAATTAGGTATTTATGAAATGCAGGGTTCGGGTTTACGCGAAGTTGCCAATCCATCGGAAATACTAATATCCCACAAAGACGAAGAGCTTTCCGGAACAGCAATTGCTACTACTTTAGAAGGCATGCGTCCTTTGATGATTGAAATTCAAGCATTAGTTTCCACAGCCGTATACGGAACTCCACAAAGAAGCACAACAGGATACAACGCAAAACGTTTAAATATGATATTGGCGGTTCTAGAAAAGCGTGCAGGGTTTCGATTGGGTGCTAAAGACGTTTTCTTAAATGTAACTGGCGGAATTTCGGTAGATGACCCCGCTATCGATTTAGCCGTTGTTGCTGCCATTTTATCTTCAAACGAAGATATTCCGGTAGGAAAAAATTATTGTTTCGCTGGTGAAGTTGGTTTATCTGGAGAAATTCGTCCTGTAAACCGAGTGGAACAACGCATCCAAGAAGCCGAAAAACTAGGGTTTTCAACCATATTTATTTCAAAATACAATAAGATTTCGCTTAAAAATACGTTAATCGATATTAAGATGGTTGCAAAAATTGAAGACGTTGCAGAGCAATTGTTTGGCTAATTTTAAAAAAAGTAATTATGAAAATTAAATTTCTACTTCTTATTGGCTTATTCTCGCTTTTCATTTCATGCAATAAAGATGAAGTATTTAGTCAGTTTGATACCGATTTCGAAAGCAATCGTTGGTTATCAAAAAATGTAAAAACGTTTGAATTTTATATTGAAGATGACACCAAACCTTATAACTTAAACTTGAAATTCAGTCATGTGTACGATTATCAATATGATAGTGTACCCTTGAAAATAACAATAACCGATTCGGATAGAAATGTTGAAGAAATCTCTCTTAATCTTAAAATAAAGGATGCCAGCGGCAAACAATTGGCAGAGTGTACCGGTGATGTTTGTGATTTAACTGTTCCTATTAAAGAAAAAACAACCCTAGCAAAAGGTGCTTATAAAATTAGTATAACTAATGCATTTCACGGGCCTTATTTACCCAATGTAATAGGTTTAGGTATTTCTGTTGAAACTGCACAATAATTATAATGAAATCTGAGGTTGAAATACTACAAATTATAAACAATTTTCACGAATTAGGCGAAACCGTTCAGGCTGCCGAATTTGTGGTAAAAGAATATGGTTTGTCGCAACCTAATTTCAAAGGATTTGAATATCGGGAAGCCGCAAAACCCGACTACATTCTAATGACCACCGAAGGTACTTTTGGTGAACAGCAGATTATTCGTTTACCCGAAAACACTTTTGCGTTTCCATTTCCATTAATCATGAACCTCATCGCACACGAAATGGTGCATGTAATACAAAAGTCGAAGGAACATTTGGTTATGGACAAAAACGAACGGGAGTGGCAAGCCTATTACGAAATGCTTTTTCATAAAATTTTCCCACTAATCCCAATTTGCACCGTTTACCATCAAAAATTCTTTGCTGAAAAGGCAATTGAATACTATAACCGAATGGGTGAAGGCTCTGAGCTACAACAAAAATATAGTGAACAAAGAAAAGAGGTGGAAAATTTACTAGCTTCGCTTACGAATCCTGAAAAATGAAAAACAAAAAACAAAAACTAATACTTTTTTTAAAAATTGTAGCACTTCTTGTGGTGCTGGTATTGGGTACGTTATATTTTTTCAGAGACACTTTATTACAAAAAGCGATTGCGAAGGCTGAGACGAAGTTCAAAAACGAATACAATTGTGCGTTTTCTGTAAAAAAGGCAAATTTCAACGGCATATCTGGCGTAGAAATGACAGACATTGTTTTAGTTCCTCAGGATGCGGATACACTTCTAGCTGTAAAAAAAATAAAAACCACTTATAGTCTTAGTCAACTGCTTACCGGCGATCTTCAATTAAACAATCTCGAAATGAGTACCGGTTTTATCCAACTGGTAAAAAACAATAAAGGCCGAAATTTTGATGCTTTTCTAAAAAAAGACCGTACTGAAAAATCTACCGAAAAAAGAAATTACGCCAAATTGGCCTACAGATTACTAAATACTGTTTTGAATTTGGTTCCAAGTGAAATGAAGTTAGACCATTTGTCTTTACGAATGGATGATATGGGTAGAAAAGTCACGCTGCAAATGGGAAATTTACAGCTTATTGACGAGCAACTGGAAACCACTATCAACGTAAAAACAAACACTTTTACACAAAACTGGAGCATCAAAGGATATGCAAATCCTCGAGATAAAAAAGCCGATTTACAGTTTTCCAGTACCGACACCGCTAAAATTCAGGTTCCATACATCGATGAACGCTTCGGATTAAAATCGGGATTCGACAAAATTCACGTGAAGTTAGATCGTCTTGAAATGGAAAGTGGCAAACTGCATATTGAAGGTTTTAGTTCTATCGAAAACTTTACTATCAACCATCCTAAAATAGCATCCAAAGATGTTGTAATTGAAAATGCGCAATGGGATTACCGTTTTGTATTGGGTAGTGATTTTATTGCTATCGATAGCTCTTCTACTGCAAAATTAAACCACATTACAGTTCAACCCTTTGCAGAGTACAACACCGAAAATGACACGGTATACAAATTGAAAATCGGAATTCCGAAGATGAAAGCACAAGATTTCATTAATTCACTTCCTAAAGGATTGTTCACCCATTTTGAAGGTATGGAAGCCGAAGGCAATTTTGAATACGCTTTAAATTTCGAATACAACAAAAACAAACCAAACGATTTAATTTTTGATAGCGAATTAAAGAAAGAAAATCTTAAAATCACCAAATACGGGGAAGCTAACTTATCAAAACTAAATGGCGAATTTACGTATCGCGCCATCGAAAAAGGAATTCAACAAAGGCCCATTTTAGTTGGTAATGCCAATCCTTATTACACCCCTTTAGATCAAATATCACCCTACCTGCAAGCATCGGTTTTAACCAATGAAGACCCTTCTTTTTTCTACCATCATGGTTTTATCAACGAGGCTTTCAAACAATCCATCGTAAAAAACATTCGAACTAAAAAATTTGCTCGAGGCGCTAGTACTATAAGCATGCAATTGGTTAAAAATGTATTTCTAACCCGAGAAAAAACACTTTCCCGAAAACTGGAAGAAATTCTATTGGTTTACATCTTAGAAAACAATCGTATTGTTTCTAAATCTCGTATGCTTGAAGTATATTTTAACGTAATTGAATGGGGACCCAACGTGTATGGAATTGGTGAAGCTTCGGAGTTTTATTTTCAGAAAAAACCAAGTGAATTAACCCTTAACGAATGTTTGTATTTGGCTTCTATTGTACCAAAACCTAAGAAATTTATGTGGCAATTTGACGGGGAAGGACATCAGAAACCGTATGCGTTGAAAAACCAAAAATTCATTCGTAATTTAATGCTGCGAAGAGCGCTAATTACCGATCAAGACACCCTTAACAGTGGTATTCCGTTACACATATCAGGTCCGGCGCGTTTATTTTTAAAACTAAAAACCCCACAAGATTCTACTGCTGTCGAACCGATAGAAGTTGAAACAGAAGAATTTGATTTTTAAATCATTTGAAATTTTTTAAAAAATCATCTTTATAAGTAGATGACAATTCAATTTCGGCACCATCATTCAACATTATATAGCCACCTTTATTATACGACTTCACATAATTTACATTGATGATATGCGATTTATGGACACGTAAAAAGGGAAAAGGTAAGATTTCAGAAAAGTGCTTTAAAAATCGGCAAACCATTTTCTTGCTTCCATCGGCCAAATGTAAATCGGTAAAATTACCATTGCCACGCAAACGAACGATATCTTCCATTTTAACCACTTCAAAACCTTCTAGTGTTGGCAAAATCACCTGCTTTTTGTCTGGTTGTGTTTCCCTGAAATTTTCTACTATAATTTTATTTCGGTTAAAAAGTTCGTGATTCACAATATGCTGCTGAACTTTATTTACAGCAACTATTAATTCTTCAATACTAATAGGTTTCAGCAAATAGTACGCAGCACTTTGGTTGAGTGCTTTGAGGGAATATTCAGAAAAAGCCGTTACAAATATGGTTTCAAAATGCAAATCTTTACACGCTTCTAATACATCAAAAGCATTTCCAAAAGGCATTTCAACATCTAAAAAAACCAATTGAGGCCGAAGCTCATGCAATAATGGAACTGCTTCTTTTATATTTTTGGCCTCTCCTATAACTTCAACCTGTGGGCAGTATTTTGTCAAATAGTTTTTAAGCACTTCTCGTGCTGCCAATTCATCTTCTACAATTACCGCTTGTATTTTATGTAAGGTCATCATATTTTATCAAACAAGGGAAACGTTAGTGTTACAATAGTTCCGGTTGTACCGCTGTTTTTTTCATGAATATCAAATTCAATTGCTGTTTTATACAGTTCGTTTAACAAACTTATTCGCTCTTTTGTATTGGTTACTCCTCGAGACTGATGTACTTTCTGATTGCGTGTTTTTAGTGCTGCGCTTTCTGTTAACCCAATCCCATTATCGTCTACTATCACCGAAACCTTACCGCGATTTAATTCGAACTTCAACAACAACAATCCTTTCGTTTCTCTGTACCGCAAACCATGCCAAATAGCATTTTCCAAATGCGGCTGAATAAGCATATTGGGCACTAAAGTAGTCTCGGTATCTAAAGCATCGTCAACCACAATTTGGTAGTCGAATTTATCCTGAAATCGCAAATGCTCTAAATCCAAATATTTTTTCAACTGCTCAATTTCATTACTTAAACTAATGAAATCTTTATTCGAATTTTCCATCATAGTACGCATCAAATGGGAATACGATGTTAAATATTTATTGGCTTCCAATTCTTTATTTTGAGAAATAAACTGATTCACACTATTCAAACTGTTAAAGATAAAATGTGGATTCATTTCCCGACGCAACGATTGCAATGCAATTTCTTTATTCTTGGTTTTGATAGAATATAAAGCCTTTACGATTAACCCGAAGAACAACAACAAAAGGGCTATCGACCCTAAAAGCACATAATTAAACGTGTTTTTTTTAGCAATTAATTCGTCTTTCAAGAGTTTTTCTTTTTCCAACTGACGAATTTTATCTTCAGTTATCTGAAAAGTTTTCTCATCAATTAAAGAGCTATCGTTTTGTATAAGCCTATCGAAATTTTGAAAAAAAGTATCGTATAAGGCAATACTTTCTTTATCCTTACCGTGAGATTTATAATATTCAAGCAATTGCGTTAGGCTATTCTTAACCTCATTGGTGTTTCCTTGTGCAGTTGCCAATTGATAGGCCTCTTTTAACGATTGAATGGCTTTTTCGGCTTCGTTTTTCTTAAAATAAATTGTAGCCAAAACCTGTAGCTGAGTGATTTGAGTATCTACATCATTATTTTTTTGAGCATCATGCAATACTTTTTCGCTTATAGCTAGAGCTTTATCAAAATCATTTTCTGAAACATACACTTTCGCAATTTCATTTTTAATTTTTGCTACTTCTTCCGGTTGGTCTTTCACATACGTAATAGCTTTTTCGTAACTCTGAATGGCTTCTTCTGTATTTTTACGTTGTAAGTTTACCTCGGCATTTTGCATGTACGCATCGGCTACTTCAGCTTTTTTATCTTCTTTCTGCAAAAGTTGAATATTCGACTGAACATACGACGATTGTGCTGCTGGATTGTCCATATTTCGCAAACGATTTGCATCGTTTTTATTTACTTGCTCAATGCTTTTATCATTGGCTATGGCTCCAGCGGCTTCATAATTTTTTATAGCCGCACTTACTTTGTTACGCGATTCTTGAACTTTAGCCAAATTACGGGTTACCCGAGATTTATCAGAAGACAAATTCAATTTCTTATAGGTCAACAACGCTTTATTTAAATATATTTCCGCTTTTGCATTATCTCCTTTTTCAATAAAACCATCGGCTAGTTTTTCATAATTTTTAGCGATTTGAAGTTCATTATTCGCATCTAACGACTCTTTCAAATCATCGGCCGCTTTACTCAATTTAACTGTTGATGCTTTTTTCGATTTTGCAGGAACCGGTAAAATAGTATCCTGTGCTACAGCCCTGTTGCTTAGGCTAAGCATTAAAAAAAGCAATCCGAAAAAAGTTAATTTCTGTACCATTTTATTAGGTTCTATGTAAATGTAAAGTAAATATTTTAAAAAAGAGTTTCCTATACATTTCACCAAGTCAAAAGCCAATTTCACCCATTCTGCAAAAAAAGCATGATTTGGCCTGCTACTTTTGAAGTGTAATCATAAACCAAGAAATCATGAAAACGGAAAATCTATTAATAGCATTAAGTGTTTCGGCACTAATGGCCGGTACGATTTTGAAAGACAAAATCAAATCCGACAATACATTACGCCCTTGCTGTGAAAAAACAACAACCGCTGAAAAACCTTGTGTGTTTTTATCGATGATGGGCGAGCAATCTGTTAGCAATTATGCTATATACAAAAATGATTCCAAAATTACTTCCGCTATTTCCGATGGCGAAAAATGGTTAATTGAAGCTCAAAATCCCGATGGAGGCTGGGGAGCGGGATCACACAACCGTCAACAAGAACGCAATCCACATGCCGTAAGTTCTGACCCCGCTACCACTGCAATGTCGGCCATGGCAATGTATCGTATGGGATATTCCATTGAAAAAGGAAAATACAAGAAAGAACTTTCAGACGCTCTAACTTTTCTTCTGGACGAAATCGAAAAGAATAAAAACAATGAATTTATTACTCAAGTCCGTGGCACACAAATTCAAACGAAACTAGGACAAAATATTGATGCTGCACTTACCTTACAATTTTTAAATCAGATTGTACCCACAATTTCAGATCATAATCTTAAGAAAAGAGTCGAAAACGGAATCCAAAGTTGTGTCGATAAAATTGAAAAATCATACGACAGTAGTGGCCGTGTTTCCGGAGCCGGTTGGGCAGGGGTTCTTCAATCTTCTTTTGCCAATGCAGGATTGGAGCAAGCATCAAAAAACAGCAAAATTAAAGTGGATAAATCTAAAATTGAAGCCGCAAGAAAATACCAAAAAGACAATTACAACCCACAAGACAACAGTGTTAAAACCGCAGATGGAGCCGGAATTATGTTATATGCCGTAAGTAGTTCTGTTCGAGGAAGTGCTGAAGAAGCTAAAGAAGCCGAGGATCTTTTTGAGAAAGCAAAAGCAGATGGAAAAATCAGTAAAAAAGCTGAAATGAATCAAGAAAACTTACAAAAAATAGGATTGTCACGTGAAAAAGCTACTTCGTACGATGTTGCCAACAAAGTTTATGCAGCCGCCAAAGTAAAAGCTATGGATGATACTGTAATGAATGGATTCGGGAATAATGGTGGTGAGGAATTTCTAAGCTTTTTACAAACCGGAGAATCCATGCGAGTAAAAAAAGATGATGATTGGAAAAAATGGTATGATAATGTAAGTGGAAAAATGATTAAAATTCAAAATACTGATGGAAGCTGGAATGGCCATCATTGCATTACCAGTCCGGTATTTTGTACTGCCACTTGCCTCCTTATTTTATCTATTGAAAACGATATTAAAACACAACGCTAATCTTAAATCAAATCATATGAAAAAGTATATCACCTCTATTTTAATAGCAACAACTGTTTTATTTGCCAATTGCACCAACGCTTCAGGCAAAAAGCCTAAACAAACAACCATTGAGACAACACGAATCGAAGAAAACACTAAAATTCAAGTTGCCATTTTATTAGACACATCCAATAGTATGGACGGACTGATTGAACAAGCTAAATCCCGTTTATGGAATATCGTAAATACGCTTACTACATTAAAATACCAAGGGAAAACTCCAGATATCGAAATTGGCTTATATGAATACGGAAACGATGGATTAGCCGTGCAATCCAATTACATCAGACAAGTGGCGCCTTTAACGACCGACTTAGATTTGATTTCCGAAAAACTTTTCTCACTTCGCACCAATGGCGGTTCTGAATACTGTGGCGCTGTGATAGCCGATGCTACAAAACAATTAAATTGGGGGAAAGAAGCTGCAAATATGAAATTAATCTATATTGCCGGCAACGAACCATTTAACCAAGGAACCATTAATTATAAAGAAGCTATTAGCGATGCGTTGAAAAACAACATTTACGTAAATACTATATTTTGTGGCAATCAAGAAGAAGGTATCCGTACGTTTTGGAAAGATGGTGCCGATGCTGGTCAGGGAAAATATTTCAATATCGATTCGAACAAAGCAGTTATGTATATTGCTACGCCTTACGACGTTCGTATTACCGAATGCAATGCCAAAATAAATACTACCTATGTAAGTTATGGCAGTAAAGGATACGAAAAGAAAATGAACCAAGAAGCACAAGACAAAAATGCCGAAGCTGTTTCTGCTGCAAACTTTACAGAACGTGCCGTTAGTAAATCGAAAGCTGTATACAAAAATGACAGCTGGGATTTGGTCGATAAAGTAAAAGACGATAAAGAAGCCATTACCAAGCTAAAAAAAGAGGAATTACCAAAAGAATTGCAAAACAAATCCAAAGAAGAAATTAAGGCTTATGTAGCTCAAAAATCTAAAGAACGTGAAGCCATTCAAAAAGAAATCTCCGATTTGGCAAAAAAACGTCAAGCATACATTGACAATGAAATGAAAAAAACAAAATCACAAGACGATTTAGGAAATGCCATAAATTCTTCGTTGGTTAGTTTTGCCAAAAAGAAAGGTTACACCATGGTGCAATAAAAAAATCCCGACCAATTGGTCGGGATTTCTATTTTAAAACTAAGGCGCAGGGTTCGGAATTTTTTCTTGTATTTTATTGATTTCCGCAAGAACCTCATCGGTTAAACGCACCTCAAACGCATTTATATTCTCTTCCAACTGATCCAAGGATGTTGCTCCCACAATCGTTGATGTTACATACCGTTGATGATTTACAAAAGCGATGGAAAGTTCTGTTAAGGTTAACCCCAAACTATGTGCTAAATTCTGGTATAAACGGGTTGCTTGGAAACAATTTTCGTTGGTATATCGAGTAAAATGTGGAAATAATCCTAAGCGTGAATCCGGAAGAATTCCATTTAAATGTTTTCCGGTTAAAAATCCAAAACCTAGTGGTGAATACGCCAATAGCCCAACTTGTTCGCGTATACAAATTTCCGACAAGCCCACTTCAAACAAGCGATTTAACAACGACAATGGGTTTTGAATAGTCGCTATTCGAGGCAAATTGTGTTTTTCACTTTCCGATAAGAACTTCATCACACCCCACGGATTTTCATTGGAAACCCCAATATGTTTAATTTTACCCGCTTTGATTAATCCGTCGAAAGTAGTTAAAACCTCAACTATATTATCTTGCCATTGTGGGTCAATTTCAGAAACACCGCGTTTGCCGAACATATTCATAACTCGTTCAGGCCAATGCATCTGATATAAATCGATATAATCGGTTTGCAGGTTTTTCAAACTCAAATCAACCGCTTCATGCAAGCTTTTTTTGGAAAAATCCAATGGCTCACGAATGTAACCCATTCCCCTATTGGGGCCAGCAATTTTCGTTGCCACCACTAATCCGTCTCTTTTATGCTTGTTTTTGGCCAACCAGGTTCCAATATGGCGCTCAGTACTTCCAAAAATATGTTCATTTCCGCCAATGGGATACATTTCCGCCGTATCTATAAAATTAATTCCTCGTTCCACTGCATAATCCAATTGATTATGTGCTTCGGCTTCAGAATTTTGATTTCCAAATGTCATTGTTCCTAAACAAATCTCGCTAACTTCTATATTGGTATGCGGTAAAGTTGTGTACTTCATGGTATTTTGAGTTGTTATCCGGCAAAGATACAAAGTTGAAAAGGTTCAATAAAAAAGGTTCAGCGTTTAATCTGAACCTTTTCATCTAATAAATTGTTTTTATGACCTAAGTTACTATGTAACTCAGAGACTTATCCTTTTTAGATTTCATTCAACAATTTCGAAATTTCATCCAATTTCGGTGTTAAAATGATTTCAATTCTACGGTTTTTAGCTTTACCATCTGCCGATTCATTAGAAGCTAAAGGCGCATACTCGCCTCTACCCGCAGCAGTAAGATTTTCTTTATGAACCATTGGGTTTGACGTTAAAATATTTACAATAGCCGTTGCACGTTTTGTAGATAAATCCCAGTTGTTTTCTACACCACCGCCAATAGTTCCTGTAATTTTATCGTTATCGGTATGTCCTTCAATCAACACAGCGATATCTGGATTGTCTCCTAAAACTTTACCTACTAAGTCAACTGCTTTTTTTCCTTCAGAACCAACTGTCCAACTTCCCGATTCAAATAAAAGTTTGTTTTCCATAGAAACATATACTTTTCCGTTTTTATGTTCTACTGTCAAACCTTTTCCTTCAAAAGCTTTTAACGATTTTGATAAGGTTTCTTTTAATTTATTCATAGCCGCTTCTTTAGAAGCAATCATGCTTTCCAATTCGTTAACACGATCCGAACGGTCTTTTAAATCTTTACTTAATTTATCCAAACGGTCACGTTCTGCTGCAAGCGCTTTTTCTTTGGCTTCCAACTGCGCTAATAACTCGCGGTTTTTATCCATATTCGCCTTCAAAGCTTCGTCGCTATTCTTCTCTAAAGCTTTATATGACGATTGAAGTGTTTTTAAGTTATTACTTGCCGCTGCATAATCTGAAGCCAATTTATCGCGTTCAGCTTTTAATTTATCCAATTCAGCTTGTAACGATGTTTTATCCAGTTCCAATTGGTTTTTACCCGTTTTTAAAACATCATTTTCATCTGCCAATGAACGGTTTTCTTTTTTTAAATCGGCGAATTTGTTTTCTAGGTCGGTGTACATCTTTTTAGACACACATGAGGTCGTTAAGGCCAAAGCCAAAATCCCTACAGATACTTGTTTTATCATTTTTTAGTGGTATTTAGCATTATTAATTTATTCCATTTCAACCAGCACAGGGCAATGGTCGGAGTGTTTCGCTTCGGGCAAAATCACGGCGCGTTTCATTTTATCTTTTAACGGATTACTAACTAAATTGTAATCAATTCTCCAACCTTTATTGTTGTTTCTTGCGTTTGCACGATAACTCCACCAACTATAGTTATGAGGTTCTTTATTAAAATGACGAAAACTGTCTATGAATCCGCTTTTCATGAACCGATCTAACCATGCTCTTTCTTCGGGCAAAAAACCAGACACTTTAGCATTTCGAATTGGATCATGAATATCGATAGCTTCATGGCAAATATTATAATCGCCACCAATAATCAAATTCGGAACTTCATTTTTAAGATTGTCAATATAGCTTTGGAAATCGTCCATATATTGAAACTTATGACTCAAACGATCAATATTGGTTCCTGAAGGCAGGTACAAACTCATTACCGAAAACGAATCGAAATCCGCTCTTAAATTGCGCCCTTCTTTGTCCATATAGTCAATTCCTGTACCGTAAACTACATTATTAGGCTTTACTTTCGATAGAATAGCAACACCACTGTAACCTTTCTTTTCTGCTGGAAAGTAGTATTGATAAGGATAACCCGCCATTTCAATTTCCATAACAGGAATTTGATCTTGAGTAGCTTTAATTTCCTGAAGACAAATTACATCGGGATTTGCACTTTTCAACCAATCTAAAAAACCTTTGGTAATAGCCGCTCGAATTCCGTTAACGTTATAAGAGATAATCTTCATTCTTTGGTTTAATTTTTTCAAAAATAGCTAAAAAAGGCCGACTTTTCTAACCGCTTATCATAAATATTATAAACAATTCACTGTCAATTACCTATCAAAAAAAGAACGGCAATACCTCACAATAATGTCGATTTTTCTTTCGGCATTCGGCAGATTTATTATCTTTGTTTTTATCGCTTAAATTATAAAATAAATGGGGTTAGTTACCGCTAAAGAAGTTGCAAAAGCCATCAAAACAGACAAGTACGGTGTTTTAGGAACATTTTCAGGCTGGCTATTGATGAAGGTACTCCGCATTTCCACCCTAAACGACATCTACAACAGAAACAAACATCTTAAAGATTTGGAGTTTCTGAATGCTATATTGGATGAATTTCATATAAAATTTGAAATCCCCGAAGAAGATTTAAAACGCTTGCCCAAAGAAGGTCCTTACATTACCATTTCCAACCACCCATTGGGAGGAATTGATGGAATATTATTATTGAAATTAATGCTGGAACGCGAACCTAATTTCAAGATAATTGCCAACTTTCTATTGCATCGAATTGAACCGATGAAACCGTATATCATGCCGGTTAATCCGTTTGAACACCATAAAGATGCAAAATCAAGCGTTATCGGATTAAAAGAAACGTTTCGTCATTTAAGTGATGGCAAGCCTTTGGGTATGTTTCCGGCTGGAGAAGTATCTACTTATAAAGACGGAAAATTAGTTGTGGACAAACCCTGGGAAGAAGGTGCTATCAAAGTTATCCGAAAAGCCCAAGTTCCTGTAATTCCAATTTATTTTCATGCGCAAAACAGCAAGTTGTTTTATTCGTTGTCTAAAATTAACGACACCTTGCGTACTGCAAAGCTACCATCTGAATTACTAACGCAAAAAGATCGAGTGATAAAAGTTCGTATCGGGAAGCCAATTTCTGTTGCCGAACAAAACGAACACCAAACAATTGAAGATTATTCGGAGTTTCTTCGTAAAAAAACATACATGCTTTCTAATGTATATGAAAACGAAAGCAAACTTATTACCACTCCAAATTTAAAATTACCTAAAAGTCCGAAACAAATTGCACTACCTGCCAATCACGAGCAAATTTTACAAGAAGTAGCCGAATTGCGCAAAGGGGATTATCGTTTATTACAGAGTAAAAACTATGAGGTTTTCTTTGTAAAAGCCGATAAAATCCCGAATGTATTGCATGAAATTGGCCGTTTGCGTGAAATTACTTTTAGAGAAGTTGGCGAAGGCACAAACGAATCGTTAGATTTGGATAAATACGACAACTACTACTACCATATGTTCTTATGGGACGAAGAGGCTCAGCTGATTGCCGGAGCCTATCGTATGGGATTAGGAACCGAAATATTTGCTTCTCACGGTATCGATGGCTTTTACCTTCAAGAATTGTTCCGCTTTGAGCCGGAATTGTATGATATGATGGGCAAATCGATTGAAATGGGACGTGCTTTTATCGTTAAAGAATACCAACAAAAACCAATGCCCCTTTTCCTTTTATGGAAAGGAATTGTTCATACTACCTTACGCTATCCGGAGCACAAATTTTTAATTGGCGGGGTAAGTATCAGCAATCAATTCTCTGATTTTTCGAAATCGTTGATGATTGAATTTATGAAATCGCATTATTATGACCCTTATGTGGCACAATATGTACATCCTAAAAAAGAATATAAAGTAAAACTAAAGGATGCCGATAAAGACTTTGTTTTTAATGAAGCTGAAGCCGATTTAAACAAATTCGACAAAATTATCGATGAAATTGAACCATCAAGCCTGCGTTTACCGGTATTAATTAAAAAGTACATTAAGCAAAATGCCCGTGTAGTTGCGTTTAACGTTGACCCATTGTTTAATAATGCTGTAGATGGCTTGATGTACATCCGCATTGCCGACTTACCCGAAAGCACGGTTCGCCCAGTAATTGAAGAATTGCAAGCCGAATTAGAACGCAAAGAAAAGGGAATGCAATAATTTAGAAACCAAAAACCAATTATATATGAATTATTATTTAGATGTACTTAAAAAGTACGCTCAGTTTACTGGAAGAGCAAGAAGAAAAGAGTATTGGATGTTTTTCCTATTCAATATTATTTTTATCTATGGCCTATTAGCTTTAGGAACATTAGTATCAGAATACTTTATGATTGCTTATGCAATTTATGCATTAGGAGTTTTAGTTCCATCATTAGCTGTTGGAGTTAGACGTATGCATGATGTCGGCAAAAGCGGGTGGTTCTTATTAATTCCTATTTACAGTTTAATTTTAGCTGTAACTGAAGGGGAAAAAGGAACTAATCGATATGGAAATGACCCTAAATCTCCAGGAGATGAAATGAATGAAATAGGAATTCCTCAAGAATAAATTACACAAACAAAAAGTCCCGAAAATTCGGGACTTTTTTATTAAAACCAAGGTCTTTTATTAACCTGATACGTTTCATAAAACTCTTGATCGGATTTGGTTAAATAGATGATTCCTTCAATAAAACCAATAAGACTACCAATACCACAGGTTACAACACTAATAACAAGTTGAAGTATACCTTCCTTAGTATATCCTAAAATAAACTTGTGAATTCCTAATCCACCAAATAAAATACCCATTACCCCAGCTAAAACTTTTTTATTGTCTTGCATTGGCTGTTGAGGCTTGTTCCAATCTTCTGTTGGTCGTGTAACTTCCATAATTTTCAATTTGTTTTTGGTTATTATTTTTTGTTTTAAAGTGTTTTTTCGTCTGTTGGTTCCCAAAGTTCAATTTTATTTCCCTCTGGATCAAGTATCCATCCAAACTTACCATACTCATAAGTCTGCATTTCACCCAAAATTGTTACACCTTCTTCTTTTAAAGCTTCCAATAAGGCTTCTAAATCATCCACTCGGAAGTTCATCATAAATTGTTTCTGACTTGGCTCAAAATATTTTGTTTGTGCATCAAAAGGTGACCATTGTGTAGCACAATCGTTTCCCTCCTTGTCTTTCCACCAAAATGTACAACCGTATTGGTCTACCGGAAGTCCTAAATGATTTTTATACCATTCTTTAGTAGCTTTTGGGTCTTCACTTTTAAAGAAAAAACCGCCTAATCCTGTTACTCTTTTTAAATCTTGTTTACTCATGATGATGATGGTGTGCTTTTGTGAAAAATAATGTTGTTGCTGCAATTAAAAGTAATCCCTCTATGGTAAAGGCGAACATTGGATCTATTTTGCCTGAAATGTATGTACACCCCAATCCAAAAAAAGCCAATCCTAAGCCTAATATTAAAACTTGTAGTTGGGCTTTATGACTACCTAATTCAATAGGTTTTGCCAGAATTAACAACCACAAACCCGAAACCAACATCATAACTGAAGAATACAGCCAAATCATTCGCATTCCATTTGCAGCAGGCTCTTGAATTTCACCTTTTTCGATATGTTCCATTACGGCTTGCATTCCAAAAAAAGCATGCGGAAAAAAACTCAAACACGTGATAACTCCAACAATAATTACCAAATAGTAGCTTACTTTATTCATGCGTATAGATTTTAATTATTTTATCAACTATCGTCTGTGCCAATTTTTCTTTGCTCTCAATAGTCCAACCTGCAATATGTGGCGTTAACAGAACCGAATCGGATTGCAAAAGATATTGTAAAGGTTCGGGAGTGTCGCCTTCAAATAAATGTTCGAAAGACAACTTCTCGTATTCCAACACATCTAAACCTGCACCCAAAATTTTACCACTTTGTAAAGCATGAACTAAATCTGCCGTTACTACACTCTTACCTCTTGCCGTATTGATAAACCAAAACGGTTTGGAAAAGTTAGCAATAAATTTTGAATTTATCATTTTATCGGTTTCTGGAGTCCAGGGTGTGTGTAAACTTAATACATCCGATTTTTCTTGAAGCTCACTAAGACTCACTTGACGCGCATTTTCATCGCCAACAGCATTTAAAATATCATAACACAGGACATCCACTTCAAACCCTTTAAGCTTCTTAGCAAACGATTTCCCCATATTTCCATAACCAATAATGCCAACTGTTTTTCCGTCAAGTTCATGACCTCGGTTACTTTCGCGGTTCCAATGACCATTTTTTACTTCTTTATCTGCTGTATTTAACTTGTTAAAAAGCGACAACAACATTCCTAAAGCATGTTCACCAACAGCATTTCGATTACCTTCTGGAGCAGCTATCAAATGAATACCTTTACTTTCGGCATATTCGCAATCAATGCTTTCCAAACCAGCCCCAACACGGGCTATAAACTGAAGATTTACAGCTTTATCCAAAAAGGTCTTATCGATTTTAAATCGGCTTCGAATAACAACACCATGATATTCCTGAATTTTAGATTCAACATCTTGTTTCGACGAAGTAAAATCTTCAAAATTTTGAAAACCAGCTTGCGTTAATTGATTCCATAGCAACGGATGATTGCTGTCTATATGAAGTATTTTAGTAGCTTGAATTGGCTGCTTCGAATGGTTTAAAAATGACATCGGATTGCATTAAAGTACTAAAGATAATTATTTTCAATTAATTTATAACATATCGTCACAAACTGAAAGAAAAAACACCAAGAATTAAAACCCGAGAATTAGGCGAGCAATACTAAAATAAATTAGAATCCCAACAATGTCGTTGCTAGTAGTAATAAACGGCCCGGTGGCCAATGCGGGATCGATACCGTATTTGTTTAAGATAATTGGGATGAAAGTTCCGTTTAAAGAAGCTATAATAATTACAGACAAAAGAGCAATAGTAACCGTAATGCCAATATGAATTTCGTAACCTAATAAGAAATAACTTCCTGCAAAAAGAATAGCAGAAAGAATAAGTCCGTTTAACAAACTAAGTGACAGTTCTTTCAGTAAACGCTGAATAATACTTCCGGTTATGGCATTGTTGGCCAAACCTTGCACAATAATCGCCGACGATTGCACCCCAACATTTCCGCCCATAGCAGCAATTAAGGGTGTGAAGAAAAACAACGCGCGGTGTCCTTCCATAGCGGGTTCGAAAAGACCTAATACTTTTACACTAATAAAACCACCGAACAAAGCCAATACTAACCAAGGTAAACGCGCTTTAGTCAAATCAAGAATACTATCATCGGCCTCAACATCTTGTGAGATACCCGCTGCCAACTGGTAATCTTTGTCTGCTTCTTCTTTAATTACGTCTACAATATCATCAATGGTAATACGTCCAACTAAACGACCCATTTCATCTACAACAGGAATGGCTTCCAAGTCGTATTTTTGCATAATTCGCGCCACCTCAACATCGGGGGTATCCACCTTAACGTAATCTACTTTTTTGATGTAGACATCGCTAATAGGAGTTTTGGTAGATGTGGTTAACAAATCTTTCAACGACAACCTTCCCTTCAACCTGTCTTCATCATCAACTACATAAATAGAATGTACTCGGGTAACGTGTTCGGCTTGCTGACGCATTTCTTTTACACAGGTAAGGACATTCCAGTTTTCGTTTACTTTTACAAGCTCTTTACCCATTAAACCTCCGGCAGTATCTTCGTCGTAACGCAATAAATCAACAATGTCTTTTGCGTGTTCAACATCTTCCAGCTCGGAGATTACTTCTTCTTTTTTAGATTGCGGAAGTTCGGCAATAATATCGGCCGCGTCATCCGTATCCAACTCATCCAATTCCTCCGCAATTTCTTTTGCCGAAAGGTTACGTAAGATTTTCTCACGAACTTCTTCATCCAATTCCAAAAGGATTTCGGCAGTTTTTTCGGAATCTAAAACCTTGAATATATAGCTTGCTCCATAATCGTCAAGCTCTTCCATGATTTCGGCAATATCAGCAAAGTGAATATCCTGCAACAAAGCTTCAAGCTCTTGTGCATTATTTTCACTAATATGTTGCTCTATTTGAGCAAGAAATTCTCTGCTGATTTTAAACTCCATCGGCGGCTATTTTTTGCGTGAGTTCTATAAATTGTTCGACCGAAATTTGTTCCGGACGGAGGTCAAAGATACTATCTTCCCTTAAATTATCCGAAAGTTGAAACGATTTTAAACTATTTCGCAATGTTTTTCTTCTTTGGTTAAAAGCAGTTTTTACCACATTGAAGAACATTTTTTCATCACAAGGCAGCTTATAGTTTTCTTTACGCTTCATTCGCATTACTCCCGATTTCACTTTAGGTGGCGGCGTAAACACGTGTTCTGAAACCGTAAACAAATACTCGGTATCGTAAAAAGCTTGGGTTAAAACCGATAAAATTCCGTAGGTTTTACTGCCTTTCTTTTCGCAAATTCGTTCAGCAACTTCTTTTTGAAACATTCCCGAGAACTCAGGAATTTGGTTGCGAAGTTCTAATGTTTTAAATACAATTTGAGAAGAGATATTATACGGAAAATTTCCAATGATTGCATAAGGTTCTTCTCCAAAAACTTCTTTTAAATTGTACTTTAAAAAATCTTTGGAAATAATTTTATTGTGAAGCTTTGTATAATGCGTATTAAGATATTCTACCGATTCGGTATCAATTTCAATCACATAAGTTTCAATGGGTTTCTCCAAAAGGTATTTTGTCAAAACACCCATTCCTGGACCAATTTCCAACACTCGACTATAGCCTTCCAACGTTAACGAATCGGCGATTTTTTGCGCTATATTTTCATCGTTTAGGAAATGTTGCCCAAGGTGTTTTTTTGCTTTTACTTTATCCATATTTGTAGACTTCTTAGATTGATAGCGTTCTAGACTTCTTAGATCATACCATTAATTTGGCTATGAGGTTGAGCAAGTCTACTAATCTTGTTAGTGCTCAGAGATTAACTCCAATTCGGTACGAAAGGCAAGCATTTTGTCGCCAAAAAGTTTCAGTCCTTCTTCACGTAAACGAGGTGCATCTTCGTTATAATAGCGTTCTAATGTTTCTTTACAATCGGTTGTATATTGAATCGAGTATGTTATTCCTCCCATTTCTTCATCCACTAAAACTTTAACCATTCGCGCTGAAGAAAATTTTCCAGTAGCCAATACATCGGCAATATGTTTGTTTTGCATCCAATCCATCCATTGGTCGTGTACGCTTTCGTGAATATTGATGGTTACGTTGTATATTATCATATTAAGTTATTTAAGAATTTAGTTGTTTAACAGACATAATGTATTTATTACAGATTTGTATCGCCACGAAGTTTTCTATAATTGGTTCGTGCATCAACAAAATAGATACTGTCTTGATGATGAAACAAAATTTGTTCGTACAACTGCTTCGCTTTTTCAGGATTATCGAGTTTCTTTCTATAAATCTCAGCAGAAAAAAACAAAGCCTCATCGGTATAAATACTGTCTTTATGTGCGTCTATGATTTTTTGATAGGAGTCTAGCGCTTTAGCATAATCGTTTTGTTTTTCATAGACTTCACCCACTTTAAGCAAGGTTTCATCCTCTATACTTTGCCCTTTGTGTTCCTCCAAAATTTTTTGAAACTGTTGCAATGCAGATTCGTTTTGGTGTTGAAACAATAAAAAATCGGCTTTGGCAAATTTTCGCAATGCTACTTGCGTTGAATCTTCAACCGTATTATCACTAATTAATAGAAAAAGTTCAAGAGCATCGTTAGCAATAAGTTGGGATGATGACGATTTTAGCACTTTAAATTGTTTCTGGGCCCAATCGAAATCACCTTTAAAATAACTTGCCCTTGCCATTTTAAAACTCGCTTCATGCCCTAATTCGTCGTTTTTTAAATCGTCTTCAATTTGGGCGTAATATATAATGGCCTGATTGAATTTTTCGTTTAACAACAACAATTCGGCCAATTCGGTTTTTACCTCAGCTTTTTGATATTTATTAATAGGCAAGTCTAATGCGTTTTCCAGAATATTTCGAGCCGATTCAAAATTTTTAAGATAAAAACCATCAAAATGAGCTTTTGCAATTTGAAGCTGGACCGAATACGGAGAAACTCCATATTTTTTTAGCAACAATTCGAACTTATCACGAATTGAAGGATATTCTTTTGGAGAAGCTTTTGCCATTTCCATAGTTAGCAATTGATGATGCGCCTCGATTTGAAGTTCGATGTCTTGCGAGTTTTCCAAAATAAAATTGAGGATTTCTGTTGCAACGTCGTTTTCATCTTCTTGCACAGCCAATTTCGCCAAATTAATAATTGTATAGAAATTATCTGGACTTCTTTTATAAATGGCTTTTTCCTGAAGAAACGCTTTTTTGTAGTCTTTCTGCTGTACAAAATACCAACTCAAAAAAGAATACCAGAATATATCTTGATTCTTTTGTGTTCGAAGCAACAAGGTTTTTCGCAATTGAGCCGTAAAGGTTTCTTGAGCATCTTCATTCATAAACCGCATTAGCTGATTTTGCACTAATGGCAGATTAGACGGATTTGAATAGGCAAAATCAAGAAGTTTTTCGGTCATTAAATCCATATTACCGAGTTGCCCTTGCAGTAACGCCAATTGATAGTCGAAGTTGAAATTAGGATTTCCCTGCTTTCCCAAATCATAGGCTTCAATGGCTTTTTCCACCAATGTTTTTTGCTCAAAGGCAGCCGCAACCGCATAAACATTATTTGGATTTTCTTTTATTTTCGATAAGGCAATTTCATAATTTTTTTCGGCTTTGCTTTGGTTTTTCTGCAGTTGAAAATTGTATCCCAATTCAACAAACAAATTAACCATTTTCAATTTGTCGATTTTATCCAGAAGCAAGCGTTCCGCCTTATCGTATTGTTGAAGTTGTTGATAACAGGCCACGGTTCTTTGAAGCGCCTGATAATTATAGGGTTGTGTTTTCAACACCTCTTCATAGACTACAACCGCTTTATCGAATTCCCCACGATCAAAGTAATTTTGAGCCAACTGTTCGTTTTGAGAAAAAACAGTTAGTGAAAAAAAAATTAGTATAAAAGTGACAAGATTCTTCATTGATATTAAAACAAGTTACGAAATAATAGCTTACCTTATTTCTTCACAATTGAATTTAACGCTTTATATCTTCATTGGTTTAATTTTTATAAACCACCGGACTGCATTGTGCGAAATTTTCTGAAGCATTTACAGTAATAGAATAATCCTTTATAAACAAATTTAAAAGACGTTCAAAATCATCTTGTTTAAAAGAAGTTAAATTGTCTTCAGGATGTTCTAGATTATCATAAAAGTGAAAAAGAAAATAATCAATTTTCCCATTCTTATTGATATAAACCCGATTGAAGCAACGTTGTGGTTTATCCCAAACAAATTTGTTTTGTTTTAAAAAAACTGATAAATCATTAAGCAGTTTTGTATAGGCATTGATAAATATTTTTTGCTCGCTATCTGTTTTAAAAACAGCTAATTCAGGATCGTTATTTAACGCCCCTTTATATATTTTATCTAAAACTTCGGCAGAGTGATTAGTTTGCTTAGCTTTTTCAAAGGGCATTGCTTTTGACTGCGCTAAGCACGGTAAAGCAAATAATAATATTAAAAAAAAATATACTTTTTTCATGATTTTCAGCTTTAAAAAAAACACCAACTTACTAACGCAAATTGGTGCTTTTAAGTATTATTCGCTTCTTAATTTATAATATCAAAGCCTGTATACTTACGCAACACTTCCGGAATTACAATTCCTTCTGGAGTTTGGTAGTTTTCTAAAATTCCAGCTAAAACTCTTGGTAATGCTAGCGAGCTTCCGTTCAACGTATGTGCCAATTGTGTTTTTCCGTCTTTTCCTTTGAAACGCAATTTCAAGCGGTTGGCCTGGAAGGTTTCGAAATTAGAAACTGAAGATATTTCCAACCAACGTTCTTGTGCTGTTGAATACACTTCGAAATCGTACGTTAACGCTGAAGCAAAGCTCATATCGCCACCACACAAACGCAAAATACGATATGGTAATTTCAACTCCTGCAACAATGTTTTAACATGTTCAACCATGCCATCAAGTGCAGTATAAGAATTATCTGGGTGTTCAATACGAACAATTTCAACTTTATCAAATTGATGCAAACGATTCAATCCACGAACATGAGCTCCATAAGAACCCGCTTCTCTTCTAAAACAAGGGGTATATCCTGTAGCTAATATTGGCAATTCACTTTCTTGTAAAATAACATCGCGGTATAAATTAGTTACTGGAACTTCGGCTGTAGGAATTAAATACAAATCATCGATACCAACGTGGTACATCTGACCTTCTTTATCAGGCAATTGCCCTGTTCCATATCCAGAAGCTTCATTAATTAGATGTGGGACTTGAAATTCCTCATAACCAGCATCTGTATTTTTATCTAAAAAATAGGTAATCAACGCACGTTGTAACTTCGCTCCTTTTCCTTTGTAAACTGGGAAACCTGCCCCTGTTATTTTAGTTCCTAACTCAAAATCGATGATGTCGTATTTTTTAGCCAATTCCCAATGCGGCATAGCGCCATCGTGCAATTTTGGGATATCACCTTCTTGAAAAACATTTAAATTTTCTTCAGGAGTTTTACCTTCCGGAACAATTTCAGCTGGTAAGTTAGGCAACTTATACAATTCTTGCGTTAAAGCGTCAGCAACAATATTCAAGGCTTCTGTTAACTCTTTCCCTTTTTCACGAAGTTGTGTGGACTTTTCTTTTAAAATTTCGGCTTTAGCTTTTTCCCCAGCCTTCATCATTTCACCAATATCCTTGGATAGCTTATTGGATTCGGCCAAAACGTTATCTAATTCAACTTGAGTTGCACGTCGTTTCTCATCTAAAGCAACAACGGTTTCAATCATCTCTTTAGCATCTAAATTCTTTTTTGCTAAAGCTTGAATCACTTTTTCCTGGTTTTCTCTGATAAATGCTATCTGTAACATATGGTTATTTTTTAAGTGAGCAAATTTAAGCATTTGTTTCCTAAAAAAACAGCTGTAATAAAACTTAAAACATTTCTTTCATGAGCTATTTTCTACGCTTTTAAAAAGGCACAAAAAAGCTAGTGTTTAAATATTTTTTTTACATTTGGTAAATTTTGTAAAAATCATGAAAAAGTCTGCCCTACTTTTTGCATTATTCGCAACCTTATTAGGTTTTTCACAATCAGAGAATTCCGATCATAGTCGTATGATTGAAGCCGAAATGAAAGCGGCCTCTTCGTTATTAAACTTTCGCGTTAATCCGAATACTTTAAATTATGATGTAACATATCATAATTTAGAATTTACAGTTGACCCTGCGGTTTATGCTATTTCCGGGATAGTAACCACCAACTTCACTGCATTATCCGACATGAATACGGTTACTTTCGACTTAACCAATCAACTTACCGTAAGCAGTGTTATGCAAGGCGCTACAAGTTTAACTTTTGTGCAAAACACCAATAATGAATTGGTGATAACATTGCCTAGCACCCTGACTACTGGAAATTCAACTAGTGTAAAAATAACTTATTCTGGAGCTCCAGCTACTGGAGAGGCTGCTTTTACAGCTACAACTCACAATGGAATTCCTGTAATCTATACCCTTTCGGAACCTTTTGGCGCTCGTGATTGGTGGCCTTGCAAACAAGACTTAAACGACAAAGTAGATTCTATTGATGTTTATATCACTGCACCATCATCGTATGTAAGTGTTTCCAATGGCTTAGAACAATCACAAACTATTAACGGCGGAAATAAAACCACACATTTCCATCACGGTTATCCTATTCCAGCCTATTTAATTGCCATTGCCGTTACAAACTATCAAGTATACAATCAGCAAGGAGGATTAGGAACTGCTCCGAGTCCATTTTTCCCAATAGTAAACTACATCTATCCCGAAACTGCCATTTCTACCCAAAGTAGTCTTGCAGTGACGCCGTCTATTATTAATTTTTACGAAAGTATATTAGGCGCTTATCCTTTTAGAACCGAAAAATATGGCCATGCACAATTTGGCTGGGGCGGCGGAATGGAGCACACCACGGTTTCTTTTATGGGCGGATGGTCACGTGATTTAATTTCACACGAAATGGGTCATCAATGGTTTGGCGACAAAATCACTTGTGGAACTTGGAAAGACATCTGGTTAAACGAAGGTGTTACCGAATACATGTCTGGTTTAGTTGTTGAAAATTTTGATGGCGCTGCCGCTTTTGTCGCTTGGAAAGGCAATAAAATTAACAACATCACCTCGCAAAATGCAGGGAATTTATATTTAACCGATGCGCAGGCAACCAATGTGAACCGAATCTTTAGTAGCCGATTAACCTATGACAAAGGTTCTATGGTTACCCATATGCTTCGATTTAAAATTGGAGACACTAACTTTTTTCAAGCGCTTCGCAATTACTTATCCGACCCTACTTTAGCCTATAATTATGCTTTAACTCCGCAATTTCAAGCACATTTAGAAGCAACTTCAGGAATGAGTTTAAATGAGTTCTTTAATGATTGGGTTTATAATCAGGGGTATCCAATTTATACTATTACTGCCTACAATTCGGCACCAGGTGAAGTAAAAGTTACTATTAATCAAACTACTTCAGACTTATCTGTTCCGTTTTTTGAAATGCCAGTCCCAGTTCGATTTAGCGGTTCTGGAGGACAGACATTCGATGCAGTTTTAAATAACACCGTAAATGGAGAACTTTTTACAGTTTCAGTACCATTTGCTATAACAGGAGTTCAATTTGATCCAAACAAACACATTATTTCTAGAAACAGTACTGCAACATTAAGCAATACTTCATTTGAGTTAGACAATTCTGTAGTATTGTACCCAAATCCTGCAAGTGATAAATTATCAATAACACTACCATCAAACGTAACACTAATCAAAGCTGAACTATACAATGCTATCGGACAATTGGTTGCGACAGAAAAAAACACAACTTTTAATGTTAACCGATTATCGAATGGTGTACACTTGGTAAAAATCACAACTTCGGAAGGTGTAATTCATAAAAATTTTATAAAAAAATAACCAAACCTAAATAAGATTGCAGAAAGTAAGGTGAAAACCTTACTTTTGTCGTTTATAATACACATACAATGGAAATCGTTATTAAACTTTCTCAGTTTTTATTAAGCTTATCGTTACTAATCGTTTTACACGAATTAGGTCATTTTATACCTGCAAAACTATTTAAAACCCGAGTTGAAAAATTTTATCTTTTTTTCGATGTCAAATATTCTCTTTTCAAAAAACAAATTGGCGAAACAGTATACGGTATAGGTTGGCTTCCACTTGGCGGATATGTTAAAATTGCCGGAATGATTGATGAAAGTATGGATACCGAGCAAATGAAAGGTGAACCTCAACCTTGGGAATTCCGATCAAAACCAGCATGGCAACGCTTAATTATTATGATTGGCGGTGTTACTGTAAACTTCATTTTGGCATTCATCATTTACATTGGTATCACCTATGTGTATGGCGAAAAATACATTGCTACAAACGATTTAAAAGACGGAATTTGGGTAACCAATCCCTCTATTGAAAAAATCGGCTTAAAAACAGGAGATAAAATTGTATCTGTAGATGGTAAACCTGTTGAAAAATTCAACGACATAAATGAACGATTACTTTTTTCAAAGGAAATTTTAGTAAACAGAGATGGAAACGAGATTAAGATTAACGTTCCTGTGGATTTTATCGATCAGGTTTTAAAAACCGAAAAAGCACCGCCTGTTAGCTTACGTTTGCCATTTATTGTTACAGGAACATCAGACGATTCTAAAAACAAAGACATTGTTAAATCGAAAGACATTCTTGTAAAGCTTAACAACAAACCGGTTACTTATGCCGATGAAGTTATAAATGTATTTAAAGAATCTAAAAACCAAACAATACCAGCTGTTGTTAAAAGAGACGATCAGCTAATCGATGTAAACATAAAAGTAAACGACAGTTCTAAAACCGGAATTAGTTATGCGGCTATGCTGCCATACAGCAATTTAGAAGAACTTAAACTGTACACTGTAAAGAAACAAGAATATGGATTCTTCGAATCGGTGCCTATTGGACTTTCTTTAGGAATGGAAAAGCTAAGCGGTTACGGAAAACAATTAAAGGCTATTTTCAACCCGAGCACTGGCGCTTATAAAGGTGTTGGTGGTTTTGCAGCTATATTTAATATTTTTCCAAATGTGTGGAGCTGGGAAGCGTTTTGGAACATTACCGCTATTTTATCAATCATGCTTGGAGTTATGAATTTGCTACCAATTCCTGCCTTAGATGGTGGTCATGTATTGTTTTTATTATATGAAATGATCTCAGGAAAGAAACCAAGTGATAAATTTTTAGAAAAAGCGCAATTGGTTGGTTTTATACTACTTATAACACTTTTGGTTTTTGCAAACGGAAACGACCTGTATAAAGCTATCGTCAAGTAGAAAAAAAACTCATTTTTTTTTATTTTTTTATTTGTGAATATAAATTTTAAATTATATTTGCACTCGCTAAAAAGATATTAATCTTCCTCCTTAGCTCAGTTGGTTAGAGCATCTGACTGTTAATCAGAGGGTCCTTGGTTCGAGCCCAAGAGGGGGAGCAACTTTTTAGCAAACATATACACCATATAGGTGATTCCTCCTTAGCTCAGTTGGTTAGAGCATCTGACTGTTAATCAGAGGGTCCTTGGTTCGAGCCCAAGAGGGGGAGCAATAACAAAAAAGCATCAGTAATACTGATGCTTTTTTAGTTTTGATATGATTATTATCAAAATCTTGAAAGCATAAATGCCAATTCTTCTTTTGTGATACTTAATATCTTTCTCACTTTATCAAGCATATCTTCTTTTTTGCCATCAATATAAAGCAAATCAGTTTCACATAAAACTGAATATCTTTCCAATAACTTTTCCTTTTGTTCACCCCAATTCTCATTCAGAGATTCAGACGTATCGTATAAATTTTTCATATTTTTTTTGGTATATTTTGATATCTATTTCTAGATGATTTATAATTTTTCATTTGAGAAACTAATGCCGCCAAATAACTAATCAATTCTGTATTGGTGACCACATTGCTTTTGCTTATTTCAAACGAATCTGGCGTTTCGTTCAAATGGTCATAAAGCCAAGGAAAGTACCGTTGAATTTTTTCTGTTACAGAAAAAATTTTATTGGACAATATGTTGTATAATGTCATCATTTTATATGATTTCTGAAATTATTAATTAAACCTTATGCTATAATCTCTGTTTCTAATAATTATATTTTATTTGAAAGCCTAACGACTTCTATAAAATCATAAAGTATTAGTGTCGCAATTGGAATCAACATTAAATGTATCAAAGGCTTAGTGTTGTCGGAGAAAAATTTAACCGCCCACAGTACTACAAACATTACTGCTATACTATTAAAAAAAGTTTTCATGATATGCATTTAACTGTTCTTTAAAAAATTCTGAATTGGCCTTGGACTCTACCAATGTATTCCTCTTTACTTTCAAAAAACTTTCAGCTAAATAATATAAGGAAGTGATTATCGAATGAAGTAATTGTAAGTTATTAAAACTCTCTCATAAAGGTAAGTCATTTTTAAAGATAATCAACACAAATGATTGATTATTAATTATTTAAAGTGTTTTAAGCCTATGAAATTGCAAAAATAGATGTACCTTTAAGTAATCAAAGACTTTAAAACATTATACCTTAATTCAATAGAAAACATTTATGGAGTTTTTTTCAACTTCAAACTTGTAAGCTGACAAAACTAAAACCGATAAATTCTTTAAAAAAAGCAAAATGAAACAACAAGAAATTATAACCGTTTTTACAAGTATCCCTGAAGACATGAAAAAAAAACATGCCATAATAAATACTTATCCAGAACTTGACACATATTTCGAAAAAGGAATGTACGTTGAGAACATAGTACAAAGTTGCCTAAACGACGGAAGATGTGTAATAACATTTGTTTTAAGACATTATAGCCAATCGCAATCCAAAACTTAACTAAATAACAACTGTGCTATCTCGAATTTGTAACTAAAGTTACACCTTGCTTTTTATCAATTTCATACCTTTACTCATTATAAAAATATATGAAAAATAGTATTAGCAACTGGCATTTTATGCGCTATTTCAGATTAGCATTAGCCATTTTTTCTGGCTATCAGGCAGTCGAAAGCGACCAATGGTTTTTTTGGATTTTTGCCGGATTTTTTTTAGCCCAAGCCATTTTTAATTTCGGTTGCGGACCAAAAGGTTGTTCTATTCCTAATTCAAAAAAATAATATTATGAGCACATTTTCTGAAATCATCAATAAAGAACAACCGGTTTTAGTCGATTTCTTTGCAACATGGTGCGGACCTTGTCAAACCTTAACCCCTGTTTTAAAACAAGTAAAAGACGAACTTGGCGACAACGTTTCTGTCATAAAAATAGACGTTGATAAGAACCCTTCAGTTGCAGCACAATTTCAAGTTCGTAGTGTACCCACTATGTTATTATTCAAAAACGGACAACAAGTTTGGCGGCAATCCGGCTTGCTTTCTAAAAACGATCTTATTTCAATTATTAATCAATACAATTAATATGAGCTATGAAAAAAAACATGGGAAATCTTGACCGAACCATACGTGTGGTTTTAGCGTTAATTATGGTTGTTTTAGTTGGTACTGATGTAGTAACCGGAACATTAGCTTATGTCATGCTGGCTTTTTCAGCAATATTTGTACTAACCAGTTTGATAAGCTTTTGTCCGTTGTATCCTATTTTAGGAATTAACACTTGTTCAAAAAAGTAATGGTTTCTAAAATATCATAAAACTGAAGCAAGCTTGAAAAGCGGTATACTGTTTTTCTTAAAAAACACTAACTTTACTACTAGAATTTCAAGCACATGCAAACCAAAATTAATACTGCTCAAGAAGCTTTCATATATTGGAAAGAACTTCCAGTACATGAACGAATTGAGTATGTTCGACAACTTCAAAATACACTTTCACAAAACAGGTTACAGTATGCTACTTGCATTACTACCGAAATGGGAAAACCCATTACACAATCGTTAGCAGAAGTTGACAAATGTGCACTTTTATGCAATTATTATTGCGCCAATGCTTTCCAGTTTTTGACAGCTAAAACCATAAAAACTGAAGCTTTTGAAAGCTACATCACTTACGAGCCTCTTGGTGTTTTATTAGGCGTTATGCCTTGGAATTTTCCATTTTGGCAAGTATTTCGTTTTGCTATTCCTTCAATTTTAGCCGGAAATACGATTGTGCTTAAACATGCGAGTAATGTTCCTAAATCGGCCGAATTACTCGAAAGCCTATTTTTAGAAAGCAATTTTCCAATTGGTATTTATCAAAATTTAGCCGTTTCAAGCGACAAGATTGCTGAAATTATTGCCCATGATGAAATCAAAGGCATTTCGCTAACAGGAAGTGAAGCTGCCGGAAGTGCCGTTGCAAAAATTGCAGGTGAAAACCTAAAAAAAACGGTATTAGAACTAGGGGGAAGTAATGCTTTCATCGTATGTGAAGATGCCAATATAGACAAAGCTGTTGCGATTGCCGTTAATGCCAGAATGCAAAATGCCGGACAAAGCTGTATTGCTGCCAAACGTTTTCTAATTCACGAATCCGTTTACGATGTGTTTATAGATACGTTCAAAATTGCTGTAGGAAATTTGATTTGTGGTGACCCATTATTATCTGAAACTCAAATCGGCCCAATGGCAAGAATGGATTTGGCCATAGAATTAGAAAATCAAATGAATAATTCGGTAGCGATGGGCGCTAAAATTGCTTTAGGTGGAAAAAGAACCGATGCTTTTTTCGAACCTACCATATTAATAGATT
The DNA here is from genome assembly GCF_055521455.1 of Flavobacterium sp. IC2-16. Taxonomy (NCBI): domain Bacteria; kingdom Pseudomonadati; phylum Bacteroidota; class Flavobacteriia; order Flavobacteriales; family Flavobacteriaceae; genus Flavobacterium; species Flavobacterium sp. IC2-16. The sequence goes on along the minus strand of NZ_CM145480.1, from coordinate 1,418,870 downwards.
GCCATACCGAAATGCCTGTTTTTAAAGAAGAAACCTTTGGACCTCTAGCCGCTTGTATGTCATTTAAAACCCTCGAAGAAGCTATATCTATAAGTAACACATCCAATTTTGGGTTAGGTGTATCTGTTTTTTCAGAAAACATCAATCTAATCAAAAGTAAAATCAGTAGCTTTAACGAAGGAGCTGTTTTCATCAACGAAATGGTAAAATCCGACCCAAGAATGCCTTTCGGTGGTATTAAAAAATCGGGATACGGCCGTGAGTTATCCGAAGAAGGCATTAAAGAATTTGTTAATTGTAAAACCGTGATTATTCATCAATAAAATAATGAAAAAAGTATTCATCGCCTTTATTGTTTTAGCGCTGGTTTCATGTAAGCCGAGCCTTAAAAATGAACAAACAGAAAAAATGACCGTTAATTTGATTTTGAACAATTGGCATAAAGCTGCTGCAGAGGCTAATTTTGAAAATTATTTTGCTGTCCTTTCAGACGAATCGATTTTTATTGGTACCGATGCAACGGAAAATTGGAACAAAAAACAATTTCAAGATTTCGCCAAACCTTTTTTTGATCGTGGTAGAGCTTGGAATTTTACAGCTCTAGAGCGCAATATTTATTTCTCAAAAGATGGTAAAACAGCTTGGTTTGATGAATTGCTGGATACTCAAATGAAAATTTGTCGTGGTTCAGGCATCTTAATCAAAGAAAAGGATGGATGGAAAATAAAACACTACGTGCTTTCGATGACAATTCCTAACGACAACACCAACGATATAATAAAAATTAAGGCACCTATTGAAGATGTTTTGATTCAAAAATTAAAACATTAATTCAAAACAAACTTGCTTTAAAAACAACATTTCAATTCTTTTTTCAATTAAAGAAAACCAACCTTTCTTTTTTTACGTACATAAACGTAACAACAAAAAAGAAAGGCCATGAAGATACCTCGTACTTTAAAATGGATTATAGGCAGCACGACTGGAATTGTCGTCTTGCTTTTTGTGGTATTGATTATACACATAGCCACAGCAAAACCAGTAACTTGTGACAATGCCACATTACAAATTAGTAGAATCGACTTTAAAGAAACCATAGATTCACTAAAAGCGAAAGAAATACATCGCAACCTAAAAAGCATTCCTGGAGTCAAAACCGACCGATTAAATCCTGAAACTGGTGTTTTGGTTTTCTTTCATGATAACCGAATAGCCTCTGCAGAAAGCATCTACAATCAATTAATGGCTAAAGGAAACTACAAAGCCAAACAATTTACCATTTCTCAAGATTTGGCAAACAAAAAAGTGTGTCCAGTAATGAATACCAATAGTTTTAGCTATAAGTTTTCTCGTGGCATACAACATCTTTTTAATTAATCAATAAATCCAAATACTATGAAAACCTTTTTTAAAATTGCCCTTTTTATGGCATTTACTGGAAGTTTTGTCTTGATTTCATGCAACGACAATGACGATTCGGCTATGCCTGTACAAAAATCATTGTATCAAAAATTAGGAGGTACTACTCTTGTAAGTGACCCTAACAATCCTGATGTAATGATCGAACAAGGTCGTTTAAGCTATCGCTCTGTTGTTGATAGTACAATTACTTTAATTGTTGCAGATATTGTGGCGGGTTCTGAAGGCAACTTTGGCGCTCATTTTGCGCCGCTAGTTAGTGAAGTAAGCTCTGGAAACACTACCAATGTTGCCGAATTAAGCATGAATTTAACCGATTTCTTTTCGGCTAATACCGGAGGTGGTGCCACAAATACGTATTCAGGCTTAAGTATGGCAACAGCCCACAATCCAATGTTAAACTCGCGAATGGGAACAACCGTTTCTAATGCCGATTTTGATAAGTTTATTGGCTATGTAGGAACAGCCGCCGGTTTAAACGGAGTAACGGACACAGAGATCATCAATGAAGTCGTAGCCGTTTTAGAATCACTTAGAAGTACTATTGTTCAGGGATAACAAAAAAGCCGCAGTATACACTGCGGCTTTTTTTATTTTTTAGCAAGATTTTCCAACATTACCGATGTCATTCGTTCCATATCAAAATCATGTTTCCAACCCCAATCATTTCTAGCTACTGTATCATCAATACTTGCTGGCCATGAATCGGCAATTGCTTGGCGAAAATCAGGCTCATAACTGATTGTGAAATCTGGAATATGTTTACGAATTTCGGCTGCAATTTCGTTAGGCGTAAAACTTATAGCCGACAAATTGTATGAAGAACGCACTTTAATTTTTTCTACAGGTGCCTGCATGATGCTAATTGTTGCTTTTATGGCATCATCCATATACATCATAGGTAAAGCCGTGTTTTCCGAAAGAAAACAAGTGTATTTTTTATCCGATAAAGCTTTGTAATAAATATCAACCGCGTAATCTGTGGTTCCTCCACCCGGTGGCGTAGTCCAAGATATAAGTCCAGGATAACGAATACTTCTTACATCAACACCATATTGTTTGTTGTAATATTCGCACCAACGTTCTCCAGATTGTTTCGAAATTCCATAAACCGTAGAAGGTTCCATAACGGTGTATTGCGGTGTATTGTTTCGAGGTGTAGTTGGACCAAAAACAGCAATACTTGAAGGCCAAAATATTTTTTTAATCTTACCTGCTTTGGCCAAATTCAATACATGGAAAAGTGAATTCATATTTAAATCCCACGCAAAAGCTGGATTTTTTTCAGCTGTAGCCGAAAGCAATGCAGCCATTAAATACACATCAGTTATTTGATATTTCTCAACCAAATGCTCAATCTGATTGTAATCAAGCGCATTAACCACTTCAAAAATTCCATTTCGAACTACATCGTTTTCTAATTTTCGAATATCCGAAGCAATTACATTTTCGGTTCCGTAAGTAGCTCTAAGTTGAGCGGTTAATTCGGTTCCAATTTGCCCACAGGCGCCAATGATTAATATTTTAGTACTCATTTTGGTTGATTTGTTCTCTACAAAGATAATCTTTTGGCTAAAAAGTAGAATTGGAAAAATCCTGAAAAAAAGCAATTCACAAAAAATCGAATTTTAGTTAACATATTCCTATCAAAAAAAGGAGATTAACAGAACATTTGTACATTTGCTTTACCAATTAAAAATCATGAAAAAGATTATTTCATTTGTTCTACTGGTTTCTTTAGCTTTTATAAGCTGCAATAATAAAGATGAGCGCATAGCGGATAGCGATAGAGCCGCAAAGCATAACGATTCGGTTTTTGCGATTATCAATAAAAACTGGGTTTTCAATGTTCCAGCTACTAGCCCAAAGGTGCAATCTAAACTTCAAGGCTGGAATGAATGGCGTGTTTTCAATCAGGAATTAAAACAAAAACCTAAAAACACGTTGAATGCATTCCGAGTAAAATCTAAAAACCTAACCTTAAAAGGACAGGATTTAGAAGTGAATATCCCGAACCTATTCAACAAACCGGCTGTAAAAAGTAGAATTTCGACTTTAAACACAAAATTAAAATCGTTAGAAACCTACATGAATTTAGAATACATACAAACGGAAAAAGTAATTACGCTAATTCATGAAATATCTAGCGAGGTGATTTCGGTACAAAATCAAATGAATGAGATTATTGTTAAAAGTGAAATCCCTAAAGAAGAAGGCGAAGCCATCATGCTACAAGCCTTAGACACTGTTAGACATGCAAGAAGACAAGCGAATGAGCCTTTAGAGTTAAAAGAATAAACCTGCAGTAGAGAACTTTTGAAAAACGAAATACAACATAATTACAACCAATCGGCTAAAATTACAACCATAGCCGAACACCTTAAAAAAAGAGAGTCCAAAATCCAAATGAAAGGATTGATTGGATCGTCGTTATCATTTGTTTTAGAAGCACTTTTTCAAAAAACAGAGCTCCCTTTTTTAGTTTTGTTTCAAGACAAAGAAGAAGCCGCCTATTACTTAAACGATTTAGAAAATCTGATAAACGATCAAGATGTATTGTTTTATCCGGGTTCATACCGTCGTCCCTATCAAATTGAAGAGACCGACAACGCTAATGTTTTATTACGTGCCGAAGTTTTAAACCGAATTAATTCCAGAAAAAAGCCTGCAATTATTGTTAGTTATCCCGATGCGCTGTTTGAAAAAGTAGTCACACGAAAAGAATTAGACAAAAACACGTTGAAAGTAGCGGTTGGCGACTCCATTTCTATCGATTTCATCAACGAAGTTCTTTTCGAATACAACTTTAAACGTGTGGATTTTGTTTCGGAACCTGGCGAATTTTCAGTGCGTGGCGGTATTATTGATGTTTTTTCATTTTCCAACGACAATCCATACCGAATTGAATTTTTTGGTAATGAAGTCGATTCCATACGAACTTTTGATGTAGAAACACAACTTTCACTGGAAAAGCAAAAAAAAATTGCCATCATTCCCAATGTTGAAAATAAATTTCTAAAAGAAAACCGAGAAAGCTTTTTGGATTATATCAATCCGCAAACCGTAATTTTTATTCAGAATACCGAGTTGTTAACCAACCTGTTGGATAAACTTTTCAATAAAGCAACAGAAGCCTTCGATAAATTATCCAAAGAAATACAACACGCTTCACCCGAAGCCATGTTTTTAAATCAGCAATCGTTTCTAAAAAAAGCATTGGATTTCACCTTGGTCGAATTAGCTTCACAAGCTGTTTTTAAAACCGAAAAGAGTTTTGAATTCCATATTCAACCACAGCCATCGTTCAATAAACAATTCGATTTGTTGTTAAACAACCTGAACGAAAATCATTTTCACGGTATTAAAAATTATTTATTCTGCGCCAATGACGGTCAGGCGAAACGTTTTCATGATATTTTTGAAAGTATTGATGAAGCCAATCACGAAAACATTCGAAAGCAATACCACACCACGGTTTTTCCACTCTTTCAAGGGTTTATTGATGAAGAAAGTCAGATTGCTTGTTATACCGATCATCAAATTTTTGAACGTTATCACAAGTTCAATATCAAAAATGGCTATTCAAAAAAGCAAACCATTACTTTAAAAGAGCTTAACACACTTTCGGTAGGCGATTATGTCACTCACATTGATCATGGTATTGGAAAATTTGGAGGTTTACAAAAAATCCAGGTAGAAGGCAAAACACAAGAAGCTATAAAGTTAGTATATGCCGACAACGACATCGTTTATGTTAGCATACATTCCTTACATAAAATATCGAAATACAACGGAAAAGACGGAGCGCCTCCAAAAATTTACAAATTGGGCTCCAATGCCTGGAAAGCTTTAAAACAAAAAACAAAAGCGCGTGTAAAACACATTGCTTTCAACTTAATTCAATTGTATGCGAAACGCAGGCTAGATAAAGGTTTTGCGTTTGCACCCGACAGTTATTTACAAGCCGAATTAGAATCGTCTTTTATCTATGAAGACACACCGGACCAATTAAAAGCTACACAAGAAGTAAAAGCCGACATGGAAAACGATCGTCCAATGGACCGATTGGTTTGTGGTGATGTTGGTTTCGGAAAAACAGAAGTAGCCATTCGTGCCGCTTTCAAAGCAGTAGACAACGGGAAACAAGTGGCTATTTTAGTCCCTACAACTATTTTGGCTTTCCAACATTATAAAACCTTTCGCGAGCGTTTAAAAGATATGCCGGTTAATGTGAACTATGTTAATCGCTTTCGAACCGCAAAACAAAAAACAGAAATTTTAAAAGACTTAGAATCGGGGAAACTCGATATCCTTATCGGAACACATCAATTAGTCAATAAAAATGTTGTGTTTAAAGATTTAGGCCTGTTAATTGTAGACGAAGAACAAAAGTTTGGTGTAAATGTAAAAGACAAACTAAAAACGATCGCACATAATGTAGACACTCTTACACTAACGGCGACGCCTATCCCAAGAACCTTACAGTTTTCGCTAATGGCTGCTCGCGATTTGTCGGTAATCACCACACCACCACCGAATCGATACCCAATAGAAAGTCAAGTTGTTGGGTTTAATGAAGAAGTGATTCGAGACGCCATTTCGTATGAAATTGAACGAGGCGGACAAGTGTATTTCATCAACAATCGTATTGAAAACATCAAAGAAATTGCCGGAATGATACAGCGATTAGTTCCTGGCGCCAAGGTTGGTGTTGGGCATGGTCAAATGGAAGGTAAAAAACTAGAAGAACTAATGTTGGCTTTCATGGATGGCGAATTTGATGTTTTAGTTGCCACCACAATAATTGAAAGCGGGTTGGATGTTCCGAATGCGAATACAATCTTTATCAATAACGCTAATAATTTCGGATTGTCCGATTTACACCAGATGCGTGGACGTGTGGGGAGAAGTAATAAAAAAGCCTTTTGTTATTTTATTTGTCCGCCATACTCTGCAATGACGGAAGAAGCCCGAAAACGAATTCAGGCTTTAGAGCAATTTAGTGAATTAGGAAGTGGTTTTAATATCGCTATGAAAGATTTGGAAATTCGTGGCGCTGGTGATTTATTAGGTGGTGAACAAAGCGGCTTTATCAATGAAATTGGCTTTGAAACCTATCAAAAAATCATGAACGAGGCCATTGAAGAATTAAAAGAAAACGAATTCAAAGACTTATATCCAGAGGATAACGACATCGAAACCAAAGAATATGTAAAAGATTTACAAATTGACACCGACTTCGAATTGCTCTTCCCGGATGAATATATTAACAACATTTCGGAACGTCTGAATTTGTATAACGAATTGAGTCAAATTAAAACCGAAGAGGAACTAGAACGATACGAGCAAAAATTAATTGACCGTTTCGGAGCTCTTCCAAAAGAAGCTATAGCTTTATTAAATAGCATCCGAATTAAATGGAAAGCGACGCATTTAGGAATTGAAAAATTAGTTTTAAAACAACATAAAATGATTGGTTATTTTGTTTCCGATCAGCAATCGGATTACTACCAATCTGGGAAGTTCATGAAGGTTTTAAAATTTGTACAGCAAAATGGAACTCTTTGCAAAATGAAAGAGAAAGAAACCAAAAATGGTTTACGCTTGTTGTTGACATTCGAAAACGTCAAATCGATAAAACGCGCTTTAGAACTAATCGAAATGATGTAATCGAGAATTATTTCAAGAATTCTTGAATTAGAAATGCTGTAGATGAGTCGTGTGGTTTAGCTTTTTTCGCTTCTATTTCATCTAAGATAACACTTGCCAACTGTTTTCCATATTCTACTCCAAACTGGTCGTAGCTGAAAATATTCCAGATGACACCCTGAACAAATATTTTATGTTCGTACATAGCAATAAGCGATCCCATCGATTTTGGCGATAGTTTTTCGATTAGCAAAGTATTTGTGGGTTTGTTGCCAGAAAAGGCTTTAAAAGGCGTTAAAAATCCATTTGAGCCACCTTCTTGCAATACTTCGTCTTTTGTTTTACCCATTAGCAATGCTTCTGTTTGAGCAAAAAAATTAGACATTAGTTTCAAGTGATGTTCTGTATTTCCGTGAAGCGACTTTTTGAAACCAATAAAATCTGCAGGAATTAATTTAGTGCCTTGATGAATTAATTGAAAAAAAGCGTGCTGCGAATTAGTTCCAGGTTCGCCCCAAATAATATTTCCGGTTTGGTAATGAATCTCTTCTCCGTTTCTATCGACACTTTTACCATTGCTTTCCATTACTGCTTGTTGCAAATAAGGAGCTAATTTTTTTAGATATTGTGAATACGGAATTATTGCTTCGGTTTCGGCACCAAAAAAATTATTGTACCAAATGCTGAGCAAAGCTAAAACCACAGGAATATTTTTTTCGAATGAAGCCGTAGTAAAATGCTCATCCATATTGTTAGCACCTTCAAGCAGCTCCGTAAAATTATCAAACCCAACAGCAAGTGCTATGGTTAATCCGACTGCGCTCCACAAAGAAAATCGACCGCCAACCCAATCCCACATTGGGAATACATTTTCGGAAGCAATACCAAATTCGGAAACCTTTTCCAAATTAGTGGAAACTGCTACAAAATGTTTGGCTACATCCTTAGTATTTGCAGTTTTTAAAAACCAATTTTTTATTGTTGTAGCATTGGTTAATGTTTCCTGAGTTGTAAAAGTTTTTGAAACAATAACGAAAAGCGTGGTTTCTGGATTTAGCTTTTTAAGAACCTCTTGCACATGATCTCCATCTACATTCGATATGAAATGAATATTCAAATGGTTTTTGTAGAACTGTAGCGCTTCAACCATCATATCCGGTCCTAAATCAGAACCTCCAATGCCAATATTAACCACATCGGTTATTTTTTTTCCAGTATAACCGGTTTCTCTACCCGAAATAATTTTTTCAGTAAATACTTTTATTTTTTGTTGTGTGTCTTTAATAGTTGACATCACATTTTCATTGTGTATTTCAATGCTTTCTTGAGAAGATCGCAATGCGGTATGTAAAACGGCTCTGTTTTCGGTAACATTAATAGAATCACCAGACACATACTTTTGAATAGCCGCTTTCAAATTAAGCTCATTTGCTAATTCGATCAAAAGCGTTAATGTGGTTTGATTGATTCTGTTTTTAGAGAAATCCAGTAAGAAATCATTCCATTGAATATGAAACTTTTCTGCTCGCTTTGGATCGTTCGCGAACATTTCTTTCATGGAAACGGATTGCATTTCCGCAAAATGCTTTTGCAGTAGTTTCCATGCTTCCGTAGTGGTTGGATTGCTATTTTCTAACGCCATTATTCTCCAAATTTAGCTAATGATACACTGTCCAATTCTTTCTTCAAAGGCGCAATATACTCCAAATACTTTTGTTTGTATTTTGGGTTCATAGGCTCCGAATTAGGTAATTTTTGTCGTAATGGATCGACCTGAATTCCATTCTTCCAAAAACGGTAACAAACATGTGGTCCTGTAGCTAAACCTGTACTTCCTACTCTACCGATGACATCGCCCTGTTGGACACGTTGTCCTTGACGGACAAGAATTTTCGACATGTGTAAGTACTGTGTTGAATATGTTGCGTTGTGTTTTACTTTAACAAAATTTCCGTTACCTCCAGTGTATCCTGTTCTTTCCACCACACCAGAAGCTGTAGTCATGATAGGAGTTCCGGTTGGTGCGGCGTAATCGGTACCGTTATGCGCTTTCCATTTTAATTGAACTGGATGGAATCTGCTTCTAGTGAAACGCGAGGTAATGTTCACAAATTTTAGTGGTGCTTTTAAAAACATATTTTTCAACACCTTACCCTCTTCATCATAGTAATCGTATCGTTTAGTATCTGGATTTTGCTTGTAAGGAAAAGCATATATTTTTTTTCCTTTGTATTCAAAATAAGAAGCGTCTACACTTTCAACCCCAAGATATTCACCGTTTTCAAGATATTTTTCGTTGATGGTTACTGCAAATTTATCTCCTTTTTGAATTTTAAAGAAGTCGATTGACCAAGCGTATATTTTAGAAAGTTCGGGTGCTAATGCTGGTGACACACCTGCTTCGCTTAAGGTTGATGAAACCGAGCCGTCTATTGCCGCAGCAATAGTTCTTCGTTTGATAACAACCGGGCGTGTTTTTTTATAAGCCACAGGAATAGAATCGTGTAAATCAACCACGTAATAGCTCATTCTATCGGGTTGATACACAAATGCCTTTAGTTTATTTGGCGCTGTTTTATCTTGAAGTAATGTATATGCTTTTCCGATTCTAATGTCGCGAACATTGAAAGAATCTTTTACTTTTTGGTTGATTTCGTGAACTTCGGCAGCATTAAAGCCTTGATCTCCTAAAATTTTACCAAAACTGTCTCCGGATTTAATGGTATCGTGAACCACTTTGTAATCATTAAGTTTAAACCCAAACTCATAAATGATTTTTTCTTTTTTTACTTCCGGTTTATTAGCGTTCTTTTTTTCTTCTTTATTGTTACAAGCAAATAGTATTAGTGATAATAATATGATTGCGGTGTATTTCAAGTCAGTTAATTTTCAATGGTTATTGTTCTATTCTCCCCAGTGCTCCAATTCTTCTTTAGTCCAAAGTTCGGGAAAAAATATTCTTTTTTGGTATTTCGGAAGCATGTATTTCTTCCAATCGCTTCCTCCGGTTGCTTCATGATTACCCGGAACGCTTTCAATGTACTTAACGGCAGCATTATAATGCCCCATTACCCATGTAATGTTAACCGTTTTATCGTAATGACGCATTGCGGCAATTAACTCTGGGTTTTGTTGGTCTTCTTCCGGCAATTGTTTGAATTTTCGCCATAAGTTAATGGTGTTATATTCTTCCATTAAGCTCAAAAATTCTTTTTTATATTTACTTTCAAATTCTTTCAGTAAATACGATTTCTCCCCTGTTTGGTAATCTTTTCCGGCAGCTTGCCAATATAAATGTTCGAAAGCGTGTTCGTAAGGAGTGTTACGATCTATGGTTGCTCTGAAACGATTATCGATTAGGTTAATTAAATCGGTTGATGCAAATTCAATCATTCGATATTGCGCACTTTGAAAACCAGATGCAGGAGTTAGTGTGTTTCTGAATTTCAAGTATTGTTCAACTTCCATACCGTCTCCCATAATATCGAAAGAGGTTGTTAGCATATCAAAATAACGGCTGATGCGCATTAAGCGTTCCGCAAAAAATGTAGTGGAAAGTTTTTCGCAATGCGCCACTTGATTCATCTCCCAAAGAATCATTTTAAACAATAATTCATTTACCTGATGGTACATGATAAAAACCATTTCATCAGGCAGGGTCGTGCGTTGAATTTGCAAATTCAAAAGCGCATCGGTTTGGATATAATCCCAATACGTAATGGGTTTCGACCATAAAAGCCCTTCTAAATGCGTTTCGGCTTTCTGATTGATTGCTTTGTATTTTTTTTCAATCTGAGTGATTTTTTCCTGTAGCTCAGTTTTGATTTCCATTGTGTTATTTTGCTTTTGCTTTAACTTTAAAAGAATTTTGCAATCCTTTAAAACCTTCTAAATCTGCTTTTAAAGAACCAACTGCTAAACTAGCTTTAATACGCAGTGGTACTTTATTTTCATCATCTGAAATCCAAACTGTTAAACTTTCCTCTTCTTTAAAAACCCTTCCGGATTGCACGTAAGGTCTAAAAACCATTGCTGGAACAGTTCCAAATTTGGTGTTGATGTCTTCATTTCCGAGAAATTTCAATTTGAACTTGTAAATTTCATCGTCAAAAAACATATCAATAACAATCGATTCACCCTTTTTCATTTTATCAATTTGAGGGTGATTTCTCAGATAATAAAACGAAGATACAATATCCTGAACATTTTCGGTAACTGCAAACGTTTTTTCGGTATTATTTTTATAGTCTTTAACTAAAACTGTGTTTTTTGTTTGATTAAAAAAGCCTTCTTGATTTTTTGTATAACCTCCTTCATCAATTTTTCTAACAAACTGATAAGGTTGACCGGTTTCTTTATCAAAATAACTTTGGTAATCATCTTCTACTTTGAAGAAAAACTTTGCCATACCAACGGTATAACCTTTACCTACAACATGATGCACTTTTTTATTGTTGCGAACCGCTTCTTTAATTTCTAGGGTAGCGTAACCGGCATTAACCAGTCCGTAATGAATTCTAAACTTAAAAAACTCTCCGGTATCAAAAGTTATCACTTGCTTGGAAGGCATCGCAAAAGAAGTTGTAAAAAGGAGCAATCCAAGAAACAATAAAGGAAATATAATCTTTTTCATGGTCTAATCTTTTGGTATTTACAACTACTAATACAATTTTCATTCCAAAATTAAGAAACAAAAAAACCCAGCCAAAATAATGACTGAGTTTTTATGCTATTAACCAACCAAAAAACTATAAATTATGAAAAATTTACCGCTAGATGAGATATGGTAGTACCTCATTTTTGCGAGTGCAAATGTACGTTGTCTTTTTGAAGATTTACAAACAAAAAATCAACTTTAACACATTTTTAGCAAAATTTAAGTTTTTTAAAAGGCTGTTTTTGCGTTTTATCCAATAAAAATTGCTTTTTACAGTGTTCCTCTCAATTCTTGCTCTCTTTCGATTGATTCGAAAAGTGCTTTAAAATTACCCGCTCCAAAACCACGAGCACCCATTCTTTGAATGATTTCGAAGAAAAGTGTCGGTCTATCTTCTACCGGTTTGGTAAAAATCTGTAACAAATACCCCTCTTCGTCAGCATCAATCATGATTCCTAATTTTTGAAGCTCAGCAATATCTTCTTTGAATTTTGACATATGATCTTTTAAACGCTCCGGAATCGCATCATAATATGCTTGAGGCGGCGTGCTCAAAAATTCAACACCACGAGAACGCATATCTGCAACCGTTTTGATAATATCATCTGTCGCTACAGCAATATGCTGTACGCCTTCATCCTCATAGAAATCTAAATATTCTTCAATTTGAGAACGTTTTTTACCGTTTGCAGGTTCATTGATAGGAAATTTAATTCTACCGTTACCATTCGACATTACTTTTGACATCAAGGCAGAATACTCTGTTGTAATTTGTTTGTCATCGAACGAAAGGAAATTCACAAATCCCATTACGTCTTCAAACCATTTTACCGCTTCATTCATTCGGTTCCAGCCGGTATTCCCTACCATGTGGTCAATGAATTTTAACCCAACTGGTTCAGGATTGTAATCCGATTTCCATTCGCTATATCCCGGCATAAAGATTCCGTTATAGTTTTTACGCTCCACAAAAATAAAAACAGTTTCTCCATAAGCGCCGTAAATACCGGCACGTACTACTTCACCATTTTCATCTTTTTCAACTACTGGCTCAAAATATGATTTTGCACCTCTTTTTGTGGTTTCTTCGTATGCAGAACGTGCATCTTCTACCCAAAGAGCAATTACTTTAACACCGTCTCCGTGTTTTTTTACGTGTTCACCAATTGGCGAATTACTGTTTAGAGCCGTGGTCAATACCAAGCGGATTTTATCCTGCTTCAACACATAAGACGCTCTGTCTTTTACTCCGGTTTCTAATCCTGCGTACGCTAACGATTGAAAGCCAAATGCTGTTTTGTAAAAATGAGCCGCTTGTTTTGCATTACCAACGTAAAACTCAACATAATCGGTTCCTAGTAAGGGAAGGAAATCTTGTGCTCCTTCAAATATTTTTTCTAATCCGTATTCTACTGATTTTATTTCTTGTGACATGATATTATTATATTTTTAAGACAAAATAACTTGTCTGAGTTGTGTTTATTATTTAATCTAACCAAGATTGAAAATACTTCTCATCGGCAATTTTCATAGCTTCTTCCGTAACCATTAAAGGTTTAAACGTATCCACCATTACAGCCAATTCTTGAGTGTCAACCTTACCAATACTTCTTTCGGTAGCTCCAGGGTGTGGTCCGTGTGGAATTCCAGCCGGATGCAACGAAATATGACCTGCTTCAATATCGTTACGACTCATAAAGTCTCCATCGACATAATATAAAACCTCATCACTATCAATATTACTATGATTGTATGGCGCAGGAATAGATTCTGGATGATAATCGTATAAACGAGGCACAAATGAACACACCACAAAAGCATCGGTTTCAAAAGTTTGGTGTACCGGAGGCGGTTGGTGGATTCTTCCGGTTATCGGTTCAAAATCATGAATGGATAAAGCATACGGATAATTGAAACCATCGTATCCTACAACATCAAACGGATGCGTTGCATAGACCATTTCAAAAATTTCGTCTTTCTTTTTAACCTTGATAACGAAATCTCCTTTTTCGTTGTAAGTTTCTAGTTCTTGTGGCTGACGAATATCGCGCTCACAGAAAGGCGAATGTTCTAATAGTTGTCCGAACCAATTTCGATAACGCTTTGGCGTATAAATTGGACGATGAGATTCTACAATGAACAAACGATTATCTTCGGTATCAAAATCGATTTTATAAATCATACCGCGAGGCACAATCAAATAATCGCCATATTTAAAATCTAAGTTCCCAAGCATGGTTCTTAGTTTTCCGGTTCCTTTGTGAATGAAAATCATTTCATCGGAATCGGTATTTTTATAAAAATAGTCGGTAGTTGATTTACGAGGAGCCGCCAAAGCTATATGACAATCCGAATTGGTTAAAACAATTTTACGGCTTTCCAAATAATCGTCTTGAGGCGTTACTTGAAAACCGCGTAAACGATACGATTGAATGTTGTTTGCTTTAGCAATTTTGGGCGCAACACTGTATTGCTTACGAATTTCTTTAACCTGAGTGGGTCTGTGTTCGTGATACATGTTGGTAGACATTCCGTCGAACCCAATAGTTCCGAACAACTGTTCGTAATATAAATCACCGTTTTCTTTGCGGAATTGTATATGACGCTTATGAGGAATCTTTCCTAATTTATGATAAAATGGCATTTTTTATTTGTTTAAAGTTTAACGTTGTTTAAAAGTTTAAAATGTTTAAACTCGCTCATACCAAATAAAAACGGCTCATTCAGGATTTCTCTTGATGAGGAATTTTAAATGTATTAATAAATCTTTCCAATGCTTATTCATACTACTACAAATATCGGAATTTTAATTCAAAGTTACGCAAAACAAAAAATCCCAAAAAAATCATTTTTTTGGGATTTTGTTATATAACGTACTTATCTTATTTTTTTGAAGCTTACAAAATAAATAATTGCATGCAATGCAGAAAACAATAATGAAAAATAATACAAGAACGTATCGTCAATTGCAGGATCTGAATGGTGAACAACTGCAACGCACAGTAAACCAACAACCATTGCAAGTCCAGACAAAGAAACTACTTTATAGCTTTTAGCATCAAAAGCTCCTTTGTTCAATATACTGTTTTTCATTCCGTAGAAAATATACAAGTCGAATCCAATCATCATCCAAACAATAAGACGAATCCATGTATCTAGCGGAAGGAAAACCATCATAAACAAACAAACCAAGATACCAAGAATTGGCACAATTGGAACTAAAGGTGTTCTAAAAGCTCTTGGTGCTTCAGGCATTTTTTTTCGCATTACCAACACACCCAAACACACTAAAATAAAAGCGAACAACGTTCCTATACTGGTCATTTCACCAACAACTCTTGCAGGAACAAAAGCAGCGAACAAACTTACAATCAACATGAATAATAAATTGTTTTTTGCAGGTGTTCTAAATTTAGGGTGTATTTCAGAAAACACTTTAGGCATTAATCCATCTTTACTCATCGAGAAAAACACACGACTCTGTCCCATTAACATTACAAGAATTACAGATGCATATCCTCCTAAAATCGCTAAAATAATCGCTTTATTCAACCAAGGATAAGCTGGAGTAATCATACCTGAAGCATCAGCATGCCCCATATTATCAATTGCAATAGCAACAGGAGCAATACCATCTGCCCCAGCAAACGCCGAGTAGTTTACAACCCCAGTCATTACATGAGCAAACAATATATATAATACGGTACAAATTCCTAGAGATAAAAGAATTCCAATTGGCATATCTCTTTTAGGGTTTTTAGCTTCCTGAGCAGCTGTTGACACAGCGTCAAAACCAATATAAGCAAAGAAAACAATAGCAGCAGCACGAATGATTCCACTAAAACCAAATTCTCCAAACACGCCTGTATTTTCTGGTATGTAAGGTGTATAATTTTCTGGTCGGATATACTGCCATCCTAAAGCAATAAACACCAATACAACCGTAACTTTAAGCAACACAATGATTCCGTTAACAAAAGCAGACTCTTTAGTACCTCGTATTAACACCAAAGACATAATCATAACGATTAATACGGCTGGTACATTAATAACACCACCTTCAAAAGGAGAAAGCATATAGGCATCATCAAGGTGTATCCCATATCCACTGAGGAATTTTCCAAGATATCGGGACCAACTTATAGAAACCGTTGCGGCACCTACTGCGTACTCTAAAACCAAATCCCAACCGATAATCCATGCAACAAATTCTCCCATTGTGGCAAAAGAATAAGTATAGGCACTTCCTGCAACAGGTATCATTGAAGAAAATTCAGCATAGCATAATCCGGCAAAAACACAACCGATTGCAGCCACTATAAACGAAATTGTAATTGCTGGCCCAGCATTAGTTGCGGCAGCCATTCCGGTAATAGAAAATAATCCAGCACCGATGATTGCACCAACTCCCAAAGCTGTTAAACCTGGGGCGGTCAATGTTTTCTTTAATCCTTTCTCAGACTCTGATGCTTCTTCAAGCAACAAATTCAAAGGTTTTCTTTTCCAAATAGACATAAGTATAGTTTTGGTATTTTAAGTTTTCAAAAATAGACTTTTTTAAAAACATTCGCATAAAAAATGACATAATAAAACAGAAAATTGATTTTTAAGCACTTTTTTTAGTGTTAAAACCAGAATCCAACACTAAACCAAGTGTAATGTGTGTGCGTTTCGGGAGACCAACTGTGTTTGATTTCTAAGGGACCAATTAAAGTTTCCATTCCATAGCCAACAGCATATCCAGAATATTTTGGTCTGGATATCCAATTGTCTGATTCAAAAATATTATTTCCAATATTCGCAAAATTGGCCGCTATATTAAAATGATTTTTTTTGTAAAATTCATAATCTAAACCTATTTCTCCTTTAACGTAGCTATCACCCGAAACGCTTAAAAAGTCGTAACCGTAAAAATGACGGAAATTATTAATCATGGCATAACCATAGCCTCCCAAAACAAAATCATGAAATGGCACGCTACGTTCACCCAAGGCAAAACCACCTTCTGATTGCAGCTTTAAAGTAACTTTCTTGTAAAAAGTCTGAACAAATTGAATGTCGGCCTTTGCAATAGAAAAAGGTGTAAACCCACCATTATAATCTGTGGAATAAAGAAAGGATTTAAAATCCCCAAAGAAGTGAAATCCTTTTTTGGGAAAATAATTTTTATCTTTTGAATCAAACTTAAGATGCCCAAAAACAGATAAATAACCGCTATTTTCAAGAATTGGATTGGTATTCTGAAGTGTTTCCGATTGAATTTTTAATTGTTTGTATTCCACACCTCCACCTATCAAATATTTCTGCGCAAATACAGTTTGTGCGAAAACCTGATTGGTAAAATCCGAATAGTCAACGTTGAAGGATTTAATATTCAATTCCGTCAGATGCAATCCATCACTAAAATCGGTAGCAATATTTTTATTAAATGTAGTATAGCGCGAGTTAAATCCGAAACTCCAATAAAAACCATTGTCGTAATAATAGTTAAGATTGTATCGAATATTATCCCCTAAAATAGCATCGAAAGAAATGTTGTCGTTTTTGAAGAAAAGCTTCTTTTGCGTTACATTTATCAAAGCTGCACTTTTAAACAAATCGTCATAATGCACTCCCAACTTCAAATATCGGTTTATTGGATTTTCTCGTAATTGAATTTGCAAACGATCTTTATCGGCCGTTTTTTCAAAAGAATAAGAAATGGAACTAAAATTTTGTGTAGCGTTTAGATTTCCAAGCCCCGCATTAAGTTTTTCGTAGGTTATTTTAGAAGAACTTTTAATTTTCAGTTTACCTAAAACATAAGGTCGTGTAAAATTTTTAAGCTCATTAACTTTCACATCGGCAATTTGCAACACATCTGTTGGTAGCGCGCCTAAATTATTTTGATGTACTTTTTTAGGTCCGCCATATTTTTCGAGCTCTTCATACACTGCAAAAGCTGCCTCTTCTCCTTTTCGAATAATTTCAGCACCTTGATCGAATGAAATAACAGAAAAACCTTTAATATCGGGCTTGATATAAATATCTGTAGCTCTTTTTTTCTCTTCCATTTTTTCAATCATTCCAAAGTTGGTTATCTGAACCAAAACCCCAGAAGCGCCTCCAATGTGTTCACGGTCTTTCAAACCGTCTTGCACATCGACCCCAATAATTATATCGGCCCCCATTTTTCTAACTTCTTCAATAGGGTAGTTGTTTGTTACCCCGCCATCGATTAATAATTTACCATCAATTTCAACTGGAGAATACAACGATGGAAAAGCGCCACTAGCCAAAATAGATTGAGCCAACACGCCATTTTTCAATACAACTTCTTCACCGGTTTCAATATTTGTAGCAATACAAACAAAAGGAATTTTAAGTTCATCGAAGTTTCGTATGTAACGAACATGATGCGTTAAACGACTCAATAAATTAAAATTATATAATCCTTTAGACAGTGCTGTTGGAACGCCAACGCGAAAATTATTAAACGGGAGTGTGATTGCATAAACTTCGTCGTTTCGCTTCTCGAAGAAATTTTTGGAAGTACGAGGTATATAATCTTGTAAAAGCGCATCAGAATCGACCACTCGGAATATCGAATCCAACTCACGAGCGGAATATCCAGAAGCATACAAACCGCCTACAATTGCACCCATACTGGTTCCTCCAATATAAGAAACCTCAATCCCGGCCTCTTCCAGAACTTTCAAAACCCCAATATGTGCCAAGCCTTTTGCGCCACCACCACTCAAAACAACTCCAATTTTAGGCTTCGGAGTTTCCTGAGCCTGAACTGAAAAAAGAAAAAGAAAAGCAAAAATAATCAGATAGCTTTTTTTCATTCTGGTTGAGTTGAATTGTTGTTTTGGTAAAATTCGACAATTTTTTTGGCTTTTGAAAGTCCGACAACCTCCGAAATTTCTTTTTCAGTGGCTTTTGACAATCGCTTAACCGATTTAAAATGTTTTATTAACGAAATCATGGTTTTTTCTCCAATACCAGGTATTGCTTCAATAGATGTTTGTATCGCCGCTTTACTCCTCTTATCTCTATGGAAGGTGATTCCGAAACGGTGCGCTTCGTTTCTAAGATGTTGAATGATTTTGAGTGTTTCCGATTTTTTGTCCAGATACAACGGTACCGAGTCTCCGGGATAGTACAATTCTTCCAGTCGTTTTGCAATTCCAATAATGGCTATTTTACCTCGTAGTCCTAAATCTTCTAAACTTTTTAACGCAGATGAAAGTTGTCCTTTTCCTCCATCAATAATAATTAATTGTGGTAATGGTTCGTTTTCATCCAACAGTCGCTTATATCTTCTGTAAACCACTTCTTCCATCGATGCAAAGTCATTCGGCCCTTCTACGGTTTTGATGTTGAAATGACGGTAATCCTTTTTACTGGGTTTTCCATCTTTAAAAACCACACAAGCTGAAACCGGATTGGTTCCCTGAATGTTCGAATTGTCGAAACACTCAATATGACGCGGCTCAACCGACAATCTCAAATCTTTTTGCATTTGTGCCATGATACGATTCGTATGTCTATCCGGATCTACAATTTTTATTTGTTTCAGCTGATCCATGCGGTAGAACTTGGCGTTGCGTTCCGACAAATCAAGAATTTGTTTTTTGTCGCCTAATTTAGGGACAGTCACTTTAATTTTATCGCCAAAATCGAGTTCGAAAGGCAGAATAATTTCTTTAGAAAGCAAATGAAAACGCTCTCGGAGTTCCACCACAGCTAGTTCTAAAAGCTCTTCATCGGTTTCTTCAAGTTTCTTTTTGAGTTCCATGGTATGCGAACGCACAATGGCTCCATGTGAAATTTGAAGAAAATTGACATACGCCATGCTTTCATCAGAAACAATAGAAAACACGTCTATATTGGTGATTTTCGGATTCAAAATCGTTGATTTAGCCTGATAATTTTCGAGCACTTCGATTTTTTCTTTGATTTTCTGTGCTTCTTCAAACTTCATATCCATCGCTAAATCGGTCATAAGTTTTTTAAACTCTTTCAGACTCTCCTTGAAATTTCCTTTAAGAATTTCGCGAATTGCCTGCACCTGTTTTTCGTAATTCGTTATGGTTTCATAACCTTCACATGGTCCTTTGCAATTACCGATATGATATTCGAGGCAAACCTTATATTTTCCGCTATCGATGTTGGTTTTGCTTAAATCGAAATTGCAGGTTCGAAGCGGATATAATTCTTTTACCAAATCCAGAATGGTATGCACGGTTTTAAAACTGGTATACGGACCAAAATATTCCGAACCGTCTTTAATCATTTTTCGGGTAGAAAAAATTCTGGGGAAACGTTCGTTTTTAATACAAATCCACGGATAAGTTTTGTCGTCTCGAAGTAAAACATTATACCTTGGCTGCAATGTTTTAATCAAATTGTTTTCCAGCAAAAGCGCATCGGTTTCGGTAGGCACAACAATATGTTTGATGGCTACTATCTTTTTAACCAGCACATTGGTTTTAGCATTGTCGTGTACTTTATTAAAATAGGAAGAAACGCGTTTTTTTAAATTTTTAGCTTTACCCACATACAGGATTTTCCCGTCTTTATCGTAGTATTGATAAACACCGGGATTATCGGGCAAGGTTTGTATTTGGAGTTCTAAAGCAGAAAGCGACATTTTGTGGAATTGTTCTTATCTAGTTTCAAAGTTACAAATTCCATTAACGCAAATGAAGTCTACTCAAAATTTATAATTTACAACTCATAATTATTCTTATTTTAGCGTTTTAACTTGCTATGAACTACCCAAATAACGTTTTAAGATTATTAAAAGAAGATATCTTACCCGGAGAAAGCAAAACCATCAATATGGAAATTGCCAAGCTCCACACCATGACCAAACTTAAAATTCCGATAATTGTTGAGCGTTCCAAACAACCTGGCCCCACAGTTTTATTTTCTGCCGGACTTCATGGCGATGAAGTAAACGGAATAGAAATTGTACGTCAGTTAATTGTTCAAAAAATAAACAAACCTAAAACAGGAACTATCATTTGTATTCCTATTATTAATGTTTTCGGTTTTGTTAATCAAACACGAGAATTTCCAGATGGTCGTGATTTAAATCGTGTATTTCCGGGTAGCAAAACCGGTTCGCTGGCCAGTCGTTTTGCTTATCATCTACTTAAAGACATCATTCCTCATGTAGATTACGCCATCGATTTTCATGCTGGTGGCGCCTCTCGTTTTAATGCAGCACAAATTAGAATTGCACCTAACAATACTGATTTAAAAGAACTCGCCGAAATTTTTCATGCTCCTTTCACCTTATATTCCAACAACATCACCGGATCGTTTCGAAATTCTTGTGATAAACTAGGAGTGAAAATGCTTTTGTTTGAAGGCGGAAAATCGATTGACATTAACGAAGAAATCACACAACAAGGCATTGAAGGTGCTAAACGCGTTTTGGAGCACCTAAACATGCTCAACAACAGAAGAAAAGCTTTCCATCCAGAAAACAAGAGTATTTACATTGAAAAATCGGCTTGGATTCGCGCCCGTTATTCGGGAATGTTTCACGGATATACCAAAATTGGAAGTTTTGTAAACAAGGGCCAATTATTAGCTACGATTTCAGATCCGTATGGGAAAATAGAACACAAAATGAAAGCGCCAAATTCTGGATATATCATCAATGTTAACGAAGCACCAATTGTGTATCAGGGTGATGCCATTTACCATATTTCGACAGAATTGGAATAGAAACCTAACAATTGTCATATTTTCTCTTATGAAAAGCCTCTAGTTTTGGTCAAAAATCAAGACTATGATTCCTTGGAAAAAACTATCGCAACACGAACGACAATTTCGAATTGAAGAAGCATTAAAAGAAAACGTAAATTTCACTCATGATACTTCATTAGGATATCCTGCCTCTAAATTAGACAGCAAAGTATTCAACAGTGAAATGCCATTTTTAAAGGATGCTCCAGTTTTACAAACCTATGTTGCCAATCCTAATCATATTGGTTGTCACACGTATGGTACTTCAGAAAAAGCGTTTAGTGGCACACAACAATTAGAACGCGAAGTATTGAAAGTGTTGGCTGTTGATGTTTTTAAATCAGAACCAAACGCTTACGACGGTTATATTGCTCCCGGCGGAACCGAAGCCAACCTACAGGCGATATGGATGTATCGCAATTTCTTCATGAATAATCATAACGCTTTACCTGAAGAGATTGTGATTATCGCATCCGAAGACACGCATTATTCCATTCCGAAAGCCTCTAATTTATTACTCATTGATAGGTATGCTATTCCTATAGATTTTGAATCTCGAAACATTGACAAAATTGCATTAAATCACATTGTCGAAGAAGCTAAAAGTCAAGGAAAAAAATACTTTATTGTTGTAGCCAACATGGGAACAACCATGTTTGGGGCTATAGATAACCCAGACGATTATACTGAAATTCTGGAAAGACACAACCTAGAGTACAAACTCCATATTGATGCCGCTTACGGTGGTTTTGTATATCCTTTTAGCAACCGAAGTAATGCTATCAATTTTGAAAACCATAAAATAAGTTCCATTACTATAGATGCTCATAAAATGCTGCAAGCGCCTTACGGAACCGGTGTATTTATTTGTCGAAAAGGATTAATAGAAAATGTATTGACTAAAGAAGCAGAATATGTTGAAGGCATGGATTTAACGCTTTGCGGCAGCCGAAGTGGTGCCAACGCTATAGCAGTCTGGATGATATTATTCACCTACGGACCTTACGGATGGTGTGAAAAAATTAGAGTTTTGCAAATGCGAACCGATTGGTTTTGTGAACAATTAGAAGCTTTGAATGTTGAGTTTTTCCGCGATCCCTTTATGAATATTGTCACTATTCAATCGAAATTCATTTCTAAAACATTAGAAGAAAAATACGATTTGGTTCCACAGAAGCATGATGAAAATAATTTATGGTATAAAATTGTAATTATGGACCATGTTGAAGTTGATCATTTGAGTATTTTTACAGAAGATTTGAAAAATGAACTTCATGCAGAAAAAAGAATTACGTACGAAATATAAAAATCTTCGAAAAGAAATAGGTTTTGAAGAAATTCAAGCACTTAGCTTAGAAATTGCCAACAATTGTCTTCAACTGCCAATTTGGGAACACACCTATTTTCATCTTTTTTTACCCATTGAAGAACAAAACGAAATTAATACCGAATATTTGCTTCAAATTTTAGCCGGAAGAGATAAGGAGATTGTGATTTCGAAATCGGACTTTGAGACGACAACCATGACCCATTATCTTTTAACAGATAACACTAAAATAAGTGCTAATTCGTACGGTATTCCAGAACCGGTTGATGGATTAGAAGTGCCATCCAAAAAAATTGATGTTGTTTTTGTACCGCTATTGGCTTTTGACAAAAAAGGACATCGGGTTGGGTACGGGAAAGGATTTTACGATGCTTTTTTAAAAGAATGTAAACCAGAAACCATAAAAGTGGGTCTTTCCTACTTTGAAGCAGAAAACAGCATTGAAGACAGCAACGAAAATGATGTGAAATTAGATTTTTGTGTTTGTCCGTTTGGCATATACGGATTTTAATTATATTGTGGTTCCAAAAACAAACATCATGAAAACTATAAAAACCCAAAAATTACCTTTAACAATGGTACTTCTAGCAATTGTTTTATCCGTTAGTAGTTGCAAATCAAGTCGCGGTGGCGTTAGCGTTGGCGTTGGCCGTTCTGCTGGAAAAACATCTACGACTTCGGCTAAAAAATTACCGCCAGGACAAGCTAAAAAAATATATGGTGGCAAAAGCGCCAAAAAATATGCTCCAGGACAACAAAAATAAAAAAAGACCCAATGGGTCTTTTTTTATTTTTATAACTACTAGAATTATTTACCAAAAGCCTTTTTATTAAAAACAATTAAAATCCCAACCCCTGTAGATATAGCTACATCGGCAACATTAAAAATAGCATTGAAAAACGTAAAATGTTGTCCGCCCCACATAGGAAGCCATGATGGTAAATTTCCTTCCCAAATTGGAAAATAAAACATATCTACCACTTTACCATGAAACCATTTTCCATAAGGGTCATCACTAAAGATGGTTGCAACTTGTCCGTAACTATCGTTAAATATTTTACCGTAAAATACAGAATCAAAAATATTTCCTGCCGCTCCTGCTAAAATTAAAGCAACGGCAACAACTAAATAAGCTGATGCATTTTTCTTAACAGAATCATACAACCAATAACAAATACCGCCCACTGCAACAATTCGGAAAACCGTTAAAAACAGCTTACCATATGCTCCTGGAATTTCGGCTCCCCAAGCCATTCCTTCGTTTTCAATAAAATGAATACGAAACCAATTAAAAACAAGAACTTCTTCATCTAGTTCGAAGTTCACTTTAATGTATATTTTGGAAATCTGATCGACAATCAGAATTAAAACAACCAGTAAATAGGCTTTTTTTAACGACATTTTGAGCAATTTGATGACAAAAGTAAACTTTTTACCTCATATAAAAAACGCTCCAAAAGGAGCGTTTAGTAAAATTTTGAAAAGATTAACGTTGTAAGTTCTTCGCTTCAATACTCATTGTAGCGTGAGGAACCAGTTTCAATCTTTCTTTATTTATTAATTTTCCAGTCACCTTACAAATTCCGTACGTTTTGTTTTCAATACGAATTAATGCGTTTTTCAAATCTCTAATGAATTTTTCCTGACGAATGGCAAGCTGTGAATTGGCTTCTTTACTCATGGTTTCGCTACCTTCTTCAAATGCTTTAAATGTAGGCGATGTATCATCGGTACCGTTATTTAAATCATTAAGGTAAGCACTCTTTATCAAGTCCAAATCGTTTTTTGCTTTTTCCAGTTTCTTCTGAATCAATTCTTTAAATTCCGCTAAATCCGCGTCGGAATATCTTATTTGTTCATCTACCATAATTCCCTCATTTTGAAATTAATATTCTTGTTTTTAGGTCATCAAACTCAATTTCCGTACCATTTTCGATACGTTCTGTAAAAACAAGCTCTTCTGTTAGGGTTTCCGATTTAATGTATGCTTCGTTATCGTTTACGGCTTCTTGAATAATACCGTCTTGTAGCATTGTCACTTTAATCTTGTCCGTCACTTCAAAACCTGAATCTTTGCGGATATTTTGAATTCGGTTGACCAATTCGCGGGCGATACCTTCTTTTCGTAAAGCATCGTTTATTGTGATATCTAAGGCCACTGTTATACCTCCGGAATTAGCTACCAACCAACCTTCAATATCCTGTGAAGAAATCTCCACGTCTTCAGTTGTTAAGGTAACACTATTTCCTGAAATAACAAGCGTTAATGCGCCTTCTCTTTCTAATTTATTTATCTCTTCTTGACCAAAATTTTGTATTTCTTTGGAAATCAGACCCATGTCTTTTCCAAAACGAGGTCCTAAAGTTTTAAAATTGGGTTTAATTTGTTTTACTAACACGCCGGAAGCATCGTCTAACAACTCTACTTCTTTTACGTTTACCTCAGCTTTAATCAAGTCGGAAACCGCTTCGATTTCGGCACGCTGATTTTCGTCAAGTACAGGAATCATAACCTTTTGCAGCGGTTGACGCACCTTAATCATCTCTTTCTTACGAAGGGATAATACAAGCGACGAAACCGTCTGTGCTTTCAACATTTTGCTTTCCAGTGATTTATCAACAAAATTGTCAACAAATTGCGGGAATTTCGCCAAGTGCACGCTTTCGAAGTTTTCCTTAGTTGTCGCGGCATTCAAGTCTTTGTACAAGCGTTCCATGAAGAATGGAGCTATCTGTGCCGATAATTTTGCAACGGTTTCTAGACACGTATACAACGTCTGATACGCAGCAATCTTGTCGGTTCCATACTCGCCTTTCCAGAATCTTCTACGGCATAAACGCACGTACCAGTTACTCAAATTCTCCTGTACAAAATCGGAAATCGCTCTGGCTGCTTTGGTTGGTTCATACTCTTCATACGCCTCATCTACCAACTTAATTAGCGTGTGCAATTCCGATAAAATCCAACGGTCGATTTCTGGTCTTTCGTTCAACGGTACTTCTGCTTCACTATAGGTAAACCCATCAATGTTAGCATATAATGCGAAAAACGAATAAGTATTATAAAGGGTTCCGAAGAATTTTCGTCGCACTTCGGCCACGCCTTCAATATCAAATTTCAAGTTATCCCAAGGATTCGCATTGGCAATCATGTACCAACGCGTCGCATCCGGACCGTATTCTTTTAAGGTTTCGAACGGATCTACCGCATTTCCTAGACGTTTGGACATTTTTTGTCCGTTTTTATCCAAAACCAAACCATTCGATACTACATTTTTATAAGCCACCTGATCGAAAACCAAAGTTCCGATGGCGTGCAATGTATAGAACCAACCTCTGGTCTGGTCTACGCCTTCCGCGATAAAATCAGCCGGGAACGACTTGTGACCATCAATCAATTCTTTATTTTCAAACGGATAATGCCACTGTGCATATGGCATCGCACCCGAATCAAACCAAACGTCAATCAAATCCGTTTCGCGTTTCATCGGTTTCCCTGAAGCAGACACCAAAACGATGTTATCCACTACATTTTTATGCAAATCCACCAAATCGTAATTCGACTCGTCCATGTTTCCGATGACGAAACCTTTGAACGGATTTTCAGTCATGAAACCTGCCGAAATCGCCTTTTCGATTTCGTTGTACAATTCTTCTACCGAACCGATACAAAGAGTTTCAGTTCCCTCATCATTTCTCCATAACGGCAATGGAATTCCCCAATAGCGTGAACGCGACAAATTCCAGTCGTTGGCATTTTTCAACCAGTTTCCGAAACGTCCTTCTCCTGTAGCTTTTGGCTTCCAGTTGATGGTTTCATTCAAATCGAACATGCGGTCTTTTACTTCCGTTACCTTGATGAACCAAGAATCCAACGGATAGTATAAAATTGGTTTGTCCGTTCTCCAACAATGTGGGTAACTGTGGACGTATTTCTCTACTTTAAAGGCTTTGTTTTCTTCTTTTAAACGAATCGCGATTTCCACATCTACAGATTTCTCCGGCGCATCGCCTTCGCTGTAATATTCATTTTTTACATATTTCCCAGCCATGTCACCCATTTGCGACACGAAACGCCCTTGCAAATCTACTAATGGCACTGGATTTCCGTTTTCGTCCAACACCAGCATTGGCGGCACTTCCGGTGTAGCTTCTTTCGCTACTTTCGCGTCATCCGCACCAAAAGTCGGCGCCGTGTGTACAATACCTGTTCCGTCTTCTGTAGTTACGAAATCTCCAGAAATTACACGGAAGGCGTTTTCAGGATTTTGGTATGGCAGCGTGTATGGTAACAATTGTTCGTATTGAATACCCACCAAGTCTTCCCCTTTACATTCGGCTAAGATTTCGAAAGGAATTTTTTTATCCCCTTCTTTAAAATTTTCAAAATCAGCAGCATCACTGGATTCAAAATAGTTTTTCGACAATTGTTTGCCTACCAGATTTTTCGCTAAAATGATGTTGATTGGCTGAAAGGTGTATTGATTGAATGTTTTTACCAACACATACTCTATTCTAGGTCCAACCGTTAACGCGGTATTACTTGGCAAAGTCCAAGGCGTTGTCGTCCAGGCTAAGAAATGAATTTCATCCAATTCTAAAGTCTCAAACTTGTATTGTTTTAAATTGTTGTTCGTAATATAATCGTAAAACTTCGCGAACGTTAGTTTCCTTTGGTTCTCCAAAACCTTGAACTGCGCCACAATAGTCGTGTCAGTTACATCGCGGTACGAACCCGGCTGGTTTACTTCATGAGAAGATAATCCAGTTCCCGCTTTTGGTGAATACGGCTGAATGGTGTAGCCTTTGTATAATAAATCTTTGTTGTAAATCTGTTTCAACAACCACCAAACCGACTCCATGTATTTGGATTTGTAGGTCACATACGGATCTTCCATATCAACCCAATATCCCATTTTTTCGGTTAGGTCGTTCCACACGTCGGTGTAACGCATAACGGTTCTTTTACACGCTTCGTTGTATTCGGTTATGGAGATGGTTTTTCCGATATCTTCTTTGGTGATGCCCAATTCTTTTTCGGTACCTAACTCAACAGGCAATCCGTGAGTATCCCATCCTGCTTTACGCTTAACCTGATATCCTTTTTGAGTTTTGTAACGACAAAAAATATCTTTAATTGCACGTGCCATTACGTGGTGAATACCCGGTAAACCGTTTGCTGAAGGGGGACCTTCAAAAAACACATACGGGGTCGCGCCCTCACGGGACGTTACACTTTGCTCAAAGATGTTTTGTTTTTTCCAGAAATCAAGTACTTCAGAGGCCACGGTTGGCAAATCAAGTCCTTTGTATTCAGTGAATTTTGTAGTCATTTTGTCGTTATCTAAAATCAATGCGCGAAAGTACGGAATTTTACAGAAATTAGAGAACAGAAGTGCGAAAAAAGACGTTTAAACCGTAGAGTTTTAAGACTTTGCTAACAGAACCACAAAGGTTTTATGAAAAAACCTCTTTAAGCACCTCTAACGACTTTGGTTTTTTAAAACCCTCGAGGTGAATGGAATAGTAATTCAAAAGGATTTTTAAAAGAATTTGTCGCTCGATACCCGAGAAGATTTTTTGATTGGAATCGAATTTCAAATCGATAAGTTTTTTAAACAAAATCGTTTCGTGTTCCGACAAACAACTAAGCGCATGGAATTGTGAAAAAACACCTTCATTCATTTCGAAAAAAGGAAGATTGGCTTCTGAAACATCAGGATAAAAACCGAAGAACTTAGTTATTTCAAATAGTAATATTAAATGGAAATTAGCGGTTTCTTCATGAGTATCTAACCAAAGCAAAGCGGTTTCCAAAAAAGTAAACAACTCCTGATTTTTCTCTTCTTCGCGAATACTATAATGCAACACTTCCGACAAGAAAATGGCAATGGTACTTTTTACAACATCAAGATATATGGAATGATATGGAAATGCTAATCTAATCTCTTTAAAATACTCAAGCGTCCCTTTATTTTTGTGATTCGCTTCGATTTCCAACAAGGATAACGGTTGAAAATACGCGATTTTTTGATTTGATTTTTTTGAGGAAAACGCACTGGGAACAAAGTACGATTTCAAACCATCAGATTCGGTGAAACATTTTACAATCAGTGATTTTTCCTGATATTTTAGAGCGCTTAAAACGATAGCTTTGGTTTTGACCAGCATTAACGAACAATCATTACTTTTTTAACCGTAGTGTCAATTCCGTCTTGAGCCGCAATTAATATCATATATACCCCCGAAGCAACTTTGTGTTTTCCAAAAGCTTTTGTATCCCATTCGATAGTTCCTCCTTCGGAAGTGGTTTCATACACTAGGTTTCCTTCTATATCGGTAATCTTCACATTCGCTTTGTCGATCAAGCCACTAATTTTAACGGTACCGTTGTATCCTGGACGAACTGGGTTTGGATACACAAAAACGTTGCTCAAATCTTCTGATGGCTTAGTAGCAACTCCTTTAAAAGACACTAAACCTCTGTCGGTAGCAAAAAACACTTCCCCAGTAACACCATCAATTTCAATATCATTAATATTATTACTTGGTAATGGCGAATTTTCCATGGTGAAATGATAAATAGTTTCTTGTCCGTTTGGTGAAACCAGAAAAACTCCTGAATCGGCTACAGAAACCCATTTTCGATTGGCTCCATCAACGGCAATGTCCCAAATTGTTTGTTGAAAGAACAATTCTTGTGGCAAACCATCATCTATAATAATAATTGAATTGGATTCTAAAGTCTGATCTGTTATAAAACGATCTACACTCGGAATAACACGCAGTCCTTTAAAAGTACCTATCCAGAGTTGATTCCTATTGTCAACAGCAACACATCGAACATCGGGAATAGGCAAGTTTCCAGTTCCTTCCCCTTCATTAACAACTATAAATTTATTGTTGTAATTTTCATTAAAACCAATCACCCCATTTCGATAGGACGGTATCCATTTTGTGTTGTTTTTATCAATAGCAATAGACGCATAACTATCATCAACTGGAGCCGTAGTAATATTGTTTAGTGTATATGATTGCCAATTTCCATCGGCCTTCATTACTTTTATAGCTCTTTCAATTCGACTAACCGTCATCCAAAGATTATTGTTTTTATCGAAAGCAGGACCATTAACTCTAATATCTATATATGACGGATTTCCACTGTCCAATGATTCTAACCCATTGGGTCCTGTATTGGCTTGATTAAAAAGTTCAACATTATTTTGGTTGTCTACTTTTAACAATCCCGAGAAAAAAGAACTTACATATGCTTGATTTGTGTTATTTGGATTCAAAGTAATTCTAGACAAAGATTTTGCTCCTAATAAATTATCGTAAGGAATAGAGGTCCAACCTTGTTGTTCAGAAAACAAACTAATTTCATACGCATCAAGAGGATACGGATTATATTCTTTGGTATAATCTCCATATACTGCCCAAAGTGATGACGCCCCTTTTTTAATACAAAAAATGTTATTTTTAAAAGGCCCGTCCGGTGTATTGTCTTCAAATGTTGATAAATTGTTTGTAGTTGTTGCGTACAAACCTTTATCGTTTGTACCAATAAAAACTTTATCTTGATTTGCTATTGCACAGGTAAAGTTGGAAACTACATCTGGAATTTGAGCAATATTTGCTAATTGCATAAAATTCTCATCATAGACATAAACATGATTCGCTGATGTAATAGTCAATCTATTTTCAAAGGTTTCCAAATCTAAAACAGATTGCCCAACAGATATCAAAAGCTGAAAAACGCCTCCAGTAGAAGTATAAACTGTTTGATTGGAATTTGCAGCTATTAATTTATTTTGAAACGTTTCAATATGATTCCAATACCCTCCATCAAACATTATCCATTGACTAAAATCAACTAAATTAGGGTTATTAACATTAGCTTTTCGAATACCGTTCAATTCAGTAACAGCATATATTTCATCATTAAAAACAGTAGTTTGAAATGTTTTCACTTCTTCACCTGCAGGCCCAATAAAATAAGTATCTCCAAATTCATTAATCGTTAAATCAAAAACACAAATTCCAAAATCACAGGATAGATAAGCTTTTCCATTGTATTCGTAGATATCATTAATTTTTTTCTTGTTAGGCTCAATTGTCGGTTTATTAACAATATCTACTGCGGTACGGATACTTCCATCATTATGATTTACTACCAAAAGCAATCCGTTACTATTTCCAACTAATGTTTTATTAAAAGTTTCGCTATGATACATAGCCGTAATTGTCTCAGCCTTAAAGCCTTCTATAGAAGTTATTTTTTTTATTTCACTGGTTTGAAGATCTTTAGAAAACAAAACATTTTCTGCAGCAGCGAATACTTTCTGAGTCGAAGAAGAAACATCTTTAATAGAGTTGTATGAAAAATACCCTTCCCATAACTGAGTCTGTTGGGAATTACAAATCCAAGTAAACCATAATAGCATTAAAAATGCCGTTTTCTTTTTCATCTAATCATTGATTTTTTACAAATATAAACTAAAACGCTGATATTTCTTTTTTTGTATAAAGTGAAGTTTTTTTTGATTTGACTCATTATAAATAAGACTATTAATATAATTATAACACGTATTTTTTTCTTTTTTTTTTTGATGTCTAGTATGTTTTTATATATTTGTCGGGAATTGACCTAAAAAGAGTAAAAATGCCCAAAAAAATTCTAATACTACTGTTAGCCATTATAGGACAGAGCGGTTTAATGAGAGCACAGTTTGGTTTCTCTCATGAAATTGGTGCTATTGCAGGACCTGTTATGTTTATGTCAGATTACGGTGTGAGATATGATTTTAAAACCAACTCGGGAAATACCGGTTATGGGATAGGTCTTGTTCACTATCTTAATTTTTCATACCGCGCGGAATGTAACTGTTATACTCCTGAAACTTATTTTAACGATCATTTCAAGTTACGCTCTGAGTTATCGTACAACAAGACCAATTTACAGCATTTTGGACAATGGGTAGATCCCAAAAAACAATCGATAACAGCTCAACAATTACGTGCTATGCGTGGTGTAGCTTCTGTTACTGATATTGGTATGCAATTGGAATACTTCCCGTTAAGTATTAGAGACTTTACAGCAACCAATGGCTCTTTTGGTCCTTTTGTAAGTTTAGGAGCTCATTATTCTTACTTTACTCCTGAATCATACTCACTTATGGGAAGACTTGATCAGCCTGGAGTTTTACCAACAAAATATATTGGTGGAGTTTCAAATGACAGTGGTAGTACATGGTCGGTTGTAGCTTCTGTAGGTACACGATACAAGTTAACCGAATTATCTGACTTAATGTTAGACTTACGTTGGCAATATTACTTTTCTAACTGGGTTGATGGTTTAAATCCAAATCCGGATGTTTATAAAGAAAACAAAGCTAACGATTGGTTAGTGTGGTTAAACTTTGGATATATTTATTACTTAGATTAATAAACAAAACTTTATTAGATATAAATAAAAAACCCGAGTATAGTACTCGGGTTTTTTATTGTTATAGTTTTTCCAACATGTTTATGACAAAGCTTGTTTCAAATCGTTTATCAAATCCTCAACATCTTCAACACCAACACTTAAACGAACCAAATCATCGGTAATTCCAATTTCCTTACGTTTATCTTCAGGTATAGAAGCATGAGTCATTAAAGCTGGATGATTAGCCAAGGATTCTACTCCTCCTAATGATTCAGCCAAAGTAAATACTTGCACTTTTTCTAAAAACGATATCGCGTCTTGTTTCGCTCCAGATTTAAAAGTAAAAGTTACCATTCCTCCAAAACCACCAAGCATTTGCTTTTTAGCAATTTCATGAAACGGATGGTTTTCCAATCCGGGATAATACACTTTATCAACTTTTGGATGATTGGACAAAAACTCAGCCACTTTTGCACCATTTTCGCAATGACGCTGTACTCGCAAATGCAATGTTTTAATACCTCTCAAAACCAAAAAACTATCCATTGGCCCTAAAGTACCTCCAGTAGCAAATTGTTTAAAATGTAATTCATCTCCTAGTACTTTATCCTTAATCACTAACGCCCCCGCAATTACATCACTATGTCCTCCTAAATATTTTGTAGCCGAATGCATTACAATATCAGCCCCTAAGTCTAACGGTTTTTGCAGATATGGTGTAGCAAACGTATTGTCTACTGCAAATAAAATATTATGCTTTTTTGTGATTTTAGCTATCTCGGCAATGTCGGCCAACTTCATCAAAGGGTTGGTTGGCGTTTCAACCCAAACTAATTTCGTGTTTTCGTTTATCAACTTCTGAAAACCTTCCAAATCATTCATATCAACAAAATGGAACTTAATACCGCTATCTTTATACAAACGAGTAAACAAACGATAAGTTCCACCGTACAAATCATCCATGGCGATAATTTCATCGCCTGCTTTAAACATACGCAATAAACAATCTGTTGCCGCTAAACCAGAAGCAAAAGCCAAACCACGAGCTCCGTTTTCGATAGACGCTAACGCATCTTCTAAAGCCTGACGAGTTGGATTAGCAGCACGGCTATACTCATAATCACCTACAGGTTGACCTGGAGATACTTGAGCAAACGTTGAAGTTTGAAATACTGGAGGCATTACAGCTCCCGTTACTTTTTCATGATGTTGCCCACCATGTATTGCTTTTGTATTGAATTTCATTTTTATTATTTTTTTACAAAGGTATTAAGTTTATTCGTTTTTTGTTATTTTGCATAAACAGGAATTAAAACACATTCCAATACTAACAAACAAATTCCAAAAGGTTAAAAATCTCTTTCATGAAGAAAATACTTTTAGTTGAAGATGAAATTCATGTAATCTCTTTTATTAAAAAGGGTTTAACCGAAGAAGGTTTTGAAATAACTGTTGCATTGGACGGAAAATCAGGATTGCAGTTGGCAACCAATAATTCTTTTGATTTGATTATTTTAGACATCATGTTGCCCGAAATTAACGGCATAGAGCTATGTAAGGAAATACGTCTAGATAACAAACTAACACCAATTTTATTCTTAACCGCACTCGGAACTTCTGAAAATGTTGTGTTGGGTTTAGAAAGCGGTGCCGATGACTATTTAATAAAACCTTTTAAATTCATCGAGTTGGTTGCTCGTATCAAATCTTTATTAAGACGAACGGAAAACAACATTCATACTTCGGAAACTGCAACGGAAATTCCGAACGAATATATTTACCATTTTGCAGAAATCAGCCTAAACGATTATACCAAAACCGTAAGCGTTCAAAACCAAGAAATATCTTTAACATCTACCGAATATAAACTGCTTTTGTATTTCTTAAAAAACAAAAACAAAGTCGTTTCGCGTTTAGACATTCTTGAAGCTGTTTGGGGTGTAAATTACGACTTGGGAACAAATGTTGTGGATGTATATGTAAACTACCTGCGTAAAAAAATCAATCCTAAAACCTCCGAAAAATTAATTCACACTGTTATTGGTATGGGATATGTAATGCGTGAAAATCAATAAAGGAGTAATTTAATCATCATGAAATTCCATTCTAGAACAGTACTTTTACTATTAATACCATTCCTGATTGTTATTTCACTTTTCAGTGTCTTTATCTATTTATCGGTTTCCAATTATTCGGAAAACTATCTTTTTAAATTATTAGAAGCCAGAGCGTTCAAAGTTGCCAAAGAACAATTGGATGAAAAAAAAACCATTTCTAATAGTTATAATTCAGACAAATTACCGCACGAAAAAGACTTTTTCATTCCCATAACTTCTGAAATCAACATCCCTTTAGAATCAAAAAAAATTGGTCTACCAAAGAAATTTTTCGAACAGGTTATCCAAAAAAATGAAGCCCAATTTGTTACCAAGAAATACCTATACAAAGGCATTCGATACGCGTCTAAATCGGGAGATCATATTGTAATTACGGCAGCAGAGAACTATTTCGAACTCAACCAAGCAGAAAACTTAATCAAAACGTTACTTTTTGCAATTGTAGCCGCCTTTTTACTATTGCTCTATATTGCCATTTATTTTTCGAAAAACATTTTCAAGCCTATTTCGAAAATTAATGAACAAGTAAAAGAAATAAGTTCTGAAAATTTACACCTCAGACTTAAAGACCACAATAACGAAGAAATCAACCAGCTTACAAATACGTTTAACGATATGCTGGATCGAATCGAAACTTCATTTGAGACCCAAAACAACTTTATCAGTAATGCATCACACGAACTAAGAACACCTTTAACGGCAATTATTGGTGAAGCCGATGTTGTTTTAACCAAAGAACGATCGGCTGACGAATACATCGAATCACTAAAAATTATTTTACAAGAAGCAGAAAAACTCGACAATAAAACCAAGGCTTTATTGTTTCTGGCACAAACCGGTTTTAATGGCAAAACTCAAAAATTCGAAGAAATTCGCATTGACCAAGTGCTTTGGGATGTTAAGGAAACTTTAGAAAAATTGAACCAAAAACATGTCATTTTTTTCGATATGGATTTACTTCCTGAAGATCCTTTAAAACTAAAAACATTTGGTAATGAACAACTTTTACATTTGGCCTTCAGCAATATTATAAGTAATGGTTGTAAATATTCCAACTACAACACCGTTCGCGTTTCAATTGGAGCATCAGATGATTTTATATACATCATAATTAAAGATGAGGGTATTGGAATCCCTGAAAACGAAATAAAATACATTTACGATCCATTCTTTAGAGCTTCAAACACTAAAAACTTTGAAGGTTACGGCATTGGTTTGCCGCTTACTCGTAATATCATACGAATGCACCACGGTACATTACTAGTTTCCTCTATAGAAAACCAAGGAACCACCGTTCAAATTACACTACCTGTGGGCAGTTAAAAAAACTAATTCGATTTCTATTTATTTTCTAATCGTATTCTAATCTCTTGCAGCCTATTTTAATTGAATTTTAATTCCGCTTTTATTAGGCTCTAATTTGGAGCAGATAATTTTGTCTTGTAAAATTAAAACAACCGTTATGAGAAAAAAAATTCTGATTCAAATTGACTTTACTATACAATCGTTAGCCATTCTAAAAAAAACATTACAGCAAAACCCTAAAACATCTTACGATATTATCCTTATTCATGGGTGGCATTCCAGTGATTCTATTCGTGAATTACTTTTTGCGCCAAAAGCCAAACAACTTGAAAAAATAACACCCTCCGATTTCGAAGAGGCTCTTGAAGTTATTCGAAACAAATTTTCCAGTCAAATCAATTCATTGGTCATCGATCTTTTTTCTGGAACAAATCAAAACGCTTTCAACAATTATGTAAATGCCAAACATATCGATGAAATTATACTCTCTAATCAGAAACATGTTTTGAAACATTTCAAGAGTTTTGATTTAACCTCGTATGCAAAAAAAAGTAAAATCTCAACAACCATACTGGATACAGCTATCGATAATCTTCCTGAAAAAGGAAAATTAGCCGAAGTTTTTTTCAATCAGGTATCGGTTGGTTAATACCTTAAACTGATGAAATTTTTAATTAAATATTTTAGTTTCTTAACTCTTGGCGTACTGCCATTATTGCTGTTAATGAGTGCTTCGAAAAATCCAGAATCCTCAATAACTGGAGGCTGGCAAGAAGTCAACTGGGAATATGAACGAGCAGATAAAAACGATACCGTGGATGCTCATTTTAACACCATAACCAATTACGCAAAAGATATTGTAGGTCAGAATTTAATCATTCATAGAGCCGAAAAATGGAATTTCTATCCGAATGGAACTCTTATTCTAAAAGGAGCAAATGGCTATTTGGAAAAATTAGATTGGGTTTTAAAAGGACGAGGAAATTTATTGGTTATTAAACACTCATCGGGCAAAGAAGAGAATTACACCATCAACGAAATCTCTAAAAACAAACTTGTTCTAAATTTTAACACCGATACACAAATACGAGGAATTGCAAGATTAACTTTTGAAAAAATAAAATAATTATGCTTCGAAAACACGATAAAAGAACTTTAGCCGACAACATTAAATTAGGAACCTTAACCGCATTTTCTGCCGGGATGGTTAATATTGGATCACTATTATTGTTCTTCTCGTTTTCATCTAATGTAACAGGACATTATGCAATCTTGGCTTCCGAAATAGTGAAAGGCAATTTCTACCAAATCGCAGTTGTGTTTTGCTGGATTTTTTTCTTTTTCTTCGGAAGTTTTACTTCTAACCTAATTATCATTCATTTTAACCATAAAAACACATACGTTGCTCATGCTACACCATTAGTTCTTGAAATGATCTGCTTATTATTCGTAGGTGTTTATGGTGACTATTTTTATACAGAAACTTTAACAGAAACGGAAGTTTTACTCACTCTGATGCTTTATGCTATGGGATTACAAAACGGATTAACCGCCAGCATCTCCAACTTATCCGTAAAAACAACACATCTTACCGGTACTACTACCGATTTAGGCATTTTGTTTTCAATGTTTACCATGCGTGAGAACAGACAGAACAAAGCATTGCGAGGCAGAGCCAAACTTTTATTGGCAATAACGAGTTCATATTCAATTGGTGCTATTCTTTCTGGTTTTACGTATATCTACCTAAAATTTAAAATGTTTTATGTAGTAAGTTTAGTTCTGGTTATCATTATTTGCTACGATTTATATCGTTTACGCATCAAAAAAAACCGACATCAAAAAAGAAGTCTCAAAATCAATTGGGAAAATATACCCATTACTTTTAAATTGATAAAACGCAAAGAATCAATCACGTCATAATCCGATTGATGAATACTCCGAATAGCCATTTTTTTTCTATTCGGAGTTATTTTTTATAAAAACTTGCGAATTTGCATCATGATTCCCGTATGAATCGCTTCGTGGTAATTGTTAAATTCCATAGCTTCTTTAGCATTTCTAATCGTAAATCCAGACATCGTTGTAAATTCATTATAGTCTTTAAAAATTTCGGTAGAAAAATCGGTTTTGGTCTTCTCAAGCGTATCAAAAAGCAACCCTTTTATTGTTTCTATTTCAACAGCATCCACAATTCCTTCAGGCTTTGTACCTCACTTGTATTTTTCTACCATCGCATCGGAAACCATCATAGGCAAACCCGACAATTTATACACCAACATTTGCTGCACCACCACAATGTGGCCAATATTCCAAATAAGATTATTGCTAAAACCTTCTGGGATAGTATTCAATTGATTAAGACTATAATTTTCAAGGAAATTCAACAATACATTACGACTGGTTCGATTAATTTCAAAAGTAGATTGCATAATTTTTTTTATAAAAATAGTGATTTTTAGACTTCAAAACGGTGTATTTTTGCACTTCACTTTGAACATAATCTACCATTATGAGAAAAATATATTATCTTAAAACGTGTAGCACCTGCCAACGCATTTTAAAATCGCTTCCTAACTTAGAAAGTTTTCAATTACAAGACATAAAAACAGAACCAATGACTATTAAACAAGTAGATGAAATGGCTAAAATGGCCGGTTCGTATGAAGCCTTGTTTAGCAAAAGAGCTACTTTATACAAAGAAATGGGCTTGAAAAACGAAACCTTAACAGAAGCCGACTACAAACGCTATATATTAGAACATTACACCTTTTTATCGCGCCCAGTTATCATAGCTGATGCTAAAATTTTTGTAGGTAATAGTTCGAAAACTGTTCAGGCTGTAATTGAATTTTTAAGCTAATGAAGGCGCGCTCGTATGCCCTTATAGCCGCCTGGATGGTCGCTATGATTTACGGGGTAACTTTCACCATTGCTAAAGATGTAATGCCAAAATACATTGATGCTTTTGGTTTTATTTTTCTTCGCGTTGGAGGCTCGATGCTACTCTTTTGGCTAGTTGCCTTATTTGTAAAAACCGAAAAAGTTGACCGAAAAGATTTTCCAAGAATTTTAGCCGCAGCCTTTTTTGGTGTGGCATTCAACATGCTTACCTTTTTTAAAGGATTAAGCTATACTTCTCCAATTATGGGAGCCGTATTAATGGTTACTACTCCAATGATTGTTTTGGTTTTGTCGGCTATTATTATGAAAGAACGCATGGAAAACCGAAAAGTTTTTGGCATCCTACTCGGATTGGTCGGAACCGTTACCCTAATTTTATACGGCAGAGAGAAAGTAAACGCACCTAATGCAAGTTTAGGGAATTTACTGGTTTTTGTCAATGCGGTTTCTTACGGTTTTTACCTGATTTTAGTAAAAAAGCTAATGGACAAATACAATGCTTTTTCATTTGTAAAATGGATTTATCTCTTCGGATTTCTAATGGTTTTTCCGTTTGGATGGCGTGAATTTGAGGTAGTAGATTGGAGCATAGTGCCAGCCTCGGCGTATTTGAAAATTGGATTCGTGGTGG
The DNA here is from genome assembly GCF_055521455.1 of Flavobacterium sp. IC2-16. Lineage (NCBI taxonomy): Bacteria > Pseudomonadati > Bacteroidota > Flavobacteriia > Flavobacteriales > Flavobacteriaceae > Flavobacterium > Flavobacterium sp. IC2-16. The sequence continues at coordinate 1,379,686 of NZ_CM145480.1, read as the reverse complement.
TGGTATCTACTTTTCTGACCTATTTATTAAACCTACTCTCCATGCGGGAACTTAAACCAACCACAGTAGCAGTTTTCATCTATTTACAACCTTTGTTTGCATCTATTTTCGCAATAGGATTAAGTAAAGATTCTTTAAGTTGGATTAAAATAGGTTCTGCTGCATTAATTTTTATTGGTGTGTATTTGGTAACACAGAAAAAACCCGTTGTAAAGGAGTCTCTGTCGGAGGAATTAAACCTCTCAGAGCACAAACACTAAATACTTTTAATTATCTTTGAAGTTTATTTCTCAAAAAGTATGATACAATCGATGACCGGATTTGGTAAAGCAACATTACAGCTGCCAACCAAAAAAATTACCGTTGAAATCAAATCATTAAACAGTAAAGGTTTAGACTTGAATGTTCGAATGCCTTCGGTTTATCGTGAAATGGAATTGGGACTTCGCAATCAGATTTCTCAAAGTCTAGAACGCGGAAAAGTTGATTTTTCCTTATATATTGAAGTGACTGGAGAAGAAACTTCAACAAAAGTTAACGCACCTATAGTAAAAGCTTATATTTCACAAATGCGTGAAATTCTTCCCGATGCCGACGCTACTGAACTTATGAAAATGGCTGTTCGAATGCCGGATGCAGTAAAAACAGAGCGCGATGAAATCGACGAAAACGAATGGAAAAAAATCGCATCGGTAATAGAAGAAGCCTTAACCAATATCAATCAGTTTCGAAAAGACGAAGGGATTTCTTTAGAAAATGAGTTCAAATTACGTATTGCTAACATTCGCATGTATATGGAACAAGCCTTAGAGCTTGATCCAGAACGTATTGCCAACATTAAAAACAAATTGCAAACCGCAATTGATGAACTAAAAGTAAATGTTGATGAAAATCGCTTCGAACAAGAACTGATTTACTATTTGGAAAAATTAGACATTACGGAAGAAAAAGTTCGATTAACCAATCACTTAGATTATTTCATTGAAACACTAAACGGAAACGAAGCCAATGGCCGTAAATTAGGATTCATTACTCAGGAAATGGGTAGGGAAATAAACACTATGGGATCCAAATCAAACCACGCAGGCATGCAAAAACTGGTGGTAAAGATGAAAGATGAATTGGAAAAAATTAAAGAACAGGTTTTGAATGTCTTATAAACCATCATTACAAAAAACAAACAACAACACAATAAAGCTAAAGGCTAGCCGCTAAAAGCTAAAAATAAAAGAATGAATAAAGGAGGAAAATTAATTGTATTCTCGGCGCCTTCAGGCTCTGGAAAAACAACTATAGTAAGACATTTATTGGGAAAAGAAGATTTGAATCTTGAATTTTCCATTTCGGCAGCTACACGTGAACCTCGTGGCGAAGAAGTGTCCGGAAAAGATTATTATTTCATGTCGATTGAAGAGTTCAAAAAACATATTAAAGCTGAAGATTTTGTGGAGTGGGAAGAAGTTTATCGAGACAATTTCTATGGCACATTAAAAAGTGAAGTAGAGCGCATTTGGGCTTTAGGAAAAAATGTGATTTTCGATATTGATGTGGCGGGTGGACTGCGAATTAAATCGAAGTTTCCAGAAGAAACTCTAGCCGTTTTTGTAAAACCGCCTAGTGTTGACGAATTAAAACGTCGTTTAAAAGAACGTTCTACCGAAAGTGAAGATAAAATCAACATGCGAATTGCAAAAGCCCACGTAGAATTAGCTACTGCACCACAATTTGACACCATTATCAAAAATTACGATTTAGATATCGCGAAAGAAGAAGCGTATCAATTAGTGAAGGATTTTATAAATAAGTAAAAAGAGAAAAGGGATAAGAAAAAAGTAAACTGCTTTTTACTTATCTCTCCTCACTTATCCCTAAAAAATGAAAATCGGACTCTATTTCGGAACCTTTAACCCCATACACATCGGGCACCTCATCATTGCCAACCATATGGCAGAGCATTCCGATTTGGATCAAATTTGGATGGTGGTAACACCGCACAATCCGCACAAACAAAAAAGTTCCTTATTGGATGATTACCATCGCTTACACATGGTGCATCTGGCCACAGAAAATTATCCAAAAATTAAACCTTCAGATATCGAATTTAAGTTGCCTCAACCCAATTATACCGTAAACACACTCGCTCATTTGCAGGAAAAACATCCAAATCATGAGTTTTCATTAATTATGGGCGAAGACAACCTGAATTCGCTTCACAAATGGAAAAATTATGAAGTGATTCTGCAAAATCACAACATTTATGTGTATCCAAGAGCTGCTTCAGGAGAAATAGATGCTCAGTTCATCAATCATTCAAAAATTCATCGTGTGGGAGCACCCATTATTGAGTTATCATCAACTTTCATTCGTGAAAGCTTAAAATCGGGTAAAAACATTAGACCAATGCTCCCTGAAAAGGTTTGGGACTACATTGACCATAATTTGTTTTATAAAAAATAAGTTCAATTAACATAGTTTTAAAAGTCTTTAATACAATCTTCAGTAACTTTAGGCTTCAAAATTTTAAATCATGTTAAACTTCGAATTATACAATCCTACCAATTACGTTTTTGGAAAAGGACAAACTTCTAAATTAGTTGATTTAGTTCCAAAAAACACTAAAATCTTACTGGCATACGGCGGCGGAAGTATTTTTAAAAATGGTGTTTATGAACAAGTAAAAGCTGCACTACCTAACGCTGAAATTTTAGAATTTGGTGGTATTGAGCCAAATCCGCGTTACGAAACCCTAATGAAAGCCGTAGAAATTATCCGAAATGAAAACATCGGATTTATTTTGGCTGTTGGAGGAGGGAGTGTGATAGACGGTGTAAAATTTATCTCGGCTGCGGTTAAATTTGACGGAAACCCAATGGATATCTTACACAAACGTCTTCTCATTAAAGACACCTCTCAAGTTATCCCATTCGGAACCGTATTAACATTGCCCGCTACTGGTAGTGAAATGAATTCGGGAGCAGTAATTACTATTAATGAAACACAAGAAAAACTATCCTTTGGCGGTAGTGCCTTGTTTCCGAAATTTTCAATTTGTGATCCAACTGTTATTGAATCACTCCCAAAACGACAAATACAAAATGGTGTTGTAGATGCCTTTACACACGTAATGGAGCAATATTTAACCTACCCGACAGACGCCCTTCTACAAGACAGAATTGCTGAAAGCATTTTACAAACACTCGTAGAAATTGGTCCTGGAGTAGCTGAAAATCCTACCGATTATAAATTAGCTTCCAATTTTATGTGGTGTGCAACCATGGCGTTAAACGGATTGATTCAAAAAGGCGTACCTACCGACTGGGCTACACACATGATTGGACATGAATTAACAGCTTTGTACGAAATTGACCATGCACGTACACTTGCAATCATTGGACCGAGTCTATATCGTGTAATGTTTGAAACCAAAAAAGAAAAATTAGCCCAATACGGCGAACGTATATTCAAAATCAATGAAGGCTCAACAGAAGATAAAGCCGAGAAAGCTATTGAGAAAACTGTTGATTTCTTCCATAAAATGGGTATGTTAACCAAACTTTCGGAAAACACTAGTAACTACGAAAATACTGCCGACTTTATCGTAAATCGTTTTGAAGAAAGAGGTTGGAAGGCATTGGGTGAAAAGCAAAATATAACGCCTGATAAAGTGCGTGAAATTGTCGAAATGAGTTATTAATAAAGCGCTCTTAGGAGCGCTTTATTGTTTTATAATTTTAATTTCTTTAGAACCATATTCACCATATAGTTTTAGAAAATAAACCCCGCTAGTCAAAGAAGAAAAATCGATAGGTTGACTTACCAAGGCTCCAGTTATAAACTTAATTTCTTGACCTAAAGCATTAAGAAGGACTATTGTATAAATTTCCTTTTCATGCAATACCGTAAGCTTATTTGATACCGGATTGGGAAACACTTTTATATCTTGATGTTCCAAAGAATGTAAACCTAAAGACGGCTGAACTTCTATACTAATTACAAATGTGCTAGTTCCATTAGAATTTGATGCTGTTATTAGATAATCTGTCATTGGAGAAACTTGCGTAGGTGTCCCACTAATAACCCCAGTAATTGCATCGAATAACAACCCTGGAGGTAATTCTGGAGAAATGCTATATCCATAAGTGGAAATTTTTCTAATCTTATGGTTTCCATAATCGGAAATGTAAAGTTCAGAATCGGAAGCTGCACATATCCCGGTTGGATTTTTAAAAGAAGCTAAACTAGCCGAACCATCAACAGCTCCCATATTGCCAGAACCTGCAAAGGTAGAAACCTCACCAGTTAAACTTATTTTTCTAATTTTATGATTACCCTCATCGGTAACATAAAGCACATTGTTCATGTCGATAGCAACAACTGCAGGATTAGTAAACCTTGCATTATCACCAACTCCATCAATTGCCCCAGAAGTTCCGTTTCCGGCAAAAGTTGTAACCTGACCCGTATTGTCAATTTTTCTAATACTGTGATTACTATAATCGGCAACGTAAAGATTTCCTAAAGAATCGAACGCTAGCCCAGTTGGACCATTAAATTTAGCAACATTAGAAGCCCCATCTTGAAATCCTTGTGTTGTACCTGAATACGTTGTAACAACTCCGCTTGGTGTAATTTTTCGAATTTTATGATTGTTCCAGTCGGCAATATATAAATTATCGTTTGCATCAATTGCCATAGCTGCCGGATAGTAGAATTTGGAAGCAGTACCCGTTCCGTCAAGATAACCCGCTACAGAACCCGCAAAAGTTGAGACAATTCCAGAAGGTGTTATTTTTCGAATACGATGATTACTTTGGTCGGTTATAAAAATATTGCCGTGCGAATCGGTTACTGCGCCATCAGGATATCGAAAAGTTGCCGAACCAACGCCTCCATCTGTATTTCCAAGCGTACCTGTTCCCGCATAAGTTGACACCAAACCATCGGTAGTTATCTTGCGAATTTTATTGTTACTTCGGTCTACCACAATAATATTACCAAGATTATCAAGAGCCACTACAGTCGGATAATTAAAACTTGCCGCCGTACCGATGCCATCTGCATTCCCAATCGATCCAGAACCCGCCAACGTAGAAACTACAGGCTCATTAGGAACATCTCCCCCGTTGTTTATTGGCGTTAATGGAGAAATTTCTATTCCAGCAAAAAATGAATTCGGTGTAGCATAGGAAATATTCGGTGCTTGCCCATACAGCAATTCCGTCAAGAATAATACCGCTAAAATCCTGATTATCCGAATCATATTAAAAAAACAAAAGCAAATGTACTAAAAAAACGGAAGGCGCTCCGAAATAAATTTCAAGAGCGCCTTCCTCACCAAAAACAAAAAATATTAACTAATCCTAACCTACACTTTTATGGTATTTTTAATACGTTCTTTACCTCCTTGTTTCATGTATTGGATAAAACCTCTACCTTGAAACTCATATGTTGTTCCTGAACTTTGATGGTATAATCGTATTCTGTTGTCATTGATAACGGTGAGAACAAAAGATTCATTGCCCCAAAAATCATAATCTAGTGTTAAAATTTTCTGATACGGATTTCCCGAAACATTAAACACTCCGTAAAGCCCAGTAAAATCCCAATAAATAGAATTTACAGGAATTCCTGGCATATCTTGAGACGAACGAAATTGATTTCCAGATGATAAGAACTGAATAAAATGTTCGTTATCAAAATCGTTTAAAGCTCCTACATTGCTTGTATAAACCTTTTCCCAGGCACTATATTCCTGAAGAAAATAGGTAATATTATCGTAAAACAATGCATCATAATTAAACGTATTTCTCTGATAACCTATCAAATAATAGCTCACATTGTGATAATGATCAATTAACTGAATACGATTAGCACTAATTTGAACTACTTCGGTTTCATAATATCCATAGATATCGTGATAAAAACGAATTGTATTGGGTGTATAATCGTAATATCCGATGTCTATACCAAATCCATTACCCGTGGAACCGCTATATGCAATATTATTGTTTGCATATAATGTTCCGTTTAAAAACGAAATGGTAAAAGCACGGGTTAAAAAAGGCACATCTCCAACTCCGGTTGTTGCATTATAATCTACATACCAAAGTTCGTAGCGTTCCATTAACTGCGGAAGCGTAACTCCGTTATTTACATAATCATCGTGATACGTATTCTCAACATAACATGATGAGAGCAATAGAGGCGCTACAATGGCGGCGAAAAGTAATTTTACAGTTTTCATACGCTTCATATTTAAAGTTCAAAATATGTAATTCAATTAGCATGCCAAATTGCATTAAGCCTAACGAAGTATTCTTATAAATTTTAAAAGATTAGTAAAATTGAGTATTTTTGGAATTAGAAATTTGAAAATCAAAATGACGGATACTCCAAAATTTGCAGTTATTGGTGGTGGAAGCTGGGCAACAGCTATTGCAAAAATGCTATGCGTAAACCTACCAGAAATATCTTGGTACATGCGAAACACCTACGCTGTAGAGCATATTAAAATAAACAAGCACAATCCGAATTATTTGAGTTCAGTTGAATTTGATACCAAAAAATTACGCCTTACTACCGATATCAATGAAGCGATTGCTTACGCTGATTACATCATTTTTGCTATTCCTTCAGCTTTTTTAAGCAGTGAATTGGAAAATTTAACAGTTGATTTAAAAAATAAAGTTATTTTTTCAGCCATCAAGGGTATTGTTCCTGAAACAAGTTTAATTGTTGGCGAACATTTTCACAAGACATATTCCATTCCTTATGAAAACATTGGAGTAATCACAGGACCTTGCCATGCTGAAGAAGTTGCGTTAGAGCGTCTATCGTACTTAACCATTGCTTGTGGTGATGAAGAAAAAGCAAAAGTCATGGCTAAGAATCTAAACAGTCATTATATCAAAACTAAAATATCAGACGACATTATTGGTACCGAATATGCTGCAATGTTGAAAAACATTTACTCTATTGCTGCAGGTATCGCTCACGGATTAGGTTATGGAGACAACTTTCAAGCCTTATTGATGAGTAATGCAATTCGGGAAATGAAAAAATACATCAAAAAAGTCCACAAAATGAAACGAAACATTAACGATTCGGCTTATTTGGGGGACTTACTGGTAACTGGATATTCCATTTTTTCACGAAACCGTATGTTTGGAAATATGATTGGAAAAGGATACACGGTAAAATCGGCACAAATGGAAATGAGTATGGTTGCCGAAGGGTATTATGCTACTAAAAGTGCTTACAATCTTAATCAGGAATACAAGGCAAAAACTCCCATTATAGACGCCGTGTATGACATTCTTTATGATGGAAAAGAACCAAAAAAAGTATTTAAAAAGCTAACTGAAAAATTAGACTAATTTTTTTACTTTTAAGACGTTTCAACGGTTTTTGATTTTAAAACCTCATAAACCCTTGTTTTTAAAGCATTTATAGCTGTGTTTGGAAAAATAGCCTTATTTTAAAACCTGCCAAAACCCTTGATTTTACTGGGTCTTTCATTTTTTTCCTTGGATAAAAAAAGAACACTTATCTTCGTTTCATAAATACCGAAAAATGGACAAACTAATTAACCATCCGGGCATTTTAACTGTTTTTGGCATTGTTATACTTGCCATGTTGTTACTGGATTTAGGCGTTTTCAAAAAAAGCAATCATGCAATTAGCAATCGTGAGGCCTTACTCTGGTCGGCACTTTGGATTTCCTTGGCAATGGGATTCAGCGGAGTTATATATTATTATATGGGTGTCGAGAAATTTGCTCAATTTCAATCGGCTTACTGGATAGAAAAGGCACTTTCGGTAGATAATCTTTTTGTTTTTATACTGGTTTTCGGATTTTTTAACGTCAAAAAAGAATTGCATCACAAAGTCCTGTTTTGGGGTATTTTAGGCGCCTTGGTTTTTAGAGCTATCTTTATTTTTACCGGTGTTGAGCTGATTAATCTAACCTATTTACCCGAAATGAATGTTTTAGGGCATTTGGTAAAAATTAATGTAATTCTTTCCCTTTTCGGACTTTTCCTGGTTTTTGCCGGTATAAAGTCTTGGTTTTCAGACGAAGACGACGATGGCGAAAGGGATTTTACGAAAAGCCCAGGTGCCAAGCTTATTTACCGTTTTTTCAAGGTAAGCTCAAACTACGACGAAGATAAATTTTTCACCATTCAAAACGGTATAAAAATGGCTACTCCGTTGCTTGTAGTTGTAGCCGTAATTGAATTTACCGATTTGATTTTTGCAGTAGATAGTATTCCTGCCATTTTTGCCATTGCGCCAAACGATCCGTTTATCTTATACACCTCAAATATTTTTGCCATTTTAGGCCTTAGAGCGCTTTATTTCCTATTAGCTAACTTCATGCATATGTTTAGCCGTTTAAAGTACGGATTGGCCATTATTTTAGCCTTTATCGGAGTTAAAATGCTTATCGCTCCTTTCTTTCACATTTCTTCTCCCGTTTCTTTAATGATTGTAGGTAGTGTACTGCTGCTTTCTGTGGCTTTATCGCTTGTTTTTCCTGTAAAAGAATAGTTGGATTGTATTTATTTTATATTAATCTCATCTATAAAAATATAAGCATCGCCACCTGCTCCTTGATGCCAGCCAGGTAATTGTCCGTAATTATATGCTAGTATTTTCACGTATTGGGCCTGCGTGTTTTTTAATTTCAAACTAAAATTTCGAATTTGAGACTCTTCACTGCTCGCTTCAATTTGATTGACAACAGTTCCTAGCAAAGTAAACGTAACATTATCGTTAGATATATAATACTCTACTTTCGTGGGCATTAAAATCCAAGCTCTAGAATCTTGCAAAAAACGAGCATCTATCTCACTAATCTTTTGCAGTTTTTTTAAATCAATTATGGCTTCAAAATTCTGCCCTTGAAAACCTTGCCAATCCCCTTTTCGCCAATTTTCTGTTCCAATAATACCGTCTATTAACCCTTCGGGACCACCGGCATGGTATTGAGGATTATACTTCGATTTTAAATCAACAGTCCATTCGTTTGCTTTTTTGAAATATTTGGCCGAAACCACATTACTTTTTTGGCCAAATTGATTGGTTGTATAAGCATAAACAACAGTCGTTTTATTTATTTTAAAAGGTTTTGAATATTTTTTAAACTTTTTATTGTCTAATGAATAGTAACTCGTTCCCTTAGAATTAGAAGCTATTGTAACAAACATTTTACCTTTAAATGATTTGCTATCGGACTTTATTACTGGAACCGGAACAAGATTTGTGCTTTCACTTGATTTATTCTCAGCAATTGTTTCAGAATATTTTTTAACATCCAACTGCAGTGATTTTCCACCTTCTAAATTCACATTTATAGAATTAAAAAAGGGTTTTGTATGTTGCCAAGTTCCTGAACCTGGTGTAACCGAATACATGCCCATTGCACTTAAAACATACCATGCACTCATTTGACCGCAATCTTCGTTGCCAATTAAACCATCAGGAGTGTTTTTATAAAATTCATTTAAAATAAACTTTATTTTTTCATGCGTTTTTTCGGGTTTCCCAATAAAATTATACAAATACGCCATATGATGACTTGGTTCGTTACCATGAGCATACTGCCCAATAAGTCCTGTAACATCAACCTGTTCTCTTCCTGTGGTTTTGCTTTCACTATTGAACATCTCATCTAACTTGGCTTCAAATTTTTCAGGCCCACCATATGCTTCAATCATACCAGGAATATCTTGTGGAACAAAAAAAGTATATTGCCAAGCATTTCCTTCGGTAAAATTATTATTCACTTCTCTAGGGTCAAAAGGTGTATCCCAACCTCCATTTTTCTTCGGACGAATAAATCCCGTTTCCCAGTCAAAAAGGTTTTTCCAATTTTGAGAACGTTTCATGAAATAATCATAATCATCCTTTTTGTTGAGCAGCAAAGCCATTTGAGCTATACACCAGTCGTCATAGGCATATTCCACCGTTTTGGAAACGCTTTCATGCTCGTCATCAATAGCAATAAAACCATTTTTTTTATACGCGTCCAACCCCAAATGGTCCAGCATGGCCGAATGTTTTGCTGCTTCAAAAGCTTTTTCATAATCAAAGCCTTGAATTCCTTTTACCATGGCATCTGCTATTACTGATACTGAATGATAACCAATCATACAATCTGTTTCGTTAGAAGCCAGTTCCCAAACAGGTAATCGCCCACCTTGTTCGTATTGTTTAATGAAGGTGTTGATATAATCGGAAGTTCTTTTTTTATCTATAAATGTATACAAGGGATGTGCACCGCGAAACGTATCCCAAAGCGAAAAAACACTGTAATAATCGAACGTGTCTGCTACATGGATTTGATTGTCACGGCCTCGGTATTTACCATCCAAATCTTCTGCAATGTTAGGTTGCATCATGGTGTGGTACAACGCTGTATAAAAAATGGCTAATTGGTCTTTGTCTTTAGAGTCTACTTCAATTTTAGAAAGTTCTAAATTCCATAGAATTGCTGCGTCTTTAATTGTACGCTCAAAATCCCAATGCTTAATTTCAGTTAAATTTAATGCCGCTCCTTCATAACTTGTTGGAGACAAGGCAACTTTTACCCAAATTTTTTCGCCTTTTACAACTTCTTTAGAAAAACTTAACGCTAAGTCGGTGCCGGTATACCAATTCGATTCGTTTTTACCGTTTGCTCGCACTTTTGAAATAGTCATCGGTAAGTTAAATTCTATACGAGCATACACATACTGATCTCTTGCCCAAGCCTCACTTCTTCTTAAAACTTCAACAGTCCGACTATTTACTACTCGAATTTCGCCTTCTAACAATTTATCTCGATGATTTAAATCTAAAATGATATTGGCTTGTCCGTTTTGATTGAATGTATACTCATGAAAACCAACACGTGTTGAAGCGGTTAATCGCACGTTGATGTTGTGCTTATCTAATGTAACACTATAAAATCCAGCCAATGCTTTTTCGTTTTGATGTGAAAAAGAAGAAGAATATTTTGAATTATCCAATGAAGGTTCGCCCATGGTAGGCATAAGCATAATATCGCCATAATCGGAAACACCTGTGCCGTTTAAATGCGTGTGTGAAAATCCGTAAATAACAGAATCGGAATAATGATAACCGCCACAACCATCCCAACTACCATCAATTCTAGTATCGGGAGACAACTGAACCATCCCGTAGGGCGTTGTTGCACCAGGAAAAGTATGTCCGTGTCCTCCGGTTCCAATGAACGGATTTACATATTGGACAAAATTATGCTGTTGTGAAAAGGCTAAAACCGAAAATAAAAGGGCTAAAAAAAGAAAAGCAGATTTTCTCATAAAGGTTACGACTGAAAATTTTCTCTAAAATAAAAAATAATCAAGAACCTACTCAATAAAAAATATGATTTACATCCCAATTTTAAGGGTTTATGTCATGTTTTATTTTACGAGAACACCACGTTTGTTCATAACAGGAACATCGGTTAAGGCTTTATCATTTATAGTGTTAGCGCGAAACACATACGTTTTATCATAAAGCTTGTCTCCAATAAAAAAAGTAACTGCAAATTCATTATTCAGTTGTAAAACATTATTTTCAAGCAATTCTATCTTTACTGCAGTATTGGCTTCCACTTCTTTAAAAGCATGACGAAAAGTACCTGTTTTACGGTCTTCTCCATTAATTTGACCGTAAGCTCTAGATACCACGATAGCCATTTCTAACTTCACATCGTTGTCGTTAACCAAATGAGCATACCAGGAATTTTCCATAAAATCATCGTTCCATTCCTGAACGGCTGCTACGTAAACATTTTCTACTTTGGGAATAATAATATCTTTTTGCATAAACTTAAAAGCGGAAAAAAGGCGGAAAAAATCCGCCTAAAATTATATACTCGATTTGAATTGTTCCAAGAAACGAACATCGTTTTCATAAAACATTCTAATATCTCCAATTTGATATAATAACATTGCAATACGCTCGATACCCATACCAAAGGCAAAACCATTGTATTTGTTTGCGTCAATACCACAATTTTTCAAAACATTAGGATCAACCATACCACATCCCATAATTTCCAACCATCCAGTACCTTTGGTAATACGGTAGTCGGTTTCAGTTTTTAATCCCCAATAGATATCTACCTCAGCACTTGGTTCGGTGAACGGGAAATAACTTGGACGCAAACGGATTTTTGATTTTCCGAACATTTCTTTCGTGAAATACAACAACGTTTGCTTTAAATCGGCAAAAGAAACATTTTGGTCTATATACAAACCTTCCACTTGGTGGAAAATACAATGCGAACGGGATGAAACCGCTTCATTACGAAAAACGCGGCCTGGCGAAATTGTACGAATAGGTGGTTTATTACCTTCCATATAACGAACTTGAACGGAAGAAGTATGCGTACGCAACAAGACATCCGGATTGGTTTGGATAAAGAATGTATCCTGCATATCACGTGCTGGATGATATTCCGGCAAGTTTAATGCAGTAAAATTATGCCAATCATCTTCAATTTCTGGACCTTCGGAAACATTAAAACCGATATTGGAAAAAATATCAACAATTTGATTTTTTACAATAGAAATTGGGTGGCGCGAACCAATAACCAAAGGCTCGCCTGGGCGTGTTAAATCTCCATAAATTCCAGTTGAAACTTCTTTGCTTTCTAGAATATCCTGAATTGTTTTAACCTTTTCTTCCGCAGTAGTTTTCAAAAGATTGATTACTTGGCCAAATTCTTTTTTCTGATCGTTTGGAACGTTTTTAAATTCGGCAAATAAATCCTTCAATAACCCCTTACTTCCCAAAAATTTAATTCGGAAAGCCTCTAATGTTTCTTTATTATCTGTAGTAAAAGCTTGAGCTTCACCAATGTATTCTTTGATCTTATCTGTCATCGTCGTGCGGTAATTGGATGCAAATTTAGTTTTTTTTGAGTGATTAGTAAATAGGTAACATGAATTAGTTCCTAAATCTTACTCAATAAATTCTTTTTCTAAAAAATAGTTTACAATTGCTTCTTTCATTAAAACAGATTGCTCCCCGGCTTTTAATGGCGGTAATTGTTCTTTTATTTTATAATGAGGCCATCTTTCTTCATCAAAAAAATCGAATTCGTAATATCCATAAGGTTCTAGAAGTCGGCAAATAGCAATATGCATTAAGTTGACTTTTTCGTCTTTTTTGAATTTTCGATTCAATTGTCCTAATTCTTGAACGCCAATTAAATAAATAATTGCATCTAAATCGAGGATTTCGCCATCGGCAAATTGATTGGAAAGTTTATGTACAACCGCATCCCAGCGGGTTTTTAATTGCTCGTCTCTTGACATTTTTTTGAGTTAAGAATTAGAAAGTTAAGCGTTAGGGTTTTTTCCTTTTCGAAACTTCTAAAATTATTTTCACAAAGATACGCTTGAATTTATAAGTTATAAAAAAACTTTTACCTTTGAAGCTTTACCTTTTTTACTTAAACCATGAGTTATATTGATATTGTTCTAGCCGCATTACTTGTTTTCGGACTTATTAAAGGATTGAGAAACGGACTCTTTGTAGAATTGGCTTCTCTAATTTCTTTTTTTGTTGGAATTTACGTTGCCATTAAATTTTCTTATGTTGCAAAAGGTATTTTAGAAGGGGCGGTTTCTTGGTCGCCAAAAACCATCCAAGTTGCTGCTTTTGTAATCACATTAATTATTGTAGTTGTAGGCATTCATCTTCTAGCCAAGGTGTTTACCGGAATTGCCAATTTTGCTTTTTTAGGATGGTTAAACACTCTTGGTGGTGGTGTGTTTGGTGCTTTAAAAACAGCTTTATTACTTGGAATCGTATTGAGTTTATTTCAAAAAGTCAACCTCAACGATATGATTATATCAAAAGAAACTCAAGAAAAATCATTGCTTTTTAATCCGATTTTAAAAACTTCCGAAGTATTGTTACCTGTATTAACCGATTGGTTCGACGAATTAAGAAAATCACAGGAAGCGAATCCACAAACGGAAAATTCGAATCCATCCGAATAACTGCTTATTTTAGTTCTTTAATAACGTCTTTAGGAATCCAGCCTTCGGTTTCATCAGTGAGTTGAATTTTTCGCCAACTGTCTTGTTCTTCCAAAACAAAAACTTTAGCTCCTTCGTGTAGTTCAAAAGCCTCAGGCGCATTAGTTTTAGGTTCACTTTTAACCGAAACCACTTCATTAAACACTATAGCTGGGCGCTCTGATTTGTAGTTGTTACGTTCCGAAATTGCTGCACTCACACAAAATAGTATTGTTATCAATCCAATTACCATACTCACAAAAAATGTGCGTTTTAGCAATGATGTTCCAGCAAAATAGTACCCTATAAAAAACAACAAAAACAACACCGAAAATGCTGTGGCGAATTTAGCCCAAGTATCGTAATGAAACACATCTAAAGCTTCGTTCAACATAACAGAAAAACCAACTTTAGGCACTACTTTAATTTCATCGATTGCCATTTTTTGGGCAAACTTCAAATTGGTTTGAATTTCTTGATCGTTTGAATTAAGCAATAACGCTTTTTCGTAATTGTATATCGCCGGAGCTACTTTATGTAGTTTATAATAGCAGTTTCCTAAATTAAAATACAATTCGGCCGATTGCTCACCAGATTGCAAAACAGCATCATACGCCACTATAGCCTCTTCGTATTGCTCCTTCTTATACAAATCGTTTCCTTTTTGAAAATCAGATTGAGCCATCATTACTTGAGAAACCAATAGCACTATGTATAGTATCTTTTTCATTTTTTTACCCTTAAATCTGTTTACTTAATTCGGAAATTACACGTACGGCTTTATCATAATCTTGTTGCATTGCTACCGAAGTGGCTGGTGCATATCTGGCAAATTCACAGTTATCCATCAACTGCATAAAGCTTATTGTTGTTTCGTTTTGAGCATTTTTAGACTCTAAAAGCTCCTGAATGTTTTCCTTACTCATCTCGGAGGTTTCAATTTTGAGTTTTGCTTTTAAGAAATTATGCATAGCGCGCTCCAAGGCATCATAAAACGGTTCTTTATTGCCCAATTGTTTGCTCGCTTCCGAAAGGAATTTTCTAGCCAGTTTGTTGGACTGTCTGATTTTATTTCCAGCAACATCACCATCGATAGCTTCTTTTTTCTTTTTGGCCAATACAATGATTGGAATGATGAAAAACGGAGCAAAAAGTAATCCGTAAAACAGATTGGAACCCAGAAAATCGGTTTTATTTATTGCTGTGAGTTCAGTTTTCGATTTGATAAAAGCAAACTGATCGCTTTTACTAATAGTTTGTTTTTGACTTTCATTCGACTTTCCTTCAGCAACCGGAACATTTCCTTCTAAAACATTGATTTTAATTTCTTCGGAAGCAATTGTTTTGTAGGTTTTAGAGTTTAAGTCAAAGTATGAAAACACAATCGGCTTAATAATATAGCTGCCTTTGTATTGAGGCACAACCGTATAGGTATCGGAAATTGTACCTTGAGTTCCGCTTAATGGTGTTGAAACGTTTTCTTTGTGTTCCGGATCGTACATTTCTAAAGCATTTGGCACTACTGGTTTAGGCAAAGAAAACAGTTTCATATTACCCTTACCGGCTACGCTTACCTCAATTTGCATTGATTCGCCAGCTTTTAAGGTTGTTTTAGACGGTTTTACTTTGAAATCGAAATACCCAACAGCACCCGAAAAATCTTCCGGCTTACCGGCTTCAGGCAGTGGTTTTACTGTAATTTTCTTTTCTCCGGCAGAAACCTTTTTTGTTCCATTAGCATATTCCATTCTTCCAAACATATCACGACGCCCTGTTGGTGATTGCATGGTAATATCTAACGACAAAGGCTCTATAGTTAACATACCAGCTTTTTGAGGATATAAAACTGTTTTTCTAAGGATGACATAACGGTAGTCTTCACCATTGTATTTCCCCATTTGAACCGACAGGTTTTTCACATCGATGGCCTGGCTCCAAAAATTATTGTATTTAGGACTTGTAGCCTCTCTAAAGTCGCTTACACTTACATACGGACTCACATAAAGTTTGTAAACAGCGGTAATAGGTTCGTTTAAGTATGGATTAGCATTGGAAATTTCGGCTACAAGGTGAATACCATCGCCTTTTAACTCTGGTGGGGCAACCGGCTGCACTTGGCGTGGTCTTCGGTTACCGAAAATAATAGCAAAAGGATCTTCCTCTTCTTCCGGTTCGGGTTGTACAACTGCATTTCCAACAGTCACTTTTACCGAATTGGTTTTATATATTTTTCCTGCAATTTCTATAGACGCCGGACCAATTACAAATGTTCCTTTTTTGGTTGGTGCTAAGAAAAAAGAATATGATTTACTAAACGATTTTTTACCGTTTACCCATGAATAATTTACCGATTGATTTGGACCACCAAACACTTTAAACGACTCGAATGAGGGAGCTTCAAAATTATCACCATCATCATTCATTGTAAAGTCGATTCGCAATCGTTCGTTGATTCCAATAGACGATTTGCTCACCGTTGCTTTAAACTCAACTTGAGCAAAAACTGCTTGAACAGCAAGTAATATCAGCGCTATACATCCTTTAATCTTCATCATTCCAGTACTATTGACTACCAGTCTTTTTCATTTTGTTTCGGACTTCCTTTTACTTCTTTCCCTTTAATACGTTCCTGAATTTTCTTTTCTTCGTTATTTAAAGCATCCAGTAATTTTTGCATTTGCTCCTTAGAAGCACCGCTTGGCTGGGGCTTAGGTTGCTGTTTGTCTTGATTTTCTTTATTGTCTTTATCCTTGTTTTCGTCAGGTTTGTTTTGTTGATCTTTTTGATCTTGTTTGTCTTTATTTTGGTCTTTATTGTCCTTTGGTTGTTGTTGTTTGTCTTGGTTTTTATCCTTATCCTTTTTGTCTTTATCGTCGTTTTTAGGCGGATTCTCTTTTAACTTTTGCTTAGCCAAAGCATAATTATACCTTGTTTCTTCGTCCTTTGGATTGTTACGAAGTGCGTTTTTATAGGCTTCCACTGCACCTTGATAATTTTTTTCGGTCATTAATGCATTACCAAGATTATGAAAAGCGCGGTGTTTTTCATCTTTCGTTTTGGCTTCCTGAACCGTTCTTAAATAAGCACTTTTGGCCTCACTCGGTTGGTTTTGACGGTAAATAGCATTTCCTAAATTAAACGATGCCTTTGCCTCTTTTGGATTTTTAAATTGTGATTTTCGATACTCCACCTCAGCCTCAGCATACTTTTTTTCTTCGAATTCATCATTGCCTTTAGGCAAATTTTTATCTTTCTCTTGAGCAAAAAGCACAACAGAAAAAAGAAGAAGACTATAGTTAAAAACAATTTTCATTATTTTTTATTCTTTTCATTAAATAAATTCAAACGGTGAACCCAAGCTGTTTTTCGTTCTAAAAAGAAAACATCTAGAAACAACAATAAAAATGAAGCGCCTAAAAACCATTGAAATTGCGATTGGAAATTAGCCACTTGTTGGCTTTCGAAATCGGTTTTTTCAAGATTGTTGAGTCCGTTTTTAACAAATTCCAACACCTCTTTAGTGCTTCCACCAAAAACGTATCCTCCATTGGCATTTTTAGCAATTGTTTTAAGCGTTTCTGGGTATAATTTTGTCATTACGGTTTCTCCATTTTGATCTTTTTTAAAGGCCTCAATTACTCCATTATGACGTAACGGAATTGGCCCACCTTTTTCGGTTCCAACCCCTATGGTAATAATTTTTATTTTCTTTTCTTTAGCCGCTTCCAAAGCTTCTTGAAATCCATCACCGTGATCTTCACCATCGGAAACCAAAATAATAAGCTTACTGGTTTGTGGATCATCAAAATATTTTGTTGCCATAGTTATAGCATCTCCTAAAGCAGTTCCTTGGGATGAAACCATATCGGTATTCATACTTTGAAGGTACATCTTTGCTACACTATAATCTGTTGTGATGGGCAAAACCGGATAAGCACTACCAGCATATCCAACAATTCCAATACGGTCACTTCCGAGTTGATTGATAATTTGAGAAATCAATTGTTTACTCTTTTCCAATCGATTCGGTGCGATATCTTCGGCCAACATACTTTTAGAAATATCGATTGCAAATACAATATCGACACCTTGTCGTTTAACCGTTTCTACCTTAGTCCCAATTTTAGGGTTTACCAATCCAACAATTAAAAAAGCAAGTCCCAATAAAACCACAACCACTTTTAAAACAGGTTTAAAAGTAGATTTTTCAGGGCTTAGGTGCTTTAACATTTGAACATCGCCAAATTCTTTTTGCTTTTTTTGTTGCCAAAATAAATTCACAAGAAAAAGCACCAGCACTATTGGGAGAATTGCTAGCAAATAAAAATATTTAGGCTCGTCTAATTCAAATAAATTCATAATTAACTATATAAAACTTCTAAAAATAGTTTTACGCAACACCATTTCGAGTACTACAAAACCTAAGGCAAACAATGCCATCATTCGAAACTTTTCGTCGAAGTTGTAAAATCGTTGTTCTTTTATTTCCGTTGTTTCCAACTTATTAATTTCCTTGTAAATGGATTCTAAACTCTGATTGCTTGTAGCCCTAAAGTATTTACCGTTGGTCATTTTAGCAATTTCTTTCATCAAGTTTTCATCAATTTCAACTTTCATCATTTTGTACAAAAACTTTCCGTTTGGTGCTATTGCATATGGAAATTCGGCATTCCCGTTGGTTCCAATTCCTACTGTATAAACTTTAATACCGTATTCTCTAGCAATTTCTGAAGCCATACGAGGATCAATAAAACCAGAATTATTAACCCCGTCGGTCAAAAGAATGATAATTTTGCTCTTGGCTTTACTATCTTTCAAGCGGTTTACTGCAGTGGCTAATCCTACACCAATTCCAGTACCGTCTTGAAGATTATTGTCGTATTTTACATTGGCTAATGCGTTTAACACGACATCTTTATCGCTAGTTACCGGTGTTTTGGTATAACTTTCAGCAGCATAAACCACTAATCCGATTCTATCGTTTACGCGTTCTTCCACAAAAGAGGAGGCTACCCGTTTTAACGCTTCCATTCGGTTTGGCTTTAAATCTCTCGCCAACATACTTCCAGAAACATCAATTGCCATAACAATGTCAATTCCGCGGGTAGTTCTAGATTTATTGGTTACATCGGTAGATTGAGGTCGGGCCAAGGCAACAATTAAAGCACTTAGAGCCAACATTCGTAATACGAATAAAAGCGGCTTTAATTTTGGCAATAGCGAACCCGTAATTTTAAACCCTTTAGTTGTACTAATTTTTAGCGTTGCTGCCTGTTCATTTTTTTTCCAGAAATACCAACCTATTGCTAAAGGTAGCAGTAAAAACAGCCAGAAAAATTCTGGATTTGCAAATGTTATATGCTTCATCATGGTGCTGCTTTTCTTAGTTCAATTGAGTTTAAAATACGGCTGGTTATTTTGTTTCCAAATTCATCACCTTCTTTAGAAGCTAAAATAATTTGTTGTAAACCACCTTCTTGACCAAAAACAATAAACTCGTAATATAATTTTACCGATGTTCTCTTTATAGGATCCAGCATTGACATTGTGCCATACGCCTTTCTGCCCGAAAGTCCTTCTCCAGTACTAAAATCTTCAGTTTTTACAATAACATCTTGAGCCCCACGAGCTTCAAGCAATTTCAGCCCTCCTTCGATAGCCTTATCCAAAACGTTTGAAGCTTGATCTTCAGGCATTGCCTGCTTAAATTTAGTGGTGCTTACCGTAATGAAATAGTCGTCAAAATACCCACCAAACTGGAACATCTGCATTTCCTTAATTAAAGCCATAGCCTCTTTAGGAATTTCTTTGGTGGCATCCATTCGTTTTAAAACCTCAGGCGTTGAAATAACTACACCTGGATTTCCATATTCACTGGTTATCCATTCTTTCTCATATAATTGTTCTGTGGACTGACCAAAAATACCGCTGTATTGAAAAAGGAAATACGAAGCTCCTAATCCAATTACAGCTCCTAAAACGGTTCCAATAATTTGATTGCGTTTTTTAATTTTAGCTTTTCTAAGTTCTTCCTGATGTCTAGCATAATCGAAAGTATCTTCTTCATCAATTTCTTTTGGAAGCGATTTATCGATAGTAACAATTATTTTTTCAATATTTTTTCGATCCTCTACAATTTCAAAATCCAATGGTTTGGATTTAGCAAACTTAACCAAATCAGCATTTTTAAGGATTTTTTCGAAAGTTTCCATGGTTTCCTGACGAATGCCCATTTTCTTTTTCATAGAAGCGGTTTTCATTGCTTCTAATAGCTCATCCGTTGTGCTTTCCATAGCTGGAATATGAACCGTTTCTTCAATGTAATTTCGAGTAATATCGGTCATTTCAGAATAATACGATTTTACATCCCCTTGTTCCAAAAGCGCTTTTTTCTCTAGATTTTGCAATAGACTTGTTGCTTTTTCAATAGGAGACGCATAAACGATTTCTTCTTCTTTAGGTTTGTTTTTATATTTTTTGTACAACCAAAACGCTAAAAACCCTAGTAATGCAAGTAATAACAACCCTAACAAAACCCACCAAATTGTTGAAGAATCGTTTTCTACTGCAATAATTGGCTTGATATCGTACATTTTTTGTTTAAGAGTATCGACAACAACATTATTAACCTCAACAACAGCCGAATCAGACAAAAACTGTTTGTTTCCAATTAATACCGGAATACGTGGCAACACATATCTCCCGGAATCAAACTGTGTTAAACCGTATTTTTTAATGAATTCGTATTGGGCATTTTTCTTAACCGTATCTACAGGCATCGATTCAAGAACTTCAAATGGACCAATATTTTTTACCTCGGGAAAAGCAACACGCGTTTCTTTGGTTCCTTGTATTTTAAGGGTTAAAAAGAATTGTGAGCCAATTTTAATTTTGGTTGAATCTACACTGGTTTGTACCGGTTGTTGTGCAAAACCGGCAATGGTAATCCATAAAAATAAAAATATGTACTGTATTTTTTTCATTTGGCTTTAACGGACTATCTTGATTTAAAATACCCCAATAGTTTCTTCACATAACTTTCGTCTACACGAGTACTCACGGTACCAGAACCGCAACGTGAAAAAGTTTCCTTAAAATATTTTACGTTTTCTTGATATTGCTTTTCATACTCCATTCGCACTGTTTTTGAATTGGTATTAACCAACATAATCTCTCCAGATTCGGCATCTTCCATAGGAACCATTCCTAAATTTGGTAGCGTTTCTTCACGTTGATCATAAACTCGAACCCCTGTCACATCGTGTTTTTTTCCAGCAATTTTAAGCGTTTGCATATAATCGCTAGTCATAAAGTCTGAGATTATAAAAACAATAGCCTTTTTCTTTTGAATTCCGGAAAGAAACTTAAGTGCTTGAGACAAATCAGTTTTTTTGCTTTGAGGCTTAAATTCGATTAATTCACGAATGATACGTAAAACATGGGATTTCCCTTTTTTAGGCGGAATGAACAATTCGATTTGATCTGAAAACAGAATCAAACCAATTTTATCATTGTTTTGAGTTGCCGAAAAAGCCATGGTTGCAGCTATTTCGGTAACAATTTCATTTTTAAACTGATTTTGGGAGCCAAAAGTTTCCGAACCACTGCAGTCGACCATTAACATCATAGTCAATTCGCGTTCTTCTTCAAAAACTTTCACATAAGGTTCGTTGTAACGTGCCGTAACATTCCAATCGATTGCACGAACATCGTCACCAAATTGGTATTGGCGCACTTCCGAAAAAGTCATTCCTCGGCCTTTAAAAGACGTGTGATATTCTCCCGAAAAGATGTGATTGCTCAATCTTCGGGTTTTGATTTCTATTTTGCGTACTTTTTTTAGTAATTCTTTGGTATCCATCTTCTTCAGTAATTAGCACTTCTTTGTTAGCTGCCACTGTGAACTGTGACTGAAAACTGTTTACTGATTAAGGCACTTCTACTTCGTTAACAATTTTGTTTATGATATCTACCGAAGTAATGTTTTCTGCTTCTGCTTCGTAGGTAATTCCGATTCTGTGACGTAACACATCGTGAACCACGGCGCGAACATCTTCAGGAATCACATAACCACGACGTTTGATAAATGCATAACATTTTGCAGCGGTTGCTAAATTAATGCTTCCCCTTGGTGATGCTCCGAAACTGATTAACGGTTTCAAATCGGCCAATTTGTATTTTTCTGGATAACGAGTAGCGAAAATGATATCCAAGATGTATTTTTCAATTTTTTCGTCCATGTAAACTTCACGAACGGCTTGTTGCGCCCGTAAAATTTGTTCTAACGAAACTACTTGGTTTATTTTTTCGAATCCGCCGCTTAAGTTTTGGCGAATAACTTGACGTTCGTCTTCCATTTTAGGATAATCGATTACGACTTTCAACATAAAGCGGTCAACTTGAGCTTCTGGTAACGGATACGTTCCTTCTTGTTCTACTGGGTTTTGAGTAGCCATAACCAAGAATGGTTTGTCTAGCTTAAATGTTTCGTCACCAATAGTTACCTGCTTTTCTTGCATTGCCTCTAAAAGCGCCGATTGCACTTTTGCAGGAGCACGGTTAATCTCATCTGCTAAAACGAAATTAGCAAAGATTGGACCTTTTTTGATGGAGAAATCATTTTGTTTGATATTGTAAATCATCGTTCCCACAACATCCGCAGGAAGTAAATCGGGAGTAAACTGGATACGACTGAATGAACCGTGAACGGCTTGGGAAAGTGTATTAATGGCTAAGGTTTTTGCTAAACCCGGAACACCTTCTAACAAAATATGCCCTTGTGCTAAAAGTCCGATAAGCAATCGTTCCACCATTGTTTTTTGACCCACAATTACCTTGTTCATTTCCATGGTAAGAAGATCGATAAAAGCGCTCTCTCTTTCTATTTTTTCATTAATTGATCTAATGTCGAAAGTAGTTGTATTTTCTTCCATACTGCTTATTTTTTTGAGCCGTGAAATTACTAATTCATTTTGATAGTGCAAATTGAAAATTAATTTGTTGCTTCGTTGTTAATAATTGGTTAAAAAACAAAAGACAACCAAGGTTTTGGCTGTCTTTTAATAAAATTTTCAATAGTTTTTAACTTATGGCAGTGTAACGCTTCCTAAATTGGTAATTTGACCGTTAACCACAACCACATTTTCTACCATAAAAACGGCCAATCCTGAAGTAGGATCTGGAGTTATGGTTACAGTATATGTTCCTGATGGAATTCCGTTTAACTGAAACGCTCCTTCTTCATTGGTATAAGCCGAAACTTCCACACCATTAACATCTACCGACACTAACATTTGCGTGGAAATTGGCAACACTGTTCCTTTAATTATACCAGATGTTGCTTCGGTAACAACTCTTATCACTGGATGCAAGTTATAATTACCAGAACCCCCTGCTTCTACAACCACAGAATGCTCTACATCAAAATCCAGAAGAAAATTATAGGTAACTCCGGCTTGTAAATTCTGATTCACTTTCAATTTTAAACCCGATTGTTGAGCACTTGGCGTATTTAGCGGATATGTTACCCCGTCTTTCACGACAGAATTTTCACTTCCCAACACCAAACGAATCTGACCTAAATAGCCTGAAGGAATACTATTGTCAGCCAACAAAACATTAATTCCGCCGGTTAAATCTAATAAATTGTAAACCCCCGGATTAACATTACCAACACTTACCCAACCGTTGTCGTCTGCATTCGAATTGTTTTTTATCTTCACATCTACAACCTCAACATATACCGCATCATAATCGCCAGGCGCATCGGCCATTCGAATTGTTACCCTTGAGGTTCCTGATTCATCATCTGTACTGGAACAACCCACTGCCATAACAGCAATGAAAATGGTTGTTAAAATTGTCTGCAAATAGTTTTTTAAATTATTCATAAGAATTCGTTTTAAATTACTAATTTGATAACGTGTTCCTTTACTATGGTCATATATCTGTTAACAAAAATTAACGAACTTTATAAAAAATTTAGGTTTCCATATTTAATCGCTCTTTAAGATGATTAACAAACGCTTATTAATTAAAAACCTTTTAGCTCACAATGATGAGTGCAGTTTTTATGACAAAAAGCGTCAATTGAATTTACACACTAAGGAAGGAAAAGCGAAATTTTTAAAACACATCTGTGCTTTATCTAATTCTAACCCCATGAACAACTCCTATATTGTGGTGGGTGTAGAAGATCAAGACAATGAAATTGTGGGCGATGATTTTTTTGACGATAGTCGGATACAAAACTTGGTTAACGCTTTTTTGGAAAATCCTCCTAAAATTCAGTATGAAAATGTTCCTTTTCCAAATTTACCAAAAGACAAAGTAATTGGGTTGGTTACCATTAAAGCTAATAATAAAGTTTCGTCTTTTAAAAAAGGGATTTATACCATTCCGGCCAATAGCATATTTATGCGCAGAGGCAGCAATTCAATTCCTGTTGAAAATGTATCGGAAATCCCAAATTCAATTAAAACAAAAAATCAGAATACCGATACTGTAATCAGTATAGAAAACAACTCCAGAAACAGCATTGCGCATACGCTTGAAGGGGTAATTGATTTTATGAACAACCGTCATAAAGACATGAGCCCAAGGTATCATGTTTTTAAAGAACTCTTTGTGGTGTGCTGGGCCGGAAACAAAAAGAAAGTGCGCGACAAAACTTTTTTTTTTCGCGTAGATATTGAGCTCATTAACGAACAAGTAAAGTTATTTTATTCGGCTTTAGATGAAGTCACAATTGCGTTTGATGACAAAACATTTTCGATAACCGAATACGTTCCTTTAGGATTAAACGATAAAACCAGCTACTATCCATTAGAAAAAGTAACCTTGCATTTTTTTGATAACGGTTATTATAAAATGGAAACTGAAATGTTATTTGAGCCCCCAGAATACAATAGAAAAATGTTGTTTCATATTTACAATTCCAATTTATCCTTGCTCGCCAAGTTGGAAAAAGGAATGTCTTTATCGGAACGGGAAGAAAAAGATTTGGAAAACTTACCTCCCACGCTTATGATTTGCTATTTGAATGGTTTTAAAGATGCTAAACAAAAACTGATTGATGCAAAAGTGTTTTTAAAACAGCACATGAACCCAGCAGTATACATTTCGTTTAAGGAAATGATGCGAATTTTAAGAAAAGTAAAATACAATTAAGGAAGCAAGATGTTGCACATGATGCTGAATACCCAAGTAAAACAGATGAAAAGCAACTTTATCATTAGTCGAATTATTTTAAGTCGAAAGCTATTTAATAATTGTCATTCCGAAAGACATACTTCTGTTAACATTTTTACCTGAAGTGTTTTTTATTATATCATTAATAGACATTTTGTTAAGTCTCATATCGAAAACGTATTTAATATATGAAGCTGTAGTATAATCTTCAATTTTATTATCTGTCAAGGCAACATGAATAAAGGATTTTTCTTTTAAAATTTCACCAGTAGCATCAATATCCCCAATTACCTCCAACCCCAAAAAAATTCCATTTTTAGGAATAAATATATTCTCACCTTCAATATCAATTTCTAATTTTTCCTTTTTATTGGGATCAATTAAAAAAACATTACTACTATATATTTGTTTTTTAATGTTATGATTTTTATCTGTTGAGTAAACATTAATCCTAATAGCTGTTTGAGCAACTTTATTGGCGTTTTTCTCTTTTCTTTTTATAAAATTAAACGTGAAATTTTTTATTGTAGAATTAATACTTTGCTCACTTGGAATTATTAACGTTACAATTTCTGATTTAGGGCTAACCGGCCAACTTGAAAAGCTACTATTCTTTTTAGGAAAATCTATATATTTACTAATAGTCACCTTATTCGACACAACAACTTCTCTTAACAAAACGGCATTTTGCGATAAAATTATTGTGTCTTTAATTTCTGCAGCTTTTACAAAATAATTATTAAAAGAAATATGAGAAAACAATAGTGTATCATTAGAACTTTTATCGATTTCAAAAAAGCCGTTCTCGTCGGAATAAACACCATTTTTATTGCCAAATAAAATAGAGACAAATGGAATAGGCTTACGATTCAATGAATCAATCACGATAACTCTTTTCTGAGAAAAAACATTTGTGATGGTTAATAGTGTAGTAATAAATAGTATTGTTCTCATTTTCTAACTAATGTTAATACAGCCGTTTAAATATTTAATCGGCTGTATTTTAATAAATTAACAACCTTCTATATATGTCCCAGTGTTTACCCACATAACATAATAAGAACATGATCTATAACATTCACCCGTAGGTGTAGTCCAAGATGGTCCGCAGCTTTCTCCCCAAAATTTTAAAGCAGAAGAACCGTTCAAATTGATTTTTTCAATTTCTTTAACTAAGTCAATCTTTATAAAAGATTCAAATTGATTTTCTTTTTGTAAATTAATTATATCCGTTTTGTTGTTTTTAATACTTATTGCTTTTATCTCCTTTGTTTCACTTAGGTAATCAACCAAATACAAAACTTCATTCGTGATCTTATCTACAGCAACATATCCTTTGATTTGTCCATTTTCTTTGTTTAACACTTCTGAAACTATAACGGTTTCATTATTTACCTTAGTCTCTGTGGATTTACCCAAAAAATATCCCGACGAATAATAGCTGTCCAAAAATTTACTTTTTAATGGTGAGGCAAAAAGTACACTTGTTGACAATAAGATTGTTAGAATAAAAACTTTAGAGAATATTTTTTTCATTTTTACTTTTAACTTTTAATAATTAATTTTTACTTTTTTTCTTCAAATTTTCTGCAGCAATTTGATAGTGTAAAAGTACTTTTATCAGAAAAATCACAGTTGTGGTTTTTCCGCAATTAATGTTAAAAGTTAAATAAAGCTCATTTTTTTTGCCTCACGAATAATGTCTTCATCATTGCCTTTATCAATACAGAAATAGTCTTTTATTTTGGCTTTTCGTTTTTCGACAGCACTTTCCGTTAAGTTTACCTCCGTGGCAATGGATTTAGTTTTGAAACCCTGGGAAATTAAAATGATTATTTGTCGGTTAATGCTATCTAGATACTCTTCTCGGGAAAGCAACTCTTTAATCGCTTTTTGAACTGTTTCGCTATAGTAGGTTTTACCTTCCATTATACAATTGAAGGCTAAAAGAAGCTCATCGCCGCTAAAATCGCTCTTAATCAAGAGTCCGTTAGGATTTATTTTTTTTACGATATCATAAATAATAAAGGATTCTGCATGCGAAGTCACCATCACAATTTTGGTTTTTGGATGATTTTTTCGAATTAGCAATGCCAAATCTTCACCAGAATGAATGCCTTCTTCTTCATAAGGCGGCATGCTTCGGTCAAGAAAAACAATATCGAAATTGAATGGAATTTCTCTATTAATGATACAATAAAAAGCATCTTTACAATTGTAACATTCGGAAGATTCGATTGTTATATTTTGTTCGTTGTAGGTTAATATTGTTTTATAGCCGAGGATTTGGGTTTGATGATCGTCTATAAACAAAATTTTAACTGGCATCTGATTAAGAAATTTCGTGTGAAAGTAGGAAATTATGTCGGAACATTCAAGGTTATTCGGGTTCCTTTTCCTTTTTCAGAATTAATTTTCAGCGTTCCGTTGATTTCCAAGGCGCGATCTTTCATGTTTTTAAGACCAATACCTCCTTTGGTAGCCTTTAAATCGAATCCGACACCATCATCGGCAATGAAAATAACAAAACCTGTTTCATTTTTTTGCATTTCGATGGTTACCGATTTAGCTTCGGCATACTTCTGTACATTCTGTAATGCTTCCTGAAGAATTCGATACACCTGCATTTTAACCATGCTAGAAACTATAGACCAATCGATTTTTTCGTCGACAATTAATTTAAAATTCACCCAAGAATGTTCTTTGATGCCACCAATAAGGTTGGTAACTACTGCGGTAAAATCGGAAGAATCGGCAAAGAGATTATTGGATAAATCGTGGGATATCTGACGAATTTCTTTTTCTACATCTTGAATACTGTTCACATGTTCTACGCAGCGCTGCAAGACTTCGCTATCAGGATTTTTACCCAACACAAACAAATTCATTCGTATTCCAGACAATTTCCCTATGACACCATCGTGCAAATCTTTAGCGATTCGACGTTTTTCAATTTGTTTGCCTTCTTCAATTTTTTGATGCTGATCGAGCATGAGTTGGTAAATTTCAGCATTGGCCTTTTGTTGACGTTGCAAAAATTCCAATTCACGATTTTTGGCCCGCTGAATTTGAATAACATACAACAACCCTAAACTGGCTAATAGGAAAATGGCTCCGCCAAGAATCAAGGAACGTTGTGCTGCAATTTTATCTTTTTCGATTTCAACCAATTTCTTTTCGTTGGTGATTTCATCGGTTTCAAATTCAATTCGGGCAAATTTGTTTCGTGTGGCGCGTTCTACATTTTGAAGGCTATCACTTAAAGTAATATAGCGCTGATTGTATACTGTGTTATGCTCCGGCTCGATATGGGTTAATAATTCGAGTGCTTTTAGTTCATCTTCAAAAAGTCTGTTTTTATGAGCCAATTGTAACACCTCATGACCGTATTTTTTAGCTGTATATACATCCTTTTGCGCAAAGTAATATTCGGAAAGATTGAGTTTGGAGGTAATTTGAATGTGGATATTGTTTAAACTGTCTCCAATTTTTAAGGCTTCAAAAAAGGTTTTTAAACAATCTTTTTTACCCAATTTAAATTGAGCATAAGCCTTATTGTTCTTTAAATAGCAGTACATTACAGGGTCTTTTTTAAAAAAATTGTCAATTTTCAAAGCTTTGTCCAGGTTAAAAATAGCTTCTTGGTAATTTTTCTTTTTTAAAAGAATTTTAGAAATGTAATTATATGGTTGAGCTTTTAATGTAAAATACTGTGGGTCGTCAATTAATTCATCAACTTTAATAATTGCTTTTTCATAATATTTTTGAGAATTTTCATAATCTTTAGTTTCAAAAAGGGAATTACCAATAGTAATAAAAGAATCATAAACTATTCTTTTATTATTTTTCTTTGAGGCTATTTTCAGTGATTTTATAGCAATTTGTTCTGCACTAGCATAATCTTTAGCCAAAAACAACAATGTGGCCTTGTTCGCTAAAATTTCTTCTAAATATTTTTTCTCAATACTTGACCTAGAAATCTTTTCGGCTTTAGAAAAATAAAAAAAAGAACTGTCACTTGAGTAATTAATTAAATTATATACTCCTAATGCATAATTAGACTTAATCCCTGCAAAAATATTTCCTGTTTTTTTATAGTATTCTAAAATCCTTTTATTAATGTCTAGATATGAATTGTAGTCATCAATATAATAATATTTATCAGCCAGAACAATATACTTAGTCAACACTATTGAATCAATAGGTTCTGAATCTAAACACTTCTTAACACTATCACAAAATTGTTTTTTGTTACTTTTTGATAATGCTTTTTTAATGTTGACTGAAGATAATGAATCCTTTGCAAAAACTTCTTTATTAATTTCTGAGCTTTGTTTTTTACACCCAAAAAAAAGAAAACAAATTATAAATAGAAAGATATTTTTTTTCAAGAAAATTTTCTTTCAAAAATAACAATTCTAATCAAATATTTTTATGGTTTAGGTTTTGTAGGCGGCTCAGATTCATCCTCATCTTTAGAAATCGAATCCCGCATCATCATCGCTTGGGTTATTTCTTGTTGTGGTTCAGTATTTTCAATTGTAGTTTTTTTAGGACCGTTCGATTCCATTTCATCAACAGAACACGAGTAAATGGTTAGCGATAATGCTATTAAAAGGGCAATTTTTGTGGTGGTTTTCATAGGTCTTGTGTTATTTTTTGTTACGCCGCAAAACTATTTTAACTCAAAACGTATTTTTTGTGGATTTTTATCAAAAAATGTTAAATTTATTTTAACGCCTAGTTCCGCTTTGATTATCCCAATAGTTTTTGGAACTTTGACTAAAATTTGAAGTCTTTTATCATGAACAGAACCCTAGTAATTGGAGACATTCACGGTGGCTTAAAAGCCTTAGAACAAGTATTGGATCGTGCTAAGGTCACCCCCAATGATACTCTTATTTTTTTAGGTGATTTTGTTGATGGTTGGAACGATACGCCTCAAGTACTTGATTTTCTTATCACACTTAATACCACGCACAATTGCATTTTTATTCGTGGAAACCATGAAGAAATGGTGCTCCAATGGCTAGCCTTTGGAGAAGACAATGAAGAATGGAGAAGACACGGCGGCCAGTCAACAGTAGATGTGTACCAAACTGTTTCTGAAGAAAGAAAAATCAAACACATAGATTTTCTAGAAGGGTTACAGGATTATTATCTAGACACTAAAAACCGTTTGTTTATACACGCGGGCTTTACCAATTTAAAAGGTGTAGAATACGAATATTTTAAGGCTATGTACTGGTGGGATAGAACCTTATGGGAAGCGGCATTGGCTATGGACAAAACACTTTCCAAAAAAGATCTTTTTTACCCAAAACGATTGGCTTTGTATAACGAAATTTTCATCGGACATACACCCGTAACGCGTATCGGGTATTCTGAACCTGTAAACCGGGCCAACGTATGGAACATTGACACTGGTGCTGCTTTTAAAGGCAGATTAACCATAATGGATGCCGATACTAAAGAATATTGGCAAAGCAAGCCCCTACCAGAGCTTTATCCAAATGAAAACGGTAGAAATTAATTAGGTATATTTGTAAAAAAAGGAGTATGAAAACAAAACCTTTTCTTCCGCTTCTGTTGCTGATGTTCACTCTTGTTACTTCGGCACAGTCTAAAAACGAAATAAAACTTAATATCCTAAACACTATAGCGATTGCTTCGGTTGAGATTGGCTATGAACATTTTCTAGACAACAATCAAGCGGTAAACGTAGAATTATTGATTAATGATCAGTTTTCCTATTTCTTGGAAACCAGTTGTAAGAAGTTCAACACAAGTAGCGTTTTAACATCATATAATTTCTATTTCAACAACAAAGGTGATAAAGGTTCGGGATATTATATGTATCCACTTTTAAAATATCGCTTTGGTGCATTTGAAGAAAAGAAAACTATTGATGGGATTGAAGTAACTGAAAAAACTCAACTAGACAGTTTTATCTTAGGTTTGGGAACGGGTTATAAATGGTCATGGAACGATAAATTTGCTATTGGACCATATGCTAGTATTGCTCGTAATTTTAGCAGTACTGTAAATGATAAATTTATGGCAATAGAAGTAAACGCCGGATTTAGTATAGGATATCGATTTTAAAACAGGAAAAATGAGTGTAATTGAAAAAAAATTAAAGGACAGAAGTGATTCAAAATGCGAATTGTGTGGCAACCCCCACGATTTAGAAGTATATAACATTCCGCCAGATTCTACCGATAGTTTAACGGATAGTCTTTTGGCTTGTAAAACATGTTTGGAGCAGATAAACAATCCCGAAACAACAGATCCAAATCATTGGCGTTGTTTAAGTGAAAGCATGTGGAGCGAACATCTACCTGTTCAGGTTGTAGCTTGGAGAATGCTTAACCGATTGAAAAAAGAAGGTTGGCCTCAAGATTTATTGGACATGAT
Organism: Flavobacterium sp. IC2-16; assembly: GCF_055521455.1. Classification (NCBI taxonomy): domain Bacteria; kingdom Pseudomonadati; phylum Bacteroidota; class Flavobacteriia; order Flavobacteriales; family Flavobacteriaceae; genus Flavobacterium; species Flavobacterium sp. IC2-16. Next base: position 1,348,037 of record NZ_CM145480.1, on the reverse strand, counting down.
GTACTTAGATGAAGAAACCTTGACTTGGGCTGCTGCTACAGGAGAAGGAGATGATGATGAAGGCAAAATTATTCACAAAGACTCTAATGGCAACATTTTAAATGATGGAGACTCGGTAGTTTTAATTAAAGACTTAGATGTAAAAGGCGCAAATTTCACCGCAAAACGTGGAGCACCAGTTCACAACATTAAATTGGTTTGGGATAACGCAGAACAAATTGAAGGACGTGTAGAAGGCCAACACATAGTGATTTTAACGCAATACGTTAAAAAAACAAAGTAATTTCAATTTCATTCTTAAAATAAAAAAAGCCCGCAAATGCGGGCTTTTTTGTATTTATATACAGCTATTAGTTTACTGTAATATCGTCAATTTGCATAGTTGTAGTAATACCACCATTTCCATTTCCAGAATATTCAAAGATAAAATATCCATTTCCAGTTAAAGCAGCTGGAATAGCATAGTTACCACTAGCGGTAAATGTAGTAGCATAACCACTAGCAGGACCATTAGGGATTGTAAAATTAGAAGTAATATTAACTAATGTAGCATTGTTGATATTTGTTCCTGGAACGTAATCCATAGAGTAATATATTTTCAATGGAGAACCATTATCATATCCAGACAATGTTTTGAAAGAGAATGTACTTGCAGCAGTCATATCTACAGGAACAATGAACAATGTTCTGTTTTGCTCAGGTGTACCACCAAAAGAACTCATTTGAATGTATTTGTTACCTCCAAATGTTTTCACTTGCCAATATCTTGTACCGATTGCGGCATCATTGATATATTTAGGGAATATTTGTTGGTTTGTAGTTGTATACGATGTAAATGGCTCCGTAAAAGCGCCTGAATAAACAATTGCAGTACCACCAATTGGAGGGAACATGTCGATAGCTAAACGATCGTTTTCCAATTGAATATCTCCTTCGGTACGAACCATAAATTGAAAATCACTACCAAATTTGGTCATAACTCCACGAATTTTTCCATTTAAAGATGGAACTGATTTTGCAGAAAAAATAGCAAACTCACTAACTCTAAGAATTACAGTGTTTCCAAATTCATCTGTAATTAAGTGATTGGTTGCACTTCCTAAGTTGTTAAGTGATGGGTCAAAATATTTTTTCCCTAATGATGCATCAGTAAACTGAACATTATCCAATTCGATAAGTTTGTTCAAATTGGCATTGTTTTTAGCTTGAGTGATTGTTAAATGGTTAACAATATCATCTTCGTCTACTTTATCACAAGAACGTTTTACAACATCTTGATATTCAACCCCAGAAATTCTTCCAACTTGACCAGCATAATCAGAACCAATTACCGTAGAACTGTTCGACGTTGCAAAGTATCGATCTTTCATGTTTACATATACCTTTCTTCCTGGCTCATATTTAGTATATAAATTATAAGCGTCGATTGGCATACTAAACCCAACAGCTCCATCGGTAGATACCATTGAAATCGATTTGTAAAAATTACCACCTTCATCACTTGAAGTCACATACGCTTCGATAATATCATCTCCAGTATATTGTTGTTCAGAAGCTGTAGCAGTAGAAGTAATATCGATTACTTCTTTAGTTACCGTCAATGAAGTACATTCACCCGATAAATCCGGAGTGTTATAATCATCTCCATTCACACAGCTCATAGCAATTGAACCAATAAGTCCTGCTGCTAATATTCCTTTTATAGTTACTTTTTTCATAGTCAATTAGTTTAAAGTATAAACTTTGATTTTATCTACCTGAAACAATCCGTCTAATGTTGTACCATTACCTGTTACTTTGAAAGCAATATGTAATGTTCCTGTGTATGAAGACAAATCAATCTCTCCAGATGGAATGTAGGTATAATTATTAGTTGTATTATCTGCAACTACAGCGTCTAACTGCGTCCATGTAGCAGCAGCAACGTTTGAACCATCGTAATCTGTTGAAACGAATACTTCAATTTTATTGTTTGGATTATCCACAAAGTTTGATGCTGTTTGGAACGTTAATATCTCACCTTCGTTCGCATCCATATCTATACCTGGAGTAATAAGCCATCCAATGTTAGAAGCTTGTCCACTACCAAAAGAACTAAATTGTGCATAACCATCATTGTTGAAATCTCTTTCAATCCACAATTTTGTACCGGCTTCTGCATAGTTTGTCCAACCTACATAATCAAAATTTTGATTATAATTGATATCGTTGAAATCTTCTGAGAATATTACCGGACGAACTGTTGGAATGTCATAATCATCTTCACTCACACAACTAGTCATTACTCCTGCTAAAGCAGCTAAAAGTAAAATAGGTTTTATAAATAACTTTTTCATAGCTAATCTAAATTAGAAGTTAATGTAAACGTTTACGAAATAAGTTCTTCCGTATCCGTAGAAATATTTAGGGCCAAAACCTCTTGTTCCACTTGCCATATCTTGCAACATATCTGGATACGTTGCTTTTCTTGACTGTTCAAAACCTCCAGTTTTGTATTCAATATCAAAAACGTTGTTAACCGTTGCGAAAAAACCTAGAGTACTTCTTGTTTTCTTGTCAATCATCCAAGATTTTCCTCCAGTTAAATTAACTAAGGTAAAGTTATCAAATTTTTCTTGTTTTAATAAAGTACGAACGTTCTCATTTGTTGCTCCAGGGTAAGAAAGACCTGTAGTTCCATCAATAGAGAAATTGTCTGTACGTAACACGTTTGAAACATCTAAAAAGTTATCTGCTAAGTAGTTCGCATTTGCACTTACCCACCAGAAATGAGGATCACGGTATTCTAAACCAAATGAATACGCTTGTTGTGGCATACCCGCTTGTCTGTAACCTCTTAAATATGTTTTTCCGAAATCTACTAACGGGAACTGATTAGTCACAGAAGCTTGTGCGTCATCATTCAATTTTAAGTTCGGGTTGTTTGTATAGATATACTGACCGTAAGAAGCTACTCCTGTTGCTTTAATTGTTGAAGTAATTTGGTATTCGATACCTAACTCTCCACCAATATTTCTTTTATCCATTCCGGTAACAATTTCACTTACGAAAGCATCAGCATCGCCACCATCATCTCCTCCAATACTTTCAGCATAGTAGAATGATAATTTAGACGTGTTTTGAATCTTAGAGATAAATCCTGTTAAACGCGCTTTTACTTTTGGCGTACGTAAAACATAACTTGCATCTGCACTGAATACTCTTTCATTATCTAAATCTGGAGTAATGTTGTTATTTAAACGTGCATTAGCAAATGTATTTCTTAACGTTGGTGCTTTAGTTAAATAAGCTCCGTTAAAGTTCAACATGTGATTTCCAGTGATTTTATACGTTAAACCACCTTTGAAACCAAAGTTTTCGAAAATTTCTTTAGCACTATCTCCATAAGAGTTGTTTGCATAAATTCCGTTACGGTACAAACCTTCTCTTTTGTATTCTGATCTTGAAAACGATTGAGCTACATAAAAATCAACTTTTTTGTAGTTGAATTTAAATTGAGTAAATCCGTCGAAAACTGTTGCAAACAAATTATAATTATATCCATATCTGTCTCCTTCACCTACTTGACGGTTTGGATTGTTCAAGTCTGATTGTGAAGCATCACCAGTATAGAAAGTATCAATGTCGTTAAAATAAGCACCTCCCATTAAATCCAATAAGTTTTGGAAATTGTGCGATTTTAATCTTTTAAAAGTAGCACCTGCATTTAAGGTAATGTTATCACTTAACTCTGAAGTTAAAATTGAGTTAGCGCTAATTTGTTTGTCGTCTGTACGATCTTCATACAACACATATGCACTGTTTCCTCCAGCTGTATTTTGGTTCGCTTGGTACATTGCATTCCAATCAATTTGGCTGTGGCTTAAGAAATAGTTCTTAGCGATATCTGCTTGAACATAATCCGGTTGCCAAACTCCTGTTGATGAATGATAGTTCAAGTAGTAACTTGGTAAGTTTCTGTAGTAGGTAGGATCCGGGCTGTTTGCCAATTGGTAATCTAATCTTGAGTTACCGATTGAACCCGACTGATATGCTACGTTTGTATTTAATGTGTTTTTAGTGTTGATTTTCCAATAATGACTTAACATTAAAATTGGCTCTTCAACATCTTTATCACGAGAGTTTCTTTTCTTTCCATCTTGCCATCCCCAGTATGAGTTGTAACGAACACCCATTAAGTCGTTTACTTCTTTAGTATTTGGAGAAGATTTTCCTCTACTGTTTTGCGCATAAATTGAAGTAAAGTTCAAACTGTGTTTTTCACCTAATTTCTTTTCAACACTTGCGAAAATTGAATTAGCACCGTAATCGGTTCCTTCAAAATAACCTTCTTGTGCCCAACGTCTAGACGCTGAAACCACAAAAGCCCATCCTTTAGAATTCATACCTGAAGCATGAGTTCCCATAGCTCTCCAGCTATAGTTCGTGTTAGTTCCAGAGAATGACACTCTGTTTCCTGGACGATAGAAAGAAGCTCTAGTGTTAATTTCTTGTGTTCCTAATATGCCACCGAAAGTATAATCTGATGGTGCAGAACCCATTGTAAATTCCTGGTTACGGGTTGCGTCATTCAATCCACCCCAGTTACTCCATTGTGGTCTTCCATCGTATAACTTATTCATAACAATACCATTAATCATGGTAGTTCCATAAGCATTATCTAAACCACGTATTCTAAAACGTGCTTGACCCCAGTTAAAAGCAGCCGCTTGCTGATATGCATCACGTGAAGCTTGTAAAAGTCCAGAAGTAGTTTCCGAACCACTGTTGTCATCACCTAAATCATTTTCGGTGATTGTGATTAAAGACATTTGTTGCTCAGAAGTAACGTCTTCTTCTAAAACAACTACACCTAAATCTAGCGTTTCACCTTTTTTAATTTCAACTGCAAAAGTTTGAGAAGTATAACCAGGGCTACTAATTTGTATCGATTGGTTTCCTTCTGCAACAACTGGAAAAACAAAAACCCCGTCGAAATTTGTCAACGTAGATTGGTTAGTGTTTAGAACTGTTGCAACAACATTCTGTAATGCTTTTTGACTTTTTGAATCAACAACTTTACCCTTCAATGAAGGATTTTGTTGTGCCCAGGCAAAAACTACCTGCATGACAAACAAAGTACTAATTACAAATTTTTTCATAAATAAAATTAAAGTTAATTCCTTGTCTTTTAATAAATAAGAACACAAAGGGCGGCAAATTTACATGTTTTAATACAACTTTTAGCATTCCTGTTAAATTTTTTATAAAAGTTAACCCTAAATTAATATAAAAAGCAAAGCGACAACTGTTTGTTATACAAAATAAAACCTATATAAAACACTAAAAAACAACGGATTACGCAAAATTAAAAAAAGAATTTTCAACGATTTATGATATCTTAAAAAATTATTAACCAAATAAAAGTGAACATTTTAGCATTAATATTTTACATTTGTTGCCCCAATTCAAAAATTTTGTATTCAATTTTTGTTTTGGCTTAATAATTGTATGGATTTTAAAACGGATATTTAGTAAACAAATCCACTAGACGTTAAACTGATACTTATACCTATGAAAAAAAGAATTATTTTTTTGTTGGCTGTTGCGTTCTCTACCCTTTCGGTTGTTGCTCAACAAAAGAAATTTATGGTTCACACCGTTGGGTTTTACAATTTTGAAAACCTTTTTGACACCATAAACGGACCAAACATCGATGAAGAATGGCTTCCGGATGGAAAACAAAACTGGACTGGTAAAAAATACAAAACCAAACTAGAGCATCTAAGCCGTGTTTTAGCGGAATTAGGAACCAGTGATAGTCAAAAAGAGTCACCGGTTATTATTGGTGCTTGTGAAATTGAAAATCGTGGCGTATTAGAAGACCTTATTAAACAACCGCTTCTAATTGACAAAGGATACGGTATTATTCATTTCGATTCTCCAGACAAACGTGGAATTGATGTTGGATTTTTATATAAGAAAAAACACTTCCAGCCTTTAAGCTATAAAAACATTCCGTTGTACATCTACGAAAAACAATCGGGTAAAAAAGAAAAAGGTGAAGAAGAAGAAAAAGAAGAGAATGTAAATTTAGACAAAGAAACCAAACGTATTTACACACGTGATCAATTATTGGTTACTGGTTTATTAGACGGTGAAGAAGTGAACATTATTGTGAATCACTGGCCTTCACGTTCGGGTGGTGAGAAAAAAAGTAGTCCAAATCGTGAAGCTGCTGGTCGTTTAAATCGAAAAATAATTGATTCCTTATATGCCATCAACCCAAATGCGAAAATTATTTCTATGGGCGACTTAAACGATGGTAGTTTCAACAAAAGTGTTAAAGTTGAAGTAGGAGCTAAAGGAAAAAAAGAAGACGTAAAGCCATTAGGTATGTACAATCCAATGCAAAAAATGGCGGAAGAAGGCTTAGGAACTTTAGCATATCGTGATGCGTGGGATTTGTTTGATATTATTATGGTTTCAGAGCCTTTAATCCGAAATGACTATTCTTCTTGGCGTTATTGGAAAGCGGGCATCTACAACAAAGCTTTCTTAGTTCAGAAAGCCGGACAGTACAAAGGCTATCCATTACGAAACTCAAATGGTGAGGTTGGTTATAGTGATCACTTCCCTGTGTATATCTACTTGATTAAAGAAGCAAAATAATATTTTAAAGGTCAGCGAAAGTTGACCTTTTTTATTTTCGTAAATTAGCTGTATTAAATTCAAATTATGGCTATTCAAAAACCTTTTAATCTCACGAAGTGGATTGAAGAAAACAGACATCTTTTAAAACCACCTGTTGGAAATAAAAATCTATATGTCGATTCGGGCGATTACATTGTAATGATTGTTGCCGGACCTAATGCTAGAAAAGACTACCATTACAACGAAACCGAAGAGCTTTTCTATCAACTGGAAGGAAACATCAAAGTTATCATCCAAGAAGAGGGTGAACGCAAAGAAATGGAACTTCACGCGGGTGATATGTATTTACATCCTGGCAAAATTCCTCATTCTCCTGTGCGAAGTAAAGATTCTATCGGATTAGTTATCGAAAGAAAAAGAGCTGGAAAAGGCTATAAAGATGGTTTACTATGGCATTGCGAAGCGTGCAATAATAAATTATATGAAGTGTATTTCGAACTTAATGATATCGAAAAAGACTTCTTACCTCATTTTCAACATTTTTACAATTCCAAAAAACTACGAACCTGCACCGAATGCGGTACTGTAATGGACTCTGATCCAAAATACATAAAACACTGATTATCTTTGTGTTAGATTTAACAACTAGCATTGTTATCGATTTAACAAAAAACAGTAACTTTGCACAAAATTTTGTAAAACAGATTAAAGTAATATAATGACAACAACGGCAGTAGACCAATTTGGTATTCAGGAAGCCTTACAACAATTAGGCTTAAAAGAAATAAATGAAGGAGCTTCAACCGGTAAAAACTGGTTCTCTAACGGAAAAATCATCGAGTCGTATTCTCCAGCTACTGGTGAATTAATCGGACGTGTAAAATCCGCAACAAAAGAAGATTACGAAAAAGCGATGAGTGCGGCAGAAGAAGCGTTCAAAACTTGGCGTTTGGTTCCCGCTCCTAAACGTGGTGAAATTGTTCGCCAAATGGGTGAAGAATTGCGTAAGCATAAAGAAGCTTTAGGTAAATTAGTGTCTTTCGAAATGGGTAAATCATATCAAGAAGGTCTTGGAGAAGTTCAAGAAATGATTGATATCTGTGATTTCGCAGTAGGTTTATCGCGTCAGTTACACGGTTTAACAATGCACTCAGAGCGTCCAATGCACAGAATGTATGAGCAATGGCATCCTTTTGGAATTGTTGGTATCATTTCAGCCTTTAACTTTCCAGTTGCGGTATGGTCATGGAACTCAATGATTGCTTGGATTTGTGGTGATGTTTGTATTTGGAAACCAAGTTCAAAAACACCTTTATGTGCTGTTGCATGTCAGAACATCATTCAAACAGTTTTAGAAAGAAACAATTTACCGGAAGGATTAAGTTGTTTGGTTGTAGGAAATGAATCGGGTGATTTAATCAACAACGACAAACGTATTCCTTTAGTATCCTTTACAGGTTCAACAAGAATTGGTCGTCATGTATCACAAGTAGTGGCTTCTCGTTTCGGAAATACTATTTTGGAATTAGGTGGAAACAACGCTATTATTGTTTCAGAACATTCAGACCTATCTATGGTATTAGTAGGAGCTGTATTCGGAGCGGTAGGTACAGCGGGACAACGTTGTACATCAACGCGTCGTTTAATTGTTCATGAAAGTGTATATGATAAAACGTTAGATGTTTTGAAAAACGCTTACGGACAATTGAAAATTGGAAATCCTTTGGATGAAACCAACCACGTTGGACCACTTATCGATAAAGGTGCGGTACAAGATTACCTAAACGCTATTGAAAAAGCTAAAGCGGAAGGCGGAAGAGTAATTGTAGACGGTGGTGTTTTAGAAGGAGATGGATACGAAAGTGGTTGTTATGTTAAACCATGTATTATCGAGGCTAAAAACGAATTCGAAATCGTTCAACACGAAACGTTTGCACCGGTATTATATGTTATGAAATACAGCACTATTGAAGAAGCTATTGCTATTCAAAACGGTGTACCACAAGGTTTATCTTCATCAATCTTTACTAACAACATGAGAGAAATGGAATTGTTCCTTTCGGCTGCTGGTTCAGATTGTGGTATTGCTAATGTAAACATCGGAACTTCTGGTGCAGAAATTGGTGGTGCTTTTGGTGGTGAAAAAGAAACTGGTGGTGGGCGTGAGTCTGGTTCAGATGCTTGGAAAGCTTATATGAGAAGACAAACGAATACAATCAACTACGGTACAGCTTTACCGTTAGCACAAGGAATTAAATTTGATTTTTAACATCATCTCATTCTAAATACAAAACCGGCTTATAGCCGGTTTTTTTTATATGTTAATCAAATAAAAAAGCACCTGTTGGGTGCTTTTTTATTTGCTATTTGGTTTGTGTTATTTCTTAACGATTAAGAATTCTGAACGACGGTTTTTCGCGTGTTCTTCTTCCGTACATTTATCGCAAGCCACTTTCGGTTCGGTTTCTCCAAATCCTTTTCCAGAGATACGATCCTTAGCAATACCTTTAGAGATAATATACTGTACCGTAGATTTTGCTCGTCTTTCCGATAAATCCATATTGAAACTGTCGCTTCCTCTATTATCCGTATGCGATTTAACCATAATTACCATCTCCGGTGAATTCTTCATCACCTGAACCAATTTGTCAAGCTCAAAAGCTCCTTGTTTGGTAATGTTGCTACGGTTGAATTCGAAATAGATATCGTTTAAGATAACTTCTGTTTCCGTAACAATTACGTCTATAGGGTCTAATTCTACCACAATCGGTAACTCTCCACCCTGACTCTTATCTACCGGAACCGTTTTGCTTACAAAGCCGTCTTTAGAGACTTGTAACGTATATGGTTTGTCGCAATCTACTGCATACCCCACAAATCCGTCGGCTGCAGTATATTTGGTTTCGATTAGGTTGTTGCGGTCATCCAATATCGCCACGGCTGCTCCTGAAAGCAATTCTCCTGTTTTGGCATTCTTGGTCGTGGTTTGTATTTCAACCCCACACACCGGAATTGCCATCATGATATCGTCTTGACCTCCGCGGTTACTCGAGAAGAATCCCAGTTTTTGATCTGCATTATAACTAAAGGCGAAGTCGTCTTTTTCCGAGTTTACCGGTTTTCCAACGTTTTTAACCTCCATGCCTTTGTTTAAATCCACCACGAAAACATCCAATCCTCCAAATCCTTGTCTGGCATCTGAAGCAAAATAAAGCTTGTTCTCGTCGGTAATAAACGGAAAGTTTTCTCTTCCTTCGGTATTGATTTCTCTTCCTAGGTTTTCAGGAGTACCATAATCGTTGTTCCCGTTTATGGCTACGCGCCATATATCCGACCCTCCTATTCCTCCAGGCATATCCGAAGCAAAGTAAAGTGTTTTTCCATCTTTGGATAAACTAGGGTTTCCTACGTTGTAGTCTTTGTTATTGAACGGTAGAGCTTGAATGTTACCCCACTTCCCATCGACTTTCGTAGCTTTAAAAAGACCTACGTTACCGTATTTCAACTTTTTGGCTTTGTCTTTGTCGAAAATCTTATCGCGGAACGTTTCACTGGCAAAATACATCGTAGTTCCATCGGCACTTACCGTTGCAGGGCCATCGTGCCATTTGCTGTTTACGCCTTGGGCTTCCGTAGGCTTACTGAAGGTTCCATCGGCATTTCGTGTCGCTTGGTATAAATCCAAGTACGGTTGGTCGTTATACCCGTATGTCTTTCTGCTGGTATTACGTGCACTGGCAAAATACAGGGTGTTATCGCTGGTTAAAACCGCTCCAAAATCCGATTTGTCGCTGTTCACATCCATACTCTTGGTATCGAACAACTTTTGTTGCGAGCTCAATCTCGGAATATAATTCGGCTCGGCTTTAAAAGTTATGGCACGCTGGTCGTTCGGAGCCAAATCGGCAAACTTCTTCATTTGCTTGTTTGCCTCATCGTACTTACCATCCGCTTTAAGCATTTGAGCATAACGGTAGTAGATTTCCGCTTCCTGTTCCTGTTCGGTAGCCTTGGCATACCATTTGGCTGCTTCCTGCGTGTTAAACACATTGTAGTAGCTATCGGCCAACTGACGGTAAACGTAATTATCCGCCTTGTTGGCACTTACCAGTTTTAAATAGGCATCTGCCGCATCAATATATTCGTAGCGGTTGTATAATTTATCCGCTTCCTGTGTGTCTTTGTTTTGTGCTGATAAGGTTAAACCAGCGAGTACAAGACTAAAAGTAATATATGTTTTCTTCATGTTCGTTTCGCTGTTAGGTTAGAAAAATCGTGGTGAGGTAGATACTTTCTTGTAGAAGTTAACATCCCACAACAACATAAACTCGTGTGAGGCCTTGGTTTTTGCCGATAAATCCGATACGATATAGTCGTAGGCGTACCCGATGCGAAGCTCCGGAGTAATCGAAAAGTTAACCATCGCTCCAAAGGAATCTTCCAAACGGTACGTTAATCCCAATTCAAGTTTGTTGTACAACAACGTGTTTAACGAAGCGTCTAATGAGGTCGGTGCATTGAAAGCCGATTTAAGCATCGCAAAAGGCTTTAATTTTACGTTCTCGTTAATATCGAAAACATATCCTCCCGTTAAGAAATAATGCGATACTTCCGAACCGAACTGCCTCCCGTTATAATCCAAATGTTTCGACTTCAATAAATTCGGAACCGAAAATCCAACATAGTATTTATTGGTGTAGTAAAACAATCCCGATCCTATGTTTAAAAACGTTCTGCTGCTGTTTTGAGAAAAGGCAGGGTCATTCAAATCCGGAACGTGGCCGTTACCAATATCGTCATACAAACCTACCTTGTGGAACGTAGCGCCCCCTTTCATACCAAAGGCCAACTTGTGGTCGCCTCCCAATTTCAACGTGTACGAGAAATCAGCATATGCATTGTTCTCCTCAACAGGGCCAATCTTATCCGATATTACAGATAGACCCAATCCCACATTCTTCCCAACAGGACTGTGACCGAAAAATGTTGCCGTGGTAGGCGCATCCTCTATCTCAACCCATTGCTTTCTATATAACAAACCAAGAGATAAACTCTCTTTTGAACCCGCATAAGCCGGATTCATAACACTCATATTATACATATACTGCGTGTAGTGCGGGTCCTGTTGTGAATAGCCCTCTGACAATCCCAAAACACCCAGCAAAACACCTAAATATAGTTTCTTCATTACTTGTATTGTTTAGCTTTTAGTAATACCACTCCCTCCCTTGAAAAGGAGTGGTATCCCTCTTTTTTTATCTCTCTTTGTTTATATATACCCAACCTGTCTTGGTTTGTCCGTCTCCTGTCTCAACAACATAGTAATACGTGCCGTCTGGTAACTCATGACCAGCATTAGACTGACCATGCCATTGCTTAGTATAGCCCGAACCAAAACTGTAAACCTCCATACCGTAACGGTTGTAAATTTTAACAGATCTAGCATGTAGACTTTCGATGTCCCAAGAATCGTTCATACCATCACCATTTGGTGAAATACCTTTAGGAATTTGACAACCTTCGTCTACTACAGTAACCGAAGCAATTTGAGATATACATCCTGTTGCCGTATCCATAACAGAAATTTGATAAACTCCTTCATTCAAACCACTGAAAGTAACACTGGCCTGATATGTTCCTCCATTCAACGAATACTCATAAGTAGAACCAAGTGGTGAAAGTACCTCTATACTACCTGTTAAATCATTACATACTGGTCTTGTGTTAACCACTAAACCTGGAGTATCTGGTGCAACCGGTACAATAATCTCTATTGAAGACTGAGAAGTACATCCAGTAGTGTTATCACGAACAGTAACCGTATGCATACCTTCTGTAACTCCAGAGAATTGAGTACTTGATTGGAATGCTGAGGCATCAATATTATACTCATAATTACCTCCTGTTGGAGTAATAATCTCTATAATAGCTGTAGGGGCTGTACAAGTTGGTTGAACAACAACTGTTATGCTTGGTGCTAATGGACTAGCAGGTACTGGATCAACAACAACAATAGTTGCTGGAGATATACAGCCCGTAGTCATATCACGAACAACAACATTGTAGGTTCCAGAAGAAAGACCGATAAAAGTAGTTCCTGTTTGGAATGTTGTTCCGTTAACACTGTATTCATAATTAGCACTTAATGGTGCTGTAATCACAATTGTGCCAGTAGGAACAGAACAAGTTGGTTGAACAGTCGTATTAGCTGTTGGCGCAACAGGTGCTCCGGCTACAGGATTAATAACAATTGTTGTTATTGAAGACACGCATCCTGTTACAACATCACGAACTGTTATATCATAAGATCCTGGAGATAAATTAGCGAAAGTAGTACCCACCTGATATGTAGAACCATCAATACTATATTCATAATTTGGATCTATAGGATTAGAAACCTCTATAGTACCTGTTGGAGTTGTACATGTTGGCTGAACCGTTACTGCTGCAGTAGGAGCTACTGGGCTTGCAGGGATTGGATCAATTGTTACAGTTGTAATTGATGAAATACATCCAGTTACAATATCTTGAGCCGTAACATTATAAGTATTACCCGGAGTCAATCCAGAGAATACAGTACTTGTTTGATAAGACCCACCACCATCAATACTGTACTGATAATTCGCTCCAATTGGATCGGAAATTGTAATTGTTCCAGTTGGAGTTATACAAGTAGGTTGACTTGTAACAGTAACTGTTGGAGCATTTGGATTCGCTGGTATTGGATCAACTGTTAAGCTTGTTGCTGAAGAAATACAACCAGTAGATGTATCACGTACCGAAACATTGTATGTTCCAGGAGCTAATCCGGCAAATGTTGTACCAGACTGATATGTTATTCCATCAACAGTATATTCCAATGTAGCGCCTACAGGAGCAGTAATCACTATTGTTCCTGTTGTAACTATACATGATGGTTGCTCGGTAACACTTGCTGTTGGAGCAGCTGGCGCTCCTGGTGCAGGGTCAACAGTAACTGCTGTTGCTGTTGAAATACATCCAGTCACTAAGTCTTTAACCGTAACATTATATGTTGCTGGTAATACTCCGTTGAAAGTAGTTCCTGCTTGGTATGTTGTTCCGTCTATACTATACTCATAAGAAGCTCCTAATGGATTTGTTACAGTAATAGTTCCAACAGAAACCGCACACGAAGTTGGTGATGTTGGTGTTGCAGTTGGAGCAACAGGACTTGCAGGAGTAGTTAACACAACTACAGTAGCAGTTGATATACACCCAGTAGTCATATCTTGAACAGTTACATTATAACTTCCTGCTGGAAGGTTCGGGAATGTTGTTCCTGTTTGATATGTCGTTCCATCAACACTATATTGATAGTTAGATGTTGCTGGTGCAAAGCTTCCAACATTAGTATACACCTCTGGATCAACAGCATCCCAATCTGCTGGATTCCATGTGTTACTAGGAGCCACAGCAGTATTTAATCTTCTATAAGAATAACCTGCTTGATTATTCGGTGTAAAGTTAATACCGTCTCTTCTTCCCCAGTTATCAATTTCAACACCAGCACTAGTTGTTAAACGAATGTTGTCATCCGTATTAATACCTGCGCATAAAGTTGCCGATTGATTAGGAGTTATACCTGCAATATTAGCATCACTACTTACTTTTACAACCCATGTTGCATTATTAGCTAACATAGTGTTTGTAAGTAAAATGTCACAATTCGTAGATGGCGTTGAAGCACCATTATTATAGAATTTCAATCGATATCCTGATAAGTTAACTGGCGAACCTGTTCCATTATAAATTTCAACATATGTTAACGAACCTGTATTTGCATCTGTAACTTCTGAAATAAATAAGTTTGGATAACTTATAACTCCGTTTGTAGGAGATGTAACCGTGATTTGACCACCTGTTAAACAGGTAGGCTGAATGCTTGTAGTTGAAGGTGCACTTGGTGCGGTAGGAACCGCATTTACTGTTGCAGGAACAGGAATTGATGAACATCCTGTTGCGGTATCATGAATCATTACGTTGTAGTTTCCTGGAGTCAAACCAGCAAACACATTCGATGAAGCATAAGTACTTCCTCCATTAATGCTGTATTCGTAAGTTGCCGCTGTAGGTGTTATTGTAATTGTACCCGTAGTTGTTGTACAATTTGGTTGCACAACACTTGGAGTAGGATTAGCCACTGCATTAATTACTACAGTCGTTGTAAATGATGTTTGACCACAACCACTTGAGGTTGGGAAGTTATACGAAACTGTATAGGTACCCGCAGCACTACTGCTAGGTGTAATTGTTCCGTTATTTGCATCAATATACAACCCAACTGGCGAAACCGAGAATGTTCCTCCAGGTGTTCCTGAAACATTTACAACCTGTGTCCCAACTGAATTACTACAATATGCTGGTGCACTATATGAAATTGTAGCGTTTACAGGGTCAACAATTGTTATTACGTATGAATATGTTTTTGCAGAACATGTACTGTTTGCTGCCAATGAATTATAAATAATATAATTACCTGCAGGGGTTGCTGCCAAATCAATTTCACCTGTAGTTGTACTAACAAATACAACAGCTGGATTTGGAGAAGAAAAAGTACCCGCAAGAGATCCTGATGCGATTACTGGAATTGGGTTAGCACTACTTCCCTTACAATATGTTCCAGGAACATACGAGAAGTTGGCATCTGGACAACATATTGTTTGTCCTGCTCCTGGAGTTGTAGCATTAGTTTGGTTCAAACTAATCACACCTGGTTGGTTAGAGTAGTTGGTTATCAAAATGATATAAAACTCACCTGCCTGAGCATTTGCAATATTAAACGTTTCAATAGGAGCCGCAGAGAAACTACATCCTGTTGTAAGGCCTGTTAGTGGCGCTTGACCACCAGAAATAGCCGCACAACCAGCTGCCTGACTTGTAAATGGACCCCAAGCAGCATAATCAACATCTAAATCCGGTGTTGGACTACCAACAGTCGACTGAGTTAATTGATAGCTAATTGGACCAGAAACAGCAACCTGAATTGTAAAGAACGTAGGGTTAGGAGAACTAAACAAACATCCAATTGTTCCAAGTGAAGTTACACCAGTAGTATTACCGTAAGTAATATTACATACCGTAGAAGAGTTTCCACAAGTTGATGGTGTAGAAATACATAAATCAAAAGTAGTTGTCTGTGCAGTAGCTGCATTTGAATACACACGAATATAGTATGTTTGTCCAACTGTTAGCCCATTTAATGTTCCGTTTAAAGAACCTGCTGTACTACAAAATACCTGTGTAAAAGTTCCGCATGATCCAGAATATACGACGAAGTTCAAGTTTGTTGTTGAACCCACTACGTTTTGCAATGATACATTCAAATATGAATTGGTTGCAATAAACTGATACCAAACATCATCATCTGGTGTTCCAACACAAGGTGCTGTAACTGCAGGTGCTGTTGAAGGAGTTGCAAAAGCTAATGAGCCAGAAACTGTTTGATTACATGTTGCGTCAGAGTTAACTGGAACAAATATAGCCGATGCACATTCGTCATTAGGTGGTGCAGTATAAAAACTCATCCCAGTAGACCAGAAACTGGTTCCAGATGTCGGACATATTGATCTTACATAAAATGTATAATGCCCACTTGGGTTTAATCCTGTAATAAGAGCAGGGTTAACACTTACAAGTGTACCTACATCTGTTGATGTTGGAGGTGGCGAACCAAAAGGTACAACAAACACTTCCCATTGTGTAGACGTTCCAGTCTCAGTCCAACCCAATAAGGCTGAGGTTGAAGTAATATTCGATACTGTTAAGTTTATTGGTTTAGTACAGTTAGGTGCTGGTGAACAAGATACTGATGCTGCCCATCCTGCTAGTTGAACTGAACTATCCGAAGTAAACACAAAAGTTAAACATCCATTGGTTGCAGATGATGTAAATGATGGTGGTAGCACAGTTCCTGTTAAGTTCGCTAATAACGGAGCAGCGGTACTGTTTCCATCATAAATCTTTAAGAAATCAAAGTTGTTTTCTAAAGCAAATGCTGAGAAAGTTACTGTTACAATGTCGCCAGGGTTTGCTGGACAAATTGTTACAGTACTATTTGAACTTGCAGCGTAATTTGCTGAAGGTCCGGCTGGATCATAGAAACTTCCACCACAAGCTGGAGGAGTTACTTGAGTTGTTGCCGTATATGGATTTGAAGCTGTACTTGCATCTGTTGGTGAACAAATACCTCTTACATAAAAATCATAACACGTTGTTTGGTTTAATCCTGTTAACACAAATGGATTGGTTGGTGCAGGCACCCATCCCGAAGTAGCCCCTGTTGGAATTGGAGAACCACATGGTAATGCAATTACTTCCCAAGAAGTTGCAGGTCCAACATTGGTCCATCCTAATGTAGCAGAGTTGTTTGTAACTACTGTCGCCGATAAACTTGTTGGTCTAGGACATGTTGGTGGTGGTGCACATGTAACGTTTGCTGCCCATCCCGCTAACTGAACTGAACTATCCGAAGTAAATACGAATGTTAAACATCCATTTGCTGCTGATGAAGTAAATGAAGGCGGTAATGTAGTTCCGGTTAAGTTGGCTAATAAAGGAGCCGCTGTACTATTACCGTCATATACTTTCAAGAAGTCGAAATTATTTTCAAGAGCAAATGCTGTAAATGTAACTGTAACTAAATCCCCAGGGTTTGTTGGACAAATTGTCACAGTACTATTTGAACTGGCTGCATAATTTGCCGAAGGACCCGCTGGGTCATAAAAGTTTCCTCCACAAATTGGTGGTGTTAAAGGTGTTGTTGCACTTACTGGCCCAACAACAGCACTTGCATCGGTTGATGAACAAACACCTCTTACATAGAAATCATAACAGGTTGAACCATTCAATCCTGTTAGTGTAAAAGGATTTGTTCCTGCAGGTACCCATCCAGAAGTTGCTCCTGTAGGTCTTGGAGATCCACAAGGCACTGCGATTACTTCCCATGCTGTAGCGCTGCCTCCTGTCCATGTAAGATTTATTGAGTTATAAGTTACGCCAGATTGTGAAAGTGAAATAGGTGCTTCACAAGTTGGTCGTGGTCCACAAGTGACATTTGCTGCCCATCCAGCCGCATTTGTCGAACCGTTTGATGCAAAATTAAATGTTAAGGATCCATCTGCTGCAGAAGAAGTAAATGGCCCTGGAACAGTAGTTCCCCAATAAGCACCTGGTAAGTTTAGTGGAGTTCCATTTCCATTTACACTTGAAAATTGAGGTGCTGCAGTGGTATTACCATTGTAAACATATAAACCATCATTTGTTGCTTGAACATTGAATGAAGTAAATGTTACAGTAACTACATCACCTGGATTAGTAGGGAATATAGTCCACGTTAAGTTTTCATTATTAGCATAGTTTGCAACCGAACCTCCAGAGTCAAAAAATGTTCCTCCACAAACTGGTGGTGCAACTAATGTTGTAAAAGTTATAGGTCCACTCCAAACGCTTGGTCCGTTACCCCCGCAATTTGCCAAAACATACACATCGTATGTTGTTGAACCCAAAAGCCCAGTAGCAATGTATGGTGGGGCTGGAGTGTTCACCGTTGTACCAGCAGTTGGCAATGTCGGTGCGGGTGACCCTGTTGGCTGTACTACTACTTGCCATGTGGTTTCAGTCCCTCCTGGTGTCCAACCAATTGTTGCTGAGTTTGGAGTAATGGTAGATACTGTTAAGTCTATCGGCTGAGGACATGGTGGAATATCTTCGACAATAACCGCGTCGATAAAAATTCTAGATCCATTTGCCCCAGGAGCCACATGCCATCCGATATTAACGTTACCTGTTATTCCTGTTAGGTTAACAAACTTCTCTAAATACGTAACATTCGAATATGAAGTTTGAGGTACTATAGTCGTTGTAAAGTTCGCGGGTGTTGGTCCTGTAGTTGATACCTTAACTTCAAAGTTACAAGGTGATGCTGCAGAAAGAACACGGTAACGATAACGTAAACGTTGGTTTCCATTCAACACTAATTGAGGTGAAATCAACCAGTCATCGTTAGTGGATGTACTTGAAACAATACTTGCCGATTGGTCTCCTTCAAAAGGTGTTGTGGCATAGTTCATATTCCATGCATTTGCATCTGCATTGACATTCAATACTGTCCAACAAATTTCTGTTGGTGAAGCCGGAGTCCCATTAAATCCTTCAAAAAACGGAACCGCTATTGGTCCACATAGTGTTCTGAAGTTATAAGGACCAGCCCAAATACTATAAAGTCCACCCCCACAATCTGTTCGTACATAATACTCATATTGTGTGTTTGATGTTAATGTATTAACCGTAACTGGGTTTGCAGAAGGAGTTCCTGAGCCCATAGGCACGCCAGTTCCCGCAGGTTGAATTACATATTCAAATGCTGAAAAACCACTTGTCCAACTTAATGTTGCTCCAGAAGAAGTTATCGCCGAAGCTGTTAAAGCTGTTGGTTGTGCACAATTCACTTGTTGTAAAACCAAAGTATATCCTGTACTTTGAGGAGTACCGTTAGTAGATATAACTATATAATAAGTTGTTCCTGCAGTAACTGCTAAGTTTGGAATATTTCTTATACCTCCGCCGGTATTTGAAACTCCCGCCAAACAACTTACGCCAATATTAGCACAACTACTATATACAAATACCCCTGATGCGTTAGCAGTTGGGGTCATAGTGATATCAACCGTGCCTGTAAAAGAAGGTGTGAAAGAATATACCACATCATCTCCATTCAAGTAATTTCCTGCTGTTCCGCAAGAAGCCCCTGCTGAAGCGTTGTAATCATCACCATATAAGTTGGTGTTACTTGTATGTGTATAAGGTAGTGATCCAATTACAATGGGTCCAGAACAGGTTTGCCCCAATGGCGTTGTAATAAATACGAATGGTCCAACCCAATTACTTTTATTGTTCGAAGAACAAACTGAACGCACATAATATGAATATTGTGTACCCGGCGTTAAACCAGTATATATATATGGATTACTGTTAGCTGTAGCTGTTGGAATACCCGTTGGTGATCCTGGAGAAGCAACTGCTTCAATTTCCCATTGTGTAGCAGGCCCTGGACTTGTCCAACTTAATTGTGCAGTAGTTGACGTAACATTACTAGCACTAAGTGTTAAAGGATCCTGACATTGTGAAGCAACATTAACGTCATCAATCAACCATCTGTCTCCAGAAACAGTTGCTCCTGTTTGTGTATGAACACGAACAAATGACACATAAATTTGTTGTCCAACATAAGCACTTAAAGGAAGTACAATT
The DNA here is from genome assembly GCF_055521455.1 of Flavobacterium sp. IC2-16. Lineage (NCBI taxonomy): Bacteria > Pseudomonadati > Bacteroidota > Flavobacteriia > Flavobacteriales > Flavobacteriaceae > Flavobacterium > Flavobacterium sp. IC2-16. The sequence goes on along the minus strand of NZ_CM145480.1, from coordinate 1,328,135 downwards.
TCCCCATACACATTAAATGCCGTTGAGCCCCCTGTAGCCATTGCAGCTTCAAGTTGAGGCTCTGTCCATTGTTGGATTTGTGTAAAACTAGCTTGATTGGTTTGAGATGTAGTTGAGACTTTAATTTGATAAAGAGTCCCTTGGTCTCCCGAAAGTGTCATACGTGTAAAAAAACGTAGCTGACCACTTGTTGGTACTGTAAACTGAGGGGTAACCAACCAATCCTCAGATGTATTTCCCGCACCAATAGCTTCTCTATCTATAAAAGCAGCTATTGAACCGGTGTAGGCCGGGAAAGCTGCTGCTGGAGCATTAACTTTCCAACTTTGTGCAGTACCAGTACCATTATCCATTATATGCCACGATGCTGGAGGTACCCCCCCTTCAAATCCTTCGGGAAATTGAGCGTATCCCAAAAAAGATAAGAGCGACATAAAAATTACGAGTGTAATTTTTTTCATAACTATTATTTAGGTTTGTTGTTTGTATAGTTGTCAAATATAAAATAAATTTAGCGATTGCTTAACACAGCCCACCAAAATTCACAAAAAATCGACCATTTGTTTAGATTTTTATCAATCATCTATGCCGTTTTTAGTTTAATTTCTATTTTAATATTGTCTACTTTTGTATTTTGATTATAACTTATGCTTGAAAAACAAAACCATACTTTTGAAAAAACTGTTGTTGTTGGAATTATTACACAACTTCAAAACGAAGATAAACTTAATGAATATCTTGATGAGTTAGAGTTTCTAACTTTTACTGCTGGAGGTGAGGTTGTAAAACGTTTTTTCCAAAAAATGGACAAACCCAACCCAAAAACATTCGTTGGGAGTGGAAAATTGGAAGATATTAAATATTATATCAAGGAAAATGATGTAACTACTGTTATTTTTGATGACGAACTTTCTCCCGCTCAACAAAAAAATATAACTCGTGAATTAGATTGTAAGGTTTTAGACCGAACAAACCTCATTCTTGATATTTTTGCCCAACGTGCTGAAACTTCTTATGCCAGAACACAAGTTGAACTAGCACAATGCCAGTATTTATTACCACGTTTAACTGGTATGTGGACGCACTTAGAACGTCAGCGAGGTGGAATTGGTATGCGTGGTCCGGGGGAAACCGAAATTGAAACCGACCGCCGTATTGTTCGTGATCGTATTGCTTTGTTAAAAGACAAGATTAAAACCATAGACAAACAGATGGCCGTTCAACGCAGTAACCGTGGCGCGATGGTTCGTGTTGCTTTAGTGGGTTATACCAATGTTGGAAAATCGACTTTAATGAATGCTGTTGGGAAAAGCGATGTATTTGTGGAAAACAAGTTGTTTGCGACTTTAGATACAACCGTTCGAAAAGTAGTAATTAAAAACCTTCCTTTTTTATTGTCGGATACAGTTGGTTTTATTCGAAAATTACCGACGCAATTGGTAGAGTCTTTTAAAAGTACTTTGGATGAAGTTCGTGAAGCCGATTTGCTTCTTCATGTGGTTGATATTTCTCACCCGGATTTTGAAGATCATATTACTTCTGTAAATCAAATTCTTCAGGATATTAAAAGTGCCGACAAACCCACAATAATGGTTTTCAATAAAATTGATGCTTACAAACACTTAACTATTGAAGAAGGAGATCTTGAAACGGAGAAAACCACAAAACACTATTCGTTAGAAGAATGGCGTAAAACCTGGATGTCTCGTGTTGGTGAAAACAACGCGCTGTTTATATCGGCTACCGACAAGCAGAATTTTGAGGAATTTCGTGAAAAAGTATATGAGGCGGTTCGTGAAATACACATTACCCGCTTTCCATACAACAAGTTTTTATATCCCGATTATAAAGATGCTATCGAAGAATAATACTTATAAAAAAAGCCGCTTTTAATAGAGCGGCTTTTTTTATTTTTTGTTTTAATTAAAATCCATAATTGAATCCTAAACCAATAACCTGACGAGTTTGAAAACCTCTAAAGGCATTATCGTCATAAATAGTTTGGAAAGCAAAGTTGGTAGTTAAGTATTTGTTGATTTTCATAACAATATTCAATTGGTAATCTAAATCAACATTTTGTGGGTCTTCTAAGTAATTAGAATACAGGTTCAAAACATTCTCAACAGAAACGTTTTCCATCAACTTAAACTTATAATACCCATTTAAAGCAGCTCCCAGCTCATAACGAGTGGTTTCGTTTGCTTTCACACCAAAATAGGTTACTCCATCTGGAAGATCTTTGGTAAAATGACCATGCACAACAATCAATTTGGATGTGGCTGGCGCAATGTTTACTTTCAGATTATCGCTTTTTTTCCAAAGCAAACCAGGTCCCATTTGAAAATATGCTGGTGAAAAGAAATGTGAAATAGTCGTAGTACGCGTTTGCGGGTCAACCCCGGCATCCATTTGCGTTTTAAAATTCAAAAACATCGAATAATACCAATATTCACCAAAAGCTTTACGACCTGCCAAAGAGTTTAATTCAATTCTATCGTCTGTTTTTTGTTTTTCGGCCCCTTTAATTTTGGTAATTCCGTAAGTAGCAATAAATTTATTGTCCCAAGTCCATTTTTCATTTTTGTAGTTGAAATTATAGTTTAACCCCACATTTCCTGAAAAATTATTTTGTCCACCTGCTAACCAATTGCTGAATGATGACTGACTGGCTAATGCAGTAAATGTTCCATTTTTAACCCAACCTGCTGGGCGTTCTTCTCCTGCTTTTTTAACCGCTTCTTCGTTTTTGTTTAAATTTTCCTTTTCTGTTTCTTGTGCATGGACACTTAGAATTCCCATAACACAAAGCGCAAAAATTGCAATCTTTTTCATAGTATTTTCCTTTTTAAAGGAGCAAAATAACAAAATTGATAAGGAAAATTAGTATTAAAATCGTTGAAAAGTTTATTTTTTCTTATAAAGTGGTACTGATGAACAGGCTTCACCAAACATAATACTTTTGGCAAACGGCATTAATTGCTGAATTGCCAATACGTAGGCTTCTTGTGGAACAGGTTTGTTTGAACAACCTTTTAAAATAACAGGTTTATCTTGAAAATCGCTATAGTTTAGATTTTCTAAAGTATTCTGATAATAGTATAGCAAAAGTTCTTTTTTATAGCCTTGATATACACTTAATACGTGTGGTTTTAAAAAAACGGAAACCAAAGCATAAGTCCATGCAGGTAGTATGGCTTCTTCGGAACAATAAAGCGCTACATGTTTTTGAGCATATTGGGTCCAATCATGGTTTTTTAAATGATCTCTAAATTCGGTTTCTTTGAGAATAAAACCACCAAAAAGCCATTGTGAAATATCCAGTTCAACAATCTCATCCTTTGGAAAATAATCTTCCAAATCGAATACTTGCAGTGCACTATTGGCAACTCTGTTTACTATTTCTTCCATATTTAGCCACAGTCAAAGTCACGGTTCACAAAAAATGCAAACTGAAACCGAAGACCGTTTACTATTAAAGCATCCCTAATTCTAATTTAGCCTCTTCACTCATTAAATCTTTGCTCCAAGGCGGATCGAAAGTGATTTCTACTTCACAAGATTTTACAGCATCTATCGATTTGATTTTTTCCTCAACTTCTTGTGGTAACGTTTCTGCAACTGGGCAATTGGGAGAAGTTAATGTCATTAAGATTTTAACATCGTTGTCTTCGTTAATCATTACATCGTATATCAACCCCAGTTCGTATATATCAACAGGAATTTCAGGATCGTAAATCCCTTTTAAAACCTTTACTACGTCTTCACCTAAATTTATGGTGTCGTTAAATTCTTCCATTTTTTATTATTTATTCCGATTTAGCCTGAAAAGCTAAAGCATACATTTTTATTTGTTTAATCATCGATACCAACCCGTTGGCGCGAGTAGGTGACAAATGTTCTTTAAGACCTATCTCATCAATAAAGTCGGTATTTGCGTCTAAAATTGCCTGAGGCGATTGGTTGGAAAAGGCTCTAACCAAAATCGCTATGATTCCTTTTGTTAAAATGGCATCGCTATCGGCAGTAAAAACCACTTTTCCGTTTTGTTCGTCAGCATGAACCCATACTTTTGATTGACAACCTTTAATAATATTGTCGTCGGTTTTGTATTGATCTGCTATCAAAGGCAAGCTTTTACCAAGTTCGATGATATATTCGTAGCGTTGCATCCAATCGTCAAACATGGAAAACTCATCTACAATTTCTTCTTGTATTTCTTTAATGGTCATTTTATTTTACTTTATCGCCAATAGCAATAACTTTATTTACGATTTTTTCAATTTCAGCTGGGGGAAAACCACCGTCAAAAGTAGCCGATTCAAATGTTTCAGCATTCGTAATCACTCTAAAATTTGCCATTGGAGCTCCGTCATAAAAACGTTTTTCAGTTGGTGCTTTCAGCGCAGCAAGTCCTTGTGGATTAACTGATTTAAACAATGCAACCAATTCATTCCAATCGGCATCGGAAACCGGCACCTCAACAGCCTTACCGTCACGAACTGGAACTACCCATGCCTTATGATCGGCAATTGTTATTTTTCTATAAAAACCACGAGTGTTAGCTTCATATTCTAAAGACGGAATTTCGTTTTCTTGCATAACGGTTTTGGATGTCAATTCATTTTTTTCAGCTGCTACTTTTTGACAATTGCAGCTTGCAAATGTTACGACTACAGACGCTAAAAGAGTAATTGCTTTCATAAATTCTACTTTTTAAGATAACATCATTTGGGCTTTTTTAACCGCTTCTACAAATATATCAATTTCTTGTTTGGTATTGTAAAACGCGAAACTCGCTCTAATCGTACCCGGAATATTGAAATAATTCATAATAGGTTGTGCACAATGATGGCCGGTTCGCACCGCTACTCCTAACTTATCTATAATTGTGCCAATGTCGTACGGATGAATTCCTTCTATGTTGAAAGAAATTACTGAAGCCTTGTTTTTACTGGTTCCGAAGATTTTCAAACCTTCAATTTCCAGAAGTTTTTCAGTTGCATAATCCAATAGCTCTTGTTCGTATTTCGCGATGTTGTCGAAACCGATACCGTTCAAATAATCGATGGCCGTTCCTAAAACAATTCCTGCTTCTATATTTGGCGTTCCTGCTTCAAATTTATGCGGTAATTCGGCATAGGTAGTCTTTTCGAAAGTTACTTCTTTGATCATTTCTCCCCCACCTTGGTAAGGTGGTAAAGCATTCAACCAGCTTTCTTTTCCGTATAAAATTCCAACACCGGTTGGACCGCAAACTTTGTGTCCGGAAAACACGTAAAAGTCGCAATCCAGCTCCTGAACATCAGGACGTAAGTGTGGTGTTGCTTGAGCCCCATCAATTAAAACCGCGGCACCCACTTGATGCGCTTTTTCAATAATGTGTTTAATCGGGTTAATGGTTCCCAACGCATTGGAAATATGATTTACCGCTACGATTTTGGTTTTAGCAGTAAGCAATTTTTCAAATTCCTCCATAACCAATTCGCCTTTCTCATTCATTGGGATTACCACCAAAGTAGCTCCGGTTTTTTCACACAAAAACTGCCAAGGCACGATGTTACTGTGATGTTCTAAAGCAGAAACCATGACCTCATCACCTTCTTTCACAAACTTGGCAAAACCGTTTGCTACCAAATTAATCCCAGCAGTTGTACCGGAAGTAAAAATGATTTCGTGGTTGTGTTTGGCATTCAAATGATTTTGAATGGTATTTCGAGCAACTTCATACGCATCGGTAGCCAACTGACTCAACGTATGCACTCCACGATGAATATTGGCATTTATTTCGCTGTAATATTGAGAGATTGCATCAATAACCACCTGAGGTTTTTGAGCTGTAGCCCCGTTATCAAAATACACCAAGGGCTTTCCGTTTACGGTTTGGGACAATATGGGGAATTGTGCTCTTACTTTTTGAACATCAAACATTTTAAACTGAATTTGATGCAAATTTAAGGCTTGTTATTTGAAATAGATATAAATAAATGATAAAATATTAAAAAGTCTCCCCGGCTCCTCCTCCACTGAAACCGCCGCCGCCAAAAGGCATTTTGTCTTCTGTTGGTGCAACTTTGGTTTGAATTTGAGATGAAATAAGTATGGCTTGAGCATTTAAAATAAAACTATTATCACTACCTCGATCCGGTTTGAACGTTATACCCTGTTCTCTATCTTTTAATTTATGAATGGCAAAATAACTAATTGCAAAAAGAATAATTCCGCCAAATAGTAAAGCAACCTCCAAAGGCATTAGCTGGTAATAAAAACGAATAGTGAAAAACGAATAACCCAGTGTAAACAATCCAATAAGCAACAACAATCGGTCTTTGTTTTTGAAAGCAAATACAATATAGCCAATCGGAATAACAAAAGTCAATCCGTAGAACAAAAACGCCAATGGGATATCGTTTTCTGGCGTGACTACTATGTTCATCAAATCTTCTGAAAGTTCTCGAACTACCATATAATTCAAAGAGAAATAGCCCAATAATAAAGCAAAACCTTTGGTCAGCATTACTGCTTGTCTGTACCAATAAAATCGGCTTTGACTATCAATTTTGAAACTGAGAACATAAATTCCAACAGCTAATACAAAACCCAAAAAAGGCAAAAACAATTTATCCAGTAAGGCATGATTCACCATTAAATCAAACAACAATCCTACAATACCTACCAATCCCACTAATACAGATAAACTATGCACATAGCGAATACAGCACGCAAAACCTAGAATTGTCATCATTACAAAAACCATAGTCATGGAACTGGATATAATACCTACTCCGATGCAAAAAAACATAGGGATTGAAAGAATAAACGCATCGTCTAATCCGTGGTTATAATAACCGGTTCTCGCTAAAAATTCGGACCCAATTATTCCAATAATGGCATAAACAAATACCATTGACTCATAATTGTTATCCAGAATCGGTGAAAAGAACAAAGCCAAAAATCCTGTTATAGCCGATATAAGCATACAGCCCAAAAGAAAAAAACCAATTCGAATTAATACATTAGTACTGCTGTGAAATAATGTGAGTTGGGAACTTATATCCTGCAATTGAGGCTTTGAAATAAATTTCAAATTGTAAAGCGCTTTTGCTTGAGCCACCAATACATGATTGTCTAATGTTTCTTTATTGTACGCCTGCATGTTTTTCTTTATTAAAATTACGTACTACTTTGATAAACATAACGATTGAACCCACCACATAAATCGGTGAAAGATAAATCAGCGGCACTATTATATCGTTGATATCCAAAAAGTTCAGAACTCGGGCAAAAAAGATATTTAACCCTATATAGCCATAAAGCAAGGAAAATACAAATAACGATGTGGCATTATGTTTATGACTCGTTCTATAGAAAAACCAACTACTACCAACCAAAACAGGAAGAAACCAAAACCAATTATCTTCAATTAAACCTGCAATAGTACAAATGCCAAGTAAATGTTGAGCAAAAGTGTAATAAACAAAGTAGAAATGTGCTTTGATGTTTTCTTTCAAACTATACAAGGTCCACATTATGAGGATAACAGCAATAAAAATTCCAAAATAAACCAAATTCGGATTGGAATAAATAGCGTTTTCAAAAACGGTTTGTGTCGTTAAAGTGATGCCTGCAAAAGCAATTAATGATGTTATCGCCATGGATAATACAGTTCGATTATCGAAATAGTATGCTATAGCAAAACATAAAATAGCTGAAAATAAAGAAACTAAACTGAAATCTTTACCAAAAATACCATACTGAAACTGCAGGTAACCAATAAAAATAGTTGCTAATAAACTAGCAGTCAACACCAAATAATCATACATCGGGTTATCGAAAAGGACTTCTGCTTTTGAAAACCCTTTTGCTTTTTTAAAACTGAAGTAAAAGCAAACCAACATGAGACTAAAGTTTACCGCTAAAATGGCAATATGCCCTATGCTATCGATGTTTTTGTAGATTAAAGTCCCAACCCCGCCGGTAAACAAAAGCACGGATAAGTACAACAAAAACAAAAGTTCAGCGTTCAGTGAAAAAAGACCCAACGCTTTGTATTCTTTTACTTCCTGGTATTGTGATTCAGAAATAAACCCTTTTTCAAGCAGCTTTTGAAGTTGGTTTTCCGGGAGGTTTTCCATGGTTTCTAATTGATATTAATCAAATATAGGGAAATCAATCGTATGCGAAAATCCTTAAATAAAAAAACCGCCATAAAAGCGGTTTTCAAATTCATATGTTGTTTTGTGCTTACAAATCAAAGCCCATATTTACATTCAGCTTTGTCGCGATGATTTTCGCAATTTTAGCTTTTAATTCTGGTATTTTGATGCTCGAGGTCACTTCACTAGTAAACGCGTACATAAGCAACGCTTTAGCTTCTTTTTTCGGGATTCCACGTTGTTGCATGTAGAACATCGCGCTGTCGTCCAACTGACCTATCGTACAGCCGTGGGAACATTTCACATCATCGGCGAAAATTTCCAATTGTGGTTTTGCATTGATAGTCGCTTTATCGCTCAACAAAATGTTGTTGTTCTGTTGGAACGCGTCGGTTTTCTGTGCTTCTTTCTCCACGAAAATTTTACCGTTGAACACTCCTGTCGATTGTCCGTCCAAAATCGTTTTATAGTTCTGGTGGCTTTCGCAATTCGGTTGTTCATGATTCACTAATGTATAATGATCGACGTGCTGTTTATCTCCAATAATCGTAATTCCTTTCAACGTCGAATCAATTCTTTCTCCATGGTGGTAGAAGTTCAAGTTGTTGCGCGTCAGGTTTCCACCGAATGAAAACGTGTGCACCGCAACACGACTTTCCTGTTTCTGTGAAATATACGTATTGTCTATTAAGTTCGCCGTCTGCACATCGTTTTGCACTTTATAGTAATCCACAATAGCACGTTTCTGAGCAAAAATTTCGGTAACCGAATTGGTCAACACCGGATTCTCGTTCAAACTTTGGTGACGCTCCACAATCTGTACGTGAGCATTTTCTCCAACAATCACCAAGTTTCTGGGTTGCACCATCAAAGCATCTTCTTTTCCGGTTGAGAAATAGATGATTTCAATCGGTTTTTCCACCACTTTGCTTTTCGGAATATTGATGTAGGCTCCTTCATAGGCAAAAGCGGTATTTAACGAAGTCAAGCTTTCTTCTTTATTGGCCACCTGATTGAAATACGTATCGATAATCATCTTGTATTTCGGTTTTGTTAGCGCCGAAGACATCAAACAAACATCCAAACCATCATGTGTGGTCGACGATAAAAACGTACTGAAAATTCCGTCGATAAAAATTACCTTATAAGTATCAATATCATTCAAAAAGTATTTTTTTACTTCTTTAAATTCAATTGCGTTATCCTTTTTGGGAAAGATGCTGAAATCGTTTTTCAATACTGCATTCAGCGAAGTATATTTCCAAGCTTCCTCTTTTTTGGTAGGAAACCCTTTTGTTTCAAAGTTTTTCAAAGCTTCGGTACGAAGATCGTGCAGTTCGGTACCTACATCGACTTTCTCTTCAAAAGCCATGAACGATGATAGTAATTTTTCTTTTAAATCCATGTTTACTTTTATAGTCAAAAGTCAAAAGTCAAAAGTCAAAAGTTTAAAACCTCTTCGTCTTTATTCCTTTTTAATACTTTGAAGATATTTTATAAAGCCTCCTATCAATCTTGATATCTCGGATACTTCATTTAGCAACTCCTCAAAATTTTCTTTTGTAATGTAATTCAAATCAAATGCCAAGTACAACTGGGATCTTACTTCACCAGCTGAAGCTTTAGCAATAAATAAAAAATGTATAAATTCTTTGTCAGTGTTCCTTTCAAATCCTTCTGCAATGTTTGAAGAAATTGATAAAGAAGCGCGTCGTATTTGTCGAACAAAATCATAATCGTTTTTAAAAGTAACTGTCTCTGTGGCTATATATATTTTCTTATTGAAAACTCTTGATTTCTGCCAAGATGTAATCTCTTCAAAAGAAATAAATTTTCCCATCAACTCACTTTCTGACTTTTGACTTTCGACTTTCGACAAAATTATTTTAACCAGTCGTATCCTTTTTCTTCTAACTCCAATGCTAAATCTGCACCGCCCGATTTAATGATCTTCCCGTCCATCAAAACGTGCACAAAATCAGGAATAATATAATCCAACAAACGCTGATAGTGTGTGATTACCAACACTGCGTTATTCTCATTTTTAAGCTTGTTAACACCGTTCGCCACAATACGTAATGCATCGATATCCAAACCAGAATCTGTTTCGTCCAAAATAGCGATTTTCGGTTCCAACATCGCCATTTGGAAAATCTCATTACGTTTCTTTTCACCACCCGAAAAACCTTCGTTTAACGAACGCGATAAGAACTTACGGTCCATTTCCAATAATTCCGATTTCTCACGGATTAACTTTAGCATTTCATTAGCGGGCATTTCCTCTTGACCGTTTGCTTTGCGTTTTTCGTTGATCGCGGTTTTGATGAAATTCGTTACCGATACTCCCGGGATTTCCACAGGGTACTGGAACGATAAGAACACGCCTTTGTGCGCTCTTTCTTCCGGAGCCAATTCCGATAAATCTTCACCATCCAAAACGATTTCTCCTTCGGTTACTTCGTAGGTTTCGTTTCCGGCGATAATGGATGAAAGTGTACTTTTTCCGGCACCGTTAGGTCCCATGATGGCGTGTACTTCGCCTGCTTTGATTTCAAGGTTAATACCTCTTAATATTTCTTTATCCTCTACTGAGGCATGCAAATTCTTTATAGTTAACATGCTATTGCTATCTTTTTAATTTTTGTAATGATTATCCAACGGAACCTTCCAACGAAATTTCCAGTAATTTTTGAGCTTCCACTGCGAACTCCATCGGTAATTTGTTCAATACCTCTTTGCTGAATCCGTTTACGATAAGCGCAATGGCTTTTTCGGTCGGAATTCCGCGTTGGTTACAGTAGAAAACCTGGTCTTCCCCAATTTTTGAAGTCGTAGCCTCATGTTCGATTTTAGCCGAAGTATTTTTAGATTCGATATATGGGAAGGTATGCGCTCCACAATTATTCCCCATCAACAACGAGTCACATTGCGAGAAGTTACGGGCATTATCGGCTCTTGATGAAATCTGAACCAAACCACGATAACTGTTTTGCGATTTTCCGGCAGAAATACCTTTGGAAATAATAGTCGACTTGGTATTTTTACCCAAGTGTATCATTTTCGTTCCGGTATCGGCCTGTTGAAAGTTATTGGTAACGGCAATAGAGTAGAATTCACCGATAGAATTATCCCCTTTCAAAACACAAGACGGATATTTCCATGTTACGGCAGAACCGGTTTCTACTTGTGTCCAGGAAATTTTTGCGTTTTTCTCACACAAACCTCTTTTGGTCACAAAGTTGAAAACCCCTCCTTTACCTTCTTTGTTTCCAGGGTACCAGTTTTGCACGGTAGAATATTTGATTTCCGCATCGTCTAAAGCGATAAGCTCAACTACTGCTGCGTGCAATTGGTTTTCATCACGACTAGGCGCTGTACATCCTTCCAGGTAAGAAACATAACTGCCTTCATCGGCAATGACCAACGTTCTTTCGAATTGACCTGTTCCTCCCTGATTGATACGGAAGTAGGTTGATAATTCCATCGGGCAACGAACGCCTTTCGGAATGTAGCAGAACGAACCATCTGAGAACACCGCCGAATTTAATGCCGCATAGAAATTATCTTTTTGAGGCACTACTGTTCCCAAATGTTTTTTTACCAATTCCGGATGTTCTTGAATCGCTTCAGAAATCGAACAGAAAATAATGCCTTTTTCCGCTAAAGTCTTCTTGAAAGTTGTGGCTACGGAAACCGAGTCCATTACGATATCTACCGCAACACCGGCCAGTTTCTTTTGCTCGTCTATAGAAATTCCAAGTTTTTTAAAGGTTTCCAGTAATTCCGGATCGACCTCATCCAAACTTTCGTATTTATCTTTCTTTTTGGGAGCCGAATAATAAGAAATCGCCTGAAAATCAGGTTTTTCGTAATGTACGTTTGCCCACTCCGGTTCCTCCATTTCGGTCCAAACACGGAAGGCTTCCAAACGCCATTCGGTCATCCATTCGGGTTCGTTTTTCTTTTTGGAAATGGCGCGCACGATGTCTTCGTTTAGCCCAGCAGGAAACGTATCCGATTCGATGTCGGTATAAAAACCGTATTCGTATTCTTTATTTTCGAGTTCGACTTTTAAGTCGTCTTCTGTGTATTTTGACATTTTTATATTTTAAATTTATAAGGAGAATGATTCCCCGCAACCGCAAGTTCTTTGTGCATTTGGATTATTAAACACAAATCCTTTTCCGTTCAATCCTCCGGAATACTCTAAGGTCGTTCCTACCAAGTAAAAGAAGCTTTTTTTGTCTACGGCAATTTTTATATCGTTATCTTCGAACACTTTATCATCTTCACCTAAAGTCTTATCAAACTTTAAGTCGTACGAAAGCCCAGAACAACCACCGCTTTTCACGCCCACACGAACGTAATCTGTAGTAGTGCTGAACCCATCATCTTCCATTAAAAGTGCGATACGCTTTTTTGCGCTTTCTGAAACTTTAATCATAATATTAAAACAGATTAATTCTAATTTAGTGCAAAGATATTACATAAAACGTTTACTACCTAACTACTAACATTTTTATAACTTATTCAATGATAGTCTTTTCTTATCAAGCGATTTAAATTGGTATTTCCTAACAGATTTACTAATTTGCAAACGCAATTTTTAAGCACATAGAAATGAAAATCTACCCTATAGAAGCCGGAAATTTCAAATTGGATGGCGGCGCCATGTTTGGAGTGGTTCCGAAAACCATTTGGAATAAAACCAATCCCGCCGATGAAAACAATCTTATTGATATTGCAGCACGATGCATGTTGATTGAAGATGGAAACCGTCTTATTCTAATCGACACCGGCATGGGCGATAAACAATCTGAGAAATTTTTTGGCTATTATTCACTTTGGGGTGATTATTCATTGGACAAATCGTTAGCCAAATATGGTTTTCACCGTGACGATGTAACTGATGTTTTTATGACCCATCTGCATTTCGACCATTGTGGCGGAAGTGTAATCTGGAATAATGACCGGACAGGCTATGAAGTTGCTTTTAAAAACGCAACATTCTGGACAAATGAAAACCACTGGGAATGGGCTACCAAGCCAAATCCGCGTGAAAAGGCGTCTTTTCTTTCCGAAAACATATTGCCTATGCAAGAAAGTGGTCAGTTAAAGTTCATCGAACGTCCGGAAGCCGATTTTGGAATTTCAAAAGAACTTGGCTTTGGAATATTTTATGCAGATGGGCATACCGAAAAACAGATGCTACCACACATTCAATACCAAGGTAAAACCATTGTTTTTTGTGCCGACTTATTGGCCACAGCGGGACACATACCAATTCCATATGTAATGGGCTACGATACACGTCCGCTATTAACGATGCCGGAAAAAGCTAAATTTCTTACCAATGCTGTGGAGAACAATTACTATTTGTGGCTAGAACACGATGCGCACAACCAAATAATTACCGTTGAACAAACTGAAAAAGGTGTTCGTTTAAAAGAGATTTTTCGTTGTGAAGACATTTTGGGCTAAAACCACAAATATCAAGCGTTGTTAATTTTGTATTAAACTTTAGTTGATATATCAATTGTTCCGAATTTCTTAGTATTTTTGATTAGTTAAACTAATAACGTGGAGAAATTAAACGATATCATTTTTTACAACATCGATCATGGCATTCGTTTATACCGTATGTACGCTCAAAAAAAATTACGCGAACACGGTTATAAAATAACAATAGATCAATGGTTGGTTATTAAGTGTATATTGGAAAATCCCACTATTACACAACAACAGTTAAGTGAAAAGGTCTTTAAAGATAACGCTTCGGTAACTCGAATTATAGAGTTGTTGGTAAAAGCCGGTTATCTTGAAAGAGAGGTGAATTCGATAGACCGACGAAAATTCATCCTGAATGTGACCCAAAGTGGTAAAGAAATTATTGAAAATGTTCAACAGTTAGTTCTCCAAAACAGAAGCAATGCGTTGAAAGGAATTAGTACTGAAGAATTAAAAATTACCGATTCTGTTTTACAAAAAATAATTCAGAATTGTAAATAAATCATCAATCGGATTCATCAATCAAAAAACGAACGAGTTATGGTTAAGATTGCATTATTCCTAATTACATTGGCCATCGCGGCGGTTAGCTACATCTTTATTTAAAAGTTAAAGCCTTTTTTTAGTTATTTGCTTATTCATTTCGATTAAAAGCAGTAACTTGGTGTGTTGTGAAAAATGTTAATTCTTTGCAAAACTGTAACTTTTACTAATTCTTTAAGACTAATTTCTTAAAATACTTTAGATTATTATGACGTTATTGAAAAACTACTATGTTTGTGCCGCTTTAGCACTAGCGCTAGCTAGTTGTGGTACTCAAAAAATGGTTTCTACTTCGGTTGAGAACATTGATAAAATGCCTCTAAAAGTTGGCAAAATTGCAGAAAACGACTTAAAACGTTGGAGCCACCTAGATCTACAAAAAGACACAATCCCGGGTATGAGTGTTGATAAAGCTTATGCACAATTACTTAAAGGCAAAAAAGGAACAACTGTTATTGTTGGTGTAATTGATTCGGGGGTAGACATTGATCATGAAGATTTAAAACCAGCGATTTGGACCAATCCTAAAGAAATTGCAGGAAACGGAAAAGACGACGACAACAACGGTTATGTGGATGATATTCACGGATGGAACTTTTTAGGCAATGCGGAACATGAAAACATGGAGTATGTTCGAATCCTTAAAAAAGGAAACGATGGTTCTGCAACATATATGAAAGCCAAAGCCGAACATGAAAAAGATATGGCCGAAGCAAACCAAGGAAAAATGCAGGTTGATTTCATCTTAGCTGGCGATAAAGCCATTGCGGACTATCTTAAGAAAAAAGACTATACTTTAGAAGATGTAAAGAAAATCGAAACTACCGACCAAACTTTACTTCAATATAAAGGGATGATGATGCAAATTTTATCACAAACCTCTAAAGAAGAATTTGATAAAGAAATTGGCGAATACAAAGATTATGTATACGGTCAATTAAACTATCATTTAAATTTAGAGTTTGATGGTCGTAAAGCTGTTGGAGACAATCCAAACGACATCAACGATAAAAAATACGGAAACAACAATGTTATTGGTCCTGAGAAAAAAGGCGCAAAACATGGTACACACGTAGCGGGAATCATTGCTCAAACCAGAAACAACAACAAAGGTGGCGATGGTGTGGCCAGCAATAATGTGAAAATTATGGCCGTGCGAGCTGTTCCAGACGGAGACGAATACGATAAAGACATCGCATTGGCAATTCGTTATGCTGTAGACAACGGTGCAAAAGTGATTAACGGAAGTTTTGGGAAATACTATTCAACACATCCGGAATGGGTACATGATGCTATTAAATATGCAGCCAGTAAAGATGTATTGGTTGTGTTTGCAGCTGGAAATGACTCCTACGATTTAGACACCGTAAACAAATATCCAACAGATTCATACGACAACCAACCTGAAGTAGCAAACAACGTTTTAATCATTGGGGCTATTACACCAAATTATGGGTCAGAAATGGTTGCTGGTTTCTCGAATTATGGAAAAACAAGTGTTGATATTTTCGCGCCGGGTGAAAAAATTTATGCAACAACACCGAGCAATACCTACCAATATTTACAAGGGACATCTATGGCTTCGCCAAATGTAGCCGGAGTTGCAGCATTAATTCGCGCCTATTACCCAACGCTAACGGCAGCGCAGGTTAAACAAATTATCATGGATTCTGGAACTACATTAACCCAAAAAGTTGCTGTGGGCGAGAAAAAAGAAATAAAACCATTCAACGAAACATCAAAATCAGGAAAAATTGTTAATGCTTATAATGCCTTGTTAATGGCAGAAAAAATGGCAAAAAAATAATTATCTTTGAAAAATTCTTATAATCGGAAGGGAAATATCCCTTCCTTTTTATTTCTAATACCATGAAAAAATTAAGTTTAGCAACACTGTTTATTTCATTTGCGCTTTTTGCACAAAACAACCCAAATCCCGGCTATTGGCAACAACATGTTGATTACAAAATGGACGTTAACATGGATGTTAAAACCTATCAATACAAAGGAAAACAAGTATTGGTATATACCAACAATTCGCCAGATACTTTAAAACGAGTTTATTATCATTTGTTCAACAATGCATTCCAGCCAAACAGCGCTATGGATGCTCGTTTAAAAACGATAAAAGACCCTGATGGCCGAATGGTTACCAAAGTCAAAATAGACGATAAAGATGTTAAACAAAGTCGTATAGCTGCCTTAAAACCAAATGAAATTGGCTATTTAAACATTTCCAATTTAAAACAAGATGGGCAAAACGCAACCAACAAAGTAGTCGGTACTATTCTAGAAGTAGATTTACCTCATCCGTTACTACCTAAAACCTCAACAACTTTTACATTAGATTTTGAAGGTCAGGTTCCGGTTCAAATTCGTCGTTCAGGCAGAAACAACAAAGAAGGTGTTGAACTTTCAATGGCACAATGGTATCCGAAAATGGCTGAATACGATCGCGATGGCTGGCAAGCCGACCCTTATATTGCTCGAGAGTTTCATGGCGTTTGGGGTAATTTCGATGTTTCTATAACTATTGATAAAAACTATATTTTAGGAGGTAGTGGTTATTTACAAAATGGAAATGCAATTGGATTCAACTACCAAGATAAAAGTGTAACCGTTAAAATTCCAAGAAAACAAAAAACACTAACATGGCATTTTATTGCGCCTAACGTACATGACTTTACCTGGGCGGCCGATAAAAACTATATTCATGACACTTATGAAACCGATTTTGGTGTAACACTACATTTCTTATACAAAAACAATCCAAAAATAATTGACAACTGGAAAAAATTGCAGCCTAAAACAGCCGAATTAATGCGCATTTACAACACCACTGTTGGAAAATATCCATACAAACAATACTCGGTAATTCAAGGGGGTGATGGTGGTATGGAGTATGCCATGTGTACATTGATTTTGGGAGAAGGAACTTTTGACGGTTTATTAGGTGTTACTGCACATGAAATGGCACATTCTTGGTTCCAACATGTATTAGCTTCAAACGAAACCAAACACAGTTGGATGGACGAAGGTTTTACCACATGGTTGGAAAACTACGGACTAAACGAAATTGCAGAAAAGAAGGTTGAAAACCCACATGCAGATTCTTATATCGGGTATTATTCATTGGTAAAATCTGGGAAAGAACAGCCGCAAACCACTCATGCCGACCGTTACGATGAAAACCGCCCTTATAGTATCCAAGCCTACAGTAAAGGAAATATTTTCCTTTCGCAATTGGAATATTTAATTGGTAAAGAAAACTTGTTGAAAACCTTAAAGCGTTATTTCAACGATTACAAGTTTACACATCCAACACCTACCGATATTAAACATACTGCAGAAAAAGTTACTGGTGCTAACCTAGATTGGTATTTAAACGAATGGACACAAACCACCAACACCATCGATTATGGAATTAAATCGGTAGAAGAAACCGGAAATCACACCACACTTACTTTGGAGCGTATTGGACGAATGCCAATGCCTTTAGATATTGTTGTAACTTATGACGATGGAACTTCTGAAAGTTTTTATGTTCCATTAACGATAATGCGTTGGACAAAACCAAATCAAACCGCTCTAACTCGAAAAGTAACAGACGCTTGGGATTGGGCGTATCCAACTTTTGAAATCAGCATTAAAAAACCAAAAGGAACTATAAAAAGCATTGCAATTGATCCAAGCGGACTAATGGCCGATGTAAATCGAAGCAACAATAACTATCAAAAATAAAAACCAAAAGCTGCCTATAAAGTCAGCTTTTTTAGTATAATAAGATCTCGTAATTACAAATCGAAAGTTACACACAATTCAATATTTTGCGTGTTTATTCCAGCGTTTGAAGACTGCAATCCACCGTTTGAAACATGTCGTAAACTTGGGCGAAGATCAAAATTCGTTTTATCCGCTTTAAAGGAAAAGCCCAATGCGATAACATCCGAAAAAGCAAATCCTTTAGAAAGCCGTTCCGTTTCAGTATCGGTTATCATAGGCCCAATACTTCCTAAGATATAAATACTAAACGACGATGTAATTGGTTTTCTAACAGTCCCTCCAACATTTAAAACATAATCGTTGATGTTTTTTAGACGGGTAAAACGATCACGACGTTCTTCATAATTAGGTTCGTCAGGCTGCACAAAATATTTATTGAGTAGCTGATGTTTGGCAAAATTAACTTCCGGTTGAATAAAAAGAGTATAGGTAAAATTCACACTTTTCTTCAACTGATATTCCAATTGTAATTTGACAAAATGGTTGGAAAATGTATAATCCTTATTTTTCATTTGATCACCAAAACCATAGCTAAAACCAAGACAATAAGGCGATTTTATTTGTGAATAAGAAAATTGAACAAAAAAGAAAAAAATCCAGAATAAATAGCGTGTCATATTTCAAAAATAATGTGGCAAATATCGTTCATCTGTAAATAAAAAAACAAGCTGTTCTTTTATATCTTTGTCCAAATGAAAAAAATCTATCCAAAGCACGAGAAACTCAAAAGCAAAATGCTTATCGACTTACTTTTTTCCGAAGGGAAGTCGGTTTCTAAATATCCGTTGCGATTGGTATATGCTCCTATTTCGAACGAAAGTAACGCCTCAGACGCCCCAAAGTCCTCACATAAAATAGGCGTTTCCGTTTCTAAAAAATACTTCAAAAAAGCCGTTGACCGAAACTATTTCAAACGTGTTCTTCGAGAATGTTATCGGTTAAACAAAGAAATCATAGAAAATGAAGAGCAACGCTATGCTATTATGTTTTTCTATCAAACAAAAGAACGCCTTACCTATCAGGAAATCAACGAAAAAACCATTATGCTCTTCGAAAAATTTTTGAGCGCCATCCAAAATCCAACTAAATAATTTCTGGCCAAAGTACTTTTTTAAGAAATAGTTGCGTTATCCTCATAAAACCAAAAGCTTATGAGAACGATTCTATTTTATACGATTGCGTTAATCGTGTTGTGCGGTTGTAAAAAATCAAAGGAAGAATATTCAGAAAACAGTATGCACACTGCATTATTGCCGCCTCCGCCTAGTGAAGAACGTGTAGTATTATCCTATGACAAAGACGCTATGGAAGTAACTACAGAAGTTGTGGATTCTGCCGCTGCTATTGTGTCCGCACCAAATGCAGAGGCAAGTCAACCTAAAATTATCAAAACCGGAATATTACGATTTGAAACTGAAAATATCGATAAATCATTTGCAACGGTTCAAAAGGCACTAATCAAAAACAAAGGACTTGTTCAAAATGACGAATCCGGTAAAAACTACAACTCTTCTTATCGAAATATAACACTAAGGGTACCCAGTGCTTCTTTTGATGCTTTTATAGCGGAAATTAGTCACGGTGTAAAACATTTCGACCGCAAAGAAATCTCGGCTCAAGATGTTACCGCAGAATATGTGGATGCAGAAGCCCGACTAAAAGCCAAACGTATTTTGGAAAAAAGGTATTTCGAATTACTAAATAAAGCCACTAAAGTTTCTGAAATGCTGGAAATTGAACGAGAACTTTCCAACATTCGTGAAGAAATTGAAGCTAAAGAAGGTCGCTTAAAATATTTAAGCCATCAAGTTGCTATGAGTAGCATAACATTAGAAATGTATACCATAAACGCCTCCGAAAGCGGGGCTACAGTATCCTATTTTGGAAAAATGTGGAATGCACTCCAAGATGGTTTTAACAACATAGCAACTTTCTTCTTGAGTTTACTGAACATATGGCCTTTTATTCTTATTTTCGTAATGGTGATTTATTTCATCCGAAAAAAACTAAAGAAAAAAACAGCGTAAAAATGCCATCATTATTCAAAAAAAAATACATACTTCCGGTACTTGCCAGTGGGTTTCTCTTTGTTGGGGTTAGTTTCCAACAGGATTTCTTTGAAATTGCCAAACAACTTGAAATCTTTACCACCCTTTTTAAAACCGTAAATCAGAATTATGTTGATGAGGTAAATCCCGGAGAAATGATGGACAAAGCAATCAAAAGCATGTTGGCCGATTTAGATCCGTACACCAACTATTTCAACGAACAAGATGTGGTCCGATTTAAAATCAACTCAACGGGAGAATATACCGGAATTGGGGCTATGATTAACCGAAAAGAAGGACGATTAATCGTTGTTGAACCTTACAAAAATTTTCCTGCTGATAAAGCGGGACTTAAAGCTGGAGATGAGATTATTCAAATTGGTGATATCAATCTAATCGATTTTAAAGAAGACGCCGGAACATTATTACGCGGAGCCAAAAACACTAAGGTAAGTATCAAGTACAAACGCCAAGGTAAACTATACGATACACAAATTGTTTTAGACGAAGTAGATGTAAAAGCAGTGCCTTTTTACACTCTTTTGTCGGATAAAACCACCGGATATATAGTGCTTTCACAATTCAACTCGAAAGCCTCTACCGAAACAAAAGACGCGCTTTTAAAATTAAAAAGTGAAGGGGCTACAAAAATAATTTTAGATTTACGAGGAAACCCTGGTGGGTTACTACATGAAGCGGTAAATATTTGTAATTTATTTGTGCCACAAAACGAAATCATAGTAACAACCAAATCCAAAAACGAAAAACACAACAACACCTACAAAACGCAACGCACGCCAATCGATTTAGACATTCCACTTGCTGTTTTAGTTGACGGAAAAAGTGCTTCCGCTTCCGAAATTGTTGCTGGAGCATTACAGGATTTAGATCGTGCCGTGATTGTGGGAACACGCAGCTTTGGAAAAGGTTTGGTGCAAAGACCTTTAGATTTATCGTACGGAACTCAAGTAAAAGTTACTATTTCTCGCTATTATACTCCATCGGGAAGATGCATTCAGGCGTTAGATTATGCGCACAAAGACAAAAACGGCAAAGCTACACGTACCGATGCTAAAAATTATAACGCGTTTAAAACACGTAAAGGAAGAACGGTTTATGATGGTGGAGGAATTCAACCTGATATTGAATTGGAAGAAGCCAAAAGAAGTACTATTGCCGAAGCGCTTTTAAAAAGTGATGGCATCTTTAATTTTGCTACCGAATATTATTATAAAAATTTGAGTGGCAATACAACACCGGCAATTACCGACGTTGATTTTACCAACTTTAAAGCTTTTTTGAAAAAGGAAAATTTTCAACTAGATACAGAAACCGAAATTGCTTTAAAAAACACCTTAGCAGCTGCTAAAAAAGAAAAAATTGACGAAAGTATAACAGCCGAATACCAACAATTGCTTAATGCATTACAAAGAACAGAAGAAAAGGAATTGGAAAAAAACAAAAACGAAATCAAAGATTTAATTCGCGATGAGGTAATCAAACGCTACCAATATCGTGAAGGGCTTTACTTGTTTTACACCTCAAATGACCCTGAAATTTCAAAAGCAAAGAGTATTTTGAGCAATAATTTGGAGTACAATCGAATAATTAAAAAATAAATACAGTGAAATACAAATTATCATAGCTTTTTATGATAATTTTGTGACTATTAAAATTTTCAAAACGTGAGTTCACACAGCCACAACCACCTAAATAAAATTACACTAGGCGGTTTAATTGTTACCCTAGGAATCATTTATGGAGATATCGGTACATCTCCGCTTTATGTAATGAAAGCTATTGTTGGCAAAGAAGCCATCAATTATGACATAGTACTTGGAGCCATATCCTGTATATTTTGGACCCTAACACTTCAAACGACTTTAAAGTATGTTGTTTTAACGTTAAAAGCCGATAACAAAGGCGAGGGCGGTATTTTTTCATTATACACTTTAGTAAAAAAATTAAAAAGGAAATGGCTGATTGTGCCCGCTATTATTGGTGGTAGTGCATTGTTGGCTGATGGTATCATCACCCCTCCTATTTCTGTTTCGTCTGCCATTGAAGGGTTAAAAACCTACAACCATGACTTAAACACAATTCCCATTGTAATCGGGATTTTATTTGTTTTGTTTTTCATTCAACGTTTTGGAACAAAGTTCGTAGGTAAATTTTTTGGACCTATGATGCTACTTTGGTTTGGTATGTTGGGTGTGTTGGGCGGAATGCATTTGTTCGCAAATATTGAAGTTTTAAAAGCTTTAAACCCGTACTATGCAATTCATTTGCTTCAAGTTCACCACGAAGGCTTCTATGTTTTAGGCTATGTTTTCCTTTGTACTACTGGAGCTGAAGCGCTATATAGTGATTTAGGACATTGTGGTATTCAAAACATTCGTATCAGCTGGGTTTTTGTAAAAACCATGTTGGTGCTAAACTACTTTGGACAAGGTGCTTATTTAATTTCACATCAAGGCAGTACGTTAATCGATTTGAGTGGAAGCGCCAGTAATCCCGGCAACCCATTTTATTTGGTAATGCCGAATTGGTTTTTACCATTCGGAATTGCTATTGCAACAGCAGCCGCTGTTATTGCATCGCAAGCCTTAATTAGTGGTTCTTTTACGCTTATCAGTGAAGCAATGCGTTTAAATTTATGGCCAAAAGTTCGTGTTAAATTCCCAACCGAATTAAAAGGTCAACTTTATATTCCATCCATTAACTGGCTTTTGTTTATTGGGTGTGTATTCATTGTATTGCATTTTAAAGAATCTGGAAACATGGAAGCCGCCTATGGTTTAGCCATTGTTTTGTGTATGATTATGACCACTATTTTGCTTGGTTTCTTCATGGTGCTTAAACGATACAATCCATTCTTTATCGTAATTGTTTTACTAACCTATTTGTCTATCGAAATTTCCTTCTTTATGGCAAATATTAGTAAGTTTTCGCATGGTGGATACGTTTCGGTATTTATTGCCGGATTACTTGCGTTCATTATGGTGGTGTGGTTTACCGCAAAAAAAATCAGAAAAGATTACACCGAGTTCGTTAAAATTGACAGTTTCAAAAATGTAATTTGCGATTTAAGTAACGACATCTCAATTCCGAAATATTCTACCCACTTGGTGTATTTAACCAACGCAAGTCACGGAGATGAAATTGAGTCTAAAGTAGTTTATTCTATCTTACAAAAAAGACCAAAGCGTGCTGACATTTATTGGTTTGTACACGTAAATGTTACCGATGAACCGTATGAAATGGAATATCGAGTTCGAGAAATTGCTAAAGACGATATTATTCGTGTGGATTTCTATCTAGGTTTCCGTGTTGCACCACGCATCAATTTGTTATTCAAAAAAGTGGTACAGGATTTAGTGAAAAATGGCGAAGTAGATATCACCAGCCGTTATGAATCGTTAAACCGTAACAACGTTTTAGGGGACTTCAAATTTGTTTTAATTGAAAAATTTATTTCTTACGATAACGATTTCCCTTGGTACGAAAGAATTGTATTGGATATTTATTATTTCTTGAAGAAAATCAGTTTATCAGAAGAACAAGCTTTCGGTTTGGATAGCAGTTCGGTAAAAGTAGAACAATACCCAATTGTTATTCATCCACCAGATGAAATAAACCTAACCCGTATTAATGAACCCCGATCACATCATTAAGTATGAAAAAAATTCTTTTAATCTGTTTGTTTGCCGTAAACCTGGTTGCTGCTCAGGAAGAAGTGGTGCATTCGGTTTACTTCGAATTTGATAAGTATAACCTCGATGATAAACAGGCCGATGCTGTGGTAAAGTTTGTGCGCGACATCGATACTACACGCATAGAAAGCATCCAAATTTATGGCTATTGCGACGATAGAGGTAAAGATGCCTATAATTACATTTTATCGAACAATCGAGCCAATACCATCAAAAACAAGCTGATTGAAAAAGGGATAAAAAATAAAATTATTGTTACCATTGAAGGTAAAGGCCGGGTGTTGATTGAAGATGATATTATTGAAAACCTGCCGGAAGTTCGTCAAAAAAACCGTCGCGTTGACGTTTTAATGAATTTCAAACCGGTTCCCATTAAGCCAATTCCGGGTGTTTATATGGATTTAAAAGCAGATATGGTTGTTGGTGACCGAATTTGTTTTGATAAAATTTTATTCGATAAAGGAAGAAGTGTTTTAACCTTTAAAGCGCGACAAGAACTCGACAGAATCGCTCGTTTTTTACATAAATACAAAAACATTCAATTTGAAATTCAAGGGCATATTTGCTGTACGCCTACCTTTCAAAAAGAAGCTATTGATAAAGACACAAAAAAAAGAGCCTTATCAAGTAACCGAGCGCAAGCAGTTTTTAAGTATCTTGTGGCCAAAAGAATCGATAAAAAAAGAATGACATTCAAAGGATATGGAAATACACAACCGCTAGGTAATGGTGCGGAACAAGACAGACGTGTAGAATTCCTTATCACTAAGATTTAATAAACGATGAAACAGCTTTATACTTTCATACTCGTATTATGCTTTAGTTTTGGTTTTTCGCAAGAATTAACCAAAATTAAAACCGATAAATATTCGGTTTATTTTGATTTTGACAAGTATAAATTAACTGATGAGGAAGACAAAAAACTTCACAATTACATTGAAAATCTAGGAAACATCGTTATTCTTTCCATTGGATTGGAAGGTTTTTGCGACGATAGAGGAACTATAGAATACAACCGCGTTTTATCGCAACGTCGTGCTAAAACCGTAGAAGATATCCTTCAAGAAATTGCATCCAAACAAAAGAACGTAGAGGGAAAAGGTAAAATTGATTTGCGTATTACCGAACTTAGTTCTGATGAATTGGATGCGACCAGAACCTTAAACCGTCGTGTGGATGTGTATTTAGAATACTTCCACAACGATTATATCGATTTGAGTAAACCTAAAGACTCACTTCCTACCAAAGTAGAATTGGTAAACCGTCAAATGCGTTTAAAAACGTTTGAAGACAAACCGTTAAAAGCGGGTGACATTATTACACTTAAAGATTTATATTTTGAAGGTGGTAGAGCTGTTTTGCTTCGTAAATCGGAAAAACAACTTGAAAAGTTACTTAAAAAATTGCGCGAAAACCCAAACATTAACTTCGAAATTCAAGGTCATGTTTGCTGTATAGATACCCAATATTTTAGAGATGCCGTAGATGAAGACACTGGTATTAGTAATTTATCGGAAGCGCGCGCACAGGCTATTTTCAAATATTTAAAAGCCAACGGTATTCCCGAAGAACGAATGACGTACAAAGGTTATGGTCGCGATTTCCCGTTAGAGGGCGAAAAAGAACGCAACAACAAACGGGTAGAGATTTTCATCACCAAAGTAAATCCAATATA
This sequence comes from Flavobacterium sp. IC2-16, assembly GCF_055521455.1. Classification (NCBI taxonomy): domain Bacteria; kingdom Pseudomonadati; phylum Bacteroidota; class Flavobacteriia; order Flavobacteriales; family Flavobacteriaceae; genus Flavobacterium; species Flavobacterium sp. IC2-16. The sequence continues at coordinate 1,302,712 of NZ_CM145480.1, read as the reverse complement.
ATTTAACCGCGTTTCATTTGAATGTGCGGAATATCATCTTCTAAATACATTTCGCTGGTTTTTACAAATCCGTGGCTCTCATAAAATTTCTGAAGGTACAATTGCGCCGAAATCGTGATTTTCTGCTCCTGATAATATTGCTCAATCCCTGCAATAGCAACACGCATTAAATCATGACCCCATTTCTTTTCTCGATAAATTGGCTTAACAACAACACGACCAATAGACGATTCTTCAAAATAAGCACCCGAAGGAAATAATCGACAATACGCTGCTAATTGTCCTTCAAAAAACCCTAACACGTGTAATGCTTTCTCATCTTTACCGTCTATGTCTTGATAAACGCAATTTTGCTCCACCACAAACACTTCAGATCGCAATTGTAGTATTTGATATAGTTCTTGGGTAGAAAGTGCTTTAAATGGCTTTATTTCGAATTGTAGTGTCATTGGGTTTTAAAAATTGAATGGATTTTATAATCGATTCCAGTTCAAACAACATATCTCGTTTGGCACTTGAAGGGTTATAAACAAATCCTTCAACGATTATATAGCGGTTGTTTGAGGTATCTTTAATAGCATAGTTCAAAAAAGGGCCGTTCATAAAACTATTACGCAGTTCCCAGGTTCCACGGGTTTCTAAGGCGTCTTTAAAATCGATTTTCGAATGACTAACATAGGGGAAGTAGCTGTCTTCGGTAACCATTTCGGCCTGATCTACCATGCCTTTTATATATAAACCCCCAATAGAATCACGAACCCGAACAATATTAGCTGCAAAGTTATTGTCTTTTTCTATCGCGGTAACAGGCACATCGTAAATGAGAATATTCGAATTGCCGGATGGGATATCTTTTTTCAACCATAAAAAACTGGAATTCGCTACTGCAAATGTATAGCCAGATGGAATTTGAATGGTGAATCCGAAATTAGCAATGATTTTTTTATCGTTCATTAACGAAACCGCAGTTTGTCTTTGATTTTCAATAACCTCATAAAACTTTATACTGTTAATGAGTGTTTGCGCATGAAGATCGATGGTTTCATTAATTTCGGGAATGGAATAACCCGTGATATAAAAAACATTTTGTGGTGTTGCATACAGGTTTTCTACGTGGCGAAATTCATTTTCATTCGATTTGGAAACAATAATGATATTTCGATTTAGTTTGACTGTGTTGTCAAAAATTTTGGGAGAATACTGGTTGATGGTAAACAACGGTTCTTCGTCTTGAAGTCCGTCTACTGGAGCTGCCAATTTCTTACGAAGACTATCGCCTATTTCGCCACTCCAAAGCACATCGTCTATAACCACAGCAATGCTGTTTATTTTACCGGTAGATTCGGGTAAAACCAAAGTTCCTTTTTTTGATTTTTCAGAACACGATAAAATAACCAAAGTGAAGAGGAGTCCGAAAAAAAAATTCGCTTTTCTCACAGTTGTTTGTTTGAAAAGCGAATTTACTAAATTATCCGTTGATTTTAAGTTTCATACCGGGTTTGATTTTGTCGTCCTTGATATTATTAAGTCGTTTAATCTCTGCCACCGAACTTCCGGGATATTTTTTTGAAATACTCATTAAAGAATCGCCTTTCTGAACAATGTATTCTTTAATCTTATTATATTCTTTTTCTCTTTGAGAAACATTTGCTTTTTTTAGTGTTGTTGCTTCTGCTTTTTCAGTATCAACTTCAGCAACTGCTTCTGTAGTTTCAGCTTTTACTTTAATTTTTTGTCCTAACTGAATGTTTTCATTTTCTAAAGCATTCCACTCTTTTAATTGAGCCACTGTAACTTTATTTTTTAGTGCAATTTGCGTTAGGTTATCGCCTTTTTGAACGGTGTAAAGCTCTTCAGAAACCACTGGGTTTTCTTTAACAATTTCTATGGTTTTAACCGGAATAGAATCTTTAACTTTTTTCTTAACCGGAGTTTTATCGGCAATTACAACCTTGGTTTCATATTGAATCTTCAGTTTTTGTCCCGCATTAATTGAACTTCCTTTAATACGATTCCATTTCTTCAAGTCGGCAATTGAAACGTCATATTTTTCGGAAATTTCAGATAAATTATCGCCGCGTTTAACCGTATGAAACTTCGTTTTAGTTTTAGTGATTGTTCGTGTACTTCCATCTGTACTTTCATCATCAGAATCATTTGATGCCAAAGCAGATTCGGTAGTCGAAGGAGTGAATGTTTTCTTTACAGGAACCCATTGTTTTTCGCGTTTGTTTTCTTCATAGTCAACATACGCATACACTTTGTTTTCATTGGAAGCAAAAACTGCGATTTTTTCTTTTGGCAAACGAAGAAAATGTGCCTTATCTGCCATAAAAGGAATTACATCACGCTTATAAATTGGATTTAAAAAACGAAGTTGTTCTTCAGAAATATCCAACAAGTCTGAAATTTGCTTAAATGAAATTTGTTTTTTAACCATTAACGTATCGGTTTCAAAATACGTAATAGACGGTTTATTTGGCACTATACCATGTTCTTTTTTGTATTCATACACATACATAGTAGCATAAAAAGCTGGTAAATAGCCTTGTGTTTCTTTGTGCATGTATTTACGAATATTCCAATAGTTTGTATAACCTCCAGAACGACGAATTGCTTTTGAAATATTTCCCGGTCCTGTATTATACGAAGCCAATACTAAATCCCAATCACCAAAAATTTTGTACATATTGGTGAAATACTGGCAAGCCGCTTCGGTTGATTTTAACGGATCGAAACGCTCATCTACATAAGAGTTTACTTCCAGGTTATATTGCTTACCGGTACCATACATAAATTGCCATAGACCACTTGCTCCCACACGTGATTTCGCTAACGGATTTAAAGCCGATTCAACAATGGCTAAATATTTAATTTCAAGAGGTAAATCGTATTTTGCCAAATTCGCTTCAAACATTGGGAAATAATATTCCGACAGAGCCATTAGGCGTTCAAAAGCTTTTGGACGATTTTTAAGAAAGGATTTAATCACATTTTCAACCGTAGTATTATATTCTACGTGAAATGGCGATTTTGCGTCCAGCTTTTTCAAGCGTTCTTTAAGTAATTCCGTTGAAAGATCAAACGAAACCGATTCGTCTAAATTAACATTTGCCACATCGGTTTGCATGGCTTCAAAAAGCTCTTGGTTACTGAGCTCTTTCATCCATCTTTCATCTATACAATTGCTTGTTTCGTGATTTACGAAAGTAGCTTTAATCGAGTCTAAGTAGGATAGCTTTGGGAGCTGAGTAATTTGAACTTCTTTTTCAGAAGTTTCCTGAGCCAGTGCAGCAAAGGAAAGTATTCCGAAAACTAAGGAAAATACTTTTGTTTTATTCATGCTTAACTTTTTAATCCATTATCATTCAACATCTTACCGAAGTTGCAAACATAATGGGTTATAACTTAATAATTAAAAAAATATTGTTAAAAATTTTAACTTTAACTTAATATGGCGGCAATTCCAGGAAGTGTTTTCCCTTCTAACATTTCCAACATAGCGCCTCCACCTGTTGAAACGTAGCTCATTTTTGGCTCCAAGCCAAATTGCTTTACCGCTGCTACAGAGTCACCACCTCCTACTAGAGAAAAAGCTCCGTTTTTTGTAGCTTCTGCAATAAAATTTCCTAGTGTGATTGTTCCTTCAGCAAATTTTTCCAATTCGAAAACACCCAATGGACCATTCCAAAGAATTGTTTTAGAATCTTTTATAACAGATTTAAGCGCTTCTAACGTTTTAGGACCCACATCCAAACCTTGCCAACCGTCTGGAATAGCATCAACGGGAACTATTTGAGTAGCCGCTTCATTCGAAAAAGCATCAGCCGCAACCACATCTACCGGCAAATGAATCTGAACATTTTTAGCTTTCGCTTTGGCCAAAATATCTAGTGCTAATTCCATTTTGTCATCTTCACAAATCGAATTTCCAATATGGCCGCCCATTGCTTTAATGAAAGTAAATGTCATTCCGCCACCAATAATCATGTGATCGATTTTATCTAAAACATTCTCGATTACCGTAATTTTTGAAGAAACTTTTGAGCCTCCCAAAACTGCAGTAACGGGTTTCTCGGAATTGTTTAATACTTTATTTAAACTTTCAATTTCTTTAGCCAAAAGCAAACCAAAACATTTGTGTTCTGGAAAAAATTGTGCAATAATGGTTGTTGAAGCGTGTGCTCGGTGCGCCGTTCCAAAAGCATCATTAACATAAATATCACCTAAACTGGCTAACTTTTTAGAAAATTCAACGTCGCCTTTTTCTTCTTCTGCATAAAAACGTAAATTTTCCAACAATAAAATTTCCCCAGGCTGTAATTCACTTGCGGCTTCTTCAGCTACAGCTCCAATACAGTCGGATGCAAATTTTACAGGTTTTTCTAATATTTCGGATGTTTTAGCAACAATATGCTTCAACGAATATTTTTCTTCAACACCTTTTGGTCTTCCTAAATGCGACATCAAAATAACACTTCCACCATCGTTAAGGATTTTATCTATGGTTGGCTTGGCAGCTTCAATTCGTGTAGCATCGGTAACGTTAAAATTTTCGTCCAATGGTACATTAAAATCAACTCGAATTATCGCTTTTTTACCAGCAAAATTAAAATTAGATAGTGTTTTCATTATTTGTTGTTTAGTCGTTTGTTTATTCAATAATTCGCAAATATAATATTTTATTTTTTTTGGGATTTTGGAAATTTTCAAAATCAAGTACAAAAAGATTGCTGGCAAAACTTTGGAAGTTTCTGTTATCTTTGCTTTATGCTATTTCAGGAAATTTTAGGGCAACAACATCTTAAAAATCATTTGACCAAAAGTGCCGATTTAGGTCGGATTCCACATGCCCAATTGTTTGTGGGTCCAGAAGGATCTGGAGCGCTTGCCATGGCTATTGCTTATGCACAGTACATTTTGTGTGCCAATACCTATGGAGAAAACACAAATGGAAATGCTGCTTGTAATTTAAAATTTGAGCATTTTTCGCATCCTGATTTACATTTTGTTTTTCCCGTTGCGACCAATAACGATGTAAAATCACACCCAATAAGCGATAATTTTCTTCCGTTATGGCGGGAGTTTATTAGTAAGAATGTTTATGCTGGTTTATTCGATTGGTTAAAATTTATTGGTGTCGAAAATAAACAAGGCCAAATTGGTGTTGATGAAGCTCAGGAAATTGTAAAAAAATTATCCTTAAAAGCCTACGAGGGCGGATACAAAGTGATGATAATTTGGATGGCTGATAAGATGAATACGGCTACGTCTAATAAATTGTTGAAATTGTTGGAAGAACCACCTCAAAAAACCATTTTCTTGCTCATTACCGAAAATCCGGACGACATTATGCAAACCATTTTATCACGTTGTCAAGTGTTGGATTTTAAAGGACTACCAGAGTGTGTTATTGCTGAAGCCTTGGTTTCTAAAGAAAATGCAGATGAGCGATTAGCCTTAAAAATTGCACATCAGGCCCAAGGCAATTATAATAAAGCATTACAGCTTTTTCATAAAGAAGACAATGAATTTCCTTTTGAAGAGTGGTTTGTGCAATGGGTTCGCGCCTCGTTTAGAGCCAAAGGAAACGCATCGGCAATTTTAGATTTAACGGCTTGGAGTGAAGAAATCGCCGGAATTGGCCGTGAGGCTCAAAAACAATTTTTACATTTTTGTGTGGAAATGTTCCGTCAGGCTTTGTTGCTTAATTATCAATCGCCCACTTTGGTTTACATCGAACCTACTGTAGATAAATTTAAATTGGAAAATTTTGCACCCTTTGTAAACGGCAATAACATTCATGAGATCTACAAAGAACTCTCGGACGCTATTTACCACATTGAACGAAACGGAAACGCTAAAATTATATTAACCGATTTATCTATTAAATTAACCCGATTAATTCATAAAAAATAATACCTATGCTACCCAATCAAATTTACGCAGTTGCACTGATTTTACTTTTTTTAGCTATTACTTTTTTACAATCCGGATACGATAAAATTTCCGATTGGAAAGGAAATGTTGAATGGTTAAAAGGTCATTTTTCTCAAACCTTTATCAAAAATCAAGTTCCCGCTTCTTTAGCATTGATTCTAATTACCGAAGTTATTTCTGGAATTTTATGTGTTGTGGGTTTTCTTCAAATTTTAGTAACCGATGGCCTTCGTAGTGACTTTGCTTTATACGGTGCTATTATGTCGTGTATTACTTTGCTTTTCTTATTGTTTGGCCAACGAATTGCAAAAGATTATGACGGTGCAAGAACCATTGTGATTTATTTCATTCCAGCTATTTTAGCAGTATATTGGTTATAAATTTAGTGTGGCTTTGTAAAGGCGCAATTCATCCCAAGTGAATTTATCACCATGGGTGTCTTTGAGTTCACCCAAACTTTCGCCTTGGTAATTTACAAATGCCTCTTGAAGTTCAAGTATTTTTTCTTCCGGTAAAATATCGGAAAGCGCTAACGTTTGCAATTGTATCAGTTTGGTAAAATGACTGAAAATAGTTCCTGGCGTTAATTTTCGCTTTTGAGCTATTTCGTGAATAGACAGGTTTTGTTTCCAAAGTTCTAATGTCTCTTCAATTGTAGCTTTTTTAGGTTCTTTTTGTTTTTTGGGTTTATCGTCATAATACGAAGCATCTTCTTCCTCTTCTAACAAGCTGGCGTGTTCTTTTCTAAATCGTTCGGAAACAGTAACGAGCTTGTTGATTTTATAATATTTTGCCGCTTCTAAATTTAGATTTTCTTTAGTAATCGCTTGTCCTTGAGCAACAACTTGTAATAACAATTGCATTTTTTTCAGTTGCAAAACGGTTTTAATTTGCAACTCCTCCAATTCCAATAACTCTTCATAAAACGCTTTTACTTTTTTAGTCCGTTTAATCTCTTCAATTTTTAAAAGCAGTTCTTCCACTCCATTATCCAATAGCGGGAAAAAATAATTGTATGCTGCTTCACAACGTTGTTGAATAAAATCGATATCAGATTTTGACGAAAAGAGCTTGTGCAATTGATTTTGAAATTTTTCGGAAGCATCCGCCAATGCAGCCATTTTTTCCATGTTTGTTTTGGCCCATTCCTGATGTTTGCGTTTAGGGGATTTTGGTGCCTCTTGATTGTAATTAAAATAATGATTGCGCCATTCTTGGATTACATTTTTAAAATCGAAACTGAAAATCAAGGTTTTAAATAAATAATTTTGGGTTTCAATTTGTAACGATTCTTCCAATACTGCAGCCGATGCTTTATGATTGGCGTATTCCAAGACATCTTCATCTGAAGAAATGCCATTCATTTTTAGCGGAGAAAGCAAAATAAGCCCGTTTAAAGAACGTAAACGCGAAAGAGCCACATAGGCTTGTCCGGGCGCAAAAACACTTGATACGTCGAGCACAGCTTTGTCAAATGTAAGGCCTTGACTTTTGTGAACCGTAATAGCCCACGCCAATTTAATTGGAAAGTGCGTAAATGTCCCTAGAAGTTCTTCTTCTATTTCCTTGCTATTTTCATTTACTTTATACCTAATATTCTGCCATTCATAACGTTCCACTTCAATCAATTTGTTTTCTTCTGGAAAATGAACGACAATTTCGTTATCGGACAAAGAACGGATGACACCCATTTTTCCATTAAAGAAACGCTTTTCATACGATAAATCATTTTTAACAAACATAACCTGTGCCCCTACTTTTAGCACCAGCTTTTCATCTATAGGATAAATTTTTTCGGGAAAATCATCTACAATTTCAGGTAAAAAAGTAAATGTCTTACTCTTTAATTCTGCTAATGAATCGGCGTTAAGAGCATCTGCTTTAGCATTATGTGTAGTTAAGGTAATATAACCTTGGTTTGTTTTAAAATCAAAATCAGGTTGAACATATTCATTTAAAATATCCAAATCCGATTGACTGATAGCATTATTTCGAAGATGATTTAAAACTGATATAAATCGCGTATCGGTTTGACGAAAAATCTGTTCCAGCTCAACATACATTGGTGGATATTTTTGAACAACATGCGAATGAAAAAAGAATATACCACGATAATATTGTTTTAACACCTGCCATTCTTCATTTTTAACCACCGGAGGTAATTGTAGTAAATCTCCTATATATAAAACTTGGGCACCACCAAATGGCTGTTCGTTTCTTCGGACTTTACGCATCATAAAATCCATTGCATCCAAAACATCAGCACGAAGCATACTGACTTCATCAATAACAAGTAATTCCATATTTCGAATCACTGCTTTTTTGGTCGCATTCATGTTAAAATGCCTCGTTAAGGAATCTTGATTTTCAAATTTAACCGTTTCAGAAAAATAAGGAAGGTACTGATTGTCAGGAATAAAGGCTGCAAAAGGCAACTGAAACATGGCATGAATGGTTACGCCGCCAGCATTTAAAGCGGCAATACCTGTGGGAGCAACTACTACCGTGTTTTTATGTGTTGTTGCTATTATTTCACGAAGTAAAGTAGTTTTACCTGTACCTGCTTTACCGGTTAAAAAAACCGATTTGTTGGTTTGATTGATAAATCGAAGTGTGTATTCGGCGGCTTTATAAAATTGTTCCACGTGGCGTATAAATTTGTCAAACGTAAAGATATAAAAAAGCCTTCCGATTGGAAGGCTTAGGCTTATTTTTTCTCTTCAGTTTTTGGCTCCTCTTTCTTAGCCGTTCCCTGATAAGAATCGTTTAATTCTTTACTGATCGTTGCGGTAATATCATACCCTTCTTTACCGTATAATACACTTGCAGCATCACCAGTACCATAGATATAGTCGTAACCTTTTTTCTTACCGTAATCTTTAATATAGTTTTTAATACGTTTTACCAAGCTATCCATTTCTTTACCGCTTTCTTGTTGAAGCGTTTGCATCATCGCTTGTTGTTTCATACCTAATTCTTGCTCACGTTTTTGCAATTCGGCACCTTTAGCTTGCGCCCAAGCCTGACCTTTAATCATGGCATTTTGTTGGAAAGATGCTGCTTCGCTTTGGAACTTACTAGCTTCTGAACGCAATTCACGTCCCATTTCTTCCGATTTTACTTTATATTTCTCTTCAATATCTTTAGCTTCTTTATTTTCTTCTAACAATTTTGAAGTATCGATAAAAGCAGTTTTTAATTTTTCTGGTGCTTGAATTTCTTTATTACAAGAGATCATTGCAAAAGCTGCAATAGAAAGTACAATCAGTTTTTTCATTTTTAAGCGTTTTATTTTTAAAATGGGTATTTCTTTTTTAGGGTCTCAAAGATGCTAATTTTTAGTTTAAAAAAGCAACATTTTGTTTTAATTTTATAATATAATCAATATTTATAAGGATATTATTTTTAATAAATATTCGTTATTAAAAACAACCCACATAGATTGGCTCTAAGCAATCCTTTAAAAAAAGGAAGTAAATGGATTGTTTTTACTTAAAATCGTTTAAAATTTAGCTTTATTTAATTTTTTGAGTTTTGAATGATGTAAATATGCGATGAATACTCTAAATTTTTCTTTGCTTTAAGGTTGGAACGTAAACCATTCCAAAAACCTTTTATAAAATTCATTTTACCCGTTTTGTATTTCTCGGATAATAAGGAAACATAAAAGCTATCAAAAAGCATCGGTTTAACAGCAACCAAGTGTAATTTTTCTACAGCGAAAAGTTTTGCAATTGCGGTTTTAGAAAAATGCCATAAGTGTCTTGGCACATCATAAGCGGCCCAAAATTTTCCATAATGTTTGGCATCGAACGATTTAAAATTGGGAACAGCAATAACTATAGTTCCTGTTGGTTTCAACAAACGCTTCAATTCTTGAATTTGTTTTTCTAGATCGGGAACGTGTTCCAAAACATGCCACATGGTAATCACATCAAAGGAATGGTCTTGTAAAACAGTCATGCTTTCGGCAAAGTCAACACCTTTAGAAATAGCACTGTTTTTTGCTTTTGCGCTTGGTTCAATACCAATACAGTTCCAATTTTGATTTTTAGCTTCCGATAAAAAATCTCCAGTTCCGGCACCAATATCCAACAACAATCCTTTATTCGGTTGAAGCGTTGTGATTAAATGTACTTTATCACGAATTGCTTTACGCTTAATAATATGATACACTTTTTCAAACAACGAGCGTTTTCCATCGGTATGGGAAATATAATCATCGCTTTCGTAATAACCAGGAAGTTTTTCCAACGAAGGTTGTGGGTGGGTTTTAAGCAATTGCAATTCTTCATCTAAAAGCAAATCGAAATTTTCTCCAGACACAGAATAATCTTGAACTCGTACAAAAACGTTATCGTTTGAAAAATGCATTTTAAAAATTTATTTTATATAATCGCTTTAAATATAAGGCTTCGCGCCGTAGTTTCACGTGGAACATTTTTTAAGTCGCAGTTTTCGGTCACCGGAAACAGTCAAAAAAACTACTAACTGAAACTGCCAACTAATTTAGCGTCCCATATGAATTAACAAGATAGAAATATCTGCTGGTGAAACACCTGAAATTCGTGAAGCCTGAGAAATAGTTACCGGCTTGATTTTTTTTAATTTTTCACGAGCTTCATGCGAAATTGATTTTACCAAATCGTAATTGAAGTCGGGGCGAATTTTTAAATCTTCTAAGCGATTCAATTTATCGGCATTACTTTTTTCTTTCTCAATATATCCAGAATATTTCACTTGAATTTCTGCTTGTTCTATAACTTCTCTTTCGAGATCATGAGCTTCAATGTATTTTTGAACGTCTTCAAAACGTAAAAAATCTTCCAATTCCAATTGTGGTCTAGAAAACACTTTAAACATTTTGTCGGGTTGAGCCATAGGAGATGAACCTTTCTCTTCTAAAATTGGATTCGCTTCTTTAGGGTTTACACTAGTTTCTTTAAAGAAGGTAACAAATGCTTCAGAAGCATCACGCTTTTTTTCCATGGTACGCAAACGATCTTCTTTAGCCAGACCAATTTCGTACGCCATTGGTGTTAATCTAAAATCGGCATTATCCTGACGAAGTAGTGTTCTGTATTCTGCACGCGAAGTAAACATACGATACGGTTCTTCTGTACCTTTAGTAATTAAATCGTCAATCAAAACCCCAATATATGCCTCGTTACGTTTTAAAATAAAAGGATCACGACCTTGTACTTTTAACGATGCATTAATGCCGGCCATCAAACCTTGTGAAGCAGCTTCTTCATAACCGGTAGTTCCGTTGATTTGTCCGGCAAAATATAAACCTTCAACTAACTTCGTTTCCAAAGTGTGTTTTAATTGTGTTGGTGGAAAGTAATCGTATTCGATAGCATAACCTGGTCTAAAGAATTTTACTTTCTCAAAACCGGCAACAGAACTTAACGCTTTAAATTGTACATCTTCCGGAAGTGACGTTGAAAAACCATTTACATACACTTCAACAGTATTCCATCCTTCGGGTTCTACAAATAATTGATGGCGTTCTTTATCGGCAAAGCGGTTAATTTTGTCTTCAATAGAAGGACAGTAACGCGGACCTAAACTTTTAATACGTCCGTTAAACATTGGTGAACGGTCAAAACCTTCGCGTAATAAATCATGTACTAACTCAGACGTATACGTCATATGACAATCGCGCTGAACCGTTAAAGGTTTAGTTATTCCTAAATATGAAAATTTATTAGGTTGTGCATCGCCCGGTTGTGGTTCCATTTTAGAATAATCTAAAGAACGACCATCAACTCTTGGAGGAGTTCCGGTTTTCATTCTTCCAGCTTCAAAACCAAGTTTTACTAAATCTTCTGTTATTCCATAAGCAGCACTCTCTCCTGCTCTACCACCACCAAATTGTTTTTCTCCAATATGAATTAATCCGTTAAGAAACGTACCATTGGTAAGTACAACAGATTTAGCTTTTATCTCAATTCCTAAAGAAGTACGGATTCCAGTTACTCTTCCATTTTCGGTTAACAAACCAGAAACCATCTCTTGGTAAAAATCAAGATTTGGAGTTTGTTCCAATATGGTACGCCATTCTTCCGCGAAACGCATACGATCGGATTGTACACGTGGCGACCACATGGCAGGTCCTTTTGATTTGTTCAGCATCTTGAACTGGATAGCGGTTCTATCTGACACAATTCCAGAATAACCCCCTAACGCATCAATTTCTCGTACGATTTGTCCTTTCGCGATTCCACCCATAGCAGGATTACACGACATTTGCGCAATATTCTGTAAACTCATGGTAACCAAAAGTGTTTTGGAACCCATGTTTGCAGCCGCAGCCGCAGCTTCAGAACCCGCATGTCCTGCACCCACCACAATTACATCATATACATCTTGAAATAAACTCATTGTTCCACGTGAAACATTTTATAGTTTCAATTTTTTAGTATTATAATTAATGTTCCACGTGGAACATTGCAACTTTTTCATCTTCTTTAGAGCGCATTATTTTTTCGTCGGTTACAGATTTATCCTTATAACCACAATAGTGTAAAACACCATGAATGATAACGCGTTTTAATTCATCATCAAAAGAAACCTTAAAATCATTAGCATTATCTTGAACGCGTTCAATAGATATAAAAATATCCCCGTGTAAGATATTACTTTCAGAATAATCAAAACTGATAATATCCGTTAAATCATCGTGATTTAGGTATTCTACATTGATTTTATGCAAGTATTCATCATCACAAAAGATATAACTTATCTCTCCCAATTCTTTGTTCTCAGAAGCTATAACACGCGAAATCCAATTATTAAAAACTTCTTCATTATCCAACTGAAAGTCGGTTTCGTAATTAAAACTAATCATTTGATTTAAAATATGTTTGCACCTTTTGATTGAAATTTGGGCGCAAAGGTAAGCTTTGTCTATTTAAAATTTCAATACTCTGTAAATATTCTTTTAAAGCAGCAGGAATTGCAGTTCCATTAGTATCATAATTCTTAGTATTAGTTTGCGACTGACGCTTAGTATCTTCGCCTTGTTGTTGTATGGCTTTTTCCAGTTTTAATAATTCGTGCTTTAAATTAACCATGCGTTCAAGCGTTTCGTTTTTAAAACCTTTGTTTAATAACTGCTTTTCAATTTCTTTCATTTGTTGTAAAGCACTTTGACCACTGCCACCCATTCCTTGCTTTTGCAATTCCTTTTCTAAAGCTTCCCGTAACGCTTGTTGTTCTTTAACTATTTCCAAAAGCCTACCTGCATCACCTTCTCCATCATGTCCTTCACTTCCTTCGCCACTTTTACCATTCTTTTGACCGTTGTTATCTGGTTTACCTTCACCGGGTTTTTTGCCTTGCTTCATACCCTCTTTCATTTTATCGGATAAACCATCTTGTTTTTTTATAATATCTGGCAATTGCATTCCTTGACCTTGACCTGGTTTAGGTTTACCTTTTCCTTGACCTTGAGCGTCCATCATCATTTGAGCTTGCATATCATTCATCGCATCACTTAAAAAATCAGCTAAGCGATTAGATGCTGCTATGGTATATTGTTCATGAGAAACCCCTTTAGGAATGTTATTATCGGATAGATTATCGATAGATTTTTCAATATTATACGTAACATTACCAACCTCTTTCGTAATGATTTCAGAAATTTTAGGATTGCGTAATGACACGGCAAACAAACTATCATCAATATGTTTGAATTGATTTTTTAAGTCTTGTTGTTTTTTTAATAACGAATTAAAACCTAAACTACGATTAGAATTCATTTTAAATTGCTTCATTAAATCTTCCTGAGAAAAAGAAAATGCCAGTAGATTATCCAAAATCTGACGCAACATTTTAACATCTTCCTCCATTTGATCCATTTGTCCCATCTCCATAGACTGCTTCATTTTCATGCTCATTTGTTGCATTTTTTGGGAAGCAGATTTTTGCTTTGGTTTGGCTTTAGAAGCATTGTTTTTTTGAAGCTCATCTGAAGCTTTTTGCAAATCTTTATCGATACTTTCTTGGTCTTGCTTGTCGGAAGGAATATCCATAGGGGATTTTAAGTCTTGGTTTTGCTGTTGCAATTCTTTTAAATCCTCTTGAATTTTATCAAATTCCTTATTGATTTCATTTTGATCTTTCGCATTATTATCTTTGTCTTCAGCTAATTTATCTTGAGTTTTAGAAAGTTGATCTAATTTATCAGCTATTTGTTCAGCCTTTTTTTCAACATAAAAACGCTTCGTTAATTCTACTAATTGCTCTAGATTTTTACTTTGATCTTTAGTGTTTTGTTTTAACTTATCTACTTTATCGAATAATTCTTCTTTTTGTAATTTTTTGGTTAACTCTTCTAATTCTTTGAGTAACTTTTCATTCTTCTCAGCTTCTTTATCAGCTTTATCAAGCTTTTTTAAGAGTTCTTCTTTAAATTCGTCTTTATTATCCGGATTGAACTTTTCAAGATTTTCTTCTAATTTTTTAGAAAATTCTTTCATCATTTGATCTTGAACTTTCTGACGATTAATAAAATCTTCAACTTTCTTCTGATCTTTAAAATCTAAAGTAGGCTTCTCTTTTCCTAATTTTTGAAGCTTATCCATTTCGGAAAGCTGTTTTTCTTGGTTTTTAATAGATTTCGATAAGCTATTAATATTAGAATTTTGTTCTTGAAGATTTTGTTCTTCAATTTCATTTTTAGTTAACTCGCGATGAGAAAATGCAGCTGATTTTGAGCTTTTATAATGATGAACCGCATCGTTATCGAAAATTTCAAAATAGTATTCGTAATCTACACCAGGTGTTAAAGTAATTCCTTTAGGAAAAGCATAAACAAATTGATCAAACGTAGAATTTTTGACAGTTAACTCAAATTTTTTTGATTTAGTTTCTTGATTTACAGGATAATATACTACTTGTAAACGACTTAAACCATAATCATCAGAAACTTGACCAAGAACTAACTTTTCCGATACATGCAAACTATCGGGAGCTGATTGAACAGAAATAGTAGGAAATTCATCTTTTACAACCGTTAATTGATACTGCAATTTTTCGTAATTCTTTACTTTAGAATTAGAAGTAACAATTTCATAATCAATATTTTGATTTATATTTTTAGCTAAAGAAAATTCAGATTCCTTTTTAACAAAAGAAGCACTCATACCTTGAGATTTCCATTCTAAGTGAGAAGCTGCTAGAGCTTTAATAGTCCAACGAACTTGAGTACCTTCAGGAACCATAGCATTGCCACTACCTGAAATAATTTCTTGTTTTTTATGTAAATACGATGGATAGGTAAGCACCATTTGGAAACTAGCAATAGTAGGAACAGCTACAACATTTAGTTGATATGATTTAGAAGTAACCGAATTGGCACTAAGTTGAAAAGTAGATGATTTAGCTACTTTTTCAAATGTATATTGAAAAACACCGGGTTTTACAGTTTCTAAAAAATACGTTTCAGCTCCAATAGTAACTGAAGCATTTTCAGGTATTACCGAACCTACAGTTTTAACTTGTAAAACAAAATCTGCTCCTTGTTCTACGTTTAATGAGGAATTTTCAATTTGAAATTCAAAAGGTGCTGGTGGAACAAATTCTTTTTGAAAATGCAATACCCTATTAAAACTTTGCGTAATTACTTTAGCATTACCACTAAAAAAAACAAGAGCTAAAAGTAAAATAGGAACTAAAGCATAAGGCAAATACTTAGAATTCTTTTTAAAATTAATAGCATTATTAAAAGGAATTGGTTTTAAATTATTTGCTTTTTGTTCAATAGAAGCAAGAAGTAATTCTGAAGGATTACTTTGATTGGTTAATTGAATAAAATTTAAAAGTTTATCGCTTACTTCAGAAAAATGATTCCCAATAATAGCAGATGCATCAGTAAAATCAATGCCTTTCTGAAATTTAAAAAGTTTAAAAATTGGAAAAAGAATAAAACGAAACAGTAGAAAAAGTTCCACAAAAATAAACAACCAAAATAAAACCAGTCGTCCTTTTGGTGCTAGCCATAAAAAATATTCAATAAGTAAAGTACCTATAAAATACAATAAGCCAAATCCTATAAAAAGCAATATCCCTTTGATTAATTCATTGGTATAAAACTTTTTGATAAAGGCTTCTAACTTATCGAATATAAGATTCTGTTTATCCAAGTTTACAAATTTTACTTCTAACTGATAAAATTACAATTTTATAAATAACGAAATGCTTTAAAATTCGTTAAAGCGTCAACTTCCTTTAAAAAAAAGTAAAATCTAATTGAAAGTTGTTAACAGTAATTAAAAACTAAAAAATAATTCTTTTATAAAATTTTAAAAAATGATTGTTATTATAGCTTGTTAATTGGTAGTAAAACTTTTTACCAAAAGGTTCTTTATTTTAGTTATACATTTTTATAACGATTTATTAACATAGCTATTTCGATACAAAATTCTGAAAATCAAGCCTACAAAAATGGTTATTAACAATCGTTGAAATCTAATTTTTTACGGCAATTATTAATAAATTGGTAGTACCTTTTTTGTTAATAAAGCGTTTATTTCGTTTGATAAAATTGAAATAAAAAAGAAAAACTATACTAGGATTTCTTCTTTAGCTTTTGGATTATAAAAAATTTTGAAAGAATCAAAAAACAGTTGTTATATTCTATTCAAAGTTATGAACAAAAGTTGTTAATCGGTAAAAGCTTGTTTTTCAGCGATTTTTTTAATTTCATTAACAATAAAAAAAATAGGTGTTAAATGATTATAAAAACAATATTATTTAATTCGTTTTATTAACAATCTAAAAATATTACATAGAATACAAATACAACAAATCCTTTAAAATAAGCAAATTACAACTTATTTGTTGCTATTAACAATTGTCAATAGTGTTAAGTGTTTTAAAAAAACTATTGTCTAAAAACTATAAACTGTAAACTTAAAATTATCTTTGCACAAAATTTAATTACGATGTCAAAACCAGTTAGAGTGCGTTTTGCACCAAGTCCAACAGGACCTTTACATATCGGTGGAGTACGAACTGCCTTATTTAATTATTTATTTGCTAAAAAACACGGTGGAACATTTTATTTACGTGTAGAAGATACCGATCAAAATCGTTTCGTACCGGGTGCAGAAGCTTATATAATGGAATCGTTGGAATGGTTGGGTATTGCACCCGATGAAACCGTTGGTAAAAATGAAAAATTTGGTCCGTACCGTCAAAGCGAACGCAAACCATTGTACAAGCAGTATGCGGATCAATTGGTAAATTCGGGTTGGGCGTATTATGCATTCGATACAGCTGAAGCTTTAGACATGCATCGTAAACAACACGAAGAGCAAGGTAAAACATTTATTTACAACTGGCACAATCGCGAAAAATTAGATACTTCGTTAGTCCTTTCTAAAGAAGAAACAGAAAAGAGAATTGCCAGTGGTGAAGAGTTTGTGATTCGTTTTAAAACTCCAGTGAATGAAATATTACACTTAAATGATATTATCCGTGGAGAAATAAAATTTGATACCAATTTATTGGATGATAAAGTTTTATTTAAAAGTGATGGTATGCCAACCTATCATTTAGCGAATATTGTTGACGATCATTTAATGGAAACGTCACATGTAATTCGTGGAGAAGAATGGTTGCCTTCACTTCCATTACACAGTTTATTATATAAAGCCTTTGGTTGGGAAGCACCTGAGTTTGCGCACTTACCTTTAATTTTAAAACCGGTTGGTAATGGAAAATTATCCAAACGTGATGGGGATAAAATGGGATTTCCGGTATTTCCTTTAGAATGGAAAACAGAAGAAGGTGTATCTATGGGATACCGTGAAGCAGGATATTTTCCGGAAGCAGTGGTAAACTTTTTAGCTTTATTGGGTTGGAATGACGGTACGGAGCAAGAATTATTTTCGTTAGAAGAACTTATTCAAAAATTCGATTTAAACCGCGTAAACAAATCGGGAGCTAAATTCGATCCAGAAAAAAACAAATGGTTTAACCATCAGTATTTGATTCACAAATCGGATGCAGAATTGGCCGAACTTTTTAAAATAGAATTAGCAAAGAAAAACATTACTACTTCATTAGATATTACGCGAATTGTTGGTTTGGTAAAAGAGCGTGCACACTTTGTTAATGAGCTTTGGGATTTATCCGATTATTTTTTCATTGCCCCTACTTCGTACGATGAAAAAGCACTTAAAAATTGGAAAGAAGAGACTCCAGGATTGTTACAACAATTAATTTCTGTATTGGAAAACATTGGAGATTTTACTTCAGTTACTATTGAAACTATTGTAAAAGACTGGATGACACAAAACGAAATTGGAATGGGTAAAGTAATGCAACCGTTTCGTTTGAGTTTGGTAGGTGCTTTAAAAGGTCCTCACCTATTCGATATCGTAGAAATGATTGGTAAAGATGAAACCATTAAACGCTTACAACAAGCAATTGCAACGATATAATAAAAAAGCCCCCGAAACTCGGGGGCTTTTTTTATTTATAAGTTAAATAAAACTTGTCCTGTAAGTATACCAAGGTTACCTTTAAAGGTACCACCGTTCAATGTTTTTAATTCTTCTTTTTTATTTAAATTATTCAAAAAATTGTTTACGCCGTATTGGTAGTTCACCAACAAACGAACGCGTTTATTTCCGCCAGATACACCAAAATACAAGTTTCCGTTAATTTTAGTAACATCGGTAATTTGTTTGGTGGTTAAAGCGGTTTCTGCTACTATATTGTTTTCGTATTTACTGTCGAATTTTAATTTATCATTCACTTGTAACACCGGACCAAAGTCTATAGAAACATGGTCTTTCACCACGTTGTAACTCAAAAGTAAACGAATTTGGGCGCCCATAATTTTATATTTTACTTCTTGTTTTTGAAGTAACGGCGATATTGTTTCCACTGAAAAATTGTTTTCTGAAAACTGCATTCCGAAAATCATACTCCAGTCGTTGTAATAGTTTCCACGCACTTGCATACCGGCAGACCAACCTAGTTCTGGCTTGGTGTTAAAATCGGAAGTAAATAAAGAAGTTTGGTTTACCCCTGCATACAAACCAATTCGATTTCCATCGCGATACCCGTGTTGTGCAAAAACTCCAAAACTTAGAAGGAGAATTGTATAAAAGAATAATTTTTTCATTTGTTTTTTAAAATTTTCGCAAAATTAAACTTATTTTTAGTAAATCTGTAACAATAACAGAGAAAAGGCGTATAATATTATAAAACCATTAAATATTAAACTATGGCACTAATTCCTATTTTAGTCATTGGACTTTTCCTTCTTTTAGCTTCTTTCTTTACAGTAAAACAGCAAACGGCTGTTATTATTGAGCGATTTGGAAAATTTAACAGTATTAGACAATCGGGTTTACAGTTAAAAATCCCAGTTTTTGACCGAATTGCAGGTCGTGTGAATTTGCGAATCCAACAGTTAGATGTTATTATTGAGACCAAAACCAAAGACAACGTATTCGTTAAAATGAAAGTATCGGTACAATTTAAAGTACTTCAAGAAAAAGTTTACGATGCTTTTTATAAATTGGAATATCCACACGATCAAATTACATCGTATGTGTTTGATGTGGTTCGTGCTGAAGTTCCAAAATTGATTTTGGACGATGTTTTCGAACGTAAAGATGATATTGCAATTGCGGTTAAACGTGAATTAAACGAAGCAATGACAACTTACGGGTACGAAATCATTAATACACTAGTTACCGATATTGATCCGGATATTCAAGTTAAAAACGCCATGAACCGTATTAATGCTGCAGATAGAGAAAAAACAGCTGCAGAATATGAAGCAGAAGCACAACGAATTCGTATTGTAGCGAAAGCGAAAGCAGAAGCAGAAAGTAAGCGTTTACAAGGTCAAGGTATTGCCGATCAACGTCGTGAAATTGCACGCGGATTAGTAGAAAGTGTAGATGTATTGAACAAAGTTGGAATCAACTCACAAGAAGCTTCAGCGCTTATTGTTGTAACGCAGCATTATGATACATTACAATCTATTGGTTCTGATGCCAATTCAAATTTAATCTTGTTGCCTAACTCACCACAAGCGGGTAGCGACATGTTAAACAACATGGTGGCAAGTTTTACAGCGAGTAATCAAGTAGGCGAAGCCATGAAAAAGGCTGCAACCAAACCTAGAAAAAAAGATGCTCCAGAAAATTTTGGAGAATCTGATCTTTCTGAAAACAGTTAATATGAAAAGAGGCCTGCAAAGGCCTCTTTTTTATTTTGTAAACTTACTTATTATAAAGGGAATTACTATTTTTTGTAGCAACCCATATTTGGTTATAGTACTCCCAATAGAACCAAATATACTCTGCACCATGTTGTGTGGTGTTAATCCATCAAGGGTTTTTTCCACAGTAAGAGAGAGCTTTTGAGAGTCAATTTCTTTTTGAAGTTTTAGGATTTCTAAATCTCTATCAATTTCTTCATACGACGAATAAACAATAGTTTTCATAAGCAGGAATTAATCGTTAAAAAAGATTTTTGAAAACTTTTCCAATACAGGACCTTCGATAATTTTATCCTTAATAAGGTTAACAACGAGTGCTAGTACCAGATAAATTCCAGCCACAGCTAAAAAACCATACGCATTGCTTTCAAATTGTTTTCCTAAATAAAAGGCTAATGCAATTGAAGAAAACAACAATCCAAACATTAAAAAAAAGGCCATTATAATGATTTTCAGCAATGTAGTTGCCGATTTTGTAGCTACTTTAAAAAACCAAAGCTTGTAATAGGCAATAGAACTGTCTACTACATCCTTTACTTTTTCCTGAACTTCTTCTGCACTTTCTTTTATGTTTTCAAAAGACATACTTAATTTTTAGCAGTTGCAGCTTGTTTTTTTAATTCCCCTAATTTTTTTTCTAATGCGTCAATTAGTTCTTCTCGTTTCGAATCGGTATGAGATAAAAAGTAATCGAATTTAGATTCTAAATCGATATTAGCTCTTGAAAATCTGTTTTTTAAATTTTCAGAGACATCGTCAAAACTGTCTTTAATCTTTTTACGGGTATTAGAACCTTTATCGGGAGCAAACAAAATTCCTAAACCTGCTCCCACTGCTGCGCCAGCCAAAACTGCCAACAAAGTGTTTCCTGTGTTGTTTGTCATGATTTCTATTATTTTGAATTAATACTAAGTAAAAAACGAGAATTTTATTTGAGGAATTTAAATTTACAAAATATGAAAACGCCTTGCCGTTAATTTCTAGTTAATATATCCCTTAAAAATCTTAAAATTTATTTAGAGCCGATTTAACAAACGAATTTGACTTTACACGATAAATCACCTTGTCTTTTTTTTAAAATTGTTTTAAAGTAAAATATGAAAGCAGTTTTTAATAAATATAATTTATTTAAAAATATTTTTCAATAATAATTTATTATAATAAAAAAATCCGCAGTAAAGCGGATTTTTCATTTATAAAATTTATAGTGTGATTTACACAATTTCAGAAAGCAAGTGTAAAACAAAGTCACTTTTTTCTGCAGATTTGATTTCAGAGAGTAACGGTTTAAAACCATCAAAAGCAGCTTCATTTTTTTTCAGGTTTTGAATACCTTCATAACGAACAAATGGCGATTCACTTTTTAGTGACATTGTATATAATTTATGAAGCAATTCGGTATCTACATCTGAAGCTTTTATTTTTTCTGAATATTTTAAAATCCAATTTGAAAACAACAACGAACTTTTATTATTCGTGATGTTTTTCTTTAATGAATTTTGCAACAAGCTGTAATTGCTAATCGTTTTAATGTTTTCGCCAATTGTAGTTTCAATGGCAGTTCTTTCTTCTGCTGTTTCTACTTTGAAATATTTATTGATTTCTTTAAGCGAATTATTAATAACGTTCTCTTCTTTTTTTCCCTTTTCTTCCCAAGAATCTTTCAAATCTACCGTTTTGTTGAAAACTAAAGCACCTGCTTTAGAATCACGATCTACACAGAAATAACCCATTCTTTGAAATTGGAAACTATCACCTTCTTTTGCTTCTGCCAAACTAGGTTCTACAAATCCGGTTACTGTTTTTAAGGAATTTGGATTAACAAAATCTAAGAAATTCTTGTCTTTGTGCGTGTCTGGCGACTCGTCTAAAAACAAACGATCGTATAAGCGAACTTCAGCAGCAACAGCATGTTCGACCGAAACCCAATGAATGGTTCCCGCTACTTTTCTTTTACTTGCCTCGCTTCCACTTCCACTTCTACTATCATCATCGTAAGTAGCATGGATTTCAGTTATTGTACCGTTGGCATCTTTAATAACGCTTTCACCTTTAATGATATAAGCATTTTTTAAACGAACTTCTTTTCCAAGACTTAATCGGAAAAACTTATTACTAGCTTCTTCTAAAAAGTCTTCACGTTCAATATAAATTTCTTTCGAAAAAGGCACTTTTCGATATGTCATTACCTCTTCTTCCGGATTGTTTTCAGCCTCTAACCATTCCGTTTTTCCTTCCGGATAGTTAGTAATTACGAGTTTTACTGGATCTAGTACGGCCATAACGCGTGGTGCAATTTTATTCAAGTCTTCACGAATACAGAATTCTAATAAAGAAACATCAATTAAATTGTCACGCTTTGCAATACCAATAGTGTTGGCAAAGTTACGGATAGCAGCAGGGGTGTAGCCTCTACGACGCATACCCGAAATCGTACTCATACGTGGGTCATCCCAGCCGGTAACATGTTTTTCTTCAACCAATTGCAGTAATTTTCGTTTCGAAACTACAGTATGTGATAAATTACGACGGGCAAATTCGCGTTGTTTTGGTCGCACTTTATGGCTATCGTAAATTTGATCTAAAAACCAGTCGTATAATTCACGGTGCGGCAAAAACTCTAACGTACAAAACGAATGAGAAATTTGCTCTAAATAGTCGCTTTCGCCATGCGCCCAATCGTACATTGGATAAATGCACCAAGCATCGCCTGTTCTGTGGTGATGTTTATGTAAAATACGATACATAATTGGGTCACGCATCAACATATTGGTTGATTTCATGTCGATTTTTGCACGCAAAATATGAGTTCCTTCTTCAAACTCACCATTTTTCATACGTTCGAATAAATCCAGATTTTCTGTTACCGAACGATTTCTGTATGGCGAATCGGTTCCTGGTGTGGTAGGTGTACCTTTTTGCAGTGCCATTTCTTCAGAAGTTTGGCTATCTACATAGGCTTTACCTGCTTTTATAAGTTGTACAGTCCAATCGTATAATTGTTGAAAATAGTCGGAAGCATAACATTCTTCAGCCCATTTAAAACCAAGCCATTCCACATCACGTTTAATAGCATCAACATATTCTTGTTCTTCTTTAGCGGGATTGGTATCGTCAAAGCGTAAATTTACTGGAGCTTGATAATCAATACCAAGTCCGAAATTTAGGCATATTGCACTGGCATGGCCTACGTGCAGGTACCCGTTTGGCTCTGGTGGGAAACGAAAACGTAATTTAGAGGGAGACAAACCATTTTTTAAATCGTCTTCAATGATTTGCTCTATAAAATTCAATGATTTTTCTTTCGTTGACATAGATTTTATGTAATTTTAGCAAAGATAAGTTTAATTAGTCAATTTGAAAATCGGAAGTTTTGAAAATGACTGCTAAAGAGTTGTATGGGAGTAATTAAATTAAAAAATATCAGAACTTTTTCGTACCACGGTTGTTTGGTTGAAGAAGGAAAAATAGGTTCCGACTATTCGGTTGATTTGGAAATTAAGGCGGATTTGCGAAAATCGTCTTTTTCAGATGAATTAAGCGATACGGTAGACTATGTGCATTTGAATCAAATTGTAGTAGAAGAAATGGCGATACGTTCGAATTTATTGGAGCATGTAGCCCAGCGAATATTAGCTCGTATTTTCAAAGAAATTCCTTCGGTGTCAAGAATTGTGGTAGGGGTTTCAAAATTGAACCCGCCTATAGGTGGTGATGTTGAAGCAGTTACAATTCAGCTGGAAGAATACCGCAGTTAATTTAGAATTTCCAATTTGGAATTTGAAATTTATTGTTATATTTGCCATCCATAAGTCTGGCATCGTGTCCGAGTGGCTAGGAAGCGGTCTGCAAAACCGTCTACAGCGGTTCGAATCCGCTCGATGCCTCAAAACAAAAAGCGCTTCAATCGAAGCGCTTTTTTTATGATTTTTTCTTAGATAATGGTCTAAGATTTTACTTTTTCTATTTTCTTTAAAGTATCTTTTACAAATTCCTTTTCACGCGGAAACCAGCCTTGTAACATTAAAACCAATCCGAAAATCACCAATAAAACACTACTTGCTTTTTTCACTTTGATAATGTTGGTCGGGGTAAGCTTGCTTCGTAATTGTTTGGCTAAAACCACTTTACCAATATCGGTTAGTAAATAGGAGCCCAACACCGCCGAAAAGAAAATCAACATTCTGCTAGCTTCCATATCTAATTTAGGACCGAAGGCAATAATAATGGCTAGCCAAAAGCCAAGCACACCAATATTGATAAAATTCAATAGAAACCCTTTTATAAAAAGACTGAAATAATCTTTTTTGATCATTTCCACCACCTCTTCATCCGGATCAATATTTTTATGGGCTTTTCGTAATTTTAAAAAAGTGATGACACCGTAAGTAAACATAATAATCCCGCCAAAAATAAATAGGGCAGGATCATCTTTAATACTCTGTATTAGGCGGTAGCTACTAAAATAAGCTACAGCAATAAAAAAGATATCGGCTAGAACAACACCCAAATCAAATGACATTGCAGCACGAAAACCTTTGGTGATACTGGTTTCGATTAGCACGAAAAAAACCGGCCCAATCATAAAACTGAGAAAAAAACCTAGTGGAATTCCGGTTACAATGTCGTTAATCATTTAGCAAGCGTTATTCTTACAAAGATAAGAGAATTACTTTCCAAAAGGCAAAATAATTCAAAACCTATAAACACACGGCTTATGATTACTGTTTAATTTTATCTAGATTGTGTTGACGAATTGTACCGCCAGCAACCGTTTTTTCGTTGATTTGTCTTGGGTTTCCAAATATAGTAATGATTCCACCGGCTCTGGTTTTAGCATCTACCAATTCGGTTGCAGTTACATCGGCTTCTCCACCGGCATTAATTACCACTACGGTTTGTTCACCTTCAAGCGCACTAGCTTTAACCGTTCCTCCTCCTGAGACTACGATGTCTTGATTTTGAGCTTTTCCTGTTAAACGAACCATTGCCCCCGAAGAACATTTTACTGTAGCGCGTTTGCTATTCAATTCCAATTTAATTTCGGCACCTTCTTTAGCGTTTACATTGAAATCGAGTGCATTTATAGCTGTAGGGCATGATACATAAGCCCCTTCGCTAGCCTGAACACTTTCTAATTTTTTAAAATAAACAATTGCAGTAATTTCTTCTCCTTTTAGGAGTTTTGGAAATGGCATTCTGATTTTCAATTCACCATTTTTGTTGACCAACTCTACTTCGGAAGCCCTATCACCAGAAAGTTCTACTTTAGTTTCTGAGCCTTCTATGAGTTGTACCGAAATTTTATCAAATACCCTTACGACGTTAAAATCGCCAATATTTTTTGTAATTTTTTCTTGTGAAAAACTTAGTTGTGCTAATAGAAGCAATGCTATTATGTGATATTTCATAATTTTAATTTTTAATTACTTTAGTATTTAAAACACCTTTCTCAGAAATTATTTTAAAAAAATATATTCCACTAGAGAAATTACTCATGTTTATTCGATTAGTATTTTTATTCATAGCTTGAACAGCTATGACACGACCATTGCTATCACAGATTTGTAAATTGGCATATAATTGTTCATTAAGTTCGATGGTTATTTCATTTTGAACAGGATTGGGAAAAAGTTTACAATCGGAATTAAAACTAAAATCTTCTGTATTTAAAACTGCGGTATTTCGAATTCTTGCAAAATAATCTAAAGATGTACCATTATAACTGTTAAAATCGCCACCAATAACAGCTTTACCATCATTTTGTAAAGCGATTGTTCGAATTGCCGAACTAGGACCGCTACCTGGATTAAAACTTGAATCTAATGAACCGTTATTGTTCAAACGTGCAATTCTAGTTATCGATACACCGTTAAAGGAAGTAAAATTACCACCTATTAAAATCTTTCCATCAGGTTGTAAGAAACACGAAAGTAAAAAATTATTTGGGCCTAAACCGGTTATAAAAGAAGTATCAGTAGATCCATTATTATTTAATCGGATAATATGTTTTTCTGGAGTGCCGTTAAATTGTGTAAAATATCCCACGGCTATAATTTTCCCGTCATTTTGAAGTGCCAAATCATATATTCTAAAGCCAGATCCCGCCGCTCCATTAGAAAAAGTAGTGTCTAGAGTGCCATTGGTGTTGATTCTTGCAATATATTCCTGTAAAACACTATTATATGTTCTAAACTCACCTCCAATAATTATTTTACCGTCATTTTGAATAAGAATTTTGCAAATTGTTCCACCAGCACCAAAACCAATATTGAAAGTATTATCTATGGTTCCATTGGGATTTATTCTGACAAATCTTGAGACAGATGTTCCGTTATAATTGCTAAATACCCCTCCCACAATAACTTTTCCATCGTTTTGTACAGCTACGGCTTCTGCCATGCCATTTATTCCGGTACCAACATTAAAAGAAGAGTCAATAGATCCATCGCTGTTAAGACGCACAATTCCTTTTGACGATATATTATTGAAGGTATTAAATGATCCCCCAATAATTATTTTTCCATCACTTTGTAAGGCAATAGAGCGAACTACATTATCTGCACCAATTCCTGGATTGAAACTAGTATCTAAAGATCCATCAGTGTTTACTCTAACTATTCTATTTCTAGAAATCCCATTGTAGTTGCTAAAGTCTCCAACTTTAATAATTTTTCCATCGGGCTGAATCACTAAACCTAAAACGGATCCAATACCACTTCCAGTAGAAAAAGTAGGATCTAATTGACCATCTTGAGCGTAAAGAAAAAGCCCTTGAAATATGAAAAGAAAAAATAATAAAGATTTATTCATATATAATGTAATTTGAAATGCAAATTTTATTCTTTTCTTCTTATAAAATGGAAATCCAATTGTTTTTTAACTAAATCGGCGTTTTTTACTTTCACGTAAACTTCATCACCTAGCTGTAAAAGGTTGTTTGACATTTCGCCGACTAAGGCATATTGTTTTTCATCAAACGTGTAATAATCGTCTTTTATTTCACGAATACGAACCATTCCTTCGCATTTGTTTTCGACAATTTCCACATAAATACCCCATTCGGTCACACCAGAAATTACGCCTAAAAATTCTTGATCTTTATGATCCTGCATGTATTTTACCTGCATGTATTTTATGGAATCCCTTTCGGCATTGGCAGCTAAAGCTTCCATTTGTGACGAATGTACACACTTTTCTTCGTAATCTTCTTCATTCACGCTTTTACCACCATCTAGGTAATGTTGTAGCAAACGGTGTGCCATGACATCAGGATAGCGTCGAATAGGTGAAGTAAAATGCGAATAATAATCGAAAGCTAAACCATAATGGCCGATATTTTCCGTAGAATATACAGCCTTACTCATGCTTCGAATGGCCAAGGTATCGACCAAGTTTTGTTCTTTTTTACCGTTTACATCTTCCAATAAGGTGTTCAACGATTTTGAAATACTTTCTCGCGATTTAAAATTCAAACTATATCCAAATTTTGCAATCACCGTTTGAAGGTTGATTAACTTGTCTTCATTCGGTTCATCGTGAATACGGTACACAAAGGTCTTTTTCTGTTTGCCGATAAACTCCGCTACTTTACGATTGGCCAACAACATAAATTCTTCAATTAAATGATTGGCATCTTTAGCGACTTTAAAATATACTCCTGTAGGCTCATCGTTTTCATCCAAACGGAATTTTACTTCTACTTTGTCAAACGAAATCGCACCGTTGGCCATACGTTTTCTGCGCATGATTTTGGCTAATTCATCTAACTTTAAGGTAGCTTCCACTATAGGAGCAGAGACTTGATACGCTTCTCCGGTTAAAGAAATTTCAGCAGGAATTACATCGCTTTTGCTTTCAATTATATGTTGCGCTTCTTCGTAAGCAAAACGTTGATCGGAGTAAATTACAGTTCGTCCAAACCACTGATTAAGTAATTCGGCTTTGTTATTCAGTTCGAAAACGGCAGAGAATGTATATTTTTCTTCATTCGGACGAAGCGAACAGGCAAAATTACTCAGCACTTCGGGTAGCATCGGAACTACACGGTCTACCAAATACACTGATGTGGCACGTTTGTATGCTTCTTCCTCTAAAATAGTGCCTTCTTGTACGTAATGCGAAACATCGGCAATATGAATTCCGATTTCGTAGTTTCCATTTTCCAACACTTTGAAGGAAAGCGCGTCATCAAAATCTTTGGCGTCTTTTGGGTCGATGGTGAAAGTTAAGGTATCACGCATGTCACGGCGTTTGGCAATTTCTTCCGTTGTAATAGAAGTGTCTAATTTTTTAGCAAACGCTTCAACTTCAATTGGGAAATCGTAAGGCAAGCCGTATTCGGCTAAAATAGCATGAATTTCAGTATCGTGTTCGCCGGGTTTTCCTAAAACTTTAATTACTTCTCCAAAAGGGCTATCGGCTTTTTTAGGCCAATCGTCCATTCGCACAAGTACCACATCACCATGTTCGGCTTCGCCTAATTTGTTTTTCGGAATAAAAATATCGGTGTACATTTTTGCATTGGCAGTAGTTACAAAAGCAAAATTCTTTTGTACATCAATAACTCCAACAAATTCGGTTTTAGCTCTTTCCAGAATTTCCAACACTTCAGCTTCGGGTTTTCTGGAGCTTCTTCGATTATATACATATACTCGAACTTTGTCACCGTCTAGTGCATGGTTAAGATTTGGAAACGGGATAAACACATCGTGTTCCAATTCTGGGCAAATGAAATAACCGGTTTTTCTGCTGGTCATATCAACGGTGCCTTCATAATACTCCGACTTCGAAATGACTTTGTATTTTCCGCGTTCTACTTCTTGTATTTTTTCTTTGGAAGCTAAATAGCCAAGTTCTTTGATAATTTCATTCCGACTTTTGGTGTCGTTAAGCTCTAATATGGCCGCTATTTGTTTGTAATTGAATATTTTATTCGGGTCTTGGGATAAAATTTTAAATATTTTGGCGGAAAAATCTTTTTGTTTTTTTCCACCTTTTTGAAACTTCTTATTCATTTTTCTCTTACTATAAGTGCTGAAAATTACGAATTACAAATCATAAATCAGAATTTACGCATTAGAATTATAGAAAAAATAACTTTCGTATCTTTAACAAAAGCTTTTCTATGAATGATTTAATAACTGTAGCTGTTTTTGATTATCCACATGAAATTAGTGTGTTACGACACCTATTGGAGCAATCGGAAATACACTATTTTTTTGAAAATGAAACCATGATGAATATCGCACCAATGTATTCGCAGGCTTTGGGCGGCATCAAACTTAAAGTGTATGTTCAAGACGTGGAAGCAGTAAAAGAAATTTTAAAAAAATTGGGTGACGATTCGAATTTGAAGATTGTTTAATTATTCAATAATAATGGTTCGTGTCGCTTTTCCGTTACTGGTATAAACTTCTAGGAAATAAGTAGCTTTTGATAAATCAGACACCGTAATTGTTTTTTGATAAGTGGTTTTGATAAGTTGTCCACTTACAGAATAGATGTTGGCTTTTTCAAATTCTGAATTTTTTTCGATTTCAATAGTAATCTGTGAGTTTGCTGGATTTGGAAAAACTTTAAATGGAATTCCGGCGAAATCTTCCAAATCTAGTAATGCGGAAAGGTCAAAAATTCGCACATGTCCTGAATTAGCGCCATTCCCAGCATTTCTTCTTGCACCAATTGCTAAAACATGGCCGTTTGCAGAAAGGGAAACACTTGATCCGCTTAGGTCACCCGCAGCCTCTCCAGGTATACTAAGTCCTATTTGTACCCAATTTGCTGAAATAAATTTATAAACTTTAACATGCCCGGAATTAAGGCCGTTTGAGTCGTTGTAAACAGAACTGATGGCAACGATGGTTCCGTCATCTGAAAGTGACACCGCCCACCCATTATAATCATTAGGTCCTTCGCCGTCAATATCCTGTCCAATTTTAGTCCAAATCCCGCCAATGTTTTTGTAAACACGAACACTCCCATAATAACTAAAAGGAGCACCAGGGCCACTGTTATAAAGGGACCCTATAGCTACGGTTGAGCCGTCTGCGGATAGAGAAAGACTGCCTGAACTTATGTCGTTTTCCGCTTCGCCGTTAATATCTTGTCCGATTTGTGTCCAAACATTACTAATATTTTTATAAACACGAACATGACCTGAATCAACACCACTGCCATCATTTCTATCGGCACCTATTGCTACAACGGTTCCATCATTTGAAAGTGAGACTGTTATACCACTGTCATCGTCTGCTGCTTCGCCATTGATGTCTTGACCTATTTGAGACCAAACCCCACCGATATTTTTATATACACGAACATGACCTGAATCAACACCATTTCCATCATTTCCTCCGGCGCCAATAGCAACAATTGTTCCATCTGCCGAAAGAGAGACTGATCCACTAACATCATTTGTGTTTTCTCCATTAATATCCTGTCCAATCTGAATCCAATTTCCTGAAACATATTGGAAGACTCTTACATGACCCGATTCTGGTTCATTCCCATCATTAAGTGGAGCTCCAATAGCCAAAGTAAGACCGTCTGATGAAAGTGAGACTC
Source organism: Flavobacterium sp. IC2-16 (assembly GCF_055521455.1). Lineage (NCBI taxonomy): Bacteria > Pseudomonadati > Bacteroidota > Flavobacteriia > Flavobacteriales > Flavobacteriaceae > Flavobacterium > Flavobacterium sp. IC2-16. The sequence goes on along the minus strand of NZ_CM145480.1, from coordinate 1,271,952 downwards.
TGCCGCTATTATCGTTTGCCGCTTCACCATCAATATCTTGGCCTATTTGCGTCCAAGTCCCTAGATTATTTTGGTAGACACGAACATGACCCGAATCGCTTCCGTTTCCATCATTATTTTTAGCACCAATTGCAATTATAGACCCATCTGAAGAAATAGAAATAAATTCACCACTTCCATCCCCGGCAGCTTCACCATCAATATCGGAGCCAATTTGAGTTTGACCAAAGCAAAAGAAGGGAAACAACAAGAAAAGGTATGTTTTGTTCATGTTATGTGATTTAAGCAGGCAAAATTAAAGATAAAATTAGATTATTTGTATTTTTGTAACAAACAAACACAACACCATGATCATATCCATTGGAAACGACCACGCTGGTCCCGACTACAAAGAAGCTATTGTTAAACATTTAGAATCAAAAGGACATACTGTTATCAATCACGGAACCAACACTTTTGACAGTGTGGATTATCCAGATTTTGGTCATGCAGTAGGCAACGATGTAGAAAATGGAACTGCAGATTTTGGAATAATAATTTGTGGTAGCGGAAACGGGATTGCCATCACAGCAAACAAACACCAAGGCGTTCGTGCAGCTCTTTGCTGGATTAATGAAATTGCAGCATTAGCCCGTCAACATAACAATGCTAACATTATTAGTATTCCGGCGCGTTATACCAACATCAAACAAGCGGTGGAAATGGTAGAAACTTTTTTAACTACCGATTTTGAAGGCGGAAGACACGCCACAAGAGTTAATAAAATTGCCTGTCAGTAAAGATTTTAGACATCTTAGATTTTTAGTAGGTTAGGAAAATTTGAGGTTTTATTTTGTTTAAAAGCTATTTTCTAACAACCTAAAAATGTCTGACTTTCTAACAATTTACGAAGTCTAAGTATGGAGCACTCACACAACCACCGCATTCAAAAACACAATGTTGAAGGAAAAAACTTGGTTCTTTCAATTGTACTTAACATACTAATTACTTTAGCTCAAGTAGTTGGCGGTTTTGTATCGGGTAGTTTGGCTTTACTTTCAGATGCCTTACATAACTTTAGTGATGTGTTGGCATTGTTGTTTAGTTATGTTGCGCACAAATTATCGCGCCGAAAAGCGTCCATCAATCAAACATTTGGTTTAAAACGAGCCGAATTAATAGCCGCTTTTGTAAATTCTTTTACCTTGGTTCTAGTGGCTTTGTTTTTAATATATGAAGCTGTCATGCGTTTTTTTGAACCAAAGGAGATTGCTTCCGATACCGTAATTTGGTTGGCCTTAATTGCAATAGTAGGCAACGGACTTTCGGTACTGTTGCTTAAAAAAGATGCCGATCACAACTTGAATATGAAATCGGCGTATTTGCATTTGCTAACAGATATGATGGCTTCTGTAGCTGTATTGGTTGGTGGATTGTTGATGAAATACTACGGAATTGTATGGATTGACAGCATCATGACATTATTAATAGCTCTATATTTAATTGTTGTTGGAGCTGATTTGTTAAAGAAATCTACTAAAATGCTAATGCTTTTTACTCCAGATCATATCGATATTAAAGAAATTGTTCGGGAAGTACATAAAATACAAGGGGTAAATAAGTTACACCACATTCATGTATGGCATTTAAATGAAGAAGAGCTTCATTTGGAGGCCCATTTAGATTGCTCAAACGACATAACCATGAGTGAATTTAACGAATTGCTTCATCGTGTGGAAGAATTACTGTATGAAAAATTTGGCATTAACCACGTGAATATACAACCCGAGTTTCTTAAGGAAGACCCTAAACATTTTATAGTTCAGGATTAGTCTCTGAAATAAAAATACAATCCGATTAGCTGTATTGAAACAATTCCCAAAAAAGTAAGCAAAAAGCTTTTTTTAGATGTTTTATGACGGAATAAAAACATTGCTAATGCACTGCCAAGTGTTCCTCCAAGCAAGGTGAAAAAATGTAGTGTTTTTTCCGGAATTCGCCTTTTCTGCTTAATAGCCAAAAACTTATCAATGCCTACCAAAGCAAATGAAAGCAAGCTTACTGCAATCAGAAAAATATAAAGTATACCCATAACCGTTCATAAACGACAAAGATATCTGTTTTATTCTTCAAAATCGAGATTCATCGGTTCATCTTTAACTTTCACGCGGTCTGCCTTTTTACCTGTAGTGGGGGTGTTATTATCCACAACTTCAAAAGTAAGTTTATCAAACCAAATCTGTCCTGTTCCTCTTAGCAAAGCGCCATACGAAATTTGCGATGCTCCTTCAGGAACATCTAAAACAATATGGTATTTTTTCCACTCGGTTGTTCCGGTAATTGCACGATCCATCATGTTGTCGAATGCTAAAAAATTCTGTGAATTTGCCTGGCCAACACGTAACCAAAAACCGGCTTTTTCGGATACATTAAGACTCTTGATATACCCACTTAAACGGATTCGTTTTCCTAAAAATTTATCGGATGTAGAACTTTGCATTAAAGTACCGTAACCCTCTATTACCTTATCAACAGATTTAATGCTCGCGGCATTTTTACCATCCATTCCGGCACCTTTATCAATGCCCATATCGTAGCTTTCAGATTTGTTTCCAGCCTTAAACCATCCCGTAGGAATTTCAAAGGAAAGGAACAAAAGAGCAACGAGAAACAAGAATACAATTCGTAAAGTAGTTGTTTTCATATAGTAACGAATTAATGAATACGATTAAATTAAAGTAATAGGTTAATTCGTTAGTAGTGAAGCAATTATAAAATTACAGAAAAAGGCTAAATCTTATTAAATCAACAATTTTTTTTCTGTTAAATGAACTATAATTCGGACGAAATGTTCAAATTGAACAATGCTGTAAAAAGGAATGGTGAATTAACCTCAAAACTGTAATTTAGCATTCTTATTTTATTTGAATTTTATGACTGTTATTGAATTTATCCTGAAGTTCGTTCCAACGGCTTCTAAAAATATTGAAGCCACCTTACAATTATTGTCCGAAGATTGCACGATTCCTTTTATTGCGCGATATCGCAAAGATAAAACAGGCAATCTTGATGAGGTTCAGATTGAAAACATTGCCAAATACAACAAGCAATTTGAAGAAATAGTCAAGCGAAAAGAAAGCATTTTAAAATCCATTGACGAACAACAAGCGTTAACGCCCGAATTGAAATCGAAAATTGAACACAGTTTTGATTTGCAAGAACTGGAAGATTTCTATTTGCCTTATAAAAAGAAAAAGAAAACCAAAGCGGATACAGCTCGTGAAAACGGTTTAGAACCTTTGGCAAAAATAATTATGGCTCAAAACTCAGATGATGTAGCGTATATCGCTTCCAAATATCTGAATGATAAAGTGGCAAATGAAGACGATGCGCTTCAAGGTGCGCGTGATATTATTGCCGAATGGATTAATGAAAACATTTTCATTCGTAAAAATTTACGTCGTATGTTTCAGCATAAAGCGATGGTTTCAACGAAACTGGTAAAGGCCAAAAAAGACGATGAAGCCGCTAAAAAATTCGAACAGTATTTTGATTGGGGTGAGCCGGTTTCTAAAGCACCAGCACACCGATTATTGGCCATGCTTCGTGCTGAAAACGAAGGTTTTGTAAAGCTTTCTGTTGAGGTAGAAAAGGAAGAAGCTATCGGGTTTATCGAAGACAACATTATTAAAAACAATAATGAAACGGCCGACCAGCTGCGTCTGGCGATTAAAGACAGTTACAAGCGTTTGTTGGAACCCGCTATTTCTAACGAAGCGTTACAGGAAGCCAAAGCCAAAGCAGATGTCAATTCTATTCAGGTGTTTGCTGCGAATTTGAGTCAACTTTTATTAGCATCACCTTTAGGTGAAAAACGAATTTTAGCCATCGATCCCGGATTTAGAACAGGTTGTAAAGTTGTGTGTTTGGATGAAAAAGGTGATTTGTTGTATAACGAAACCATTTTTCCTCATGCACCGCAAAACGAAACCACAATGGCGATGAAAAAAATCAAATCGATGGTGAACGCGTATAACATTGAAGCGATTTCCATTGGGAACGGAACAGCTAGTCGTGAAACGGAATTCTTCATAAAGAAAATTGCGTTTGATAAGCCTGTTCAGGTTTTTGTAGTTTCCGAAGCAGGTGCTTCAGTGTATTCGGCTTCTAAAATTGCTAGAGAAGAATTTCCAAATTACGATGTAACAGTGCGTGGCGCGGTTTCCATAGGAAGACGTTTGTCTGACCCTTTGGCGGAATTGGTGAAAATCGATCCGAAATCCATTGGGGTAGGTCAGTACCAACACGATGTGGACCAAACAAAATTGAAAGAGGAATTGGATACAACCGTTGTTCGATGTGTAAATTCGGTGGGTATTAACATCAACACAGCCAGTAAATCGTTGTTGAGTTATGTTTCGGGGATTGGTGAAAAAATGGCCGAAAACATTGTTTTGTATCGTTCTGAAAACGGCCCATTTGAAGACCGTAAACAATTAAAAAAGGTACCAAGATTGGGTGAAAAAGCGTTTCAACAAGCAGCGGCATTTATCCGAATTAAAGATGGAAAAAATCCGTTGGACAATTCTGCCGTGCATCCCGAAGCCTATGGTATTGTGGAAAAAATGGCTAAAGACTTGGGCGTTAAAACAAACGAGTTAATTGCCAACAAAGAAAAAATTGCAAGCATCAAAGCCGAGAATTATATCACCAACGACATTGGAATTTTAACGTTAAAAGACATTTTGAAAGAATTAGAAAAACCAGGCCTAGATCCGCGTAAAGCTGCTAAAGTTTTTGAATTCGACCCTAATGTAAAAACGATAAACGATTTGCGTTCGGGTATGATTTTACCAGGAATAGTAAATAACATTACCGCTTTTGGTTGTTTTGTGGATGTCGGCATCAAGGAAAGTGGCTTGGTACACATTTCCCAATTGAAGGCTGGTTTTGTGAGTGATGTCAATGAAGTAGTAAAGCTGCACCAACATGTACAAGTGAAAGTGGTTGAGGTAGACGAAGCTAGGAAGCGTATTCAGTTAACAATGATTTTATAAAAATAAAAACCCGGATGCTATTTAGATCCGGGTTTTTTAATATCGTAAGAGTAATTATTTGTTCTCTTCGTCTTTTCTTGAGTCTGCAGGTTTATTTTCTTCCCCTTTAGCAGCATCTTTAAATTCTTTGATTCCGGTTCCTAAACCTTTCATCAATTCTGGAATTTTTTTACCACCAAAAAGCAATAGAATCACTACTACAATTAAGATTATTTCGGTTCCACCTAATTTTCCCATGATTTATAATTTTATTGAAAATTCTTTTTTTAGTTCTTCAGACAAAGGTAGCTATAAAATTTATTTAGCAAACAACTATTGATTTGTTTTTAAGTCGGATACGTAAAATTTAGGTTTTCTTTAACCAAAAGCCGTAAACTGTACTTTAACTTCACCCAATACAAGGCTATATTTTCTATATTTGTGAAACAAACGTAACCGATGTCTGAAAAAAGATTCAAACGACAAAAAATAAAGAAGAAACTCTTCAACAAGAATCGTCTGGTAATTTTAAACGAAGACACTTTTGCTGAAGTTTTTTCACTACGATTAACCCTAATGAATGTCTTTGTAGTGGCAACATTAGGCGCGGTTTTAATTATTTTCGTAACAACATACATCATAGCTTTTACACCGTTGCGCGAGTATATTCCGGGTTATGCATCAACCGATTTAAAACGCAAGGCTATCGAACTCAGTATCAAATCTGATTCGCTAGATAAAGCCATGAAACGCAATAACATGTATATTGAATCTATTAAAAAAGTTCTTAATGGTGATTTGGAATATGCTAAATTAAACATAGACTCTATTATTGTTGCCGAACAAATTGATCCGGAGATGAATAAAGTGGAAGTATCAAAAGCCGAATTGGAACTTCGAAAACAAGTAGATTCTCAAAAAGAAAAAAAATAATGGATATGCTGCATCAATTTACCGAAATGCCAATGCTATGTGGTGTTATATTTACAGTTGCAGGATTAGTTCAGTTTATTTTTCCACCCAAAAACATAAACAGCCTCTACGGGTATCGAACATCAACGTCTATGAAATCTAAGGAACAGTGGGATTTTGCCCAGCGGTATTCCTCAATTAAACTTATTCAACTCGGATTTCTTTTATGCGGAATTTCGCTAGTGATTCACTATTTAGAGATTAATCCAAAATTTCAAATGGCAATCGGAATCGGATTTATTCTATTCACCGTTTTTATTTTGTTGTTTCTTACTGAAAGAGCTTTAAGAAGAAAATTTCCAAATCCATAACAATGGCATTAAAAGCGTTTTTTGCAAAGCAATTTGCTCACTATATTTCAAAACAGACTAAAAAATGGTCGGATAATCCTGTAGCGACCCAACAAAAGGTTTTTCAGGATTTAATTCGCCAAGCGGAAATTACCGACTTTGGTAAAGATCACGATTTTAAAAAAATACAGTCGCACCAAGATTTTTGCAACAAGGTTCCGATTCGGGATTATGAAGCATTACGACCTTATATTGATCGCGTAGTAAAAGGCCATGAAAACATTCTTTGGAAAGGAAAACCATTGTATTTCGCCAAGACTTCCGGAACAACCTCGGGAGCTAAATACATTCCGCTTACTAAAGAATCAATGCCATATCATATTGAAGCGGCCCGTAATGCCATATTAAGTTACATTCACGAAACGGGTAAAGCCGATTTTGTTACCGGCAAAATGATTTTTTTACAAGGCAGTCCTGTTTTGGAAGAAAAAAACGGAATCAAACTCGGAAGATTATCTGGAATTGTAGCGCATTTTGTTCCGAAATATTTACAAAAAAACCGAATGCCAAGTTGGGATACCAATTGTATTGACGATTGGGAAACTAAAGTAGATGCTATTGTATCGGAAACTATTAATGAAGATATGGCCGTTATTTCGGGAATTCCATCTTGGGTTCAAATGTATTTTGAAAAACTTAAAGAAAAAGCCAATAAGCCCGTTGGCGACATCTTTAAAAACTTCAATTTATTTATTCATGGAGGAGTAAATTATGAACCGTATCGTGCTAAATTTGAAAACTTAATTGGCAGAAAAGTAGATTCTATTGAGCTTTTTCCTGCTTCCGAAGGCTTTTTTGCCTATCAAGATTCACAAACCGAAAGAGGAATGTTGCTCTTGCTGAATTCCGGTATTTTTTATGAATTTGTGAAAGCAGATGAGTTTTTTACTGAAAACCCGAGACGTTATACAATCGGCGAAGTAGAATTGGGTGTTAATTATGTTTTAATTATTTCTACCAACGCCGGGCTTTGGGCGTACAACATTGGAGATACAATTCAGTTTACTAGTTTAAAGCCATATAGGGTTATTGTTTCCGGTCGAATCAAACATTATATTTCTGCTTTTGGAGAACATGTTATCGGGAAAGAAGTAGAGGCGGCTTTACAAGAAGCTATGGATGGCACCGATGTTCGAGTAAACGAATTTACCGTAGCACCACAAATTAATCCAACTCAAGGATTGCCGTACCACGAATGGTTTATTGAATTTGAAAACGAACCCGAAAACCTCGAGGTTTTTGCGTTAAAAATAGATGCTGCAATGCGCAAGCAAAATGTATATTACGACGATTTGATTGTTGGACATGTTTTACGAACCGTACGTATTTCAAAAGTAGCTCAAAACGGATTTCAGGATTATATGAAATCTATTGGAAAGCTAGGCGGGCAAAACAAACTACCAAGATTGGCTAACGATAGAAAAATAGCCGATTTTTTCTCAAAACCCTAATTTTATGTTGAAGATAAAAACAACTCTTTTTTTTATTTTGATGTTTACTCATTATGGGTTCACTCAAATTCAGGGTGTGATAAAAGACAGCATTACCGGCAAACCTATTCCATATGTGAGTGTGTGGGTTGAGAACGAAACCATTGGCACAACCTCGGAAGAAAACGGTAAATTTTCAATCAATGTTGATGCAAATAAGACTTTGATTTTTTCGGCTTTAGGTTATCAACGAAAAAAGGCAAGAAAAATTCAAAACAATAACATCTTGTTAGTTCCTCAGGCAACTCAACTTGAAGAAATGGTTATTTCCAAATGGAGAGGAACTAAGCTGAAAGAAATTGGCGAAACAGAAAACGGTATTTACCAAGCGTTTGACAATGCACCCAATATCGACATTAAATATTTTCCTTACGACAAATCATACACCAAAACAAAATTCATTAAAAAAGTATCCATTTATGCCGATTGCCGCATTGAAGGTGTACACATGAAACTTCATTTTTACAATGTGGATGCAAATGGCTATCCCGGTGAAGAACTTTTAACTAAAGAGTATATCGTTTCGGTTAAAAAAGGAGTGGGGAAAAACGGATTTAATGTTTCCGATTTGGGTTTACGAATGCCAACAAACGGAATTTTCGTAGGTTTTGAAAAGCTTATGATTGAAGACAACCGTTTTGGAGAAAAACACTTTCCGTTAGTTCTATACGATTATGTTCCTAAAGATTTTATGTTTAAATTTTTAGGTGGAAAATGGGTAAAGAAAATTTTAAAAACAGAAACATCACCCGAAGTTGTTCGGGCTTTTGAACCCGCGATAAATCTTACATTGACGAACTAAAAAATAAAAGCCTATATTTGCAGGTTAGAAAAGATAAAATTTAATGAAAGAATTAAAGAACATTTCGCGCTCAAGAGCGCAAGAGTCCTCGGCAGCTATCGAGCGACTGTACATTACCATGAGACATTTATTCAACAGAGGTTTTTATAAACCAATGGGTGTTTCTGGAGAAACATTACGCGAAGCCTTACTGTCGCTTCGCCCTGAAATTTATGGTTCCATTGCCGAAGAAAAGGTAGAACTTAACGGATTATTGTATGTAATTGAACGTCTTCCAGTAGGAATCGAGGAATGCCGTTACATTAATCTTACTTCAGACGAAGGGTATTCAAAATCGCACTTTAAACCGATTGTACCACCAAAGCGAAGAAGAAATTGTTATCGTATTGACGACGAACAAATGAATGTGGAAATCACACGCGGACGTTCGGATATCTACGACATTCTAACACATTTAACATTCATTTTCATCGAGTCTCACAAAATTAAAGATCGTGTTTTGATTGATGAAGAAGGACGTTTAACTCGCGATTGGGAAAAACTGGAGCAAGTTGTTTTGCAAAACAAAAAACTTTCACTAGTAGATAGAGAACAGGCCATTTCTCATGCTTCTAATATTTTAGGAAGAACCTTTGCTGAAGTTATTGATATTTATGATGGTTTTGGTACCAAAGAAAAACCAGACCGTTTTCTACATGTAATTTACTGGTTAGGAAAACTAGCCATTGAAGAAGTGGTGGATAATAACAAAAGAACTATTACGTTTAGTCCGATTTTACGTGAGCGTCTTGGGCATCATATTTATGGCGAAATCTGGGCAAACAATATTAAAGAAGTTTTAGAGAAAAACGATTTATTAGCCCGTCCGATTCATATTATTAGTGCAAATATGCACAGCGTTATGAATTCTATTTTTGCGGAGCCTGTTCACGGGAAAAAATATAAAGGAGGGGACGAGTTTCAGATTTTTGAAGATTTGAGTAAATCTGGAAACGATGCCTTACGTAAAAAGGTTGAGGAACTAGCATTGACCAACGGAATGATTTCATTGCCGGATACGTCGGGAACCAATATCGATGTTCAGATTTTCGACACCGCTAAAATTGATATTAAAAAATCGGCTTTTCCAAAAGCTAATCTAGGAAAAGACAAACCGGTTTTAATAGTAATGGACTATGCTTTTGGAGAACAAGCATATGAAACCATAGATGAATTATTAAAACCCTTTAAATCGACTAAAGGGAAAGTGTTTTTGAATGTGGAGTCGGTTTCGATTATGGGTAAAGCTGGAATTTTAGAAGGCGGAAAAGGAGACATTATGATTCCGAATGCTCATATTAACGAAGGAACAGCAGATAACTATCCTTTTGAAAACGAATTAACGGCCCAAATGTTTGATGGAAATGACATTCCGGTTTTTGCAGGACCGATGGTTACCGTGCTGGGAACATCGTTACAGAATAAAGATTTGTTGAAGTTTTTCCACGAATCTACATGGGGAGCCATCGGACTGGAGATGGAAGGAGCGTATTATCAAAAAGCAATACAATCGGCTTCTAAAATCCGTAAGAGCATACCACCAAATGTAAAAGTTCGTTATGCATATTATGCTTCCGATAACCCACTTGAAACAGGAAGTACATTAGCCTCTGGAGGATTAGGAACTACTGGAGTAAAACCAACTTATTTGATTACTATTAAAATACTAGAACAAATTTTTAACGTAAAATAACGCAACAAGATGAGTACCAATCCTCAAGTCAACCCAAACGATCAGGAAATTGATTTAGGCCAACTTTCAAGACAAGTGGGTAGTTTTTTCCAAAAGTTAATCGATCGATTTTTTGATGGAATCCTTTTTTTAATTCGAAATAAAATAACAATTGGAATTTTATTTGTTTTAGGGTTTGCAGGGGGATTTTATTTGGATACTAAACATAAAGTTTATGACAATCAAATTATTGTTACACCAAACTTTGGTAGTACCGATTATTTATACTCTAAAGTTGATTTAATTCAATCAAAAATTAAAGAGAGAGATACCGTTTTCTTAAAACAAATTGGTATTGAGAATCCTAAGAATTTTTCGGATATCGAAATTGAACCAATTTTAGATGTATATCGTTTTGTTAGCAACAGTCAGCAAAATTTCGAATTGTTAAAGTTAATGGCTGAAGACGGGGATGTGAAGAAAATTGTGGAAGAAAACCTTACCAGTAAAAACTATATGTATCATATGATATCGTATACAACAAAAGGTAAGACTACAAAAAAACAAACGTTAAATCCGATTTTAACCTTTTTGAATCAAAGTGATTATTACACAAATATTCAAAAAGAGTATATTAATAACGTAAATGAGAAAATTAAGGCTAATGAAAACACAATTATGCAGATTAATGGTGTTTTAAATCAGTTTTCAAACTCAATTAGCAATAATCAGAAAAGTGATAAGTTAGTGTATTACAATGAAAACACTCAGTTAAATGATGTTATTAATACTAAAGACGGATTGATTAAAGAACAAGGAACTCACAGAATAGAGCTTATTGATTTTGCTAAAGTGATTAAAGATATTAGTTTTACACTGAATCTTGAAAACACAAAATTAGTAAATGGAAAAAAGAAATTAGTATTTCCAATTTTATTAATCGGGTTGTTTGTGCTTTTTAGCTGGATTCGATCTTTCTACAAAAAACAATTGCGCAAAAGACAATTAGCATAATGAAAAACATTTTAGTTACTGGAGGAGCTGGTTTTATTGGCGCCAATTTTGTTCCCTTTTTTATTGAACACAATCCAGATTATCATTTGGTAAATCTTGATTTACTTACGTATGCGGGAAATCTTGACAATGTAAAAGAAGTTGAAAATCATCCAAGATACACTTTTATTAAAGGAGATATTTGCGATAGAAATTTTATTGAAGACTTATTCAGTAAATATCAATTTCACGATGTAATTCATTTTGCTGCCGAAAGTCATGTTGATAATTCTATTTCCGGACCAGAAGCTTTTATAAAAACAAATGTTTTAGGGACTTTCAATCTTTTAGATACAGCCAGAAAATTATGGATGAATAGTCCAAACGATTATAAAGAAACATTTAAAAATTCACGTTTTCATCATGTTTCTACCGATGAGGTATATGGAACGCTTGGCGAAACAGGTTTGTTTGAAGAAACAACACCGTATGCACCCAATAGCCCGTATTCGGCTTCAAAGGCGGGCTCTGATTTAATTGTTCGAAGTTATTTCCATACATATGGTATGAATGTGGTGACCACCAATTGTTCAAATAATTATGGTCCAAAACAACACAATGAAAAATTGATTCCAACCATAATCCGTAAAGCATTAACTGGTGAAAATATTCCTATTTATGGCGATGGTAAAAACGTACGCGATTGGTTGTATGTTTTAGACCACTGTAAAGGAATAGAATTAGCTTTCAAGAAGGGGCTTTCGGGAGAAACATATAATATTGGTGGCAGAAACGAAAGAAACAATCTATATATTGTAGATAAAGTTTGTTCTATTTTGGACGAAATGAAACCAAAAAATTCAGGAAGTTATAAAGATCAAATTACATTTGTAAAAGACCGCCCAGGTCACGATTTGCGCTATGCAATCGATGCTTCTAAAATTGAAAATGAATTAGGTTGGAAAGCCGATGAAAATTTTGAAACCGGAATTGTAAAGACTATTGAGTGGTATCTTAAAAAATTTAATTAGACTGACAGCTGTCAGCTAAAAGCTTTAAAATGAAAGGAATAATATTAGCAGGAGGTTCAGGGACACGTTTACATCCATTAACATTGGCGGTGAGTAAACAGTTAATGCCAATTTACGATAAACCGATGATTTACTACCCACTTTCAACATTAATGTGGGCGGGAATTCGAGAAATATTAATCATATCTACACCCCACGATTTACCGTTATTTCAACATTTGTTGGGGGACGGTTCTACATTGGGTTGTCGGTTTGAATATGCTGTTCAAGAACACCCTAATGGTTTAGCCGAGGCCTTTATTATTGGTAAAGAATTTGTTGGAAACGATAAAGTTGCCCTAATTCTTGGAGATAATATTTTTTACGGCACTGGATTAGCAGAATTGCTACAGGCTAATAACAATCCCGATGGAGGAATTATTTATGCATACCATGTTCATGATCCAGAGCGATATGGTGTGGTAGATTTTGATAAAGAAGGTAAAGTACTATCTATTGAAGAAAAACCAACTCAGCCTAAGTCGAATTATGCTGTTCCTGGAATTTATTTCTATGATAATGATGTTATCGAAATAGCAGCTAATATTAAACCAAGTCATCGCGGTGAGCTGGAAATCACAGATGTGAATAAAGAATACCTTAATAGAGGCAAACTTCAGGTTAGTATTTTAGATAGAGGAACAGCTTGGTTGGATACCGGAACATTTCAGTCGTTAATGCAGGCAGGTCAATTTGTTGAGGTAATCGAAGAACGTCAAGGGTTAAAAATTGGCGCTATAGAAGAAGCTGCATTTAAAATGGGATATATCGATTCTAAGCAATTAAAAGCATTAGCCGAACCACTTTTAAAGAGTGGATACGGTAAACATTTAATGAGTTTATTATAATGAAATTTATTCCAACTAAACTTTCCGGCTGTTATATTCTTGAGCCTAATGTAATAGGTGATTCAAGAGGCTACTTTATGGAAAGCTTTAACGAAAAAACTTTTTCAGAAGGTATTGGGAAACCAATACACTTTGTTCAAGACAACCAATCTTTTTCTACAAAAGGCGTTTTGCGCGGAATGCATTATCAGCGTGGGGAACATGCTCAAGCAAAATTAGTTCGGGTATTGCAAGGTGAAGTTTTAGACGTGGCCGTAGACGTCAGACCTGAATCTGAAACCTACGGTCAATATGTGGCTGAAATTTTATCTGCTGAAAATCAACGTCAACTCTTTGTGCCTCGCGGTTTTGCTCACGGCTTTTTAGTGCTTAGTGAACAAGCTACTTTTTTCTACAAATGCGATAATTTTTATAATAAAGAATCCGAAGAAGGTATTATCTATAATGATCCAACTTTAAACATCGACTGGAAATTTTCTCAAGAGGAATTGTTGATTTCAGACAAAGATAAAATGTTACCCAATTTTTCTGAAGCCAAAGCAATATGGTAGTTTTAGTTAGCGGTGCAGGAGGTCAGTTAGGACAAGCATTACAATATATTTCTAAAAATTTTCCTCAAATCGATTTTGTGTTTTGTACATCATCCGAAATGGATATTACAAATCAAGAAATATGTTCTTCAGTGTTTCGAAAATACAATCCCGATTTTTGCATAAATACAGCGGCTTATACTGCAGTTGACAAAGCAGAAAGCGAAGCAGACAAAGCAAGTCAAATTAATGTTTCAGGAGTAGAAAATCTGGCAAGAGCTTGTAAAGAAAGTAAAACGGTTTTGCTACATGTTTCAACTGATTTTGTATTCGATGGAAATAAAACAACTCCTTATACAGAAGAAGACACACCAAACCCAACAGGTGTTTACGGAAAAACAAAACTTGAAGGAGAGCAAAAAGTTCAAGCGATTTTAGCGCAATATTATATCATTCGAACATCTTGGGTTTATTCTCAGTTTGGACATAACTTTATGAAGACAATGTTGCGATTGGCTTCTGAGCGTGATTCGCTTTCTATTGTAAACGACCAAACAGGCACACCAACTCATGCTGTCGATTTAGCAGAAGCTATACTCAAAATAATTACCAGCGGTAAAAACGCTTATGGTATTTACAATTTTAGTAATGAGGGTCAGTGCAGTTGGTACGATTTTGCGAAAGCCATTTTTACAACAAATCACATTGCAATTGAAGCTAACCCCATTCCAACATCAGCATATCCAACACCTGCAAAAAGACCTTCGTATAGTGTTTTAGATAAAAATAAAATCAAGTCGGTTTTTGGACTTGAAATACGAAGATGGGAAGACACCATAGTGCCATTCCCATCATAAAATTTTATTGTTTCAAGAATTTTCGAACCTCAGTTTTATTGTCTGTTTCTAGGTGTAGAATATACACACCTGAAGGAAATTGCGACACATTCACTTTTGCGTTATCCATTTTCCCCGATTTAATCAGTCGTCCTTCAATGGAGAAAATTTTATAATTCAAATCCGCTTTAGCATCATAAGCTATATTTAAATTGTCTACAACCGGATTCGGGTACACGATAAAGTTCGGTACTTGATTTTCAGGCGTGCTTAAAGTCATATTAACTCCTTCTACACTGAAATTATTAAAGGTTACTCGCGCACCAGTATCTGCAGTCATATTTGGTCCGGTGAAACGAAGTCTAACTTTAAAATTAGCATTGTCATTAGCGGCAATAACAGGAGTAAAATCGGCTTCAATACGTTGATACGCATTACTTATTGGAAAAGAAGAAGCACTTAAATTAGCAGTTGTCCATACTGGAGCACCAACATTTGTAGCATAGTCAACAGTAATCCCAGTTGCTGCACCTTCATCTAAAGCAGCAAAAGCAAACTTAATATTTTTGTATCCGCTGGTAGAAAAATTAAAAATCAAGGTGTTTTCTAACCCACTACTTTGAAAAGGCTGTTTGATCTGAATACCTCTCATGTCCGATAAGGCATATTCTTTTCCACCATTTGCTGAAGGTATATAATTTAATGGAGTAGGGCTGTTTCGTCGTTCCATTGATGCTTTTCTCCAATTCGGACTAATATCTGTAAACGGATATCCTGCTAAACACGATTGGTATTGTAAAACCCCTTCCGGATTCATTTCAAAAGTTGAATTTATTGCAGTTAATGGTATATTGTTTGGAATAGCCGTATTCATCATCCAATAATAAACAATTTGAGGTGTTTCTACATTTCCAGACGGTATAAAATGAGCCGTCACCGAAAAATTAGCGGTAGGAGTTATGGTTATTTCAGGATTTGTACTTGATGAGGCTCCACTCCAATGGCTAAACTGATAGCCGCTAAATGGAATAGCTTTTATGGTTACTGGAATATTGTTGAAATAAATTCCTGTCCATGGATAGGGTGTTGATGATACACCTGGTGTACTAGGGAGAATAGTAATGGTGTTCATTTTAATATATCCTTGAGCCATATCATTAACATCCAATGTAGCATTTACATCAGAACTGATTCCAAATTTACTTCGTATATGTTGTCGTTGATAGGTAGGTCGCTCTGTTCCAAAATCATTCATTAAATTAATAGATTCTTCCCACCAACCAAAATCAGTTGCATTCCAACGATCCAGATGTTCTTGTATTTCGGGTTGAATTTTACCCTTCATGGCATTGGAAACTGCTACAAAACGACTGGGTAAAAAATAGGTGTTCATTAAATCGGCGAACCTATTTATGAAGTTGTTTTTAAAAGTTGGATTGGCCAATAAACTTCGTAAAATTAATGTAGACGATGGCGGATTAGGATACGATGGGCCGTTTGTTGCCGTAGCTACAGCCAAATTATTATGATTGTTAACTCCAACAGCCAGTCCAAAACAATCGTCGTTGTCTTTCATAGCAGCGCGCCATCTTCCATCTTGGCCGTAAAGCGCATTGGGTTCGTAAGCAGTGGTTCTTTTTCTCCAAAATATAGTATTCCACCCGGGCCAATCGGTATTATCGTAATAAATGTTTGCAATATAATAGTCTCTCATATTGTCTACATCCATTTGAGTTTTTATGTAGTCATAATTGGCCTGAATAGCCAAACTGTTGCTAGATAAAAAATTTGCCATATTGGTATAATGTACTGCATCACCTTCGCTAGGCGTTAAATCATCTTCTAGTAAATCGAGGCTGTTTAAACCGATATCACAAACATTTTTGAAATAATATTTATCATAGCGCTCCCGTAAATTCAAGATTCCCCAATATTCTCCATTAACCAAAGTTATGGTGGGTTGATAGGCCTGAGTTTCCAACCCAAGACCTTTTACCAATTCATGGGCTAAAGCATCACGATACATACTGTCGAAAAAATCACCACCAGAGTTTCGAAGGATCAATCGATTAAAAGTGGTAAGGGTTTCATCTGCAAAGAATTTATAATTTAAAGCATCACTACCATAATCGGTTCGTGGTACTAAACGCAATGACTTACTTTGCCATGCACGCGTAGAACCACCATTAATGCGAACGCCAAGGTCTTGATTTACAACTTCACTACCGTTGACGAAATACGATAAGTTTGCAGTTCGTTCCGAAGGATCGCCACTCATTTTGTAATTCGCATCATAATTTAATTCATCAACATTGGCATCTACGGTTGGGTTGGCAGCTCTCCACAAATCGAAAAGTTGTCCCGCAACAAAAACTCCATCGGTGTAATTAAAAAACTTGTTTTCGCTTAAGCTAATTGATGCTATTGGTAACGAAAACCGGTTAACTCCTGAGGGTGAAACGATGTATGTTTTAGAGGCTATTTTACTGGGAATAGCTCCGGGTTTAATCACTTTTGCACGAACAACAGTTCCTTTAAAAATCGGACTCGAAGGAAAATAATCGGGCGTATGGTGATGGGTTGACGATATTGTTGCTAATTTATTGGGTTGCGAAGAGCGATCAATAATAGCAATAGGCGAACTGTAGGAAAAAGAACGGAAGCTTTTTTGCTGTAAACTTCCACTGGATTGTCCGGCGAGTTCAGCATAACTATTTTTATAGGAATAAGTTGTGCCTGCAAGATTGTTTTCGTCAGGATCCGAACCATCAAGAGTATATATTATTGTAGCACCAGGAACCGAAGCTAAGCTTAAATTAAAAGTTGACGTGTAAAATCCACTCGGATTAGAAAATGTTGGAGGCGAAAGCGCTTCCGAATAGGTTGTGGTTGAATTGGATTGCCCAGGAGTTGGCACAGCAAAGAAAAAATAGCTTCCGGTACCATTTGGCGATTTCCCATACGACACGTTTTGCTGAAGCGATACTGCTGGCATAGTACTTACAGTTACCGATGAAGGACTGGTAAGATACAGTGTTTCTCCAGTAGCACTAATTTTAAAGTTGGTATGAAGTGGGCTTCCGGGAGCTATTCTGTTTTTATCCGAACACCACACCATTAGATATTGTCCTGCATTTAAGGATATGTTGGGGAAAGCCCATTTATACGGTAAGGTAACATCATCGGAAAGTCCGTAACCGTTTAAATTAATAGCACTTGCACCATAATTATAGAGCTCCACCCAGTCTTCATAATTACCATCTTCATCAGCGATAACTGTTGTGTTGGAAGACATCATTTCATTGATGGCGATAGTTTGTGTATGTATGGAGTAGGAAAGTAGGAGGGCGATAAAGGTCAGAAGCGTAGAGAATGTTTTCATAATACAACCCGTTGATTATTAATTATATAAAGTTATTTAATAGTAAACGGAGTTGTACTTTTTTTCGGCTAACAGATAAAATTGACGATGAATAGAGAATTTATAAAAACAGAATGAACGAAAAAATAATTCAAAGTCAATAACAATTCCATAAATTTACATCCTTTTGTAGGTTTTTAGAATTGGAGAACAAACTAAAACGCAAAATTTATTTACTAACAGGTTTATTACATGAAAATTATAATTACAGGAGGAGCTGGTTTTGTAGGTTCAACGTTGTGTATTCAATTAAAAAAGAAATACCCGAATTATGAGATTATAGCTTTTGATAATTTAAAAAGAAGAGGTTCCGAATTGAACTTAATAGATTTTCAAAAAGAGGACATCCAATTTATTCATGGTGATATTAGAAACAATGAGGATTTGTTGGCATTAGGGGCTTTTGACGTTTTGGTTGAAGCTTCTGCAGAACCATCGGTAACAGCGGGACTGGATTCTGACCCTACCTATGTAATAAATAACAATCTTTACGGTTCCATAAACTGTTTTAATGCTTGTGTTCGAAATAAAGCCAAGTTGATTTTTCTTTCTACCAGTAGAGTTTATCCAATAGATGTAATTGAAAATGCATTGTTTACCGAGCAAGAAACCAAGTTTTCATTTGTAGATAACCAACCAGTTCCTGGAATTTCATCAAGAGGAATTTCCGAGCAACTCTCACTAGAAGGCGCTCGTTCTTTTTACGGAACCACAAAATTAAGTTCTGAACTTTTTATTCATGAATACGCTGCTTTTTATGGGTTGAAGGCCGCTATTACACGTTTCGGTGTTATTGCCGGTCCGCGACAAATGGGGAAAACCGATCAAGGCGTAGTAACCCTATGGATGGCAAAGCACTATTGGAAACAATCCTTGAAGTATATTGGTTATGGAGGAAAAGGTAAGCAAGTTCGAGATTTGCTTCATGTTGATGATTTGGTTGATTTGATTGACTTACAAATTCACAATATTGATAAATTTTCCGGTAAAGTATATAATGCAGGAGGCGGTGTAGCCAATAGCGCTTCTTTGCAAGAAATGAGGGCCATTTGTGAAAAGATATCAGGCAATACAATTCAAATTGATGAAGTAGTTGAAACACGTACTGCCGATTTACGTATTTTTATCACGGACAATTCTAAAATTGAAAATGAGATTGGTTGGAAACCAAAAAAATCTGTGGAAACCATCTTTCAGGACATATACGATTGGATTAAAACAAATGAAAAACAATTGGAATCAATATTGAAATAGTATGGAAAAATTAAGCACAAAAATATTTTCAAAACAAAACTTGAAATATCTAAGCCTATTTATTTCTTTTTTTTGTGCCTATTTACTTTTTCCAAATTATTTTGAATTAAACATTTTTCCAATACAAGCATCGGAATATGCTTGGACATCTCTAGATCCATCTTGGACAGTAACATTAAACTATATAAAAATTAAAGGCTTAACTTGGGGAGATGATATTGTTTTTACTTATGGGCCATTAGGTCAACTTTGTACTAGAGTTGGTTGGGGAGAAAACAAATTTTTATTCCTGATTTTTGATATATTCATGTTCATCAATTGGTTTTTAGTTTTTCATTTATCACTCAAAAAATCTAAAAACATAATTCTAACAATATTTTTAATCATTTTTGTTAGTTTAATTTTTCCAATTTGGACAGGAATTGCAAATTCATTCATTTTGTTACTATTTTTTATGTTTTGGTTAAGAGAAAACATAGAAAGTAATTCAAATGCAAGTTATGTTTTTTTAATTCTTATTTCCGTGTCAATGTTTTTCATTAAACTTAATACTGGATTAATTGCATTACCATTATTATATACTATTATAATTTACAAAGGAATTAATAAAAAAATATCTAAAAAAAGGTTTTTATTTTTAATTATTATTCCTTTTGTTCTTATAGCTTTTCTTACCAAATTATTAAATGTTTCCATAATTAAATATATATCTTCTGCACTAGAAATTATTTCAGGGTATAATGAAATTATGTATTTAGACAACCAAATAGAAAACAGTATACAATATGTAAAATTGATATCATTGATATCATTTACAGCAATTTTGACGAGTCTTTATTTAAATAAAAATTTAAATAACCTTGAGAAATTATTTATACTTGGTATTTCAGTCTTGAGCTTTTATTTAATGTATAAACAAGCTTTTGTTAGGGCGGATGTGAATCATATTATGGAGTTCTTCCTTTATTTTTCATTATTTGTTTTAGTTTTTTCAGATTTTCACACTTCATTAAAGAATTATTTTATCAGTAGTTTGGTTGTTTTAAACATTATTACTGTTTTTTATTTTTTAAACAGTAATCAACCAAAAACAATTCTTTTTAACGAAAAATTGTCTAAAAAAGAATATTTTTTAGCGTTTAAAAATTTTAATTCTACTTCTGGAATACACCTTGAAGAAAATTATTTAAAACTACCAGATTCATTTCTAAGTAAAATTGGAAATCAAACAGTTGATGTATATCCTTGGAATATTCAGATGTTATTGGAGAACAAATTAAACTACAAGCCAAGACCGGTTATACAAAGTTATACGGTTTACACTAGAGAATTAGAAAACCTAAACTTTAATCATTATAATTCAGCAAATGCCCCTCAATTTGTGATTTATGAGTTTGAAGCAATAGACCAAAGATACCCATTGTTTGATGAGTCTAAATTAAATTTAGCTTTGAAATTGAATTATGAGATTGTTGATAAAGGATTAATAAACAACAAAAAAATCCTTTTATTAAAAAAGAAGATAAATTTTAAAAGAATAAGATTTGAAAAAATAAAGGAATACGCCATGTTCCTTGATTCTCCATTAATTCCTGAAAAAGGTAAATATTATGAAATTGAATTATATAATAATATATTTGGAAAATATTATTCTGTTTTGAAGAATAGCCCTGAAATCAAGCTTCAAATTCAAATTGATAAAGGGAGGAATGTTGAATACAAAACCTCAAAAAAGTTATTAGAATCTGGAATTTTTTCATCTGCTTTTATTGGAAATACAGATGAATTTGAAGTTTTTATGAAAAACAAGGATTCAGATTCTCTTCAAAAAATAAAGTTTTACAACTTTAGATTATTGGATAAAAAAATGTTTAAAGGAAAAATGAAAGTAACTGAATATAAAATAACACAATAATGAATATTTGCATAGTAACTGGCTCTTCTGGATTAATTGGAAGTGAATCTGTAGCTTTTTTTGCCGAAAAATTTGACAAAGTTGTTGGTATTGACAACAACATGCGCGCTCGTTTTTTTGGTGAGGACGCTTCTACAGAATGGAACACAAAGCGTTTAATTGATACTATCCCGAATTTTGAACATCATGCTGCAGATATTCGTAATATATCCGAATTAGAGGCGATTTTTTCCAAATATAGAGATGCTATAAAATTAGTAGTTCATACCGCTGCACAGCCAAGTCATGATTGGGCAGCTAGAGAACCAATAACGGATTTTACAGTAAATGCCAATGGAACTTTGAATTTATTGGAAGCAACTAGACAGTATTGTGAAAAAGCAGTATTTATCTTTACATCTACCAATAAAGTTTATGGCGATACACCAAATTACCTTCCGTTAGTTGAGTTAGAAAAACGCTGGGAAATAGATTCATTACATCCTTATTTTAAAGAAGGTATCGATGAAAACATGAGTATCGATCACACGAAGCATTCTTTGTTTGGCGCCTCTAAAGTTGCTGCCGATGTTTTGGTTCAAGAATATGGTAAGTATTTTGGCATGAATACAGGTGTTTTTAGAGGAGGATGTCTTACAGGGCCAAACCATTCTGGTACACAATTGCATGGCTTTTTATCTTACCTAATGAAATGTGCTATAACGGGAGATAAGTATACGGTTTTTGGTTATAAAGGCAAACAAGTAAGAGATAACATTCACAGTTGGGATTTAGTTAATATGTTTTGGCATTTTTATCAGAATCCACGTCAAGGTGAGGTTTATAATGCAGGAGGAGGTAGACATTCCAACTGTTCAATGGCTGAAGCAATAGAGATGTGTGAAGCCATTACGGGTAAGCCCATGAATTACGAATATTCTGAAACCAATAGAATTGGAGACCACATTTGGTGGGTTAGTGATGTTTCTAAATTTAAAGCACATTATCCAGATTGGAATTGGAAATACAACATCAATGACATTTTAACTCAGATATACGAGAATATGTCGAAGAGAAATAATTAATCATGAAACTGAGTATAGTAATTCCTGCTTATAACGAAGAAGAGTCTATTTCGGAAACCATTGATCAAATAGAAGAAGCTTTTTCGAAAGTGAACATTGACCATGAAATTTTTGTAGTAAATGATAACTCAAAAGACAATACCTTAAAAGTATTAGAAGGGTTGGCTTTGAAATATCCATCTCTTAAATATGAAACGAATGAAGGGCCTAATGGGTTTGGATATGCGGTACGCTATGGTTTAGAGCGTTTTTCAGGAGATTGTGTTGCGGTCATGATGGCCGATTTATCCGATTCTCCATACGATTTGATACGCTATTATACCACAATGGTAGAAGGGAATTATGATTGTGTGTTTGGGAGCCGTTTTATAAAAGGCGGAAAAGTAATAGACTATCCTTTTGTAAAAAAGATAATCAACCGTATTGCCAATTTTATCATCAGAATGGTAATGCGAATAAAATACAATGATACCACCAATGCATTTAAGCTGTATAAAAGCGAGGTTATTGATGGTGTAAAACCAATATTATCACCTCATTTTAATTTAACAATCGAATTACCATTAAAGGCAATTATAAGGGGCTATTCTTTTGCAGTAGTCCCTAATTCATGGACCAATAGAAAATATGGTGTATCTAAACTCAAGATTAAAGAAATGGGTAGCCGTTATTTCTTCATATTAATGTATTGTTTTGTGGAGAAATATTTTTCTAGAGGCGATTTTAAGAGAAAATAAATTTAAACAAAAAAAAAAATAATATAAATTTGCTAAAAAAATAATAAAAATATGAAACTTAAGTTGATTTTAGTTTTGGCTATCATCGGAAGTGTTTTTATTTCATGTAAAAATGAAAAATCTGCTGATGATTTAGAAATTGTAAAGCCAGAAATAATAGATAACACATTTAAGGTAACACTTGATGTTACTGTAGCAGAAAATGATGATTTTAGTCTTTTTTATACAGAAGACGGATCAACAGATTTTACAAAAATTCAACCTATTTGGATTGGAGTTAAAGGCTCTCAATATCCTCAAAAAGTGTTGTTTACTTTGCCAGAAGATGTTATACCGACACAATTAAGATTAGATTTCGGAATTAACAAAAAACAAAAAGATATTATACTAAATAGTGTAATGATGGAATACAAAGGCAAAACTAAAAAAATTGGCTGCCCTGAAATAGTATCTTTTTTCAGAGCAGATGATTCTAAATGTACGTTTGATCATGTGACAGGTAAAATAGTTGCCAAAATAGTAAATGGTGAAAGACAATATCCATCATTATATCCACATGAAACTGTATTACAACCTGAAATTGAAAAATTAATAAGATAATTTTACATCTTAAATTTTAGAATGCTATTCTTGTTTTACAAAGAATAGCATTCTTATTTGATAAAAACATTATTTATGCGTAGAATAAAAATATTGTTTTTTTGGATTTTTATTAATAAAAACAATGTTAGCTTTTCTGAATTAATAACGTTTTTGTTTAAACCAAAGGTAGCGGCTATAGCCAGTAAGTTTATCCTGAAAATAAGCCAAAAAGAAGATTTTGAAATTACTTTTCGAAATATTAATAAAACACTATTTTGGCCATCAAAATTCTCAATTTCAAGATTAAATCAAGTAGTTGCAGAAACATTTGATAAGGAGGATTGGCATTATTATCAAAAAGAGCATACAGAAATTGAAAATGGTGAAATTATTTTAGATGTTGGAACAGCAGAGGGTTTGCTGCCAATCTCGGTAATAGATAAGTGCAATCATGTATACTTGATAGAACCGAGTAAATTGTTTTGTGATTGCTTAGAAAAAACATTTTTAGATTATAAAGAAAAAACAACCATCTTTAATGTTGCTGTTGGTAATACTGATGGTAAAATTAATTTTGATGAAAACTCATTAGATGGAATGATTTCTAATGAAAGCACTACCTCTACTCAAGAAATAGTGATTAATAAAATAGATACTTTGTTAAGCGAAAACCAACCAATTACATATTTGAAAGCAGATATAGAAGGTTTTGAAATAGAAATGTTAAAAGGGGCTGAGCAAACAATTAAAAAAAACAAGCCTAAAATTGCAATTACAACGTATCATACTCAAAATAATCCAAAAGAAATAATTGATTTAATCAAAAGTTTTGTTCCAGAATATAATTATTATGTAAAAGGGATTTATGAACAAACACCAAAGCCAGTGTTAATTCATTTTTGGATTTAAATTACTATGATTAAAACCAAACTCACATCTTTTTTTTTAGATAAAAAAAAAACAAATTTTTTTATTTATGGTTTTGGACAAGTTTTTAATCTATTAAGTCCATTATTAGTAGCACCTAAAATTGTTTTTGTTTGTGGAGAATCTGGATTTGGAAAAGTAGGGCTTGGATTTGCCTTATCATTGTTCTTGATTTTAATTGTTGATTATGCGTTTGACGTAAAAGGAACAAAAACTGTTTCTGAAAACAGAAGTTTACCAACAAAACTAAATAGATTATTAAATACTGCAATTTTCACCAAGATAATTCTGTTTTTCTTTACATTACTTTTATTTCTAATTCTTCTTTCTTTTTCAACATTTTTTAAAGTAGAAAAAGAATTATTTTTACTAAGCTTAACAATTGTTTTTGCTCAGGTTTTTAATCCTTTTTGGTTTTTGCAAGGGGTAGAAAATTTTAAATTGCTTAGCTTTTTAAATATTTGCTCAAAAACCACATATGTAGTGTTGGTTTTTCTTTTTATAAAAGAATCAAATGATTATGTTTTTGTAAATTTATATTTAGGATGCAGTTCATTATTTTTTAATTTATTAGGCTTATTAATAATTAGAAACAAATATCACTTTAATTTGTTTTTACCTAAATATTCAATTGTCAAAGAAATACTCCTAAATGATTTCTCCTTTTGTGTTTCGCAACTGTTTTTGTCGGTACGACAACTTTCACCACTTGCATTAACCAGTTTTTTTTTAGGATTTACAGTTGCAGGACAGTATAAAATAATTGAACAAATAATCAGTTTATGCAGAACATTTATTCAAGTTTATTTAAAGTTTTATTTCCCTAGTGTCTGCTTAAAGTTTAAACTTTCTAGTGAAGACGGTATTTTGTTTTGGAGAAAATATACCGTATTGTGTATTGGATTGATTACTGTTTTTTTATTATCGATTTTTCTTTTCTCTGATCATGTTTTGCAGTTCTTTAAATTATCGGAATCTGCCATAAATAAATTAAGTGGATTATTTAAAATTTCTTTAATAATCTCGTTTTTAATGACCTTGTCATTACCATTAGAGCAATTAATGTTTATTAAGGAAAAACATTCAAAGTACTTTAAAACAACTATCTTTGTTACTATAGTAAATGTTTTGTTAATACTGTTTTTGGTAAAAACATTTAAATTGGAGGCAGTAGTTTTTTCATTGATAATATCAGAGTTGCTGTTTATAATTTTGTACTATAAGTTTACAAAATCTAACTTACCATTAAAAATTTTACCAGATTCTATCCAAAAACTTAGTAAATGAAAATCAACAGGAGTTTTATAAATAAAGTTTTGTTTTTTATTTGCATTTTGGTTTCATTATTTCCAAATTATGAATTAACTTTTGTAGTCTGGACGTCTACTTTTTTGTTTACAATAAATAAAAGTTATTCAACTGTTATTTTTAAATATGTTCTGGTTTTTCTTGTAATATTCATAATTGGATTAATTGCAACACTTTTTCATAATCCTAAAACATTTGACTTCATTAAAGACATAACCTACATGATTAAGCCCATTCTGGGGATGTTGCTAGGTTATCAAATATTAAAACAGAATAAAAAATTCAGTTTAAATGATTTTGTTTATGTTGGTTTGTTTATTGCAGTAATTCACATTGTAATTGTATTTGTAGCCTTTATTAAGTTTAAAACTTTAGATTTAAATTTACTTAGGGCAAGTGGGGGTTATTTTAGTGATTACGAAATTTATGTAATCATAATGTTGTTGTTTAAAAATGAATTAAACATTTCGATTCCTAATTTAAAGTCAAAATATATTATAGGGATTATAATATTGTCAAGTATCCTCTATGCCGCCAGAACAAATATGATTCAATTTGTAATTTTGTTTTTAGCGATGAAGGGATATTTTAAACTTACTAAAAAATCGGTTACAATAATGTTTACAATTTTTAGTTTGGTTACAATTTCTTATTTTTCCATAGTCTATTATAACCCTAAGAGACAAGGAGAAGGATTAGATGCTTTTTTATATAAGGTTAAAATAGCTCCAGAAGAGGCATTTAAGACAAAGATAAATAAAGATGATTGGAAAGATTTTAATGACAACTACCGATCTTTTGAAAATATAATTACTGTTAAACAAGTTTCAAGTGATGGGGTATCCTCTATACTTTTTGGAAAAGGACTAGGGTCAAACATAAACTTAGGCAGAAAAGTACTAACAAATGACGGGTCGGAAGTTCAATATATACCTATATTACATAATGGATTTATGACCGTCTTTTTAAAGTCTGGTTTATTAGGTGTTTTTTTTCTGTTTTTATTTATTTATTTATTGTTTAATCAAAAAAAATCAGAAAACAATACCATACAAAACATCAATTACCTTTTAATTGGGACAAGTGTTTTTTTAATAGTGTCAAATTGGGTTTTTATGGGCTTATATTTAAAGTTAGATAATAAATCAATAATCATTGGTTTTTTAATTGCACTAAAAGAAATAATTGCTAATCAATCTAAAGAACTAGTTGAAAAATAATACTTCAAAAAACATAAAGCTATTAGTAGATTGTCATGTTTTTGATGGTAAGCCTCAGGGGACAACTACTTATCTGAAAGGGCTATATTCCGAATTAATAAAAGATATAAGTATTGACTTTTATTTAGTAGCCTCAGATATAGATAATCTTAAAAAAGTGTTTGGCACACAATCTAATATTCATTATTTAACGCTACATTCAAAAAGTAAAATAATTAGATTACTATATGAATATCCATCTTTGATTAAAAAAAACAGCATAGATTTTGCCCATTTTCAATACATTGTTCCGCCAATTAAATTATGTAAATACTTGGTGACAATTCACGATGTGTTGTTTATAGACTACCCCAAATATTTTCCACTTTCTTATAGAATTAAGAATAAAATACTTTTTCTAATTAGTTCTTGGATAGCCGATATAAACCTTACAGTTTCAAAATACTCACAAGAAAAAATCAAGAAACACTTTATAATAAATAATGTTTATATTACACCTAATGCTGTAGCTGAAAAATATTTTGAATCATTCAATAAAGAGGATGTAGAGAAACAGGTTTTAACTAAGTTTAATTTAGAAAAATATTTTTTGTTTGTAAGTAGAAGAGAACCTCGTAAAAATCATTTAAATTTATTAAAAGTATTTGTTGAGTATAAATATTTTGAAGATTATCAATTGGTTTTTGTTGGAAACTTAGACATTATTGATGATGAATTTGAAGATTTTTATTCAGCGTTAGAAAATAAAGTAAAAGAAAAAATAATTTATATTGAAAAAGTAAATGAGACTGACTTATTATTAATAATAAGAGGAGCAAAAGTTTCAGTTTACCCATCTTTTGCTGAAGGATTTGGAATTCCCCCTTTAGAATCTATTGCTTGTGGCATACCTACAATTTGTTCAAATACAACAGCAATGAAGGATTTCGACTTCATCAAGGAATACTTATTTGATCCAAATTCATTACAAGATATAAATGATAAATTATCGAAGGCAATTGAAACTGAAATAAGTAAAAGTATAATCAAGGAAATGAAGAATAGGTATTCTTGGGAAAAGTCTGCTAAAATAATCCAGAATGTAATAAAAAAGTAAGGATAAATAGTTAAAAGAGATTATTTTTGCTTTTTAACAGATAGAATGAGAATAGGAATTATAGGAACAAGAGGCGTTCCAAATCATTACGGTGGATTTGAACAGTTTGCCGAGTTTTTTTCGGTGTATTTAGCCCAAAAAGGCCATGAGGTTTATGTTTATAATTCCCATAATCATCCCTATCAGGAAAAAGAATTTAAAGGGGTTAAAATTTTACACCAATACGACCCAGAATTTAAAATAGGAACCGCCGGACAATTTATCTATGATTTGAATTGTATTTTAGATTCTCGAAAAAGAAACTTCGACATAATATTACAGTTAGGTTATACCAGTAGTTCGATATGGAGCTTTTTAATGCCTAAAAAAGCATTAATAATAACCAACATGGATGGTTTAGAATGGAAAAGAACTAAATATTCAAAACCAGTTCAGAAGGTTTTAAAATTTGCTGAAAAATTAGCCGTGGATAATAGCGATTTTTTAGTAGCAGATTCTTTAGGAATTCAAAAATATCTTTTAGAAAAATACAAAAAAGCCTCGACATACATTGCTTACGGTGCTCATGTTTTCAGTCAACCCAATGAAAAATTTATTGAAGAATACGGCGTTGAAAAGTATAATTTCAATATGATCTTGGCGCGTTTGGAGCCCGAAAATAATATTGAAACTATTTTGGATGGTGTGGTTAAAAGTCAGGACAACAACACGATGCTTGTAATTGGAAACCACAATACTAAATTCGGGGTTTATTTAAAAGAGAAGTATAACGCCAATCAAAACATAAAATTCATAGGAGCTGTTTATAATCTTGAGCATTTAAACAATCTTAGATATTATTCCAATTTATATTTCCACGGCCATTCTGTTGGCGGGACAAATCCATCTTTGTTAGAAGCCATGGCATCAAAAGCATTTATTATTGCTCACAACAACGATTTTAACAAAGCTATACTAAAAGAAAACGCATATTATTTTGCAAATAGTGATGAAGTAAAAAAATTACTTCTTGAAGTCAAAAAAAGTGATAACTTGCAGCTCATTCAAAACAACTTTGAAGCGATAGCCAAGGAGTTCAATTGGGATAAAATAAATGGAGAATACCTACAATTATTTCAACAAAGCCTTTCTAAAGATTAAAGCATTAAATGAAAAAGGAGTTTTATTAGCATTCCTTTTAACACTTATTCTAGTTACCATTCCTTTGAGATATGCTTACAGTAGTATTGCTACTATTGTTTTTGTTGTTGTTTGTTTTTTTTCTTCTAAAATTAAATTTCACCCAAATAGAAGTTTATTCTTACCGGTTATCCTCTATATAATAATGCTTGCATCACTTTTCTGGACCAGAGATAGTGGGCTTACAACTAGTGGTTTGCAAAAGGAAATTGCTTTTTTATTTATTCCAATAGCCTTTTTATTTGTTTCGGATCTGGAAAAATTAAATAAAGCTTTAATTTTCAGAATGTATAGTTTTAGCATGGTGCTTTATGCATTCTTTTATTTGATAAAAGCAGTTTTTAGATATTTAGAATCGGGCAACATATTAGTTTTTTTCTATCATGAATTGGTTACCGAAGATCTGAATGCAATTTATGTTTCAGTTTTTGTATCATTAGCTATCTTCTATTTTATTTCACTCGATGCGAAAAAAGTGATTGACAAAATTAGTCTTGTTATATTGATAGGATTGGTTTTTTTGCTTTCTTCAAAAAGCATCATTACGATAGATTTTATACTTATCCTTTTTTATTACACTTTTTTTTCGAAAGTTCCTAAAAGTGTCAGGTATACCACTATTGCTATTATTGTATTGTTTTTAGTGGGGTCGTTTACCTATGTAAAAGAAGTAAAAGAGCGATTTCTATTGGAGTACGAAACCGCTTTTGTAGATAACACCTTGAACAAAAATATAGGCGATGATACGGCAAAAGTTTATAATATAAGTTGGAGGCAGGCTTGGAGCAATGATACTTTTCAAGCAAATCAATTTTTTCCTGGAGCCGCTTTACGAATTTATCAATTCAGGATTTTTAAAGAAATGTTATTCGAAAACAACATTTTTTTTACTGGTTTTGGGTTAGAAGCCTCTCAAGATAAAATCCGTGAAAAGACAAAACAGTATGGGCTTTACACGAGCTATGGGGAGTTTAATTTTCACAATCAATATATTCAAACTTTTTCAGAGCTGGGTGTGTTTGGTTTTTTGATTGTTTGTCTAATGTTGTTCATGAATTTTAAAAATGCATGGAAAAACAAAGATTTTTTACATATTGCTTTTTCGGTAACAATGATAATCCTATTTTTGACAGAATCCTTTTTCTGTAGACAGAGAGGCGTTCTTTTCTTTATTGTGCTTTATTGTATTTTTAATTCAGTAAGCAGAATATCAGAAAAGGAAATAGTTAGAAATTAAAGGAATATGAAAAGAATTTTAATTACCGGAGCCGCAGGATTCCTGGGCTCGCATTTGTGCGATCGGTTTATAAAAGAAGGATATCACGTTATCGGAATGGATAATATGATAACCGGAGATTTAAAAAATATTGAGCATTTATTTAAACTAGAACACTTCGAATTTTACCATCACGACATAACAAAATTTGTACATGTCCCGGGTAAACTAGATTATATTCTTCATTTTGCTTCTCCTGCAAGCCCTATTGATTATTTAAAAATTCCCATTCAAACGCTTAAAGTCGGAGCTATGGGAACTCATAACCTTTTAGGATTAGCAAGAGTTAAAAAAGCAAGAATATTGATTGCCTCTACGTCTGAAGTGTATGGAGATCCATTAGTACACCCTCAAACAGAAGATTATTACGGCAACGTTAATACCATTGGACCTCGTGGGGTATATGATGAAGCGAAACGCTACCAGGAAGCTATAACTATGGCGTATCATACGTTCCACGGACTTGAAACTCGTATTGTTCGTATCTTCAATACGTATGGACCAAGAATGCGACTCAACGATGGACGAGTTATTCCTGCTTTCATTGGGCAAGCTTTGCGCGGTGAAGATTTAACTATTTTTGGAGATGGCTCACAAACACGATCATTTTGCTATGTGGATGACCAGGTTGAGGGTATTTTCAGGTTATTGCATTCCGATTACCATCTTCCAGTAAACATTGGTAATCCTGATGAAATTACGATCAAAGACTTCGCCGAAGAAATTATTAAATTAACCGGAACCAATCAGAAAGTAGTATATCATCCTTTGCCGGTAAACGATCCAATGCAACGTCAGCCGGATACAACACGGGCCAAAGAAATTTTAGGCTGGGAAGCTAAAGTGAGCAGAGCTGAAGGAATGAAAATCACATACGAGTATTTTAAATCGTTATCTCCTGAAGAGCTGTCAAAAGAAGAACATAAAGACTTTTCAAAATTTATTTTCTAAAGTGAGAAAGCATACGGGGAGATATTCCGGCTATATTAGGCCTTTTTCTTATTTATTGGACTTGATAATAATCAATGTTCTAGCCTCGGTATTGCTTTCAAATTCGCAGCAAATGGGCTATTTTCACTTGTTTGCTTCTTTTTCATGGGTGGTAATTGCATGGAACGTTGGGTTTTACGAAGTGTATCGATTTACGAAAGCATTCGAAATCATTGGTAAAATCTTCAATCAATATGTGTTATTCACGATCTTAAATTTCGCCTTTTTCGGCTATTTTTTAAAATTCTCAGAGCCTTACCAAATCTTAAAATTTGTATCCGTAGCGGTAGTACTTATCTCGATTACCAAACTATTCGTTTTTTATTTCCTTAAAAAATTCAGAGCTGTATTTGGAGGAAATTTTAGACGGGTTATTATTGTTGGTTCGGGTAAAAATGTAGAAGAATTAGAGGCTTTTTTCAACGACAACCCCGATTACGGCTACAACCTTATTGCTAAATTCGATATGGATGGGATTAGACAAAATCAAGTTGATCGTTGTTTTTCTTTTGTTATCGATAATAAAATTGATGAGATATATTGCTCACTTTCGGGCATGAATAATGAAGAAGTAAATCAATTTATTGACTTCACCGATAACAATTTGAAAGTACTTAAATTTTTACCAGATGAACAAGAAGTGCTTTCTAGAAACATGAAATTTGATTATTACGGATATATACCAGTAGCTTCATTAAGAGACATACCTCTTGATAAAACCGTAAATACTGCTATTAAAAGAACTTTTGATATTGTCTTTTCCTTGATTGTAATTATAGGTATTCTTTCGTGGTTAACCCCGATTTTGGCTTTTTTGATTAAAAGAGAATCTAAAGGACCGGTTTTCTTTAAACAACGACGAAATGGGTTAAACTATCATGAATTCGATTGTTATAAATTCCGTTCGATGCGTCCAAATGCAATTGCGGATTTGGAGCAGGTTTCAAAAAATGATCCAAGAATTACTACTATAGGTCGTTTTATCAGAAAAACAAGTATTGATGAGCTGCCACAGTTTTTCAATGTATTATTAGGGGATATGTCTGTTGTTGGCCCTCGGCCACACATGGTCAGCCATACCGAAATGTATGCCAAACGCGTAGATAAGTTTATGGTTAGGCATTTTGTAAAACCGGGTATTACTGGTTTAGCACAAACGAACGGATACAGAGGGGAAGTGGAAACAGATCAAGACATTATCAATCGTGTTAAATACGATATCTTTTATCTTGAAAATTGGTCATTGTTATTAGATGTTAAAATAATATTCATGACTATTTATAACGCGGTTAAAGGTGAGGAAAAAGCGTACTAATGAATGATTTGGTTTCCATTATTACACCTACATTTAATTCTGCTAAATATATTGCAGAAACCATTGCTTCAGTTCAAGCACAAACGCATTCCAATTGGGAAATGTTAATTGTTGATGATTGTTCTACAGATGAAACCGAACAAATTGTTAATGGACTAGCTGAGCAGGATTCTAAAATTAAATTTTTTAGGCTACCCAAAAATTCTGGTGCTGGAGTAGCTCGTAATACGGCAGTGGCAAATGCAAACGGTGATTACATTGCTTTTCTAGATTCTGACGATTTGTGGAAACCAGAAAAATTAGAAAAGCAGTTGGAGTTTATGAGTAAAAACAATCTCCCTTTAACATTTTCTTTTTACGAACGAATTGATGAAAACGGGAAGCTGCTTTATAAAACGGTTACATCTCCTAAAATAATCACCTATAAAATGTTGTTTTTTTGCAATTGGATTGGGAATTTAACAGGGATTTATTCGGTTCAATATTTCGGGAAAGCCCCTATTTCAACTACAAAAAAAAGACAAGACTGGATTTTATGGCTCACTTTACTTAAGAAATCGAAACAGATAATTGCAATTGAAGAAAGTCTGGCTTATTATCGAATTCGTGAAAACTCAGTTTCTTCAGACAAAATAAAACTTATCAAACACAATTTTAATATTTATAGAAATTTCCATAAAGCAAATGTGGTCATGGCAAGTTTATATTTGTTTGTTTTTTTGTTTCACCATCTCGTTGTTAAATCAACTTATATTAAGACATCTAAATCCGATTGAAACTGTTTTAGTTTTCCGCGCAGGGTTCGTTCCAAAATTTCTTTTCGATGATATGAAAATTGCAAACCAGGTTCTAAATAGGTGTCGATAGCTTTTTGGATTTCCTCTTTTTGATTTGGTGTCAATTCTGAAGAGGCAACATAATCAATTTCGAAAGTATCTAGCTTGGTTTGTCGTACGATGAATTCTTTCACATTACCATCATCTTCAATAATCGATTTAGTCACATAATAAAAAGTAAGACCAGGTGCTTTTTTTCCACTTGGTAATAGTGCAATATCGTTTGTCCGCCCAATGAGTTTTTTTAGGATGGGTTTTTTATCTGTACTCTTTTCGTCTAAAATACCAATGTCGCCTATGTCGTAACGAATAAAGGGATGTGCTTTGTTAAATAAAGATGTAATTACAACTCGACCTTCTTTTCCATGTGGGACAGGAAGGTTGTTTTCATCTAAAATTTCAACAAATAGTGTTTCCGAATTAACTTGCCAATCGCCATTAGTGTTTTGAAAAGCGATTAAGTCTAATTCTGAAGCGCCATATTCGTTTACAATTGGAATTCCGAATTGGGTTTCCAACAGTTTTTTATCTTCGTCAAAAAGCATTTCAGAGGTTACCATACATACTTTTAACGAAGGGCAGATGGTTTTCAAAACTATGTTTTTCGTTTGAAGAAACTTGGCAAACAAAACAATAGAACTGGTATACCCATTAATGTAGTCGAATTTTTTATAACGAAAATGCACTAGAACTTTTTCAAGAAAAGCATCCGATAAATCAAAAATCGGAAAACGATACCGATGGCCTAAAAAATCTTTTAATCGTTCTTTGTGATAGCCAATAAAATCTAGGGGAATGCCATAAAATCGTGCTTGATACGATTTGTTAAAGTCGATTCCGTACCAACCAAAACGATAAATATTTGAAGCCCAGGTTAAGGCATGTGCATCTTTATCTTTGGCAAAAACAAAGGGATCACCACTTGAACCTGAAGTTTTGTTTACAAAA
This sequence comes from Flavobacterium sp. IC2-16, assembly GCF_055521455.1. NCBI lineage: Bacteria > Pseudomonadati > Bacteroidota > Flavobacteriia > Flavobacteriales > Flavobacteriaceae > Flavobacterium > Flavobacterium sp. IC2-16. The sequence goes on along the minus strand of NZ_CM145480.1, from coordinate 1,237,267 downwards.
ACTGTTTTTTCAGAATAATCATTAGACAATCGCTCTGCTAAGGGTTTTTGTAAATCTTTTTTAGTTAGTATGGGCAATTCATGCCAGTTTTTATATTCCGAAGTGCCAACAAGTTTTTGGTAAAAAGGGTTGTTTGCTAAATGATACTCTACTATTGATTTCCTTTGTTGTTCGATAAAATGAGAATATTCATTTTCCGGAACAGCAAGAATTTTATCAAAAGTAGCTTGTGCTTCTTTTATATTGAAGCCGTTTACGCTGAGTGAAAAATCAAATAGTCGAAACACCTAAACTGGATTTTTTTCAAAAATAGTAAAACCTTATCCTATAAACTATTTGTCTAAACTTTTTTTTCCGTTCAAAACCGACTATTTTTGCACACGAAAAAACAACACAACACATGACAATTTTACTATTGGGTTCAGGCGGAAGAGAACACGCACTTGCCTGGAAAATGCTTCAAAGTTCTCATTGCTCAAAACTATTAGTGGCTCCCGGAAATGCTGGAACTGCCGAGATTGCTACCAACATTAACATCAACCCTAACGATTTTGCCACAGTTAAAAACATTGTGCTGACAGAAAAGGTTGATATGGTAGTGGTGGGTCCGGAAGATCCTTTGGTCAATGGAGTTTACGATTTTTTCAAAAACGACATTGATTTAAAGAACATTCCGGTTATTGGGCCTTCAAAAGAAGGTGCCCAATTAGAAGGAAGCAAAGAGTTTGCAAAAGAATTTTTGGTTCGTCATAATATTCCAACCGCTCGTTATCAGAGTTTTACTAAAGATACTGTTGAAGAAGGCTGTACTTTTTTAACAACGTTAACTGCACCGTATGTTTTAAAAGCTGACGGATTGGCTGCGGGAAAAGGTGTTTTAATTTTAAACGATTTGGCCGAAGCTCAGCAAGAGTTAAGAAATATGTTGGTTGACGCTAAATTTGGAGACGCTTCTTCTAAAGTGGTTATTGAAGAATTTTTAGATGGAATTGAGTTGAGTTGTTTTGTCTTAACCGATGGGAAATCCTATAAAATTTTACCTACCGCTAAAGATTATAAAAGAATTGGTGAGGGCGATACAGGATTAAATACAGGAGGCATGGGGGCGGTTTCTCCGGTTCCATTTGCAAATGATGAATTCATGCAAAAAATTGAAACCCGAATTGTAAAACCAACCATCGACGGATTTCAAAAAGACAAACTGGAATATATAGGTTTTGTATTTATTGGTTTGATAAAAGTGGGTAATGATCCTTTTGTAATTGAGTATAACGTTCGCATGGGTGATCCAGAAACCGAAGTGGTAATGCCACGTTTGAAATCGGATTTAGTTGAAATTTTTCAGGCAATGGCCAACCAAACGTTAGACCAAGTAGAATTTGAAATCGATTCGAGAAGCGCTACAACTATTATGGTGGTTTCCCGGGGCTATCCAGAAGCGTATGAGAAAGGCAAAATTATTACGGGTCTAAATCAAGTAGATGGTTCACTTGCTTTTCACGCCGGCACCACTATTAAAGATGGAGAGGTAGTAACTAATGGCGGACGGGTGATTGCGGTTACTTCTTATGGAGAAAATTTTAAAGAAGCTATTGCAAAATCATACGAAAACATCGAAAAATTACAATTCGAAAATATGTACTACCGAAAAGATATCGGTTTCGATTTGTAGCAAATGATAAAAGAAAATCCCGATTTCACAATCGGGATTTTTTATTTTTTACTTTAAGAAAGAATGTGCGGTTGTATCTTGCTCATCTTGCCCTTTGTCTTTGAACATCTTTAATTCTTTTGTCCAATACCAAGTTGCATACATACAAATACAGATAAAAATCCAATTTACTGTGTTTGCAGTCCACCAGTTTGATAGTTCCATTTCTCTAAACCAATTCATTGGTAAGAAAAGCACATGCTCAAATAAATACTGAATTCCTTCAAAAAAAGCTTTCATAGGTTTCGTTTTAAATTTATCGGGAACAAACAATAAAGAAATAAAAACTTCCGTCTCTTGTTCGTCTCTTTTTATACAAATGTTATCTTTACAGTCACAAAAATATAAAATATCTGCATGATAGCAAGTCTTTTTAATAAAACACGTCCAATTAATTATCTTTTAATAGGTTTATTGTTGGTGGTGTTCTATTTTTTATACCAAACAATCGATCTTTCTTGGACAAAAACCTATTTAGGAATCGTTGAAAAAATTATTTTGCTATTGGTTTTGGTTGGTTCCATGTTTTTGGTCCGATTCATCAACAAACGGAATAATTTGAGCCGAGACAATAGTTATGCAGCATTGTTATTTGTGCTTTTCCTGATTCTTTTCCCAACCGTTTTAGTTAATGTTAATGTAATTCTAGCTAACTTTTTTCTTTTATTGGCTTTACGCCGATTGGTTTCCATGCAGTCTATGATTACACCAAAAGAAAAAATTTTTGATGCATCACTCTGGATTTTCGTAGCCTCATTATTTCACTTTTGGAGTATCTTATTTTTATTGTTAGTTTTTATTTCGATTATTTTTCACGTATCACGTGATTATCGCAATTGGATAATTCCGTTTATCTCCTTTTTTACGGTATTGGTTTTGTTTGCGATGGCTGTTTTGCTAATCGATGATAGTCTGTTGGATTTTGTTCGTAAACAAATTGGTATAAGTTTCGATTTTACCTATTTCGAAAACATTTTCCAAAACATAGCATTGGCTTTTTTCTCATCTGTTGCAGTATTGTTTTTCACAACGCAATTGCTGGCTCTGCAAAACAAACCGTTGAACATGCAATCGTCCTATAAGAAAATACTTTTCACTTTTTTATTAGGAGTTGGGATTTATGTTTTATCCGATGCCAAAAACAATAGTTTTTTAGCATTTACATTTTTCCCATTATCAGTGCTTGGGGCTAATTTTTTGGAAAGCCAAGAAAACAATTGGGTTAAAGAAACAGTGCTTATTACCCTTACAGTAGTTTCGTTTGTGATTTTTTTCGGTCAATTATAGCTTACTTCCGTAGGCTAAATCACCCGCATCACCCAATCCTGGAACAATATAGTTTTTTTCGTTGAGTTTTTCATCCAGTGCCGCTACCCATAAATGACAGTTAGAAGGAAGGTTTTTTTCAAGAAATTCTATTCCTTCAGGTGCTGCTATAACAACAGCAATATGGATTTCTTTCGGTTTTTGTTCTAAATGTAATTTGTGTAATACTGCCACAAGTGATTGTCCCGTTGCGAGCATTGGGTCAATCAATATGAGGTTTTTACCTTCAAATGATGGAGCTGCTTGATATTCTACTAAAATTTCAAAAGCATCATCGTTATTGTAATGGTGACGGTAGGCTGAAACAAATCCATTTTCAGCATCATCAAAGAAATTCATAAATCCCTGATGCAATGCTAAACCGGCACGAAGAATAGAACACAACACCACAGGCTCTGCAATAGTTGTAGTGTTTTTAATACCTAAAGGTGTTTGAACGGAAATGTTTTTATACTCTAACGTTTTACTCAACTCATAGGCCATAATTTCGCCAATTCGTTCGATGTTTTTTCGAAAACGCATGCTGTCTTTCTGAATGGAAACGTCACGAAGTTGTGTTAAAAAATGATTGAGAATACTATTTTGTTCAGAGATATAATGAATGTGCATAAGGAATTGAATTTATTTTCCGACTATAAAAGTATAAAAACTATATTTGTAAATAAAATTAAGAATTATGTTTGCTGAATTCGCGTTTCCTATTTTTGAACAAAGTATCAAAGAATACCATATTATAGATGATGTATACCAACCGGTTAAAAACCCATATGAAAAAGGTTCAATAGAATATTTATTGTATGCAAAAAACTGGGTAGACACTGTACAATGGCATTATGAAGATATTGTTCGTGACCCGAATATTGATCCAGTAGCGGCTTTAGATTTAAAACGTAAAATTGATGCGTCCAATCAAGTTCGTACTGATATGGTTGAATTTATTGATAGTTATTTTCTTCAGAAATATAAAGAAGTTCAGGTAAAACCAAACGCTAAAATCAATACAGAAAGTCCAGCTTGGGCTATAGACCGTTTGTCTATTTTAGCTTTGAAAATTTATCACATGAATGAAGAAGCAACTCGTGCAGAAGCAACTCCAGAACATCGTGCAAAATGTCAGGAGAAATTAAATGTATTGTTAGATCAAAAAAACGATATGTTTACTTCAATTAGCGAATTGTTAACCGACATTGCCAATGGCGATAAGTATATGAAAGTATACAAACAGATGAAAATGTATAATGATGAAGAGCTGAATCCAGTTTTATATCAAAATAAAAAATAGCATCTTTTTAGGTGGCTAAACCAAAACATATTGTAGTTATAAGGCTCTCAGCTATGGGTGATGTTGCAATGACAGTTCCTGTGTTGAGAGCTTTGTATTTACAGTACCCAGATGTAAAAATCACAGTAGTTTCACGTCCCTTTTTTAAGCCTTTTTTTGCAGACATTCACAATGTTGATTTTTTTGCAGTCGATTTAAAAAAACGGCACAAAGGTTTTTTGGGCTTGCTACGCTTGTTTAATGATTTGCGAAAACTAGATGTGGATGCTGTTGCCGATTTGCATAATGTGTTGCGTTCTAAAATAATTCGAACTTTGTTTTTTTGTATAGGAAAACAAGTTTCAGCTACAGATAAAGGTAGAGCAGATAAAAAAGCATTAACGCGCGCAGAAAATAAGGTTTTTAAACCCTTAAAATCAATGTTCCAAAGGCATTGTGATACTTTTTCCAGATTAAATATCTCAATCGATTTAACTAATCCCGTTTTTCCTGCTCCGAAACAGTTGTCTCCTAAAACAATTTCTATAACAGGAGAAAAACACACAAAATGGATAGGTATTGCGCCATTTGCACAGTATGACAGTAAAATTTATCCATTAGATTTACTTGAAAATGTACTTTTGGAAGTGTCTGCAAACTCAAACACCAAGATTTTGCTTTTCGGAGGTGGGGCTGCTGAAATTAGTATCTTAAATTCTCTTTCAGAAAAATATCCAAACGTAATAGTTATTGCTGGCAAACTTCAACTGGATGAAGAACTTGAAGTAATTTCAAATTTAAATCTAATGCTTTCCATGGATTCTGGAAATGCACATATAGCCGCCATGCTCGGTGTTAAAGTAATAACATTATGGGGAGCAACCCACCCGTATGCCGGATTTAAACCTTTTAATCAGCCAGACGATTTTTGTATTACTTCAGATAGGACAAAATACCCTTTATTGCCAACGTCAGTTTATGGTAATAAAAAGCTGGAAGGTTATCAAGATGCGATGCGCACTATTTTGCCTGAAACGATTGCAAATAAAATAAAAAAGGAGCTTGAATAAGCTCCTTTTTATTTATCGCCCAATGAACGTTATATTGACTTCACATAAATTACCTAAAACTGTGGTTTTTCCAACGGCATGCGCATTGGTTTCCCAGATATTATCATCGGCAGCGCCATTGTATGAGGCATTTATAGTGCAGTTTTGGCCGGCTGTAAGATATATATTAACGGTAATGTTCGTTTCGTTGAATAATTCATAATAGTCTGTTGTTGTTGCGCTATTATAAAAACTGGTTGAATGCGAATATTTTCTATAATCAGTTCCGTTGATTGTCATTTTAAAATTCCCTTCTACAAATCCCATTTTCGCCGATTGCGTATCTACAGTACCTGCACCTAAATACCCTGTAAATACAAAAGTATACTCTCCGCTATAAGGAGCAGTAAACGATTTATTATTCAATCCTGGAATGTTTGTGTAGGTAGAAGCAGTTGTTGCTACCGTTAAATCTGTTGTTTGAGTAAATTTTTTCTCAAAATAACGATGAACTTGAGAAATCCAGTTGGTTCCATCCCAATAATAAATACCCGGAATAACACCATAAGTACCAGTGGTAGTAGCGGTATTAAAAACGATGGTGCCAACAACTAAATTGTTGTTGTTTGTTGCAGGGTTAATAACCGGTGCGGCAACATTGGTAGCAGTTAAAGCAATTCGAGGAATAAGTAATCCAGCTGTGCTGTTTGTAATGTCTAGGGCAGCTTTTGGGGTAGTAGTTCCAATTCCAACTTGTCCTTTTGTGGTATGGCTCACGATAAGCAATAAAAGACAAATTGAAACTTTTTGTAAAGTTTTCATAGTTTAGATTACAAATTGATTAAAAATGTGTTTTTTTGGAAATAAGTTGTGCGAATCTAAAAAAACACAACAAAAAGATGACGAATTGTTATTTAATTTCGATTAAAAACAAAAAAAATCGATTAACTACATAAATTAATCGATTTCTTACAAAAAACACATTTTTTACTTATACATCATCGTAATCTACATAAATTTCATTCGATGTTGGATGTGCCTGACAGGTTAAAATTAAACCGTCAGCTATTTCTTTATCAGTTAAAATAGAATTCTTTTTCATTTCAGCCGTTCCTTTTGTAATACGAGCAATACAGCTACTACAAATGCCCCCTTGACAGGAATAAGGCGCGTCTATACCTTGTTTTAAAGCAGCTTCTAAAAGCGTTTGTTTTTGAGCCATTTCAAAATCAAATTCTTCATCGTCTACCATAACAGTAATTTTGGTGTGACCGCCTAGTGTGTTTTCAACTTTTGTTTCGTTTGGTGTTGCGGTAAACAACTCAAATTTGATGTCTTTTTCAGCTACATTTTGTTCCTTCAGCACATTATTAACTGTAGAAATCATTTCTTCAGGGCCGCACAAATAATATTTGGAAAATTCTTTTTCGCCATGTTTGTTTTTAAGTACAAAGTTTACAATCGATTTGTCAATTCTTCCAAAAAGCGAATCGTCTGTTTTGGTTTGGGTAAACGAAAAATGGACAAAAAAACGACCTACATATTTTAGTTGTAAATCATGCAATTGGTTATAGAAAATAGTTTCCTCAGGACTTTTATTGGCATAGGTCAATACCATAGTGCTTTGAGGTTCGTTTTCTAGTACAGAATGAATAATAGACATAATCGGCGTAATTCCACTTCCAGCAGCAAAGGCAGCATAATTTTTCTGATTTCCAGCTTTTGGTTCGAAGGTAAATCGACCTTCAGGAGTTCCTACTTCCATATGGTCGCCCACTTTCATTTTTTCATTAGCATAAGTGGAAACGAAACCATTTTTAACTGCTTTTATAGCAATACGAAGTTCACCATTATTTGGAGCCGAACAAATAGAGTATGCCCTTCGTTGCTCTTGGCCATCCATTATAAATTTTAAATTGATGTACTGTCCGGCTGTAAACATAAAGTCTTTTCTCAAATGTTCCGGAATATCAAAAACCACAGAAATAGCATGTGGTGTTTCGCGAGTAATCTCTTTTATTGTTAAATTATGAAATGCAGACATAGTGTTTAAGTTTAATCAAACAAAAGTAATAAAAGTAATTCCGAGATTTTTAATGAAAAGCAATAAAACTGTTTAATTGTAATTTTTAATATAGATTTTCCTATATATAAAAAAGAAACGTATTTTTACCAGTTAATATACTAAAACAGTACTTTTAAAAGTTAAAAGAAAAAACGTTTTTGCTTTGAAAAATAGTAATCTAAAATATATTTTTTCGATTGGATTTGTTGCAATATTAGTGGCTTGTTCGACCAAAAAAAACACATTCATTAATAGAAATTTTCATGCCGTAACTACAGAATATAATGTACTGTATAACGGACAAGTTGCTTTTGATAAAGGAGTCGAAGATTTAAAAGCTTCCTACAAAGATAATTTTTGGGATATACTTCCTGTCGAGCGCATGCAAGACAAAGAAGAGGCGGTATTACCGGGACAAACGAAAAATGCCAATTTCGACAGAGCCGAAACCAAAGCCATCAAAGCCATTCAAAAGCATGCAATGTATATTGATGGAAGCGAAAAAAATCCGCAAATGGATGAAGCTCATCTTTTATTAGGTAAAGCCCGATATTACGACAATCGCTTTCTTCCAGCTTTAGAAGCCTTCAACTATATTCTATACAAATATTCCAATAGTGATAAAATATACGAAGCAAAAGTATGGCGTGAAAAAACAAACATTCGACTTGAAAACGATGCGCAAGCTATTAAAAATTTAAAGCGTCTACTTAAAGATAAAAAAGTAAAAGGACAGGTTGAAGCAGATGCGAAAGCTATTTTAGCCCAAGCCTACCTTAATACTGGAGTAAAAGATACTGCAATTGCATTACTAAAAGAAGCGCGTGAACTAACCAAACACAACGAAGAAAAAGCGCGATACCATTTCATATTAGGGCAATTGTACGAAACTTTACAGTACAACGACAGTGCTTTTGCTTCATTTCAAGATGTAATCGATATGAAACGTAAAGCCCCTAGACGCTACGTTGTCTGGGCTCATGCGAAACAAGCTCTTCAGTTCGATTACCAAAAAGGAGATACTTTAGCATTTACCGAAAAATTCAAAAAGCTGTTGGAAGATCGTGAAAACAGACCGTACCTGGATGTTATTAATCATCAAATGGGATTGTTTTACGACAAACAAAATATAAAAAAACAAGCTAAAAAATACTATAACAAATCGTTGCGTTCTGTTTCTCAGGATAATTATTTAATGGCTTCTAACTACAGAAACTTAGCTGAAATTTATTTTGATGAAGCGCGTTATGCCACTGCAGGTCAGTATTTTGATAGTACGATGATTCGCCTGAACAATAAATCAAGAGAATATTTCGCTATCAAAAAGAAACGAGAAAACTTATCGGATGTTATTAAATATGAAGGAATTATACAGGTTAATGACAGTATTTTAAAAGTTGTTGCAATGAATGATTCGGATAAAAGAAGTTTTTACCAATCGTTTATTGATAAACTGAAAATTGCCGATGAAAAGAAAGCGGAAGAAGAAGCAAAACGATTAAAAGAACAACAAAATCAACAAGATAACGGTGGCGGAAATATGAAACCGGGAACCGATATTAAACCTGAAATTAGTGGTGGGAAAATGATGCCACCAATAGCCGATGAGCAACCGATAGTTACACCGCCAAGAGGAGCTATGGAACAGGTTAAAAGCAATTTTTATTTCTACAATCCTACCACAGTTGCTTATGGTAAAAGAGAATTTCAGAAGAAATGGGGTAAGCGTCCGTTAAAAGAAAATTGGCGTTGGGCATCAACTCAAAGCAAAGGAGATTCGGATAATCCTGAAGAAAATTCAAACAGCAAAAATGATTCATTGCCTTCTGGTAAAGAAGATATTGTAAAGAGCGACAAACCGGAATACAATGTAGCGTATTATTTAAACCAATTGCCTACCGATGCTAAAGTTCTCGATAGCTTGGCAAGAGAGCGAAACTTTGCTTATTTTCAATTGGGAACAATTTACAAGGAGAAATTCAAAGAGTATGAATTGGCAGCGTCCAGGTTAGAAAAATTGTTGGTGAGCCAACCCGAAGAACGTCTTATATTACCTGCGAAATACAATTTATATAAAATCTACGAAATTATTAACGCCTCAAAAGCAGCAAGAATTAAAGAAGATATCATTTCAAATTATCCGAACAGCCATTATGCAATACTTTTGGCCAATCCGGATTCTGAGATTGCTAAAAATCAAAACAGTCCCGAAGAAACCTTCCGCTTGCTTTATAAAGACTATGAGGATGGAAAATATCATGAAACCTTGGCACAAACCGAAATTATGCTTGAGCGTTTTTCGGCAGATGAAATAGCACCTAAACTTGAAATGTTACGCGCTAATTTGATTGGAAGACTGCAAGGATTGGAAGCTTATAAAAAGGCACTTAATGCAGTTGCTTTCAATTATCCAACGCTGGAGGAAGGAAAATATGCCGATGGTGTTGTTAAAGAAAACCTTCCTAAGTTAGAACAATTAGCTTTTGGTGCTATTCCACCGATTAGTTGGAAAATTGTATATCCAATTCCGTATCCAAACGATAAAGATCCGAAGGTTAAAGCGTTACTTGAAAAACTTCAGAAATATATTAAAGAGCGTGACAGCAAAAAAATTACATTATCTAACGATGTGTATACCATGACTGAAAGCTTTTTAGTAATTCACGGTTTCGATAGCAATGAAGGAGCAGCATCAACATTGTCTGTTTTAAAAGAATTCAAAACCTATAAAATAAACAATCCTGCTTTTGTGATTTCGAATGAAGATTATAAAATTGTTCAAATTAAAAAGAATTTAGAACAATATTTAGCCACTCTAAAACAATAGTTATGTTCGACAAACCCCAAAAATCGTATACCGACATACTAGGAAAAACCAACCGAATTGTAGAAGGCACTACAATTAACGGAAATATACTTTCGCAAGCTGATTTTCGATTGGATGGTGATTTAATTGGCAACCTAACGACCAAAGGCAGGTTAGTTATAGGACCAACGGGTAGTATTGTTGGTGAAGTGCACTGTAAAGCTGCAGATATTGAAGGAAAATTTCAAGGGAAGATTGAAGTAACCGATTTGCTTAACATACGAGGCAAGGCATCCATTAAAGGAGAAACGCTGGTTGGAAAACTTTCGGTAGAACCTGGAGCTGATTTTAGTGCTACATGTACCATGCGTAGTATGGTAAAAAACATAAACGAAGATGAGCAATCCGGAGAAAAAACAGCCTAACAAATGGCTTGCCTTGATTAACATTCCCATACAAATGGGCGCTATTATTTTTGCATTTGCTTATCTAGGGCGTTGGCTGGATGAAAAGTATCCAAATAGTAGTAATGTATATGCAAAGGTTTTGACTTTGGTTGGTGTTTTCTTGGCTTTGTACAATGTAATTCGTCAAGTAAACGAAATGAATAAAAATGAATAAAGAAAAAAGAAACGCACTCGGGTTTCTGTTTGTAATAGCGGTATTCGCATACCTTATTAATATAGGAATACTTTCTCTATCCGAGTTTAAATCCGATTACAGCTTGTATCATTACTCTTTAGAAAAGCTGTATGTAGTCTTCACGGGTTTTTCAGTGCTAATCTTAATGGTGGTTTTAACGGTAAAAGAAAGAAATCTCGATCATGTTGGAATGACTTTTTTACTGATTACGTCTATCAAAATGGGAATTTCGTTTTTTGTAGCACGACCAGTCTTACTTAAAGAGAATCAAAATCAAGTAGAAAAAATTAATTTTTTTGTGATTTTCATTTTATTTTTAGCAATAGAAACAATAATCACTATACGATTATTGAATAAAGAAAATAATTTAGCTAAACAAAATACAAAATTGCCTAAAAAATAATTCCAATACACTTTCAATATTAATAAAATAGTTACCTTTGCACCAAATTTAAGAATTCCTATAATTAAGATATCAATAGATATGGTGATTTCGAAAAAACCACTCCACTTTATAGCAGCAATTTTATTTGCACTATTGCCTCTATTTTCATTTGCTAATACAGTTAATGATTCTATAGTTGAAAGCGCAGAAGTAATTCATGCGGAGAAACCGGCTCATGTTGAAGGACAAAGTGATTTAAAAACTGAAATAAAAGAATTTATAGGGCATCACTTATTGGATTCTTATGATTTCCATATTACATCTTATATGGATGATTCTGGAGTTGAACACCATTATGGGTTTCCATTACCTATAATTTTATGGGATAATGGGTTGCAAGTTTTTTCATCAGCCGCTTTTCATCATGGTGAGCACGCTGCAGAAAGCAATGGTAACTTCTATAGAATTCACCACGGTAAAATCTATAAAGTAGCTAATGCAGAAGCGGAAGTTACTTTAGACGAACACCACCATGCTACAAACGAAAAACCATTAGATTTTTCGATTACGAAAAACGTTTTCATGATGATTTTGGTTGGTTTAATTATGTTCTTATTGTTTAGCCGTTTGGCAAAATCATATGGTAAAAATAACGGAATTGCTACAGGAGCAGGTCGTTTCTTCGAGCCAATCATTTTGTACATTCGTGATGATATTGCCATTCCAAACATTGGTAAAAACTATAAAAAATACATGAGTTATTTATTAACCATCTTCTTCTTTGTTTGGTTTTTAAATATCTTCGGATTAACACCACTAGGGGTGAATGTTACTGGAAATATTGCCGTAACTGCTTGTTTAGCAATACTTACCTATTTAATTACTACATTTACAGCTAATAAAAATTATTGGGGACATATTTTCTGGATGCCTGGTGTTCCAGTACCAATGAAAATTATTTTAGCACCAATCGAGCTATTGGGAACTTTCATTAAGCCATTTTCACTTATGATTCGTTTGTATGCGAATATGGTGGCAGGTCACGTGGTATTAATGAGCATCATTGGGTTGATGTTTATTTTCAAAAACTGGTTGGGTAGTAGTTTATCTTTTATGCTAGCATTTGTGTTGTCATTACTAGAAATTTTAGTAGCAGCACTTCAAGCTTATATTTTCACGATGTTATCCGCGCTATATTTTGGTGCAGCCAATGAAGAACATCATCACGATGATCATCATTAATAAATTGAATGTTTAATTAAATATATATACATTATGCAAATTCCAACTATTGTAGGTGCTGGTTTAATCGTAATCGGAGCTGGTTTAGGTATTGGTAAAATTGGTGGTTCAGCTATGGACGCTATTGCTCGTCAACCAGAAGCTTCAGGAAAAATCCAAACAGCTATGCTTATTGCAGCTGCACTTATTGAAGGTATTGGTTTCGCAGCTTTATTCGCAGCTTAATCAAAAGAATTTAAACAACAGTTGTAACGGTTGGTTGGAACTGTTGTTTTTTAAAAAATTAAGTATTCTAATTCAGAATTTTATATAATGGAAAAGTTATTAGAACAGTTTTCACTAGGTTTATTTGTATGGCAAGCGCTACTTTTTGTAGGGTTAATCCTTTTACTTAAAAAGTTTGCTTGGAAACCTATTCTAGATGCAGTTAATGAAAGAGAAGAAGGTATTAAAGATGCTTTACTTTCTGCCGAAAATGCAAAGAGAGAAATGATGAATCTTAAAGCAGACAACCAACGTTTGTTAGACGAGGCTCGTGCTGAAAGAGACATCATGATTAAAGAAGCTCGTGAAATCAAAGAAAAAATGATCGCCGATGCTAAATCTGAAGCTGAAGTTCAAGGAGCAAAAATGATTGCTCAAGCTAAAGCTACTATTGAGAGCGAAAAAAATGCTGCTATGGCAGAATTAAAAGCTCAGGTATCTGGAATTTCTTTGGAAATCGCAGAAAAGTTGGTTAAAGCAGAACTTTCTAATAAAGAATCTCAAACGGTTTTGGTTGAGAAAATGTTAGACGACGTAAAATTAAATTAATCGTATATGTCAAGAGCAGCGATTAGATACGCAAAAGCAATTTTAGATATTGCCAACTCCAACGGAAAAGCAGCTAATGTAAATAACGATATGAAATCTATCGTTGCTTCTATTGCTGAAAGCCGTGAGTTAAGCGAATTTTTAACAAACCCTACAGTTAAAGGTGACGTTAAAATTTCGGCTTTATCTGAAATATTTGCTTCAGTACAAAATGAAACAAAAGGTTTGTTCCAATTGTTGTTGGCTAACAAAAGATTTGAGATTTTACCATCGGTAGCTTCTCAATATAGTTTGTTATTCGATGAAATGAGCGGAATTGAAGTGGCTAAAGTTACTACCGCATTTCCAATGACTACAGAATTGGAAGCGAAAGTAATGGCTAAAATCAAAGAATTTTCAAATAAAACCATTACTATTGAAAATATAGTTGACGAATCTATTATTGGTGGTTTCATTTTGAGAATCGGTGACAAACAATTCAACGCATCGATAGCAAACCAATTGCAAACATTAAAAAGAGAACTTTTAAATTAGTATTTACCACACTGAAAAGTGTTTAAATTATAAACAGAATGGCAGAGATTAAAGCTGCTGAAATTTCAGCAATATTAAAGAAACAATTATCTGGTTTTGAATCAGGTGCTACATTAGAAGAAGTGGGAACAGTTCTTCAGGTAGGTGACGGTATCGCACGTGTTTACGGTTTGTCTAATGCACAATACGGTGAGTTAGTTCAATTCGAAAACGGGTTGGAAGCTATTGTATTGAACCTTGAAGAGGATAACGTAGGGGTTGTATTATTAGGTCCATCTACAGGTATCAAAGAAGGTTCAACTGTAAAAAGAACACAACGTATCGCTTCTTTAAAAGTTGGTGAACAAATGGTAGGTCGTGTAGTGGACACTTTAGGTTTCCCTATCGATGGTAAAGGACCAATTGGTGGTGATCTTTACGAAATGCCATTAGAAAGAAAAGCTCCGGGAGTTATCTTCCGTCAGCCGGTAAACGAACCATTACAAACAGGTATTAAATCGGTAGATGCAATGATTCCTGTAGGTCGTGGTCAGCGTGAGCTTGTAATTGGTGACCGTCAAACTGGTAAAACAACAGTATGTATCGACACCATCTTAAATCAAAAAGAATTCTACGATGCTGGTAAACCAGTATTTTGTATCTATGTTGCAGTTGGGCAAAAAGCTTCTACTGTAGCTGGTATCGCTAAAACATTAGAAGAAAAAGGAGCAATGGCTTATACCGTAATTGTTGCTGCTAACGCTTCAGATCCTGCTCCAATGCAGGTATATGCTCCAATGGCTGGTGCAGCTATCGGAGAGTATTTCCGTGATACAGGTCGTCCTGCTTTAATTGTTTATGATGATTTATCTAAACAAGCAGTTGCTTACCGTGAGGTTTCATTATTATTAAGAAGACCACCAGGTCGTGAGGCTTACCCAGGAGACGTATTCTACTTACACTCTCGTTTATTAGAAAGAGCTTGTAAAGTAATTGCGGATGACAGTATTGCTAAAAACATGAACGATTTACCAGAATCGTTACGTCCAATTGTAAAAGGTGGTGGTTCGTTAACTGCCTTACCAATCATCGAAACACAAGCGGGTGACGTTTCTGCCTATATCCCAACTAACGTAATTTCGATTACAGACGGACAGATTTTCTTAGAGTCAGACTTGTTCAACTCTGGTGTTCGTCCGGCGATTAACGTAGGTATCTCTGTATCTCGTGTAGGAGGTAATGCGCAAATCAAATCGATGAAAAAAGTATCGGGTACATTAAAATTAGACCAAGCTCAATTCCGTGAATTAGAAGCGTTTGCTAAATTCGGTTCGGATTTGGATGCGGCGACTATGAATGTAATCGAAAAAGGTAAACGTAACGTAGAGATCTTAAAACAATCAGTAAACACTCCGTTTACAGTTGAAGATCAGGTTGCTATTATCTATGCTGGAACTAAAAACTTATTGAGAAATGTTCCAGTTAACAAAGTAAAAGAATTTGAAAAAGATTTCTTAGAGTACCTTAACGCGAAACATAGAGATACGTTAGATGCTTTAAAAGCAGGTAAATTTGATGACAACATCACTGATGTTTTAGAAAAAGCTGCTAAAGAAATCTCTGCAAAATATTAATAATTAAGGGAATAGGTGTTAGTGGTTAGTAATTAGTCTAAATCACTAACTCCTAACTCCTAATTCCTAATTACTAGAATAGAAAATGGCAAACTTAAAGGAAATACGTAATAGAATCAGTTCCGTTTCATCTACGATGCAAATTACATCGGCTATGAAAATGGTTTCTGCTGCAAAGCTGAAAAAAGCGCAAGACGCCATTACAGCTATGCGCCCTTATGCCGAAAAACTTACGGAGTTAATCCAGAACTTAAGCGCATCATTGGAAGGTGATGTAGCGGGTCAGTATACGCAACAAAGAGAAGTGAAAAGAGTATTAGTTGTTGCTATTACTTCAAACAGAGGTCTTTGTGGTGCTTTTAACTCTAACGTGCTGAAACAAATTCGTAATCTTACCGAAACATACGGTCAAGACAATGTTGGTATTTTTGCTATTGGTAAAAAAGCTAACGATGCATTACACAAGGTAAATCACGTTGTGGCAAATCGTAGTGATGTTTTTGATGATCTAACATTTGAAAATGTTTCACATATTGCCGAATCGTTGACTCATTTATTTATTGATGGTGAATACGATAAAATCGAATTGGTGTACAATCAATTTAAAAATGCGGCAACACAAATTGTAGTTACTGAACAATTTTTGCCATTAGCGCCAATGGATAATAAAGCGGTAACAAGTTCAGATTATATATTTGAGCCTTCGAAAGAAGAAATTGTTCTGACTTTAATTCCGAAATCATTAAAAACACAATTGTACAAAGCTATTCGTGATTCATTTGCTGCAGAGCATGGAGCACGTATGACAGCAATGCACAAAGCAACTGATAATGCGACTGAGTTGAGAAACCAATTGAAGTTGACATACAACAAAGCACGTCAGGCTGCTATTACTGGAGAAATCTTAGAAATCGTTGGTGGTGCGGAAGCATTGAATAACTAACATACTTCTAAAGACGATATTAAAAAGCCGAACAATTTGTTCGGCTTTTTTTATTTGTTCAAGTGGTAAAGTAAAAAGCTATAAAAACTCGCACTTTCCTCGATATATTCATTATAGGTATTAATTTTTCCATTATGACCCGAGTCTAAGTTTGTTTTTATATAAATGTTGTTTTTCTGAGCTAATCTGTTTTGAAGTGCTGCAGCAAATTTGTACGACTGAAATGGTGTTACACGGTTGTCGTTTTCTGATGCAATAATTAAGGTTGTTGGATAGTTCGTGTTTTCGTTTATGTTGTGATATGGCGAATATTTGAGTATGCGCTCCAAGTCTTCTTTTATTTCGGGGTTACCGAATTCATCTAAATGATGTGTTCCTACTGTAAATAAATTAAATTTTGCCATATCGTATACACCAACAATTGGAATTGCAACTTTAAACAAATCAGGTCTTTTTGTAAGCGCAACCCCAACTACTAAACCGCCATGTGAGCTGCCACTAATTCCTAATCGGTTGGCACAGGTATATTTTTCATTGATTAAGAATTCTGCAGCGTCTATAAAATCATTAAAGGAATTTATTTTATTTATTCCTTTACCATCGTTATGCCATTTTAATCCTTTTTCACCACCACCTCTTATATCAGCAAAAGCATACACGCCTCCTTGTTCCAAAAAATACAGTAATCCAGTATCATAATGAATACCACTTACAACTCCAAAGCCGCCATAGGCTTCTAGCAAAGTGGGGTTATTACCATTAAGTGTTATGTTTTTTTTATGTATGATGGTAATGGGAATATCTTTACCATCACGACTTTTATACGTTAGAGATTTGGTTGTGAAATAATTTATAGGGAAAAGGGTAGGTTTTGGTTTTAAATAGTCATTAAAGTAGGGTTCTGCTGTACCTTTTTCTATGTTAATAGTATAATTTCTGTGGGGCAATGTGCGCGAAAAAAGCGTTACAAATAAGTCTTTAGTTTCAGAATTATAAAACTTAAATTTAAAGTCAACTTGTTCTGGAACATCAATTTTTCGAACAAATTTACCATCAGAATCATATACAATTAAATAAATTTTACCATGATTTTTATACTTACATATAATATAATCTTTTAAAAAATATTGATCAAGTAAAAGATGAGTATAAATTTGAGGAATAATTACTTTTTCATCAGAAGGATTGTTAATGTCCATTACTCTAATTTCTCCCCAATCGTAAGCAGTGGAAGAAAAATAAATTTTATTGTTATTAAAAGCTAACTGCTTGAATCCTTTTTTATCTTTAATAACTATTGGTTTTAATTGTAAGGGAAATTCTTTTAGGTTAGCTGAATAATAGATTTTTTCATCGCGATTGTTTATTTCAACAACAAAAAGACGTTCCTCTTCAACAAAGTATGAAAACGAATTTCCTTCCTTTGAAGCATCAAAAATCAAGTCGTCAGCTTCTTGTAGAGTGCCTATACGATGATAGAAAAGCTGGAATGTTGAATCTTTTGCAAAAACATTTTCATTTCTATTACGTTTATAAAAAACACCCAAATCACCATTCCAAACGATATTAGAATATTTTACATCTTTTAAATAATCATCTTGGGTTTTTCCAGATGTAATATTTGTAAATCGGACTTCGTTGTTGTCACTTCCGTTAAGTAAAAATTTAGTTGCTATATATTTTGAGTTTTTGGAAGGTTTATAACTATAAATAACCGCACCACCATTAGGATATATTTTTTGGGTATTAACAGCCAAAATTGGATCATCATTTAACGATTTTCTATAGAAAAGAGAACCAGGAGTTTTGTTGTCTTTTCTTAAAACACTATAAAAATAACGGCCTCGTTTTTCAGGTAATGAGTTTGTAGATAAATAGTCGTATTCTTTTATTTTTCGAGCAATTTGTTTTTGATTGCCTATGCTGTCTAGATGAGAGTTAATAGTATTGTTTTGTTGAATCACCCAATTTTTTAAATTCTCATTTTTTATATTTTCCATCCAAGCATAATCATCTTGTATTTGGATTCCATGCTTTTGGTAGGGAGGTGTTTTTTTAATAGATAGATTGCTTTGACTCCATGAAGCATAACAAAAAAAGGATAGTAAAATAAAAAGACGAATTTTCATGAGTTATAAATTTAACGCAAATATAAAGCAATCGATTTTATGATAATCAAATAAACCACTTCGCTGGGAAAACCAAGATTACTTGGTTCTGTTGAATTAATTTAGCACAGATTGTTTATTTTTGTTCTGCATAGTCAAAACAAACACTTTGAGTTTATATAAAAACCTATTCAAACAAACTTTTATTTACGGAATTGCCACGGTGCTTCCGCGAATGATTAGTTTTCTTCTCAATCCCTTGTATGTAAAATACTTGCCGAATAAAAGTGAATTTGGTGAAGTTACCGTTGTGTTTGCATACATGGTGTTTTTTAATGTTTTGCTTTCTTATGGAATGGAAACGGCTTTTTTTCGTTTTTTCAATAAAGAAGAAAACAAGAAAAAAGTAACCGAAACGTCCATGATTTCATTATTTTGGACATCTTTAGGGTTTTTAGGGACTGCATTATTGTTTAAAAACACACTCGCGCATTGGCTGGAAATCGATTCGCAATACATCTCCTATACTATTTGGATTTTAGCATTAGATGCTTTGGTGGTGATCCCGTTTTGTCAGCTTAGGGCAGAACAACGCCCCATGAAGTACGCAGTTATTAAAATTGCAAACGTCATGATTAATCTGAGTTTGAATGTGTTTTTCCTTATTTTCCTACCTAAAATAGTTTCAGGTAATCCAGAAAGTGTATTTGAAGGAATTTATATATCCGATTTTCAGGTAGGTTATGTGTTTGTTGCTAATGTAATTGCAAGTTTTGTCACTCTAATGGTGTTTCTTCCAGAATATTTCAAATTGAATTGGAAGTTCGATGCTGCGCTTTGGAAACAAATGCTCAATTATGGATTTCCTGTGCTTTTGGCTGGTTTGGCTTTTGGCATTAACGAACATTTCGACAAAATTCTATTGAAACGATTCCATGTCGATTTAGCTGAAATTGGGGCTTATGGCGCCTGTTATAAAATCGGATTGTTTATGGTTTTATACCGAACGGCTTATACTTTGGGAATTGAACCTTTTTTCTTCAGTCATGCTAGCAATGAAAGTGCACCTCAAACGTATGCGGTTATCACTAAATATTTTGTCATTTTCGGGTCTTTAATTTTTCTAGGTGTAGTTGTTTTTTCAGATGTTATTAAAATATTTTTAGTACCTAACAAAGAGTATTGGGATGCCATGAAAGTTGTGCCATTAATTGTATTGGCTAATTTCTTTTTAGGAATCTACACGAACCTTTCGGTTTGGTATAAACTAATCGATAAAACCAAAATAGGAGCCTACATTTCGGCGGTGGGAGCTATAGTTACTTTGCTGTTGAATTTTCTATTGATTCCAAAATTTAGTTATATGGGGTCGGCTGTTGCAACTTTAGCAGCGTATGGTTCGATGATGTTTATTTCCTATTATCTTGGGAATAAATATTACCCAATTCCGTACGACAAAAAAAGAATTTTCGGCTATTTAGGTTTGTCTGCAGTATTAGCGGGGTTATCTTTTTATGTAGAAATGTTTCGCAATAGCTATGTTTTTGGAATAGCAGCCATTCTTGTTTTTGGCTATTTTATTTATTACAACGAAAAAGAAACATTACTGCGCATTCTTAAGCGAAAAACCGCGTAAATTTTTTATTTTTAGACTTTATTAAATTTTCCACAATGACCATTAAAATCATCAATAAATCGCAACATCCGTTACCTAGTTATGAAACTCACGCTTCAGCAGGAATGGATTTACGCGCCAATATTACCGAACCTATTACATTGAAGCCTTTAGAAAGAGCTTTGGTAAAAACAGGTCTTTTCATCGAATTGCCTATTGGATATGAAGCACAAGTTCGACCTAGAAGCGGTTTGGCATTTAAAAAAGGGATTACGGTGTTAAATTCACCAGGAACGGTTGACGCTGATTACCGTGGTGAAATTGGGGTGATTTTAGTGAATTTATCCAACGAACCTTTTGTAGTCGAAAATGGTGAGCGTATTGCTCAACTCGTTATTGCACAACATGAACGTGCCGACTGGAGTGAAGTTATAGAACTTTCGGAAACGTCTCGAGGCGAAGGAGGATTTGGTAGTACAGGAGTAAAGTAAGTTTTCAGTCGAAGTTTTAATTCGGCAACTTAACAAATAGAAAAGTATAATTGTTGCCTAAGTTTTAGGCGATTTAAGTAAAAAAACATAAAAAATGAAAATTATAGTTCCTATGGCCGGACGCGGTTCTCGCTTACGTCCTCACACATTAACAGTGCCTAAACCATTAATTCCTATTGCAGGAAAACCGATAGTTCACCGATTAGTGGAAGATATTGCAGGAGTTATTAATCAGAAAATAGATGAAATTGCTTTCATTATTCATGAAAGTTTCGGAAAGCAAGTGGAGAATGATCTGATTGCAATTGCAGAAAAATTGGGATCAAAAGGAACAATCTATTATCAAAATGAAGCTTTAGGAACAGCCCATGCTATCATGTGTGCTAAAGAAAGCATGAGTGGGCCAATTGTTGTGGCGTATGCCGACACACTATTTCGTGCCGATTTTACGTTAGATACTACGGCAGACAGCGTGATTTGGGTAAAGCAAGTGGAAGACCCAAGTGCTTTTGGAGTGGTTCAGTTGAATGAAAACAATGAAATTATTGATTTTGTTGAAAAACCAAAAGAGTTTGTTTCCGATTTAGCGATTATTGGCATTTATTATTTCAAAAGCGGCGAAACACTTCGTTCGGAATTACAATACTTGTTAGACAATAATGTTGTTAAAGGTGGCGAATACCAATTAACTGACGGTTTGGAGAACATGAAACAAAAAGGGATGAAATTTGTTCCGGGTAAAGTTGATGAATGGATGGATTGTGGAAATAAGGATGTAACTGTAGAAACCAACAGCAGAATGTTACACTTTCTTCACAATGATGCTGAACAAATGGTTTCAGATACAGTTCGTATTGAAAACTCAACTATTATTCCACCTTGTTTTATAGATGAAGATGTGGTTTTAATCAATTCGATAGTTGGTCCAAATGTTTCATTAGGAAAGTCAACACATTTAACGAATGTTAAAATTCAAAATAGTTTGGTGCAAACGCATGCCCATTTAAAAAATGCAAAATTAGATAATGCTATGATTGGAAATCACGCAGTATTTAATGGCGATTTCACCAGTATTAGTATTGGTGATTATTCCGTTTTAGAATAATATGAAAATAAGAAAGTATCTTTTTTTAACTAGTGTATTCGGTTTTTTTGTTGTTTCTCCTAATTTGAGAGCACAAGATAACCCGGATAGTATTGCATTGAAGAATGATGCTTTCGAAAATCATTTTTATGAATCGCTAAAACAAAAAGCCATCGAAAATTACGATTTGGCAATATTGGAAATTCAGCAATGCATACAAATGCAGCCCAAAAACCCAGCCTTGTATAACGAGTTGGGTAAAAATAATCTTTCCTTAAAAAGATATGCGGAAGCCGAAAACGCCTTTCGTAAAGCTACAGACTTAAATCCAAAAGAACGTTGGTATTGGAACGGATTATACGATGTGTATTACGAAACCAAAGATTACAACAGTTCGATTTCGGTGGTTCAAAAACTAATTGAGTTCGATAAAAAATTTCAAGACGATTTGGTGTCGCTATACATGTACACACAGCAGTACGACAAAGCGCTATTCTTAATTGAAGAGATGGAACGCACTACCGGCATCAGTTCAACACTTGAATTATACAAACTTCAAATCACAAACGATACCAAATATAAAAATCCACAAAAGGATCAGTTGGAAGAAGCCATTCTTAAAAATCCGAAGGAAGAACAAAATTATATTCAGTTAATTTATTTGTATTCCCAAAGTAATCAGGAAGAAAAAGCCATGGAAGTGGCCAAAAAACTGGAAAAAGAGATTCCGGATTCCGATTGGGCTCAAGTAAGTCTGTTTAAGTTTCATCTGAACAATCGCGATGGAGGCAAGGCGGCTCATGCTATGTTTAAAGTTTTGAAAAGTAGAAATATTGATGTAAAAATTAAACACCGAATTCTAAACGAGTTTTTAATTTTTGTGAACAACACCAATACTTTTTTTGATGATTTAGACAAAGCGACTGAGTATTTTAGCGATAGCGGCGATGTGGATGTAAATAAAGAAGTGGGTATTTTTTTTCTAAACAAAAAGAAAATCGATCCCGCTATTCATTATTTTGAAAAGAGTTTAGTGGTCTATAAAGATAATATTACCGTTTTAGAATTATTGCTTCAAGCTTATGTAGATGCTGGAAATTTCAACACGGTAGCTTCAAAAACTAAAGAATACATCGAGCTTTTTCCAACCCATGCCCGTTTGTATTATTTTGCCGGTATGGCCAACAATCAATTGAAAAATTTCAGCGACGCTATTGTATATTTAAATTCAGGAATAGATTTTGTAGTAGATGATAAAGAACTCGAAATAAATTTCAACATTCAGTTGGGTGAAGCCTATTTTGGATTGGGAGATACTAAAAAGAAAGAGTTCTATTTTTTAAAAGCCGAACAGTTAATTAAACAAAAAAAATAATGCAAAGATTCCTGATTGCTTTAAGTCTGATTTTTCTAGTGTCCTGCAAAAGTAAAAACGCTGTTGTTGCAGAAGAAAGCGCGTCTGATAACACCGAATTGGCGGCTATTATATCAGGACATTATGCGAATAAAAAAGATTTTTCAACGGCTAATTTCAGAGCGAGTGCTCATTACGAAGATGGAAAACAATCTCAAAATGTTACTGCCGAAGTTCGTATTAAAAAGGATGAAAAAATTTTAATCATAGTTCGATTTTTTGGAATTACCATGGCCAAAGCACTTATTACCCCAGAAGGTGTAAGTTATTATGAAAAAATAAACGGTCAATATTTTGAAGGTAATTATAAGGTGTTAAGTAATTGGCTTGGTACCGATTTGAATTATCAAAAAGTTCAAAATTTATTGGTGGGTCAAGCATTAGACGATTTAACCATTGGTAAGTACACGACTTCAGTGGAAAGTGGTTTGCATGTTTTGAAAAGCAAAGACAGTAAATGGATTAATAAACTTTTTATGTTCGAGGGAGCTAATTTCTTATTGAAAAAAGAAGTATTAGAGCAGCCTTCAGAAAATCGCTCAGTAGAAGTAAGTTATCCTTCTCATAAAGCTACTGAAAATGGGATTTACCCTTCCGAAATTTTAATTGAAGCCACCCAAAAAGATAAGGTAACGATAAAAATTAATTACAACAATGTAACATTTAATGAAGATTTGTCGTTTTCATATAGTGTGCCTGAAGGTTTTGAACAAATATTTATTGACTAAATTTGCCAAAAATTAAAAAATGCAGAAATTCATTTTCACCATATTATTAGTTTGTTCCTCTGTTGTTGCTTTTTCTCAAAATAGCGATGAAAAACAGCGTCAGTTGGAAGAACGAAAAGCACAAATACAAAAGCAAATTCAGGAAATGCAGCAATTGCTTCAGTCTGAAAAAAAGAAGGAGAAAAATATACTTGGGCAAATTTCACAACAGAATGCTAAAATTCGTTTGAGTGAAAAATTAATTAATACTACAGCCAAACAAAAACGATTGCTTTCGGATGATATTTATTTGAAACAATTGGAGATTAACAAGTTAAATAGAGAACTCAAAGAGCTTAAAGACGACTATACTAAAATGATTGTTAAGTCGTATAAAAGTCGTTCGGAACAAAGCCGAATCATGTTTGTTTTGTCTTCACAAAATTTTCTACAAGCCTATAAGCGCATGCAGTATATGAAACAATATGCTAGTTTTAGGAAAATGCAAGGTGATGAGATAAAAGTGAAAACCAGTGAATTATTGTCTGTTTCTCAAAAGTTAGAGGTTAAGAAAAAAGCAAAAGAAAAAGTTTTAGCGGAAAGCGAGCAAGAAAAGAAAGAATTAGAAAAAGATCGTCAAGAGCAAGAGCGTTTGGCTAAAGCGGTTCAAAAAGACAAGAAAAAGCATATTGCTGAAATTCGTAAGATGGAATCTGAATCCAAAAAAATCGAAGCTCAAATTCAGCGCCTGATTCGTGAAGCCATTGCAGCAGCAAACAAAAAAACAAAAGAATCTGGAAAAACAATTAGTAAAGAAAGTGATACAGGAGCTTCTGCAAAATTTGTATTAACTACAGAAGGTCAGTTGTTAGCCGATAATTTCAAAGCCAATCGTGGGCGTTTGCCATGGCCGGTAGAAAAAGGATATGTGTATTCGGCTTATGGAACACATGCGCACCCAGCCTATCCAGATTTGGTTATTACCAACAGTGGAGTGGAAATTGCAACGCAGCCCGGTTCGAATGCCAGAGCCGTTTTTAGTGGTGAAGTACTGCGTGTTCAGGTAATCAATGCCAACAACAAAGCTGTTTTTATTCAACACGGGGATTATATTACGGTGTACAATGATTTGAGCACGGTTACTGTTTCTGCAGGCGATAAAGTTACTACCAAACAGGTTATTGGAAAAATCCACACAAATTCATCGGGAAAATCAATCATGAAATTTATGATGTATCAAAATACAGTAACGCTTAATCCGCAAATTTGGATTAGTAATATGTAATAAAAAAGGGAACTGAAAAGTTCCCTTTTTTATTTTAAGCAAACAACGCTTTTAATTCGGTTGCATCTGCAGGATTCATTTTCCCGGCTAAAATTAAACTTAATTGTTTTCGGCGTAATGCAGCGTCAAAACGTTTTTTTTCTTCATCTGTTTGTGGTATAACTGCGGGTACAGGAACAGGACTTCCAGTATCATCTACCGCTACAAAAGTGTATATGGCCTGACCAGCACTGTTTTTTATTCCCGATTCGCGATCTTCTGTCCAAACATCAATCACAATTTCCATAGAACTGGTAAACGTTCTCGATACTTTAGATTCAATGGTTACTACCGCTCCTAGTGGAATAGCACGATTAAATGCTACGTGATTAACCGATGCCGTTACACAAATTCTTCTAGAATGTCTTCTAGCGGTAATACTAGCAGCTCGGTCAATTCGTGCTAATAATTCTCCACCAAATAAATTGTTTAAAGGGTTCGTTTCTCCTGGTAAAACCAAGTCGGTTAGTACCGTAAGCGATTCTGATGAAAATTTTTCTTGCATTGTGTTTGTTTTTTGCAAAGTTAGCAATATGGACATAAAAAAATCCTCATGAATTGAGGATTTGTTATTTATAATTCTTTAATCAGCAGCCAAGCTTCTTTGTTGTGCGATTTATGAATTTCCCTCATTTTTTCTTGAGCTTCCGTATAAGTAGCAAAACTACCATATACTACAGGATAAAGTCCGAAATTGTTTTTCTCAATACGTTTAGCGTCGTAACCTAATTTTATAAGATCGGTCAACATTCGGTCGGCATTGCTTTCGTTTCTAAAAGTCCCGGCAACAATATGGTATGGTTTGGCGATTACGTTGTTTTCGGAAACCGTTACCGAAACAGCAGGCATTGGAGCTTCAATAAAAAAGGTAGCTTCTTGAATTTCTTTTTGAACTTTATCTTGAACTGTTTTTTCTACAACTAATGTTTCTTTTGCGATTTCTTCATCACGATAAAACTTGAAAGCAGTTCCGCCCATTCCTAATAAAATTACAAAAGCAGCAGCATATTTTAAGAAACTGTAATTTTTCTTTCTTTCTGGAGTGAACACAATTGGGGCTTTCTCTTCAAGTTCTTCAACTTGCTGTTTTAGCTCTTCGCGTAAAATTGAAGGCGAAACCACATTGCTTAATCCGAACGAATCGGCTAGGTAATTTATCGTGTTAATCGGTTCGAAAACCCAATTTAATTCTGAATTAACCTTAATTGCACCAATGTTTTTTAAGCTAATAGTTTCTCTATTTTGCAATTGAGAAATCCAAGATGTTACTTCATTTTGAATGAATGTAACTGCAGCATCGTATGATATTTTTTCTTGTAATGAAATATGATTGGCCAACAATCCGTCATTGTTTTTAATGTGCGGATTAAACGAAACCACTTTTTTTGGTGGTGTAAAGGTGTTGGTGCTTTCATTTAAAAAAGAAGAATGAACTTCAGTTAAAAATGCACCAAAGCCTGGCACAGTAACACACTGATAGCGGTAAAGTAAATCGGATATATAATTGGCAGTATTCATTGCTACAAATTTAATTATTCAACAGCGCCAACCAAAAATTATCAACAAATTTTATTAACAATTTGAATTCAAGGGTAATCACTTGAGTGCCTTTGTTTTTTGTACATCACAAACTTAAAATGTAGTATTTTTATTTCAAATTTATAATTTATTCCCTTACTTTGAATTTTATTTATACGCCATATGACACAATCAGAATTGTATTTCGCTCTCGCATTGTTGAGCGTTGAAGGAGTTGGAGACATTTTAGCCAAAAAATTAATCAATCATTTTGGAAATGCCGAACAAGTATTTGCGGCTAAAAAATTAGATTTACTTTCTGTTGATGGTGTTGGTGAGATTCTTATAAAAAAAATTCAAGATAAGAAGGTATTTGATATTGCTCAAAAAGAAGTGAAATTCATTGAAAAAGAAGATATCACCTGTAGTTTTTATAAAGAGGAATCGTATCCGTACCGTTTAAAACATTGTATAGATGCACCTTTAATTCTTTTTCAAACGGGAAATGTTAATTTGACTAATTCCAAAATAATAGCAGTTGTTGGTACTCGCAAAATTTCATCGCAAGGTACTTCTTTTACAAAAAAACTAATTGAAGATTTGACGCCATTAAATCCTATTGTTGTAAGTGGTTTTGCTTATGGAACAGATATCGTGGCGCATCAAGCTGCCTTAGATTGCGGCTTGCAAACCGTTGGTGTTTTGGCTCATGGACTCAACCAAATTTACCCTAAAACACACAAGAAATTTGTAGCTCAAATTGAAAAAAATGGAGGTTTTATGACTGAATTCTGGAGTTCGTCTAATCCGGATCGCGAAAATTTTGTTAGACGAAATCGTATAGTCGCCGGGATGACTGAAGCTACAGTGGTAGTTGAAAGTGCCGAAAAAGGCGGGTCGCTTATTACCGCTAATTTTGCGAACGAATATAATCGTGAAGTTTTTGCGGTACCAGGCCGAACTACAGATGTATACAGTCATGGTTGTAACAATTTGATTAAAACACACCGAGCTCATTTGCTTACTTCGGCTGCCGATTTAATTTATGTTTTAAATTGGGAGTTAGAAACAAAAAAGAATAGCAAAACCATTCAGAAGCAACTGTTTGTTTCCTTGGAACCGGAAGAACAAACGTTGTATGATTTTTTAGAAAAACATAGAAAAGAAACGCTTGACATAATTTCTTTAGAATGTCAGATACCGGTTTTTAAAGTTTCATCTTTGTTATTGGGAATGGAACTAAAAGGTGTAATACGACCTTTACCAGGGAAACAGTTTGAAATTGTATAATGTCAAACAAAAAAGAGAATTAACAATTTCATTAATTCTCTTTTTTTATTTATTCAAAGCCTAATTTTTCTCGAACTCGATTAAGGACTTCATCCGCTTTTTTACCAGCCTTTTCAGCGCCAATTTTTAAGAGTTTGTCTACTTCTCCAAGATTGTTCATGTAGTAAGCATACTTTTCTCTTTCGGTTTTAAATCGGTCTGTAATAAGTTCAAATAGTGCTTGTTTGGCATGACCATAACCGTAATTTCCACCCAAATAGTTTTGACGCATTACCGCTATTTGATCTGTACTTGCCATTAATTTGTATAATGCAAATACATTACAAGTATCGGGGTTTTTAGGATCTTCCAATGGTGTACTGTCGGTTTGAATAGTCATAACTTGCTTACGCAAAGCTTTGTCGTCTAAGAAGATATTGATATAGTTATTTCTTGACTTACTCATTTTTTCTCCGTCAGTTCCAGGAATAATCATACTGTCTTCCTGTATTTTAGCTTCCGGTAAAATAAAGGTTTCACCCATCTGATTGTTGAAACGGGATGCGACATCACGAGTAATTTCAATATGTTGTAACTGATCCTTTCCTACAGGAACGAAATTCGCATCATATAATAAAATGTCGGCAGCCATTAACATCGGATAAGTAAACAATCCAGCATTCACATCGTCCAACCGATCTGCTTTATCTTTAAAAGAATGAGCAAGTGTTAAGCGTTGAAAAGGGAAAAAGCAACTTAAATACCAGGATAATTCTGCAGTTTGCGGCACATCACTTTGTCGGTAAAAAGTAACGGTATTTACATTTAAACCACAAGCAAGCCAAGTTGCTGCCACACTATAGGTGTTTTCACGAAGTGTATCTCCGTTTTTAATTTGTGTCACCGAATGTAAATCGGCAATAAAAAGAAACGATTCGTTTTCGGGCTTACCAGCCATTTCAATAGCAGGTAAAATTGCTCCTAAAAGATTTCCTAAGTGTGGTGTTCCTGTACTTTGAACTCCGGTTAAAATTTTTGCCATTCGTAATTAATTTACGCAAAGGTAAAGGTTTTGTGAAAATTCCAGCTTGAATTGTTACATTTGAACCTATGAAAATTTTCAAAATTATTTTTTGGACGCTTTGGCGCATTTGGTTTTATGTTTTGGTAACCGTGCCAATTATACTTCTTTTTCCGATTTTGTTTTTAACGATTCTTTCCGAGAAAACATACGGTAAATTTTTTGTGCTTGCTCGTTTTTGGGCAAGAATTGTACTTTATGGAATGGGATTGTACTATGTGGTTGAAAAGGACTACGAACTTGAAAAACACAAAAGTTATATGTTGGTAGCCAATCATACTTCCATGATGGATGTTATGCTCATGCTTTTATTGGTTAAAGACAATCCGTTTGTGTTTGTTGGTAAAAAAGAATTGGTTAAAATTCCCATATTTGGATTTTTTTACAAACGTACCTGTATTATGGTAGACCGAAGTAGTTCAAAAAGCCGTTTTGAAGTTTTCGAACGAGCTCAGAAAAGAATTAATCAGGGGTTGAGTATTTGTATTTTTCCTGAGGGGGGAGTGCCGGAAGACGAAAGCATTCTTTTGGATGAATTTAAAGATGGAGCATTTCGTATCGCCATTGAGCATCATTTACCAATTTTACCAATGACGTTTGCCGATGTAAAGGAGCGATTTTCGTTTACTTTTTTTAGTGGAAGTCCCGGTAAAATGCGCGTTAAAATTCACAAGCCGGTTGAAACTCTTGGAAAAACATTAGACGATAAAAGTGCTGTTAAGGCAGAAGTGCGAAATATTATTTTGAAACAACTTGAGTTATTTGAGAACCAAAAATAAAAAAGACACTCTTAACCCAAAAAGAGTGCCTTTTTACTGTTTCTAACCACCACGAAAGAAACAAACTTAACTAAAAAACTTAACTAACTAATTTTTAAAATCTATAACTTATCCCGGTATATAAACCAAACAGATAAGGTTTGAAATCACCTACATTGGTTGTATAGGTGTTGATTTGATATTTGAACATCGGTTCGAAATTAGCTTCGAACGATTTTGCAAAATTGTATTTAAAACCTAACCCAACATTACTGCTCCAATGAACATCGTTAAGGTTACTTGCTTCTCCAATAACCATGTCTTCTTTTGCCGAAACAAGGGAAATTTTATTTTCATTTAAGAAAAGGGTACTTACACCACCAATTACTTCAATACCAAACTTTCTGTCTAGAAGTTTATATGATACTTCTAATGGAACTTCTATATAACCTGTTTGCTGTTTTAGCATAGCATTGGTTTTAGTGGTAACAAGTTGTGCTTGAGTGTACTCTAGTTTTCGTGCATCCTTGTCTTCTACCTGAATAAACGAACCGGTTTCATTTCTTTTTACATTTTGTAAACCAGTTCCGTTTTTTGCATTGTAATACAACACATCATTCGTGTTATATTCCATTGCCAAACGATTTATTCCGGTGCGAACGGCAAGCTTTTTATTTACAGCATACGAAGCCCCCATTCCAAAACTAAAAGTAGTTTGGTAGGATTTGCTATTATTGTCAAATTGTGCATCAAGTACTGAACTGTTTCCTGAAGCGTTCATGAACACTGGCCCAGCTTTAGGAGTAACAACCCATTTACTTGCCATAGAATTATTCTTCTCTTCTTTTTCTTGATTTTCTTTATCCTTAAGAATTTGATCTAACGGGTTAACTGTGTTTTTCCCTTTGGCGTTCAAAATTGAATCTTGAACAGAAGCTACAGTGTTTTTATTAGACCAGTTAGATTTCACCACAGCATTATTTCTAAAGTCAGCAGCAGATTTTAAATTTTCACTTTTGTCGTTATTGACAAGCTGAGAATTAGGCTGATTAAATGCATCAGACTTTATAGCTGCATAACGTTCTTTTCCTGCTTCAAATGCTACTTTTGAGTTGTTGTTTTCGAAAATAAAATCGTTTTCAGCGTCATCTTCTTCATGATAAGATAAGGCAATAGTTTCTTTTTCCGGCGAAGTATGCGATGTAGTACTATTGTTTTCTAAAATCATTCGATTCTGAATTAGACTATTTTCTATTTTTTCAGAATTATCTTTTTTAGTAGAAACAGTTTCGGTCACTGCAACTGAGTTTTTCACCGCCATTGGACTTACTATAAAGGAACTTCTGTGATTTTGTCTTCGTCTTGTGCTTACGTACGAATTTTTAGCTTTCGAATCGTTTGTAGATTTTAGGCTATTTTCGACTAATTGATTTGTTGAGTTAGCTAAACTTTCTATTTGTTCTGAATCGTCAGAATTAGAACGGGTAGTCACCAACGAACTAGTATTGGGCGTAGTATTTTGATTAGAGGTTTTTTCTGAAGAATTTTTAGATTCATTACTAGAAGAAGCTGAAAATTCATAACTACTTACTACTGAAGTGGCATTTGAATCATTTTTAGAATCAGAATTCATAAAAAATGTTCTTCCAATTGAAAAACCAATTAAAAAGATGGCAGCAACGCCCGAAAAACGCACCCAAAAAGGCACTAATAATGCAGTTTCCTCTTCTTTTTTAGACGCATCAAGTTTACTTTGAATTGCTTCCCATGCCGATTTTGGCGGAGTAGCTTCAAAGTCTTTAAACTTTTCCTGAAAGAGGCGGTCTATATTTTTTCTTTCGCTCATTTTACATTAGGAAATTTATGGTTCGCTTGTTGTGCTTCAATTTTATCTTTCAATATCATTCGGGCTCTGGCTAAGTTCGATTTTGAAGTCCCGATGGTAATATTTAGCATTTCTGCTATTTCTTTGTGTGAATAATCGTCAATAACATAAAGGTTAAAAACCAAGCGATAACGATCGGGTAATTGTTGAATAATAGTCACCAAATAATCCATAGTGATGTTGTCTTCATCAATTTCCAAATTAGGAACATCGGGAATGTTTTCATGGACTATTTCGAAAATACCTTCTGTACGATACTTTTGAAGAATATGATTAACAACAACACGTTTTGCCCAACCTTCAAAAGATCCTTTAAACTGAAATTGATGAATCTTGTCAAAAATCAAAAGAAAGCCATCTTGTAAATTATCTTCGGCTTCTGCTTGATTTCTTGAATATTTTAAACACACTCCAAATATTTTAGACGCTAACAATTTATACAACTGTCCTTGGGCAATTGTATCCTTTTGTTGGCATTTTTGTATTATTTGTGTTATGTCCAAAACAATAGTCTCTTTTTTTAATCTTTTTAGTTTTGTACCGTTACGACATAGGTTGTAAAAACATCGTTACCGGCAGTGTCTTTCCCTTGCCAAAATTTAAAAGTATAATCTCCAATTTCTTGAGGATTGAATTTTAACGTTTGGGTGGCAATATTATTGTCAGTCAAAGGTTTGCAGCCATTGTTTTTGAAAACAGCTGCTTCTACAGCTACAGTACGAGTCATTTCAGACGTTTCATAATAAAACGCATTAAACGCATAACAATTTGTTGGTCTTACAAAACGAACAAGAATATTGTTGTCTTGGTTAACTTTAAAACTAGCCGGCATCACAACCTCGTGTACGGGTAGTAATTCATAGCTTACATCTTCTATGTTGTCATCTTTGGAGCATGAACTAAAAAAGGACGCAAAAAGGGCTATTATAAAAATTAGTTTTTTCATTGTTTTAAACAAAATTACTTTAACATAAGATGCAAGAAATAACAATTGGTTGCGTAATATAAATAAAAAAATCCCGAAATTTTTCGGGATTTTACTTTATGCGTTTTGTTCTTTTATATGTTCTTTAATTTTTTGCTCTAATTCATCCATCAATTCTGGGTTGTCTTTAATTAAAGCTTTTACAGCGTCACGGCCTTGTCCTAATTTAGTGTCGCCATAACTAAACCACGAACCACTTTTCTTAATAATTTCGAATTCTACTGCTAAGTCTAATACTTCTCCAGTTTTTGATATTCCTTCACCATACATAATGTCGAACTCTGCAGTACGGAAGGGAGGTGCAACCTTGTTTTTAACCACTTTTACTTTGGTTCTATTTCCTAAAACAGTTTCACCGTCTTTAATTTGCGTTGATTTACGAATATCAATACGAACCGAAGCGTAAAACTTTAATGCATTACCTCCAGTGGTGGTTTCTGGATTTCCAAACATTACTCCAATTTTTTCACGAAGCTGGTTAATGAAAAATACAGTACAGTTGGTTTTGTTAATTGTCGCAGTTAGTTTTCGTAAGGCTTGCGACATTAAACGGGCATGTAATCCCATTTTAGAATCCCCCATTTCACCTTCAATCTCACTTTTAGGAGTTAGGGCAGCAACCGAGTCGATAACTACTAAATCAATTGCACCAGAACGAATTAGGTTTTCAGCGATTTCTAAAGCTTGTTCACCATTGTCGGGTTGCGATATAATTAAATTGTCGATGTCTACACCTAATTTTTGGGCATAAAAACGATCAAAAGCATGTTCTGCGTCAATAAAAGCGGCTAAACCGCCTGCTTTTTGAGCTTCAGCAATGGCATGTAAAGTTAAAGTTGTTTTACCAGACGATTCTGGCCCGTAAATTTCTATGATTCTTCCACGAGGGTAACCGTTTACCCCTAAGGCCAAATCGATTCCCAATGAACCCGACGGAATGGCATCTACTTCTTCTACGGCAGCATCTCCAAGTTTCATAACCGTACCTTTTCCGTAGGTTTTATCTAACTTGTCTAGTGTTAATTGTAAGGCTTTTAATTTGGCTTCTTTCTCTGAACTCATGGTATAAATTTTTGCTAAAAATAATGCTTTTTTTTGAGTTACAAATAGGTTGTTAATAACAATGTGATTTATTTTTAATCGGCTGAAAGTCAATATATTTTGAAATTATTTTAAAATGATTATTTTTGCATCAAATTCTTCCATTTAGAGTTTTAAATAACATATTTTCTCACTTAACGTTTATAGCATGCAACTGTATAACACCTTAAGCGCAGAAGAAAGAGCTAAGCTAATTCAAGAAGCTGGTCAACAAAGACTAACTTTGTCTTTCTATGCGTACGCAAACATTGAAGATCCCAAAAAATTTCGCGACGATTTATTTGTAGAATGGAATAAACTTGATGCTTTAGGCCGAACTTATGTGGCCAAAGAAGGAATCAACGCGCAAATGTCTGTTCCAGCCGAAAATTTCGAAGCTTTTAGAGATACACTTGAAGCCTACGATTTTATGAATGGTATCCGATTAAATGTGGCGGTAGAACACGACGATTTATCATTTTTAAAACTAACGGTTAAAGTTCGTCATAAAATTGTGGCCGATGGGTTAAATGATGACACTTTCGATGTTACCAATAAAGGAATTCACTTAAAAGCAAAAGAGTTTAATCAATTGCTTGAAGATCCAAACACTATTGTTGTAGATTTTAGAAATCATTACGAAAGTGAAATTGGTCGTTTTAAAGGAGCAATAACGCCCGATGTAGATACATTTCGCGAATCGCTACCCTTAATTGAAGATCAAATTGCAGCTCATAAAGAAGACAAAAACCTTTTGATGTATTGTACTGGGGGAATTCGATGTGAAAAAGCATCCGCTTATTTTCGTCACAAAGGCTTCAAAAATGTTTACCAATTAGAAGGTGGAATTATTCAGTATGCCAAACAGATTAAAGAAGAAGGAATAGAAAGCAAATTCATTGGTAAAAATTTTGTGTTCGACCATCGTTTGGGTGAACGAATTACTGATGATGTTATTGCAAATTGCCACCAATGCGGAAAGCCTTGCGATACTCATGTAAATTGCGCTAATGAGGCTTGTCACTTGTTGTTTATTCAGTGTGATGAATGTGCCGAAAAAATGCAAAATTGTTGTTCCGATGCTTGTTTGGAGATTATTCACCTTCCGGAAGATGAACAAAAAAAGTTACGCCGCGGTATAAAAAAAGGAAACATGGTTTTCAAAAAAGGAAAATCACCGGCTTTAACCTACAAGCAAAATGTAGAGCGCAATATTTTTGAAGAACTGGCTCAAAAAGCTGTGAAAGTTAGCGCTGTTACTCAAATCCGTAAAAAGAAATCCGTTAAGAAAGTATTGGTTGGAAAAGGCGAACATTATTTTACGAAAGCTAGTGTTGCCCAATTCACTATCGAAAATCAAGAAATAAAAATAGGGGATAAAGTAATAATTGCTGGTCCAACCACAGGAAACCAAGAGATGTTTATTGAGGCCATGCGAGTAAACGGGCAAGAAAACACTATTGCGGTTAAAGGCGACAAAGTAACATTTGCTGTTCCGTTCCGTATTCGCTTATCCGATAAATTATATAGAGTTTTAGAATAAATTCGTTATATAACACTAATTCAAGACCTGTTGCGTTTTAATTCGCAACAGGTTTTTTATTTTGCAAAACTTTAATACAGTTAGCCTAACCGTCTTTGTAACTTTGCACTGAAAAAACACTATATTTACACACAAAATTAATTACGAACGAGTAGTCTCGTTATTGAGACAACCACTATATATTCAAATTATGGCATGTACCAACTGTTCTACGGGTTCCAAAGACGGAACGCCCCGCGGATGTAAAAATAATGGGACTTGCGGCACCGATAGCTGCAATAAATTAACGGTTTTCGATTGGTTGTCAAACATGAGTCTTCCTGGAGGCCAAGAACCTTTTGATTGCATTGAAGTTCGATTTAAAAACGGACGTAAGGAATT
Organism: Flavobacterium sp. IC2-16; assembly: GCF_055521455.1. Lineage (NCBI taxonomy): Bacteria > Pseudomonadati > Bacteroidota > Flavobacteriia > Flavobacteriales > Flavobacteriaceae > Flavobacterium > Flavobacterium sp. IC2-16. The sequence goes on along the minus strand of NZ_CM145480.1, from coordinate 1,201,634 downwards.
CTATAGAAATACTGAAAACCTAACATTGGCAATAGGAGATATTGTAGCAACCGAAGCCTCACCCGGACACGATGTTGGGATTGTCACTTTAACGGGTGAATTGGTTAAGGTTCAGATGAAGAAGAAAGCCGTGAATCCAGATGGAGAAGTGCCTAAAGTGTATCGAAAGGCCTCTCAAAAAGATATCGATATTTGGAGTGAAGCACGCGATCGCGAAGAACCAATGAAGGTTCGTGCTCGTGAAATGGCTATCGCTTTAAAATTGGAAATGAAAATTTCTGACATTGAATTTCAAGGAGATGCCTCTAAAGCAACGTTCTATTACACGGCTAATGACCGTGTGGATTTTCGTCAGTTGATTAAAGATTTCGCCAAAGAGTTCAGCATCCGTATCGAGATGAAACAAGTTGGTTTCCGTCAGGAAGCAGCACGTTTGGGAGGGATTGGATCGTGTGGGCGCGAATTGTGTTGTTCAACTTGGTTAACCGATTTCAGAAGCGTAAATACTTCTGCAGCTCGATACCAACAATTGTCTTTAAATCCGCAAAAGTTAGCGGGGCAATGTGGTAAATTGAAATGTTGTTTGAATTACGAATTAGACACCTATTTGGATGCTTTAAAAGATTTTCCGGATAGTGAAACTAAAATCCATACCGAAAAAGGTGATGCAGTTTGTCAAAAAATAGACATTTTTAAAGGTTTAATGTGGTTTGCTTATACCAATGATTTTGTTCAATGGCACGTTTTAAAAACAGCACAAGTGAAAGAAATTGTTGCAATAAACAAACAAGGAAAAAAAGTTGCCGCTATTGAAGATTACGTAGAAGATGTTGTTAGCGAAACACCTAAAAACTTCCAAAACGTAGTAGGTCAGGATAGCTTAACACGTTTTGATCAGCCTAAAAAGAAAAAAAGAAACAACAACAATAAAAAAAGAAATAACACGAAACCGAATGAGAAGAAAAATGTTCAGAAAAAATAACCTTTGGATTATAGGAGTTGCTTTGTTGCTTATTTCCTGTGATAAAAAAAGGGTTTTTGATGAATACCGAGAACTTAACGGTGTTTGGAATAAAAATCAAAAAGTAGCTTTTACTTTTGAACAAAAAGATACGCTTGACAAATACAATATGTTTGTAAATGTTAGGAATAATAATGCCTATCCGTTTAATAATTTGTTTCTAATTGTTTCGATGTTGCAGCCTGATGGTGTAACTCAAATTGATACCTTAGAATACCAAATGGCTAATCCCGACGGAAGTTTAATGGGCAACGGTTTTAGTGATGTTAAAGAAAGTAAATTGTGGTACAAAGAAAACACAGGATTTACTAAACCAGGTAAGTATATCGTTAGTATTCAACATGCCGTACGTGAAACTGGAAAAGTTGGCGGGGTAGATGAATTGCAAGGTATTTCAGAAATCGGATTCAGAATTGAAAAAGCAAAATAAAAATGGCTCAAATCAATAATAAAAAGGAGAATTTTGCTCCGTATGTAAAAAAATTCTGGAAGGTGTTTTTATACTGTTTCGGAGGTGTAATCTTGTTTTTCCTTTTTGCATCTTGGGGACTTTTTGGTTCCATGCCTTCTTTTGACGAATTGGAAAATCCAAATTCAAATGTTGCTACCGAAATTATTTCTTCCGATGGGGTAACCATCGGTAAATTTTATTTAGAAAACAGAACTCCAGTTAAATATGCCGATCTTCCAGATCATTTGGTTAAAGCTTTAATTGCTACTGAAGATGAGCGTTTTTACGATCACTCAGGGATTGATACTCGAGGCACATTGCGTGCGGCTATGAGCCTAGGTAGTAGTGGAGGAGCAAGTACCATTACACAACAGTTAGCTAAAAACCTTTTTCACGGGGAAGGTTCAAAATTCCTGCCATTCCGTATTATTCAAAAAGCCAAAGAATGGATTATAGCTACTAAATTAGAGCGTCAGTATACCAAACAAGAAATTATTGCCCACTATTTCAACACAGTCGATTATGTAAACAATGCTGTTGGAATTCGATCGGCGGCTAAAATTTATTTCAATAAAGAACCAAAAGATTTAACGGTTGACGAAGCTGCCATGTTTGTGGGAATGCTTAAAAACCCTTCGTTATACAATCCGAGAAGACGTCTTGAAAAAGTTCAGGAAAGAAGAAATGTTGTGTTACACCAAATGGAGAAAAACGGTTTTCTTTCTAAAGAAAAGAAAGAATACTTTCAAAAAATGCCTTTGGTTTTAAAATATACCCCCGAAAGTCATGTTGAAGGGACAGCAACATATTTTAGAGAATACCTTCGCGATTTCATGAAGAAATGGGTGAAAGACAATCCGAAAAAAGACGGAGATGGTGAATACGATATTTATCGTGACGGATTAAAAATTTATACTACAATCGATTCCCGTATGCAGTTATATGCTGAAGAAGCGGTAACTGAACATTTGTCAAATTTACAAGAAGAATTTTTCATCGAACAGAAAAAAAACACCAATGCTCCATTTTTAGATATCACTACCGATGAAACTAAAAAGATTATTGCTAGATCCATGAAAAACTCCGAACGTTGGAGAATCATGAAAGAGAAAGGTTTCGAAGAAGATCAAATTGTAAAATCGTTTGGGGTTAAATCTAAAATGAAAGTGTTTACTTGGAAAGGTGAGCGTGATACGATTATGACACCTCATGATTCAATTTTATATTACAAGCATTTTTTACAAACGGGTATGATGGCCATGGAGCCACAAACCGGTTATGTTAAAGCATGGGTGGGAGGGATCAATTATAAACATTTCCAATACGATCACGTAGGTCAAGGTGCACGTCAAGTAGGTTCAACCTTCAAGCCGTTTTTGTACGCAACGGCTATTGAGCAATTAAAAATGTCTCCTTGCGATTCAATTATAGATTCCCCATTTACCATGCCCAGAGGGCGTTATGGTATAGATGCAGACTGGACGCCTAAAAATTCCAATGGAAAATACAGAGGAATGGTAACCTTAAAACAAGCTTTGGCGAATTCCATCAACACGGTTTCCGCAAAGTTGATGGATAAAGTTGGACCCGATGCTGTTGTTGATATGACTGAAAAATTAGGGGTTTCTTCCAAAATTCCAAAACAACCGGCTATTGCTTTAGGAGCAGTAGAAATCACAGTTAGCGATATGGTTGCCGCGTTTAGCACTTTCGCAAATCAAGGGGTGTATATGAAACCTCAATTAATTACAAAAATTGAAGATAAAAACGGAGTGGTTTTATACGAACAGATACCAGTTTCCAAAGATGTATTAAGTAAAGATGTTGCATATGCGGTGGTGAAATTAATGGAAGGAGTTACCGAGTCAGGTACTGGAGCGCGTTTGCGTTACGGTTCTGGTGGGCCAACGTACAAACGTGTGACCGGTTTACCGTATGCTTTTGTAAATCCTATTGCAGGTAAAACGGGTACATCTCAAAATAATTCCGACGGATGGTTTATTGGAATGGTGCCTAATCTTTCTGCGGGAATTTGGGTAGGGAATGAAGACCGATCCGCACATTTTAAAAGCACTCAAATGGGACAAGGTGCAACTATGGCATTACCAATTTGGGGATTGTTTATGAAAAAATGTTATGCCGACAAAACATTAAACGTTTCACAAAAACCATTTGAAAGACCAGACAATCTTTCTATTAAAGTAGATTGCTGGAAACCGAAAAAAATAGAGAATGATTCAACCAAAGTAGAAGAGCCTACTACGGAAGAGTTTGATTTTTAAAAACAAAAGTCGTCATAATTCATGACGACTTTCTAATTATAACAAACACAAACTAAAACAATGATTACCCGAAAAGTAAACAACGTACAAGAAGCGTTAGAAGGAATTCAGGACGGTATGACCATCATGTTAGGTGGTTTTGGACTTTGCGGAATTCCAGAAAACAGCATCGCCGAATTAGTTCGTAAGGAAGTAACCAATTTAACTTGCATTTCCAACAATGCAGGTGTAGATGATTTCGGTTTAGGCTTATTGCTACAAAAAAAACAAATTAAAAAAATGATTTCTTCTTATGTAGGAGAAAATGCAGAATTCGAACGCCAAATGTTGAGTGGTGAATTGGAAGTAGAATTAACGCCACAAGGAACTTTGGCCGAAAAATGCCGCGCTGCTCAAGCCGGTATTCCAGCCTTTTTTACACCTGCCGGTTACGGAACTGAAGTGGCCGAAGGTAAAGAAGTGCGTGAGTTTAACGGAAAAATGCATATTATGGAATTGGCTTACAAAGCAGATTTTTCCATCGTAAAAGCATGGAAAGGCGATGAAGCGGGTAACCTTATTTTCAAAGGAACTGCTAGAAATTTTAACGCGCCAATGGCAGGAGCGGGAAAAATTACTATTGCTGAGGTGGAGGAATTGGTGCCTGCCGGAACTTTAGATCCGAACCAAATCCACATTCCTGGAATTATGGTAAATCGTATTTTCCAAGGTGAAAAGTTTGAGAAACGAATTGAGCAACGAACCGTAAGACAAAGAAGTTAATCATGGCTTTAGATAAAAATCAGATTGCAAAGCGTATTGCAAAAGAAGTTAAAAATGGGTATTACGTAAACTTAGGAATTGGAATTCCAACCTTGGTGGCTAATTTTGTGCGTGAAGATATTTCAGTAGAATTTCAGAGTGAAAATGGGGTATTGGGAATGGGACCCTTTCCTTTTGAGGGGGAAGAAGATGCCGATATTATCAATGCCGGAAAACAAACAATTACTACTTTACCGGGAGCGAGTTTCTTTGATTCGTCTTTCAGTTTTGGAATGATTCGTGCCCAAAAAGTCGATTTGACTATTTTAGGCGCCATGGAAGTTTCCGAAAATGGCGACATTGCCAACTGGAAAATCCCTGGAAAGATGGTAAAAGGAATGGGTGGTGCTATGGACTTGGTGGCTTCTGCAGAAAATATCATCGTTGCCATGATGCACGTTAACAAAGCTGGAGAATCTAAAATTCTTAAAAAATGTACGCTTCCACTAACAGGTGTAGGCTGTGTGAAGAAAGTAGTAACCGAATTGGCTGTTTTGGAAGTAACACCAAATGGATTCAAACTTTTAGAACGCGCTCCGGGTGTTTCTGTAGAAGACATTATTCACGCTACCGAAGCTTCATTACAAATAGAAGGAGAAATCCCAGAAATGATAATAGACTAAATAATACTATATGAGAGAAGGTTTAATGACAATAGAGTTCACAGACGGACGTTTGAACATAGGGGACTATGTGCAAAGTATCGCTGCGAAACAATTTTTAAAAGACAAAAACAATTTTGTTTATGTTGATAGAGAACATTTAGACAGTTATGATGGTGAAGATCTTAAATTGATTTTTAATGGATGGTTTTTGATGAAACCTGAAAACTTTCCACCTTCTCCAAAAATTAAACCGATTATTGTTTCGCATCACTTAAACGTTACTGTTCAAAATAAGTTTGACAACAATCCAGAGGTTATCGCTTTTTATAAAGCCAATGAACCGGTAGGTTGTCGTGATTATTTCACATTAGATTTCATGAAAAAACATGGAATTGACGCTTATTATACAGGATGTTTAACCTTAACACTTGGGAATACGTATAGTTCTAATGAGAATTCAGACAAAGTATATTTTGTAGACCCACGTTATAAAAAACATAAAGGGTTTGCTGCTAAGTTTGAAACGATATTGTTGGCATTAGCCAAATTCAACACGATTAATACTATTCGTAAGCGTTTTAAAAAAGAAAACAATTGGAAGAGCTGGTATAAAACAGTTCAGTTTTACAAATCATATTCTCAAATTTTTACTGATGAGGTACTGATGAATGCTGAATATGTTAAGCATTTTATTCCTGCGAAACAATTTAAAAGCGAAGATGAAATTTTTGCTTTTGGAGAAGACCTATTACGTAAATATGCAAAAGCTAATTATGTAGTAACTTCTCGTATTCACTGTGCTTTGCCAAGTGTTTCTATGGGTACTCCAACGCTATATATTGATATTCCAGACGATAACGATGTAAGCGATTGTCGTTTAAACGGAATTAAAGAATATTTCCATGTGGTGCAAAATCATAAAGGGAAATTAACCACCGATTTATTGAAATCTGGTGAGAAATTTGGATGGAAAGTGAATTTTGAAAATAAAAAAGACTTTATTCCAATTAAAGAAAATCTAGAAAAAATAGTTCAAGAAAGAATGTAATTTCTTGAATTCTGAATAGTATGAGTTATCCGAAAGTAATTTTAAAGCAGGGAAAAGAAAAATCCGTGCAACGTCGTCATCCATGGGTATTTAGTGGTGCAGTGTATGGCGTGAGTCAGGAGTTGAACGATGGGGAAATGGTCGACGTGGTCGATTCCCAAAACAAACATTTGGCTACTGGGTATTTTAGTGATCGTGGCAGTATTGTGGTACGTGTTTTAACTTTCGGTAAAGAACAATTCGATGCTAATTTCTGGGCAGATAAATTGCAATCCGCTTGGGAATTGCGTTTGAAATTGTTGCAGTTGGAAGTGACCAATGCTTTTCGTGTAATTCACGGAGAAGGCGACGGAATTCCAGGACTAATTATCGATTATTACGACAAAAACTGGGTGTTGCAGGCGCATTCTTCTGGAATTTACCTTCAGATGGAACAAATTGCCGAAGCAATTAAAACCCATTTTGCTGAATATTGTGAAACCATTTATTGCAAGAGTTCGGGAACGTTGCCCAATACTGGAAAGGATTTCTTTTTATATGGGGATAAACCCGAAACCGTTGCGAAAGAAAATAATATTTTGTTCGCTGTAAACTGGGTGGAAGGTCAGAAAACAGGTTTCTTTCTAGATCAGAGAGATAACCGAAAATTGTTGGCGCAGTATGCGCATGGGAAACGTGTATTGAACACGTTTTGTTACACAGGAGGGTTTTCGATTTATGCAATGAGTGCTGGCGCTGAATTGGTAACTTCGGTAGATATCTCTGAGAAAGCTGTAGCGCTGGCAGAAAGAAACATGGAACTGAATTTCGATGATTGTAATCATGAAGCCGTAGCCTCAGACGTGTTCAATTTTATGAAAGAACACAACCAACAATACGATTTGATTGTGCTGGATCCGCCGGCCTTTGCCAAAAGTATCAAGAGCAAACACACGGCAACGCAAGCTTACAAACGTTTAAATATAGCCGGATTGAAAGCCTTAGCCCCCAAAGGAATTTTGTTTACGTTTTCGTGTTCTCAGGTCATTGACGATGTGTTGTTTTACAATACGATTGCCGCAGCGGCGATAGAAACAGGAAGAAATATCCGTGTACTGCATAAATTATCTCAAGGACCAGACCACCCTACAAATATTTACCATCCGGAAGGACATTACCTGAAAGGTTTGGTGTTGTATGTGGAATAAAAATATGCCGATGTTTTCAAAAAGACACACTGTAAAAACAGCTTATACCAAAGATGAGGTATTGGCAATAATTGAGAATTATACTGATTTGTACAAAAAGGATAGTTCTGATTTACCCTTTGAAGGAAGAATCGAGTCTTCTGGAAAATTTACCCTGAAGCCATTATACGACTATGGTCCAAGAAACCAGTTTCGGCCTGATATTCATGTTCGTGTTTCTAATTATGAAGTGGAATTGGTTTTTAAGCTCAATCCTCTTTTTAAAAGTATAATGTTGCTGGTATTGGTAATGGATATTGGGGTTTTAGCCTATGTTTATTTTAAAATGCATATTGCCCAATCCCTTTTACTTATCCCTATTATGATTGGTTTTCTACTCGTTCTTGGAATTCAGTTTAAAACAAAAACAGACAAAGGAATAAGTATTTTTGAAGGTTTGCTTACAACTAAGGTAACCATATAAATTCAGATAAAATTATAGATTGGTATTGTGTATGGAATAATGAATTAGTTCATAAGCACAACATACAGAAAACCCCGAAAAATATTTTCGGGGTTTGTTTTTATAATGGTTTTCAAAACTGAAAACTGTAACTGAATTAAAGGTTTTCAAAAAAGTCATTCCCTTTATCATCGGTAATGATGAACGCCGGGAAATCTTTAATCGTGATTTTACGAACGGCTTCCATGCCTAATTCTTCGAAATCCACCACTTCTACCGAAAGGATGTTTTCTTTGGCTAAAATCGCGGCAGGACCTCCAATCGATCCCAAATAGAAGCCACCGTATTTGTTACACGCATTGGTTACGTCTTTCGAGCGGTTTCCTTTTGCTAACATAATCATACTTCCGCCGTTTTTCTGGAATTCATCCACATACACGTCCATACGGCCGGCAGTGGTTGGTCCGAAGCTTCCTGATGGCATGCCTTCTGGAGTTTTCGCAGGACCCGCATAGTAAATCGGGTGGTTTTTAAAGTATTCCGGCATTGGTTTTCCGGCATCCAGCAATTCTTTGATTTTTGCATGAGCGATATCACGCGCTACAATCAAAGTTCCGTTTAATTTCAAACGAGTTTTGATTGGGTATTTAGATAATTCCGTCAACACTTCTGCCATTGGACGGTTCAAATCGATTTCCACTGGTGCTTCTAGATGTGGAGCGGTTTCCGGTAAAAACTGTTTTGGATTCACTTCCAATTGTTCTACGAAAATCCCGTCTCTGGTAATTTTTCCTTTGATGTTTCTATCGGCAGAACACGAAACACCCATACCCACCGGACAAGAAGCAGCGTGACGCGGCAAACGAATCACACGAACATCATGCGTTAAATATTTCCCGCCAAATTGCGCACCGATGTGACTTTCCTGGCAAATTTGCTGTACGCGTTTTTCCCACTCCAAATCACGGAAAGCCTGACCTGCCATGTTTCCGGAAGTCGGTAAATTGTCGTAATACCCAGCAGAGGCTTTTTTCACCGCAGCTAGATTCGCTTCCGCAGAAGTGCCGCCAATTACAATGGCTAAGTGGTACGGAGGACAAGCCGAAGTACCCAAGTCCATGATGCGCTCGCGAACGAATTCATCCAAAGACTTTTCGTTTAACAACGATTTAGTTTTTTGGTATAAGAAGGTCTTGTTGGCAGAACCGCCACCTTTAGCTAAAAACAAGAACTCATACGAAGTGCCTTTTTTAGCATAAATATCGATTTGCGCCGGAAGGTTCGATCCTGAGTTTTTCTCCTCGAACATCGAAATCGGAACAATCTGTGAATAACGTAAATTTCTTTTTTGGTAGGTGTTGAAAATCCCTTTCGACAACCATTCGCTGTCATCGGCTCCGGTGTACACATTTTCCCCTTTTTTAGCCATTACGATTGCCGTTCCGGTATCTTGACATGACGGTAATTGACCTTCTACAGCGACTACGGCATTTTGTAATAAATTGTAAGCTACGAAACGGTCGTTGTCGGTAGCTTCGGGATCGTCGATAATGTTTTTCAGTTTTTGTAAATGCGAAGAACGCAACATGAACGATACATCACTCATGGCTTCTTCCGCTAACAATTCCAACCCTTTAGGATCCACAGTTAGAATTTCACGGTCACCTAATTGTTCTACTGTAACGTAATCGGAAGTAATTTTTCGGTATTGCGTATCGTCTTTTAAAATCGGATACGGGTCTTGGTATAGAAAGTCCATTGATTGTAATTTAAGGAGCGTAAATATAAGGAATATTGAGGGAATGAAAAATGATTTTGAAAGGCTTAGGTTCTCTTGCGCAAAATTTTTAGAATCATTTTAAAAACAATATAGCAGAATGTTATCAAAACGATAAATAGGAAAAATTGCCAAAGAAAAAGGCCTATCGAAAAATTTTCTATTAAGGTTTCCATGTTTTAATATAGTTTGTTAGAGTAAAAAAAATGTTTAAAAAAACATGCTCGCCACTAAAATAGCGGTAATTACACAAATCACATCCACTAAAAGCATGGTTCCTAAAGCGTAACGCGTGTTTTTAATGTTTACGGAACCAAAATATACCGCAATCACATAAAAAGTACTTTCGGCACTGCATTGGAAAATACTGCTCAAACGTCCGGTTAAGGAATCGGCGCCAAAAGTATTCATCGAATCAATTAAAAAGCCTCGTGATCCTGCAGAACTAAATGGTCGTAGCATGGCCACTGGTAAAGCATCGGTAATTTCTTTGCTTACGCCCATGTTAGAAAAAATAAAAGCAATCCAATTGCTGATGATTTCAAACAAGCCGCTGTTCCGGAATAAAGAAATGGCAACCAACATTCCCAAAACATAAGGAAAAATAGTAACCCCGGTTTTTAGTCCGTTATTGGCACCCGTTACAAAAGCTTCAAATACTGTCGTGTCTGCCTCCGTGAATTTCTTTTCCTTTAAGAAGGAAAAAATTAAAGTGAAAACGATTATTCCGACTAGTATCAACGCGGAAAGATTGGAGGTAAAATAGTTTTTACCGATTAAATCCAAATGGTTTACATACATCAGCAAACCAATTATACCGGCGATTAAGGCCATTAATGATGCCACCAAAGAAGCGCTTTTGAAATTAATTTTTTGTTTTGCGCCAACAATAAGAAAAGCGGCAATCGTGCCAATAAATGAAGTGATGATACAGGGTAACATTACATCGGCCGGATTGCTAGCGCCCGCAGCCGCTCGATATCCAATGATGGAAGTGGCAATTAACGTCAATCCCGACGCATGCAAACACATGAACATAATTTGGGCGTCACTGGCTTTGTCTTTATCCGGATTGATTTCCTGTAAACTCTCCATGGCTTTTAATCCGAATGGCGTGGCTGCAGAATCCAATCCTAGAAAATTGGCCGCGAAGTTTAACGTCATATACGAAATCGAAGGATGGTTTTGAGGAATACTCGGAAACACTTTTACAAATACCGGACTTAATACTTTAGCTAATTTTCCGGAAGCGCCCGAAATAATTAACAACTCCATTAAGCCACAGAAAAAAGCCAGATAGGCGATAAGCGGAAGAATTAGATCAATCAAGGTGCTCTTACATGTTGGCAGTAAGCCATCAGATTTTTGCACACCACTAAATATTTTTACTGTTTTGTTTTTGTAAACGTAAGTAGTATCCGGATTGGTTGTAATCTTATTGATAACGATTGTGTTATCCGACGCTTTTTCAATACTGTCTTTAATGAAAGCAGGTGTGTCTTGCAGGTATTTTTCACTAATCAGAATTGGTTCGTCTTTTTTGCCGTTCAATACATTATCAATCGAATAGCTGTTGCCGGAAAATAAACCGATAACCACAAAGGCAATAGATGAAATAAAAATTACGAGCCAGAATCTGCTTAAAACCATACTTTATATTTTTCGTAAATGTAAGTAATTCAATGAAAGCACACAATGAAGTTGTATTTACACGTGTATGATTTCTTCATCAATTAATAAATCTTCTCGGCGCATTTTTAAGAAAACTTGAGCTACAGCAATTACGTCTTTTTCGCAATAGGTGATAATGCGGTCGATGTCTTTATCAATGTAATACACTTTACCAACTTCGCTTCCGTCGATGTCGTCTTTAGGTGATGGTATGCCTAATACATTGGTGAGTAATTTTAAAGAAGTAAAGGTTTTATAATCACCAAATTTCCATAGTTCCATCGTGTCCAGATGCGGTACATCCCATGGTTTTTTGCCGAATAAGTTTAGTTTTTGCGGAATTTGAATGCCGTGAATAAGCATTCTTCTGGCGATAAAAGGGAAGTCAAATTCCTTCGCATTATGACCGCATAACAAATGTTGTGGTTGCGAAAAGTGATTGTTTAGTAAATTGGAAAAGTCTTTCAGAATTTTAGGTTCCTCCCCAAAAAAGGAAGTCACCCGAAAATGGCGGATATCGCTTTTCAACGTAAAATAACCAACCGAAATGCAAATAATTTTCCCAAATTCAGCCCAAATACCTGCGCGTTCGTAGAACTCTTCTGGGGTATAATCGTCTTTGCGTTGGTATTGGGTTTTGGTAGCGAACAACTCTTTTTTGGTGTCGTCTAAAGCATTAAAATGTTCTATTTCTGGCACAGTTTCAATATCCAAAAACAAGATATTGTCTAATGAAATTTTTTCAATCATGATTGTTTGGCGTGTAAATAATTAATCATTTTATGTGAAAAATATTACAAATAAAAGATTTTATTTTCGTTTTTCCAACATTTTGTAGGCTTCGTTAAAGTATACATACAAGTCATTGCTGTGTGGGTCGGTTTCGGTTTGAACACCTTTCAAGTGACCCAAACGAACAATAATAACATTGTCTTCCGGGACCACGATTACAAATTGTCCTAAGTGACCACGCATGTAAAATAATTTTTTATTGTTAATTGTGTGCATCCACCAACCGTATCCGTATTGCGGACTATCAGCAAATCGTGGCGTTATGGATTTGGCTACAAACGCGCTGTCTAAAAGTTGTTTGCCGTTCCATTTTCCGAAATCGCGGTACAATTTTCCAAAACGCGCAAAGTCACGGGCATTGCTGGCAATACAACAATACGCTTTTTCAATACCGTCTGGGGCATGATCCAATTGCCAAAGTGCATCGTTTTCAGCACCCATTGGTTGCCAGAAGTTTTTGGATACGTAATCGGATAAGTATTCACCCGTTGCTTTTTCGATACACATTGCCAATAATTGTGTCGCACCACTTAGATATTTGAAAGATTGTCCTGGTTTTTCAGATACATCTAAACCTAAAATTACTTTCTTTAAATCGTCATCAAAATAGGCGCGGGTTACTATGGAAAACGGACTGTAGTATTTCTCGTCCCAACTCAATCCCGAAGCCATGGACGATAAATCACCAAGGGTAACTTCCTTAGCATATTTTCCCTTTAATTCTGGAAAAAAATCAGCTACTTTCTGATCTAGGCTTTTAATTTTACCTTCCATAATTGCTTTACCCAACGCGGCCGACACCACACTTTTTGCCATAGAAAACGAATTCGATTTAGAATCTTTTCCATAGCCATCAAAATAGCTTTCGTGCCAGATGCTGTCATTTTTGATGATGAGATAAGCAACAGTTTGTAGTTCTTTATGGGTTTTGTTTAATTCTTCAGTAGCGGGAACCGAGTTGTAATCTTTGGCAATCGCCCAAGGTTGTGCCACTCCTTTTTTAATTTCACGATTTGGGAAATGGGTGTAATCGTCTAAAAATGCCGTAGTGTAACCTCTAAAATAAATAGTTCGAACGGCGCGCAATAAATAGTCTACATCAAAAATATACATTAGAATAATGATAGATACTATTATAATAGTAAACCACTTTAAAAAGCTTTTTAGAAATTTCATAGTTTGAGATTTAAAACGACCATTTCCACGAATTTACGCAAATCCAGATTATGTTTTGTTTTTTAAAGCAAAAGGTTTAGGATTTTTTTGGAGCCATTTTCCCGCTATCCGCACTACACGGTAGTTGCTCCTATCGGGGCTAAGTAAGAATTCATAGCACTTTTTCGAATTTTTGTTTTTAAAAAAGGGTTTGTTGTTTGTTTGGATTTTCATGATCCAACAACCATTGTTTTCGCCATAAGCCTCCAGCATAACCGGTAAGCGAACCATCAGAACCAATTACACGATGGCATGGCACAACAATCCAAAGCGGATTTTTACCGTTGGCAGAAGCTACAGCGCGAATCGCTTTCACATCACCTAATTTTTTGGATAAATCCATGTATGAAGTAGTTTTGCCAAACGGAATTTCTAAAAGGGCTTTCCAAACTTTTTGCTGAAAATCGGTACCTTTTGGGTTTAACGGAAAATTAAAAGTAGTGCGTTTGCCTTCAAAATATTCTTGCAACTGTTTTACTGCGTCTTTTAATTCTAAAGGAATGGTTTTCGATATTTCACCTTCCTGAAGAATAGAAATCATTGAAATGCCCTTTTCATCACCTTTTATTTTGGCGGTACCTAACGGAGTATTTATGAAGACAGTTTGCATTTCATAAAAGTAACTATTTTAAATAAAAAAAGCCATTTGATAATGGCTTTGATTTTGTTTTATTTTGAAAAACTCAACATATACGTTTCTAAGGCTTTCAGTTCTTCTTCCGGTAGGTTTTTGGTGATAGCAAAATTGGTTTTCATCACACTGTACTGAGTCGGATCGACAATCGGGCCGCTTTTTTCAGTTAGGAAATCGGTAATCTTGGCACCTTTCTCCTTATAGATTTTAGCGATATCCGCCACACTCGGACCAATAACTTTCTGATTGGGTTTGTGACAGGAATAGCACATGCCTTTTCCATCGAAAACTTCTTTTCCTAAAGTAAGAGCTGTTTCTTCGGGAGATTTTTTAGCTTCCGGATACAAAGCTGCCTTTTCTGTTTCTTCTTTTTTGCAGGCTGTCAGCGTAAGTGCAGCAAGCATCAAAACACTCTTCTTCATTATTTCTTGTTCAATAAAATAGCCGCTTCTTTGGCGAAATAGGTGGAGATTAAACTTGCACCTGCTCTTTTAATACACATTAATTGTTCCATCATAATTTTGTCGTGATCCAGCCAGCCTCTTTCCGACGCGGCTTTAATCATCGCATATTCTCCTGATACATGAAAGACGGTTACCGGAACATTTACCGCGTTTTTCACTTCACGAACAATGTCTAAATACGCAATACCTGGTTTTACCATGACCATATCGGCACCTTCTTCCACATCCATCAATGCTTCTTTAACAGCTTCGATACGATTAGCGTAATCCATCTGGTACGTTTTTTTGTCTTTTGGTACTTCAATATCAGCTTCTTTCGGAGCAGAATCCAAAGCATCACGAAACGGTCCGTAAAAAGCAGAAGCATATTTCGCGGAATAACTCATGATGCCCACATTGTGGAAACCAGCTGCATCTAAACCTTCACGCAAACGCAATACACGACCATCCATCATGTCGCTTGGTGCAACGAAATCGGCGCCCGCCTGTGCATGGGAAACGGCCATTTTAACCAAAGCGTCCACGGTTTCATCATTGGCAATATCACCATCTTTGATGATTCCGTCGTGACCGTACATCGAGTACGGGTCCAAAGCGACATCCGGCATGACAATCATTTCCGGGCAAGCCGTTTTGATTGCTTTAATTGCCTTTTGCATTAATCCGTTCGGGTTCCAAGCTTCTTTACCGGTATTGTCTTTTAAATCGTCGTTGACTTTCACATAAATATTTATCGCACGAATGCCCAAAGCGAATAATTCTTTCACTTCTTCCACCGTTAAATCAATCGAACGACGAAAGATACCCGGCATCGAAGGAATTTCCACGTTGTAGTTTTCGCCTTCGGCGATGAACATCGGGAACATAAAATCCGCCGGACTTAAACTGGTTTCGCGTACTAAACTTCTAATGCTTTCGTTAACGCGTAATCTTCTGCCTCTGTGTAATGGGAACATAATTTTAGGCTTTAGGCTGTTAGCTTTTAGCAATTAGCTTTTCGGCTTCCAGTATTGAAATTAATTTATTTAACATCTTTTTTATTTCTTCAATTTTCGAAATCAAATTTACAGCTGTCTCCGATTCCAAAAAATTTAAGTCTTTACTTAAAATGATTTGGTACTCCAATTCATTAGCTGAACCAAAAGCAAAATATAGAAATCGACAAAAATCTTTATCGGTATTTCTACCGCAACCTTCAACAATATTTGTTGGAATTGATGAAGATGATCTTCTCATTTGACTTGTCAATCCATAAATTTCTTCTTTAGGATACTGACTTGTAACTTTATAGATTTCTAATACCAGTTCATGTGATTTTTGCCAAACGGTATATTTTTTATAATCTCTCATTTTTTGATTTGCCAATTGCTAAAAGCTAAATGCTGTTAGCTAACCAGTTAACAGGATTGGCTAATACTTTAATCAATTTTTCTTCTTCGCTTCCTGCTTCCGGATGATGGTCGTACACCCATTGCACATGGGGTGGTAAACTCATCAGGATGGATTCGATTCTTCCGTTGGTTTTCAATCCGAATAAGGTGCCTTTGTCGTGAACCAAATTGAATTCCACATAACGGCCGCGACGGATTTCCTGCCACGTTCTGTTTTCTTCCGTGTAAGGCAAATCTTTTCTGCGTTCTACAATCGGTAAGTAAGCCGATAAGAAGCTATTGCCAACCTCGGTTACAAAGTTGTACCAATCTTGCATTTTCATAGCTTCCGTTTCTTTCAGGTAATCAAAGAATAGACCGCCTAAACCACGCGCTTCGTTGCGGTGTGCATTCCAGAAATACTCGTCACACTTCTTTTTATACAACGGATAAAACTCCGGGTTGTGTTTGTCGCAAGCGGTTTTGCAGGTTTGGTGAAAATGTTTCGCATCTTCTTCAAACAAGTAATAAGGTGTTAGATCCTGGCCACCGCCAAACCACTGGTTGATGATGTTTCCATTTTCATCGTACATTTCAAAATAGCGCCAGTTGGCATGTACGGTTGGGACCATCGGGTTTTTCGGATGAATCACCAAACTCAGTCCGCAGGCAAAGAAATCGGCTTCGCCTACGCCAAACATTTTTTGCATGGTGTCGGGTAATTTCCCATGCACGGCTGAAATATTTACGCCGCCTTTTTCAAAAACATTTCCGTTTTCAATCACGCGGGTTCTTCCTCCACCACCTTCGGGACGCTCCCATAAATCCTGACGGAATTTAGCTGAGCCATCCAGATCTTCCAAACCTTTACAGATTTGGTCCTGGAGGGTTTGTATGTATGAATAAAATTGTTCTTTCATTCTTTTAGCTAATAAATAGCTAACAGCTAACGGCTGTCAGCTTATTTTTTATATTCTTTCACTGCGTCTACAAACGCTTTAGCGTGATCAACCGGAATATTTGGTAAAATTCCGTGACCTAAATTCGCGATGTATTTGTCTTTTCCGAATTCGTCGATCATTTCGTGCACCATTTTTTTGATGGTCGGGATTGGCGACAATAATCGTGAAGGATCGAAATTACCTTGAAGGGTGATGTTTCCACCTGTTAAATAACGGGCATTTCTTGGTGAACAGGTCCAATCCACACCCAATGCCGATGCTTTTGATTTCGACATTTCGTTCAGAGCAAACCAACATCCTTTTCCAAATACGATTACTTCAGTTTCTTCCGCTAAAGCTTCAACAATCTGATTGATGTATTTCCAAGAGAATTCCTGATAATCGGTTGGTGATAACATACCGCCCCAAGAATCGAAAATCTGAACGGCATTCACTCCCGCTTTTACTTTCTCCTTTAAATATAAGATAGTGGTATCGGTAATTTTCTGAAGTAACGTATGTGCGGCTACCGGATTCGAAAAACAGAATCCTTTTGCCGTATCGAAACTTTTAGATCCTTTTCCTTCCACGGCATAGCAGAAGATGGTCCAAGGCGAACCGGCAAATCCGATCAACGGCACTTCGTCGTTCAGCATTTCTTTGGTCAGTTTGATGGCATCCATCACGTAACCTAAACTTTCTTCAATATTTGGGATGAAGACTTTTTCCACCTGTTCCATCGAACGGATTGGATCTGGAATGATTGGCCCTAGATTATCTTTCAGTTCCACGTGAATACCCATCGCTCTTGGCACTACTAAAATGTCCGAGAACAAAATGGCAGCATCCGGTTTTACGATACGAATTGGTTGTACGGTGATTTCCGCCGCCAATTCTGGGGTTTCACATCGAGTGAAGAAATCGTATTTGTCGCGTAACGCACGGAATTCCGGTAAATATCTTCCCGCCTGACGCATCATCCATACCGGGGGACGTTCTACGGTTTCTCCTTTTAAAGCTCTTAGAAATAGGTCGTTCTTTAACATGTCTTTTTAGCTTTTAGCTATTTAAATTCGTTTATACATTGAATAATCGTGTTCTCAATGGTGGGTTGATTCGCGATTACGATATTTTTTATCCCTTGGATGGTTGCGGCTTCTGCGGTGGTGTTTCCGATGCAAAAGGCAATTTCCTGGGTGATTTTATTTTCTTTCAGATAACTTTCAACTCCTGACGGACTGAAAAATAAAATGCCATCCGGTTTAGTGTTGATTTTTTGAGGCGTCAATACCGTTTCGTAGACGGTGATTTCATTAAAAACCACTCCGGCTGCTGTAAGCATTTCCGGCAACGTATCGCGACGCAGGTTTCCGCTGAAGAAGGTGTACTTGTTGTTTGGGTACACTAAGCTGATAATTTCAGCCAAATCTTCAGCATATCCAGTATAAGCAATTACATTAAAACCGCTGGCTTCCAGAAAGGCTTTGGTTTTTAAGCCCACGCAGAACACGTCTTTGGACTTCAGTTCTTGAACTTTTGGATGCTGTAAAATGCTTTCCACACCATTCTGGCTGCTGAAAATCAGCGCGTCATTGATGTTTTTCAGTTCAAACGCGGTGGGTTTGGTAGTGATGAAATCCGCTTCCACAACAGAAAATCCGGCATTCAAAAGGTATTGCTTCTGATTGCTCAATAATTTTTTTGTGGATACGATGCGAATTGCGTCACTCATTATTTTTTCAGTTTTGCTTTAATGTCGGCCATTAATTCCGAACCGCCGTTATCCAATATTTCCTTGGCACAGTTGAAACCTAATTTTTTCCATTCCGAGATATCAAAAGTGCGTTTGATTTCTAATTTTTGTTGCCCATCAATAGAGAATAATACGCCGTGAAAATCCAACGTGTCATTTTCTTCATCATATTTAACTAAAGCACCAATAGGAGCGGTACAGCCACCTTCAAGTGTTCTTAAAAACTGACGCTCGATATACGTGCAGATTTCAGTTTCGATATGATTCAGTTGGGATAAAGCGTCTAAAGCGAATTCGTCATTTTCCATGGCAACCACCATCATGGCGCCTTGTGCCGGTGCGGGAATCATCCAATCCAGGTCGATGTACGTTTTCGGTTTTCGGTTGATGCGCTCTAAGCCGGCAGCGGCGAAAACAGCTCCGTTCCAGTCGTTGTCGTGCAATTTCTGCATGCGGGTGTTTACGTTTCCGCGTAAATCCACAACAGTATGATTGGGGTATTTGTTCAGCCATTGTGCCTGACGGCGTAAACTTCCGGTAGCAATGGTTCCCTCAGTAGTTAGGAAATCCAGATTGCCTTTGTGAACTAAAATATCCAATACGTTGGCTCTTTCCAAGACTGCTGCCTGAACAATTCCTTGTGGTAAAGCTGTCGGTACATCTTTCATGGAGTGAACGGCAATATCAATCTGCCCTGAAATCATGGCAACATCCAAAGTTTTGGTAAAGATGCCTGTGACTCCTAATTCGTATAAAGGCTTGTCTAAAATAATGTCGCCAGTAGATTTTACCGCTACGATTTCAGTCGAATAGCCAAGTTGTTGTAATTGGTGCTGAACCGTGTGCGCCTGCCAAAGTGCTAATTCGCTATCACGGGTTCCGATGCGTATTTTTTTAGTCATTTTTTACGGTTTCTATCTGAAAGATTTTCTCGATCCATTGGATGCTTTCGTCTACCATGGTGTTGTCGTCTTTCAGATGATTGGCAAAATGGTTGGTTATTTTTTGGATGATGCGGTTGCTGATGATTTCAGCTTGTTCTTCATCGAAATTGCTGACTTTTTTGCGTTGTGCAGTCAGCTCTTTATCTTTAATTGTATTTAGTTTTTCTTTTAAAGCATGAATGGTGGGTGCAAATTTTCGGGCTTTGGTCCAACCGATGAATTCATCTTTAATTTCTTCGATAATCGCTTCGGCTGCCGGAATGTGTTTTTTGCGATTTTCCAGTGTTTCATCGGTCATTTGCGATAAATGATCCATGTGAACCAAAGTAACGCCTTCTAATTCCTGCACGTTTTCGTTAACGTTTTTCGGAATGGACAAGTCCAAAATCAACAAAGGCTTTTTTAGATTCAAAATGGCTTTGTCAATAGTTGGGTTTTGTGCTCCTGTAGCCACCACTAGTACATCGGCTTTTTGGATTTCCAGTTGCAAATCGGCATAATCTTTTACAATCAGGTTGAATTTGCCAGCCACTTTTTCCGCTTTGTCTTTGGTGCGGTTGATTAAGGTAATGTGATCGTTTTTGGTGTGTTTTACTAAATTTTCACAAGTATTTCGACCGATTTTACCCGTTCCGAAAAGCAAAATGTTTTTATTAGAAATATCTTCTACGTTGCGCATGATGAACTGCACCGCAGCAAAAGAAACCGAAGTGGCTCCTGAGGAAATTTCTGTTTCGTTTTTGATGCGTTTGCTAGCCTGAATTACAGCATTGGTGAGGCGTTCCATATAATTGTTGGCCAAATCGACTTTTTTGCTTTCTACAAAACTGTTTTTGATTTGACTGATAATTTCGAAATCGCCTAAAATTTGACTATCCAAACCAGTTCCCACGCGAAACATGTGATTGATGGCTTCGGAATTTTTATGTACGTAGGCAACTTGTTGAAAATCTTCTACTGTGCCTTGTGAATTGTCGCAAAGTAATTTAATTAGTTGGAACGGATGTTGGGCAAAACCATAAATTTCCGTTCGGTTACAAGTTGAAGTTACCAGTAAACTATCAATATCGCTATCTTTGGCTTGTTGCAACAAGTTTGTTTTAGCCTCAGGATCAAGGCTAAATTTACCTCTAATCTCGGCATCTGCTTTCTTATAGCTCAATCCAACAACATAGAATGAAGCAGGCTTTGATATCGTGTTATTTTCCATTCTTTTCACTTTATCCGTAAAGTTCAACAAAAGTACTATCTGCAATTTTATAAAAATAACGCTGGAAGTTCTTTTTGTGTCGCTCAGAGATATTTTTGAGTGAATTCGACTTTTAAGCGTTATTTCTTTTAAATTTGTATTAAAATCAAGCCTTAAGATTGTTTTTATTTAGAGTGATTCTAAATAAATTCTCATTATTGATTTAAATATATATACGAAAAAATACCGCTATGGGTTCTACAGAAGAGATAAAAATTGAAGATGATTTTATACTGTTACGTTTTCAGAATGATTCGGATGAAACCATTCGTTTTGAACGTCAGGTAAATAGTAGTTTGATTCAGTTTCATTTTGGACTGAAAGGGAACGCTATGTTTGTTTTTAATCAGGGTAATTATACTTTAGAATTAAAGGAAGAAAAATCCTTGTTATTTTATAATCCGCAGAAAGAATTACCGCTGCAAATGGAAATTGCACCAAAATCGTGGGTAATTACGGTTTTGGTATCAATTAAAAAGTTTCATGGGTTATTTTCAGAACAGGCGGAACATATTCCTTTTTTGAGCGAAGAAAATAAGGATAAAAAATACTATGGTGAAGAAAACATTAGTCCATCGATGGCTATTGTACTCAACCAAATGTTTCATTATTCTTTGAATCCATCGATTAAAAACATGTATTATAAAGGAAAAGGTTATGAATTGTTGAGTTTGTTTTTTAACAGAAATGAAGATCCTACTGCAGAACAATGCCCTTTTTTAATTGATGAAGAAAATGTTTTAAAGCTCAAAAAAGCAAAAGAAATTATTATTGAAAATATGGCGGAGCCTCCGGGGTTGCAAGAACTGTCAGATCAGGTTGGTTTGAACCTGAAAAAACTTAAAATGGGTTTCAAACAAATTTATGGCGATACAGTGTACGGTTTTTTGTTTGATTATAAGATGGAATATGCCCGCCGACTTTTAGATTCTGGTTCGTATAATGTAAACGAAGTGGGTTTAAAGATTGGATATAGTACGGCAAGTCACTTTATAGCGGCATTTAAGAAGAAATTTGGCACAACACCCAAAAAGTATTTACTAGAGAAAACCTTATAAAAAAAACGACCATTTGGTCGTTTTTTTTATAAGTCTATTAATAGAAATAATGGGCTATAATTTGAACTTCATCTTTATCGGTTCCAATATACATTTTCATAGCTCCCGAGCTACTACCGTCTGCAACAGCAAGCTGGCCAGAAAACATTGGGCAATAAGTCCCAGGTGGAAGTTTTACATAATCTGTTCCTGTATTGTGGAATCCAGTATATTCTCCTTTTAAAGAGTGTTTGTTGTTGTAAAATTGTCCTGTAATACCAAGTCCACCACCTAAAGTAGAAGAACCATTGTCAATTTCGAAGGCACCACCAATAAGGTTACCGTCTAAATCTGTGGTAACTACTGGTCCAAGATAATTGTTTTGTCTAAAATACAATAAGGTTTGTACTACCCTTGCATTTCCGTCACCTACACGGTTACTACCGTTTTTTTCGATATACCACGATACAGAATAGTTGATTTCTACAATAGCAGGACGAGTTAATGTAAATGTTGAGTTTGGAATATCTCTTGGTATACCTGCATAAGTGAATCCGTCACCATACCCGTGTTGTGTTATTTGGTTAACACTTGGATTACTATTATCATCTAAATAATTTTCTGAATCAAATAGAATTTCAATATTATTTTGTGCTGTTCCTAAAACCAAATCACCATTTGTATCCACTAATACTCTTGTAGTACTACCTGGTCCTAAGTTATTAGGGTTTGTAGGATAGCTTAATCCGTCAATTTTAACTGTAGATGTAGCTCCGCCAACATGAACTCCTTGTTGCGGATTAGTTGTGTTAATTCCCACTTGCGCATTCATAAAAACTGGGGCCAACACTAATGCTGAGATAAGTATATTTCTTTTCATGGCTATGGGATTTTAATTGTAAATTCTAATTTTTAATTGGTCTGCGCTCCCTCCAATACCTACGCTGGTGTATTTTGTATCACCATCATATATATCTACAAAGAAATGTAATGAATGATTTCCTGGAGGAATGTTTGAATATCCATGGCCACTACTGTATGCATATCCTAAGATTCCTTGTGTGTGAGAAGAGTAGTAAAATCCATTTAAACCGTATTTTTTACTAAGTTCTGTTGCATCTAAACCATCATTATTAATGTCTATACAGTAATAGTATTTTATTGCTCTTGTCGAGATATCACTAAAATAGGTTAGTGCTACATTTAAGTCTGTACTTGATAACAGGGTAGTTAGACTGTATTTTACTTCGATAAGAGCAGCGGTTGGCGATGTAAATGGAACAACTGTAATTAGGCTGTTTTTAGTGGTTTCGGTATCTGTATTATTTACAATGATTCCTCTGTTTAAAGGGCCGTCTGGAATAAAATTTGGAATTGTAGTCAAGAAATTAATCGGCGCTACACTTCCACCAGGTCCGGTTCCGTTAATGTGTGAAGGATCTATAGTAACATCTCCGTTTGCAGTTACAAAAGCAGGAGCAGGTTTTACACCATCATTATATGTTGGGTAATTGGTTGAACTCAAACTTTCAATACGTACTGTTGATGTATTGCCGGCAACATGCAAATCAGCTTGTGGATTTGCCGTACCAATCCCTACCTGAGCAGACATACTTATAGGGATTAACATATAGATTAGTAATGTTTTTTTCATAGCAGTTTGGGTTTAGTATAATCTCATGAAAATTGAATCAGTATCGATGGCTAATTTTACATAGGTAGCCTGAGCAGGAAGGTTTGATGATACTTCCGCTTTAAATTGAATAGTGTGAGTACCTGGAGATAACTGTACATAGGTAGTTGCATTGTTGTATGCAATTCCGCCAGCAGCAAGTACATCTGTAGCAGTATAAGGAGCAGGATTAGATAGATTGTTGTTCATGTAGCATTTTGATGCTTGACCATATCTACGTGTTCCACCATCTAAAGTATAGTAAGTAGTGATTCTTCTTGCAGCTGCATCTCTAAATTTTGCCAAAGTTGCATTTGCATAAACATCAAAACTTACACTATATTTTACTTCAAGAATACTTGCACGGGCTACAGTTATAGTATAGGTTTGAAAAGTGGTATCTTCTTTACCGTCCACATCTGATGATGGTAACGTTACAGAAGAAGAAGGAATAGTAACGCTGTCAAAAGCATCACTACCGTCACTGTTCATTAAAGTTTCAAGTTTAAGTGTTAAAACACCATTGCTGTCTACATATAAAGGATAGGTTCCTGTAGGAGCAAGATTTCCGCCATTGTATAGATTGTTGTCTTTGTCAAGACTTTCTACACGCATTGTGCCAACAGTGTTAGCTAAATGTAATTTTTGTTGCGGATTTGTGGTCCCAATTCCAACAGCACTAATTTGAGCGATTGCAAATTGACTAAGGAATAACGAAGCTAGAAGGTAGGTCTTTTTCATAATCTTCGGGTTTTTGGGTTAGTAATTTGGGTTTTGGAGGTCTTTTTTAATATAGATGCATTGTAATCAAATTGGTTGCGTAAAATTCAAAAAAAAATTAAAATCTTTATCAAGTACACAAGAATTAATGGTATTTGTTGTAATGATAATAATAAAGATAGTAAAACATTATTAATAATACAATACAAAATCATTAAATATAACAAAAGGGTGATTTCATGTTATGGATTTAAGAAAAGGCCAGTTTTGTTATATTTCTATGCAAAAAAAGGCGCTAACCTTTAATTGAAGGTTAGCGCCTTTTTTTATTTGCGTTAAAAATGTCTAGCTAATGTTAATTGTAATAGTGTGCTACAATTAAAACTTCGTCGTCACCGTTACCAATTTGCATTTTAACAGCTCCAGTTCCAGCTGTATTGGCTACGAATAATATTCCGGCAAACATAGGACAATAAGTTCCGGCGGGTAGTTTTATATAGTCGTGTCCGGTAGCATAGAAGCATTTGTTAAAAGCTTCTCCTCCGCCTGCTCCAGCAGAATTACCATTAGTGTAAAAATTACCGCTATAGCCTAAAGCTCCAGGATTACCTGCAAAGTCAACAGGCGCTCCATCGTAATCGGTTGTAACAATTGCTCCTGTAGGCCCACCTACTCTTAAATAGGTGTAGAATTGTGCAGTACGGGCATGGTAATCGTCAATTGGAATTCCAGATTTGTATATTTTGTATGAAATGGCGTAATTGATTTCTACAATTGCGGGACGTGTTAAAGTAAAAGTTGATAATCCAGCACCCGATTGTCTAGGCCAACCTGCTTCTGAATAACCAGAACCCACACCGGTTTGGTTGATTTGGTTACTTTGTGCTCCACCAGTAACTAATGGATCTGCTAAATAATTGGCTGGATTAAACAAAATGTCTATAGTGGTAGGAACGTTGCTTAAAACCAAATCTCCATTGGTATTGGCATACACTCGCGTATTTTCGTTAGCGCCTAAATTTAATGCATTGTTGGCGGCATTTAGTCCTTCAACACGAATGGTTGAATTTGATCCCGAAACATGTAGTTTTTCCTGAGGATTACTATTGTTAATTCCTACTTGGGCAAATGAAGCCAACGCAAAAACCAATGATAATAATGTATAAGTGTTTTTCATAATTGCTCTAGTTGTAAATACGAATTTTTAAATAATCGGATGATCCGCCAAATCCAACATAAGTATCCCTGTTGTTTCCATCGGAAGTTTCCCCAAAAAATACTAATGAGTGGTTTCCTGCAGGAATACTACCATATCCAACACCATGGATGAATGCGTATCCAACAGAACCTTGTGCATACGAAGTATAAGCTTCTCCGTGCAACCCATATACTTTAGATAATTCAGTAGCATCTAGTCCATCACTGTTTAAATCGATATAAAAATAACAACGAACAGCACGAGCAGATACATCGTTGAATGTGGATGCAGCTGGTGCAGGTAAAAATTGATCGGATAAATCGATTGTCATAGCATAACGAACTTCAATAAGAGCGTCTTGCGGACTACTGAAAGGAACCGAAACAATTTGAGCAGTAGCGTTGGTAACACCAACAGGATTTTCAACTACAGTTCCGTCTCCATAAGGCCCGTTAGGGATAAAGTTAGGAATACTAATTAAGAAATTGATTGGGGCATTAGTTCCTGCGCCACCACCAGTTGTAAATCCTGGAGGGTTTAAAGTTAAATCTCCATTAGGTTTAACGTAAACAGGAGCCAGTTTTGTTCCGTCATTTAAAGTAGGTTGATTGATGCTATTTAAGCTCTCAATACGAATGGTTGAAGTGGTTCCTGCAACATGTAAATCTTGTTGAGGATTAGCGGTACCAATTCCTACTTGTGAATACGAAAAACTACCTGCTAAGAGTAATATATATGTGATATGTTTTTTCATGAATCTATTTCTTTTAATATAAACGTAGGAATATAGCATCTGGACCACCAGCAAACCTAACATAAGTTGCTCTATTGTTTGTTCCAGAGCAAGCTGTTCCATAAAAACGAAGTGTATGAGCTCCTGGTGTTAATGGAATATAGGTAGTTCCGCTATTATAAATAAATCCTGTGGCAGCATCAGGTAACGCGGCAGGATTTGTTGCTATATCATTTCTATTAAAATAGCATTTAGAACTGGCAGCATATCTTCTTGTAGTAGCCAATAAGGTAGGCGTGTCTATGGTAAAGAAATTGGTTATGTTTCTAGCATACGCATCTTTTATTATAGTTAGAAGGTTGTCTTGAAACACCTCTATACTCAAAGAATACTTTACCTCTAATATAGTATTACGAGTGATGTTAAAATTGAAAGAAGTAATTTCCACAACTTCATATCCATCGTCAGCTTGTACAACGGGTATGATAGATACGGAACCATTAATCGCAGCTGTTGAGAATGCATCACCACCGTTACTGTTGTTATACGCTGTGGTTTTAAGGGTCATGTCTCCATTGCTATCTACATATAATGGATAGGTTTGATCTACGCCCCCTCCATTGTATGAATTGTTTGGATTGTTTAGACCTTCAACACGAATAGTTCCGGTTGGAGAAGCAATGTGTAATTTCTGCTGTGGATTAGAAGTGTCTATTCCCACATTTTGCCCCATCAGCTGTAGTGAAATAAACGATAAGAGTAAAATCAAGTAATGTTTTATCATATAGACCGTATTTATTTTCTAGTAGCTTATTAATGAATAAGATACGTTTAATTACGGGCTTAAAATAAGAAATGTTTATCTATTTCTTAAGATTTTCTTAAAAAGTATCTATAAAAGGCATAAAAAATCGATTAAAAGCAACTGCTGTAAGAAAAAGTTAACACTTTGTTAATGTTAAAAAAAATCAGAAAACAAATATTATTAACAATTCGTTAAAAAGCGCTTTTTATTAAGAAAAAAAACACAATGTTAATTGTAATAATGGGCTATAATCTGAACTTCGTCATATCCTGTTCCAAGATACATTTTCATTGCTCCAGAACTACTCGCATCGGAAACGGCTAATTGTGCTGAAAACATCGGGCAATAGGTGCCTGCAGGTAAATAGACATAGTCAGATCCAGAGTTGTGAAAATTTTCAATTTCGCCAAATGTTGTATCATTATTGGTATAGTATTGTCCCATTATTCCTAAACCACCACCAATGGTTGAAGTTGCGCCATCAATTTCAAATGCTCCGCCAATTAAATTTCCGTTTAAATCGGTAGTAACAACTGGTCCGGTATAATTGCCTTTTCTGAAATATAGCAAAGTCTGCACGGCTCTTGCATATCCATCACCAACTTTGGTACTAAGGTTTTTTTCAATTCGCCAGGAAACAGAATAGTTTATTTCCACGATTGCCGGACGTGTTAAAGTAAAGGTGGAATTTGGAATATCTCTCGGTACACCAGCATAAGTAAATCCGTCACCATAGCCGTGTTGCGTGATTAGGTTTATACTAGGAGTACTGCTATCATTCAAGTAATTTTCAGAGTCGAAAAGAACTTCTATGTTGTTTTGTGCTGCACCTAATACAAGATCGCCATTAGCATTGACAAAAACGCGACTTACACTTCCGGGGCCTAAATTAT
This sequence comes from Flavobacterium sp. IC2-16, assembly GCF_055521455.1. Lineage (NCBI taxonomy): Bacteria > Pseudomonadati > Bacteroidota > Flavobacteriia > Flavobacteriales > Flavobacteriaceae > Flavobacterium > Flavobacterium sp. IC2-16. Next base: position 1,173,929 of record NZ_CM145480.1, on the reverse strand, counting down.
TTACATTATTTGGATAACTCAAGCCATCAACTTTAACAGTTGAGGTTGCTCCAGCAACATGAAGACCTTGTTGTGGGTGATTTGTTTTTATTCCTACTTGTGCTGTTACAACAATTGGAAATAGAATTAAGGTTAGGTAATTTATTTTCATAAGAGTTGATTTTAGTTGTAAATTCTGATTCGTAATTGATCTTCTTTTCCACCAAATCCAATACTGGTGAATTTGCTGGCCCCATCTATAATTTCAGCAAAAAAATGTAATGAATGATCTCCTGCGGGAATGGTTGTATACCCATGACCATTGGTATATGAGTAGCCTAAAATACCTTGATTGTCTGAGGTATAGCATTGTGCGTTAAGACCATATTTTCTAGATAATTCGGCAGCATCTAATCCGTCATTATTAATATCAATGCAGAAATATATTTTATAAACACGAGAAGAAATATCGTCTAATGGAGTAAGCGCAATATTTAAGTCGGTTTTTGATAATAATGTGGAAATGGAATATTTAACTTCAATAAGTGCTGCATTAGGTGAAGAAAAATTAACTTTTGCCAATAACCCAGATGCAGCTGTGGTTAATAAAGAATTATTAACAATAACGCCTTTATTTGTTGGGCCATCGGGTATAAAATTGTATTGAGTTAAAAGAAAATTAATTGGAGCAATACTGCCGTTAGGGCCAAGTCCATTTACAACAGATGGTGTTATTGTGATATCGCCATCTGCATTAACGTAGGCAGGAGCTGGTTTAACACCATCGTTATAGCCATGACTATTTGTAGTGTCTAAACTTTGAATACGTATGGTGGAATTGTTACCAGCCACATGCAAATCGGCTAAGGGCTGTGAGGTTCCAATTCCCACTTGCGCATACATATAAAAAGGAAGAATAAGTAGAAGTAGATTTTTTTTCATAGCGTTTGGTTTTAGTATAGTCTCATAAAAACAGAATCGGTATCAACAGCCAATTTTACAAAAGTGGCTTGAGCAGGTAGTCCCGAAGAAACTTCAGCATTAAAATATAAGGTGTGAGTACCTGGGGATAATTGAACATAAGTTGTATTGGAAGTATAAAGTTGCCCAACAGCTCCAATTCGATCGGTAGAAAGAAAAGGTAATGGATTGTTGATGTTTTTGTTGAGGTAACTTCTGGACGACTGACCGTAGCGTCTTGGATTACTATCTACTGTATAAAAGGTTGTCACACGACGTGCACCTCCATCTTTTATCATGGTTAATGAAGGGGTGTCGGTTTGATATACTTCAAAACTTAAACTGTATTTTACTTCTAAAATGGCCGCACGAGGCACAGTGATAGTATAAGTAAAAAAAGTGGATTCAATTTTTCCGTCTGCATCACCTGGAATAAGTTTAATAGTAGACTGCGGAATAGTAGCGCTATTGATGGCGTCACTTCCATTACTGTTCATTAAAGTTTCAAGTTTTAAAGTTAGAAAACCATTGCTATCTACATATAAAGGATAAGTAGCTGTCGGTTCATTGTTCCCTCCGTTGTATATGTTGTAGTCTTTGTTCAGACTTTCAACACGAAGTGTTCCAACAGTAGCATCTAAATGAAGTTTTTGTTGAGGGTTTGCTGTTCCAATGCCTACAGCTCCTGTTTGGGCATGTAGGGTAAAGCACAGCGTGGTCGCGAAGATTGTGTAAATGTTTCTCATACACTTTGCTTTTAATCGTTAAAAATTTTGTTACGTATTAGCCACAATTACCGCACAATAATTTTTCAACAAACACAAAGTGTTTTTAAAACAGACATTATTGTTTTTGGTAAAAGACGATTAAAAAAACACAACGACAACAATATTCTTAATTTGTAACCCGTAAAGAATATTATTTTTTGTTGAACTTTTTTAATCTTGATTTAAATTTATCGAAGAATAATTTAACGATGTGTAACTTTTGATGAGAAATCTATAAAACGGCGTGTATTTTCGTTGAGATGCATAAATTTGGATTTTGGAAGTTCCAAATCAAAATATAAATCTGAATAATTGTATTACCTTTGAAAAAAAAATAAAATGAAGGGAGTTTTACTGGTTAATCTGGGTTCGCCTGAAAGTCCAGAACCAAAGGATGTCAAGCCATATTTGGATGAATTTTTAATGGATAAATATGTAATTGATGTTCCGTATTTATTAAGAGCATTTTTAGTTCGAGGAATAATTTTAAGAAAGCGTCCTGAAAATTCATCGAATGCTTATAAACGAATCTGGACAGAAGAAGGATCTCCTTTAATAGTAATTTCCAAAAAAACACACGAAAAAGTCAAGCAAAGAGTTAGTGTTCCAGTTGCATTGGCAATGCGTTACGGTAAACCTAATATTCTTTCGGGATTGCAAGAGTTGCAGAACCAAGGCGTAACCGAAGTAATGCTTTTTCCATTGTACCCACAACACGCTATGGCTTCAACTACAACCATATTGGTTCTTGCTGAAGAATTGCGAAAAAAACATTTTCCTGAAATGTCGTTTACCACGGTACCGGCGTTTTACAATAAGAAAGAATATATTCAAAATTTAGCCGATTCTATCAAAAAGCATTTAAGTGGTTTTGAATACGATCATTTGTTGTTTTCCTATCATGGAATTCCTGAGCGCCATATTCGTAAAACCGATGTGACAAAATCGCATTGCAAAATCAACGGGAGTTGTTGTGTAACCGATTCTCCGGCACATGAGTTTTGCTACCGTCATCAGTGTTTTGAAACTACAAGACAAGTGGTGGCCTTGTTAGGAATTCCTAAGGAAAAATACAGTGAAACATTCCAATCGCGTTTGGCAGGCGATAAGTGGTTAGAACCCTATACCGATATTGAAATCAACAAAATGCCGGAAAAAGGAATTAAAAACTTAGCGGTTGTAACACCTGCGTTTGTAGCCGATTGTTTGGAAACCCTAGAGGAAATAGCCATGGAAGCCGATCATCAGTTTAAAGCGCACGGAGGGGAAAACTTTTTAGCCATTCCATGTTTGAACGACGATGATGCTTGGATGGATACTTTGGCAAAATGGATTAACGAATGGGTAGCTAAATAACCATGGACGAATTTTACAATTACATAAAATCACTTCATTTAATTTTTGTAATTACCTGGTTTGCGGGCTTGTTCTATATTGTCCGTTTGTTTGTTTACCATGCAGAAGCTACTCAAAAACCGGAACCGGAACAAAGTATTTTAATCAAACAATACCAACTTATGGCGTATCGGTTATGGTATATAATTACTTGGCCCAGCGCTATTTTAGCAAGCATTTTCGCGTTTTGGATGTTGTTTGGAACAAGTTTAGGCAACGCATGGTTGAAAATGCCATGGATGCATGTGAAATTAGGCTTCGTCTTTTTACTATATTTATATCATCTTAAATGCCATCAAATTTTTAAGCAACTGCAAAACAACCAGGTAAAACATACTTCTGCTTTTTTTAGATTGTGGAATGAAGGAGCAACCCTAATTTTATTTGCCGTGGTTTTTTTGGTTATATTGAAAGACGCTTTCAATTGGATATATGGTGTAATCGGAATTTTTTTATTTTCGATTTTACTGATGTTGGGCTACCGATTTTATAAAAAAATACGAGAGAAAAACGAAACCTAAATGCCGGATTCATTTAAAATAACGCAACTGTCACTTCGATTGAGAATTTTTCTTTCGATGATTTTTCTAACTTTAGTTGCGTCAGTTTTAATTGCAGCAGTTTCTATTTATCAATTCCGAAAAGAAGCCCGTGACTATCATCAGGATAGGTTGGAACGTAAGGAAGATGCCATTACTGAGCATATTAATTACATACTTTCTACAACTACTTATCCACTAACAACCGAGAATCTTCCGCTAATTTTTAAAGATAAAATCTATGAATTGGCGAACATCCATAGTTTAGAAATTAACATCTACGATTTAAAAGGGCAATTGCTTATTTCGTCTAAAGGTTCTTTTACAGTCGATAAAATAGCAAAACCAATTTCGCCTATCATTTTAAAAATAATACAGTCTACACCCAGTAAACGTTTTGTGGATTTACAAACAGTGGAGGGTCAGAAATACCGTTCGTCTTACAGTTATTTAAAAGATACCAAATTCAAGCCGCTAGGAATCATTAACCTTCCGTATGTAGAAGAAACTAGTTTTTATGAGAATGAGGTTAAAAACTTTTTAATGCGCTTTGGACAAGTATATGCGTTCATGCTTTTAATTTCGTTTGTTATTGCATATTTCTTATCGAGTTATATTACCAAGTCATTACAAACTATTAGCGACAAATTAAAGCAGACTCAATTCTATAAAAAAAATGAAAAAATTCAGTTAGAATCTACCAGTAAAGAGATTAACTCCTTAATTTCTGCATACAATGCCATGGTAGATAAATTGGAAGAGAGTGCCGTGTTGTTAGCGCAAAGTGAACGAGAACAAGCTTGGCGTGAAATGGCAAAGCAAGTGGCTCACGAAATTAAAAATCCGCTAACACCCATGCGTTTGACAGTTCAGAGTTTCCAACGAAAGTTTGACCCTGAAGACCCTAATGTGAAACAAAAAATGGATGATTATTCTAAAACACTCATTCAACAAATTGATACCATGAGTTCGGTGGCATCGGCTTTTTCTAATTTTGCGTCATTACCGGCACAACAAAACGAAACTTTAAACATTGTATATGTAGTACAATTGGCTCTAGATATTTTTACGGAAGATTACATTCAGTTTGAAACCAACGAAGAAGAAATCATTACCAAAATAGATCGAACACAGTTGATTCGTATTATTACCAATCTTGTAAAAAATGCCATCCAAGCAATACCGGAAACCGAAGTTAATCCATTAGTTGTGGTTCGTGTTATTCGTGAGGAAGGAACCGCAAAAATAATCGTAAAAGACAACGGAAAAGGCATCGCTATTGAAAATAAAAACCGTATTTTCGAACCTAAGTTTACCACCAAAACAAGCGGCATGGGTCTTGGTTTGGGGATTATTAAAAACATCGTGGAAAGTTACCACGGCACTATAGATTTTGAAAGTGAATTGGGCGAAGGTGCTACATTTACCGTAACCCTTCCCATTATAAATACGTAATACAGATGAACTACGAGAACATTTTAATTGAAAAAAAAGACGGAATTTCTATAATTACCATTAACCGTCCAACAAAATTGAATGCTTTAAATAAAGCAACAATACAGGAATTACATAACGCATTTGAAGCTGAAGAAGCCGACAAAACAACCAAAGTAATTATTATTACCGGCAGTGGTGATAAAGCTTTTGTTGCGGGAGCTGACATCTCAGAATTTGCCGATTTTTCGGTTGGTGAAGGAAAACAATTAGCCGCAAAAGGCCAAGAGTTGTTGTTTGATTTCGTGCAAAATTTAAAAAAACCGGTTATTGCTGCTGTAAATGGTTTTGCTTTAGGTGGTGGTTTGGAGTTGGCTATGGCTGCTCATTTTAGAATAGCTTCCGATAATGCCAAAATGGGACTTCCTGAAGTTACACTAGGGGTTATTCCTGGGTATGGAGGTACACAACGTTTGCCGCAATTAGTAGGCAAAGGACGTGCCATGGAAATGATAATGACTGCCAGTATGGTGGATGCTCCAACTGCATTACAGTTTGGGCTGGTTAATTATGTGGTTCCTCAGGCCGAATTGTTGAGTTTTACAGAAGGTATTGCCGGAAAAATTCTTAAAAATTCTAGCGTTGCTATTGCAAAGGCAATCAAAGTGATTAACGACAATTATATTGACGGAACAAATGGTTTTGAATCGGAAATTAAAGCCTTTGGCGAGTGTTTCGGAACAGCGGATTTTAAAGAAGGTACAACTGCCTTTTTAGAAAAAAGAAAAGCAGTTTTTCCTGGAGAATAAATTTAAAGCGAACCAATTTTGGTTCGCTTTTTTTGTACATTTATAAAACTAACCGAATAAACAACAATAGATTATGACAAAAAATGTAGCTAATTTCATTGAAGCAGTAGCTAAAAAAAATCCAAACGAACCAGAATTTATTCAAGCAGTTCAAGAAGTAGCCGAGACGGTAATTCCTTTTATTGAACACAACGAAAAGTATAAAAATAAAATGTTGCTAGAGCGCATGGTTGAACCGGAAAGGGTTATTATTTTTCGTGTGGCTTGGGTAGACGACAAAGGTCATACACAAATTAATCGCGGTTTCCGTATTCAAATGAACTCAGCCATTGGGCCATATAAAGGCGGATTGCGTTTTCACCCTTCAGTTAATTTAAGTATTCTTAAATTCTTGGCTTTCGAACAAGTATTCAAAAACAGTTTGACAACTTTGCCAATGGGTGGAGGAAAAGGAGGTTCGGATTTTGACCCTAAAGGGAAATCAGATAATGAAATTATGCGTTTTTGCCAAACCTTTATGACGGAGTTGTCACGTCATATTGGTGCCGATACCGATGTGCCTGCAGGTGATATTGGTGTTGGAGGTCGCGAAGTTGGCTATATGTTCGGACAGTTTAAAAAATTGCGCAACGAGTTTACAGGTGTTTTAACGGGTAAAGGAATTTCACATGGTGGATCGTTAATCCGCCCTGAAGCTACAGGCTATGGTTGTGTGTATTTTGCTCAAAACATGTTGCACATGCGTGGTGATGCTATCTCTGGAAAAACAGTAGTGGTTTCCGGTTCGGGTAACGTGGCACAATATGCTGCCGAAAAAGTGCTTCAGTTAGGAGGGAAAGTGGTAACGCTTTCAGATTCTTCTGGATATATTTATGACGAAGCTGGAATAGATGCCGAAAAATTGGCTTTCATAATGGACTTAAAAAATGTTCAATACGGGCGAATTAGCGAATATGCAAAAAAATACCCGTCGGCTAAGTTTGTTGCCGGAAAAACACCTTGGGAAGTTAAGTGCGATATTGCATTACCGTGTGCAACTCAAAACGAATTAAACGGGGATGATGCCAAAAAACTAACCGATAATGGTTGTATTTGTGTTGCCGAAGGAGCTAACATGCCATGTACACCAGAGGCCGTTGAGGTATTCCATAAAACAAAAATATTGTTTGCTCCTGGGAAAGCATCGAATGCTGGTGGAGTTGCTACTTCTGGTTTAGAGATGTCTCAGAATTCGTTACGCTTGAGTTGGTCTCGTGAAGAGGTAGATGAGCGTTTGAAAAAAATCATGTGGGATATTCACGAATCGTGTGTAAAATATGGGGCAGATGCTCACGGCTATGTAGATTACGTAAAAGGCGCTAATATTGCCGGTTTCGTAAAAGTAGCCGATGCAATGTTGGCACAAGGGGTGGTTTAGTCGTTACAGTTGATAATCACATTGTCAATGAAATAAAATAACGGGTATCGGTTTGATGCCCGTTTTATTTTGAAATTAAGTGCGAAGAGTATTTAAAATCACCTAATTTGGTGATTGTATACGTAGTGTTTTATAGGTATGTTTGTTGTTTGATATTGCAGATATGTATTTGTGTTTTGAATAAGTTATATGTAAATATCGACAAGTTGAATGTTATTTAAACAATTGAGAATGAATTCCTCTATTATATGAAATATTTACTAATTAATTTTCTTCTTTTCTCAAGTCATTTTTTTGGTCAACAGCTAAAAAACAGTCAGAATATAACACTTGAAGATAGTCAACAACTTATTAAATACAAAACTGTAGAAATTATTGATTATTATGATGTCAGAAGAAAATCAGGTATATCTAGAAAAATTTCATTAGAAAATGGAAAGATACGCACAGTGATGACATATTATAATAATAAACCGACTTATAAAGTTGATTATCATTACGATAAAAATAATGATTTAGATTTTGAAATTGTAAAATTTAGAGGTTCTACAGGTAAATCTAATGATACTATTAGCTATTCGTATTTATACAATGATAAGGGACAGTTAGTCGAAAATAAAATATTTGTTAAAAAATATTTTTCAAATTTTAATAGTCAAAATTTGCCTCAAACAATCGAATCAGATAAAACAGCAATTGATTCGTTGAATGGGTATAGAACGGAGTTGGTTTATGATGACAACGGAAACATAATAATTGAAAAAATTTTCTCAAAAATTGAAAATAAATATATAACAGAGATAAATAAATTTAAATACGATAGCTCCAATAATTTGATTGAAGTGCAACGAAGTTCCATTCCTGAATCAACATATCCAATCTATATTGTTGGAGGTAGACATCTCTATGAAAATGAAAAATATAGGTATGTATACAATAGGGATAATTTGTGGGTAAAAAAATATTGGATAGTGGAGGGCAAAGAGCACCTAATTCAAAAAAGGAAGTTTCTGTAAAGAGCAAAAGTACTGGTTAAACAAATATTGGATTAATATTTCTTTGAAAATGAACATTATATAAGGCTAACTCAAAACTGCAAGTAATTCCAACTACTTCTCTCCATCCCATTCGGCGTAAAATTGTGCTAAGAAACCTTCCATGTACGCATGACGTTTTTCGGCAATTTGTTTTCCGGTTTCGGTATTCATTTTGTCTTTAAGCAACAATAGCTTTTCGTAGAAGTGATTTATGGTTGGTGCTTCCGAATTTTTATATTCTTCCTTACTCATGTTTAAAACCGGTTGAATTTCAGGATTGTATAATGCCCTGTTTTTAAAACCTCCATAATTAAAAGTTCGTGCAATACCAATGGCGCCAAGAGCATCCAATCGGTCTGCATCCTGAACAATTTCAAGTTCTTTTGAGGAAAAGTGTTTTGCGAAATTTCCTCCCTTAAATGAAATGTTCTTAATAATTTGAATGACATGAGTGATAACTTCCTCGGATGCGTTTTGCTCTTCTAAAAATTTTCGAGCGGTTTTCGGTCCGATTTCTTCATCGCCGTTGTGGAATTTACTGTCGGCGATATCATGCAATAGGGCGCCCAGCTTTACAACCGTTAAATCACAGTCTTCTCCTTGTGCAATTAGCATAGCGTTTTTGTATACTCGTTCTATGTGAAACCAATCGTGGCCTCCTTCGGCATTTTCCAGTTGTTGTTTTACGAAGAGAATTGTCTTGTCAATTAATGTCATAGCATCCAATTAAAAAATCCTTTCGATTCGGAAAGGATTTTTAGTTATTTTCTTTAAAAAATTATTTCACTAAAGCGGGTTGTACCCATTTGAAAAGCTTTTCTTCTGCAGGGACTACCATACGTTCGGCAATTCTTGTCATACGTTCTGGTAATTTTGTCAGATAATCACGAGCTTTTTCGGCTTCATCGGTTAGGTTGCCAATTTTTTCAATTTCCCAACGAGCAATTAGTTTTTGTAAAATTTCAACATAGTCCATTGAAGTATATACACCGATTCGTTGTGCTGATTCTGAGAATTTTTCGAAAGCTGTTCCAATACTCTCTCCAGACTCCCGAATTAAATGAGCAGGCATTGTGATTTTTTGTTTCATCATATATTGAAAAGCCAACATCATTTCACTTGGGTCAACTTTAAAAATGCGATCAACAAATTCTGAATAAGCGTGGTGATGACGCATTTCGTCTCCCGCAATTAAACGACATATTTTAGATAACTTATGGTCGCCAAATTTTTTTGCCATTTGGGCTACACGATTGTGCGAAACATATGTGGCCAGCTCTTGGAAACTGGTAAACACGAAATTTTTATACGGATCACGATCGGTTCCTGGATCAAAACCATCATTAATTAAATGTTGGGTTGTGATTTCCATTTCACGCATGTTTACACGGCCAGATAAATACAAGTATTTGTTTAGCAAATCACCATGACGGTTTTCTTCACCCGTCCAATGACGAAGCCATTTTGCCCAACCATTGTCGCCTTGGCCACCTTTTTGGGATACGCCTTCTACGTCCATTAGCCAAGTTTCGTAAGTTGGTAAAGCTTCTTCGGTTATGGTATCGCCTACTAAAACTACCCAAAAATCATATGGTAAATCTTTGGCAATTTCGCGCAATTCGGTTACGTCTTCTAAAAAAGTTTCCTTTTCAGAATTAGGTAATAGGTCGCTTGGTTGCCATATTTTTTCAACTGGAATCAAATAGTTTTCTACGAAACTATCGATATTTTTTTCTAAAAACTGCATCACTTCCAGACGCACATTTTGTATTGACATAATCTTTAATTTTTTATTCCTTGTACTACTGCATTTTCTGTTTTCTCCATCAATTCTGGGAATGAAAAATCTTTTATTGCTATAGGTTCGTGAATGGTGAATTGTAATTTGTTACCTAATCCCATTGGAAATTGTCCGTAACGAACCATTTTCCATGAGTTGCTTATTGAAATCGGAACAACATAAGCTGAAGGGGCATATTTGCATAAAATCTTCAAGCCGTTTTCCGAAAAACGTTTTGGAACACCCGTTTTGCTTCTTGTTCCTTCCGGGAAAATTACGGCAGAACGATGGTGTTTTTCTATATAGTCTCCCAAACTTTTAATAACCGGTAAGGCCTGTTTTGGGTCTTTTCTGTCAATTAAAACGGAACCGCCATGGCGTAAATTGTAGGATACACTTGGAATTCCTTTTCCTAATTCTTTCTTACTTACAAATTTAGGGTGAAATCTTCGTAAATACCAGATAATTCCAACAATATCATACAAACTCTGGTGGTTGGCTACAAATATGATTGGAGCATCTTTAGGAATTAAATCTATATTTTTTACCTTATACGTTGTGCCTAGTATGTTGGTGCATTTTGTGAGGCAAAAATTCAAATAATCGACACTTTTTTTGTGGGCTTGATATCCGAATAAATTAAAGCAAATCCATTGAATCGGATGAAATACCAACAAGCACATTCCGAATGCCAAGTAGTAAACGATAGATAGGGGATATGAAATAATTTTTTGCATTGTTAAAAAATAATGGCAAATATAAGGGTATAAAATAAAAAAACCACCAGAAAATCAGTGGTTTTATAGTATGCAAGCATAGTAAACACTAGCAAAATTCGTTGTAAGCATCTTTCAGATTTTCTGCAATTAATTCTGCAGGTCTTCCTTCAATATGATGACGTTCTAGCATGTGAACCAACTCTCCATTTTTGAATAAAGCCATACTTGGTGATGAAGGAGGGAATGGAAACATGTGTTGACGAGCAGCGTCTACGGCTTCTTTGTCTACACCGGCAAAAACAGTAATCAAATTGTCTGGTTTTTTACCACCGTCTAAGCTCATTTTTGCACCTGGGCGTGCATTTCTTGCAGCACAACCACAAACTGAGTTCACTACCACCAATGTGGTTCCTTCTTTAGCTAAAGCCGTTTCTACAGCTTCTGCACTATATAATTCTTGAAAACCTGCTTCTGATAATTCAGCACGCATTGGTTTTACCATTTCTTCTGGATACATAATTATTATTTCTAAATTGTTGTGTTGCAAATTTACAAAGTAAAATCGGAATTTCTGTTAGAATGATGTTAATGAAAATGAACAGCGTCTTTAAGTATTCCAATTAGGGTTTTTGCATCGGTAAATTCGGCAATTTGTAACACAATGGTGTTGGAGTTGTTTAAGATGGTAAAAGTAGGATAGGTTAAACTACCATCTATGGTGCCAATTTCTTCTGCCAATTCGTTAACGCCTAAATTATTTCCTTTGGGTTTAAATTTGAATGTTTTGTTTTTAAAGGTAATGGGCGTTTTTTGTTCGGCATCTAAAGAAACAAAATAGAAATTTTCGTTTAATAGTTGTACTACTTCCTGATTTTTAAAGGTAGTGTTTTCCATCATTTTGCAGTATTTACACCACGAGGTATGGACAAATACAAAAATAGGTTTCGGGTTTTGCGTTTCTAGTTTTTCAGCTTCCGTAAAGGTATAGGTTTTCAGTTGCGCTATTCCGTTGAATGTGCAAAAGAAAAACAATACGATTAACAGCTTTTTGATCATTATTTTAAAGTATAACGAATTCCTAAAAAACTCCGGATTCCTTGATTTGGTCCGTACACATAACCCGGGTCAAATGTTAATGCGTATGGGTTGTTTGGTGTAGCCATAACGCTGCTATCGGGATTATATTGTACATTCTCGTCAAAAGGATCATTTGCTCGAGCAATGATAAAAGGATTTCCTTTGTTTGGAGTCCAATTTAATAAATTTTTTATTCCTGCATAAAATTCGAAGCCTTTTAGTTTGTTGCAAGTAAATTGAATATTCTGAATGCTCCAAACAGGCGAATAATTTTTCCTAGGGTCTAAAGCACCTAAAACAGGAAGTCGCATTGGCCCGTAGACGTTACCGGTATAATCGATATCCAAAAACCATTTTTTTATGCGGTAGGATACTGCCCAGGTGCCTGTAAATTTTTCAGTCAGTAGTTGTCGGGTTGTTCTGTTATTTTCGGTTTTGGTAACATCCATATATGTAGCGCCCACAATTATTTTTAATCCGTTTTGAAACACTGCATCCAAATTCATACTAACTCCTTGGGTAATCGAATGGCCATCTAAATTTTTATAGATGATTTTATTAGGGTCGGTATCATAATCCGGAATAATTGAATTGGTAAAATACGTGTGCCAAATGGTCGTTTCAATTCCAATGAGATTTCCATTCTTCGTATATAATTTTTTTAAGAAATTCAGATTTGCGTTGTAAGAACGCTCCGGTTGCAAGTCTTCTAAAACTTCAACTTTTCGAGAACCGGTTAACGCGGCATGTTCTTCGGTAAACAAATTAACAACCCTAAAACCTGTTCCCGCATTAAATCGAAAAATGGTATTATCATTTATCTTCCATTTGTGTGCTAAACGAGGCGTAAAAATATTTCCATGTCGGTTGTTGTAATCATACCGCAAACCGATTAGTAAATTGTGTTTTTTGGAGATATGCAATTCGTCTTGAACAAATAAACTGGTAATCGAACTTTTGTCTGCGGTAGTTGTAGCAGGGGTATTGTCGTTATAAAATTGATAGCGAACCGCAGTGCCTATTAGAATGTCGTGAGTTCTAATTTTTTTATCTAAGGTAAGTTGCGAAAAGCCAATTTTTTGTTGCGCTAAATAAGGAATAGCGCCATAAACAGAATTCTGATCGTGATCGGTATAGGAAAAAGTAAATAGCATTTTTTCTGAAACGGGAAGTTCATACGAACCTAACAATTCATAGCGTTTGGTGTAAATACTTTCGCCATATACTTCATTTCCACCTCTGTATTTTTTCTCCCATTGCATTTCACCACCCCAACGATCTTCATAAAAAAAACGGCCAGCCATGGAAAAAAGTTTATTGGATTTTCGATTCAAATTCCATTTTTGAAAAATTGAAATCCGGTCTTGAAGGGTAACATCGGTAAAATTATCATGATTGTTGTCAATTGGATTACCATATTTGAAGTAATTAACTCCGGTTAATACCGATGCTGTTGTACCAAGATTTCCTTTAAATCCTAAATCAGCATTGGTTTCCCCCCAACTATTTGAAAATACATCGACGGCAACTAACGGAGCATTTTTTGGATTTTTAGTAATGATGTTTATAAGGCCACCTACGGCTTCACTCCCATATAATGATGATGCAGGTCCTTTAACAACTTCAATGCGCTCCAATAACGAATTGGGTATGCCGGAGAGCCCGTAAACAGTCGATAATCCACTAACAATAGGCATTCCGTCAATTAAAACTAGCGTATAAGGACCTTCAAGACCGTTAATATGAATGTCGCCTGTATTGCAAACATTACAATTTAATTGTGGACGCACACCATTAACGTTTTGCAAAGCTTCAAAAATATTGGCTGTTGGGTTTTTTTTAAAGAAAGAAGGTTTATACACTTCAACGGGAACAGGGCTTTCTAAGCGATTTACCGGCTTTAAGGTGCCGGTTATAACGACTTCGTCTAGCGTGTTGTTGGATTTTAAATCGAAATCGAGTTCTAATGCGGTGGAATCGGTTACTGTAATTTTTTTAAAACTTGTTTTTAAACCCGTAAATGAAACCTTTAATTCATAGTTACCACTTGGAATTTTTTCCAATCGATATTGTCCAATACTATCGGTAACGGTGGTTATTTGGGTTTTAGTTAGAATAACGGTGGCATATTCTAGCGGATAGCCATTGGAAGTTACCACGCCACTAATGGAACTTTGTGAAAAAGCCGATAATGTAAAAATGAATACAAACAGAAAAATTAGTTTTTTCACAATAATATTTTAGATTATAATTAAATAAAAATTTAGACAAATCTAAAAAATTATTTTCAATCAAAAAAAATTGTATTTTTGGTAAGGAAAAAATTTGAAATGACATATTCAGAAGAAAATTATCTTAAGGCAATCTATCATCTTTCTCTGTCTCAAAAGCAAGGAGTAAGTACAAATGCTATTGCAGCATTAATTGAGAGTAAAGCATCGTCGGTAACAGACATGGTTAAAAAATTAGCCGATAAAAACTTAGTAGTTTATCAGAAGTATCAGGGTGTGGTTTTAACTGAAAATGGATTGCTTGCTGCGAAAATGATTGTTAGAAAACATAGGCTTTGGGAAGTTTTTTTAGTAGATAAGCTCGATTTTTCTTGGGATGAAGTGCATGATGTGGCCGAAGAACTAGAGCACATTAAATCGGAAAAACTGATTAACAAATTGGATGCATTTTTAGGTTTTCCAACCGAAGACCCACATGGCGATCCAATTCCGGACAAGAACGGTAATATTGTTAAAATTGAAAAACAATTACTTTCTGAATTGGATATTTTACAAACCGGTATATGTGTTGGGGTTAAAGATTCATCGGCTACGTTTCTACAATATTTAGACAAACAACAAATCGCATTAGGTTCGGTAATAAAAGTTTTGGCTAAAGAAAGTTTCGATATGTCATTAACAATCGAAGTAAATGGGAAGGCCATACTTATTTCAAACAAAATTGCGGTTAATTTATACGTTAAACGTCAGGCATAATCATGACAACAAAAAACACAAATTCCTTAGAGGAGGTTCACGAATCGGTAAACATTGTCCAGAACACATCGGTTTGGAAACGCATCTTGGCTTTTTTTGGTCCAGCCTATATGGTTAGCGTTGGTTATATGGATCCGGGCAATTGGGCAACCGATTTAGCCGGAGGAAGTCAATTTGGCTATACGTTAATTTGGGTGCTTTTAATGTCGAACATTATGGCGTTGTTGTTGCAGAGTTTAAGCGCACGACTCGGAATTGTTCGTCAAAGGGATTTAGCCCAAGCTTCACGAGATACGTATTCGAGACCGGTGAATTTTGTGTTGTATTTTTTAGCAGAAATTGCCATTGCCGCTTGTGATTTGGCTGAGGTTTTAGGAATGGCTATTGGTTTACAATTGCTTTTCGATATTCCGTTATTATGGGGTGTAAGCATAACCATGTTGGATACTTTTTTATTGTTGTTTTTATTGAATAAAGGCATCAAAAAAATGGAAGCCTTTATTATTGCATTAATTGCTATTATTGGTGTTTCTTTTTTAATAGAAATGTTTTTGGCCCAACCAGAAATGACACAAATTGCAGGAGGATTAATTCCATCAATACCAAATAGTACAGCCTTATATATTGCTATTGGAATTATTGGTGCTACCGTAATGCCGCATAATTTGTATCTGCATTCGTCGTTGGTTCAAACCCGTAAATTCGACCGCTCCTTGAAGGGTATTAAGCAGGCAATTCGGTATAACTTTTTCGATTCGTTAATTGCACTTAATCTCGCATTTTTTGTGAATGCTGCAATATTGATTTTAGCCGCTGCAACATTTTATAAAAACGGTATGTTCGAAGTGGCCGAAATTCAAGATGCACATCATTTATTGACACCTTTATTAGGTACGAAATGGGCTTCTATATTATTCGCTTTGGCTTTGTTGGCTGCGGGTCAGAGTTCTACAATTACTGGAACCTTAGCGGGTCAAATTGTAATGGAAGGGTATTTGAATTTACGTATTCAGCCTTGGGTCCGACGTATTATTACCCGTTTAATTGCTATTGTTCCAGCGTTTTTGGCTATTGTTTATTTTGGAGAACAAGCCACGGGTAAACTATTAATATTGAGTCAGGTTATTTTAAGTTTGCAACTTGGTTTTGCCGTAATACCGTTGATCCATTTTGTGAGCGATAATACTAAAATGAAAGGATTTGCTATTGGGACTTATACTAAAATAGCGTCGTGGGTAGTAGCTTTAATTATTGTCTCTCTTAATGCCCGATTGGTTTATGATGAAATTGAAGGTTGGATTGCTACTTCCAATCATCCAATTTATATATGGTTGTTTGTAGTGCCATTAGCCGTAGCTTCGGCTTTATTGTTGTTGTATATTGTAATAAAACCGCTGCTTGATAAAACTATTGTAAACCCAACATTGGTTCCACACATTAAAGAAATAATAGTTAAAGAGTCTGAAAAGCCAATCGTATATAAAGAGATTGCCATAGCGTTAGATTTCTCCAAAACCGATCAAAAAAGTATAGAAAGTGCCTTGCAATTAGGAGGAAAAGAAGCCAATTACACTTTAATTCATGTGGTAGAATCGGTAGGAGCAATGGTTTATGGATCAGAAATTCAGGATTTTGAAACGTCCAGTGATGCTAATTATTTAAAAGATTATCAAGCATTATTAGAAAGTAAAGGGTATCTTGTAAGCATTAAATTAGACTTTGGTAGTCCGAAAAAGAGTATTGCGAAAATTGTAAATTCTGGAAATTTCGACATTCTGATTTTAGGAGCTCATGGGCACAATTGGTTTAAAGATTTATTGTTTGGTACAACTGTTGATGCAGTTCGTCATAGTATAAGTATTCCGTTGTTAATCGTTAAAAATTAAGTGATGAAAAAAGGATTTGTTTTATTTTGTTTTTCTTTCTTGTTGTTCAGTTGCGCTTCTTCTTCAACCAATAAGAATGAAATTGATCAAAAACTCGATGCCAAATCAAGTAAAGAAATTGTTTTGGTTAGAGTTGTTAGCGATTCGCGTTGTCCGGAAGGCACTCAATGTGTTTGGGCTGGCGAAGTAACCATTGAAGTTGCTGCTTATGAAAATAAAACATTGATAGAACAAACCGAATTTACGTTAAATGCAAAATCTGCGGAAACAGTAAAAGAGTGGTTTACAAAACATCTTCCTAAAAATGAAGACAAACTGAAAGGTATTGAGGTTTTTCCGTATCCTAAAGACGGACAAGTATTGGAGCCCGAAAATTATAAATTGGTGCTAAAATATTAATGGCAACCGCAATCGCCATTATTGCCGCAGTTTTTGTTTTTTTTCTTTTTTCCAAAGAATTTTTTCCAGAGAAATACAATGGCAATTGCCAGTAGTATATAGGCGAATATTTCTTGAAAAGGCAGCATTATTTTAAAATCTGATATACTATTAAACAAACCGTATAGGCCAAACCACTCATAAAGGTAAGCTGAATTATCGGCCATTTCCATGAATTGGTTTCTTTTTTGGTAATGGCTAATGTTGAAATACACTGCATGGCAAAAGCATAAAACAACAATAGGGAAATACCGGTTGCAAAATTGAAGACTTTTTCTCCAGTTACCGGATGCACTTCTGCGGCCATTTTGTGTTTAATGGTCGTTTCTTCTTCAGCATGACTTCCAACACTATATATTGTGGCTAATGTTCCAACAAAAACTTCACGTGCTGCGAACGAACTCACTACTGCAATTCCAATTTTCCAGTCGTAACCCAAAGGTTTAATAACGGGTTCAATGCTTTTTCCAATTATTCCGATATACGAGTTTTCCAATTTATAAGAGGCAACTAAATCTTCTTTTTCTCCAGAAATGGAATGATTTTGTATTTGAGTATCTACAATTTGTTCGGCTTTGTGAAAGGTATCATTAGGACCGTGTGAACCTAAAAACCATAAAATTATTGATAGTGCTAAAATTATTTTTCCGGCACCAAAAACAAACGATTTGGTCTTTTCTATTACATTAATGGCTACGTTTTTAAACATAGGCACTTTGTAACTCGGCATTTCAACCACGAAGTACGAACGTGACTGTATTTTTAAAATTTTATTTAAAATATAAGCCGAAAATATAGCCATACCGAAACCAAGCATGTATAAAAACATCAGGGTCAATCCTTGCAGATTAAATAGTCCTGCTATTCTTCGGTTAGGGATAATTAGTGAAATTAAAATGGCATAAACAGGCAAACGTGCCGAACAGGTAGTAAAAGGAGTAACAAGTATGGTAATTAGTCGTTCTTTCCAGTTTTCAATATTTCGGGCAGCCATAATTGCGGGTATAGCACAGGCGGTTCCAGAAATTAAAGGAACCACACTTTTACCACTTAATCCAAAGCGACGCATGATTTTATCCATTAAGAACACAACACGACTCATGTAGCCACTTTCTTCTAGTACCGAAATAAATAAAAATAAAAAGGCAATTTGCGGAATAAAAATAACAATACCCCCTAGACCCGGAATGATACCTTCAGCAACAAGATCGGTTAAAATCCCTGGAGGCAAATGCAATTTGGCATACGAGCTTAAGGATGCAAAACTACTGTCAATAAACTCCATAGGTATGCTAGACCAATCAAAAATCGATTGAAAAATCAATAATAAAATTCCGAAGAAAATCAAGTACCCAAATATTTTATGGGTTAAAACGCGATCCAGTTTTGCTCGAATATCGGTTGCTTTCTCTTTATCTACTTTGTATCCAACTTTTAAGGTATCATTGATAAACTGATAGCGCTTAATGGTTTCTTTTTGTTGTAGTTTTTTGAGTTCGACTTTGGGTTTGGCAAACGAATTTTCTTCAACTTTTTTCCGATGTAGGTTTGCAAAGTTTACATCTTGCGTGATAACCAACCATAATTTGTATAAAAGCTGATTTGGGAAAGCCCGTCTTAAATTATTGAAATATTCAGGATCAATACTTGAGGCATTTAAGCAAGGTTCGGTTGGTAGTTCTTTATAATTAATAATGAGTTTTTTCAACTCGGTAATCCCAGTTTTTTTTCGGGAACTTACTAAGGCAATTTTCGTTTTTAATTGTTTTTCCAAAAAGGGAATGTCTAGCGTAATTCCTTTCGCATCCATTCGGTCGCTCATGTTGATAACCAAAATAGTAGGAATTTCTAAATCTTTAATCTGGGTAAATAATAGTAGGTTTCGTTTTAAATTTTCAACTTCCGAAACCACAACAGCAACATCTGGAAACTCTTTGTCGTTTTTATTCATTAACAGTTCAATGACCACACTTTCATCCATGGAACTGGCATTTAAACTGTAGGTTCCGGGTAAATCAAGAATGGTGGCTCTCGTGTATTCTGATAATTTGGCAAAGCCTATTTTTTTTTCAACGGTAATGCCGGGATAGTTTCCAACCTGTTGATTTAATCCGGTTAACTCGTTAAAAACAGAAGTCTTTCCAACGTTTGGATTTCCAATTAAAGCTACTTTTATCGTATTGTGTGTCATAAATTAAATAGTACTTATGATTTCAATACGAATCTCTTTTGCTGTTTCCAATCGAATGGCAACATGGCTATCGTTAACATTAATATATAACGGATCACCAAAGGGAGCTGTTTGAAGCAGTTCCACTTCGTTGCCGGGCAAACATCCCATTTCCAGAAGCTTTAACGGAATCTCATCTACGTTAAAATCTTGAATGATTGCTTTTTGTCCGCGTTGTAATTGAGCTAATGTAAGAGCCAAACTTTATTTAGATTGAATTTAGATTACAAAAATAGCGATTAATCCTTTGTAAAAGATGATAAAAATCAATTTTACAGCATTTTTAAGAGAATTTTATTTTTGACTTTCCATTAAAAACAGAATGTCTTCTAATAACCTCTCGACATCTTCTTTTTTGGTTCCATCGTAAAAACCACGCACTCTGCGTTGTGGATCTACCAAAACAAAATTTTCAGTATGAACCATATCATATAATTCATAAGGGCTACCTGTTTTTACAGCTAAATACGATTTTCTAGCGAGATAATAAATTTCTTTTTTGTCACCAGTAACCAAGTTCCATTTGCGGTCTAACACGCCTTTTTCAATAGCATATTTTTTTAGAACAGGAACGCTATCAATATCTGGTGTAACCGAATGAGAAAGCAGCATTACGTTGGGGTAATCTTTTATTTGCTCTTGAAGCCAACTCATATTGTTTGTCATTTTAGGACAAATGCTTTGGCAGCTGGTGAAGAAAAAATCGGCCACATAAATTTTTCCTTCATAGTCTTTTTGTGTGATGATTTTTCCGTTTTGATTAACAAAGGAAAAGTCGGCAATTTTATGTTGGTTTTTATTAGCTATGTGCTGAATGGTAGAGTCAACCAACTCTGGGTTTACCATGGAAGGGGTATAAATGGGAAGTGTTTTTTTAGGTTTTAAAGCCGAATAAAACAAAGCAATAATAATCACCGAAAGTATGCCTAAAACAATAAAAAAAGGAATATATTTTTTAAAAAAAGCGCGCATAATTTTTTTTGCAAAGGTACAATGTGTACACTAGAAACTGCAAACCTATTTTGAGGCAATATGTTAAAATTGATTGAATCAAAGCTAGAATTTATAAATTTGGCTTCAACGGTGTAACAAATACGATTTGATAAATACTTATTTGAACATCAACGGGTTAATAATAAAGTATCACCCCAAACAAAAAACGAAAATAATAATTATGAAGAAAAATGCTGTAGTTGCAGGTTCGTTGGCTGTTTTTTCATTGTTTTCTTTGGAAACAACAGCGCAAGAAAAACCTAAAAACCCCGGAATCGACTTGAACTTGATGGATAAATCGGTTCGTCCTGGCGACGATTTTTTCCGTTATGTAAATGGAACATGGTTTGATAAAACTGATATTCCTGCCGATAAAACTCGCTGGGGAAGTTTTGATGAATTGCGTCAGAACACTGATAGAGATGCGCTTGCTATTTTGAAAGAGGCAGCCGCTAATAAAAATCTTGATCCAAAATCTGATCAAGCGAAAGCAGTTAGTGTATATAAAACGTATATGGATACAATTTCGAGAAACAAACTCGGAATTACGCCATTAAAACCGTATTTGGCTAAAATTAATGCGATTAAAACCATTGCCGATGTAAATAAATTACTTATCGAAATGGAACCTCAAGGCGGTTTAGGTTTTTATGGAGTTGGTATTGGTGCCGATGCTAAAAACAGTAATCGCAACGTAGTATATTTAGGTTTAGGAAGCTTAGGTTTGCCAGATAGAGATTACTATGTTTCTGATGATAAAGATTCAAAAGAGAAGCGTGAAAAATATGTATTGCACGTTGCTCGTATGCTTCAGTTCTTAGGTATTAAACCAGCTGATGCTAAAATTCAGGCTGAAAAGGTTTTGGCTTTAGAAACCGAAATGGCACGCCCAAGATTAGACCGCGTTGAACGTCGCGATCGTAGAAAAACATACAATCCAATGACAATTGCCGATTTGCAAAAACTAACGCCATCAGTTAATTGGAATGGTTTTATGGAAGGTGTAGGTATTGGAAAAATCGATTCGCTTATTGTTTCGCAACCTAAATATATGACAGCTTTGGAAGAAATTTTCAAAGCCAATAAAGTTGACGATTGGAAAGCATACATGCGTTGGACGTTAATCAACAAATCAACAGGTGTACTAACAACCGATATTGAAACTGCAAACTGGGAGTTTTACAGTAAAACATTAACAGGTGCTTTAAAACAACGTCCGCGTGAAGAGCGTGCGCTTCAAGTAGTAAATGGTACTGTAGGTGAAGCTTTAGGAAAATTATATGTTGAGAAAAAATTCCCTGCTGAAGCGAAAGCGAAAGCGAAGGAAATGATCGAAAACGTATTTTTGGCTTTTGAAAACAGAATCAATAACTTACCATGGATGACTCCAGCTACACGTTTAGGAGCTATCGAAAAATTACGAAAATCGACTGTGAAAATTGGTTATCCTGATAAATGGAAAGACTATTCGAAGTTGGTAATCAAATCGAAAGAACAAGGTGGGTCATATTATGAGAACATGAAAAATGTTTCTCGTTGGGGCTTTGAAGAAAATATTGCCGACTTAAAGAAACCGGTTGATAAAACACGTTGGGGTATGTCGCCACAAACGGTTAACGCATATTACAACCCTTCGTATAACGAGATTGTGTTCCCAGCGGCTATTTTACAACCACCATTTTATGATTATAAAGCAGATGATGCTGTTAACTATGGCGGAATTGGAGCCGTAATCGGACATGAAATTTCTCATGGGTTTGATGATTCTGGAGCTCGTTACAATGCCGATGGAAATTTAATTAACTGGTGGACCGATGACGATTTAAAACAATTTACAGGTTTAGGTGGTGCTCTTGCGGCTCAGTATAGTGCATTAGAACCATTACCAGGCACTTTTGTTGATGGTAAATTTACATTAGGAGAAAACATTGGTGACTTAGGGGGTGTTAATGCTGCTTATGATGGTTTACAATTGGCCTTGAAGAAAAAAGGTAATCCAGGTGCTATTGATGGTTATACTCCAGAACAACGTTTCTTCATTTCTTGGGCTACAATTTGGCGTTCGAAAATGAGAGATGAGGCTATTAAAAATCAGGTAAAAACCGATCCGCATTCTCCAGGAATGTATAGAGCTTTTGTTCCTTTGCAAAATGTAGAAGCTTTTTATCAGGCTTTTGATATTAAGGAAGGACAAAAATTATATGTTAAACCGGAAAACCGAGTGAAAATTTGGTAAAAGAAAAGGTTTAGAATTATTAAAATCCCAAGTTTATGCTTGGGATTTTTTATTTCTTACGGATGGATTTATTAACCAGATACAATCCAAAAATGGTTATAGAACCTCCAATTCCAATCATAATGGTTAATGGTTCGTTAAAGATGGCAGCTCCCAATACAACAGCCACTATTGGGTTGATGTAAGCATAAATACTGCTAATTTCGGCAGGAAGATTTTGTAAGGCATAAATGAAAGCAATAAAGGTTAACACCGAACCGAAAATAACCAAATAGGCAATAGGCCACCACGATGCTGCAGGTATTTCTGTAATACTAATCGATGTTCCGGTAGCACCTGTAACCGCAAATAGTATGATACTCGAGATTAGCATTTGTAAGCCTAAGCTAAAATAGGGATTAAAACTTGCTGCTTTCTTTTTGGTGTACAAGCTCCCAAAAGCCCATGTTAGTGTAGCAATTAAGGATACTATAATGCCAAATTGAAAATCAGGCTTTAAAAAATCAGCTAAGTAGTCATAAAATATTAAGCAGACCCCACTAAAGCTGATAACAAGACCAAATATTGCCAAGCGAGCCATTTTCTCACCTTTACACAAGCTGATTATAACAATCCATAACGGAAAAACTGCACCAATTATGGCGCCTAATCCGCTTGAAATGTATTTTACACCCCACGTACTTAATCCGTTACTCAATGCAAAATTTAAAAGACTTAGAATAAATATTGATTTCCATTGTTTACTTTTTGGCCAGGGTTCTTTTTTATACAAAAAGTAGGAGATATAAATTACAGCTCCTAAAAACTGTCGAATTGCAGCCAACTGTAAAGCAGGCATGTGTTTAACCCCTTCTTTACTTGCTATCCAGGTAGTGCCCCAAAAAAAACTTATCCAAATAAGAGCAAGTATTGGTAATCCAATAGATTGTACTTTGCTTTTGGTAGCATGATGGATTTTTTTGATCACGTTTATAAATCGGTTTTACAAAACGAATACTTTAAGAGCTGTTCAACTTTTTCAGAAGAAATAATTTTCCCTACTGAAGGGTTACCCTGTGCAAAGTTAGGTAAAGCCAAATTCATTTCTTTTGCTTTTTTTTGATAATACGTTTCCCGGCTAGGATGATAAGGGGTTACGGCGTTAAATGTTTCGCCCCAAATTTCTGTTTCAATAATTTTATGAATAACCCCGATGCAGTCCTCTTGATGGATTAAGTTAATTGGAGCGTCTGGATTTTCAAGATTTTCTCTACCTGCTAAATGTCTAACAGGTTGTCTGTCGGTACCAATTAATCCGCCAAATCGAACCACAGTGGTTTTAAAGTTCGGGTTATTCTGAAGCAATTTTTCAACTTCCAAAAGCTGTTTACCACTTTCCGTATTTGGAACAGTAAAATCATCTTCGGTTATCTTTTTGAATGAAAAATTATCAGCATATACAGAAGTTGAACTAATGAAAATTATTTTTTTTACAGACGATTTTTCCAAATACGGTATTAATAAAGTCATTTTAGTGACAAAGCTTTCAGAAGATACATTTCTTACTTTTGGAGGAATGTTGATAATTAAAACATCTGATGCGTTTAAAAATGCTTCAACGTCACCAGTTATCCCATTTTCAGTCATACAAATTTGGAAACCATGTATCCCTGCAGCTTTCAAATGATCTACTTTTTCTATAGTGGTTGTAGTTCCTTTAACGGTGTAGCCTTTTGAAACACAACTCTGGGCCAACGGGAAACCAAGCCAACCACAACCTAGAATAGCTATAGTTTGAGGTTTAATCATTCTCAGCTTTATTTGGCACTCTTACTTTAATATGCCCCCAGTTTTCTCCCGATTTAATGCGGTATAACTGCATTTCACTTACGCCAAATTGTTTGGCCAAAATTTTCATGCGTGTTTTTCGATTGGGATCTAACAACATCTTTTTTAATCGGATTACAGTTGTTTCGGTTAACTTTCTACCGTCCGATTTAATGTTGTGAGAAATAGTTTTTTTCCTTCCAAGGGCAACATGAGGACTTTTTTTGTAATGCTCCATTTTTTCAGCATAGTTTACCCATTTCAAGTTACTTGCCTTGTCGTTGTTTCGTGTAAAATCCAAATGAATTACATATTCTTGATCCTCAGATGTTTTCGGAACAAATAGCTGGGCTACGAGTTTGTACAACATATGAAAATGAACGGTTTTCTTTCCTTCAAACGAATTTTGCATTCTAAGGATTCTGTATCCATCAGCTAAACCGCCTTTAAGAATTTTACCATCTTTTATTTCATTTGTAAAACTAGCCAAACGGCCATGGTTGGAAATAGCATAGCGCATTTTTCTATTCCCTCCAACCTCAAATTCTTTAAATTCTTCATTGGGGTAAAAACGTACCATATTCTCTGCATTTTTAGTTAGTTGTCTTTTTTACTATAACTAATCCGTCATCTTCCAGCAGCATATAACTCTGATCGTACAATACAAAACACACTTTTCCATTATCAGCAATGCTTGTAGAAGTATAATAATTGAAGAAAAACCCTTTATCCAATAAATTAGTCCGTGTGGTTTTGGATTCCCCTTCTGGATTAAGTTCGACCAAAATACGATAATTTTTTCGAAGTTTATTATTTACGTTACGCATTAGACTTGTTTTGTCCTTGTTTAAGCGATTGTTGTAAGAGTTTCTGCACCCATCGCTACAAAATTTTTTATCTTCCCGACCAAAAATTTTCTCATCACATTCAAAACACTGCTTCATCTTACTATTCGTTAAAGCTACCCTTGTAAATTAGAGCTTGTTGGATATGAGCTAGATGATGTTGGCAATGCCAGCTGTATAGGCCGAGTACTTCTTTTATAGAGAAGAATCGTTGGTGCTGAGGGTGGAAATACATTTTGTTCCAATCTTCTGAGGATAAATGTTTAATTAAGTAAGCCCAACGACCGTGCACACCTTCCAGTATATGTAAAGAATTATCAAGATCATCACAAATTCCATCGGGAAGTTCTGCCCAAAGTTGTTCTTCGTAAGGCGTAATTGTGGGATTGTTTTCTGTTAAGGCAAGTTTTATTCGAATCAGCGCATTCATGTGACTATCAGCTAAATGATGCACCACTTGTTTTACAGTCCAACCTTTAGGACGATATTTCCAGTTTTGCTGTTCTGTTGAGGGCGGTTTCAAATTTCTAGCGCAACGCTAGAGTATCACAAATATATCTTTTTTTAGATTACATAATTTCTAAAATCATAGAATCAAAAACTTCTTTTGGAGTTTGATAGTCGAGTACCTTTCTGGGTCTTTCGTTGAGTTCATTTTGAACTTGTTTGAGGCGTTTTTTTGTTACGGTTGATAAATCTGTTCCTTTTGGGAAATAGTCTCTTAAAAGGCCGTTTGTGTTTTCATTGGTAGGTCTTTCCCATGGGCTGTATGGATGAGTGAAATATACCTGTACTTTGGTGTTTTTGGTAAATAATTTATGTTGTGCCATTTCGGTTCCGTTGTCGTAAGTAAGCGATTTTTTCATTAGAGTAGGGAGTTGCTTAAATTCCTTTTCAAAAGCTTTTCTAACGGATTTAGCGTCTCTTGATTTTAGGTGTACCAATATGACCGCTCTGGTTGATCTTTCCACTAAAGTTCCTATTGCGGATTCTCTGTTTTTACCTAAAATTAAGTCTCCTTCCCAATGTCCAGGAATCTCTCTTCCGATTACTTCCTCCGGGCGTTCATCGATTCTTATAGGGTCTTTAATGGTTGTTCTTTTATCTGTTCCTCTTCGGGTATTTCCTCTGTATTTTCTTTTTTGTCTTAACTCGGAAATGAGCGTGCTTTTGAGTTCTTTTTTAGAATGTAGATAGATGTAAAGATAGATCGTTTCGTGGCTTACCTGCATGTTTTTGTTGTTAGGAAATAAACGTTTTAAACTTACAGAAATTTGATCAGGTGACCAAAACTTAGCCAGTTTGTCATGAATGTAATTTTGAAGTTCTGGGTTTAGTTTTATTTTACTTTTCCCATATTTTCTATTAATGCATCGGTCATAAGAATTCATGTTTGCTTCCCAAGACTGATAAGTTTTTTTCTGGTACTTTTTGATTTCTCTGTAGATGGAAGTCTTATGTCTTCCAAGCCTTAAAGCAATGGCAGGGCAGGAGAGGTTTAAAGCTAATAGTTTTTCAATTTCAATACGCTCTTTGAGAGTTAATCGGCTGTACTTTTTCATAATTAACGAACTTATAAATTTCTTTAAAAAGTTGCGTTAGATTATTGAACCGGCGGAGGTTTGATTTATAACCTTGCGTAACCTTGTAGGGAAGTGTTCAATGGTTTTTGCCCAATCTATTAGATGTTTTTCTGTAATTTCAACGGGAAGTGAGAAAGGGCCAATTGGGAAGCGTAATTTTTCGATGTCTAATTGGTGTGTCATGGCATATAATTTTATCAAAAATAGGAAAATTCTTAAAAATAACAATGTCAAATGAGTGTAAACGACATTAAATGATTCATAACCGATTAAATTTAAGCAATTTTCAATCTTTGCAGCGTTAAAATTCTTTTTATAACTTATAATTTTTATACGCCATGAGAAACAGAGTACAATTAATCGGGAATGTAGGCCAAGAACCTGAAATAAAAACAATTTCGGGAGATCGAAAATTAGCCAATTTCACCATTGCTACCAACGAATTTTATTACAACGAAAAAGGAGATAAGGTTGAACAAACCGAGTGGCATCGCGTTTCCGCTTGGGGTAAAACAGCAGAAATTATCGAAAAATTTGTTGTTAAAGGAAAAGAAATTGCTGTTGAAGGCAAATTAACACACCGAAGTTATGATGACAAAGAAGGAAACAAACGTTATCTAACAGAGGTTTTAGCTACGGAGGTTTTGTTATTGAAATAAGATTGAATTGAGCATTAAGATTCGGTTTCGGTTAGTGGGTGTTAACCGGAACCTTGTCTTAATTTATGCATTCATTTCGTTTTGAAATATTTCGAGAAATTGTCCAACATGATACCCATCCATTAAGCCGTGATGTACATGCACAGACATGGGCATTATTTTTTTAGAACCTTCCTCAGTCATTTTTCCAAATGAAATTTTCGGACAACTATCTGGGAAAGAAAAACTTCTAGAGTGGGTTATTCCCGTAAAGTTTATCCAAGGAATAGCAGAAAAATGAATAATATTTATATCATATTCGCGGGTAAGAAGTCCGGTAGTATTCTGAATTCTTTCAAT
Source organism: Flavobacterium sp. IC2-16 (assembly GCF_055521455.1). Taxonomy (NCBI): domain Bacteria; kingdom Pseudomonadati; phylum Bacteroidota; class Flavobacteriia; order Flavobacteriales; family Flavobacteriaceae; genus Flavobacterium; species Flavobacterium sp. IC2-16. The sequence goes on along the minus strand of NZ_CM145480.1, from coordinate 1,146,014 downwards.
CTCTTCTTTAGCATTAGCAACAAAAATGGCTAAATCTTTATTGAATTCAATTTGGGAAAATCCAAAAGTTTTATCTTCTCGCATTATGGTTGCGGAGACATTAATCGTATCAAAAATAAAAATCTCGTCATCGATAATTCGGTAGCGAAAATTTTCAATAGAATTTACAGCAACCAAGGTTTTGTATAGATAATAGATGAAAAAAGGAATCTTTAATTCTTTTGCTTTTTGAAAGGCTATAGTACAATCTACAGACAAGGAAATGCCAAAAAAGGGCTCTTCAAATTTTTTGAAAAACTCAAAATGTTCTTTGCGGTTCCAAGTTTGTAAATCTAATTTTTGCATTTTATAGAATGGTTAAAACATCCGAAATTTGTTTAAGTGCAACAAAATTAGGATGGTTTACTTCAAAGTCAATTTTTTCATATTCCCAAGTTGTATGATAAGGAATATGAATAGCATATCCATTAATATTCAACACGGGCAGTACATCCGATTTTAATGAGTTTCCAATCATTAAGAAATCTTCAGGAGTAGTATCCAATCGAAGTAACATTTTTTGATAATCCAGTTCGGTTTTGTCGCTCATTACTTCAATATGATGGAAAAAAGGTCCTAATCCGGAATCGTGCAGTTTTCGGTGCTGATCTTTTAAGTCGCCTTTGGTAGCTACAATTAGTTTATAACGACCTTTTAAGGTTTCCAAAACAGTTTCTACTTCGGGTAAAAGTTCTACTGGTTTTTGTAATAAGTCTTTTCCAATGGCAATTATTTTTTCAATTCCATTTCCGGAAATAGAGTACTTAGTAAGCTGTAAAGCGGTTTCTATCATGGATAGTGTGAAAGCTTTAATTCCAAAACCATATAATGGTAAATTTTTCACCTGATGACTTAAAATTAACCCTAAGATTTCTTGTTTGGAGGCAAAATCTTGGAACAATTCACAAAATCGCTCTTGCGCCTCATCAAAATAAGGTTCGTTGTGCCATAAGGTGTCGTCTGCATCAAATGCGATTACTTTTGCTTTCATTTGTATATAACGTTTGGATGTAAATCCAACCTTTGTTTAATTACCCAATCATTGCACCATTAATAACGCCTTCAGTATCTGGGTTGACAAAAACCAATTTGCCTTCCGCAGTATTGCTTAATAAAAGCATACCTTCACTTTCTACGCCACGTAAAGCTCTTGGGGCTAAGTTTACCAATACGGTAACACGTTTTCCAATCACTTCTTCTGGTGTGAAATGTTCTGCAATTCCCGAAACAATAGTACGAACATCGATTCCGGTGTCTACTTTTAATACTAAAAGTTTATTGGCTTTTGGCATTTTTTCAGCTTCAATGATGGTGCCAACACGCAAATCTATTTTAGCGAAATCTTCAAAGGTGATAATCTCCTTTTGAGGTTCCGCTTTTGCATTTTCGGCTTTGTTGGCTACTTTAGTTGCTTCCAATTTGTCAATTTGTTTTTGAATTTCATCGTCTTCGATTTTTGCAAATAGTAATTCAGCTTCTCCAATTTGGTGTCCGGCAGGAATTAAATCCGATTTGCTACTAATATCGTTCCAATCGAAACTATTATTTAGTTTTAAAATATTTTTCAGTTTACTAGCAGTGAATGGTAAAAACGGTTCTGCTAAAACGCTAAGCGCCGCAGCAATTTGCAAGGCAACATACATTTGCGTTTGAACGCGGCCTGGATTTTCTTTCACAATTTTCCAAGGTTCTTCATCCGCTAAATATTTATTACCTAAACGCGCTACATTCATTAACTCACCTAACGCTTCTCGGAAGCGGAATCGTTCTACAGAAGAGGCGATTACAGCTGGATAAGCTTTTAACTCCGTTAATGTTTGTTCGTCAATCTCGCTTAGTTCATTCGGTTGTGGTATAACACCGTTGTAGTATTTGTTGGTTAAAACTACTACGCGGTTGATGAAGTTTCCAAATATCGCAACTAATTCATTGTTGTTACGAGCCTGGAAATCTTTCCAAGTGAAATCATTATCTTTTGTTTCTGGAGCATTTGCAGTTAAAGCATAGCGTAATACGTCTTGTTTTTCAGGAAAATCGATTAAGTATTCGTGCAACCAAACCGCCCAATTTTTAGATGTAGATAATTTGTTGCCTTCTAAGTTCAAAAATTCGTTAGCAGGAACATTGTCCGGTAAAATGTAAGAACCTTCAGCTTTTAACATGGCTGGAAAAATCACACAATGGAAAACAATATTATCTTTTCCAATGAAATGTACCAGTTTGGTATCTTCCGATTTCCAGTACGGCTCCCAGTCTTTTCCTTCACGGGCTGCCCATTCTTTGGTAGATGAGATATACCCAATTGGAGCATCAAACCATACATATAATTTTTTGCCTTCGGCTCCTTCAACGGGAACATCAATACCCCAGTCTAAATCACGAGTCACAGCTCTTGGGCGCAATCCGTCTTCCAACCACGATTTTACTTGACCATATACATTGGGTTTCCAGTCGTTTTTATGACCTTCCAAAATCCATTCGCGTAAAAAAGTATCGTATTGATCTAGAGGTAAAAACCAATGCTTAGTTGATTTTAAAATGGGTTTAGTTCCTGTTATAGTCGATTTTGGATTAATTAAATCGGTTGCATTTAATGACGAACCACATTTTTCACATTGATCACCGTATGCCTCTTCATTACCACATTTTGGGCAAGTTCCCGTAACAAAACGATCGGCTAAAAATTGATCGGCTTTTTCGTCATACAATTGTTCGGTAACTTCTTCAATGAATTTGCCATCCTCATATAATTTTCTGAAAAAATCTGAAGCAGTTTTATGGTGAATCTCAGCTGAAGTTCTGGAATAGTTGTCAAAAGAAATTCCGAAATCTTCAAACGATTTACGAATTATTCCATCATATTTATCAATGACTTCTTGTGGAGTAATACCTTCTTTTTTAGCTTTCATAGAAATAGCTACTCCGTGTTCGTCACTTCCACAAATGAAAGCAACATCTTTTCCTTGTAAACGAAGAAAACGCGCATAAATATCGGATGGCACATAAACACCAGCCAAATGGCCAATATGAATGGGTCCGTTTGTGTAAGGTAATGCAGCGGTAATAGTATATCGTTTCGGATTTTGTATCATAAATAAAGTATATCGTCAATTAAAGTGCAAAAATAAGGCATTACTGTGAATATTAAGAATAAGCCATTAATTTTATTTATTTCAATTAGGATTTTTCTTAAATTTGTTAAGATGACTTCTAATCTGAACCCATGAAAATTGTAAAGCTATTTTTGGAATTCGTATTTTTGAAGTCAATTTTATTTTTGATAATTCTGTTACATACAACTCCTTTTTATTCTCAAAAAAGCATGAAGATTCCACCTTATTTAAAGAAAGGCGATAAAGTTGCCTTGGTTTGTACCGCCCGAAAATTTTTTCCTGAAGATGCAAAACCGGCTATTGAATTGTTAAAATCATGGGGTTTGGAAGTTCAATTAGGGAAAACAATTGGTTTGGATAGCTGCCAATTAGGGGGTACCGATGCAGAACGTGCAGCAGATTTGCAAGAGATGTTGGACGATGATGAGATTAAAGCTATTTGGTGTGCAAGAGGAGGCTATGGTACGGTTCGAATTATAGATCGTTTGGATTTTTCAAAATTTAAAAAACATCCAAAATGGATTATGGGTTTTAGTGATGTTACCGTTTTGCACAGCCATTTGAATACTTTAGGAGTTGCCAGCATTCATTCTATTATGCCATTCACTGTTCCGAACGCACCAGAAGAGGTTAAGGAAACATTGCGAAAGGCTCTTTTTGGTGAAAAAATTAGATATGAAGTACCTGCAAAAGGATACGAAATAAAAGGAAAATCGAAAGGGCGTTTGGTTGGAGGAAATTTATCCATTCTCTATAGTTTGCTGGGTTCACCTTCTTCAATAAATACTAAGGATAAAATATTATTTATAGAAGATTTAGATGAATACCTTTATCATATCGACAGGATGATGCAAAACCTAAAGCGCAATGGGTATTTTTCTAATATAAAAGGTTTGATTGTTGGCAGTATGACCGATATGCACGACAATGAAATTCCATTCGGACAAAATGAAGTAGGAATCATTACTGAAATTGCTAAAGCATATAATTTTCCGGTTTGTTTTTATTTCCCTGCAGGACATCAAAAAGACAATAGAACGTTGGTGTTAGGTAAAGAAGTAGAGTTTGAAGTTAATGCGGATTCTATCATCCTAGAGTTTCTGGACTAATGGCTGAACATAACGATTTAGGAAAATTAGGCGAAGAAGAAGCCGTTTCTTTTCTGATAAAAGAAGGGTATAAGATTTTGGAAAGAAACTGGGTGTTTCAAAAAGCGGAAATCGATATTATTGCTGCTAAAGAAAATGTATTGGCTGTTATTGAAGTTAAAACACGATCAACAGCAGATTTTGGCGACCCACAAAATTTTGTAAATTCTAAAAAAATTAATTTAGTGGTAAAGGCTGCTAATGAATATGTTAGTAGGCTGAGTGATGAATTTCAGGTTCGATTTGACATAATAACGTTACTTAAAGACGCAACCAATTTGAAAATTGAGCATCTAGAAGATGCATATTACTATTTTTAACATTGTTATAACTTTAACAAATTGTTTTTAATTGTAAATTGCAGCGTTTTTTAAAACACAACTATTTAAGTCCCAATATTATACAAAAAAAATGAAAACAATTTCATCTGTTGTTGAAAATTACATTAAAAACAAACCATTCTTATTGAATGGACTTTCACTCGGAATCGTCAATCTTACTTCTTTAGCGCGAGTTATTCAATCGGAATTGGAACATGAAGTAGACAAAGAAGTTAAACAAGGAGCCATTGTTATGGCATTAAAACGACTTTCGGAAGAATTAGAATTCAAATTAAATCATAAAGTTGAGCGTGTTTTAAAAAATCTTGGAGAAATTACCGTTCGTTCCTCTTTAACCGATTATAACTTTACAATCAACCCAAAAGTTCTTGGGAAACAAGCAGAGTTTATTTCAGAAATTAGCCATTTACCGGATGTTTTTTATACTTCTTCTCGAGGTGTTAATGAAACAAATATTATCGTTAGTGATTCGGTTAACCATTTAATGGATAAACATTTTGAAGAAGAAAAATGGATTCATAAAGTGGATCATTTGGCTTCGGTTACCGTGAAATTGCCAAAAGATAACGTAGGTGTACCGGGTCTTTTCTATTATGTTTTCCAACGATTGGCTTGGGAAGGAATTAATATCTGCGAGGTTATTTCTACCAACTTCGAATTTACAATTATTGTAAGCGAAGAGCAGGTAGATTTGGCTTTTAAAGTAATTAAAGATTTAAAAAACACATAACGTTATTAATTTATAAACAACTAGAACATCAATTTTGATTTTCAGGTTGTTTTTCATGTTTATTTGCAAAACTTTTTTAGACCGTCAGTTTTAAATTGGCGGTTTTTTTATTTTAATTCAATATATTTGTTACTCACCAAATTAAAAATTATGTACGAAATTATTCAAAAGGCACATTCTGGAATAGCTTATTTGGCTTTAGCAATGTTATTAGTTGCTGTAATTAATGGGTTTATCGGGTTTACTTCAAAAAAATCGTTTACAGATAAAGACCGTAAAATTTCATTATTTGCTTTAATTTTTTGTCACATTCAGTTGCTTTTAGGATTGATTCTGTATTTTGTTTCTCCTTTAGGAATGAAAGCTTTTGGTGATATGAGTAACGCTGCATTACGACTTACATCATTGGAGCATCCGTTAATTAATATTATGGCTATTGCTTTAATAACTATTGGTTGGTCAAAACACAAAAAGGAAGCATCAGATAATGGGAAGTTTAAAAAAATAGCTTTTTTATACACTGCTGGATTGTTGTTTATACTAAGTAGAATTCCGTGGGACCTTTGGTTCTAATAATATAAGTGCCCGTTAAGGGCATTTTTTATCTGTGGCATATTTATTGTTAACACGTGTTACGTAAAAAATATTCTATGAAAAAGATTGTCGCTCCAATTCTATTACTTTTCGTACTGATGTTTTTTGTTAGTAGCTTTACTAGTGATGCATTTCACCCTACTCTCGAAAATCAAACTAAAGTTCAAGATAGCGTTCTTGCTGATTCACTTTTGTTGAATGCAAAATTTAAGCCCTATAAAAAAGAGGTTCACGCATCGTATTATCATGATAAATTCAATGGTAGAAAAACGGCCAGTGGAAAAAGATTCGATAACTCCAAATTAACAGCCGCTCATAAAAAACTTCCTTTTGGTACCAAAGTTAGAGTGACAAATCCGGTAAATAAGAAATCTGTAATTGTTGTTGTTACCGATAGAGGACCATTTACTAAAGGACGTGAAATAGATCTTTCTAAAAAAGCCTTTATGGAAATTACGCATGCTAAAGGCAGAGGATTCCTTAATGTAGATTTAGAAATCATCAACGAAAAAAAACCGTAAACCTTACCATTTTTTAAAAGGATGATTGCTGAGATAGGCGTTATAGTAACGAATGTCTTGAGTGACTTCATTGCCTAACCAAGTTGGTTTTTCAAAAGATTCGTTTTCATTGTTTAATTCAATTTCGGCAATAATTAATCCTTCATTTTCTCCTAAAAAAACATCGACTTCATAGATGTGATTTCCAACAGGAATTTCATGACGAATTTTTTCAATCATGCCTGTTTCGCATAAGGGAAGTAACAGTTCAGCATCGGGCAATGAAATTTCTTTTTCCCATTCCAATCGCGTAGTCCCCGATTCGTTTCCTTTTCCTTTTATGGTGAGAAACCCTTTATCTCCTTTAATACGAATACGTACAGTTCGTTCAGGATTTGAATTCAAATAGCCTTGAACGATTCGGGTTTTGTATTTTGAAAAACTTAAAAATTCATCAGAATTGATTAGAAATTTGCGTTCAATTTCATGCATGATGTAGAAATAAAATTTAGAACCAAGGTATAAAATTATATTGAAGTGTTATAACTTTACCATTGAAGAATTGTAAAGAAAACTATGGAATCTGAAGTTCAATTGAGGAAAATTATTCATGTGGATATGGATGCTTTTTATGCTTCAGTTGAACAAATGGATAATCCGGAGTTAAAAGGGAAACCACTAGCGGTTGGCGGCAATGAAGTTCGAGGCGTGGTTTCTGCAGCCAGCTACGAAGCGCGTAAATTTGGCGTTCGTAGTGCCATGAGTGGTTATATGGCTAAAAAACTTTGTCCTGAGCTTATTTTTGTCCGACCTCGCTTTGACCGATATAAAGAAATTTCTAAAAAAATTAGAAAAATATTTCTGGATTATACCGATTTGGTTGAGCCGCTTTCCCTCGATGAAGCATATTTAGATGTTACAGTTAATAAGAAAGGAAATCCAAGCGCCACGCTTATTGCCAAAGAAATAAGACAACGCATTTTTGATGAAGTTGGATTAACAGCTTCTGCAGGAATTTCCATAAATAAATTTGTAGCCAAAATTGCCTCAGATTTTAATAAACCTAACGGACAAAAAACAGTTAACCCCGATGAGATCGAATCTTTTTTAGATGTTTTAGACGTTAAAAAATTCTACGGTGTTGGAAAAGTTACTGCCGAACGAATGTATCAATTGGGAATTTTTACTGGTGTCGATTTAAAAAGTAAATCCCTCGAATACCTGGAACAACACTTTGGAAATAGCGGACAATCTTTTTATAATTTAGCACGTGGAATAAGTTTTAGTCAGGTTCGACCTAACCGTACCTTAAAATCGGTAGGCGCCGAAAGAACATTTAACGTGAATCTGTCTTCCGAAATTTTTATGGAAGAACGTTTGGAAAACATCGCTAAAGAATTGGAAAAGCGTTTGCAAAAAAGTAAAATTGCCGGAAAAACAGTAACCTTAAAAATTAAATATTCCGATTTTACATTGCAAACACGAAGTAAAACATTGCCTTACTATATATCGGATAAGAGTTTGATTTTTGAGACTTCTAAAGAATTGTTGTATCAAGAAAAGTTAAAAGAATCGGTTAGATTGTTGGGAATATCCCTGCATAATTTGAATACAGAAACTAAGAAATCGGTTGTAGTTCAATTGAAATTTGAGTTTTAGAGACAAAAAAACCGATTTCCTAGGAAATCGGTTTTTATAATTTGTGGTTTCTAATTTAATCTCTACTTGAAATTTTAGAAAGCAATCTAAGAAACTCTATATACAACCAAACAAGCGTAATCATCAATCCCATAGCGCCAAACCATTCCATGTATTTTGGAAGGGATTTTTTAGCGCCTTTTTCAATTTGGTCAAAATCTAAGAATAAGTTTAATGCGGCAACTACTACCACAAAAACACTAATTCCAATACTCATTAATGAATTTCCACGGTGTATTGGCTCAAAATCCATAAATAATGAACAGATCCATGAAATTAAATAAAAGCTAAAAATAGCTAACGTAGCCGCAATAACCACCGAACGAAAACGGTCGGTTACTTTAACGATATTGTATTTGTATAAACCAAAACAAACAATAAACGTTACAAAGGTTGCTCCAACGGCTTGAATAACCAATCCGGGATACATTTGTTCGAAGAATGCTGAAATCCCACCAATAAAAAGGCCTTCAAAAACAGCATATCCAGGAGCAATATAAGATGAATATTGAGGTTTGAAAGAAACAATTAGTACTAAAATAGTGGCTACAATTGCTCCACCAATAGTTAAAACAAGTGGGTTGTACCCACTAAAAGCCATTGACCATGTAACAAAAGCACCGGCAACTAAGAAAACAAGCATCAATAAACTTTTATTTATGGTGCCTTGAATTGTCATAACATCATGGTATGTTGCTACAACTTGATTTTCACTTTCTTCGGTAGTAGTATATCGTGAAGTTGGCGAAAAAGATTTGTTTTTGAAAAAAGGATTTTTGGATTCCATATATAAAATTAGTTTTATTCGATTTCAGAAATTCGTAATGTATTTACCATTCCTTTAGCCGTAACAGGCATTGCTGCTAAATTAACTAGCATATCCCCCGATTTCACAAATCCTTTTTCTTTTGAAATAGCATTAATGTCTTCAATGGTGTCATCGGTACTTACAAACTTATCGTACATAAAAGCATTTACGCCCCAAAGTAAATTCAATTGTGTTAAAATGAATTTGTTGGAAGTAAAAACCAATATATGAGCATGAGGGCGCCAAGCCGAAACTTGAAATGCTGTGTAACCACTATTGGTAAGTGTTGTAATAGCTTTTGCGTTGATGTCGTTAGCCAGTTGTGCCGCATGGTAACAAATGTTTTTGGTTACGTAGCGGTTGGTTTTAATTTGCGGCTGGTTTTGTGGTACTTGAATTAGTGGAGAGTCTTCAACACTTTCAATGATTTGAGTCATTTTTTCAATAACCTGAACTGGATAATTTCCTACCGAAGTTTCTCCAGAAAGCATTACCGCATCGGCACCATCCATAACCGAATTCGCAACGTCGTTTACTTCAGCACGGGTTGGTGTTAAACTGGTAATCATGGTTTCCATCATTTGTGTAGCAATAATTACCGGAATTCTTGCAGTTTTAGCACGATGAACCAATTTCTTTTGAATTAGCGGAACTTCTTGGGCAGGAATTTCAACACCTAAATCACCACGAGCCACCATTAAACCATCGCAATAGGCTACAATTTTATCAATATTTGCTACGGCTTCCGGTTTTTCGATTTTAGCAATAATCGGAATTTTATGATCCGAATTGGCCATGATTAAATCCTGCAAGTCTCTTAAATCTTCTGGAGTTCTTACAAACGATAATGCAATCCAATCAACATTGCTTTTTATAGCAAATAGGGCATCGCGAATATCTTTTTCGGTTAGCGCAGGTAGTGACACTTTTGTATTGGGCAGGTTAACTCCTTTTTTTGATTTTAGCGGACCACCTTGAATTACAACGGCTTCAACTTCGGTTTTTTTGTTGGTTTTTACAACTTCAAAAATAAGTTTTCCATCATCCAATAAAATGCGTTCCCCTGGATTAACATCTTTAGGGAACGAGGTGTAATTCATGTAAACCTTCTCAGCTGTTCCTAATACGTCTTCGGCAGTTGTAAATGTAATTTTATCGCCTTTGCTTACAACCACATCTTCTTTCATAACGCCTACACGAAGTTTAGGACCTTGTAAGTCGGCTAAAATCGATGTAGTGTAACCGTATTCTTTGTTTAGTTCACGAATCATGTCTATTCGTTGTTGAACGTCGGTATAGTCGGCATGAGAAAAATTAATTCTAAATACGTTAACTCCTGCGTCAATCATATCCTTAAGTACTTCTTTCGTGCTGCAGGCAGGGCCAAGTGTTGCTACAATTTTGGTTTTTTTTCTTGTTGGCATTTGTGTTAGAATATTAAATTATTTTTCGATTTCAATGTTTGAGAATCGATTTTGTATGCTGTTGTTATGTGTTTGATGCTTAATAAAGTGTCAATCAATGAATCGACATCAAAAAAATCATCAGTGTTTTCAATCTTGATAATATAGTCAACTTTTTTTAATTCGGGAAGCAGAAAAATATTAGTGGCAATATCAAGTTCTGTTTCTTCAAATAAAGAAGTTGCTTTAGTTTGTCGCGTTATTATTTTGGTTTTATTGGGCACCAAATTCCAAAAAAGTTCATTTTCTTCATCATCATAAATAAAACGGGTAAAATGACTTTTTCCTTCTGAAATTTGAATTCCAATATCTTTTTGGCTTTTTTCTAATGAAACAGCTAACTTCTGATTGATAAAATAGGCTAGACGATAATCTTCTAAAGAAGAATGTATCGCAATAAGGGCGTATTCTACGGTTCCGAAATCGTCGATTTGCAATTTGATAACTGCCATGTTTCAAAAATATATGTAAATATACTATATAAAACTTTGAAAATAACTGTGAGTTGTGTTGTTAACGATAATTTAGTAAATTGAAAAAACATTAATTGTTTTTAGCATCAATTTTTTCTTGGAAGGCAAAATAAGCTCTTTGTGATGCTTTTTCTTCGGCCTTTTTCTTGGAAGTGGCTCTAGCTTTAGCCACAATTTTGTTTTCGATTTTTAATTTTACGCCAAAATATTTTACACCTTCATTGCCATTGTCTTCGTAAACATCATAGTGAAATGATTTTTTTTCTTTTTGGCACCATTCAATCACTAAGCTTTTGTAACTGATTACCTTACCTTCCAGTTTCGGAATGTCTACATAAGGAAGAATTACTTTTTTATGGATGAATTTTTCACAATAGGTAAATCCCTTATCAAGGTAGATGGCTCCAATTAAGGCTTCAAATAAATTACCATGAATGTTTTCTCCAAAATGCTGGGTAGATACTTTACTCTCTACGTATTTAATGAGATTTAAATCTTTACCTAATTCGTTTAGATGATCACGACTAACAATTTTTGATCGCATTTTGGTTAAATAGCCTTCATCGCCACCAGGAACTTCATTGAATAAATGGGAAGCAATTACAGAACCCAACATAGCATCGCCTAAAAATTCCAATCGCTCATAATTTACAGCATTGCCCTTTTCATCTACTCTATTCATAGAGCGATGAGTAAAAGCTCTTCGGTAATGGTTGAGGTCTAAGGGTTTAAACCCAAGTATTTTTTGAATATCATCAAAAAAAATCCCGTCTTCTGGAGAGCGGGAATTTGAAAATATTTTTTTGATGATTCTCATATCAAAAGATTACTCTTCTAATTTTTTAAATAAAACGCAAGCATTGTGACCTCCAAAACCAAACGTGTTACTCATAGCAACTTTTACCTCTCTTTTTTGAGGTTTGTTTAGCGTAAGGTTTAAACTTGGATCGATGTTTTCATCTACAACACTGTGGTTGATAGTTGGAGGAACAATACCGTGTTGCATTGCTAAAATAGAAGCAATAGCCTCTATAGCTCCAGCAGCACCAAGTAAATGTCCTGTCATCGATTTGGTCGAATTGATGTTGATGTTTTTAGCATGGTCTCCAAAAACAGCACTAATGGCTTTCAATTCGGCAACATCACCAAGTGGAGTAGAAGTACCATGTGTATTGATGTGATCAATATCTTCAGGATTCATGCCCGCATCTTTTAAACAGTTTTTCATTACTGCTATAACACCAATTCCTTCCGGATGTGGCGCTGTTAAATGATAAGCATCTGAAGATAAACCACCACCGCCAACTTCGCAATATATTTTTGCGCCACGAGCTTTCGCGTGTTCGTATTCTTCTAAAATTAGTGCGCCTGCACCTTCGCCTAAAACAAACCCGTCACGTGTTGCGTCAAAAGGTCTTGAAGCAGTTTCTGGGCTGTCGTTTCGAGTTGATAAAGCTTGCATAGAGTTAAATCCACCCATTCCGGCAATAGTTACAGCAGCTTCCGAACCACCCGACACGATAACATCGCACATTCCTAAACGAATGTAATTGAATGCATCAACCAAAGCATTAGCCGATGAAGCACATGCAGAAACGGTAGTGTAATTTGGTCCCATAAAGCCATTTCTCATGGAAATATGTCCAGGGGCAATATCTGCAATCATTTTTGGAATAAAGAACGGATTGAAACGTGGAGTTCCATCGCCTTTTGCGTAGTTGATTACTTCCTCTTGGAAAGTTTCTAAACCACCAATTCCTGCTCCCCAGATAACACCAACACGGTATTTATCTACATTTTCAGTAGTAATTCCTGCGTCTTTAATGGCTTCGTCACTGGCAGCAATAGCATATTGAGCAAATTTGTCCAATCTGCGAGCTTCTTTACGATCCATGTAATCTTCAATATTGAAGTTTTTTACTTCACAGGCAAACTTGGTTTTATGCTTTTCTGTATCGTAATATGTTATTGGGGCAGCACCGCTTTTTCCACTGATTAACCCATCCCAATATTCTTGGATGTTGTTACCAATAGGGGTTAGCGCGCCTAAACCTGTTACTACAACTCGCTTTAATGCCATAATAAATTGCTTAAAATTGTATTGAAACAAATAAACCCATGCTACTTTCTATGCTGTAAAGGAAACATGGGTATTACGTTTGTATTTTATTGATTGTTCCCAATCAGTATTTTCGATATTCTATCAAAAAGACTAAAATAATAACACCCATGCACTCGTTAAGAATACATGGGATGTATAGCAGTTATTATTTTTTAGCTTCTTCGATGTAAGAGATAGCTTGACCAACAGTTGCAATATTTTCTGCTTGGTCGTCTGGAATTTGAATGTCGAATTCTTTTTCGAATTCCATGATTAGCTCAACAGTGTCTAATGAATCAGCTCCTAAATCGTTAGTGAAGCTTGCTTCTGAAACAACTTCGTTTTCGTCAACACCTAATTTGTCTACGATAATCGCCTTTACTCTTGATGCAATGTCTGACATAATTTTTAATTTTTAAATTTAATTTGTTGGCAAAAATAAAAAACTTTATTTTAAAACAACATTTTTGTTACTAAATGTGACTACGAAATTAAAAAAAATAATTTTACAAAGACTTTCATTTTCTATTTATTATCATTTATTATTCTTTTTTTTGTACTCGTAAAAGGCTGATTGCTGTTGTAATACTAATTACAGGATAAATGAAAAAAATTGTAATTTTTGCTTCCGGTTCGGGTTCCAATGCCGAAAACATTATCTCACATTTCAAAAATAAAAGTCAAGGAAACGTAGTCGCTGTATTGACTAACAATTCACATGCCAAAGTTATTGAACGTGCTGAAAATCAAAATGTTCCTGTGGTAGTATTTTCTAAAGAGGAGTTGTTGGGTGGCGTGGTTCTTGAAAAACTCCAAAAGATTAACCCCGACCTAATTGTCTTGGCTGGCTTTTTATTGCTTTTTCCGGCAGCTATTATTTCACATTTTCCTAATAAAATAATCAATGTACACCCTGCTCTTTTGCCTAAATATGGAGGAAAGGGTATGTATGGGATGAATGTCCATAAGGCGGTTTTGGCCAATCATGAAAATGAAACAGGTATTTCAATACATTATGTAAATGATCATTACGATGAAGGGGCAATTGTTTTTCAAGCTTCTGCTTCTATTGTAGATTGTACTACTCCTGAAGAAATTGCTCAGAAAGTACATGAATTGGAACACAAACATTTTCCTTTAGTAATTGAGCAGCTTTTAACTTCTAAAACTATAATTTAAATTATTTTGAATCACGAAGTACATATTTATACCGACGGCGCGGCTAAGGGAAATCCTGGTCCGGGCGGGTATGGTGTGATATTGGAATGGGTTGGTAAACCTTATAAAAAAGAATTTTTTGAAGGATTTCGATTAACAACGAATAACCGAATGGAGCTTTTGGCTGTAATTGTGGGATTAGAAAAGTTAAAAAACCCAGGAACTAAGGTCTTGGTAACTTCAGATTCGAAATATGTTGTGGATGCGGTTACAAAAGGATGGCTTTTTGGTTGGGAAAAAATTGGATTTAAAGCCAAGAAAAATCCGGATTTATGGATGCGGTTTTTGAAAATATACCGAAAACACCAAGTCGATTTCAGATGGATAAAAGGGCATAACAACCATCCTCAAAATGAACGTTGCGACGAATTAGCTGTTATGGCTTCACTACAGAAAAATCTTTCTATAGATTCTTTTTACGAAAAGGAGCAAGATCAATTGTTTTGATTTTCATATCTTTAGGAAATGAAACAGCTTCATTTCTTTTTTATTGCAAGCTTTTTTTTTCTTTGGATTGCTCCATTGCATTCTCAAGGGAAAACCGATTTAGCGGTAGATAAGGAAGGCATTAAAGTTTACCTCACAAAACTCGATACATCTGCCTTTAAAGAATACCGTGCTGAAATGACAGTTAATGCGCCAATCGATACTGTTGCCAAACAAATTTTGGACATTAAAAGTATCAAACAATGGAACTACAAAACACGAACTAGTGATTTGATTCGAAAAGTTTCCGATACCAGCTGGATTTTTCATATGTCACATCATTTCGGTTGGCCTATTCAAAATAGAGATCACGTTTCTCGAGTTACCCTCACCAAAAAAAAGGAACAATATTATATTACACTGGTTCCTGAAAACAATGTGCTAAAAGAGCAAAAAGGCTATATTCGACTGCGAAATTTTAAAGGGTTTTGGATTTTAAAACGCATCAATGCAAATAAAACATTAGTTATTCAACAGGTTTATGGTAATCCAGAAGGTAGTGTGCCGGCATTTGTTGCCAATATGGTAATCACCAAAGGTCCATTTGAGGCCTTTAAAGCCTTACGAAATAGGGTAGAAAAGCTTAATAAAAAATAGACTTTTACGAACCAAAACAAAATCGTACATTTGCAGCTTCAAAATTAGAATCATTTTATGAATAAACTATTGATAGTTGGGACGGTAGCTTTTGATGCAATTGAAACTCCATTTGGAAAAACAGATAAAATTTTAGGTGGAGCAGGAACGTATATTGGACTTTCTGCATCGCATTTTAACTTGAAATCAGCAATTGTTTCAGTTGTTGGTGATGATTTCCCACAAGAATATTTAGACTTATTGAAAAGTAAAAACATCGATATTTCCGGATTGGAAGTGGTTCAAGGGGGAAAAACATTCTTTTGGAGTGGCCGTTATCACAACGATTTAAATTCTAGAGATACCTTAGATACGCAGTTAAATGTATTGGCGGATTTTCAACCAAAAGTACCTGCGGATTTTAAAAATGCTGATGTTGTAATGTTAGGAAATTTGCATCCTTTAGTACAAAGCAGCGTTTTAGATCAAATGGAATCGAAACCAAAATTGGTGGTTTTAGATACTATGAACTTTTGGATGGATTGTGCTCTTCCAGAATTGATGGATGTTATTAAGCGTGTAGACGTTATTACAATTAATGATGAAGAAGCACGTCAATTGTCTGGAGAATATTCTTTGGTAAAAGCAGCGGCTAAAATCCACACCATGGGTCCTAAATATGTAGTGATTAAAAAAGGAGAACATGGAGCATTATTGTTTAACGAAAAGAATGTATTCTTTGCTCCAGCATTGCCATTGGAAGAAGTGTTCGATCCAACAGGAGCAGGTGATACTTTTGCAGGTGGTTTTGCAGGATTCATTACACAAAGCGAGAATATTTCGTTCGATAATATGAAGAAAGCAATTATTTATGGTTCAAATTTAGCTTCTTTCTGTGTGGAAAAATTTGGAACCGAAAGAATGGAAAATTTGAAAAAAGACGAAGTGTTGTCTCGTTTACAACAATTTAAATCGTTAACTCAATTCGAAATTGCATTAGAAAACTAATAATACAAACATGAGCCTCGGTAACGAGGCTCTTTTCATTAATACAACAACACAACAACTATGAGCGACGCTTTAAAACACGAGTGTGGCATTGCCCTTTTAAGATTAAAAAAGCCTTTAGAATTCTACAAAGAAAAATACGGTTCGGCTTTTTATGGCGTACAGAAAATGTATTTGCTAATGGAAAAGCAACACAATCGTGGTCAAGATGGAGCTGGTTTAGCAAGTATTAAGTTAGATGTAGAACCAGGCGAGAGATATATTAGCAGAATTCGTTCCAATCAAGCACAACCAATTCAAGATATTTTTTCGCAAATCAATCAGCGAATCAATGAAGAAATTGAGCATCATGCTGAGTACCAAGATAATGTTGCCCTTCAAAAAGCAAATATCCCGTATATTGGTGAATTGTTTTTAGGCCATGTTCGATACGGAACTTTTGGTAAAAACAGTATAGAAAGTGTTCATCCGTTTTTACGTCAGAATAACTGGATGCACCGAAATCTTATTGTGGCGGGTAATTTTAATATGACCAATGTAAAGGAGCTTTTTGAGGATTTAGTTCGATTAGGGCAACATCCAAAGCAAATGGCTGATACAGTTACGGTAATGGAAAAAATTGGTCACTTTTTAGACGATGAAGTAACCGATTTATACCAACAGTGCAAAAATGAAGGTTTGTCAAAAAGGGACGCTTCTCCAGTAATCGCTGAAAAGCTAAATATTGGACGAATTTTAAAAAGAGCTTCTAAAAATTGGGACGGTGGTTATGCTATGGCCGGTTTGTTAGGTCATGGGGATGCTTTTGTAACTCGCGATCCGGCTGGAATTAGACCGGCATTTTATTACCAAGATGACGAGATTGTTGTGGTAGCTTCAGAACGTCCTGTAATTCAAACGGTTTTCAATGTTCCATTTGAAGCCATTAAGGAAATCACACCCGGACACGCTATTATTATTAAAAAAGACGGACATGTAATCGATGAAAAAATTCGTGAAGCATTGCCGGAAAGAGCTTGTTCGTTTGAACGTATTTATTTTTCTCGAGGCAGTGATGCCGAAATTTATAAAGAGCGAAAAGAGCTTGGTAAGCTTATCATGCCGGCAGTTCTTGAAGCAGTGGATAATGATACAGATAATACGGTGTTTTCATATATTCCAAATACTGCCGAAACATCATTTTACGGAATGGTAGAAGCAGCAAACGATTTTCTGAATCAGCGTAAAATCAATGATATATTAGCGAATGCAGCTTCACTAACAGCAGAGAAACTACAAGAGATTTTATCGGTTAAATTGCGTTCTGAAAAAATCGCCATTAAAGATGTGAAATTGCGAACGTTTATTACTGAAGACAGCAGTCGTGATGATATGGTTGCACACGTATATGATGTGACATATGGTGTAGTAAAACCAACGGATAATTTAGTAATTATTGACGACAGTATTGTTCGCGGAACAACTTTAAAACAGAGCATTATTAAAATGCTGGATCGATTACAGCCTAAAAAATTGGTGATAGTTTCATCAGCACCTCAAATTCGTTATCCGGATTGTTATGGTATTGATATGGCTAAGCTAGAAGGACTTGTGGCTTTTAGAGCTGCATTGGATTTGTTGAAAGAAAGAGGCTTGTATCATATTGTTGAAAAGGTGTATCAAAAATCGAAGGCTCAAGAAAATTTAAATGACAGCGAGGTTGTTAATTATGTAAAAGAAATATATGCGCCTTTTACCGATCAGGAGATTTCCGACAAGATAGCAGAAATGTTAACGGAAGAATCTGTAAAAACGCAGGTTAAAATTATATTTCAAACCGTAGAAAATTTGCATCAAGCATGTCCTAAAAATCTGGGAGACTGGTATTTTACTGGAAATTATCCTACAGATGGAGGGAATAGAGTAGTTAACAGAGCCTTTATAAATTTCTATGAAGGCAAGGATGCGAGAGCGTACTAAAATCTGACAAATGTGTTTTTCATCGACTTTATATGCAGTTTATCTGATTTTTTTGAGTGATGTAAAACCTCGCCATACATTCGTATCACCATAGCATTAGTAGGTTAAGTTTATGGTAGATTTGGGGCAAAAAGGGTGGAAGAGATTCCACCTTTTTATTTTTATATATTTGACTTTTTAATGTCCTATTCGATGAAATACATATTATTTTCCTTTTTATTCCTGTCTTTTGGAATTTCTTTTTCCCAAATTAAGTCGGATACTTCTAAAGAGCTTGACTTTGATGGTGTTAAAAATAATTTTGAAGCAGCTTGTTTTGTCAATTCAAGATTAGTTTCACAAAAAACTCTTGAAGGTATTAATCCTGATGACATTGAAAATGTCACAATAAAAAAAGGCGATACTCTAATCATGGGAAAAAAATTTCAGGGAAAAATTTTTTTATCGTTGAAGAAGAATAAAGAGTATGTCTTTCTTTCCTTACGAGAAATAAAAAACCAATATACTGGAGTGCAGTCCGATGAGGTGCTTTATATGATTAACGGTAATTTCATCAAGGAAAATGAAGAACATTATTTTATTGAGAAAAGTTATTTTTTTAAAGCAATAGACCAGACTAGGTTTAATCCGTATTTAAAAGAAAAAAAGATTTTAGTAATTAATATCCTTACTAGAACTCCTGCTAATTTAAATGCTAAAATAATTATTAGAGGTAATAACGTTGGTAGTATAGAATAAAAAAAGCGTTCACTAAGTGAACGCTTTTTTGTTTTTACTGTTTTTTATTTTGCTGCTGCAAAACGTTTTGCAACTTCTGTCCAGTTAATTACACTGAAAAAAGCTTCAATATAATCAGGTCTTCTATTTTGGTAGTTTAAGTAATAAGCATGTTCCCAAACGTCCATGCCTAAAATTGGTTGTCCGCCACATGCAACACCCGGCATAATTGGAGTATCTTGATTTGGTGTAGAACAAACTTCTAATTTACCGTCTTTTACACAAAGCCAAGCCCATCCCGAACCAAAACGAGTAGCACCCGCTTTAGCGAATTGCGCTTTAAATTCGTCAAAAGAGCCAAATGCGCTGTTGATTGCATCTGCCAATTCACCAGTTGGTAAACCACCACCGTTTGGTGACATGATTTCCCAGAATAAAGTATGGTTGTAGTGGCCACCACCGTTATTGCGTACCGCCATATTGTTCATGTCTAGATTTTTAAGGATATCTTCAATAGATTTCCCTTCTAAATCTGTTCCAGCAATAGCAGCGTTTAAATTGGTTACATAAGCATTATGGTGTTTAGAATGATGGATTTCCATTGTACGCGCATCAATGTGCGGTTCTAAAGCGTCATATGCGTATGGTAATTGTGGTAATTCGAATGCCATGATATTTTTATATTTAAAGATTAATAATTAAATTCATTCAAAATTATAAATTTATCTTCGTAAAAGAAAATAGAAATGGGCTATTCTCGTATTGTCAAAATCAATTTAACGCTTTCTTAATTTGAATAAACCTGCCTTTACCATATACGACGCCTCAGCCGGATCTGGAAAAACCTATACTTTGGTTAAAGAATATTTGATAATTCTTTTACAATCCAATACGAATGATGCGTATCGAAAAATTCTGGCTATAACTTTTACCAACAAAGCTGTTGAGGAGATGAAAACCCGAATTGTGTATGCGTTACATGAATTTTCTAAGGAAACTCCAAACGGGAAAGCATTTGATTTCATGAAGGATATTGCTTCAGAAACCAAACTTTCACTAGCAACTATTAAAGATAAATCCAAAGCAATAATTAAGAATATCATCCATAATTATGCGGCGTTCGATATTTCTACGATAGATAAATTTACTCATAAGGTTATTCGCGCCTTTGCACACGATCTGAATTTGCCGGTTACTTTCGATGTGTCATTAGAAACCGATTTGCTTTTACAAGAAGCGGTAGATGCTATTATAGCTAAAGCGGGGGAAGATGAATTGCTTACCAAAATTTTAGTCGATTTTTCCTTAGATAAAACCGATAGTGATAAAAGTTGGGATGTTACGCATGAATTGCTCGATGTTAGTAAGTTACTGGTTAACGAAAACAATCGTAATGAAATAACCCATTTTCACGAAAAAACGATTGACGAGTTTTTGGTAATAAAACAAAAGTTGAATGAAGCAATTAAGGGACTAGAGGAAGATTCTGCATCTTTGGCGAATCAAGCAATTGCGTTGTTGGGTGAAAACGGTGTGGATGATGCGTCATTTCCATACGGAACATTTCCAAAACATTTAGCTTTTATTGCGAATAAAGATTCTAGAGCCAACAACCATAAGTTTAGGGATACAGAATCGATTGCTGTAAAAAAAGGTGCAAAAGATAAAGCTGTAATTGAGAGTATAGCGCCAGAGCTGATTGCGATTTTGGCGAAGGTGTATGCAAATTATGAAAAAATGAATTTTTATATCGCTTTTCAGAAAAACATCACCCCATTGTCGTTGCTTAATTCCATTGCACAGGAGTTAGAAACTATTCAGAAAGACCAGAATATTTTATCGATTTCCGAATTTAACGCTATTATATATAACGAAATACAAAATCAGCCCGCACCTTTTATTTATGAACGTTTAGGGGAACGGTACAAGCATTTTTTTATTGATGAGTTTCAAGATACTTCAGAAATGCAATGGCATAACCTGGTGCCATTAATTGACAATGCATTAGCTTCTGAAGATTTAGAAGGAACTCGAGGTTCTCTTATGATAGTTGGAGATCCTAAACAATCGATTTACCGTTGGCGTGGCGGAAAAGCCGAGCAATTTATAGGACTTAGTAAAACTGAAAATCCATTTTCCAATCCGAGTAAAGAGCTAGTACGTTTAGGAAAAAATTATAGAAGCTATTCCGAAATCATCGAATTCAACAATACTTTTTTTGCAATGCTATCCGATGAATTTTTGAACGAAGACTATCAAGATTTGTATCGAAATAAAAGCCACCAAGAAATTAATGATAAAACTGGAGGTTATGTTAGTATTTCATTTATTCCAAAAGTGGAAAACTCCAGTGACGATGAAGAAGAGTTGTTAGATAAGACTCAGTTGTATTTAAAGGCTACTTTGGCTACAATAGAAAAAGTGAAAGCGCAAGGGTTTCAATATCGAGATATGGTGTTGTTAACTCGTAAAAGGGATTCAGGCGTGGCGCTGGCAAATTATTTAACCGAAAACGATATTCCTATTTTGTCTTCGGAAACACTATTAATTGAAAATGCTACTGAAGTTAAACTGATTCTGAATGTGCTTCGTTATCTGAAAAACAATAATGATAAAGAAGCTAAAGCGGCACTGTTGTACTTTGTGGCAAAATATAAGCAAACCGACTTTCCTATTCATGATTTCATTGAAACAGGAATGACAAAACTTTCGGAAGAAGAACTGGAAGTATGGTTGAAAAGTTTTAGAATTGTTATTTCATTTACCAATTGCCGTAAAAAATCACTGTATGAAGCGGTAGAAATTATTATTGCCACGTTTATTAAAGAGAAGAGTACAGTGTCTTATGTGCAATATTTCATGGATTTGGTTTTGGAGCGTGACGTTCGGACACAGTCAAGTATTGTTGATTTTTTGGACTATTGGAACAATAACGGTTCGAAATTCAGTATTCCTTCACCCGAAGGAAATGATGCCGTGCGGATTATGACCATTCACAAGTCGAAAGGTTTAGAGTTTCCAGTTGTGATTTTTCCTTTCGCAGAAGAAGATTACGCCAAAAAGCCAAGAAGTAAAATGTGGCTCGATTTAGACGATGAAACATTGAACATGCCCAAAGCCTTGGTTGATGTTAAAAAAGAAGTGGCCGAATATGGCGAAAAGGCTTCCGAGATATATTACGAACGCAATCAAGAAGAATTGTTAGATAATATCAATGTTTTGTATGTGGCTTTAACACGTGCTGAAGAACAGCTGCATGTTATCTCTAGTAAAAATTTGACAGCTAAAGGAGAACTTACTAATAATATGTCATCGTATTTTATACGCTATTTAGATTTTAAAGGGGTTTATCAGGAAACTGTTTCCGAATTTGAATTTGGGAATAAAGAAAGGCTTTCAAAATCCAAAGAAAATCAGGAAAAGCAACCAACTATTGAAATTGTCAAGGAAGTTTTTGATCCCAAAAAAATAAAAATAGCCCAGCGCGAAGCATTAATGTGGGGAACCGATCAAATTAAAGCTATTGAGTTTGGAAATGTAATGCATGAAATTTTATCGTATGTGCTAAACAATACCGATATAGATTTGGCTGTTGTTAAAGCTGTAGAAAACGGATTGATTACCGCTTCTCAAAAAGAGGAAGTGTTGAAAATTCTAACCGATATTGTGAATCATGAAGCGCTTGCCGATTTCTTTTCGGCTGATAAAAAGGTGTACAATGAACAAAATATCATCATGCCTGGAGCAACTACACTTAAACCAGACCGTGTTGCTGTTCATAGTAATAAAGCGTATCTCTTAGATTACAAAACTGGTACACATCAAGCTAAGTATGAAAAGCAATTGTTTGAATATGGACAAGCTTTGGAAGAAATAGGTTTTGAAGTGGAGAAAAAAGCACTTGTATATATTGGAGAAAAATTAGAAATAGTACATTTGTGACTTTGTGAAAAGAAGAAATAAAAATCAAAACGTATTGATATTGCGATTTACACATCCCACATAATTAAACAAACGAACAAACACATAAAAACATGTACGGAAAAATTAAAAATCACCTGCAAAACGAATTAAAATCGATTGAAGAAAATGGTTTATACAAAAAAGAACGAATCATTACTTCTCCTCAAGGTGCGGAGATCACAGTTAATGGAGAAACCGTTCTTAATTTTTGTGCAAATAATTATTTAGGATTATCATCTCATCCAGAAGTGGTGCAAGCGGCAAAAGATGCGTTAGATTCGCATGGCTTCGGAATGTCGTCTGTGCGTTTTATTTGCGGAACTCAGGATATTCATAAAACATTAGAGCAAAAAATCGCTGATTTCTATGGAACGGAAGACACCATTTTGTATGCGGCTGCTTTTGATGCGAATGGTGGTGTTTTTGAGCCTTTATTAGGTGAAGAAGACTGTATTATTTCCGATAGTTTAAACCATGCGTCAATTATAGACGGTGTTCGTTTGTGTAAAGCGGCGCGTTACCGTTACGAAAACAATAACATGGAAGACCTAGAACAGCAATTGATAAAAGCCAATGCTGAAGGTCGTCGTTTCAAGTTGATTGTTACAGATGGGGTTTTCTCTATGGACGGTTTAGTAGCTCCTTTGGATAAAATTTGTGATTTGGCCGATAAGTATGATGCCATGGTAATGGTTGATGAATGCCATGCCGCTGGTTTTATTGGAGCAACTGGTAAAGGAACACTAGAGGCTAAAGGGGTTATGGGACGTGTGGATATCATTACAGGAACACTTGGAAAAGCTTTAGGTGGGGCGATGGGTGGTTATACGACTGCTAAAAAAGAGATTGTCGAAATTTTACGTCAACGTTCTCGTCCGTATTTGTTTTCTAATTCCTTAGCACCTTCTATTGTAGGAGCTTCGATTAAGGTTTTTGAGTTGTTGGAAAAAGATACATCTTTACGCGATAAACTCGAATGGAATACCAATTATTTTAAAGAAGGAATGAAAAAAGCCGGGTTTGACATCATCGATGGTGATTCGGCAATTGTTCCTGTAATGTTATACGATGCTAAACTTTCACAGATAATGGCAGACGAATTGTTGAAAAAAGGAATTTATGTCATCGGATTCTTTTATCCGGTTGTTCCAAAAGAGAAAGCAAGAATACGAGTTCAGTTGTCTGCTGGACACAGTAAAGAGCATTTGGATAAGGCAATATCTTCATTTACAGAAGTTGGAAAAAGTCTTGGTGTGATATAAATAAACATTTTTTTAGTAAGAAAATGCGATTTTTTTAACGAAATCCTTTGTAGTTAACATTTAACCTATTATTTTTGTCGTAATTATAACGTATTGTAATTAAATAAAAAAAGTATGAAACATCTAAACAAATTATTTGTTGCGGCTCTTATGTTTGCAGGGTTGAACTCTCAAGCACAGGATAGCAATAACAAATGGGCTATCTCATTCGGTGCGAATGCAGTGGATGGTGGTAGAGTGAGTGCTGATTCTAAAGTTGAAGATCAGTTTTCTCAGTATTTCAATGCAAAAAGGTATTGGAACATGATCCCTTCAGTATCATATCTAAACGTATCTAGATACGTAGGAAGTGGGTTTTCATTTGGAGTAACTGGATCAGTAAACAAAATCAACAAATTTGTAAACTACAGATTTCATGATGATTTACCAAATGAAGAATATGTGGTTACTAATCCAGGGGATTTAATGTATTACGGTATTGATGGGGTTATCAAATATAGCTTCATGGATATGTTAAAATCTAAATGGTTAGATCCATCTGCTCACATTGGTGGAGGTTACACATTCTTAGGTGATGCATCTGCAGGAACTGTAAACGGAGGTTTAGGGTTAACTTTTTGGTTCTCAGACCAAGTTGGTTTGTCTTTCCAATCTACTTACAAACATTCATTTGACGATACAAGAACTCCAAATGTAGATGTTGCTACTCACTTACAACATTTTGCAGGTCTTACTTTCAAATTTGGAGGTAAAGATACAGATGGAGACGGAATCTATGATAAAGATGACGCTTGTCCAGAAGAAGCAGGTTTAAAAGAATTCAACGGATGTCCTGATAAAGATGGAGACGGAATCGCTGATAAAGACGATGCTTGTCCAGATGTATTCGGTCCAAAAGAATTAAACGGATGTCCTGATACTGACGGTGACGGAGTTTTAGATAAAGACGATGAATGTGTTGATGTACCTGGTCCAGCAGCATTAAACGGTTGTCCTGATGCTGACGGAGACGGTGTAGCTGATAAAGATGACAAATGTGTTGACGTTAAAGGTCCTAAAGAAAACGCTGGTTGTCCTTGGCCTGATACTGATGGTGACGGTGTAGCTGATAAAGATGATAAATGTCCTGAAGTTAAAGGAACTGTTGCTAACAACGGATGTCCTGAAGTTGACGAGGATGCTATTAAGAGATTGAATGACTATGCTAAAACTATCTTATTCAACTCTGGTAAATCAAGCTTCAAAAAACAAACTATGCCAGTATTAGAGTCTATTGCTGCGATCTTGAAAGAGTATCCAAGCTCTAAATTCTCTATCGAAGGACACACAGATTCTGATGGTCCTGAGGCTATGAACTTGAAATTGTCTAAAGACAGAGCTGCTGCAGTTAAAAACTGGTTAATCGAGCATGGTATTGCTGCTGATCGTTTATCTTCTGAAGGTTACGGTGAGTCTAAACCAATCGATACTAACAAAACTGCTAAAGGTAAAGCAAACAACAGACGTGTAGAGGTTAAATTAGCTAACTAATCACATCTAAATAAATTAAGAAAAACGCTCCGATTATCGGGGCGTTTTTTTATTTTTATAACATGACAAATGCTACCTTTCTCGATAAGATCAGCCACGAAATTGTTCAACATCATTTGAACAGCCTTTCAGAGCTAACAATCATACTACCAAACAAAAGAGCCAAAGTTTTTTTATTGGAAGATTTAAAAAAACAATTGCCAAAGGCTACATTCGCTCCAGAAATTATTAGTATCGAAGATTTTATTCAAAATGTTGCCGGTATTCGTTCGTGTGACAGTATTGAACTAGTATTCGAATTCTATAACATATATCTTGAACTTACACCAGTTGAAAAGCTACAAGAATTTGAACTTTTTGCCAATTGGGCAAAAACATTGCTACAAGATTTTAACGAAATTGATCGCTACTTGCTCAAACCAGATCATGTTTTTTCATATTTGAAAGATATTGAGGTTTTAAAGCGTTGGGATTTAGAGCCTTCTCAAACCACACAACTCATAGATAATCATTTAGAGTTTTGGAGCAGACTTCCTGAATATTATCAAGTTTTTTATCAGCATCTTAAAAATAAAGGTATTGGTTATCAGGGACTCATTTATCGTGAAGCGGTCGAAAATTTGAATTATTTTGCAGACAGCTTAGGTGATAAGCAACTCATTTTTGCTGGATTTAATGCATTAAATCAAGCGGAAGAAAAAATTATTCAACAGCTTTTATTTAATGAACAAGCTAAAATTTATTGGGATATTGATGCTGTTTTTTTAAACGACAATTTGCATGATGCCGGTTTGTTTATCAGACGTTTTAAAAGAGATTGGAAACAATATACTTCACAGCCATTTGAATGGGTTGTAAATGAATTTTCATCTTCTAAAAACATTGAAATAATTGGTACTCCAAAAACTATTGGACAGGCTAAAATTGCCGGTAAAATTATCGAGCAAATCCAAGAGAATGGTTCAAGTTTAGATAAAACTGCTTTGGTGCTTGGTGAAGAAAATTTACTTATTCCTGCTTTGTATGCGCTCCCAAACTCGGTACAGAGTTTGAATATTACAATGGGATTTAATAGCAAAAACAATCCTGCACAAATTCTTGTAAACAAATTGTTTAAGCTGCATGCTAACGCTATACAACGTAGTGAAAAAAGCTATACTTATTATTATAAAGAAGTTTTGGATGTTTTAACTCATCCTTTAATTGAACCCTACACAAATGCTTCTACTGTTATTAGAAGTATGAATCAAAACAACATAACTTTTCTTTCGCAAAAGAAATTAATTGAAATTGGAGCAGAAGCTTCACCGTTGTTTCATTTGTTGTTTGATCGTTGGGATATTTCGGTTTTGGAAATTTTACAGCGCTTGTCGGATATTTTATTGAAAATTAAGTCTTTTCTTAGTAATGATTCTGAAGAAGAAAAAGTAACCAAAGCTTTTTTGTATTCCATTTTCAAAACCATTAATAAACTTATTAGCTATCAGGAGCAGTATCATCGAATTAATTCGATTGCCATGTTGCAGTCCATATACAAGCAGGTGGTTGATTTAGCTGAAGTTTCTTTTGAAGGGGAACCGTTATCCGGATTGCAAATCATGGGAGTTTTAGAAAGTAGGGTGTTGGATTTTGAAAATGTTATTATTACATCCATGAATGAAGGGGTCTTTCCGGCAGGAAAATCGTTGAATTCTTTTATTCCTTACGATGTTAAAAAAGAACTCGGACTTCCAACGTACAAAGAGAAAGATGCCATTTATTGTTATCATTTTTACCATTTGCTACTGCGCGCTAAGAATATTTATTTATTGTATAACACCGAAAGTGAAGGTTTAGATGCTGGCGAAAAAAGTCGATTTATCACGCAGTTGGAAATCGAAAAACAAGCCAATCATGTTCAAAGCCATAAAATTTACAATGCCTATTTGCCAGACAAAGCATATGAACCTATTGTAGTGCCAAAGTCTGCTCGCGTTCAAGAACGATTAAAGGAAATTGCAACAGGAAAAGGGTTTTCGCCTTCGGGTTTAACTAGTTATATTCGTAATCCAATTCAATTTTATAACCAGCGTATTTTGCGTATTTCTGAAGTGGATGAAGTCGAAGAAAACATCGCTTTGAATACCTTGGGGACAATTATTCATGAAGCTTTAGAAGAGTTGTATAAACCTTTTTTAAATCAGTTTTTAACGGAAAATGCAATTGATGAAATGCTAAGCAAAGCAAATATCGAAGTTGAAAAGCAATTTCGAGAAGTGTATAAAGAAGGTGAAATAAAAAAGGGAAAAAATTTATTAGCTTTTGAAGTTGCTAAACGAAATGTGTTTAATTTTTTAAACGAAGAAAAAAAGAATATCACTGCTGGGGATGCAGTAAAAGTTTTAGCGCTTGAAACATCGTTGGAGCGTTTTATAGAAGATGAGGGTTTACCATTTCCAGTAAAAATAGCTGGAAACGTGGACCGAATTGAACAACGTAACGGAAAAATCAGAATTATAGACTACAAAACCGGCAAAGTTGAACTAAAAAACGTACAGTTGAAAGATTGGAACGGATTGTCATTAGATATCAAAAACGATAAAATTATTCAGTTGTTGTGTTATGCTTTTATGTTTGAAAACCAAACTAATGGTATGGAGATGGAAGCTGGAATTATTTCTTTTAAAAATATGAAAGCAGGTTTTTTGCCTTTCGGATTTAAAGAAGGTAAAGATGTGCAAACAATCATTACAACAGATATAATGAACGCTTTTATAACCGAAATGGTAACATTAATAACCGAAATACTTAATGCTGAAATTCCGTTTGAAGAGCAACTAAACTGATTTAAAAAAATCTAATAATATTTTGCCAAGAATGTCTTTGTTTTCAATATGACTCATGTGGCCATCAGGAAGGGAAACGAGTTGGGTTTCGGTGCCTTCAATTTGTTCGATATTGTCTTCGTAGGGTAGTACGGGGTCTTTTTGACCAAGAATGAGCATAACGGGATATGGTGCAAAATGCAAAAGAACCTCGCGATCTTTTCGTATTTTCATGCCTTCCAAAGCCGCTACAATCCCTTGAAGTGGTGTTTTTAAGGCTTCCAGTTTTACCGCTTCGATTTCGTCAATTAGTTTTTCACGATTATCTTCGCTAAATAAATTGGCAATCGACATGCGGATAAATGCCGAATAATCTTTTTTGACACAAACAATGGCGCGGTCACGATTTAGCTTTCTTTCATCGCTATCAGCACGTGATGTGGAATTTAATAAAACAATTCCTTTTACAGCATCTGGGTATAATTCGGCGTAAGCCAAAGCAGCATAGCCGCCCATGGAATGTCCAACAAAAATGGCTTTTCGAATGCGAAGTTCATGAAGCACGGCGTGAATCATATCGGCCATATCTTCCATAGTGTGCACATAGCCTAAGCATTCGGTTTGACCATGACCTAATAAATCGACGTTAATTACACGGTATTTTTTGGCAATATCAGCAATGTAGAAATCCCACATCGTTGAATTTTCAAGAAACCCATGAAGTAAAACTACGGCCGTTCCTTTTCCGGTTTCGGAATACGCAATTTTAGTATTTTTATGGAGGATGTGATTCATGTGGATACAAAAATACTATTTAATGTGCTAAAAGAAAAACGGCTCACAAAAGTGGCCGTTTTTAATATTTTATATTGTGACTTCGACTGAAAAATTAAGCATTCATTAAACTTTCAATTTCGTCTGCTTCTATTGGAATGTTGCGCATTAAATTGAATGGTTCTCCTTTTTCCTGAATCACGACATCGTCTTCCAAACGAATTCCGAAACCTTCTGCCGGAATATAGATTCCAGGTTCCACGGTGAAGACCATGTTGGCTTGCATGGGTTCGTGCAATAAACCATAATCGTGCGTATCTAAACCTAAATGGTGTGATGTTCCGTGCATAAAGTATTTCTTGTAGGCTGGCCAATCCGGATTTTCGTTTTGTACATCGGCTTTGTCAATTAAACCTAAGCCTAATAATTCGGATGTCATTACTTTGCCAACTTCTACATGGTATTGTTTCCATAAGGTTCCCGGAACTAACATTTTGGTTGCTTCGTTTTTCACACGCAAAACGGCTTTGTACACCTCACGTTGCCTGTCGGTATAACGACCCGAAACTGGAATAGTTCTGGTTAGATCGCTAGAATAGTTTGCATATTCTGCACCCACATCTAATAATAATAAATCTCCGGCTTTACACTGTTGGTTGTTTTCGATATAGTGCAACACATTAGCGTTGTTTCCGGAAGCAATAATTGGGGTGTATGCAAAACCTTTTGAACGGTTCCTTAAGAACTCATGGGCCAGCTCTGCTTCGATTTCGTACTCCATTACATTGGGTTTTACGAACGATAGCAAACGACGGATTCCTTTCTCGGTAATGTTACACGCATTTTGAATCAAATCAATTTCTTCACTTTCTTTTACAGAACGCAAACGTTGTAAAATGGGATTCGATTTTTCTACTTTATGAGCCGGATAGTTTTCTTTCCACCATTTGATGAAGCGGGCTTCGCGGGTTTCGGTTTCAATGGTTGCACGATAATGTTCATTAGTGTTAATGTACATCGTGTCGGCATATGTCATTACTTCTTTTAGCGTCTTGTGAAAATCCTGCAACCAAATTACAGTTTTGATTCCAGAAACTTCAAAAGCGCGCTCTTTAGTAAGTTTTTCTCCTTCCCAAACTGCAATATGTTCGTTGGTTTCTCTTAAAAATAAAATTTCTTTTAAGTGTTCGTATGGCGCGTCTGGAAAAAGTAATAAGATGCTCTCTTCTTGGTCTACTCCCGACAAATAAAAGATATCGCGGTGTTGTGCGAAAGGCAAAGTACTATCGGCAGAAACCGGATAAATATCGTTGGAATTGAAAACCGCTACACTGTTCGGCTTCATCTGTGCCGTGAATTTGTTGCGATTTTTAATGAATAAACTACGGTCTATTTGATGGTATTTCATAAGGTTAATGAATTTAAAAAGATAAAAGAATTCAAATTTAACAACTTTACATTCAAAAGCCGTTAAGGTAAGCCTAAAATTATTGTTTTGCCAGTACCTGTAGTGTGAATAAAACTTTTTATATTTATGAAATACTATTAAAATGTGAATTATGACAGTAAAACGAATTTTAGGGATATTGTTATTTGGCGTCTTATTTGCTTCGTGTGAAGATCAAGATGATAAGCTTCAAAAAGAACCAATGTTGGTTGTAAAATTTAAATTTGATCCAACTCAAGTACGTTTGGATAACCTAGGAAATCCTTCAACTTTGCCAGCAGGGCATGCTGCTCAATCGCCTTCGTTTAATAAAATCAGTTCCCATTATTTGGAATTATCGCCAACGGCTACAACTTTGTTAGGTGATGGAGAAATTTTATATCATGCACCAGAAACTACCGCAGGAGGCGCTAATGCCATTGATTTCAGTAAAGCAAAAATCGTTGCTGAAGGAGAAGCGTTTCTGTCTATACCTCTAAAAAATATTACGCCTGGAACCTATGAATGGGTGCGTTGCTCATTATCATATCAAAACTATAATATTAATGTGTTGAGTGGTGGAACAGAATATGTTGGAACATTGGCTAGTTTTGTTGGATTCCGAAATTATATTACTACGTTCAGTTCTGGAGGGTATTCGTTTACTGTTAATGGTAATCGTGATCAAGGTTATTGGGCATTTGGATTGCAAGGTTTTGATTATTCAACATCAGGTCAAGCACCAGCTGGTGCTACAACAGTGCCAAATCCGTTATCGGCAACCTCTCCAATTCCAGCAGGTTCTTGTGTGGTTACAGGTCAGTTTGCAAACAATTTAGTGATATCAGGAAATGAATCCAGAGATATAGTCGTTACACTTTCGTTATCTATTAATAATAGTTTTGAATGGCAAGAAGTTAATGCAGATGGTAAATACGAACCTGGAGCTGGTGAAAATGTTGTAGATATGGGGTTGAGAGGGTTGATTCCAAGTCACAATTAATTTTTTCAAGTATATAAACCATTCAACAGAATGGTTTTTTTATTTTGTAAAAAAGCGTTTTTAAATTCATTATAAATTAGAGGTAAATACTTGCGAAGACAATCAAATACCCTTATTTTTGTTTGATTTTTTTAAAACTATTACACTAAACAAATACTATGGCACAATCTGCACTTTTAAAGTCATCCATTGCAAAGAAATATTGGATGGCTCTTACAGGTTTATTTTTATGCTTGTTTTTGGCGGGTCATTTGGCTGGAAATCTACAATTGATTTTTGGTGATGCATTGCAATTCAATCAATATGCATTGTTCATGACGTCGAATCCAGCAGTAAAATTATTATCCTATTTAACCTACTTCTCAATTTTGTTTCACGCATTTGACGGGTTTTTATTGACTTATCAAAACATTAAAGCGAGACCAATTGGTTATGCTAAAAGCAATCCTTCTGCGAACAGTAGTTTTTCATCAAGAAACATGGCTGTTTTGGGAACGTTAATTTTAGTGTTCATCGTCACTCATATGGTGAATTTCTGGGCTGTAATGCATTTCGATAAAAAAATGCCGGTTTATCAAACAACGGTTGAAATGATGGGGCAAAAGCAAGATTTGTATGTAACCACTGCAGGTTCATATATTCCTGTTATGCAAGTAGCTAAAGATTTTAAAGAAGCTGAAACAACAGGTGCTCAACTTTATGTAGATCATGGAAAAGATTTTTATAATACTCAAGCAAAAATTAAAGTAGGGGAAGGATACAAAGATTTGCATAAAATTACGTTTGCCTTTTTTCAACATCCTAAAAATGGTTTGATTTTTACCTTGTTATATGTATTGGCAATGGGAGTTTTAGCGTTCCATTTATGGCATGGTTTTCAAAGTGCTTTTCAATCTTTAGGAGTAAACAATAAGTTTACACCTGCTATTAAAACATTTGGAAAATTGTTTGCGGTTATTGTTCCGTTATTG
Source organism: Flavobacterium sp. IC2-16 (assembly GCF_055521455.1). Taxonomy (NCBI): domain Bacteria; kingdom Pseudomonadati; phylum Bacteroidota; class Flavobacteriia; order Flavobacteriales; family Flavobacteriaceae; genus Flavobacterium; species Flavobacterium sp. IC2-16. Next base: position 1,113,309 of record NZ_CM145480.1, on the reverse strand, counting down.
TTCGCAATTATTCCTGTGTGTATTCATTTCAATTTTATTCTAAAGCATTAATATATGAAGTTAGATTCTAAAATACCAGAAGGCTCTATTTCAGAGAAATGGACTAATCATAAAAACCATTTAAAACTTGTTGCTCCAAATAACCGTCCTAAAATTGATGTAATTGTTGTAGGAACAGGGCTAGCAGGTGCTTCGGCAGCAGCTTCTCTTGGCGAAATGGGATATAATGTAAAAGCATTCTGTTTTCAAGATTCTCCACGTCGTGCACACTCGATTGCAGCACAAGGAGGTATCAATGCAGCTAAAAATTACCAAAACGATGGCGATAGTACCTATCGTTTATTCTATGATACAATTAAAGGTGGTGACTACCGTGCACGTGAAGCAAACGTTCACCGTTTGGCGGAAGTTTCAGCTAACATTATTGACCAATGTGTGGCACAAGGTGTTCCTTTCGCACGTGATTACGGCGGATTGTTAGACAACCGTTCGTTCGGGGGTACACAAGTACAACGTACGTTCTATGCAGCAGGTCAGACAGGGCAGCAGTTATTGCTAGGAGCTTATTCAGCTTTATCAAGACAAATCGGTTTAGGACGTGTACAAATGTTCAACCGTCACGAAATGTTAGACTTGGTAAAAGTAGATGGAAAAGCGCGTGGAATCATTGCTCGTAATTTGATTACTGGTGAGATTGAAAGACACTCTGCTCACGCTGTTATTATTGCATCAGGTGGATACGGGAACGTATATTTCCTTTCTACTAATGCAATGGGGTCGAATGTAACTGCAGCATGGAAAATCCACAAACAAGGTGCATTCTTCGCAAATCCTTGTTATGTTCAGATTCACCCGACTTGTATTCCAGTACACGGAACGAACCAATCGAAATTGACATTGATGTCAGAATCGCTTCGTAATTCAGGACGTATTTGGGTTCCTAAGAAAAAAGAAGATGCAGAAGCAATCCGCGCTGGGAAATTAAAACCAACGCAAATTGCGGAAGAAGATAGAGATTACTATTTAGAGCGTAGATATCCTGCGTTTGGTAACTTGGTTCCACGTGACGTGGCATCCAGAGCGGCTAAAGAGCGTTGTGATGCAGGTTTCGGAATTGAAGCAAACGATACTAATGAAGGAGTGTACTTGGATTTCTCTTCAGAGATTATCTCTAAAGGAAAACAAGCTGCATACGCTAAAGGAAACCACAATCCTACACAGGAAGAAATTACGACTTTAGGAAAACAGTGGTTGGAGGAAAAATATGGTAACTTATTTACCATGTACCAAAAAATTACCGACGAAAATCCATACGAGACCCCAATGAAAATTTACCCAGCGGTACACTATACCATGGGAGGTGTTTGGGTTGATTATAACTTACAAACGAACATTCCAGGATGTTTTGTGGCTGGTGAGGCGAACTTCTCCGATCACGGAGCGAACCGTTTAGGAGCTTCTGCTTTGATGCAAGGTTTAGCGGATGGTTATTTCGTATTGCCATATACGGTTTCTGATTATTTAGCTGACGAAATTCGTACCGGTAAAATCTCTACAGATTTACCGGAATTCGTGGAAGCAGAAAACCGTGTGAACGAGCAAATCAATATGTTCTTGAACAATAACGGAACTAAATCTGTAGATCATTTCCATAAAAAATTAGGATTGATTATGTGGAACAAAGTAGGTATGGGACGTAACGAGCAAGGATTAAAAGAAGCGGTTGCTGAAATCGATGCGTTGCGTGCAGAATTCTACAAAGATGTATATGTTCCAGGAAGTGCTGACGAATTGAACCCTGAATTGGAAAAAGCACTTCGCGTGGCAGATTTCATGGAATTAGGGCAATTGATGGCGATGGATGCGTTACAGCGTAAAGAATCTTGTGGAGGTCACTTCCGTGAAGAATATCAAGATGCTGAAGGCGAAACACTTCGTGATGATGTAAACTTCAAGTTTGTTGGTGCATGGGAATACAAAGGCAGCGACATCAATCAAGAAGTGCTTCATAAAGAAGAGTTGGTATACGAATACATCAAAATCGCAGCTAGAAATTATAAATAAGAATTAGGGATTAGTAAAAAGGGAAAAGTGATAAGGTGTTTCAAGCGAATTACTAACACCGGATTACTAAAACTCAAAAAGTGAAAAATTATGGCTTCTAAAAAGAACATCAATATAAACCTTAAAATTTGGCGTCAGAAGAATGCTAAAGAAAAAGGAAGTATGGAAACATACAAATTGGATAACGTTTCTACCGATAGTTCGTTCTTGGAAATGTTAGACCAATTGAACGAGCAATTAGTTAACGAAAGAAAAGAGCCTGTTGCGTTCGATCACGACTGTCGTGAGGGAATCTGCGGTATGTGTTCGTTATACATTAATGGTCGTGCACACGGACCAGATACAGGGATCACAACATGTCAGTTGCACATGCGTATGTTCAATGACGGTGATACAATTTATGTTGAACCATGGAGAAGTAAAGCTTTCCCTGTTATCAAAGACTTAGTAGTAGACCGTAGTGCTTTCGACAGAATTCAGCAAGCGGGTGGTTTCGTATCGGTAAATACTTCAGGTAGAACTATCGATGCTAATGCAACTCCGGTTCCTAAACCAGATGCAGATAAGGCTTTCGAAGCGGCAGCATGTATCGGATGTGGAGCTTGTGTAGCTACGTGTAAAAATGGTTCTGCAATGTTGTTTGTGGGCGCAAAAGTTTCGCAATATGCCTTGTTACCGCAAGGACGTGTTGAAGCTACAGAGCGTGTTTTAAACATGGTACGTCAGATGGACGAAGAAGGATTCGGAAACTGTACCAATACTGGAGCTTGTGAAATCGAATGTCCTAAAGGTATTTCGTTAGAGAACATTGCTCGTATGAACAGAGAATATTTAAAAGCAAGTTTAAAATAAACTGTAGCTATATATTATAAAACGCATCCATCTAATTTGTTGGATGCGTTTTTTGATTTTATTACTTTTATAAAAAAATCATCATGGAAATAGCTGTTGTGCAGTCACCTCTTATTTGGGAAAATCCACAAGCAAATCGCAATTATTTTGATGCAAAAATCAAAGAGCTTCCAGAAAGTGTTGAGTTAGTTGTTTTGCCGGAAATGTTTACATCCGGTTTTACAATGACTCCAGAACGTGTGGCTGAAAAGATGAATGGTGAAAGCCTACTGTGGATGAAAGCATTAGCTGTAACACATCAGATTGCAATTACAGGTAGTTTGGTAATTGAAGAAAATGACGATTATTTTAACCGACTTGTTTTTGTGTTTCCAAATGGAGAAATAGAATATTACAATAAAAGACATTTGTTTTCTTTAGCTGGTGAACACAATGCATATGCTAAAGGTGATGAAAAGAAAATTGTCAATTATTTAGGTTGGCGAATTTGTTTGCAAATTTGCTACGATTTGCGCTTTCCAGTTTTTTCTCGTTTTAATAACGACTACGACTTGCTAATTTATGTTGCCAATTGGCCGCAACCAAGGATTGGGGCTTGGGATGCCTTACTCAAAGCTCGTGCTATAGAGAATTTAAGTTTTGTAATTGGCGTGAATCGAATTGGGAATGATGAAAATAACAATATATATCCAGGGCATTCGCAAGTTTTAGATTGTTTCGGAAGTTATTGTTTGGCACCTACCGATAAGGAAGACACATTTTTTGTAACATTAAATAAAGATTTCTTACTTGAAAGCCGTCAAAAATTTAGATTTTTAGACGATAGAGATGCTTTTACTTTGTCAGAATAAAAGGTTGCTCTACATCCCAATTGGCACGAACGTCAATCTCTTTAGGGAAATAGATAACTTCTTCAGGTTGTCTTTTTTCAAGAAAGCTACCACTTGTCCATTCGCCGTTTTTATCATCGTCATAAACCACGCGAAGGGTGTAAAGTCGTGGTACAATGGTGTCAAAATTGATGATGGTTTCTTTTTCCGAATAGTAAGAAGCAATAATATTTTCTTTATTATCTAGAATTTCAACAAGAATTGGAAAACGATTCACATTTTCTAAGGTAACTTTAAGATTCCCGTAATCGGTTAACTTTTTGGTCGATATTGAAAATTGCAAAGAGTCATTTTCTTTTTCATAAAAATCTTTCAATGCTCCTGGCAATAGGCTAATTTTATATTTTTCACTTTCTTCTTTTTTGAAATCAAAAACCAATTCTTGGGTAAATTCATTGTATTTTGAAGTAAAGTTTACTGCTGTAGAATCTTTCTTTTGGATGCTAATTTTAGCATTGTTTATCGCTGTTATTGGCGTTGAACTTTGTAACGTGTACGAATCTCTGAAGTCAAGTGTTCCAGATTGTTTTGCACTCACCGATAAAGTATCGGTAGTTTTCATTTCTTTAAAACGACTATTGAATTTATTTTGATATGAGCCATTGCTTACTGCAACTTGAAGGGAATCGGCTTTAATTTTTGGAATCCAAATTTGCAATGAATCTTTTTTAGGCATTTGAGTGAGTACAAAAGGAACATCAGCACCGTTGTTTTTCACTGTTACTTTGGTGTTTTTTGGATTTCCTTCATAACCCATCGTTAATTTGTTTGAACTTGCCTGTGAAGGTTTTTGAGTTTTAAATTCTAATTTTTCACTGAACAATTCCAGTTTGTATAAAGTATCGTTTGGAACGTTTATGGGGTTTTTAAAAAAAGCTATTTTATCGCTTTTCGGATTGAATTTATAATCGTTATTGTCGTCTTTTAAGGCAACTAAATAGTACTTTCCTTCTTTTAGGTTTTCTAAAATAAACGTTTTTGCACTATCTAATGTATTTGTCACATAACGCGGTTGCTCTTTGTAAATAGTAGAATCCTTAAAAGTAGCTGCTTCGTATAGTTGAACGTTAACATAACTATCGGTTTTTTGTGAGCGAGCATCTTTAATAACGCCACCCATTTTTAAAGAATCGATATAATCTCCAGTTGAAAAAACATACTTGAACTGCGAAAAAGGATTTCCTTCGTTATTATCAGTAATGCTTTGTCCGAAGTTGAAACTGTATGTGGTGTTAGGTTGAAGTGTATCGTTAATTTTAATAGTAATGAATTTACTAGCACTACCCATCGGGACTATATAGGGTGCGTTTTTCATTGGAGGAGAAATAATCAGCTGTTTGCTAATGTCTTTAACCTTGATGTATTCATTAAAATTGATTTTGATAAAGTCGCCTTTAAAGTTTGTGCTGAAATTCTTTGGATTGCTATTAATTAAAACAGGAGGAATGGTGTCTTTTGCACCTCCGGTTATCATGCCTCGTTTTGCACAACTGGTAACTATAACCAGTAATGATAGAAGAAAAAAGGAAAACTTAGATTTCAGCATTTTGAAAGTCAATTATCTGCACAAAATAACAATTATATTTAGAGGAAATAAAATGTTTTGTCAATTTTATTACTGAGCATACGCTATTGTGATTATACTGATTTTAGCATCCGGAATTACAAGTAAGGCCTTGGCACAAGCTTCCAATGTGGCACCACTGGTAATAACGTCATCAACTATAAGGAAATGCTTGGCATGGTGTACTGCTGAATAATTTGCCTGGAAAAGCTCCTTTTTTTCTTCGTTTCGGGCTGTAATGTTTTTCTTGGTTTGTGTTTTGGTATATAGGTTTCGTTGTAAAATGGTTTCGTCAAAGGGAATATCAAGTCTTTCCGACAATGATTTTCCAAAAGTGGTAACCTGATTGTAGCCTCGTTCTCTTTTTTTCTTTACATGAAGCGGTACCGGAATAATACAATCTACAGTTTTAATGATGTTGCACTCTTTGATGATATCGCTATAGTAATGTCCGAAAAAAGTTCCTACCTCTTGAGCGCCTCGGTATTTTAAATTATGAATTAATTGCTGTACTATTCCTTTTTTATTGAAATAAACAATTGAAGAAGCATGTTCTAAAGGAACACGTCCGTATAATCTTTTTTTGGTTTCGTTTTCAGAAGTTAAGTGGTGTGTAGTAAAAGGTAAATTGTGTCTGCAATGCAAACAAATGGTTTTCTCATGGCTTCCTAAGGCCGAGTTGCAACCTTTACAATTTTCAGGAAAAAGTAAGTTCAACAAGTTTTTTATGGCGTTCATCGATTTTTTTTCAGTTCAAATTATTTTAAAAGTACATTGAAAATTATTTCAATACCACAACCCAAATGCCATTTAAATCATCCAGTCAATTTTCGTCTGCAAGCATCGGATTTTTGCTTGTAGGAATGCTTATCGTTTCTTTTAAGCTATACAAAACAACCCAACAAAACGATAATCTAAAAGATAAATTGAGTATAGAAAATACTATTCATCAAAATCAGATTGCCGAAATTTTGCAGCGTTATGACTCCGTTAACGAGATTAAAGCTGTGGTAAAACCTGAAGTTATTAGTGTTTCTCGCATTGAAAAAGTTACGCCCAAAGTAGTAAAACCCGAAAAAAAATATCTTTCGGTTTCCAATTTTAATATTCGCTCGGTTCGTGTGGTAAATGGTGAGGTTTTTGAAACCAATAGCTCTACCAAAATCGATCAGTTCCGTATTTGCTTTACCCTAGAAAAAACCAAAGAAATTGAAAAAGGAAATAAAAAAGTATACATTCAAATTTTAAATCCAAAAAACCGACTTACAACTTTTAATGGTTTGAGTGATAATCCTAAGTACAGCATTTTGAAAGAAGTGTATTTCGATAATCTCGATACCGATGTTTGTACTTTTGTAGATTTATACCAATACCAATTAATTGCCGGCGAATATAAAGTCAATGTAATTAGCGATTCCAAAACAATTGCATCTACAGTTGTAAAAGTCAATTAATTTTCTTCTAAAAAGATAGTTTTCAAACTATTTTTTCCCAAGCTATTTTTATACTTTTGCGTCACTATGGCAAAACAAGAAGACTTATTTAAAAATGTAGTTTCGCATGCAAAAGAGTATGGATTTATTTTCCAATCGAGCGAAATTTATGATGGTTTAAGCGCAGTATATGATTATGCGCAAAACGGTGTTGAACTTAAGAAAAACATTCGTGAATACTGGTGGAAATCCATGGTGCAAATGCACGAAAATATTGTGGGAATTGATGCTGCAATTTTTATGCACCCAACCACTTGGAAAGCCTCGGGACACGTAGATGCTTTCAACGATCCGTTAATTGATAACAAAGATTCTAAAAAAAGATATCGTGCTGATGTTTTAATTGAGGATTATGCCGAAAAATTAAATCAAAAAGCACAAAAAGAAATCGAAAAAGCGAAAGCCCGTTTTGGTGAAGCTTTTGATGAAGCTCAATTTGTTTCTACCAACCCAAGAGTTGTGGAATATCTTTCTAAAAAGAATGAAATTTTACAACGTATGGCCCGCGGATTAGAATCGGGTGATTTAGCCGATGTAAAAGCTTTAATCGAAGAATTAGAAATAGCCGATCCAGAAACAGGTTCTCGTAATTGGACCGAAGTTCGTCAGTTTAACTTGATGTTCGGAACAAAATTAGGAGCATCTGCCGATACAGCGATGGATTTGTATTTGCGTCCGGAAACCGCTCAAGGTATTTTCGTTAACTTTTTGAATGTGCAAAAAACGGGTCGTATGAAGATCCCTTTTGGGATTGCACAAACCGGTAAAGCTTTCCGAAATGAAATTGTAGCCCGTCAGTTTATTTTCCGTATGCGTGAATTCGAACAAATGGAAATGCAATTTTTTGTGCGTCCAGGTGAAGAAATGAAATATTACGAATACTGGAAAGAAACGCGTTTGAAATGGCATTTGTCTTTAGGATTAGGTGCATCAAATTACCGTTTCCACGACCATGAAAAATTAGCACATTACGCTAATGCTGCCGCCGATATCGAGTTTAATTTTCCGTTTGGTTTTAAAGAATTAGAAGGAATTCACTCTAGAACCGATTTCGATTTGAAAGCTCACGAAGAATTTTCAGGTAAAAAATTACAATATTTCGATACAGAACTAAATCAAAACTATGTGCCATACGTAGTGGAAACTTCTGTTGGTTTAGATCGTATGTTCTTGGCGGTTTTCTCGAAATCCTTAGAAGAAGAAACGTTGGAAGACGGATCCACAAGAACAGTATTGCGCTTGCCATCTGTTTTAGCGCCAACCAAAGCAGCAGTTTTGCCATTGGTTAAAAAAGACGGACTTCCTGAAGTTGCTAGACAAATCATTGAAGATTTGAAATGGGATTTCAATGTAGCTTACGACGAAAAAGATGCTGTGGGACGCCGTTACAGAAGACAAGATGCTTTAGGAACACCATTCTGTATTACAGTAGATCACCAAACTCTAGAAGATCAAACGGTAACCATACGTCACAGAGATTCTATGCAACAAGATCGAGTTAAAATAGAAGAACTAAGAGGTATCATCAACAATGAAGTTTCGATGAGAAACTGGTTGATGAAGATGTAATCTAGAATAATAAGTAATAAGTAATAAGTAAAAACCCAGATTTCATAATTGAAATCTGGGTTTTTTTTATTTCTAAATTCCGAAATCTAATTTCTAACCTTCAAGTGCATCCCACCCTCTTGCTTTTAATTCGATTTTTGTGTTAGCGCGCGTAACCAAATGAATTCCTTCGCTTTCCTGTGTCATATGGCCAATTACAGTGAAGTTTGGATTTCCTTTAATTTTGTCGTAATCCTCCATTTTTATAGTAAACAGCAGTTCGTAATCTTCCCCGCCATTAATTGCAACAGTAGTACTGTCAATATTGAATTCTTCACACACATTAATAAACTGAGGATCTAAAGGTAATTTGTCTTCGTATAAATTACATCCAACATTGGATTGTTTGCACAAATGCATAATTTCTGAAGATAAACCATCTGAGATATCAATCATTGATGTTGGTTTAATTTCTAGTTTTTCTAAGATATCACGAACATCAATACGAGCTTCCGGTTTAAGCTGACGTTCAATTAAATACGTGTAATTGTCTAAATCTGGTTGGTTGTTTGGATTGACCAAAAAAACTTGTTTTTCACGCTCTAAAACTTGCAAACCCATATACGCCGCTCCAATATCGCCCGATACAACTAGTAAATCGGTAGCCTGTGCGCCTTTTCGATAAATAATTTCGTTTTCACTTGCTACACCTAATGCGGTAATTGAAATCAGCAATCCTTTTTGAGAAGAAGTAGTGTCACCACCAATAACGTCTATATTATATACTTTTGAAGCTAAAGCTATGCCTGCAAATAATTCTTCTAAAGCCTCTAATGGAAATCGATTGGATACTGCAACAGAAACAGTAATGTGTGTTGGCGTTGCATTCATGGCACAAATGTCGGATACATTAACCGAAACCGCTTTATAACCTAAATGTTTCAAAGGCATATACGCCAAATCGAAGTGAACCCCTTCAACTAACAAATCGGTTGAAACCACTGTTTTTTTGTTGTTAAAATTCAATACGGCGGCATCGTCCCCAATTCCTTTTAAAGTAGAAGGTTGTGAAATTTCAAATTGTTTGGTTAAATGGTTAATTAAACCAAATTCGCCTAATTGCGCTATACTGGTTCTTTGTTGATTTTTATCTTCAATCATTTTTTAAAAAAGTTGCTAAGCTATAAAGTTACTGAGTTGCTAAGTTTAAGGTTGTAAAGGTACAAAGTAATAGTGCAAACAAAAAACCCGATTGTATTTGCAATCGGGTTTTGTTTTATCGTTTCATACTAAAATGAGCTTTAAACTCTCTTGTTTCACCATTGAGTTTGTAGAAAACCTGAAACCAATAGTCTGTAGATGGGAGCATTTCGCCATTGTAAGTTCCATCCCAACCTTTTCCAGACGGACTAATCTGTTTTAGGAATTTTCCATAACGGTCAAAAATATTGATAAACGATTCGGGTTGATCTTTTAGACCGGTAATATTCCAATAGTCATTTATCCCATCTCCGTTAGGTGTGAAGAAATTGGGGTAACTTAATACATTAACAACCAAGTCGGTTTGTCCACAATTTGCCTTTGTGTCATATATATGGATAGTGTATTCACCGGCAGGAACATTAGTAAAAATATTGCTAGTCTGTATCGGGCCATCTTCCAATTGGTACAAATATTCACCATAGCCTCCATCAACATGTACTGTGATGTCGATAAAATCTTCAAAAGCACCAGATTGGGTATAACTAGCTATGGCAATGCTGGATTGTTCAATAGTTACTGTAGTAGAGTTGTAATTACAGTTAGCACCAACTTCAGGAGTTAGTTTGATAAAGTCTACCGTATAGGTTCCGGCTGCACTTGCGGTATAGCTCACACCGGTTCCCATTAAGTTTCCGTTAAGATACCAGTTCGCCGAGAATAATGCTGGGTTTAAGCCAGTATTGATTGTATAAGTTCTGGTTGCTTCATTGGTTGTTGGATCAACACAAATAATACCACCTTGTAAAGTAATGTCTAATAAAGGATATACCGTGAAAGTGAATGAAATTTCATCGTTACAATTAGCATTATTTGTAGCCGATCCATACAGATAATAGGTATATGTTTCCGGATTTCTGGTAGTGTTTACAATGTTTAAATTGGTTATTAAATTGGCTGCATTACCGCCAGGTTGTGAGTAATAGCCAATGTTATACGGGACAGTTGGCAAAGTAGGGAGTTGGTAATTTCCGCATTTTTCAACAGGAAAGTTTAACCCTAAAGTTGATAAATCGGGTGTTTCTGAAACAATAATATCAAAACTATCTTCTTGTGTACAAATAATTCTATCGCCATTTACTGCATACACATAAATGGTGGTAGTTGTATTCGGTGTATTGAAAATAGTTCCAGGAGGTACTGGATTAACTCCGGTTGGATCATAAAAATAGCCAATTGTATAATTAAAAGGAGTTGGTGCCACATGCGTTAAAGCAGGCAGTTGATAATTCTCATACTCACAAACATTTACATTTTGATAATCTGGCAGATTGATTCCGTTATAAGTTACTGTAAATGGTCGATTAATTTCACATCCAGTTGTAGTATCAATATTGTATAAATAAAAAGTTTGTGTTGAATTGTAAACCTGCGTTGGCAACACTACTGAGCCTCCGCCGGAAGGACCGCCTGGGGCTGTGTAAATGGTGCCATTTGTTGGAGTAGAAATTGTATAGGGGAAACATTCTGTCCTGCTAAAAACATTATCAGTTGGAGGAAAAGGATTCAAATCTATTGTAAAACTAGACTCGTTTTCGCAATTATTAGCATCTAAACCATTATAAATGTAATATGTGCCTGGCGATAAATTCACACCCGATAAATCGATTATTTGCCCTGCATTTAATTGAATTTGTCCTGGAATCGTTGGTCCTCCCGATAACGTATAATAGGTGCCGTTCGTTAAAGGAGGCAATATAAATTCACCGCAATAGGTTCCACTAGCAATTGTGTCTACTGGCGGTAAAGGATTAATGGTAATGTTATAATTTAAGTTAGAAGTACAATTCGGCAACGTAGTCGTATTTGTAAAATAATATACAATTTGAGAAGATGTTATGTTCAAATCTGTTATCTCAGTTCCTCCGCCATTTGGAGCAGTATAATATCCTCCAAAAGCAACCGCAGGCAATGTGTACATACCACAACCAGATACTGCTGAAAATACAGAGGTGTCAACCAAATCAATTTGAAAAGGGTTTTCTAGTGCACAATTCCCAGGAGCGCCAGAACTTGTTGTATGTGCAAGTTGATTGTACACATAATATATTCCAGGAAAATTTGGACCATTTACGCTTATTACATCTCCAGCAAATAGTGGTGTGCCAGAACCGTTTGGTCCAGAAAAATAGTTTCCATTAGTCAAAGCGGGTAAAATATAACTATCACAGTTTACTACATCAGCTGGGTCGTCTACTATAGGTAAAGGATGAATGTAAAAAACGAACTGCTCATCTCTACAAAAAACACCATTTACTTCAGCATAATAATACAACGTTTCGGTAATTGTAGCTGCAGTTGTGTTGATGTATTCTGTCCCAGAAGGAACAATAGATCCCGTACCCAAGGGTCCGCCAGGTTGTGTGTAAAAATTACCAATATTTTGGGGAGGTGTTGGTACAATAAATGTTCCGCAATGGTCTAATTGAGGTACATATTCATCAATAAGAGTTAAATTAAAATTAGATTCATTTGTACATCCATTTGCATCAGGACCTACAAAAATATAATACGTTCCTCCATCAACTAAAATATCTCCTGCGTTATATTGTACTTGACCGGGTGTTGTTGGTCCTCCTGACAAAAGATAGTATGTTCCATTAACAATAGAAGGTAATGTATATTGACTGCATTCTGTAGGGTCCGGAATATCATCTACAACGGGTAATGGGTTAACTGTAATAGTTACAGAAGTGACATCGAAACAATTTGGATTTGAGTTGTCTTGCATTCGTATTCCAACTGTAACGGTTGACGTTCCGTTTGGAATTGATACCGAAACCACAGGATTTGTTCCCGAAGTTGCTTCTCCAACCGAATTGTAATAAGTAACAGTGTAATTTGCTGGGGATTGACCGTTTAGAACTTCATCAGTAGTGATTGCGCTAAATGTATAATTGGTACTGCCTTGACCTTCACAAACCGAAATTGCATTAGGAGGTGTAGCCACAACGGCATTGGTAACAATTAAATCGAATGTATATTGAGCATCACAAAAATTACCTGTAGAAGTATTTAAAATTTTAATATATATTGTTTGTCCACCAGAACTAGAATACGATGATAAATTACCGCTAGGGATTGGGTTATTAGCTGTAATATCCGCAGGAGACTCAAAATAAACAACATCGTAAATAGTTGTGTCTATCCCTAAAGCAGCTTCATCATTATTTGTTAAATTAAAAGTATAGGTGGTGGCACCGGTATTACACGTTAGTAAATTTTGAGGATTATTTACAGCCAAATCGGTAAATACAATAGTATCGGTTATCAAACAAGAACCTTTTACGGCTTCAACTGAATAACTTCCTGAATGAGTAACAGTGTATGATGAGTTTGTTTCCCCAGGGATAGGGGTTCCGTTTTCATACCAAGTATACGTAAAGGTATTATCTAATCCTGTTTCTAATAAAAAAGTATCTCCAGTACAAATAATTTTATCGGGGCCTAAATCTAAGGTAGTTGTAAAACTTCCTGCCGACAAAAAAACTGCAGAATCAAAACCCGAATTGGCATAATCTCCAATAACCAAACGAATTCGATAAGGGGTATTTGGCACAACTGCTGATGAGGCGTTCATGACAACCGTTTGTCCTCTCATGTTCAATGCAGAACTCGGATTTCCAACATTGTAAATTCCAAAAAAGCTAGGGTTCACCGATGCACAATTGTTGTTCGGACTTGAAGGATCATTATAGGCGCTATTTCGAATTGTAGCTACAGAAACCGGGGTTGTTGTACCAGGAATTACGGCTAAATTGTTAGAAACCCCAGAAGACAAATCGGTTAATACAAAAGCAAAGACATCACTAAATTCACATTGATAAAACCCATATTCGTTTGAAGCAAACAAAAAATTAAAACTAAAACTATTTGAAAGTGGAATAAAATCAAACTCCAAATATTCAGCATCAACTATAGGGCTTGTTCCACCGTTAGCATTACTTAAGTTTTGTAAAAAAGCATCTCCTGTCGGTGTAACGGAACTGCTTAAATTATTGCCCGTGTATGGGCCTTGCGTATGAGTTGCAATACCATTTCGGATTATAACACCTTCTGTAATAGGAAATGTCGATCCATTTTGATTAAAATAGGCAACCGCTTGAGTCGAAGAAACCGAAATATTCGAAACTTCAACACAAGAATTACCCAATAACAAATTGACTAATTGGGCAGGCGAATTTGTGGTATTGTCAACAGTAATTGTTTGGGAATACGTGATACTTCCAAATAAAAAAAGGAATATGAATGTAAGCTTTTTCATAGAAATTTTCTGGGGCTATTAAAGATACAAAATATATTTATTCTCATAAATAAGTTCTGTCGTTTCAAAGATGTTTTGCATAAAAAAACCGACAACCATTAGTTGTCGGTTTTCTAAATTATATTGTTGTAAAACTTAATCGTTCAGTTTCAACACGGCCATGAAAGCTTCCTGCGGAATCTCTACATTACCTACCTGACGCATACGTTTTTTACCTTTTTTCTGTTTTTCCAATAATTTACGCTTACGGGAAATATCTCCTCCGTAACATTTAGCGGTAACGTCTTTACGTAAGGCTTTAATGGTTTCACGCGCAATGATTTTCGCTCCAATTGCCGCCTGAATCGGAATATCAAACTGTTGTCTCGGAATCAGTTCGCGTAATTTCTCACACATTTTTTTACCGATGTTATAGGCATTGTCCTCGTGAATCAAAGCCGAAAGCGCATCTACCGACTGTGCATTCAACAACACATCCAATTTTACCAATTTCGAAGTACGCATACCAATTGGGTGGTAATCAAACGAAGCATACCCTTTTGAAACCGTTTTTAATCGGTCGTAGAAGTCGAATACGATTTCCGCCAACGGCATGTCGAAATTTAATTCTACACGTTCCGTGGTCAGGTATGTTTGATTGGTAATCAATCCGCGTTTTTCAATACACAAACTCATTACGTTACCAACGAAATCTGCTTTGGTAATGATAGTGGCTTTAATATAAGGTTCTTCTACACGGTCCAGTTTTGATGGCTCCGGTAAGTCAGAAGGGTTGTTTACGACAAGGGCTACTTCCGGTTCTTTTTTGGTGTACGCCAAGTACGACACATTGGGAACCGTGGTGATTACGGTCATGTCAAACTCACGCTCCAAACGCTCCTGGATAATTTCCATGTGTAGCATTCCTAAGAAACCACATCGGAAACCAAATCCTAGTGCTGCCGAGCTTTCCGCGGCAAAAACCAAGGAAGCATCATTTAACTGGAGTTTTTCCATCGAAGCACGTAAGTCTTCATAGTCTTCAGTGTCTACCGGATAAATTCCGGCAAATACCATTGGCTTCACATCTTCGAAACCTGTAATCATATTGGTGGTTGGCGTTTTGGCATCGGTGATGGTGTCACCCACTTTTACTTCTTTGGCTTCTTTAATTCCGGAAATTAAATACCCTACATCTCCTGTAGAAACTTTGTCTTTAGGGACTTGGTTTAATTTCAAGGTGCCAATTTCGTCAGCAAAATATTCGTTACCGGTTGCCATGAATTTTATCTTCTGGCCTTTTTTGATTTCTCCGTTTTTTACTCGGAAAATAACTTCAATACCTCGAAACGGATTGTACACCGAATCGAAAATTAACGCCTGAAGTGGCTCTTCCGGATCACCTTTCGGAGCTGGAATTTTTTCAATAATCGCAGCTAAAATATTTTCCACACCAAAACCGGTTTTACCCGATGCATGAATAATATCTTCTAATTTACAACCTAATAAGTCAATAATATCGTCGCTTACTTCTTCAGGGTTTGCGCTCGGTAAATCTACTTTGTTTAATACCGGGATAATTTCCAAATCGTTTTCTAAAGCAAGATATAGATTAGAAATGGTTTGCGCCTGAATACTTTGCGCCGCATCCACAATCAAAAGCGCGCCTTCGCAAGCGGCAATCGAACGAGAAACTTCGTACGAGAAATCCACGTGACCCGGAGTGTCAATTAAATTCAGGATGTATTTTTCGCCTTTATAAGTATATTCCATCTGGATGGCGTGACTTTTAATGGTAATCCCACGCTCACGCTCCAAATCCATGTTGTCCAGCAACTGCGCTTTTTCTTCGCGAGCTGTTACGGTTTGTGTAGCAGCTAATAAACGGTCTGCTAACGTACTTTTCCCGTGGTCAATGTGTGCAATAATGCAAAAGTTTCTTATTTTCTTCATCGTCGTTCAGTGTCTTTTTTCAGGGCGTTCCCACAAGGGTCGGGTCTTTCGCTGTATCTTTTTTCGGCTATTTCGTCCTTCAGCAAGCTCAGGAACCTCAATTGCCCAAAAAAGGATGCCGCTGCAACCCCTAACGCAATCCCTATTAAAGGTAGGGAATTAATCGGCAAATATAGTCAAAGTTTTGATTGTAAAATGCAGTTTAATTACCTGAAACGTTAAACCTTAAGCCCAAAGTCATAAAAATTTGTAATTTTGCCGCAAAATAGAGCAGATGGTCAAAATTGGCAACATAGAATTACCGGATTTTCCTTTGTTACTTGCACCTATGGAAGATGTGAGTGATCCGCCATTTCGTCGTTTGTGCAAACAGCATGGCGCCGATTTGATGTACTCGGAATTTATTTCCAGCGAAGGCTTGATTCGTGATGCTATGAAAAGTCGTAAGAAACTGGATATTTTTGATTACGAGCGCCCGGTTGGTATTCAGATATTTGGAGGAGATGAAGAGGCAATGGAGTTATCGGCTAAAATTGTTGACACTGTTCAGCCTGATTTGGTGGACATCAACTTTGGTTGTCCGGTAAAAAAGGTGGTTTGCAAAGGAGCCGGAGCCGGAGTGTTGAAAGATGTGGATTTGATGGTGCGTTTAACCAAAGCGGTTATCAAAGGAACCAATCTCCCTGTAACGGTTAAAACCCGTTTGGGTTGGGACGAAAGTTCTATTAACATTGATGAGGTTGCAGAGCGTTTACAAGATATTGGGGTTCAGGCCTTAACAATTCACGCCCGTACACGTGCGCAGATGTATAAAGGACATTCCGATTGGTCGCATATTCAACGCGTGAAAGAAAACCCGAGAATCACGATGCCTATTTTTGGAAATGGAGATATTGATTCCCCGCAAAAAGCATTGGAATACAAAAATAAATACGGACTGGATGGTATGATGATTGGTCGTGCTGCCATTGGCTATCCTTGGATATTTGACGAGATTAAGCATTATTTCAAAACCGGCGAATTGTTACCGCCACCCGATATGGAAGCCCGTATTCAAGCCGCTCAAAATCATTTAAACTGGTCGATGGAATGGAAAGGGGAACATGTAGGCATTGTAGAAATGCGTCGTCATTACACCAATTATTTCAAGGGAATTCCACATTTTAAAGAATACCGACAAAAGTTGGTAACAAATAACAGTGCGGAAGAATTGATGCAAATTTTTGATGAAATCCGAGACGCTTTTTCGGATTATCAGACACTTTAAAATATAAAAACCGGCTTATCACAAGCCGGTTTTCTTTTTTACTACGTGTGAATTACACCTGTATTTTTTTCCATTTCCCTTTTCGGTAAAGTACTATTCCGGCCAATGTAATTCCTGTTTCGGCAATAGGAACTGCCATAAATACACCGCTAGGGCCCATGTTGAGGTATTTGGCTAGCAAATAGGCAAGAGGTATTTGAAACATCCAGAATCCGAAAAAATTAATTTTAGTGGGTGTCCAAGTATCTCCTGCACCATTAAACGTGTTGATGAGTACCATACCAATCCCATAAAACACAAAGCCTAAACTCATGGTGCGTAATGCTTCAAGGGCAATTTTTTGAACGGTAAAATCGTTGGAGAAAAACGAAATAATATATTGTCCGAAAAACAAAGTGATAACCATAATGGTTGCCATAAAAATGACATTGTATTTTGCTGTGGTGAATACCGATTTTTCGGCGCGTTCAATTTGTTTGGCTCCTAAATTTTGTCCCACCAAAGTTGCAGCGGCATTACTTAAACCCCAAGCCGGAAGGATAAAGAACATCATAATGCGTAAAGCAGTTTGATATCCTGCAGAGCCGTGATCACCTCCAGTGGTTGCAACCAACTGTGCTAAAAAAATCCAACTGCATGAAGCAATTACAAACTGTAAAACGCCAGGCGCAGCAATTTTAACGATATGTTTGATTTGATCAAAATCGGGAATAAAGTGCGCAAGAACTATTTTTAAAATTCCTTTTCCATTAAACAAATGATACATTTGATATAAAACTCCAATACTTCTTCCAGTAGTGGTTGCAATGGCAGCGCCAAGTAATCCAAAAGCTGGAATTGGTCCTAGTCCGTTAATGAAAATTGGGCACAATACAATATTGCATAAATTGGCCAACCATAAACTGCGCATAGCTATAGCTGCGTTTCCAGCTCCACGAAAAATTCCGTTGATTAAAAATAACAGCATGATAAATAAACTACTGCCCATCATCAAACGGGTAAAGTTTACACCGTATTCGGCTGCTTCTGCTGAAGCTCCCATGATTAGTAATATGTCTTTCGCATAAATAAATCCAACTATGCTAATTAGGGTATTAATGAAAACTGCAATAATTATTGCTTGCATACCCGATTTGGCAGCTGCTTCAGGGTTTTTCTCTCCAATGCGCCTTGCAACAACTGCGGTGGCCGCCATACTAATTCCAATAGCTAGCGAATAAATAATCGTGAGAACCGATTCGGTCAAGCCTACTGCTTGAATAGCAAAACTGCTGTGTTTCAAATGACCCACAAAATACAGGTCGACTAAAGCAAAAACCGATTCCATCATCATTTCTAAAACCATTGGAATGGCTAAGAGAATGACTGCTTTTTTGATGCTTCCGCTAGTGTAATCAAAAGATTCGTCTCCTTTAACTGCGGTTTTTATTGTCGAAAAAATTCGGGATATAGTGTTTTTTGAAGAGGTTGTTTCTGTCATGATAAATTAGGATAAAATGAATACTTTCGAACAAAGTGTGTTCGAGTGAAAATAGAATGTCCTAATTACCTTCCTGATACTTTAGGAC
Organism: Flavobacterium sp. IC2-16; assembly: GCF_055521455.1. Lineage (NCBI taxonomy): Bacteria > Pseudomonadati > Bacteroidota > Flavobacteriia > Flavobacteriales > Flavobacteriaceae > Flavobacterium > Flavobacterium sp. IC2-16. The sequence continues at coordinate 1,094,607 of NZ_CM145480.1, read as the reverse complement.
GCCACAAAAACAATCATGGGCGTTCAATTATAATGAAAACAAATATAGAATTAATTTTGAAACAGAAATTAATCGAGTAAATTTTTATTTACTCTGCTTGAGGCTATCCAAGAAGCAAGAAAACCAAGTAAGATGATGGTGCCTAATACAATAGCGATGTTGGAAAACTCAAAAGAAATAGGATAAGCCATACTTGGTGTTATCATTATTAAAGCGAATTTTTGTTGTAAAAGCACAAATAAAATTCCAAAAAATAATCCTATTATACCTCCTAAAAAAGTTAGTAAACTTCCTTGGAAAAAGAAAATGCTTCTGAGTTCTTTAATTTCAGCACCTAAATTAAATAAGGTTTTTAAGTTGGCTTTTTTGTCTAAGATCATCATGATTAATGCGCCTACCAAATTGAATAAGGCAATAATAATAACTAAGGTAAAAATCAAATATATCGCGATGTTTTCGGTGTTGAGCATTTTGTGCAAACTGTCGTTAAGCTCTGCTCTGGTTTTAATTGCAATAGTGTTGTTGAATGTTTTTTTGATTTCATCAATGGCTTCATCATCGGTTACAGATGGTTTCAGTTTTATTTCGATATTAGAAACTTGATTTGGTTTGTATTGCAGTAGTTCTTGCGCCAGTGGTAAGTCAACAAAAACATACTTTTTATCTAAATCGTCATTGATGGCATAAATCCCAATAGGAGTTAATTCGGATTCGTTGAAAGCTTGCTGCGGATTTTCAATAGCACCTTTTCCGGGTTTTGGAACAAAAACTTCCAAACGATTATTAAAATCGAATAACCCCATCGAAAGGGTATTGGCAATTCCGTACCCTACTATAACTTGTGACGTTTCGGGTTGCAGCCATTGTCCTGCGTATATTTTATCTTTAAAAGGATTTACGTGTATGAATGTAGTATCAACACCTTTTAAATAAGCTACTTCCTGTTTTTGATTGAAAGAGAATAAAACTCGTTCTTCGATTACCTTACTATATAAAGCAATGGTTTTCGAATTTTTTAAAGCTGTTTCTTGTTGAGTTGAAACGAGTATGGATTTTCCGTTTTTGGGAAAAATTTTCAAATCGGGATCGGTATCATTTGCAAAGGAAAGACTAAACTCTCTTAACCCGCTAAATACCGATAAGACTATAAAAAGAGCCATCGTTCCCACAATTATTCCAACAGTGGCAATACCGGTAATGATGTTTATTGCCGTGCTTTTACTGAAACTTATCGTGTAACGACGCGCTATGTAAAACGAAAAATTCAAATTATGATTTCTTTCTTTTTGCTAACAAATCACGGTTTTCAATAGGGTTTTCTTCGCCTTTTAAAGCAGAGTCTATTTTTTCGATATAGTCCAAACTATCGTCTATGTAAAAACTTAAATTTGGTACACGACGTAATTGTTGTTTAACGCGTTGTGCTAAATCGTGCTTAATTAGTGGTGTATTGGTGCGAATTGCATTTAAAAGTTCAGGCCCTTTTTCAACTGGAAAAATGCTCAAATAAACCTTAGCAATCGATAAATCGGAGGTTACATTAACTTTAGATACGGAAATAATCAGGTTGCTAATACCATTTTTTCGCACTTCGCCTTGCAAAATATCTACTAAATCTTTTTGCAATACTGTTCCTATTTTTTTTTGTCTGTTTGTTTCCATGTTGCAAAAATACAATTTTTTGAGTTGTAAAAATTGAAACTGATTCGAAGACAGCTTTTTTGTTTTTTGTTACTTTTGATGAAATTTATTTTTTAGAAATTAAAATCATGAGAAAAATTGAACATATAGGTATAGCAGTGAAAGATTTGAAAGCATCCAACATATTGTTTGAAAAACTTTTTGGCGCACCGGCTTACAAAGAAGAAGAAGTGGAAAGTGAAGGAGTAAAGACGTCCTTTTTTATGAATGGGCCCAATAAAATTGAGTTGCTTGAAGCAACCAATCCGGATAGTTCGATTGCTAAATTTATCGAGAAAAAAGGCGAAGGGATTCATCATATTGCATTCGATGTGAAAGATATTGTTGCGGAAATGGAGCGTTTAAAAAATGAAGGTTTTGTGGTTTTGAATGAAAAGCCTAAAAAAGGAGCTGATAACAAATGGGTTGCTTTCCTTCATCCTAAAGGAACAAACGGGGTTTTGGTAGAATTATGTCAAGAAATTGAAGAATAATTTTGGAGTGTATAAAAATAGTAGTAATATTGCAACCTCAAAACTGGTCCTATAGCTCAGTTGGTTAGAGCACCTGACTCATAATCAGGTGGTCCCTGGTTCGAGCCCAGGTGGGACCACAATTGAAAAAATGTAAAAAAACGAAGTTGTTTTTAAGCGTTTTTGAAATTTGGAAAAATTTCAAATTAGGAAAAAATTAAGATTTTTTTTTGAAAACTATTGTATTATAAAAAAATCTTTCTATTTTCGTGGCTAGCGTTATTTAAAATTTTAAAATGCTAGTAATGCTATAAGTATCGTTCTGACGCAATTTTAAATTAGTATTAAATATTGATGAAAAAACAGATTTTGGTTTTGTCGGAATGTTAATTTTTATAATTTTATGACCATGAAAAGTGCCCTATATAAAATAATATTGTTTGTCGGAGTGATGTTGAACAGTGTGACGGTATTTTCGCAATCCGAACCACCAGCGCCACCACCGCCAACCCCACCTCCAGGTTTACCAATCGATGCGGGCGTGTTATTGTTATTCGTGGGTGCAATTGGATTAGCCTTTTATTATTTCAAAAATATATCTGTAAAAAAAGCTTCAAAATAATTTGAAGCTTTTTTTATTTCCTTAATTCGTTTAATCGACTAACATACTTTCCAATTACGTCGAACTCCAAATTAACGATTGTACCGATTTTGAAATTTTTAAAATTGGTGTGTTCTAAAGTGTAAGGAATAATTGCAACACTAAATTCATTTTCTTTCGAATTCACAACAGTTAAGCTAACGCCATTTACGGTAATAGATCCTTTCTCAATTGTAATGTTGTTGAAGTTTTTGTCGTATTCAAAAGTGAAATAAATGCTTCCATTTGCGTCTTCAATGTTTTTGCATACCGCAGTTTGATCTACATGACCTTGAACGATATGTCCGTCCAAACGGTCACCAAGTTTCATGGCACGTTCTAAGTTAACGGTGTCTTCAATTTTCCAACTACCAATATTGGTTTTGTCAATAGTTTCTTTAATAGCTGTAACGGTGTATAAATTATTGTCTTTTCGAACAACCGTTAAACAAACGCCATTATGCGCTACACTTTGGTCTATTTTTAGTTCGTTGGTTAAGGAAGATTCAATAGTGAGGTGTATATTTTCGTTTTCTTTTTCAATATTGGCCACTCTTCCAAGAGTTTCGATGATGCCTGTAAACATAACTGGATTTATTTTGCTAAATTTGCACTTCAAAATTAGCAATAAATAACGAATCGAAATGGTTAAAAAAACAGAGAATTTAATTGTAGGTATTTCTGTTGGAGATTTAAATGGGATTGGCGCAGAAATCATTCTTAAAACCTTTGAGGATGCTCGCATGTTAGAACTGTGTACGCCTGTTATTTTTGCTAACGTAAAAATCCTTTCGTTTGTTAAGAAATCGTTCCATTTGGAATCAAGTTTACACGGAATTGATAAGATGGATCAGTTGGTTCATGGTAAAATCAATGTGCTGAATGTTTGGCGTGAAGGTGTAAATCTTGAATTTGGAAAGAATGATGAATCGGTGGGTAAATACGCAATTAAATCATTTGTAGCGGCAACTCAGGCACTTAAAGATGGTTTGGTGGATGTTTTGGTTACTGCTCCTATTAATAAGTATAACATTCAATCGGAAGATTTTCGTTTTCCAGGGCATACGGATTATCTAAATCAAGAACTAGAAGGAAATGCTTTGATGCTTATGGTGCAAGATGGTTTACGTGTTGGGTTGTTGACCGATCATGTACCAGTAACCGAAGTTGCTAAAAATTTAACTGAAGCTTTAATTCGTACCAAAATTGAAACAGTAAATAAAACACTGAAGCAAGATTTTGGAATTACACGACCTAAAATTGCTGTGTTAGGATTGAATCCGCATTGTGGTGATAATGGTGTGATTGGAAAAGAAGATGATGAGGTTTTGAAACCGGCATTGAAAAAACTTTTTGAAGATGGAGTTATGGTTTTTGGTCCTTTTTCTGCAGATAGTTTTTTTGGCAGCGGACAATACGAAAAATACGATGCGGTAATTGCAACGTATCACGATCAAGGGCTTATTCCGTTTAAAACACTGTCTTTTGGTAAAGGAGTGAATTATACAGCAGGACTTGATAAAATAAGAACGTCTCCAGATCACGGAACCGCATATGAGATTGCCGGAAAAGGAGAAGCGGATTTTAATTCGTTTAAAGAAGCAGTTTATTTGGCGATAGATGTTTTTAATAGCCGAATTGAATATAATGAGCTGATTAAAAATCCGTTGAAAACCAAGCAAAAACAGTTATAAACAAAAAAATGTTTACAACTCGTTTGAATTTATAATAATTTTATATCTTTGCACGCTCAAAACTGTTGTTATGAATATTGAGAAAGATTTTTTAATTCCGTTTGTCGGATTAAAACAAGGGAAGCACCAGTTTGATTATCAAATAGATAAAAAGTTCTTTGAGGGCTTTGATTTTGACGAATATAACGACGTTGATGTTAAAGTAAGTTTGGTTTTAGATAAAAAAAGCACTATGCTTGAGCTTGCTTTTAAACACAAAGGAACTATTAATGTGCCTTGTGATTTAACAGGTGAGGAATTTGATTTGCCAATTAAAGGGAAGCTAAATTTAATTGTAAAATTTGGTGACACTTTTAATAATGAGAATGACGAGTTGCTAATTGTACCTCATGGTGAATTTCAAGTAAATGTTGCGCAGTATATCTATGAGATGATTGTCTTGTCGGTGCCTAGTAAAAGAGTGCATCCTGGCGTGAAAGACGGTACATTAAAAACCGACGTAATTGATAAATTAAACGAACTGGCTCCTAAAGAAGAGCATAAAGAAGAAGAGAATACAGATCCCCGTTGGGATAAATTAAAACAACTATTAACGGATAAATAATATAGTAAGATGGCACATCCTAAGAGAAAAACCTCGAAAACAAGAAGAGACAAGAGAAGAACGCATTATAAAGCGACAACTCCTCAAATTGCAACATGTCCTGTAACTGGTGAGGCGCATTTATACCACAGAGCATACTGGCATGAAGGTAAAATGTATTACAGAGGTCAGGTTGTTATTGACAAACAAGTAGCAGAAGCCTAGTTTCTAAAATGTATAGAGAAAACTCTCACGGTGTGGGAGTTTTTTTTGTTAAAACCTATTTCGTTGTAAATTAAGTAGTATAAAAAAGATATAGGTTTGGGATTTTTTTTGTAATTTCCACCACTTTTTGAATTTGTTTCTCAAAAAGAAAATACAATTTTTATGAATAAAATATCAGCTGCCATAACCGCTGTAGGGTCATATGTGCCTGACTTTGTTTTGTCTAATGCCGTACTAGAAGGCATGGTCGATACAAACGACGAATGGATTACTACGCGCACCGGTATTAAAGAAAGAAGATTGTTAAAAGAGGAAGGTCAAGGAACTTCATTCATGGCAATCCGAGCTGCAAAAAACCTTATTGAAAAAGCAGGAGTCGATCCGAAAGATATTGATTTGGTACTTATGGCTACCGCAACTCCAGATATGCCTGTGGCTTCAACCGGAGTGTATGTGGCAACTCAAATTGGAGCGGTAAATGCTTTTGCTTATGATCTTCATGCAGCATGTTCTAGTTTTCTTTATGGAATATCTACGGCTTCGGCTTATATCGAATCCGGACGTTATAAAAAAGTATTATTGATAGGAGCCGATAAAATGTCTTCTATTATTGATTATACCGATCGCGCAACCTGTATTATTTTTGGAGATGGCGCCGGTGCAGTTCTGTTCGAACCAAACCAAGAAGGTTTAGGATTTCAAGATGAATTTTTGCGAAGTGATGGTATCGGACGCGAGTTCTTGAAAATCGATGCGGGAGGTTCTATTCTACCGGCTTCAGAAGATACCGTTAAAAACAAACAACATTATGTGTTCCAAGATGGTAAAACCGTATTCAAGTACGCTGTTTCAGGTATGGCAGACGTAAGTGAAAAAATCATGGAACGCAATAATTTAACGAAAGACGATGTAAATTGGTTGGTAGCACACCAAGCAAACAAACGTATTATTGACGCAACGGCGAACCGTATGGGTCTTGACGACGAAAAAGTACTGGTTAACATCCACCGCTACGGAAATACCACATCGGCCACTTTACCACTATTGCTTTGCGATTTTGAAAACCAATTGAAAAAAGGAGATAATATTATTTTTGCTGCTTTCGGTGGCGGTTTCACATGGGGAGCCGTTTATTTGAAGTGGGCGTATAACAAACAATAAACAACCAAAACCAAATTTAGAATAGTATGGATATCAGAGAAATTCAAAACCTAATCAAATTTGTAGCAAAATCAGGGGCTACAGAAGTAAAATTAGAAATGGATGATTTTAAAATCACCATTAAAACCACCGAAGCTGGAGCCGCTGAAACAACGTATGTTCAGCATGTTCCAATGCAAGCGGTACCACAAGTAGCTGCTCCTGTTGCAGCTGCACCAGTAGCTCCGGCTGCACCAGCTACACCAGCAACTTCAGAAGATAATTCAAATTATATCACGATTAAATCACCAATGATTGGTACATTCTACAGAAAACCGGCTCCAGATAAACCTATGTTTGTTGAGGTAGGTAGTTCTGTTGGAAAAGGTGATGTGGTGTGTGTGATTGAAGCAATGAAATTATTCAATGAAATTGAATCTGAAATTTCAGGAAAAATCGTTAAAATTTTAGTTGACGATGCTTCACCAGTTGAGTTCGATCAACCTTTATTCTTAGTAGATCCATCATAAAAAGTTAGAAGTTAGAAGTTAGAAGTTAGAAGTTTTCTTTCTTCATCTTAATTGTCTAATGGACACATTGTCTAATTATCTAATTGTAAAGTATGTTTAAAAAAATATTAATCGCAAATAGAGGAGAAATTGCGCTTCGCGTAATTAGAACCTGTAGAGAAATGGGGATTAAAACGGTTGCGGTTTATTCTACTGCAGATGCTGAAAGTTTGCATGTTAAATTTGCGGACGAAGCAGTATGTATTGGACCTCCACCAAGTAATCTTTCCTATTTAAAAATGTCGAATATCATTGCGGCTGCAGAAATTACAAATGCAGATGCAATTCACCCAGGATACGGATTTTTATCTGAAAATGCCAAATTCTCAAAAATTTGTCAGGAACACAATATTAAGTTTATTGGTGCTTCTCCTGAAATGATTGAGAAAATGGGAGATAAAGCTACAGCCAAAGCTACGATGGAAGAAGCAGGAGTGCCATGTGTACCTGGTTCTAAAGGAATTTTGGATTCGTATGATGATGCTAAAAAAGTTGCAAAAAAAATCGGTTACCCAGTAATGATGAAAGCAACTGCTGGAGGTGGTGGTAAAGGTATGCGCGCTATCTGGAAAGAAGAAGAGCTTGAAAAAGCTTGGGAAAGTGCACGTATGGAAGCTGCTGCTGCTTTTGGTAACGATGGAATGTACATGGAAAAACTAATTGAAGAACCACGCCATATTGAAATTCAAGTGGTTGGGGATTCATACGGTAAAGCATGTCACTTATCTGAAAGAGATTGCTCAGTACAACGTCGTCATCAAAAATTAACTGAAGAAACGCCTTCTCCATTTATGACAGATGAATTGCGTCAAAAAATGGGTGAAGCTGCTGTTAAAGCTGCAGAATTTATTAAATATGAAGGAGCCGGTACGGTTGAGTTTTTAGTAGACAAACACCGAAACTTTTACTTCATGGAAATGAATACCCGTATTCAGGTAGAGCATCCAATCACAGAACAAGTTATCGATTACGATTTGATTCGAGAGCAGATTTTAGTAGCTGCGGGTGTGCCAATTTCTGGTAAGAATTATTTGCCTCAATTGCACTCAATCGAATGTCGTATCAATGCGGAAGATCCGTATAACGATTTCCGCCCTTCTCCAGGTAAAATTACTGTTTTACATTCGCCAGGAGGTCACGGAGTACGCTTAGATACGCATGTTTATGCTGGCTATACTATTCCGCCGAACTACGATTCAATGATTGCTAAGTTGATCACAACGGCTCAAACTCGTGAAGAAGCTATCAATAAAATGAAACGTGCGCTTGATGAGTTTTATATTGAAGGAATTAAAACTACTATTCCGTTCCACAGGCAGTTGATGGACCATCCGGATTATGTTGCTGGAAACTATACAACGAAGTTTATGGAAACTTTCGAAATGAAAGAGTAATTTCAAGATAAAAAAAGCCCAACCGCACGGTTGGGCTTTTTTATTTCTCAAAACTGAAAAGTGTTGCAAAAATGTATTTTTATTTTTTTTGCAACAATAACTGTTGCATTTTTTTTAAAATGAAGATTTTGCAACAGTAAAGAATAAAAAAATCCCAAAGCATTACTTTGGGATTTAATTTTGATTGATGATTGTGTAATTTACTTACAGGCTTAATTTTTTTGCGATAGTTGCCGGAACTGCTTTTTTATGAAGCATAATAGCAGTGGCTTTATACTTTGCAAATTCTTTAGTCATATACAAATATCCTTTGTAATCGTTTGATGCACCCCAAGAGTTTTTAACGATGTAGTATTCTTTTCCGTTTTGATCTTTCGAAATTCCAACAATGTGCATACCGTGATCGTCAGTTGTAGTGTAGTTGTCAAAAGCTTTCTGACGCATTTCTTCAGTTACCATCATTTCTTTTTTCGGACCGTTAAATATGTCTGCTTTTTCTTCAGCAGTCATATCTTCAATTTTCTTTTCTGGAACGAAAGCAACACCATTTTTCCAGCTGAAACTTTTTTCACTTACATCACCTGCCCAAGCAACAGAGTAACCATTTTTTATTGCATTGTCAATAATATCGGTCAACTCGTTCATGTGTACATTATATACTTGATCGTATGACCAGTTATCTGGTACCATTAATGTAAATTTTGAGTAGTATGGGTATTCTTGTAAAGAAGAAATTTCAACGTAATCATCGGCGTTAATTCCAACTACATCTTTAGCAAATGTTTCTGGAGTATAGTTTTTTCCGTTGTATTGGAATGTTTTTGGAGCCTGACCTAAATACGAGTCGATTACTGCTGTATACGCTTTTTCCCAGTTTGGAGTTAGTTCGCCATTAGGGTTGCTAACCACGGCTTTTAAAAGACCTTCAATTAAGGCTGCCATTTCAGCAAATTTATTTTTTTCAGTTCCGTAATTTAAACCGGTATATACCGATTGAGGTACTGCACCATATTTTTTGTACATGTTGATTACATCGTGAAAAGCACCTCCATCACCTAAAGCTACTGCTCCATGCATTTTTACATAGTTTCTTCCTTTTTCGATGTAGGCATTACGCGCTGAGAAAATTTGAGATAATTCTACCGGTTTTTTACCCATACGAATCATTTCCGATTCTAGAAAGGAATTGGCAGAATAACTCCAACAAGTTCCAGAAGAACCTTGATTTTTAACAGGAGTATTTTCGATGTTGATTACATCTGTAAATTTAAAAGACTCTTTACTTTTTTCACTCGCATTGATTTTCAACGAGTTTACTAAATTATCTTGAGCAAATCCAGAAGCCGCACTTACAATCAATGACGATGCTACAAGAAAAGGTTTAATAGGTAATGATAACATAAATTTTACTTTTTTGGTTTCACTATTGGTTTGTAAAAATAACAATTGTTACAGTTGATATTGGATTTTAACAACAATTTATGCTTTTGATGTAGGTTTATTTTTAGATTATCGGAGTTATTTTAGAAGAGATACTGATTTTATAAATATAATTGACCTGTGTTTTTATAAATTCATATATTTTCATTAATTTTATAACAGCCTATATATCAAATATTTACACTTGAAAAAGTGTGAGTTAAAGTATCTAAGTTCCCCAAAAAACAAAATTTTTCTCACTCGAAATTTATTGAGTGGTTAGAATTTTACGTTGCATTCATTGTTTTAAAAAAGTTAATTTAAAAGACACAGTTTAAGTTAGTTATGATGGAAAATACAATTAAAACGTTTATAAAAGGTGCATTGGTTTTTGGGTTTTTAATATTCTTTTCTTGTAGTAAGGATAATTTTGCCGAAGATAATGCAAATAATGAGCCACCTGTTGCCAATGCAGGAGTGGATCAAACAGTAATTTTACCCATAAATGAAGTGAATTTAAGTGGTGATGCTTCTTCGGATTTCAATAATAATATTCGAAGTTATTTGTGGACAAAAATATCGGGTCCTTCATCTTTCAGTATTTTGAATGAAAATGCAGCTCAAACAAAAGTCACCAATCTTGTAGAAGGGAGTTATCAATTTGAGTTAAAAGTGACAGATGCTTTGGGGTTGTTTTCAAGCGACATAGTAGAGATAATTGTGAAACGTTCTGGAGTAGAGAATCCAGCGCAAGAATGTGGAGATTGTAGGATTGTTTTCGTTAGTACAAGAGATGGTAATCCTGAGATTTACTCCTGTCTTGATGGGGTCAATATTAATAGATTGACTAATGATAAAGCAATAGATGATCAGCCAGTTTGGTCTCCCAATGGGGAGCACATCGCGTTTATAAGTGATCGTTCTGGTAATTCTGAGCTCTACATTATGAATGCAGACGGTTCAAATGTGGTTCGTAAAACATTTTTTTCAAGTGCTTGTAAAGATCCGGAATGGTCTCCAGATGGTTTAAAAATTATATTTTCTGCCGTTAAAAATGGCAGTTTAAGTCTTTGGTCTATTGATACATTAAATGGGCTACTTACGCAAGTTTTTAACTTACCGGGAGCAGATTTTCAACCAGCTTGGTCGTCTAACGGAATGAAGATCGCATTTGTAAGTGATTGGGCTGCGTATGATTTTGTGCAGGATATTTATATAATTAACTCAGATGGTAGTGGTTTTACGATGTTAACAAATGGGAATATATTTGATAATATTGATTATTTAAGTCCGAGTTGGTCACCTGACAATATGAAACTTTCTGTTTCAGTTCTGCATACAATAGCGATGGATCAATACAGTGCAGAAATAGGTATAATAAACTCAGATGGTAGTGCTATGAATATAATTAGATCTGATGCTGCTCCATGGTCTAAGACCTCTTGGTCTAGAAATAGTAATAAGATAGTTTATACCTCGTTGTCTGGGACAAGAAAGGACATTTCTTGGGTTTCAGAAGATGGTTCAGCAGGAGGAATTATTGTTACCAATGGTTATAATGCAGATTGGTTAGACTAATATTGCTATTCATGGTTGTAAAGGAAAAACAAGAATACTATTGGAGCTATTATTAGGCTTTATATTGTGTTAATAAAAAAATGATTCCCGAATAAGCGGGAATCATTTTTTTATTATAAAGTTTCTTTTAACCATTTAAAGAACTCATGTTGCCAAACTAAAGCATTTTGAGGTTTTAACACCCAATGGTTTTCTTCTGGGAAAAGCATAAAACGACTTTTAATTCCTTTTAGTTGCGCTGCTTGAAAAGCTTCTTGTCCTTGTCCTATTGGTACACGGTAATCTTTTCCGCCTTGAATAATTAAGATTGGAGTATTCCAATTGTTTACCATATTTATAGGGTTAAACTGAGAGTATGCTTTTTGAGCATCGGCATTGTTCTTTTCCCAATACGCACCACCATGGTCGAAATTGTTGAAGAAAACTTCTTCAGTAGTTCCGTACATACTTTGAAGATTGAACACGCCACAATGTGAAATAAAGGTTTTGAAGCGATTTTTGTGAATACCCGCCAAATAAAATACAGAGTATCCGCCATAACTAGCACCCACGGCTCCTAAACGACTTTTGTCTACATACGATTCTTTAGCTACATCATCAATGGCAGAAAGATAGTCGTCCATTACTTGTCCACCCCAATCTTTACTAATATCTTCATTCCATTTTACACCATGCCCAGGCATGCCGCGACGGTTAGGGGCAACTATAATATATCCTTGTGCGGCCATTGTTTGGAAATTCCAACGGAAAGAATAGTATTGCGTTAATGCCGATTGCGGCCCACCTTGGCAATACAGTAAAGTTGGGTATTTTTTTGTTTTGTCGAAATTTGGAGGAAGAATTACCCATACCAGCATCTTTTTACCATCTGTAGTGGTTACATAGCGTCTTTCGGTTTTGCTTAAAGCTAATTTGCCATACACTTCAGTGTTTACTTGTGTGATTTGTTTCCAAGCTTTCTTTTTCAAATCGTAAGAATAAATTTCGCTAGCATGATTCATGTCATTACGGGCAACAAGTACTTTTGATTCTGAAAAACCAATAATCTGAGTGACATCAAAATCACCATTGGTAAGCTGAGTTACTTTTACCGCTATTTTAGTTAATCCTGGAAAGTTCACTTCAAAAAGTTGTTTCGTACCATCTACAGCGGCAATAAAATATACTTTTTTACCGTCGGTACTCCATTTGTAACTTTCAACCGTTCCATCCCAAGCAGCAGTTAGATTGATATCCATTCCTTTGAAACGGACAATGATATCGTTTTTATCAGCTTCATAGCCATCACGTTTCATTTGCAACCAAGTAAGATTTCCTGACGGAGAAAAGTCTGGTGCAGTATCGTATCCTAAGTTGTTTTCGGTTAGGTTTTTGGTTGTTTTGGTTTCTAGGTTGTACTCGTATAAATCGGTGTTTGTGCTAATCGCATATTCCGTTCCCGCTTTCTTTTTACATACATAAATAATGTTTTTCCCGTCTGGAGACCAAATATAATCTTCGTCACCACCAAAAGGTTTTTGTGGAGAATCAAAACTTTCTCCTTTCATAATGTCTATAGAAGTTGATTTGCCAGCTTCTTTAATTTCCGAATAAACAACATGATTGTGAGTTCCATCATTCCATGTGTCCCAATGACGGTAGTCTAAACCGTTGTATATTTGAACATCCGCTTTTTTTAAATCAGTATAAAAATCTTTACCTAAAACTTTATCTACTTTTACTTCTTTATGCGATACGATATAAGTACCATTGCTAGATACATTTTTATCTTTTACTAAATCTTTAGTATCGCTTACTTCGGTTGCATTACCACCATTGATTGGAATGGTGTAGAATTTAGAACTCGATTTGTTCTCTTCTACAGAAGGAGTTGAAACTTTGTATACGATGTTTTTTCCATCTTTAGAAATTCCGATTGGAGTTACTCGACCTAATTTCCATAGAAGCTCGGGAGTCATTATCTCTTGAGCAGTAGCAGATAGTCCCATTATACCAAGTGTTAAAATAAGAAGTTTTTTCATTGTAAAATAGTTTGTTTTTCAAGCATCGTAAAAGTAATCAATTTATTAATAAGGAGAATTGCTCGTGTATATTAAAAAAAGAAGGCCTTCTTTTAGAAGGCCTTCAATTCAATAATTAACGCTTATTTTTTGATGAAACGTTTTGTGATAACATTTTCGTTATCGTTTATTTCTAAAATATAATTTTCGCTTTTTAAGCTTGAAACTTCAATAGTTCCGTTGTTGAATTTACCAACCATTACCGTTTGCCCTAAAAGATTGTATATTCTATAGGTAGCATTTTCTGAAACCTCAGTAACATGTAAGAAATCAGTCGTAGGGTTAGGATAAACTTTAACAGCTGCTAATGAATTTACTGCAATATTATCTTCTCTTCCTGAAGCAGTAATGTTGATAGTATAATCTTCTACTTGTCCGTAAGAGAATGATTCACATGATGTTGGAACACCATTGTATTTCATAGAAACTCTCATACGAGTTGTTCCTAATGTGGCTGTAGCTGGTATAGTAATAGAGCCAGAAACCGGAGTCGTTTTTGATGCCGCTTGGCTCCATACTAACTCACCTGAATCTGCAAAATCACCATCTTGATTGTAATCAATCCATACAGCATATCCTTCAGAATATACAGTCCCTGTCCAAGTTGGAGTTATCGTTATTGTATAAGAAGCACCTCTTCCTGCATTAGTAGACAATGAAGTGAAGTCTTCATAACCAGCAGTACCTGTAGATGTATTGTTTATACTTCCGAAAGCAACTTTTCCAATACGCTCATCTGCAGTATTGTTTCCTTGCGATGTACAGTATGATGCTACTACATTAGCCAAAGTAGTTACATTCACCGTGTTGCTTGATGCAGAAATGTTTCCAGCTGCATCTTTAGCTTTAACCGAAAATGAATAAGCCGTAGAAGCTGTTAAGCCTGTTACATTGTATGAAGTAGTGGTAACAGTTCCTAATAAAGTTGTTCCTTGATAAACATTATAACCTGTTACACCTACATTATCTGTAGAAGCTGTCCAAGATAAATTAGTCGTTGTTTGTGTAGTTCCAGAAGCGGTTAAACTTGTTGGAGCAGTTGGAGCAGTTGTATCTGCAGTTCCAGCAACTAAATTAACGGTATAGTCTTCAACTTGACCGTAAGAGAATGTTTCACATTGTGATGGAATACCATTGTATTTCATTGAAACACGCATTCTTGTTGCTCCAGTTGTAGCTGTAGTTGGAATTGTAAATGATCCGCTTACAGGTGTTGAAGTAGAAGCAGCATTGCTCCAAACTAATTCACCACTGTCGTCAAAATCTTGGTCGTTGTTGTAATCAATCCAAACCGCGTATCCTTCTGAATACACAGAACCTGTCCAGGTTGGAGTGACAGTAATTGTATAAGCAGAACCTTTAGTTAGGTTGGTTGAGATTGAAGTAAAATCAGTATAACCAGATCCACCAGTTGAAGCATTGTTAATAGTTCCAAGTTGTACACGTCCGATTAATTCATCGGCAGTATTGTTTCCTTGAGACGCACAATAAGAGCTTACCACATTGTCAAGAGTTGTTACATTCACTGTGTTGCTTGATGCAGAAATGTTTCCAGCCGCATCTTTAGCTTTAACGGAGAAAGTATAAGCTGTAGAAGCCGTTAAGCCTGTTACGTTGTACGAAGTAGTGGTAACGGTACCCAATAAAGTAGTTCCACGGTATACATCATAACCTGTTACACCAACATTGTCTGTAGACGCTGTCCAAGATAAGTTTGTTGTAGTTTGTGTAGTTCCTGAAGCTGTTAAGCTAGTTGGAGCCGAAGGCGCAGTAGTGTCAGATGCTGATAGTGTAGTTACATTCACCGTGTTGCTTGATGCAGAAATGTTTCCAGCCGCATCTTTGGCTTTAACTGAGAAAGTGTATGCTGTAGCAGCTGTTAATCCAGTTACGTTGTATGACGTTGTGGTAACAGTACCTAATAAAGTAGTTCCACGGTATACATTATATCCTGTTACACCAACATTATCTGTAGAAGCTGTCCAAGATAAGTTTGTTGTAGTTTGTGTAGTTCCTGAAGCTGTTAAGTTGGTTGGAGCCGAAGGCGCTGTAGTGTCAGACGCACCACCTGTAATGGTAAAGTTTGTATTCGATACATCAAAGAAAATGTGGTTCGATCCTTTAACCATGATTCTACAGGTTGTACTTGGAGTGTTAGGAACCGTAATAGCTTGAGTTCCGTCGTTTGGTGTTCCTGCCAATACAGTAGACCATGTGTTTCCACCATCAGTAGAGATTAAAATATCTACATTAGCACAGTTTACACCATTTGCTGTTGTTCCAGCAACATTCCAAGTAACCGTTTGTGATGAACCTCCTGTCCAAGAAACAGCTGTATTCGGTGCGCTAACGGTAAACGGGCCAGCTGTTGCGTTAACAGTAACAATCATATCATCACTGTTATTTGCTGAACCACCTGCTCTATTATCACGTACTGTAAAACGGAAGTTTAATGTTCTTGCTACTGATGATAATGCCTCAACTGTAATTTCAGATCCTGATGTAGTAGTTGCTCCTGCAAGAGTTCTTGCCATAGCAGGGAAATATCGAGTAGGAGAAGTACTTGGTGTGTAAGATCTAAAGTTAGGTCCTGATGTTTTAGTTGCACTAGCTGCAGAACTTGCTCCAGTTTGTGTTGACGATGCATTGTCCATTTGTTCCCAAACGTAAGTTAAAGCATCACCATTAGCATCTGTACCCGAACCTGTAAGCATGAAAGCTGTACTTTTAGGAATTGTATAATCTAAACCTGCATTTGCTGTTGGTACAGCATTGCCTGTATTTGTAGTAGTTTGACAAGTTTTTGATTTGATGTTATTAGTAACTTGTTGAATGCTGTATGCATGGAAGAAAGCATCTGAATGTGCTTGAATATCCTGACTGGTAATTCCAGCATATCCCATGATGGTTGAACCACTTCCTGGCTCAACATTAGCTCCAGTTCCTTCATTATTCATTGAAAAGGTGTGATTAGCTCCAAATTGATGGCCCATCTCGTGAGCAACATAGTCAATATCGAAATTGTCACCTTGTGGAATTCCATCAGCAGGCGAAGTATATCCACTTCCTTTTTGACCATTCACACAAACACATCCAATACAACCAGCATTACCGCCGCCGCCGTCTTTACCAAACAAGTGTCCAATATCGTAATTAGCATCTCCAATTACAGAAGTTAAAGTTGATTGTAATTGCGAATTCCAGTTTGACATACTTGATGAAGCAGAGTATGGATCTGAAGAAGCAGAAGTGTATATTACAGCATCATTGTTTGCAATTAAGTTCATTCGAACTCCGAAATCTTTTTCGAAAACACCATTAACACGTGTCATCGTATTGTTGATAGCCGCTAACGCTAATGCTTTAGTTCCTCCAAAATATGCAGTATACTCACCAGTACATGACATTGCTAAACGAAATGTTCTTAGTTTACTGTCGTCTGCATTTGGTCTTGCGTTAAGACTTAAGTTGTTTTGAGTTGTTACATCATTAATAACAGTACATTCGAAGTGTGATAAAGAACGCATTTTGTCTGCTTTTCTAAAAACAGAATAGGTTCTTAAATCTTGCGAATACGGCTCAATAAAAACAGCCGATTGATCCGCATTGATTTGCATAGTTTGTAAACCTAGCGGAGAAACACTAAAATAAATCATTGAAGTAGGATTGTCTACTCCTTCACCAACATACGATTTGATTTCTGGGAAACGTCTTGCTAATTCAGGATCCATATTAGAAACTTCTAAAATGCGAAAACGTTCTAATTGTCCGTTTGCATTTGGAAAAGAGACAACTACGTTTGATTTTCCGGTTTTTTCACCTCGTAATGGTGCGGTTGTTAAAGTTTGCTTTAGTGAAACAATGTCCAAATCAAATAAATTTTTAGTGGGCAATGTAGCACCTCTTTCCGTAGTTGAAACAGTAGATCTTGTAGATGATGTCCAAAACGGTTTACCGCTTTGAGCAAATCCAATCCCTGAAAATACGAAAAACGCAACTGAGAGCAGTTTTAATTTCATGATTTTAAATTGTTAAAATTTGATAGTTATTTAGGTTGACGGGCAAATATATTTAACATATTTCAAATAAAACACACTTTTTTTAACAAATTATTGTAAGACTATTTCTTTTTAAATGAATAAAATGTAAGAAAAAGGTGTTTTTAATGTGTTTTTATTGTTAAATAAATTTCATTGATTGAATAATTCGTAAAAAAATGTTTTCCAGCCAATCTAAAATTATCAAAAACGTAATTCTTTAAAAGTCAAAAAATTATGTTTTAAACGTCATTTTTATTTTTTTAACGAGAAGCGTTTAAAAAAATATGCCTATTTTCACGAACTAAATTAATTTGCAGTGAAAAACAATAATAATAAACTTTTTATAGCCATTATTGTCGCACTTATTTTAGGTGTGGTTTTAGGAGGATTCATACATTACCAATTCCCAGATTCAAAAGTTGTTTTTTCTAAAAATATCAAACTATTCGGAACCATATTTATTCGTTTGGTTCAGATGATTATTGCGCCCTTGGTATTTTCTACCTTAGTGGTCGGAATTGCCAAAATGGGTGATATGAAAATGGTTGGTCGTGTTGGAGGTAAGGCTATGGCTTGGTTTATTACAGCGTCCTTGGTTTCTTTGCTACTAGGAATGACTTTGGTTAATGTTCTTGCTCCTGGAAAAGGAACGTCTATAAAAATGGAAGACACTTCTTCCGCATCAGAATTGCTAGAAAAAACATCGTCTTTTTCTTTGGAAGAATTTGTAAAGCACGTATTTCCTAAAAGTATTTTTGAAGCTTTTGCCACAAATGAAATTCTTCAAATTGTAATATTCTCTATTCTTTTCGGTATTGCATTGTCTGCTTTCAGTAAAAAAGAAGCGAAACCCATTCTTAAATTATTAGATTCTATTTCACATGTAGTTTTAAAAATGGTAACCTATATTATGTGGGCAGCTCCTTTAGGTGTTTTTGGTGCAGTTGCTTCGGCTGTAGCGAATTATGGGTTTGAGATTTTTAGTTTGTATGCCAACTATCTTTTTGCATTTGCTATTGGAATTGTGGTGCTTTGGATATTGCTATTAGCGGTAGGATATATGATTTTGGGCAAGCGTTTATGGACATTGTTGAAACGAATTAAGAGTCCGTTGCTTATTGCATTTTCTACAACAAGTAGTGAAGCTGTTTTTCCAAAAATGGTGGAGGAAATGGAACGTTTTGGATGTCAGCCACGAATTGTTTCGTTTACATTACCTTTAGGATATTCATTCAATTTAGATGGCAGTATGATGTATATGACTTTCGCAAGTATATTCATTGCACAAGTCTACGGTATCGATATGCCTCTAGATAAACAATTAACCATGCTCTTAGTTTTAATGCTAACGAGTAAAGGAGTAGCTGGAGTGCCTAGAGCGTCACTGATAGTTGTGGTGGCTACATGTGCGATGTTTGGTATACCACCTGAAGGTATCGCTTTAATTTTACCTATTGACCATTTTTGCGATATGGCTAGAAGTATGACCAATGTTTTGGGGAATGCTTTGGCAACCAGTGCGGTAGATAAATGGGAATCTAAAACAGTTAGTTAAACTTATAAAATATAATCCCGATGAAGGAAGATTTTCACTGGACACAATTACTCAATCCAGAATTTTATATTAACCTTGAAATTGCAGGACATCATATTGGTATCTATGTAGTACTGTTTATTGTGTTTGCAGAAACAGGTTTGTTTGCCGGTTTCTTTCTTCCAGGCGATAGTTTGTTGTTTCTTAGCGGAATCTACAGCGAAGTATTAATGCGCGAATTGTTTGTTATTGATAATGAATTCACTAATGTAGCAGTATTGTCGTCTCTTGTTGGAGTTGCAGGTATAATAGGAAACATTTTCGGGTATTGGTTTGGAGCCAAAAGCGGCCACTTTCTATATTCTAAAGAAGATAATTTCTGGTTTAAGAAAAAATACCTTATTCAATCACGTTTGTTTTTTGAAAAACACGGAGGACGTGCTATTGTTTTTGCTCGTTTTTTACCAATCATCAGAACTTTCGCCCCAATTGTTGCAGGGATAGTGCAAATGGAAAAAAAGAAATTTATGTTTTATAACATTTTGAGTTCTTTTTTATGGGCTTTTGTACTGATTTTTTCAGGACATTATCTTTACACGTATTTACTAGAAAATCATCAAATCGATTTAAAAAAATATATCGAGTTGATTGTAGTTGGAATAATCATTATTTCCACTTTTCCAGTGGTACTTAACACACTTAAAAATAAATTCAAAACAAGAAAATAAAGAGAATGAATGTGAGTTATTGGGAGCTGAAAAATTGGTTTTCCAACGTAGATTATACCGTTGTTGGAAGTGGTATAGTTGGACTTCATACTGCTTTGCGTTTGCGTGAACGTTTTCCGCAAAGTAAGATTCTTGTGCTTGAAAAAGGTGCTTTGCCTGAAGGAGCTAGTACCAAAAATGCAGGTTTTGCTTGTTTTGGGAGTCTTTCTGAAATCATAGAAGATTTAAAAAATCATACCGAAGAGGAAGTAATTCAATTGATTCAAAAGCGTTGGAACGGATTGCAGCTACTTCGTAAGCGATTGGGTGATGCCGTAATCGATTTTAAACCGTATGGCGGATATGAATTGTTTCTAAAAGATGACGAAAGCAGTTATACAGAATGTTTGCAAAAAATGCCATTCATTAATGATATTTTAAAACCGCTTTTCCGAAGTGATGTTTTTGGGAAAGAACTCGATCGTTTTAATTTTAAGGGTATTCACGAGTATCTTATTTTTAATCCCTTTGAAGGTCAAATTGATACCGGCAACATGATGCAGGCTTTATTAAAGCAAGCCGTTTCAGAAAACATTCTCATTTTAAACAATCAAACAGTAACCGATTTTCAAGAGATAGGTAGCGGAGTATCTATTCAAACCAATGCTTTTAGCTTTGTTTCCAAAAAAATATTATTTGCTACTAATGGTTTTGCAGGCGCTATTACAAATGGAGCTGTTAGACCGGCTCGCGCTCAAGTTTTAATTACAGAACCAATTGAGAATTTAGATATTAAAGGAACATTTCATATCGACGGAGGGTATTACTATTTTAGAAATATTGAAAACAGAATTTTGTTTGGTGGCGGAAGAAATCTTGATTTTGATGGAGAAACCACTGCCGAATTCGGGTTAACCGAAACAATTCAGAACCGTCTTGAAACCTTATTGAAAGAAGTTATTTTACCGAATACCGAATTTAAAATTGCACACCGATGGAGTGGAATTATGGGGTTGGGTTCGCATAAAAAACCTATTGTTGAACAAATGTCACAAAATGTGTATTGTGGTGTACGATTGGGCGGTATGGGTGTAGCCATTGGAAGCTTAGTCGGACAAGAATTAGCAGATTTAGTATAATGGCAACTAGAAAAGCAACCAAAAAACAACCTAAAAAAACAACACCTAAATCTCAAAACAGAAGTTTTGGATCAAGACTATTACGCTTTTTATTCAAGTTTTGTTTATGGTGTTTTGGTCTTTCCATATTCTTTGTGGTATTGTTTAAATTTGTGCCAGTACCTTTTACGCCGTTAATGGTAATTCGCGCCATAGAAAACACACATGATGACAAAGAAGTATTTTTAAATCATGACTGGGTTCCGCTTGAAGATATTTCAGTGAATTTGCAAAAGGCAGTTATTGCCAGTGAAGATGGTAATTTTTTAAAGCATAATGGTTTCGATTTTAAAGCTTTGGCGAATGCCTATGAAAGTAATCAAAAAGGAAAAAAATTAAAGGGAGGAAGCACAATTTCGCAACAAACAGCTAAAAATGTCTTTCTTTGGCAAGGAAGAAGTTATCTTCGAAAAGGACTAGAGGCTTATTTTACAGTACTTATCGAACTTATTTGGGGTAAAGAGCGTATCATGGAAGTATATCTCAATAGTATTGAAATGGGTAATGGCGTATACGGAGCACAAGCAGCATCAGAATACTGGTATCATAAAGATGCTAAAGATTTAACGAAGTATGAAGCCGCTGGAATTGCCGCAATTCTGCCCAATCCAAGAAAATTTAAAGCTACCAATTCTTCTGCCTATACTAATAAGCGTAAAGATAAAATTGTTCGTGTTATGCGATTTGTTGGAAAAATATCTTACGATGAAAAATCCGAATAACATGAAAACAGTACTAATTACAGGGGCTTCTAGTGGAATAGGGCAACAAACAGCAAAGTATTTTTCTGAAAATGGTTGGCATGTTATTGCTACAATGACTTGCTTTGAACACGGTAAAGATACTGTGGCATTGCCTAATGTAAGCAGTTATATTTTAGACGTAACTTCTACTGAAAATATTGAAAGTGCTAAAACAGCAATTCTTAAAAACCATAATTCCATAGATGTTATTATTAACAATGCGGGTATTGGTTACCGAAGTTTTGTTGAACTTTCTGAAGACGACAAAATTCAAAATATCGTTAATGTCAATTGGTTAGGAGTAGTAAAAGTATGTCGTGCATTTATTCCGGTTTTACGCCAACAAGGATATGGGCAAATCATCAACATCTCATCAGTAGCCGGATTGGTTAATCTACCGCTTGGAAGTTTTTATCATTCCACTAAAACTGCTGTAGAAAGTTTTTCAGAATGTATGGCGTATGAGTTACTCGAATTTAATATTAGTGTAGCCACGGTACAATTCGGAAATGCACCAACGGCTTTTCAAGCTCACGTGGTTAAATCGGAAACAGGAGGAATTCCTTCCTATGAGCGCATGATGCATAAAATCTCGGAATTGCTTAATAAAAAGTCTAAAAAGAATACCAATTTAACACCTCAAATTACACAGGCCCTATTTGAGATAGCCTGTAACCCGTCTAAAAGCTTCAGGAGATACGCTATTGGATTCGACGCTAAATTTATGAAGCAAATTAGGGCACGATTGGGTTATCGTATCTTTAATAGTGTTATTCGAAAATCGGTTTTGGGTAAATTCTAATAATCTAAAAGTTCTTTTTTGTTTTTTTAAAAAGTAACATTTCATACAAGACATCGTCTAATAGGTAAATTTTTAAATTATGACATCACACGAAATCGATTACCATATTTATGGTGAAGAAATGCAATATGTAGAAATTGAACTGGATCCGCAAGAAGTTGTAGTAGCTGAAGCAGGTAGTTTTATGATGATGGAAAACGGCATCAAAATGGAAACTATTTTTGGTGACGGATCAGGACAACAAAGCGGTTTGTTTGGTAAGTTGTTATCGGCTGGTAAAAGAGTATTAACCGGTGAGAGTTTGTTCATGACCGCATATATGAATCAAGACAGTGGAAAACGCAAAGTTTCGTTTGCATCTCCATATCCTGGAAAAATTGTACCTATTGATTTAAATAAATACGGTGGAAAATTCATTTGTCAAAAAGATGCTTTCCTATGCGCTGCAAAAGGAGTTGCTGTTGGAATTGACTTTTCCAGAAAACTAGGACGCGGCTTATTTGGCGGTGAAGGTTTCATCATGCAGAAATTAGAAGGTGATGGAATGGCTTTTATACATGCAGGAGGAACATTAGCCCGTAAAGAGTTACAACCTGGAGAGATTTTAAAAGTAGATACCGGTTGTATTGTTGGTTTTACTAAAGATGTTCATTACGATATTGAATTTATCGGCGGAATTAAAAATACAATTTTTGGTGGTGAAGGAGTGTTTTTTGCAACGCTTCAAGGACCCGGAGTTGCATATATTCAATCACTACCATTTAGTCGATTAGCCGATAGAGTTATTCAGAGTGCGCCACAAATGGGTGGAAAAGACCGAGGTGAAGGCAGTTTGCTAGGTGGTTTAGGAAATCTATTAGATGGCGATAATCGATTCTAATAAAAAAAACCGCTCTGATGAGCGGTTTTTTATTTTAATTAATTGTCTTCTACTTTTAGAATATAAGTTGCAATAATATTGTTTTCTACTTTAAGATGAACGTCGAAGTTCCCTTTCTTGTTAAACTGGCACTTAAAAGTTGTTAACTCATTATTGTGTTGTATGTAATATATGTTATATGGAGTTTCTTTTCCATGGTTTAATAAAACTAAAGAAGGGATATGTTTATTGTTGTCAAGGTTTTTAAAACCAAAATTAATAACATCGCCTACTTTGCAATTCACAATCATATTGTTTGGCGTAATAGGATCGACCTTTAATTTAAAGGTTTCGCCATATACAATTGGCGGGAGCATGCTTTTTGTTTGTGATGTCTCGTTAAACAGCATCCATTTTTGCTCAATGGGAATGTGACTTTTTGCGAATAAGTTGGGGTCAGTTAAAAAATAGCCCTCATTGAATTCTTTAATAAAATTTGATTTAGAATCTAAATAACCGCTTGCCCATCCTGTATCACATAAATACCATTTATTGTCTAATTTGACAGCATTCCAAGAATGGTTTACTAAATCTAATGATTCAACATTTTCATCGATGGTTCTCCCAAAGCCATTAATGATTTCACATTCAATATTTGCAAAAAAGCATAATTCTTTGAGTAAATATGCATATCCAGTACATGTTGTCTTTTTGTGCTTAAATAGACTTTTAAAGACTTTTTTTTGGAATTTGGTATTCCATTCTATATAAGATAAACTGTCGTTTTTAAACTTTCTTCTGTTATTTATAATTTTAGTATTTTGAGAATCATCCCCTTTAATGTTGTCACAAATCCAATAGAAAAGCGCTCTAAATTTTTCAATGTCAGTGTTGAGTTTGTTAGTGAGTTTGTGTGAAAGAACAGGTAAGTTTTCTAGAGTTTCACCATTATTTAGTTTAGCGACATTGTCGGCTATAGTAAAGTTTACAGCATTAAAATCCGAGATTTGGGCATTAATTACTGATGTGAAGAGTAAGATGAAAAACAAATAGACTTTCATTTGAAAACTTATTTTTTTGAAGAATAAACACCTTTTTTAGCTACTTTACCCATCATAATAATATCACATGTTTCCATACTAACTTCTAATTCCACATCTAAATTAGAGTTTTCGTTATTAATTGTTACTTTTTTCGATTGCATACCAATAAAACTGAAAACCAGTACATCTCCTTTTTTAAGTTTTTTAGTAAATGCAAAGTTGCCATCCATATCTGTTTGAGTACCAGTAATAGTCCCATCAATAACAACGCTTACGCCGGGTAAAGGTAAACCTCCTTCAGTTACAATTCCTTTAACCGAAATGTATTCTTGTTCATTTATGTCTTCTGTTTTTATGTTATTCGCGTCAGAGGTGTTTTGTTTTTTAATTTCCTGAGCTTGTATGGCTGAACTGTTGAAAAAAGATATACAAGCAAATCCAATTCCACTTAAAAATTGAAAAAAAGGTTTTTTCTTTACAATCGATTTATTATGGTTGGTAACTTGATCGGTTTTAAATCTTCCACAAACGTCATTGCTTCTTTTGTTTTTAAAATACCCAAGAATTTCTTCAGGAGATGCCTTTGTGAAATCAATTACTTCTTTCTTGCATGAATTACAAAAACCGCCTTTAGCAGTAGGGTTAAAAGTGTCAAAATCTTGAGAGCATGGCAACTCTATATGGAGGTTGAAATTATTTTTCATAACAGCTCGTTTAAAGTATGTAAGATAAAAAAATCTTCTATTCTAGGTGAATTTATTTAAAAATTAAAGTTTAGCCCAAGAACAATATTCCTTCCGATATTAGGAATTCCATCACTTTTCAATCGTGATAGGTGTGCAATATAGGTTTTGTTTAAAAGATTATTGGTACTAATATTTAAGTCGAACTTCAAGTTGTTGAAAATAATTTTACCTCCCAAACCTGCATTTAACAAGGTGTAGTCATTCGACTTGGTTTCAAATTCACTAATGTGATTCTGATTGAAAATATAATCCACATTTAATGAAGCATATCCTTTTTGAATGCGATTGCTAATGTCAAATTCAGTTCGAAGTGTATTCGATAATTTGTTCGCCGGAATCAAAGGTAAGTAGTTGCCATCACTTCTTTTTCCCGTAACATTTTCAAAAGTGCTAACCCAGTGTAACCAGTCTAAGGGATGAGGATGAAAATGAATTCCTAATTCGCCACCATAAAGAGCCGCATTAGCCTGATTGTAATCGTAAACTAAAAATCCGTCAAGAGTTCCTCCATTTGGTGAAAGGAAAATATAATTATTGATGAGGTTGTAAAAACCGTTGGCAAAAAACTCAAAATGAGCATTTCCATATTCTAAATTAAGGTCGGTTTGAATGTTTTGTTCTTTCTTTAAAGATGCCTTTCCAATTTCATAACGGTTGCTGCCTTCATGAATTCCGTTGGAAGTTAATTCGGCTAAGTTAGGCGCTCGAAAACCTGAAGCAATATTGAGCCGAGCTGTTATGGTTTTTTTAATTTTCGTTTTATAACCAAGTGAGGCATTAAAACTGTCGAAACTTCTGTCAACAGCTTTAAAATAGTTTTCTTCACCTTCGTTACCGTGTGTTTCGGTGTTTATTTTTCGGTTGTCAAATCGAATTCCTGCTTGAATGGTGCTGGAATTCCATTCGTAGTTTGAAGTAACCAAAACCCCAATATCGTTTGTAGTGGCATCTGGAATTAATAACTCCGAACCTTCGTTAATGTTAATCTGATTTAAACCTTGTAACCCAATAATTGTTTCCAGTTTGCCAATTTTTGGTAAAAAATACTTTACGTTGTAACTGGCCGTTTTTAGTTTCATGTGTAACGCTACAGTATTAGCTGTTTCCAATTCTTTTCGGTTGTTATAGGAATAGCCTAAATCGGTTTCCAGTTTTGAATTTTTGAAGAAAAATTTCTGATGCCAACTCAAAAGATGATTGTCAATATCTTGCTTCGGATACAATGGTGTTCTGAAATGGCTTTGCGGAATTTCTAAATCCGGAAGCCCAATATTTAAATTGTTGTAATTGTATCGAAACTCCGAAGTGTAATACGTATCCGAATAGCCAAGTCCAATTTTATAGTCTTTTTCTATGAAACGAGTGTTTGTAACGCGTTCACCAGTTGGGACTTTATAATCGGCGTGGGTTGAATAACTGGCTCGGGTTAAAAATTTCCAATGATCGGATGACGATTTTATGCCAAATGTTGAATTGCTTCCTTGCGTATTGGAAAACAGTTTCTGATTGAAATTTCCAGAAAAAGTATTTTCTTTTGCAAACTTCTCGGGATTAAAATATAATACACCTCCTAAAGCATCAGAACCGTATAAAAGCGATGCAGGACCTTTAATAACTTCCACGCTTTCTACTCCGGCATCACTCATTCCTAAACCATGTTCTTCCCCAAATTGTTGGTTTTCTACCCGAACACCTTGCGAATAAACTAAAACACGGTTTCCACTCAAACCTCGAATCACAGGTTTACCAATGGAAGTTCCGGTAGCAATTTGAGATACACCCGGAATGGTAGCTAATCCTTCTATTAAGGTAGCACTGCCTTTTTGTTGCAGTTCCGTTATGGTTTTGTGTTCTACCTTCATTACGTTTTGCGATTGCAATTTGTTGAAAACAGTCGAAACAATGAGCTCGTCCATATGGGTAATGCTTTCTTCGAGTACAATATTTAATTCGGTTTTTGATGTTTTAAGTTCGACAAAAGTGGTTTTATAAGTATATCCAATACCTGAAAAAGTGATGCTAAAGTGGCCATTAGGTAAATCGGTTAGTTCAAATTTTCCCGAAACATCCGAAACGGTTTCTTTGTGAATATCGGGCAATGAAACAAATATGCCTTCTATAGGTTTGTTGTTGTGATCGGTGATAGTACCAACAAGAATGTTTTGTCCGTTGACAAATAGTGAAAACCCTGTAAAAAGGGTAGCAAGTAAAAATTTCATGGATTTTTATTTTGAAATATTGTATAAAATGTATGACTGATTGCTCAGTAAAAATTTATGCAATACAACAAGGAGGGGCGCGAAGCGAAAAATAGCGTTTTGAGAAAACCAGTGTTTTTTCAGTTACTGAAAAAGAGGCGCTATTAAAGTTGATTTTGGTTAAGAATGAAAATTCAAAAAAGGCAACAGGAATGAAATTGCTAAATGAAAATTCACAAGTAAAACAGGTGTCAATGTCATGATGGTTGTGTGAAAATTCCGTTTTCGAAATAGCATAATGGTGATGACATTGTTTTTCGGAAACTAACTTTGCCAAGTGTTCGTACGAATGCACCGATTGAAACAATATTGCGAACAATAATGCAATCAGGGTTACGATACTGGTTTGTTGTAGTTTTCGATTCATATCTCACAAATTTAAAAAAACCGATTCACTCAAAAAAGTGAATCGGTCTTTCATTTTCTGTTTCGAATTATACCAGATGATGTGCTACCAAATATTCGGCAATTTGAACAGCATTGGTTGCTGCTCCTTTTCGCAAATTGTCGGCAACAATCCACATGTTAAGTGTGTTTGGCTGACTTTCATCTCTTCGGATGCGGCCAACAAATACATCATCTTTTCCTTCAGCGTATAGAGGCATCGGATAGGTATAGGTATCAATATTATCTTGAAGGGTAATTCCCGGAGTGTTGTGAAGGATAGAACGTACTTCGCTAATTTCAAAATCGTTTTCAAATTCTACATTAACCGCTTCACTATGTCCGCCAACAACCGGAACACGTACTGCAGTTGCCGTTACAGCAATTGTTTTGTCGTTAAGTATTTTTTGAGTTTCTCTAACGAGTTTCATTTCTTCTTTAGTGTAGCCGTTATCTTCGAAAACATCGCATTGAGGGATGGCATTTCGGTGAATAGGATATTTGTAAGCCATTTCACTTTGTACTCCTGCATATTCGTTTTCCAATTGACGAACCGCTTTAACTCCCGTGCCGGTAATCGATTGGTAAGTAGATACAATTATTCTTTTGATATCGTATTTTTGGTGTAATGGCGCTAAAGTCATTACCATTTGAATGGTTGAACAATTCGGATTGGCAATAATTTTATCTTCTTTAGTTAAAATGGAAGCATTGATTTCTGGAACAACTAATTTTTTTGTTGGATCCATTCGCCAAGCCGATGAGTTGTCAATAACAGTAGTTCCTGCTTCAGCAAACTTTGGAGCCCATTCTTTAGATGTATCACCACCAGCAGAGAAAATAGCAATTTCCGGTTTCATATCTACCGCTGTTTGCATGCTAACCACCTTAAATGTATTTCCTTTAAATTCGATTTCTTTCCCAACAGAACGTTCTGAAGCAACTGGAATTAATTCGGTTACAGGAAAATTTCTTTCGGTTAAAACCTGAAGCATTACTTCACCAACCATACCGGTGGCACCTACAACGGCTACTTTCATTTTATTTAGTGTGTTTTATTAGTGTTATTTAGTAATGCAAAATTAATACAATTGGAATGTTAAAAAGTGCTAATGCAGAAAATAAATGCTATTATGAAATAAAAAAACCACGCTCTTTGGCGTGGTTAAGTTAGAATATGTGTGTAGCGGATTATTTTTTTAATAAATCTCTGATTTCACCTAATAATTCTTCTTGAGTTGGACCAGATGGAGCAGGTGCTGGTTCTGGTTTTTTCATTTTGTTCATAGCTTTGATGATCAAGAACATTACAAATGCTACAATGATAAAGTCGATAAGAGCAGTTAAAAAAGCTCCCCATTCGATAGCTACTTCAGTAACTGCAGGAGTAACAATGGCTCCGGCAGCATCTTTAACTTCGGCTACACCATCTTTAAGAATAAATTTTTTGTCATTTAGGTCTATACCACCCATGATTAGACCAATAATAGGAGCAAACATTTTTTCTACAAAAGCAGTAACTACTTTTCCGAAAGCACCCCCCATTACAAAAGCAATTGCCATGTCGACTAGGTTGCCCTTCATAGCAAATTCTTTAAACTCAGAAATAAATCCCATATAATTTGATTTTAGTTAAAAATATCTTTAACACTAAATTAATAAAATTTAAATTACATTTTAACAATTTGTGGAAAATAAACTTACTCTTTGTAGAAAACACGTTTTACCCGATGCGATATGCTAGTTAAAATTTCATAAGGAATTGTACCTATTGCATGGGCTAGTTCAGTAACACGTGGCGACTTTCCGAAAACCACTACAGTGTCACCTTCGGTACAGTCAATTTCGGTAACGTCAACCATAAGCATGTCCATGCAGATATTACCAATAATTTGTGCTTTTTGGTGGTTGATTACCACATAACCTTTTTCGTTTCCCCAACTTCTCGGAATACCATCGGCATAACCAATAGGAATTGTTGCAGAACGCATAGGTTTTTTAGCTCTGAATTTTCTGCTATACCCTACACTGTCACCTGTTGGAATATCTTTTATTTGAAGAATAATAGTTTTTAGGGTTCCTACATTTTCCAGATGCGTCATTTCTTCTGGATCATTGCCAACGCCATAAAGGCCAATTCCTAAACGTACCATGTCGTACTGGAATTCTGCGAAATGGTAGATGCCCGAGGTATTTAAAATATGACAAATTGGGTTAATATCTAAACTTTTGCAAAGTTGATTCGACCAATGTTCAAATTTATGGATTTGCGATAAGGTGAACTCTCTAAATTCAGGTACATCACTAGAAGATAAGTGTGAAAAAATACTTTTTACCGTTATCAGATTATTGTTTTTAAGAATGCTGGTTAGTTCGATTAAGTCGGATTCTTCAAACCCTAATCGATGCATTCCTGTATCGAACTTAATATGAATAGGATAGTTGTAAAGATTTTTTTGCTGGGCTAACGCGATGAACTTCTTCAATACCGAAATTGAATAAATTTCTGGTTCTAACTGATAAGCTATCATTGCAGCAAAGGCGCTATTTTCGGGATTCATTACAATAATTGGCATGGTTATACCAGCATTACGTAATGCAATACCTTCATCGGCAAAAGCCACACCTAAATAATCTACTTTATGATGGGCTAATAATTTGGCTATTTCAAAACTCCCGCTACCGTATCCAAAGGCCTTTACCATAGCCATCATTTTAGTTTCCGGTTTAAGTTTTGAACGGTAAAAGTTAAGGTTATGACTTATAGCATTCAGGTTGATTTCCAAAACCGTTTCATGGGTTTTTTCTTCAAGTAAAACCACAATTTCTTCAAACTGAAAACTACGTGAACCTTTAATTAAAATGGTTTCGTATTCAAATTCGTTAGCATTAAAATGACTTATGAAATCTTGCGTAGTGGCAAACGAAGTGAAATTAGGAAAATGACTTAAATGTTTTCCAATATTATCACCAATGCCAAAAACACGATTGATGTTGTTATGCATAAGTAATTTTTCAACTTTTGCATAAAGCTCTTCGGCAGAAAACCCGCTTTGAAAAATATCAGAAAGAATTACGGTTTTCTTTTGATGTGTTTTGTGCTGTTCTAAAAAGTCTAATGCAATTTTTAGCGATTGGTAATCGGAACTGTAACTGTCGTCAATGATGGTGCAATGGTTAATTCCGTTTTTAACCTGCAAACGCATTTCAACAGGGTATAAATTAGCGATGCGCTCTTGTATGGTTGAAATGTTGTAATTCAGATGCAGCATTACCATTAAACATGTAATGGCATTTTCTTCAGATGCTTTATCGTGAAACGGAATTTCTATTGAAAAAGTAGTTCCGTTGTATATCACGTTAAAAGAGTTCGCTGTTTTTTTAGTCAATACAACATTAGCTGCTGTGTCGTCAAAACTCCAAGTAAAGGTTTTTGTGGAAGGTTTTACAAAAGCTTCTATGTTCTTGTTTCTTTGAAGAATAAGCAGAGGTGTGTTGTCAAACAGTTTTAGCTTTTGCTGAATTTTTTCGTCTTCAGAACAAAACCCTTCGTTGTGTGCTGATCCAATATTGGTTAAGACACCGATTGTAGGTTGGATTATTTTTTCCAGATTAGCCATCTCACCGACTAATGAAATTCCGGCTTCAAAAATCCCTAAATCGTGTTTTTCATTAATACCGATTACCGAAAGCGGAACGCCAACTTGCGAATTGTAACTTTTCGGACTTCGTATAATATTATATTCACTGCTTAAAAGGAAATTGAGCCATTCTTTTACAATGGTTTTGCCGTTGCTGCCTGTGATTCCAATTACCGGAAAATCGAATAATCGTCGGTAGTAAGCGGCAAATTGTTGTAAGGCGGTTAACGTATCGTCTACCAATAAAAAATTGGCTTGATTAGAATATTTTGAAGGAATTTGTTGCACTACAAAATTTACAACTCCTTTTTCTACTAATTCTGCTATGTATTGGTGTCCGTCGTGATGTTGTCCTACTAAAGCAAAAAATAAAGTGCCACTATTGTTTTGAAGTGAACGACTGTCTATCGAAACATTGTCGATAACACATGTGTCTTCTTTCCCAAAGCATTTGGCGTGAATGACCGGGACAATATTTTTTAGAAGTAAACTCAAAATTTAAGTAGGGTTATTTTTGTTTTTCGAACTGTTTTTGCCTTCTCTTTCTGCCATTTCTTTCATGGCGTTGTAATAAGCAGCTCTGCTTAAAGGCTCGTATTCTTCGGTTTCACCAAGAAAAACAAGACTATCACTTTGTGCTTTTCTAAAGCTGTAATTGGCTAGGTTTCCAGTTCGGGTGCAAACAGCATGAACTTTAGTAACGTATTCGGCAGTAGCCATTAAAGCAGGCATTGGGCCAAACGGATTTCCTTTAAAATCCATGTCCAATCCAGCAACAATTACGCGTATTCCAGAATTGGCTAAATCATTACAGATAGATACAATTTCATCATCAAAAAACTGTGCTTCATCAATGCCTACCACATCACAGCCTTGCGCTAAAATACGAATATTAGCAGCTGCAGGAACGGGCGTAGAACGAATTTCATTGGAGTCGTGCGAAACAACCATTTCGTCGTGATAACGGGTGTCTATAGATGGTTTGAAAATTTCCACCTTTTGTTTGGCAAACTGTGCGCGTTTCAATCGGCGTATTAGTTCTTCAGTTTTACCCGAGAACATAGATCCGCAGATGACTTCAATCCATCCAAATTGCTCTTTATGATTTACTGTATTTTCGAGAAACATTTTGTAATTTTCAAGCGTAACAGAAAAATTTCTGTTTAGATTTGTAATTGAAACAAATCAATAATTTTTCTATTTTTACATTGCTTCAAAAATAGAAAAAATTATCAAAGGTTTTCCTTTCCTTGCCTGAAATAAATTGAGGAAAGATAAATAATAAGAAACATTGCGTTGCTCCGTATAAATTCAGAAAAGTTATGAAGAAAAGATTAGAAGCCGAATTAATTAGTATTGCACACAGAATTTTAAAACTTAAAGGAAAAGAAGATGTAGTGCTGTTGCATCAGGAAACGCAAAAATTATACGAGAAATTGTCCATTCTTCGTTTTTATGAAGAAAACTTCGAAGCTTTAAAGCCAACACTTTCTCACGAAGAGTTGGAACAAAAAATTGAAAGTGTTTATGATGAAGTTCCCAATGTGGCTCCAGTAGTAATTGCGAGTGAAGAAATTGTGGAAACCTCACCACAAGCCGTTGAAATCCCAGTTGCTGAAGAGAAGATACTGGAAGAGAAAATTACTGAAGCCGATTTGGAAACAGAAGAGGAAGGAGAAGAAGAACCAAAAGTAATAGAAGACGTTCACGATGAGGTAATCGAACCTTTATTCGAACCCGTTCATGAAGAAGAACAAGTTGTTGAAGAGGTAAAAACAGAAACCCAAAAACAGATTTCTTTAGAAGATTTGTTGGGTGATACCTATAAAGAACCTGAATTTGTTAAAGTAGATGATGTTCCTGCTGCAGTAGAGAAAGCAGCTGATGTTGTATTTGATAAAATTGAAGAACCTAAAGTAGAAACCAAAGTAACTGAAGTTGTTGTGGAGGAATCGAATGCAGGCCGACCTCTAGAAACGATTAAGGCGGAGATTGAAAAGGAGAAAAAAGAATACAAGGCAGCATCTTTAAACGATAAATTTAACAAAACGATTTCGTTGGGACTTAATGACCGCATCGCTTTCGAAAAACATCTTTTTGGCGGAAGTGGTGAAGATTTAAATCGTGTATTATCCCAATTGAACACTATGGACACTTTTCAAGAAGCCAAAGATTTTATTGTGGATTTGGTAAAACCGGATTACAATAATTGGGATGGAAAAGACGAATATAGCAGCCGATTCATGGAATTGGTTGAAAAAAAATTCGCTTAAATGGGAAAATTGTATTTGGTGCCCACACCCATAGGGAATCTAGAAGATATGACTTTTAGAGCCATTAAGGTTTTGAAGGAAGTCGATTTAATTTTAGCTGAAGATACGCGTAACAGCGGTAAACTACTTAAACATTTTGAAATTGCCACGCCAATGCACAGCCACCACATGCACAACGAGCATAAAACGGTTGAAAATTTGGTAAAACGCATGCAAACCGGTGAAACTATTGCGCTAATTTCCGATGCTGGAACTCCAGCCATATCAGATCCGGGTTTTTTGCTCACAAGAGCATGCGTGGAAAACGGTGTTGCCGTAGAGTGTTTGCCGGGAGCTACTGCTTTTGTGCCGGCATTGGTTAACAGCGGATTGCCTAATGATAAGTTCGTTTTCGAAGGTTTTCTTCCCGATAAAAAAGGAAGACAAACTCGTTTTTTAGCGCTTTCGGAAGAGTATCGCACTATGATTTTCTATGTTTCTCCTCATAAACTAAATAAAACCCTAGCAGAATTTGTACAATATTTTGGAGCAGAACGATTGGTTTCTGTCTCCAGAGAATTATCCAAATTGCACGAAGAAACTGTTCGCGGAACCGCCGAAGAGGTACTAAAACATTTCGAAGCCAAACCAGCCAAAGGTGAAATTGTGGTTTGCGTAGGAGGGAAGAAACAGTAGGCCAAACAGGTTCAATCAACAGTTTTTAAGAATTTCAAATTGCTAAATAAACAACGCAACAAATGGAACATAATGTAACCACAACCTGGAAAGGAAAAATGCAATTCGAATCGACTAACCCAAGTGGTGATGTCATGCTAATTGATGCCGGTCCAGAAAATGGTGGCGATGGTAAAGGTTTTCGCCCTAAAGCATTAATGTTATCGGCTTTGGCGGGTTGTACTGGATTGGATGTAGCTTCATTAATCGAAAAGATGAAGCTGGAAGTTGAAAATTTTAAAATTGAAACCATAGCCAACCTTACCGAAGAACATCCTAAGGTGTACGACAGCGTTGTGTTGGAGTACCATTTTTACGGAGCCAATTTAAACGAAGCAAAATTGCAACGTGCTGTAGATTTATCCGTTGAAAAATATTGTGGCGTTATGGAAATGTTTCGTCAGTTTGCGAAAATTGAAATTAAGATTCTATTTCATAAATCCTAACTATTAGGCCATTTCTAAATCTACAAAAGAGAAGGTATTTCCACTAAATAATCCTTTGTCCGATAATTTTAAATCGGGTATTACCAGTAACGCCATGAACGACAGTGTCATAAATGGTGCTTTTAATGGGCTGCCTAAATCTTTCGCCATTTGGTCAATTTCCTGATATAATTTTCCTGCCGTCCAACCGTCTTTATCGCTCATAATTCCGGCTACAGGAAGCGGTAATACTTTTTGTTCCGAACCGTTTACTGCACAAACACCACCTTTGTTTTCGATGAGAAGGTTCACGGCAGCACAAATTTCTTCATCGGAAGTACCTACAACCACAATGTTATGGCAATCGTGCGCAACCGAACTGGCAATAGCTCCTTTTTTTAATCCGAAATTTTTAATAAAAGCGATGGCAGGTTCAGCATTTTGATAGCGGTTGACTACAGCCATTTTTAAAATATCTGTAGCAACATCTGAAACTAGATTTCCGTTTTGAATGCATGAAGGGTGATGAATTTCGTTGGTAATCAACTGACCTTCTAAGGCTTCAATTACGCGTATTTTAGAAGCTGAACTTTGTGCCTTGAAATCCGTTGTCTTTTTAGTTGAAGTGTTGAAATTGTTAGGCGTTTCAAAAGTAATATCGGGTACAAACGAAACACCATTTTCTGCAACTAATGTTCCGTTGATGTAGGTTTGAAGCACGTTGAAATGTGTTAAGTCTTCCACTACAATGAAATCGGCAGCATCGTTTTCTTGCAAGAGTCCGATATTCATGTTGTAATGTTTGACCGGGTTTATACATGCAACTTGCAGCACTTTAAAGATATCCATTCCTTTAGCAACGGCTCTTGCACAAAGCGCGTTAATATGACTAACAATTAGGTCGTCCGGATGCTTGTCGTCGGAACAAAACATCATGTTTTCGAAGTTTTCCGGTAACAAGTCGATTAAAGCTTCAAAGTTTTTTGCGGCACTTCCTTCACGGATAATAACTTTCATGCCCAGCGATAATTTTTCTTTGGCTTCTTCATAAGTAAAACACTCATGATCTGTAGAAATTCCAGCGGCAATATATTTTTTTACCGCATCACCGCGTAATCCCGGAGCGTGTCCGTCTACGGGTTTTTTGAAATGTTTAGCCCAAGCTATTTTTTTTAGTACTTCTTCATCATCAAATAACACACCTGGATAATTCATCATTTCGGCCAAATAATGGATATCTGGAGAAGCTAATAGTTCTTTAATACCTTCAGAATCAATAACAGCCCCAGCAGTTTCAAAAGAAGTTGCCGGTACACACGAAGGAGCGCCAAAATGAAATTTAAGAGGTACTTGTTTGCTGTTTTCAACCATATAGTATACCCCATCTTTTCCTAAAACATTTGCAATTTCATGCGGATCGGAAATGGTTCCTACGGTTCCGTGTAAAACCGCTAATTTGGCAAATTCAGAAGGAACCAACATCGAGCTTTCAATATGAATATGCGCATCAATAAATCCGGGTAAAATATATGTTTTTACATCATGTTCTTTTTCTGTGATGGTAACAATTTTTCCGTCTTTTATGGTAAGCTCTCCAGCGTAAATTCGTTTGTTTTGAATGTCTACTATTTGTCCTTGAATCTGCATTTTTGTCTTTATACGAGTTGAAATTCAAAAATAGAATAATTTATTTAGTTGCATCTAGAATTTACATTTTTTAGTTTAATTTTGAGGGAGTAATACTTTATAGCCTTTAAAAATTAGTTTATGCGTTGGAATTTAAAATCGAAGCCAGAAAAAGAAAAAATACAAGCCTTACAAGACGCACTTCAGGTAGATGCCATTATAGCAACACTCTTATTGCAACGCGGTATTGAAACATATGAACAAGCCAAATCTTTTTTTCGCCCTTCTTTAGAAGATTTACATGATCCGTATTTAATGAAAGATATGGATAAGGCTGTTGCACGCATTGAACAAGCCATTCAAAACGAAGAAATGATTTTGGTTTTTGGTGATTATGATGTAGATGGTACCACGGCTGTTTCCTTACTATCGTCGTATTTAAGAAGTTTTTACCCTAATGTTGCGACCTATATTCCGGATCGTTATAATGAAGGGTACGGTGTTTCGTATCAAGGAATTGATTTTGCCGATGACAATGGTATTTCATTAATTATTGCGTTAGATTGTGGTGTAAAATCTATAAATCATGTGGCATACGCAAAGTCTAAAAATATCGATTTCATTATATGTGATCACCATAGACCAGGAGATACCTTGCCCGATGCGGTTGCGGTACTAGATCCCAAAAGAGAGGATTGCAGTTATCCTTATGATGAATTGTGTGGGTGTGGGGTCGGGTTTAAACTAATTCAGGCCTTGGCGCAAAACCGGAATCAAACGATTGAAGATTTAGTACCTTATCTTGATTTGGTGGCCACTGCTATTGCAGCGGACATTGTTCCGATTACGGGAGAAAATCGCGTATTGGCAAAATTTGGATTGGAAGTAATTAATACGAATCCCAGACCGGGGATTAAGGCTTTAGTTCAAAACTTAAAACGACAAACCTTATCTATTACCGATGTGGTTTTTGTGATTGCTCCGAGGATAAATGCTGCCGGACGTATCAAACATGGTAATTATGCAGTCGAGCTTTTAACGGAGTTTAATTTAGAACAAGCCTCTGCCTTTGCTGCACAAATTGAAACGTTTAATGCAGATCGACGGGAGTTCGATAAACAAATTACAACCGAAGCCCTAGAGCAGATTATTACTAACAATGAAGAAAATCGCTCGACAACTGTAGTGTATAAAGAAGATTGGCATAAAGGTGTTATTGGGATTGTAGCATCACGTTTAACAGAAACATACTATCGACCAACCTTGGTGTTTACCAAAAGCGGCGATAAACTAGCTGCTTCGGCTCGGTCTGTTAAAAATTTTGATGTATATAATGCTTTAGAAGCATGTTCGGAATATTTAGAACAATTTGGAGGACATATGTATGCGGCTGGAATGACCTTGAAAGAGGGAAATTATGAGAAATTCAAACAGGCTTTCGAACAAGTGGTGTCTCAAACCATACATCCGGATATGTTAGTTCCGGAAATTTCGATAGATGCCGAATTAGCGTTACATGAAATTACGCCCAAATTCTTCCGCATTTTAAAGCAATTTGAACCTTTTGGTCCAGAGAATATGTCACCTGTTTTTTTAGCCCATAATCTAAAAGATAGTGGTTATGGGAAGAAGATAGGGAGTAACGAAGAACATTTAAAATTATACGTAAAACAAAACAACTCCGATAGTTTTAATGCTGTTGGTTTTGGCTTGGCTGATAAGAAAGAATTAACCGAAAATAAAAAAGCTTTTGCGGCTGTTTTCTCGGTAGATGAAAACGAATGGAACGGAACGGTTTCCTTGCAATTGCGATTAAGAGATATTAAAGATAATGCGTAAAAATGATCCGTTTTCTTCTTTAAAAGTAAAGGAGTTTCGTTGGTTTCTTCTCATGCGACTGGCTATTGTACTGGCTTGGTCTATGCAGTTTGTGTTAATTGAATGGGAAGTATATAGTATTACAAAAAGTCCGTTTTCGTTGGGTTTGATTGGCTTGATGGAAGTAATTCCAGCCATTAGTATGGCTTTGTTTGCCGGTCACATTGTAGATCAGAATGAAAAACGAGGTATGTTACTTAAATGTGTTTCAGGATTAGCCATTATAAGTTTGTTATTGTGTTTGTTGGTCAACCCAACTATTTCAGTTTCATTTTCGAAGTCTGTTTTGCTTTACGGAATTTATGCCTTGGTTTTTCTAGGCGGATTTATCAGAGCATTTATTATCCCGTCTGTATTCAGTTTGTTAGGATTAATAGTAGAAAAGAAGAACTATGCTAATGCTGCAGCGTGGAGTAGTTCAACTTGGCAAATTGCGGCTGTTTTTGGTCCGGCCTTAGCAGGTTTTGCAATTGGCTGGATTGGAGTATTTTATTCCATGGTTTTTGTTGTAAGTTGTATTTTAATCGCCGTGTTTATTTTATTTCAAATTCAACCTAAACCCATTTTGAATCCCAAAATTGGGGAACCTATAACCAAAAGTTTAAAGGAAGGTATATCTTTTGTATTTCAGCATAAAACCATTCTGAATGCAATTTCACTAGATATGTTTGCTGTTTTATTTGGTGGAGCTGTGGCTTTATTGCCTGTTTTTGCACAGGATATTTTGAAAGTTGGTTCGGAAGGATTCGGGATATTGCGTGCTGCTCCAGCGGTTGGCGGTTTAATTACGATGTTAATTGCTACATCTATGCCTTTAAATCAAAATGCGGGTAAAAAGTTACTTGCTGCAGTTTTTGGTTTTGGGGTTTGTATTATTGTATTTGGACTTTCTACTAATTTTTGGATTTCTGTTGTAGCCTTGTTTTTAAGTGGCGTTACCGATGGGATTTCGGTTGTTATTCGCCAAACCATTCTTCAAATGTATACTCCTGATCATATGAGGGGGAGGGTGTCTTCTGTAAATTCCATTTTTGTAGGTTCTTCGAATGAATTAGGTGCTTTCGAAAGTGGTTTTACATCCAAAATTATGGGGGGTGTTGTACCCGCAGTAGTTTTTGGTGGGATTATGACTATTGTTGTGGTCGTTACTACATCGGTGGTTTCACCTAAATTTCGAAATCTTACTATTGATGCCGATGCAGATGAAGCAGCTTAAAGGGTTTTTAAAACGTGTGTAACAATTCCCCAGATAAGTAATTCGTTGTCTTCTGTGACTTTTATTGGCTCGTAATCTTTATTTTCTGGAATAAGATAGACGCAATCTTTTTCAATTTGAATTCGTTTCACGGTAAATTCGCCATTAATGAAACAAACAGCAATTTTGTTATGAGCGGGTTCTAAACTTCGGTCAATTACCAAGATGTCTCCATCATCAATTCCAGCACCAATCATTGAATTACCACTGGCTTTAGCATAAAATGTGGCTTCTTTGTGTTTCACTACAATAGTGTCTAGACTTATTTTAGTTCCGTCAAAATCTGCGGCTGGCGATGGAAAACCTGCTTTAATACCACTGCTAACAAAAGGAATAGCAGAAGAATTATTTTCTTCGGCTTGGAATACAATTATTTTGGGTTTTTCGGTTAGCATTTTACAGTAATCACGTCTTTTATATTGGTAGTGTAATTTTTAGATAGAAAATTTTGATTCATAATCCAGGTTTGTTGCAAATCCTGATTGCCTAAACGAATTTTACGTTGCCCTATTTTTGAATGATATTTGTCTATGGCTTCCATGAGTTTCTGATGCTTCGGATTTTCTTCTTCAAACAAATGAAACTGTTTTTGATTTTGTGGAATAATTTGCGTTACAATCACCCCAGCTTTCATATAACTTTGATTGGGCTCATATAATTTCTCCAACATTTCCACAGCTAACATACTTATGGTTAAATTAGAATTTGTAGCAAAGGGCAGAGTTTCTGTTCGGCTGTAATATGTTCTGCCTGTTGTTTTGTGAGGATCTTTTGCCAAAAACACAATTATGGAATAGCAACAAGAATTTTGTTTGCGCAGTTTTTCGGCGCATACTGTTCCAAATGTGGAAACGCGTTCTTTTAAATCCTGAAGCTGGGTGAGTTTGGTTTTAAAACTTCGGGTAATGGCAATGCTTTTTTTGTTTTCTAAAGGGGTTTCCAAATCTAAAACCGGAATGCCTTTGAGCTCGCTTAGCATGCGTTTTCCTAAAACTCCCATTACCATTTTTATCCACGCTTCATTTTCGGGTTGAATAAAATCGTAAGCTGTGTGTATGTTTTTGGCTTTCATTTTTTTCGACAAGCGATAGCCGATACCCCAAACATCTTCTATTTTCGACCATTTTAAAGCTTTGATTCGTTTTTCGTCGGTATCGATGACATGCGAACCTAATGTTTTTTCTGGGAATTTTTTAGCAATGCGATTTGCAAGTTT
The DNA here is from genome assembly GCF_055521455.1 of Flavobacterium sp. IC2-16. Lineage (NCBI taxonomy): Bacteria > Pseudomonadati > Bacteroidota > Flavobacteriia > Flavobacteriales > Flavobacteriaceae > Flavobacterium > Flavobacterium sp. IC2-16. The sequence continues at coordinate 1,053,830 of NZ_CM145480.1, read as the reverse complement.
TGCTAGTGTTTTGGTAGGAGCAATACCCACACAAACCGGTAGTCCTAGCCATTTGTAAAGCCGTTTTCGAATTTGTAAACCGTAGGCATGGTAATCGGTTATGTTCAAACCCTCGAAATTTAGAAAAGCTTCATCGATACTGTAGTCTTCCACATTTGGAGTGAAATCCCGTAAGATAGTCATCACGCGCCCGCTAAGATCACCATATAAGGTATAATTAGACGAAAAGACGATAACATTATTTTTTTTTAGTTCTTCCCGAACTTTAAATTCCGGCGCACCCATGGGTATGCCAAGTGCTTTAGCTTCTTCACTGCGCGAAATGATGCAACCGTCATTGTTGGATAAAACCACAATAGGTTTCCCTACAAACTGAGGTTGAAAAACACGCTCGCAGGAAGCGTAAAAATTATTACAATCAACTAAAGCATACATAGTGTAAAGGTACGGAGAAAAGAAAAAAGGCTGTTCAAAATTTATGAACAGCCTTTTCTATTTTAAGTGTTTTTCTTTTAGAATAAGTCCATTAAGGCAGATGGGAAAAGACCAATGGCAATGTTTAACGCCATGGCTGCAACTGCCACAAAATAAAAAGCGAATGGAACTGGAGTAACTTCTTCTGTTGCTTCTTTAGTGTACATAGCACTAATTACTTTGAAATAATAGTAAACCGCAATCATTGAGTTGATTACACCGGCAATTACTAAAATTAACCAACCTGCTTGTAATACCTGATTCAACAAGAAGAATTTAGCAAAGAATCCAGAGAAAATTGGGATACCCGCCATAGAAAGTAATGATGCTGTAAGTATCATCGCCATTAGTGGATTTCTTTTTCCTAAACCGTTGAAGTTTTCAATATCTTCATTGTTTTTTCCTCGGCATACATACATGATTACTGTAAATGCTGCAATACCGGCTAGGCCATAAGCAACAGAATAATAATATAAACTTCCGGTTGCATTTTGTAAATTCAATAATGCCATTACCATAAATCCGGCATGTGAAATTCCCGAGAAAGCCAACATTCTTTTTACATTGTTTTGACGTAAGGCCATAATGTTACCTACTGTCATAGAAGCTATAGAAACAATAACAATAACCAATTCATATTCGAATTTCATATTGCCATTCATAGCCATATTTAGTTTAAAGAAAGTCGCCATAGCAGTAACTTTAGCTAGCGTACTCATGGTAGCAGTAGTTAGAGCCGGTGCACCTTCATAAACATCTGGAGCCCAGAAATGGAACGGAACGGTTGCAATCTTGAACAACATTCCTACGGTAATCATCGAAACACCAATATAAAACCAGTCGGCAGTAGTTGCCGAATTGGAAGCTTCATAAATCATATCCATGTCAAAAGAACCTACTGCACCGTAGATAAGTGCAATTCCAAAAAGAATAATTCCTGAAGCGAATGAACCCATAAGGAAGTATTTCATACCCGCTTCGTTACTCTTAACATTTAAGCGGTCACTTCCAGCTAAAATGTATAAAGCAATGGATAATACTTCAATCCCTAAGAAGAACATTGCTAAATTTCCAAAAGAAACCATAGAAACCGCTCCTGCTAAAAGGAATAATTTTATAGAAACAAAATCGGATATTTTTGAAGCACGATCTTCATAGAAATTATGACTTAACGCTATAAGGAAAAATGTAAGAACAATAAACAAACTCGAAAACATAACAGTGAAATTATTCACACGTATCATGTTGTTGTAGTAAGTTTCGTTTACACCAAAATCGTTTACCGTCAGACCTAAAATGGCAATTAAACCTGCTAATGTAACAGGAATAATGGCTTTTCTTAAGTTGAAAATCTCAGCCAAAAGGACGATAACGCCTAAAACTGCAATTGCTATTAAAGTATTCATTCTGCGGTCTAATTTATTTAATGTGAACTAAAATTTCTTGTATGCTAGGGGTTATCAATTCGATAATTGGTTTCGGATATAATCCGAAGAACAATAAAAATCCAATGATTAAAACAAAAACAATACTCTCTGAAGTTTTAACGTCTGCGAATATCTTTGTATTTGTTTCTCCTAACATAACATGTTGGAACATGCGTAACATATAAAACGCACCTAATATAATTGTTGTTCCACCAATAATGGCGAACCACATGTTTTCTGTAAATAAGCTATATAAAACGGTAAATTCTCCAATGAAGTTAAACGTTCCTGGTAAGGCTACAGAAGCTAATACCAAAATCATAAACATAGAGGCGAATTTTGGAGTTTGCTGACGAATACCTCCCATTTCACTTATGGTTCTTGTTTCGTAACGTCTGTAAATCACTTCAGCAGCAAAGAACAATCCAACGATTACAAATCCGTGAGCAATCATTTGTAGAACTGCACCGCGTAAACCATCCATATTTAAAACATAACATCCGGCTGCAATTAACCCAACGTGAGCCAGGGAAGAATATGCTAGAAGTTTCTTTAAATCTTTTTGTTTCAAAGCAACAATCGAACCATATACAACTCCGGCAATACTTAAGCCAATGATAACGTATTGAAGTTCTTTTGCTGCGTTTGGTGCAATTGGCAATTGCCAACGAATCACCGAGTACAATCCCATTTTTAGCATAATACCCGATAAAAGCATTGTTCCAACAGTTGGTGCTTTTTGGTATACGTTTGCCTGCCATGTATGGAAAGGGATCAAAGGAATTTTAATAGCATAAGCTAAGAAGAAAGCCAAGAAAATCCAAAACTCTTCAGTTGAAGTTAATGTCAAGCCTACTAAAACATCCCATTTAAAACAACCTGCTTTTTGGTATAAATAGATGAAGGCAGCCAACATAAATAAAGAACCAGCAAAAGTGTAAATGAAAAATTTAATTACCGCTTTTTTACGCTCTTCGGCATCTCCATTCCCCCATAATAAGGCAATAAAATAAATAGGAATTAATGAAAGTTCCCAGAAAATATAATATACAAATCCGTCTGATGCTAAAAAGGTACCGGTCATTGCAAAAGCCATAAACAATACTAAAGCATAGAAATTTTTTGCATTACTAAAGTTGTTGCAAAATGAGGAAAGTATAATCAAAGGTGTCAGGGCAGTGGTTAAAAGAACCATTGCTAAAGACAAACCGTCTGCTTTTAAGGCAAATAATACATTAGGATTTTTAATCCATTGTGCAGAAAAGCTACAGTCAATTCCTTGATAAAACTGATTTAAAATGAATAACGATGTAGCTAAAGCGGCTAAACTGAAAAATAGCGCCACTTTCGAAGCAATGGCATTTCCTGAAAAATACGTTGCTAAAGCACCAATGAATAGTAGAATGAGTAATATAGTTACGTCCATTTTTAAATAGATTATCGAACAAAGAATAAATAATACACTATCGAACAAAGTCCAAATACAAAAGCAAATAAATAGAAACCAATATTCCCGTTCTGTAATTTTTTACCTTGTAATGACAAGCCGTTTGCCACATCTCCAATACCAAAGACAAGACTTGAAATGCCCTTTTCTATATAATCTCTTGAAAATTTTGAAAGAGCATATATCGGTTTCACAATGATAGCACTATAAATTTCATCAACATAAAATTTATGATATGCCACATTAGCAAAGCCTGTGATTTGATCATCTTCTGCTGGAACTTCAGCTTTTTTGATATACATCATATAAGCTATACCAATTCCAACCAATGCACCAACAACTGCTAGTCCCATTAACATATAAGCAGTTCCGTCTAAATGATGTTCTGCATGTGCTTTATGTGCGAAAATAGGTTGAAGATAGGTGTTTAACCAGCTGTTTCCAGGTAAGCTCAATGCACCACCAACAGCGGAAAGAATTCCAAGTACGATTAATGGAAAGGTAATTAAACCTGGGCTTTCATGTAAATGATGTTTTTGTTCTTCTGTACCTCTGAAATCTTTGAAGAATGTAAGGTATAATAAACGGAACATATAAAACGCTGTCATAATTGAAGCTACTGCAGCAATAAGCCATAAAGCTTTATTATGATGGAAAGCCGTCATCAAAATCTCATCTTTAGAGAAGAAACCAGCAAAAGGAGGAATTCCCGAAATTGCCAGCGTAGCAATCAAGAACGTTACAAAAGTAATTTTCATAACACCTTTTAAACCACCCATTCTTCTCATGTCTTGTTCTCCGTGGAGGGCATGAATAACCGAACCCGACCCTAAGAACAAACACGCTTTAAAGAAAGCATGTGTGATTACATGAAAAACAGCAACTTCATAAGCTCCTAATCCTAAGGCTAAGAACATTAAGCCGAGTTGCGATACTGTAGAATATGCCAATACTTTTTTAATATCGTTTTGAACCAAACCAATAGTCGCTGCTACTAATGAAGTAATAGCGCCAACTACAGCAATAATCATTTGAACATTTGGCGTTAAATCGAATAAGAAATTCAGACGCGTAATCATAAAGATACCTGCAGTAACCATGGTTGCGGCGTGAATTAATGCCGAAACCGGAGTAGGCCCCGCCATCGCATCAGGTAACCAAGTATATAACGGAATTTGTGCCGATTTACCCGAAGCACCGATGAATAAACATAGGGTAGCTGTTCCAATAAGAGCTAGGTCTGTGGTACCTTTACCGGCTAAAATCGCTTCTTTTAGCGTGACAAAGTCAAGCGTGTTGAACAAATAACCAATGATGAAAATACCAATTAAGAAACCTAAATCTCCAATACGGTTCATGATGAAGGCTTTTTTTGCCGCATCATTATAGTCTTGGTTTTTATACCAGAATCCGATTAGCAAGTACGAACACAATCCAACACCTTCCCAACCAATAAACATAATCAATAAGTTACTGCCTATTACAAGCGTAATCATGAAGAAGATGAATAGATTTAGATAAGCGAAAAATTTATGCATGTTTTCATCATCGTGCATATAGCTTATGGAATAGATGTGAATTAACGATCCAATTCCCGTAACGAACATCAACCAAAGCAGGGAAAGCTGATCCAATAGAAAGTCAAAACCAATGTTAAATTTTCCCATAACAATCCAATCGAACAAATGAATGTGGATGGCTTGTTTGGATTCGTTTACTTGTAAGAAGAAAACAGTTGTTGCAATAAAAGAAACAACAACAGCTATAGTGCCTAAAACACCAGAACCAGTTCTTCCGAATTGTTTTCCTATAAAAATATTAGATAAAAACCCAACAAAAGGGGCCAGTAATAAGAGTAAAACTAAACTTGTCTCCATTCGGGATTATCCTTTTAAATTCTTTAAATTATCAATATCAACCGATCCGTGATTTCTAAAAATTGAAACCAAAATCGCTAAACCAACGGCAACTTCTGCTGCAGCAACGGCCATAGAGAAAAATACAAATACTTGACCGTCTGCATCTTGGTGGTATGTTGAAAAAGCCACCAACATCATGTTTACTGCATTCAACATAATTTCAATTGACATAAACATCACAATGGCATTTCTTCGTAATAGAATTCCGAAAACGCCTATGCTGAATAATAAGGCAGATAGATACAAGTAGGTTTCTACTCCGATTTCTCTTAAAATTGTTTCCATATTATTTTAGGCTTTTTTCTTTATCTTTTTTTGAAATTAACACCGCTCCAATCATGGCAACCAATAACAATACGGAAGCAAATTCGAAAGGAACCATATATTGATCCAGTAAAACCTGACCAAGTACTTTAATCGATTGGAAATCTTTGCCAGAATAATAATAGCTTTCTACTACCGGTTTGGTTCTTAATAAACCAGCCAGTAAAACTAAACCAACCAAGCAAAACGCTATCGTAGCCGCTAATTTTGCAGCTAGAGGTTTGTGTGATTCATCTTCTTTATTCAGATTCATTAACATGATGGTAAACAACATCAAAATCATGATAGCACCCGAGTAAACAATGATATGTACGATGGCTAAAAACTGAGCGTTCAATAATAAATAATGTCCGGCAATTGAAAAGAAACAAACTACCAATGACAAAGCACTGTGAATTGGATTTCTACTGAAGATTGTCAATAGAGCAGTTCCAAGTGTAATAGTGGCTAAAGCGTAAAAAATAATTTCTCCTATTCCCATAATTAACTTAACTGATTTTGACGATTTTTCATAGCTTCCGTTAAAGGCATAACCAATTTATCTTTACCAAAAATAAAGTCCTCACGATGACTAGCAGAAGGCACCATAACTTTGGTTTCGGTTAAGTAAATGGCGTCTTTTGGACAAGCTTCTTCACATAAACCACAGAAAATACAACGCAACATGTTGATTTCGTAGATTTCTGCATATTTTTCTTCGCGGTACAATAATTTTTCATCTGGTTTTCTTTCTGCAGCTTTCATAGTAATGGCTTCTGCTGGACAAGCAACAGCACACATACCACAAGCCGTACAGTTTTCTCTACCAAACTCATCGCGTTTTAACATGTGTTGACCACGGTATACCGGGCTTAATTCGCGTTTTTGTTCCGGATATTTTATGGTTACTTTTCTTTTGAAAAGATGACGAATTGTAATCATCAATCCTTTAAAGATAGCAACTAGATAAAGGCTTTCCCAGAAGGTCATCTTCTTGTTGGAAACCTCTTTTTTCTTTCCTGATAATGAAATAGTATCTAATGACATTTCTTTTCCAATTTATTGGGTTAGTACAATAACCAATCCCGTAATAACAATGTTAGCAATAGCTAGCGGAATCAACATTTTCCATCCTAAATTCATCAACTGATCGTAACGGAAACGCGGGATAGTCCAGCGAATCCACATATAGAAGAAGATGAAGAAACAAATTTTGGTAAACAAAGCAATAATTCCTAAAATGTTTGCAGCGTTTACACCCCAATTTTCTACAACCCAATTAAATCCAGGGTAGTTATAGGCTCCGAAATATAAGATAGATAAGATAGCAGATGAGATAAACATTGCAGCATATTCACCAAACAAATAGAATCCCATTTTCATGGAAGAATACTCAGTGTGGTGACCTCCAATTAACTCAGCCTCACATTCTGCTAAATCGAATGGTGTTCTGTTGGTTTCGGCAAACGAACATACTAAGAAAATTAAAAAGCTTATTGGGTGTTTAAACACGTTCCATGTAAACCATCCGTCGTTCCAAAAACCAGACTGTTGTGCAGCGATTTCACGCACACTCAAAGTACCGGTTGCCATAATTAATGCAATGATGGCTAATCCCATGGCAACTTCGTATGAAATCATTTGGGAAGAAGCACGCATAGCACTCATTAAGGAGAATTTATTATTAGAAGCCCAACCTCCAATCATGATGCCATAAACACCTACAGATAATACTGCGAAGATGTATAACATCGCTACATCGATATCGGTTGCTTGTAAGATTACTGTTCTTCCTGCAATTTCCAATTTGTCTCCCCAAGGAATAACAGCACTAGTCATTAGTGCCATCGACATGGAAATAGCCGGTCCTAAAACGAATAAGAACGTGTTTTGAGTACTTGGCATGAACTCTTCTTTAGCGAAAAGTTTCAATCCATCGGCCAAAGGTTGTAAAATTCCACCTTTACCAGCACGGTTTGGACCAATACGGTCTTGTAACCAAGCTGCGATTTTACGTTCTGCAAGTGTAGAATACATCGCCATAAACATGGTTACTGCGAAAATTGCTAGAATGAAAATTCCTTTTTCTATGATAATTGCACTGTCCATGTTTTAAGAATTTGAATTACCATTATTTTTTTCAGGAACATCCACCATACTGATACGTATCTGATCTTGCTCACGACCTTCTAAAATAAATTTCTCGGTATTGATTTCCACTTTTGGAGCGTGAAGCGCATAGTTATTTCTATTGATAACCGAGAATTTCTCGAATTTTCGAGGTCCTTCAATTACCCAGTCATTAACATCTTTCTTGTCAAAACGACAAGTGTTACAAATAAATTCTTCTACTTCGTGGTATTCGTCTTTACGAGCTGTAACACGTTGAATTTCATTTCCGAACATCCAAACCGTAGTTTTTCCACAGCATTTGTCACAATTTCTATGAGCGTTGTATGGTTTGTTGAACCAAACTCTCGATTTGAATCGGAACGTTTTATCGGTTAAGGCACCAACTGGACAAACATCGATAACATTTCCTGAAAATTCATTATCGATTGCATTGGATAAGCAAGTAGAAATTTGAGCATGATCTCCACGGCTGATTACACCATGAATTCGCTTATCGGTTAATTGGTCTGCCGCTAACACACAACGTTGACATAAAATACAACGGTTCATGTGCAACTGAATATTAGGACCGATATCTTCCGGCTCAAAAGTTCTTTTTTCTTCAATGAATCGAGTTTCCGATTTTCCGTGTTGGAAACTTAAGTTTTGTAAATCACATTCTCCAGCCTGATCACACACCGGGCAATCTAACGGGTGGTTGATTAATAAGAATTCGGTAACCGATTTCCTTGCTTCTTCCACACGAGCTGAATTTTTACTATTTACTTCCATGCCGTCCATTACACCGGTAACACATGAGGCTACCAATTTAGGCATAGGAGTAGGGTTGGCATCGCTACCTTTAGATACTTCCACCAAACAACAACGACATTTACCACCACTTCCTTTTAATTTGGAATAGTAGCACATCGCCGGCGGTACGGACTCGCCTCCAATCATTCGCGCAGCCTGAAGGATTGTTGTCCCCGGTTCTACGTGTATTTCCTGACCGTCTATTGTTACTTTCATATTCTATTGTTTCAAGTGTAAGGTCAAAGGGGTGTTTACTTTACCCTTATTCCTTATCCCTTTTTACTTTACTTATACTATTGTTTTTCCAACTAAGTGACGTACTTTTTCAAAAGGTTCGTGCACAAAGTGATCTCTATTTTTTACTTTTTCTGGGAAGCGTACATGATATTCAAATTCTTCTCTGAAGTGACGGATTGCTGCAGCAACAGGCCAAGAAGCCGCATCACCTAAAGGACAAATCGTGTTTCCTTCAATTTTGCTTTGAATGCTCCATAACAGTTCAATATCTTCTTCACGGCCGTGACCGTTTTCGATACGGTGTAATATTTTTTCTAACCAACCAGTTCCTTCACGGCAAGGCGTACATTGCCCACATGATTCATGGTGGTAGAAGCGAGAGAAATTCCAAGTGTTACGAACAATACAAGTAGTGTCGTTATACACAATGAAACCTCCGGAACCTAACATGGAACCTGTAGCGAAACCACCATCGGATAAGGATTCGTAGGTCATCAAACGGTCTTCACCATTAGCGGTTTTGAAAATCAAATTCGCTGGAAGAATAGGCACGGAAGAACCTCCAGGAACTAAAGCCTTTAAAGGTCTGTCGTTTAACATTCCTCCTAAATATTCATCAGAATTCATGAATTCATCTACCGATAAACCTAATTCGATTTCATAAACTCCTGGATTTTTAATGTGTCCAGATGCTGAAATTAGCTTTGTTCCAGTAGAACGGCCAATTCCAATTTTTGTATATTCTTCACCGGAGTTAAGAACAATCCAAGGCACTGCTGCAATAGATTCAACATTGTTAACTACAGTAGGATTTGCCCATAAACCACTAACTGCCGGGAAAGGCGGTTTGATTCTTGGGTTTCCTCTTTTACCTTCTAAAGATTCAATTAGTGCTGTTTCTTCACCACATATGTAAGCTCCTGCACCACAATGAACATGAAGGTCTAAATTATATCCAGTTCCTAAAATATTTTTTCCTAACCAACCTGCAGCGTAGGCTTCTTTGATGGCTCTTTCTAATATTTTATATACCCACATATATTCCCCACGGATATAGATATACGACAAGTTTGCCTCTAAAGCATAACTTGAAGTAATCATTCCTTCGATTAATAAGTGAGGGATGTATTCCATTAAGTAACGATCTTTAAACGTACCTGGTTCAGATTCGTCAGCGTTACAAACTAGATGTCTTGGTTTTCCGGATTTTTTATCGATGAAACTCCATTTAAGTCCAGTTGGGAAACCAGCTCCTCCACGACCACGTAACCCAGAAGTTTTTACTTCTTCGGTAACTTCGTCCGGGGTCATTTGTTTCAATGCTTTTTCCACAGAAGCATAACCACCATTTTGACGGTAAACTTCATAGGTTTTGATACCCGGAATATTTATCTTGTCTAATAATATCTTTCTTCCCATGGTATTACTTATCGTGTAATGTTATTTTACCAGCTCTACAATCGGAGATTAACTGATCTACTTTTTCTTGATTTAGATTCTCGTGATAGAAATCACCAACTTGCATCATAGGGGCGTATCCACAAGCTCCTAGACATTCAACACCAACTACGGTGAACATGCCATCGACAGTGGTTTCGCCTTCTTTAATTCCTAATTTATTACAAGTATAATCCATTAAATCTTCTACACCACGAGTTGCACAACACGAAGTTCTGCAAAATTCGAACATATATTTTCCAATTGGTTTTTGGTTGAACATAGTGTAAAAAGAAACTACTTCGTACACTTCAATTGGGAGGATGTTTAATATTTCTGCTACCTTATCTTGTAGTTCGTAACTCAACCAATTGTCATGAGCATCTTGTACTTCATGTAAAACGGGTAACAAGGCAGATTTCTTTTTGTCTTCAGGATAATGACTTAGCAATTCGTTGATGCGAGCCATTAATTCGGGAGTGATATTGATATCCTGTTTGTAGATATATTTTTCCATAATCATTAAGCGTCTAGTTCTCCAGCAATAACATTTAAACTTGATAGTGTTGCAATGGCATCTGATAACATTTGTCCGCGTACCATGTCGTTAAATGCTTGATAATATATAAAACAAGGTCTTCTAAAATGAAGTCTGTATGGGGTTCTACTTCCGTCGGTGATTAAATAAAAACCTAATTCACCGTTACCGCCTTCAACTGCGTGATACACTTCGGTTAAAGGTACAGGTACTTCACCCATTACGATTTTAAAGTGCCAGATTAACGATTCCATTGTAGAATATACATCTTCCTTCGGAGGTAGGTAGTATTCAGGAACATCGGCATGGAAAGGACCTTCTGGTAGTTTAGCCAAAGCTTGTTTGATGATACTTAAACTTTCCCATACCTCGGCATTTCTAACACAAAAACGATCGTAGGTGTCACCTGATTGACCTACTGGGATATTAAATTCGAAATCTTCGTAAGATGAATAAGGTTGTGCAATACGAACATCATAATCAATACCTGCAGCACGTAAATTTGGACCTGTAAATCCATAGCTTATTGCTTTTTCGGCAGAAATCGGACCTACATTAATGGTACGATCCATGAAGATTCGGTTTCTTGTCAAAAGATTTTCAAATTCTTGCCAAATTGGAGGGAATTCTTCTAAAAAAGCGTCAATTTTTTTCCAAACAGCTGGGCTCCAGTCTCTCTCGAAACCACCAATACGACCCATGTTTGTAGTTAAACGAGCACCACAAATTTCTTCGTAGATTTCATATATTTTTTCACGGAATTGGAAAACGTATAAGAATCCGGTTAAAGCACCGGTGTCAACTCCTAATACTGAATTACAGATGATATGATCGGCAATACGTGCTAATTCCATTACGATTACTCGCATGTATTGAACACGTTTTGGCACTTCAATACCTAAAGCCTTTTCCAAAGTCATCCACCAACACATATTATTAATAGGTGCAGAACAGTAGTTCATACGATCTGTTAATACTGTGATTTGATAGAATGGTCGGTTTTCAGCAATTTTTTCAAACGCACGGTGAATATATCCAACCGTTCCTTCTCCATCGATGATACGCTCACCATCCATTAAAAGAATATTTTGGAAAATACCGTGTGTAGCCGGGTGGGTTGGACCAAGATTTAAAACAGAAAGTTCACTTCCGTCTTCGTTTCTTCTTTTTTCGATTTCTTTAGCGAATCGATTCTCCGGCGTTAATAATAGATCTGACATTTGGGTTTTTATTTCAGGTTATTATTAGCAATTTTGTTTCGTTCTTCCGAAGAAACGATCGTCTTTATCGGTTCTTCCTCCATCTTCCAATGGGAATTCTTTTCGCATCGGGAAAACGGTCATTTCATCCATGTTTAGAATTCGTTTCAATTGTGGATGACCTTTGAAGATAATTCCGTAAAAATCATACGTTTCTCTTTCTTGCCAGTTAGCGCCTAAAAACAATGAGGTTACAGAATCAATTTCTGGATTTTCTCCGTTTAGGTAACATTTGATTCGAATACGAACATTGTCTACCCAATTGTGCATGTGATATACTACTGCAAATTGGCGACTGGTTTCGTAATCAGGATAATGAATTCCGCAAACATCGGTTAAAAAGTTAAAGCGCATTACAGAATCATCTTTTAGGTATTTCATTACCTCTAAGATTGAATCAGGATTTACTTCAAAAGTTAAGATATCGTGTATTTGAACAAAATCGGACACTTGTAATCCGAAGTTTTCAATTAATTTATTTTGTATTACAGCGGTTTCTAATGCCATTTTATTTGATGTTATAAGAACCTAATAAATCTTTATATTCGTCTGATCCTCTACGGCGAACAGATTCGTTTTTAACGATTTCTTGTAAGCGCATGATTCCGTCAAGAATTTGTTCAGGACGAGGAGGGCATCCCGGCACATATACATCTACAGGGATTACTTTGTCAATTCCTTGAAGTACAGAATACGTGTCAAAAACGCCTCCTGAAGACGCACAAGCTCCAACAGCAATAACCCATTTTGGTTCAGACATTTGTTCGTAAACCTGACGTAAAATTGGCGCCATTTTTTTGGCAATTGTTCCCATTACCAAAAGCATATCTGCTTGACGTGGTGAGAAACTCATACGTTCCGATCCGAAACGTGCCACATCGTAGTGAGATGCCATGGTTGCCATGAATTCAATTCCGCAGCATGACGTTGCAAATGGTAGGGGCCACAAAGAATTAGCTCTAGCCAGACCTACAACATCACTTAATTTGGTTGCAAAGAAACCTTCTCCGGCATATCCTTCCGGTGGTTCAACCGTTGTATATTTTGATGAATCGCTCATTTTTTTAATATTTTATTCCCACTCTAAACCTCTTTTCTTGATAACATAGTAAAAACCAATTACCAAAAGTGTCATGAAGATACCCATTTTAGCTAATCCCATCCATCCCATTGCTTTGAAATTAACAGCCCATGGGTACATGAATATAACTTCAACGTCGAAAAGCACAAATAAGATTGCTACTAAAAAGTATTTTACAGAAAATGGAATGCGGGCATTTCCAACAGATTCAATTCCACACTCGAAGTTTTTGTCTTTGTTGGCAGAATGGCGTTTAGGGCCTAATAACCCCGAAATTACGATCGTAGTTCCCACAAACCCAGTAGCTAAAAGGAGCTGCATGATGATAGGAATGTAGTCGATTTGGTTCGTTTGCATGTTAAAAATTCTTTAAAAGAAAATCAATTCACAAATATACATTCCTTAACTTTATTCGCAACGCAATTTTTTAATGATTTTGGCGTTTTATAGAAGAATAAAGTTAAAACATATTTAGACTAATTACAAATAATTAACTGATGTTTAAGTTTTGTTTGTGTAGTAAAACAAAAAAACCGCTCATTGAGCGGTTTGTGATCTTAGGTAATCAAAAATATATATTAATCTTCGATAACAGCTACCTGAGCAGCTACTTTACCTTTTCTTCCTTCTTCTTCAACGTATGAAACACGAGTTCCTTCGCTTAAAGATTCGGCGTTTAGACCTGTCGCGTGAACGAAAATGTCATTTCCTGTTTCATCGTCTGTAATGAATCCGTATCCTTTAGATTCAATAAAAAATTTTACTTTGCCTGTGCGCATTCTTAAATAAAAAATAATTAATAATGTACCAAAGATAGACTTTTTTCTGTAACAAACAAGTTTTTGCTAATAAATTTCAAAAAAAAGTATGAAGTATTGAAAATTTTAAATTAAAGTCAATTAATTGTTGCAAAATTAAAAAAGCGACCATTTGGCCGCTTTTTCTTTATGAATTTAGATTTAATTTTATGAAAAGTTCATCGAGTTGTTTGTTGTCGATGGCAGAAGGCGCATCAATCATTACATCTCTTCCGGAGTTGTTTTTAGGGAATGCAATGAAATCACGAATGGTTTCTTGTCCGCCTAAAATGGCTACTAAGCGGTCTAATCCAAAAGCTAAGCCGCCATGTGGTGGTGCTCCAAATTGAAAAGCATCCATTAAAAATCCGAATTGATTTTTAGCTTCTTCTTCTGTGAACCCTAAATATTTAAACATTAATTGTTGTGTTTCTTTATCGTGAATACGAATAGAACCGCCTCCAATTTCATTTCCGTTTAAAACCATATCGTATGCATTTGCTCGTACAGCTCCGGGATTAGTAGCTAATAAGTGCATGTCTTCCGGTTTTGGTGAGGTGAAAGGATGGTGCATTGCGTGATAACGACCACTTTCTTCGTCAAATTCCAATAGTGGGAAATCAACAACCCATAACGGGGCAAATTCTTCAGGTTTGCGTAATCCTAATCGGGTAGCAACTTCCATGCGAAGAGCGCTTAACTGAGCTCTTGTTTTGTTTGCTGGTCCTGATAATACAAAAATGATATCTCCTTGTTTAGCGCCTGTAATTTCAGCCCATTTTTTCAAATCCTCTTGATCGTAGAATTTATCTACAGAAGATTTTAAGCTGCCGTCGGCTTCGTATTTACAGTACACCATGCCCGAAGCTCCAACTTGTGGTCGTTTTACCCAGTCAATTAAAGCGTCAATTTCTTTTCTCGTGTACGATGCACCGCCAGGTACTGCTATTCCAACAACTAATTCAGCAGCATTGAAAACTCCAAATTCTTTATGTTGTGCTACGGTGTTTAATTCGCCAAATTCCATTCCGAAACGAATATCTGGTTTGTCGTTACCGTAGGTTTTCATAGCATGTTCGTAGGTCATTCTTGGGAATTTATCTACGTCTATACCTTTTAATTTTTTTAATAAGTGTCTTGTTAAACCTTCAAATACATTTAAAATATCTTCTTGCTCCACAAAAGCCATTTCGCAATCGATTTGTGTGAATTCCGGCTGACGGTCTGCACGTAAATCTTCATCACGGAAACATTTTACAATTTGAAAATATTTATCCATACCGCCTACCATTAGCAATTGCTTGAACGTTTGCGGCGATTGTGGTAAAGCATAAAATTGTCCTGGATTCATGCGTGAAGGCACGACAAAGTCTCTAGCTCCTTCTGGAGTAGATTTAATTAAATAAGGTGTTTCTACTTCACAGAAATCTTGAGCAGAAAGATAATTACGAACTTCTTGTGCTACTTTATGGCGGAACAATAAGCTATTACGTACTGGATTTCTTCGAATGTCCAAATAACGGTATTTCATTCGGATGTCTTCTCCACCGTCAGTATCATCTTCAATAGTGAAAGGTGGGGTAATGGCTGTGTTCAATACGGTTAATTCTGAAACTAGGATTTCAATATCTCCAGTTGCCATGTTGGCATTTTTCGATTCACGCTCGATTACAGTTCCTTTAATTTGAATGACAAATTCACGACCAAGAGTTTTGGCCAATTCGAAAACTGTTTTATCTGTTCGGCTTTCGTCAAATATTAATTGGGTAATTCCGTAGCGATCACGTAAATCAACCCAAATCATAAATCCTTTATCTCTACTTTTTTGTACCCAACCGGATAATGTAACTTCTTTATTAATGTGCGAAGCATTTAATTCTCCGCAAGTATGACTTCTGTACATCCTTAAAAAATTTGCACAAATTTAAGTTTTATTTTTTGACTTTAAAATGCAGATTAGCCTTTTTAAATGTGAATTTTTAACTGTAGGAAAATACTTGACTGTGTTAAGTTTTACATCAATGTTACCAAATTGTTAAGTAAAAGTTTTGTGAATGTAAAATAATTTGTAACTTCGTTATATAATTGTTAACCTATTAAACAAAAATGCTATGAAAAAGAGTCTAATTGCAGGATTATTGATGTTTTCGGGAATGTTGTTCGCACAAAACATTGAGCCTAAGTACGAGATAGTTGGAAAAACAGTTAAGGCTACGTACTTCTATGATAATGGACAAGTGAAGCAAGAAGGCTTTTATAAAGATGGAAAGTTACATGGAAAATGGATTGCATTTAACGAAGATGGTTCAAAACAATCTATTGGAGAATATACAGACGGATTAAAAACCGGAAAATGGTTTTTTTGGAATAACGCAACTTTAGCAGAGGTAGATTATACTAAAAGTAAAATCGCTGATGTTAAGAAGTGGTCTAAAGACGGGTTGGCAAACAGAAATTAATCACGGTCTGCTTTCGAGAAAAGATTGCATCTGTTTGTAGGATTTAAAACCACCGTTTTTAAAGAGGAATGGCTGTTACAGAGTAGTGACAGCCATTCTTGTTTTTAGAAACCTTCTTTTACTATTAATAAAAAACCGCTACATCACTGTAGCGGCTCTTCAACAAATTAAATTAATCAATTACATTTTATGAGAAGGTGTAAAACCATCTTCACTAATTTCGTTAGGAACATAGTCTTCTACCATTAATGCACTGTAATCTTTGGTTTCGCCTTTGGTGAATTTGTGTACGATGCGATCCATAACATCATAGATAACAGGTACTACCACCAAGGTTAAGAATAAAGAAGAGATTAATCCTCCAATAATTACCCATGCTAAACCGTTTTTCCATTCTGCACCTGCGCCTGAAGCTAAGGCAATTGGTAACATACCGAAAACCATGGCAATAGTGGTCATTAAAATTGGGCGTAAACGCGCATGGTTTGCTTGTATTAATGCGTCGTGGATGGTTTCTCCTGCAGCTCTACGTTGGTTGGTAAAGTCAACTAGCATAATCGCATTTTTACATACCAATCCAATTAGCATGATGATTCCTAAAATTGTAAAGATGTTTAAGGAATTGTTTGTTAAACCAAGAATTAACATTGCACCGATTAAAGACAATGGTACGGAAAACAATACAACCAGCGGATGAATATAACTATCGTATAATGCAACCATTACTAAGTAAACCAATACGATAGCGGCTAATAAAGCAAAACCTAAAGTACCAAAACCTTCTGTTTGATTTTCCATATCACCACCCCAAATGTAGTTTACACCGGTTGGTTTGCGAATTTTTTCAAATTTAGTTTGCCAATCTGCAGCCACACTACCACCAGGACGACCAACGGTTTGCGCTTTAATGGTTACCGATGCTGTACGGTCACGACGTTCTAACTGACTTGGGCCTGAACCTTCTTTTACTGAAGCAAATTGCGACAGTTTGATTTGTTGCCCCATTGCATTAACAAAGGTAAGGTTGTTAACATCATCTATGTTTTTACGATTGAAATCGTTATATTTTAAATTGATATCGTATTCGTATTCTCCTGCTCTAAATTTACTGTCGGTGTTTCCGCTAAATGCCGTTTGCATAGTCATACCAACGGTTTGCAGGTTTAATCCAAGCGCTGCCATTTTATCACGATCCACCTGAACGTTGATTTCCGGATTTCCAGTTTCAACCGATAAGCGAATTTCGGATGCTCCCGGAACAGTATATAATTCTTTTTCCGCTGCTTTGGCAAACACCATAGCGCTGTCAAGACTAGTTCCGGTTACAACTAAAGCTAGAGGAGCTTCTTCGGCAGTACCCATAATACTCATGCCAACCGTTTTGATTTTTGCGCCTACCAATTCTTTCTGAAGCATGCGTTTTATTTTCGCGGCATATACATACGAGTCATCTTCACGTTGGTCTTGATCTACCATTTTTACACGAATTTCAGACTTGTACGCTGTAGCTTGTGTTCCAGAAAATCCTTCAGAAGTTTGTCCTACTGTTGTGATTAAACTGGTAACATCTTCTTGTTTCTTTAGAAAAGCTTCTGCTTTTTGAGTCATGAAGTTAGTTTGTTCTAACGAAGCATCTTTTGGCATTTCTATCTGAACTAAAAATTCACCTGCATCAGAACGAGCAAAGAATTCCCCTCCAACAAAGCCGCCACCCATCATAATCATTGGTACGGCAAAGAATAAAACAGTAACACTAATAATGATTGCTATTTTTCGTAATGTAGTAGCTAATGCCCATTCTAATAATCCGCTAATAAAATTGGTGAATTTGGTTAATTGTGCTTCGAAACCTAAAATGATTCGGCCAAATAAATTCTTGCCTTCAATATGTTCTAGTTTTCCAAAACGGGAAGATAACCAAGGAACAATGGTAAAGGAAGATAATAAGGATAATAATGTTGAAATAACTACGGTTACACAAAACTGAGTAATGATGTTAGAAACCAAACCAGTACTCATAGCAATTGGAAGGAATACCACTACAATCACCAAAGTAATCGAAGTTACTGTTCCGCCAATTTCAGCAGTTGCATCGTATGCAGCTCGAACTCTATTTTTACCCATTTCCATGTGCCTATAGATGTTTTCGAGTACTACAATGGCGTCGTCCACCAAAATACCTACAACAAGCGATAGTCCTAATAAACTCATCAAGTTTAAGGTATATCCCATAACTACAAATCCGATAAAGGTTGCAATTAAGGAAGCCGGAATGGAAACCATTACAATTAATGAGTTACGAACACTGTGTAAGAAGAAAAGCATTACCAAGGCAACCAATAATACTGCTAAAATTAAATCGTGAATTACAGAATCGGCAGCTTGTAAGGTAAATACAGAACTGTCGTTCGCAATATTTAATTCTAAATGGTCTTTGGCATAGTCGGTTTTTAATTGTCCTAATAAAGCTTGAACATGCTCACTAACTTCTACAGCATTGGCATCAGACTGCTTAATGATTTGAAGTATGATAGCATTTTTTTGATCAACACGAGCAATTTTTTCAACTGTTTTTTGCGCATCTTGAACATCGGCAATATCACCAAGGCGAATTTGCGATCCGTTCATGCTTGAAACAACAAGGTTTCTTAGTTCTTCAACTGTTTTGTATTTACCAGCTAAACGGATTAATATTTTTTGGTCTCGTGTTTGAATATTTCCTGTTGGGAAATCTAAATTGGAAGCTAAAACGGCTTGTTGTACCTGAGGAACAGCCAATCCGTATCCTTTCATTTTGTCGGCATCCAAATTAACCTGAATTTCTCTTTCGGCACCACCAACTAAATTTATTTGCGCAACCCCATTTACACGAGATAATATAGGTTTGATTTTTTTATCGATTAAATCGTAAAAAGCTACTTCGTCCATTTTTGCGTTAGCTCCAATGGTCATGATTGGCAAATCGCTTAATGAAAATTTGCTAAGTGAAGGTTGTTTTACATCGTCGGGTAAATCACCTAGTACTGCATTTACTTTACGTTGCGCATCATTTAGAGCAACATCGGCATCGGCATTACTGGTAAGTTGAACCGCAATAGTCGATAAACTTTCGTACGATTTTGATTCAATCTTTTTAATGTTTTCCATTGAAGAAATTGCATCTTCAATTTTTTTCGTTACCGTGTTTTCAACTTCTCCAGGAGAAGCACCCGGATAAACCGTAGCTATACTAATTACATTTTGCTCGAATTTAGGAATCAATTCGTATCCTAAAAGGCTGTAACTGAACAAACCTCCTAATGTTAAAATCGTAAAGAGCACGACTACAAGCGACGGACGTTTTATGGATATTTCTGCTAATTTCATATATTTTTTTAGTTTAAAAGAGATGCAACCAAGAGCTTAGTCGGTATGAATTGTCGACTTTAGTTTTTACTCTTTATGCTTGTTTCTCAATTATTTAATAACGGTAACTTTAGATCCTTCTGTTAAATTGATTTGTCCGCTGGTTACAACAATATCGCCATTTGAGAGTCCGTTTAAAATTTCTACTTTCTCACCAAAAATTCTTCCTGCAGTAACTTTTTTCATTGAAGCCAAACCGTCTTTGTTAACAATAAAAATTTCGTTCGCACTTACACTTCCAACAAAAGCATTTCTAGGTACAATCATTAATGGTGTTTTATCTGTAGTAGTAGGTACAAAAGTTGCACTACCGTACATACCTGCTTTCAGGTCGCCATTCGCATTGTTTTCAATTTCAATTTCAACGGCAAAGTTTAAGCTCGAATCGGCTTTAGGAGCGATGAAAGTGATTTTTCCGTTAAAAGTTTTATCAGGAAAAACCGTGGCGTTTACTTTAACAGGATTTCCAACTTTTAAACTGCTAACCTGATTTTCATTTACAGTTACATTTAATTTTAACTTGCTTACGTTAACAATTTCAAACATTTGAGTTGGCGGCATTCCGCTTAAGATAGTTCCAACTTCAATGTATTTTTTGTTGATGATTCCGCTAAATGGAGCTTTAATATGAGTATCACCTACGCTAATGTTAGCCTGAGTTAATCTTGATTTTGCATTAACCATATTAATTCGAGCTTGGTCCAATTGTTGTTTTGTAACACCACCTGTTTTGTATGCGCTTTCAAATCGATTGTAATCGTTTAATGCATTCTGATAATTTGCATTAGCAGTTTGTGCTTCTACATTAATAACATCGCCACGAACAATTGCAAGTGTTTGTCCCGCACTTACACGATCTCCTTCTTTAACCAAAACGCGAATTACTTTTCCTGATTTTTCTGCAGCGAAGTTTAATTCTTGTGAAGGTGCAAAGGTTCCGTTAGCAATGAAGTCTTGATTTACGGTTTCGGTTTTAACCGTATCCACTTTAACTACTACAGTAGCGTTATTTTCGGCTACAACAGCAGTTTTTGCTTCGTTTTTTTCTTTGTTCTTGCTTAATATAAATCCGATTAAACCTAATGAGGCTAATACGATTACTCCGGTGATTATTTTCTTGTTCATAGGTGTTATTTTGCTAGATTTTTTAATTCTCCTTTTGATTTGATTATCTGTATTTCAGCTAATTTATATTCTAATTGTGCTGTAGTATAATTGTTTTGTGCCTCAGAAAGCGCATTTTCAGCATCCAATAACTCGGTTAGCGAAGCCAAACCATTTACGTAATTGTTCTTTGTGTTTTCTAAAACAGATTTTGCTAACGCGGCATTTTCTTTTTGTGTGTTGATGTTGACAATGCTATTGTTCATTTGTGTTTTAGCATTTTCGAAACCATAGTTTAATGCAAGCTCTGTGTCTTTAATATCCTCTTCAATTTTTTTCAGACTAACTTCGGCTTGACGCACTTTTGAACGAGTTCCGAAACCACTAAAAAGCGGAATGTGTAAATTCAAACCAATCGAGGAGAAGTCGGTCCAGTATACATTATCTATCGGTTTGGCAAACCATGGAAATTCTTTTCCTAAACCTTGGTATCCATAATTTGCGCTTAATGAAAGCGAGGGATAATATTCGGCTTGGTATGCCTTTTTTTGAAAACTCAACAATTGTTGTTGTTTTTTAAGAAGTGCCATTTCGGTTCTGTTGCTTATTTCTGCTTTATCAGTAAATGCTTCTGCAGTAACATCGATCGTGTTTTCCGGAAGTTTGACAGTTTGATCCATCGGCATTCCAATAAAGAATTTCAAAGTGTTTTCTTGCAGTTGAACTGCATTATTCAATTGTTGACGCGCAGCTTCTAAATTGCTTACCTTAACTGAAATCCTATCTAAATCAATTTTTTTAGCTAATCCGTTGTCGTATTGTCCTTTGATGATTTCGCGTACTTTTTTGGTGCTCTCTAAGTTGGTTTCTGCAATTATCAACTTTTGCTTTGTAACATACACTTGGTAATAGCTACTGGCTACTTTTTCGATAAGTTGTTCTTCGGTAAGCTGTTGGTTAATGGCATAAAATTCTTTCGTGCTTTTAGCAGCTCTTAAGCCTGTGAAAACCGATTGGTTAAATAAGTTTTGTGTTAATGTGGCTACGGCATTACTATTCCATTTTTGACCGAAAGGAACCATAACAACGCTTCCAGGTTGACCAAAAAATTCTCCAGGTAAAGCGCTTTGCTGTAAAATAGGATTGTATGTTAACCCAGCGTTTACACTTAAATGAGGTAATGCCATGGCGCGAACTTCTGCAATTTGATGTTCGCTATTTTCTACATTTAAAGCCGCTTTTTTAGCATCCGATTTGTTCTCCAAAGCAAATGTTATGGCATCTTTAAGCGTAAGTTCTTTCACTTCTTGAGCGTTAAGTGAAAATGCTACCGTTAAGAATGATAGTATTATTAGTTTTCTCATTATTTGTTAAGATTTTGTAAGTGTTTTTCTAATTCGGTTACTCCTTTTTGGGTTGCAATGGCGCGTGTATGATATTCTAAGGCAAGTAGTTCTAATTCCTGTGCTTCTTTTTCATAGAATGTATTTTCATTGATGTTGAAAATAAGCGTATAATAAAATTTTACAGCCGCTTTTACATCCATTTCTTTTCGATACAAACCTTCACTAATGCCTTTAAGAATGTTTTTTTCAAAATAAGCATCACACGCATGTATTTCTTCGGAAATAATTTTTTCGTAGATAGAAGGATAATGCTTTTTTAATTGATATAAGGGTGATGAATCAATTGATTTAAACATTTCTCGGAACATTTTGCGGATTTCAAAATTTTCTTCAATGGCATTAAAGTTTTTTAGTACTATCGAATCTATTATTCCATGTATTTGATTGTGAACAGTAGCAGTCGATTCTTCAATGAGTACTTCTTTGTTGCAAAAATATTTATAGATGGTTTTTTTGGAGATACACATTTCTCCAGCAATATCATCCATCGTTACGCTTTTAAAGCCTAGTTTTAAAAACATGTCACTGGCTTTCGATATAATTTTCTCTTTCATAATCCATTTAAATTCTTTGCAAATGTACAATGGAAACTTTCAACACAAAAATAGTTTCCAAAGTTTTTACATTTTTTTAACATTACTTCATTTCGGGGCTTTTGATATGATATGGTTTTTGAGTTTTACTCAATGAATTCCCACCATTTAGCAAATTTTTGATCGTACTTTAAGTAAACGGATTCTCCAATTCGTGGTGTAATTAAATACGTGTTCGATTCGGCAGCGAGATTTGAGATTCTTTTTAAAGGTTCATCCCAATCATGGTTTGCTAAGGCGAATTTTGAAGAATGTACCGGGAAAAGCTTTTTTGCATTTAAATCTTTTGTGGCTTGAATAACTTCATCAGGAGTCATATGAATGTATTTCCAGTTTTTGTCGTATTGGCCATTTTCCAAAATGGCTAGATCGAATGGTCCAAATTTTTCGCCAGCTTTCTTAAAATGGTCATCGTAACCACTGTCGCCTCCCAGATAAAGGTTCATGGTTGGTGTTTTTAAAGCAAACGAAAGCCATAACGATTTGTTTCGTTTTAGACCACGGCCAGAAAAATGTCTGGCTGGAATTGTATTTACAATAAAATCGTTGTTTAAGATTATCTTTTCGTTCCAATCTTTTTCAATAATTTGTTCTTTAGTAAATCCCCAACGCTCTAAATGCGCTCCAACACCTAGACCACAAATAACAATACCAACCTTATGTTTGATTTTTGTAATGGTTTTATAATCCAAATGATCCCAATGGTCGTGCGTTATAAAAAGATAGTCCACAAAAGGCAGGTCCTCGGGAGAGTAGGCGTTTGCTCCTTTAAAAGGTTTTGTGGTAAATGATACTGGAGAAGCTGATCCACTCAAAACGGGATCGACCAAAATTCGTTTTCCATCAATTTGGATAAAATACGACGAATGTCCAAACCAAACCATAATGTCTTTGTTTGGTTCTAAAGCATGTAAATCGGTTTTAAATACGGGTATTTCTTCTTTTGGTTTGTTTCGTTCTTTTTTCTCAAATAAAAATTCTTTTAAAACGGAAAAAAAGTTTGCTCCTTCTGTTAAATCTGGTGTGTGGCTGAGGTTTTGAAAACTACCATTTTTGTAATTTTCAGATGTTTTTAAGCGCTCAATATCACTATTTTTCGGTAGGCTTCCAAATCTTGGCGATGTAAGGAATAGCCCAATGAAAAGAATTGTTGCCAATAGAATAATTAAAAGTGTCATGATATTCAAATTAATGATGCAAATGTAGTAAGGAAACTTTTAATACTTAAAAAGTTTCCTAGTTTTTATAAAAAAATTAACGTTTGTAATAAAGTTAAAATGAAGTACTTTAGCCGAAAAATAAGAGTATGCATTCCATTTCCGAGTATCAAGAAATTATTTCCGAACATTTTTCAGAAATTTCGATTGAAAGAGAGCCTAATAATTTATACGAGCCTATTCGATATATTTTGGCGTTAGGTGGAAAAAGAATGCGTCCGGTTTTAACACTAATGACTGCTGAGATTTTCAATGCAGATTATACTAAGGCATTGGCTGCGGCTACTGCAGTTGAGGTTTTTCATAATTTCTCTTTGATTCATGATGATATCATGGACGATGCTCCTTTGCGAAGAGGACATGAAACAGTTCACGAAAAATGGGATATCAATACGGGGATACTTTCTGGGGATGCCATGCTTATTTTAGCCTACCAATATTTTGAACAGTATAAACCCGAAATATTTCAAAACTTGGCAAAATTGTTTAGCAAGACTGCTTTGGAAGTCTGCGAAGGTCAGCAATGGGATGTTGATTTCGAAAATCGTGACGATGTAACCATTCCGGAGTATTTAAAAATGATTGAATATAAAACTGCTGTTTTAGTCGGAGCCGCCATGAAAATGGGGGCTATTGTTGCTGAAACCTCGGAAGAAAATGCTTCTCTGATTTACAATTTCGGATTGAATCTAGGTATTGCATTTCAGCTACAAGACGATTATTTAGATGCCTTTGGCGATCCAAAAACGTTTGGCAAGCAAGTAGGCGGTGATATTATAGAAAATAAAAAAACGTATTTATACCTAAAAGCTGTTGAATTTGCTGAAACAGAGCAACGCCAGCAGCTGCAGCATCTTTTTTCAATTCGTCCTTCAAACAATACAGATAAAATTGAAAAAATTAAGGATATTTTCATTACCACAGGGGCTAGTGAAGCAACTCAAAAAGCGATACAAGAATATACTTTTATGGCGTTTGACATGTTGGAACGTTTGGATATAGAGTCTGATAAAAAGCTAATTTTAAAAGCTTTTGGTGAAAAGTTAATGGGTAGAAAAGTATAAGTATGTTTGTAGCTCCCTTAAATACAGATTTGTTGCTTTCTGAAGCTCAAAAAGAAACTTTATACATTAAGTTGGTGGAACAAATCAATAAAGATTTCACGTTTGCCAATGAGAGTGTAGACTTCAAAAATTCCATAGCGCCTATCGATTTGAAAGTTCAACTCCATGAAAAAATCTATAAATTGATTCAGTTCAAATTTGCCGAATATCTCAATCTTTTATACATCATCGATGTGCCGGAAGAACAAGTTAAAAAACTAGATGGTTCTGATATTACAGAACTTTCTGAGCAAGTTGTTTTCTTGATTTTAAAACGAGAATGGCAAAAAGTCTGGTTTAGAAATAAACTCTAACAAAAGGCATCCAGGCTTGGCTGTACACATAATTTGCTTCTTTGTAAAGTACATTGTATCGGAGTCCGATTGTAACATTTTCTGCCCGATATCCGGCGCCGACAAACAGAGCGGTATTCCAAAAATTATCCTTAATTACAGGAGTAAATTGAGTATAGGTGTTGTTAACGCGTAATTCTTCTAATTCGGCCGATAATTGTATTTCAGGAATCGGATTAAAAAGCTCAATTAAGCTTACACCATACAAATGAGAATTGAATAAATTCTGTTGCTTTACATAGCTGTATTGCGCTCCCAAACCCGTTGAAAAATAGTTGTTAACATTGTAAATTGCACTGGGCGCAACCATAATATTGCTATAACCACTTCCAAATCCTAATCCAATTCCTCCTCCAAACTGCACATTCTTCCAAAAATCATTTTTATGATTTGGTAATGTTGAATTTGAGGTTTGCGCAATCGAAAGTGTTGTTATAAAAAGAAAGGTTGTTAAAGTAAATGTTAAAAAACTAAAAGGGTTGGTTTTCAACTTCATCGATAGGAATATTTTATGATATAAAAGTATAAAAAACATTAGAAGATTAGTATAAAGTATTGTACTTTTGCGGATAATTTTTTAACCCAAAATCGTCTTACGACCGAATTATGGATAGGTTTTCCTTTTTAAACGCAGCACACACGGCTTTTTTTGCCGATTTATACGATCAATATTTACAAAATCCTGATAGTGTAGAACCAAGTTGGAGAAGTTTTTTTCAAGGATTTGATTTTGCCAACGAATTTGGAAATGACCCGGTAACACAACTTGAAGCCATGGCAAATGGGGATGTGGCCATGTCGGGGAATTCGGAAAAAATTCAAAAAGAATTTAATGTTTTAAAATTAATCGACGGATATCGTTCTCGCGGTCATTTGTTTACTAAAACAAACCCGGTTCGCGACAGAAGAACGTATTCGCCAACACTGAATATTGAGAACTTCGGATTATCAACATCCGATTTAAATACTGTTTTTGACGCTGCCAAAGTGGTGAATATGCCGCCAAGCACATTGCAACAAATTATCGATCACTTAGATAAAGTGTATTGCCAATCAATTGGAGTTGAATACATGTACATCCGTGATCCGGAAGTGGTTGAGTGGATTCAACGTCGTTTGGATATCAATGACAATCTTCCAAATTTTGATGCAAATCAGAAAAAAAGAATTCTTAAAAAATTAAACGAAGCAGTTTCTTTTGAGAACTTCCTTCATACAAAGTATGTTGGACAAAAACGTTTTTCATTAGAAGGAATCGAATCAGCAATACCAGCACTAGATTTTTTAATTGAGGCAGCTGCTGATAAAGGAGTTGAGCAGTTCGTAATGGGAATGGCTCACCGTGGTCGATTGAATGTGTTGGCTAATGTTTTTGGTAAGCCAACTCAAGATATTTTCTCAGAATTTGACGGAAAAGATTACGATGATGATGCGTTGTTTGATGGTGACGTAAAATACCATTTAGGGTTAACATCCGATCGTCAAACGCAAAACGGAAAGAAAATCAATATCAACCTAGCTCCAAATCCTTCGCATCTTGAAACTGTTGGTGCAGTAATTGAAGGGATTGCGCGTGCTAAACAAGATAAGTACTATTCGGAAGATCCGTCTAAGGTATTACCAATAGCTGTTCATGGTGACGCTGCCGTTGCGGGACAAGGTATTGTGTATGAAATTATCCAAATGGCGAAGTTGGATGGATACAAAACCAATGGAACTATCCATATTGTATTGAACAACCAAGTTGGATTTACAACAAACTATTTAGACGCTCGTTCTTCTACATACTGTACCGATGTGGCAAAAGTAACCTTGTCGCCAGTATTACATGTTAATGCAGATGATGCTGAAGCTGTGGTTCACGCCATGTTATTTGCTTTAGAATATCGTATGACATTTGGAACGGATGTATTCATTGATTTGTTAGGATATAGAAAATACGGTCATAACGAAGGTGACGAGCCAAGATTTACGCAGCCTAAATTATACAAAGCAATTGCGAAACATAAAAATCCAAGAGATATTTATGCTGAAAAATTGAAAGCCGAAGGAACAATCGATGCAAATTATGTGTCGGGTCTAGAGGCAGAATACAAAGCCAATTTGGAAGAAAATCTTGAAAATTCAAGAAAGAAAGATTTAACGGTTATTACGCCGTTTATGCAAAACGAATGGCAAGGTTTTGAACAAGCTGAATCAGATGTAATGCTTCAAAAGTTTGAAACCAAAGTTGATAGAAAAACATTAACGGAAATTGCAGAGGTAGTTACTCAATTACCTTCCGATAAAAAATTCATTAGCAAAATCTCAAAACTAATTGGTGATCGTAGAACAATGTTCTTTGAAACCGATAAGTTGGATTGGGCTATGGGAGAAATGTTAGCATACGGTACTTTGTTAACCGAAGGATATGATGTTCGTATTTCTGGTCAAGATGTGGAACGTGGAACATTTTCTCACCGTCATGCTGTTGTAAAAGTAGAAGATTCGGAAGAAGAAGTAATTCTTCTAGATAATATTCCAAATAAAAAAGGGAAATTCTCAGTTTACAATTCTCACCTTTCTGAATATGGTGTTTTAGGTTTTGAATATGGCTATGCTTTAGCAAATCCGAACGCCCTTACCATCTGGGAAGCTCAATTTGGAGATTTCTCTAACGGAGCTCAAATTATGATTGACCAATATATTTCTGCCGCAGAAGATAAATGGAACAATCAAAACGGACTTGTGATGTTGTTGCCGCACGGTTATGAAAACCAAGGTGCCGAGCATTCATCAGCAAGAATGGAGCGTTATTTACAGCTTTGTGCAAATCATAATATGTATATAGCCGATTGTACAACTCCTGCTAACTTTTTCCATTTATTACGCAGACAATTAGTGACTAAATTCCGTAAACCTTTAGTGGTGTTTACGCCAAAAAGTTTGTTGCGTCATCCTGAAGCAGTTTCTTCTGTTGAGGAATTTGCAAACGGTCAGTTCCAAGAAGTAATAGATGATCCTAATGTAAATGCAGCTGAGGTGAAAACATTAGTTTTCTGTACGGGTAAATTCTATTACGATTTGAAAGCGGAAAGAGAAGCTAACGGACGAAACGATGTAGCTTTAGTAAGAATCGAGCAATTGTTTCCATTGCCAATTGAGCAAATGAAAGCAGTTATCGCCAAATATCCAAATGTTGATGATTACGTTTGGGCTCAGGAAGAACCTCGTAATATGGGTGCTTACGGATTTATGTTGATGAATTTCCATGAAGTAAAATACCGCGTGGCATCCCCAAAAGCATACAGTGCGCCAGCTGCCGGAAGTTATGTGCGTTCTAAAAAACGTCATGCTGCAGCTATTGCCATGGTTTTTGACAAAAATTTATTTCAGTAATATTGTATTTTTGATAATCAGATAAATAACAACACTATATAAAATTATATACCGATGATTTTAGAAATGAAAGTCCCTTCACCAGGGGAATCAATCAAGGAGGTAGAAATTGCTACTTGGTTAGTTAAAGATGGAGATTATGTAGAAAAAGACCAAGCGATTGCTGAGGTTGATTCTGATAAAGCTACTTTAGAGTTACCGGCTGAAATGAGCGGAATTATTACGCTTAAAGCAGAAGAAGGTGATACAGTTGCCGTTGGTGCCGTAGTTTGTTTAATCGATACGAGCGCAGCAAAACCAGAAGGGGGTTCTGCTCCAGTTGCAGATGCACCAAAAACAGAAGAGAAAAAAGTTGAAGCACCAAAAGCAGCACCAGCTCAAGAAGCAACGTATGCTACTGGTTCGGCTTCTCCGGCGGCTAAAAAAATATTAGCTGAAAAAAATATCCAACCTTCAGATGTTGTAGGTTCTGGTAAAGGCGGTAGAATTACTCATGAAGATGCAGTAAATGCAGTGCCTTCTATGGGAACTCCAACAGGTGGTTCTCGTGGTTCAGAAAGAACTAAATTATCCATGTTGCGTCGTAAAGTAGCTGAGCGTTTAGTGGCAGCTAAAAACGAAACAGCAATGCTTACAACGTTCAACGAAGTTGATATGACTGCAATTTATGCATTGCGTGATCAATATAAAGAGGAGTTTAAAAACAAACACGGTGTAGGATTAGGCTTTATGTCTTTCTTCACTAAAGCGGTAACTCGTGCTTTACAATTGTATCCAGATGTGAATTCTATGATTGATGGTCAAGAAAAAATCTCATACGATTTCTGTGATATTTCTGTTGCAGTATCTGGACCAAAAGGTTTAATGGTTCCGGTTATGCGTAATGCTGAGTTATTATCATTCCGTGGTGTAGAAGCTGAAATCAAACGTTTGGCGTTACGTGCTCGTGACGGACAAATTACGGTTGATGAAATGACAGGCGGTACATTTACTATTTCTAACGGAGGTGTATTTGGTTCGATGTTGTCGACTCCAATTATTAATCCACCACAGTCAGGAATTTTAGGAATGCACAATGTGGTTGATAGAGCTATTGTGAAAAACGGACAAATTGTTATTGCTCCAGTAATGTTTGTGGCATTATCGTACGATCACAGAATCATCGACGGACGTGAGTCGGTTGGATTCTTAGTAGCTGTTAAAGAAGCATTAGAAAATCCTGTAGAAATTTTGATGGATAACAATCCTAAAAAAGCATTAGAATTATAGTTAATGCAAAATAGGGGAGTAATCTCTTAATAAATAAAATCCCGTTTAGTTGTCTAAACGGGATTTTTTGTTTCTTTGCGAATCAGACGTTATTTATGAAAGAAAGTAAAAAGCAAGCTGCCATCGGTTTTATCTTCATTACCATGTTGATTGATATTATTGGATGGGGAATCATCATACCAGTAATTCCAAAGTTAATTTCCGAACTTATTCATGGCGACATAAGTGAAGCTTCCAAATATGGAGGTTGGCTTACTTTTGCTTATGCTATTACGCAATTTGTTTTTGCACCTTTAATTGGGAATTTGAGTGATAAATTCGGAAGAAGAACCATTATTTTAATTTCCTTATTTGGATTTTCTATCGATTATTTGTTTTTGGCAATTGCACCTACCATTACATGGCTTTTTGTGGGAAGAATTGTTGCGGGGATTACTGGGGCTAGTATTACCACGGCTTCTGCCTATATTGCCGATATCAGTACTCCTGAAAATCGAGCGAAGAATTTCGGAATGATTGGAGCTGCTTTTGGTTTAGGCTTTATTATAGGTCCTGTTTTAGGGGGTTTATTAGGACAATATGGTTCAAGGGTTCCGTTTTATGCTGCCGCGGTTTTGTGTTTGTTGAATTTTCTGTATGGCTATTTTATCCTTCCGGAATCACTCAGTAAAGAAAATCGCAGGGCATTCGACTGGAAAAAAGCCAATCCAATCACTGCTTTTTTAAATCTGAAAAAATATCCTTCGTTGATTGCCTTAGTAGTTTCTATCTTTTTATTGTATGTAGGATCTCATGCCGTGCACAGCAATTGGAATTATTTCACAATGTATCGTTTTAATTGGGATGAAAAGATGGTTGGAATTTCGTTAGGTGTGATTGGTCTTTTGGTAGCTTTGGTACAAGGTGGTTTGATTCGTTGGGTTAATCCGAAAATTGGAAATGAAAAAAGTATTTATGTTGGTTTGGGGTTATATACTTTCGGAATGTTTTTGTTTGCTATTGCTTCGCAAAGCTGGATGATGTTTGCTTTTTTAGTTCCTTATTGCTTAGGAGGTATAGCGGGTCCTGCTTTACAATCCATTATTACAAGCAAAGTGCCCGTTACCGAACAAGGTGAAATTCAAGGCACATTAACCAGTTTAATGAGTGCTTCTGCTATTGTAGGGCCGCCTTTAATGACCAATACCTTTTATTTTTTCACGCATAAAGAGGCCCCGTTTGAATTTGCCGGCGCTCCCTTTTTGTTGGGAGGCGTTTTAATGCTAATCAGTTGTTTTGTGGCTTATCGCGCTTTACGATTAAAATATTAAATAAAAAAATCCCGTTTAATTTAAACGGGATTTTTTTATTCTAATCCATTGATAACATTGGTTAGCTGTGTTGCAGTTACTGTTTGCATCTCGTTGGCGTAAAAAACAACTTGATGATTTTCAGTTAAAATTTCATTCTGTTTTATGGTATAAATGTATTTGCCATTGTTCTCAGAAACATAAATCAAATGACATTCCGTTCCTACTGGATAAGTGCCATTTATAGTTCCTAAAGCATTTGCATTGTTTTTTAGCGCAATATAAACCATTCCGTTATTTAGATTATATTGTTCAGGGAGAAATGCCGAAATAGACGTATTTGGAGTTGTATTACTAAGTGAAGTGCCGCAATTAAACCATCCAAAATTGCTTATGGTGATAGTATAAGCTTCAGTAAGCGGGTCTGAGGGCAGCGTTCCAATAGTAAAATCGAAGAAGTTGCTTGGAGTTTGCCAGATTAGTTCATTGGTAGCATCAATATTCCCTTCGAATAAAGTCATTGTATTGTTTGTTCCGCCAGTAAGTGAAGTAGGAATTGAAACCGTTATAGTGCAATTTAGCGTTAACGGCTCTCCGTTTTGGTATGCATTTATGAGAAATTCACCACCGGATTGTAATACATGTTTTTCTGTACTACTAAGTTCCATGGTTGTTTTGTTTGTTGCTAACATGTTTCCTTTGCCAAAAACTTCAACAAATTCAATAGCTACAGCTCCAGTAATAGGTTGATTGTTCAACTGTAAACAGCTTCCATCTATAGAAAATTCAACACCATTGGTAGTTGTAAAAGTAGTTAGGCCGTCTTCTGCATTCATTTGAAATTCTTGTTTTTGGTTTGCCAATTCCGTTTCAAATAATGCTTGAAATGCCTCTGGAGATGGTCCGGTAACAGGAATTATTTTGTTGTTTTCATCGGTACACGATACCAAGAATAGCACTAAAAGACTGTAAAAAAAAGTTTTCATGTAAGCGGTCTTAAACATAATAATGTAAAAATAAGAAAAGCAAGCGGGTTCTTATCGTTTTAAATATAAATAATGATTGTGGTAATCAATTATAGCTTTTCCTTTTAATAAAACATCGGCGCCAATTATGCCGTGAACAGGCTTGGCTTTGTATTGCTGTAATGCTAAATTAACATGCGACATATCGAAAATAATAACTTGAAAGTCATTATAATGCCATCGTGATAGTTGTAACGTATTGTTAAGCGCAGTTTGCGTTATCATGTCTACAGCGCCAGCTCCAGCTGCTTTAGTGGATGATTTTTCAGCATGGACCTTAAAATGAGCTACGTTTTCAAATCCGATGCAACTGTTTGAAGCGCCAGTATCCAAGATAAAATTACCAGCCACACCATTAATCTTTGCTTTAATAAGAAGATGTTGGGTTTTTGAAATTTTAAATTTTATTTTTTGGTATCCTGCTGTTTTTAAAACATGCTGTAGGTTTTCCATTGAAGTTTTATTTTAATAAAATTCGCTCTAAGATATATTTTTTCCAATAAAAAATCCTAACGGTTTAGGTTAGGATTTTGAGTGTATGATTAAGGAGATAAATTATAATTGCGGACCAGCTGCAACTAAATTTTTACCTTCTTCGTTGTCGGTATACTGAACGAAATTCTTAACGAAACGACCTGCTAAATCTTCTGCTTTTGCCGACCATTCTGAAGCATCAGCATACGTATTTCTTGGGTCTAAAATTTCAGTGTTTACACCTTCTAAAGCTGTAGGAACTTCTAAATTAAATACAGGAATCACTGTAGTTTCAGCTTTCTCTAATGAACCATCTAAAATTCTGTCGATGATAGCACGAGTATCTTTAATAGAAATACGCTTACCAGTTCCGTTCCATCCGGTGTTTACCATATAAGCAGTAGCATTGTGCTCTTCCATTTTTTTAACCAATTCTTCACCATATTTAGTTGGGTGTAAGCATAAGAACGCTTTGCCAAAACAAGCTGAGAATGTTGGCTCTGGTTGAGTTACTCCTCTTTCAGTACCAGCTAATTTTGCCGTAAATCCAGATAAGAAATAATATTTAGTTTGTTCAGGAGATAATTTAGAAACTGGAGGCATAACTCCGAAAGCATCTGCAGTTAAGAAAATAACTTTAGAAGCATGACCTGCTTTAGAAACAGGTTTTACAATATTTTCAATATGATCAATCGGGTAGGATACACGAGTATTTTGAGTTACCGATCCATCTTTAAAATCGATTACACCGTTAGCGTCAAGTGTTACGTTTTCTAATAAAGCGTCACGTTTGATAGCGCCATAAATATCCGGCTCATTTTCTTTACTTAAGTCGATTGTTTTTGCATAACAACCTCCTTCAAAGTTAAACACGCCATCGTTGTCCCATCCGTGCTCATCATCTCCAATCAATTCGCGTTTTGGATCTGTAGAAAGCGTGGTTTTTCCAGTTCCAGATAAACCAAAGAAAACAGCAACATCACCAGCAGTACCTTTATTGGCTGAACAGTGCATAGAAGCTATTCCTTTTAATGGTAGGTAGTAGTTCATCATAGAGAACAACCCTTTTTTCATTTCACCACCATACCAAGTACCACCAATTAATTGAATTTTTTCAGTTAAGTTGAAGGCAATATATACATCGGAATTTAAACCGTGTGCTGCATAATCTTTGAAGCTGGTTTTTGAAGCATTCATTACAATGAAATCAGGTTCTCCAAAGTTGTCCAATTCAGCTTCTGTAGGACGGATAAACATATTTTTAACGAAGTGCGCCTGCCAAGCTACTTCCATAATGAAACGCACTTTTAAGCGAGTATCTTCATTTGCACCGCAAAAAGCATCAACTACATATAGTTTTTTGTTTGAAAGCTGTGAAACTGTAGTTTGTTTTAAGGCATTCCATGTGTCTTGAGAAATAGGTTTGTTATCGTTAACCGCTTTTTCAGATGTCCACCAAATAGTATCTTTTGTAACATCATCTTTAACAATATATTTGTCTTTAGGAGAACGACCGGTAAATACTCCAGTCATTACGTTAACTGCACCTAATTCTGATAGTTGTCCCTTTTCAAAACCTTCCAACGACGGATTTAATTCTTCATTATATAAGAAATCATACGATGGATTATGAATAATTTCAACAGTATTATTAATCCCGTATTTTTCTAATGAAATTGATTTGGTAACATTCATAATGTGTTGTTTGTATGTTTTAAGAACGCAAAATTAAAAATTTAATTTCATATATGTTTTTTTTAACCAATTATTCTACTTTTTTACCCATATTTTTGATTAAAAGTACACTCCAACCTATAATTAAAAGTAACCCTCCAATGGGTGTGATTGGGCTAATTGCTTTTGTGTTGAGGTTTGTGAGCGATGCCGTTGCTAATAAGTAGATTGAACCCGAAAAGAAAAGTACTCCTACTACAATTATTGCTAAGGCAGTTTTTTTGGTTTTGTCTGTAAAAAAATTAGAATTTGCTACAAAAAGCAGTAATAAGGCATGATACATTTGGTATCTCACACCGGTTTCGAAAGTTTCAAGTTGTGTAGATGTAAGAACTTCTTTTAGCTTATGCGCTCCAAAAGCACCTAAAATGATTGCTGTAACACCCATTGTCAGGGCGATTGTGATTATTTTTTTATTCATGATAATATACTATAAAACAAATTTATTAGTTATTGCTTAAACTAAACGAGTAGATTGTAAATAATTATACATTTGTAGCGAATTTTTATACTTTATGAAAAAGAAATATTTTATTCTTTGCTTATTCGTTGTTTGTGGATTTATGCCATTAACAGCACAAACCGTTAAATCGGGTGAAAAATTAGTTTTTTCAGGTTCGTACAATATGGGTGGGTTAATGACACAATTGGCTCAGGTAACTTTAGAAGCAGATGATGTGTCAACATCTAAAAACAAATACTTGCATTTGAGTTGTCAAGCGGCAACATATAGCAAATGGGATACCTTTTTTAAAATCCGTGATTTGTATGAGTCGTATGTAAATCCAGCTACGTTTAGCCCTAATTTATATAAGCGAAATATTAGCGAAGGCGGTTATACCAAAAAAGAAAAATACGTTTTTAAAAATAATGGAACTTCAATAACCAGCACGGTAAATAAAAAGAACATGCCCGAAAGGCAACAAACTTTTGCTATAAAAAATAAAAGCATTGATGTGGTTTCTTTATTGTATAAGATACGCACGTTAGATTACAGTAAAATGAAAGTCGGACAAATTTTTTCGTTCAGTATTGTTTTTGATGAGAGAGAAATTCCGGTTTCTATTAAGTTTATGGGGAAAGAATCAATGAGCGCTGGAAATTTAGGACAAAAAGACTGCTATAAAATTGCGATTACGGCTAAAACAGATGCGTTAAAAGGGAAAGATAAAAATCTTATTTATATGACGGCCGATGCTAAAAAGATTCCGGTGTTAATTAAATTTAGCATTCCGGTTGGTACAGGACAATTAGCATTAACATCAGCAACCGGACTTTAAATTATCAGATTATGAGAAAAACAACTTTGATTTTAGGATTTGTATTTGCGTTATTAAGTATCGTTTTTTCAGTACTTCCATTAGGTACAATTGCTTTGTTGCCTATCGGAATTGCTATTGTAATGTTATTGATTGCTATAAAGAAATCCGATGTGAATCAAAAGAAAATGCCAAAGATGTTGCTAATCATATCGGCCTTGTGTTTGGTATATGTGCTTGGCAAACAATTTTTGGTAAAAGAAGAAGTGGCTCAAGATGCTCAGTTTGAAAAAACAATTGAAGAGTCTAAAAAAGAAGACCAAAAAGAATTGGAGCAACTCGAAAACGATTTAGAATAACAGTAAAACTCATGAAAATTTCATGAGTTTTTTGTTTGTATATGCGCTACGGTTTTTATTGCAAATTCTTACCTTTGTGGGCAATTGCAAAAAATCATGAGAAATATTCTGATTATTGGAGCAGGTCGTTCGGCCTCTTCACTTATAAAATATCTTTTAGATAAGTCTGATAAAGAAAATCTTCACCTTACTATTGGTGATTTGTCGTTGGAACTAGCGCAACGTAAAACAAAAAATCATCCTAATGCTACCGCAATAGCTTTAGATATTCATAATGTGGCACAACGCCAAGCAGAAATTCAAAAGGCTGATATTGTTATTTCGATGTTGCCTGCTTTTATGCACATAGAAGTTGCGAAAGACTGTGTTACGTATAAAAAACATATGGTTACGGCTTCATATATTTCTGAGGCGATGCAAGATTTAGATGCCGATGTTAAGGCGAATAATCTTGTTTTTATGAATGAAATTGGTTTGGATCCGGGTATTGACCACATGAGTGCTATGAAAGTTCTTGATGAAATTCGTGACAAAGGCGGTAAAATAGTATTATTTGAATCGTTTTGTGGCGGCTTGGTTGCGCCTGAATCGGATACGAATTTGTGGAATTATAAATTTACTTGGAATCCAAGAAATGTAGTTTTGGCTGGACAAGGCGGTGCTGCAAAATTCATCCAAGAAGGTAAATACAAATACATTCCGTACCATAGATTATTCAGAAGAACCGAGTTTTTAGAAGTGGATGGCTTTGGTCGTTTTGAAGGATATGCTAACCGCGATTCATTGAAATACAGAAGTGTATATGGATTAGATGATGCGTTAACGGTATACCGAGGAACCATTCGAAGAGTAAGCTACTCAAAGGCTTGGGATATGTTTGTGCAATTAGGAATGACTGACGATACATACATAATTGATGATTCTGAATTAATGAGCAATCGCGAA
Source organism: Flavobacterium sp. IC2-16 (assembly GCF_055521455.1). NCBI lineage: Bacteria > Pseudomonadati > Bacteroidota > Flavobacteriia > Flavobacteriales > Flavobacteriaceae > Flavobacterium > Flavobacterium sp. IC2-16. The sequence continues at coordinate 1,016,614 of NZ_CM145480.1, read as the reverse complement.
TTCGTGAATTTGTTTTTACCGTATCATCCCACAGATTCTATAGAAATTAAATTGCGTCATCAATTGAAAATTGATCAGGATGATGTAATGTGGGACAAGTTGGTGGAATTGGATATTTTTAATCCGGATAAAATAATCGGATTGAAAAACGCTACACCGGCGCAAATGCTAGAGAAGATTTTAACCGATAGTTGGACATTACAACCAGAAGATAAAGATATGATTGTTATGTATCATAAATTTGGTTACGAAATGCACGGCGAAAAGAAACAAATCGATTCTACTATGGTTTGTATTGGTGAAGACCAGACGTATACAGCTATGGCAAAAACGGTTGGTTTACCTGTAGCCATGGCTACTTTGCAAATTTTGAATGGAAATATTACAACACCGGGTGTGCAGTTGCCAATTCGAAAAGAGGTTTATGTGCCTATTTTGAAAGAACTAGAAGAATATGGCGTTGTTTTTAATGATAAAACGGTTCCGTATAAAGGATACAATTAAAAAAAGCCTCGTAAGAGGCTTTTTTTATGAGGCTTTGGAAAGCTTTTGTTTTTTGTTTATCTCGTCCAAAAGTTTGCGTTGTATTTTAAGCTCACGCTCCATAGCGCTTCTTTTATAATTGTCGAATTCGTCTTGCAAATCGTTTAAGAGCTCTTGCGATTTTAGATTTACTTTATTTGCATTAACAAATTTTCGATATACCAATCCTATCGTTACCAATAGAAATAAAAGTAACGACGTTACGATAACAGTATAGGATTGTTTAGAAACCGTCATCCCTAAAAAACTCATTTGATTTTGCGCTTGGTTGTTTGCTTCAATTTGTTGTTGAAGGTTAATTAACTCCAATTTAGCTTGTTCAAAGTCTTTAGAATTTCTTGAAAGCGCCGATTTCGCCCTAAGTAATTCATCTTCCGAATTTGCAATTAAAGCTAAGATGTTCTCTCGCAAGGCTTCTAATGACAGTTTTTTAACAAGTTTCACATCTTGATAATTGGCAGAAGTAGTCAGTAATGTATTAATTTGATTTTCTACTAATGATTTTGAAACTAGAGTTTCTTCAGTAGTCTCAATATTTTTTACAGGAGAAGCCAATAGGTTTTGTAGTGACATTATTGCCACAAAACAAAAAATTAGGTTAAGCTTTTTCATTTTACCAGGTTTTGGGGTTACTGTGTAATTTGATTGTATATTATAGATGCGTCATTTTTTCACACTTTTGATTGTTTTTAATTAAAATTGATTATTTTTATCATAAATAATTGAATTTATAATAAAATAACTTTCATATTATATTGTATGAGACAAAATCACTTACAAATTGAAATCGACGGTATAGATAAGCAAATCCTTCGCGAGCTTATGGAAGATGCCCGAAAGCCGATATTGCAGATTGCTAATAAAATAGGAATTTCGGGAGCGGCTATTCATCAACGCTTGCGAAAATTGGAACAAGCCAAAATAATTTCGGGATCAAAGTTTATGGTAAATACCAAAGTATTGGGATATAGCACGATGGCTTTTGTGGGGATTTATTTGGATAAGGCGGCTCGAAACCCAGAAGCGGTAAAAGAACTTAAGAAGATTCCGGAAGTTCTGGAATGTCATTATACTACTGGAAACTGGAGTATTTTGATTAAAATGTTGTGTAAAGACAACGAACATTTAATGCAGTTGCTGAATAAAAAAATTCAAGCAATTGATGGAGTATCGCGTACGGAAACCTTTATTTCACTAGAACAACAAATTGAACGTCAGATACAGTTATAGTTTTTAAGAAGTTTGCAAAAACAAAAAGCAGTCAACTATTTAGCCCCGACAGTAGCGGCACCGTGTAGAGCGCATGGCGGGAGTAAGGATTGCTGACCCAACCAAACTATTTGCTTCAAAAAAAAATCCGCTACTATTTGTAACGAATTTGTTGTTTTATTTAGGAAGATTAATCTCTTCTGCCCAGAATTTGCATGGCCCAATATAGTAAGGATGCTAAGGCACCTAAAGCGGCAACGACATAAGTTCTTGCGGCCCATTTTAAGGCGTCTTCGGCTCCGGCAAATTCTTCTTGACTTAACATGTTTTTGTTTTTTAGCCAAGCTAAGGCACGATTACTAGCATCGTATTCTACCGGTAATGTAACAAAACTGAATACCGTTGCAATTGCCATTAAAACCAATCCGGCTAAGGCTACATAAAAACCTATTGAGGATTTGGCTCCAAAACCAAGAAGTAGGCCTCCCATGATAAGCCATTGCGACATAGACGATGAAATATTCACCATAGGAACCATTTTAGATCGCATGGTCAACCATTGGTACGCGTGTGCGTGTTGTACGGCATGACCGCATTCGTGAGCGGCAACAGCTGCGGCTGCGGCATTTCGTTGATTGTACACGGCTTCGCTTAAGTTGACAGTTTTGTTTGCCGGGTTGTAATGGTCGGTTAATTGTCCGGGTGTGGAAATTACTTTCACATCGTAAATACCATTATCGGCTAACATTTTTTCAGCTATTTCGGCACCAGACATTCCGTTTCGTAAATGAATTTTGGAATATTGCGCGAATTTGCTTTTCAATCGCGAGCTAACTAAAAAACTCGCCAGAGCAATAGCTCCCAATAAAATATAATATCCTAACATTGTTTTTTATTTACTTTTTATATAACCTTTTCTGCAAACGATGCGCCAATTTTTAAAAAATGACAGTTTGACATTAGTTTATAGTTATACGTAAAAATTGAAAAATGTTACAAAAAGAAATCCCAAATTTCCGGTCACTGAGCTTGATGAAGTGGAAATTTGGGATTTTTATATTTTTGGAATTAAAACTATCCTACCAAATTGATAATTTTTCCAGGAACGATAATTACTTTATTTGGCGTTCTTCCTTGTAATTGGTTTTGTGTTCTTTCATCGGCCATTACAATTTCTTCAATTTGCGCAGCTGTTAAATCCAATGGTAATTTAATTGTAAAACGCATTTTTCCATTGAAAGAAACAGGATATTCTTTTTCGCTTTCCACTAAATATTTTGCTTCGAATTTAGGGAAAGCAACTGTTGAAATAGAACCTTCATGACCTAAAGCACTCCACAATTCTTCAGCAATGTGAGGCGCATAAGGCGAAACTAAAACCGCTAACGGCTCTAAAATAGCTCTGTGATTGCATTTTAATTGCGATAATTCGTTTACACAAATCATGAACTGTGAAACCGAAGTGTTAAACGAGAAATTCTCGATATCTTCTGTTACTTTTTTAATGGTTTTGTGTAACGATTTGTACATATCAGCCGTTGGTTCGTCTTCTTTTACAACAGATCCATTATCATCAAAATACAAACGCCATAACTTTTTCAAGAAACCAGAAACCCCAGTAATACCAGCCGTATTCCAAGGTTTTGCTTGTTCTAATGGTCCTAAGAACATTTCATATAAACGTAAGGTATCGGCACCGTATTCTTCACAAATATCATCTGGATTGACTACATTGTATTTCGATTTCGACATTTTTTCCACTTCGCGACCAACAATGTATTTTCCATCTTCTCTAATAAATTCAGCATCTTTATAATCTGAATATAAAGGATGTGCTTTGAATTTTTCAATGTCTAATTCGTTGGTGATGTCATTGATACAAGATAAATCAACGTGACTCTTTTGAATATAAAAATTAGGTTCATATCCTTGAAAAACCTCTTTATTCTTTTCATAAAAAACACCTAAAAGATATCCAAACATTTCACTGTCAAATTCATCAGTCATATAACCCCACAATTTTGTGTTATCTGATTTTTCTTGTAGTTTTTTATAATATTTATATGAAACTAAATAAGGCTTTTCAAATTCAACAAGATGCATTTCTTGATTAAATTCTCCTTCATTCTTTTGGTAATAAGGCATGATTTTATAGAAGAATGCTGAATTCCCCAAAATCATTCCTTGATTGATTAATTTTTTGAATGGTTCTTCTGTTGGTGCAACACCTCTGTCTTTTAAGAATTTATTCCAGAAACGAGAATACAATAAATGTCCGGTTGCATGCTCGCTTCCACCAATATATAAATCTACATTTTCCCAATATTTCAATGCATCAGCACTAGCAAATTCATTCTCGTTATGCGCATCCATATAACGCATCCAATACCAAGAAGAACCTGCCCAACCTGGCATTGTGTTTAGTTCAAGTGGAAACACATTTATGTTATCTATTAACTGATTACTAACCACTGAACACTGTTCAATGTCCCAAGCCCAAACGGTTGCATTTCCTAATGGTGGTTGACCATCTTCTGTTGGCAAATATTTTTCAACCTCTGGTAAAACAATTGGCAAGTGTTTTTTGTCAATCATTTGTGGCAAACCATTTACATAATACACTGGAAAAGGTTCACCCCAATATCTTTGACGAGAGAAAACCGCATCGCGTAAACGATAATTTACTTTGGCTTTTCCTGCTCCTATTTTTTCTAACTCTTCAATTACTTTTTTAGTTCCAGTTTTGTAATCCAATCCGTTTAAGAAATCAGATTCCACTAATTCAAAACCACTTTTTTCACCAAAAGCTGCTTCAGAAATATCTTGATTGAAAATATTTTTAATCGCTGGCATTCCGTTTGTTCCTTTGAAGAAATTTGCGAAAGCATAATCGCGCTCATCACCACAAGGAACCGCCATAACCGCTCCCGTTCCGTAACCTGCTAACACGTAATCGCCAATCCAAACCGGAATAGGTTCTTTTGTAAATGGATGTTCGGCATAAGCTCCCGTGAAAACTCCTGAAATGGTTTTAACATCTGCCATACGCTCTCTTTCCGAACGTTTTGCAGTTGCTTCAATATAAGCGTTAACTGCTTCTTTTTGTTCTGGAGTTGTAATTTGCGAAACCAATTCGTGTTCTGGCGCTAACGTCATAAACGTAACACCAAAAATCGTATCAGGACGGGTTGTAAAAACATCAATAACTGCATCGTGATTTTTTACTATGAAAGTTACCGCAGCTCCAACCGATTTTCCAATCCAGTTACGTTGCGATTCTTTAATCGATTCACTCCAATCAATCGTTTCTAAACCTTGTAACAAACGCTCTGCATAAGCTGAAATTCGCATTGACCATTGTGTCATTTTTTTACGAATAACAGGATGTCCACCACGCTCCGAAACACCATTTACGATTTCGTCATTTGCTAAAACAGTTCCTAAAGCCGGGCACCAGTTTACTTCTGTTTCTGCTAAATACGTTAATCTATATTGTAATAAGATTTTTTGTTGCGCTTCAGAAGAAAATGCATTCCATTCAGCTGCTGTAAATGGCGTGATATTGTCATCACAAACCGCATTTACATTTGCGTTTCCTTCTGTTTGGAATTTTTCCACAAGAGTAGCAATATCTTCCGCTTGGTTGGTATCGTTGTTGTACCATGAATTGAACAATTGGATAAAAATCCATTGTGTCCATTTATAATAATCAGAATTTGAAGTACGTACTTCACGACTCCAATCGAATGAAAAACCAATTTTATCTAATTGCTCACGGTAACGTGCAATATTTTCTTTTGTTGTTTTTTCTGGATGTTGACCCGTTTGAATCGCATATTGTTCTGCTGGTAAACCAAAAGAATCATAACCTTGTGGGTGCAAAACATTGAATCCTTGATGTCTTTTATAACGAGCCACAATATCAGATGCAATATAACCTAGTGGATGCCCAACATGTAATCCTGCACCAGATGGATAAGGAAACATGTCTAATACATAATACTTTGGCTTTTCAGAATTATTTGATGCAGCAAAAGTTTTGTTTTCTGCCCAATATTGTTGCCATTTGGCTTCGATTTCGTTGTGGAAATATTTCATTCTTTATAGGTTGCTGAGTTACAATGTAACTGAGTTGCTAAGTTTTTTAAGGCGCAAATTTACATTATATTATAAGAAAGTTAAAACTTTGAGCGTTATAAAGGGGAAAAACGATTTTCTTTTTTAATTTTACGGCTTAAAATAGATTTTATGGCATCATCATTCGAGAAGTTTCAAAAAAGACGACTTATATCTTCCTATTTTTCTGTTATCCTAAGTATTTTTTTAGTACTGTTTCTTTTAGGAGCATTGGGGTTATTTGTAATCCATTCTGAAAAGATTTCCAATAGTTTTAAAGAAGATATTCCGATGTCGGTTTATTTTAAAGATGAAGCTAACGATTCCATTTTAAAAGCTTTCGATGCAAAATTGAAAGGTTCGAAGTATGTGAAAGATTATGTGTTTGTTTCTAAAGACGATGCAGCCAAAAACAATAAAGATATTGTAGGGGAAGATTTTTTAGAGTTTTTAGGGATGAACCCATTACCTAATTCGTTCGATATTCATCTAAAAGGCGAATATGTTGAAGCGGCAAAAATCAAGCAAATTGAAAGTGATATCAAAACTAACGATATGGTTTCGGAAGTGATTTACGACAAACGTTTGGTGGATTTGGCTAACGAGAATATCAAAAAAATCAGTTTTTGGATATTGGTTATTAGTGGGGTATTTGCTGTAATTTCCATGTTGCTTATTAATAGTTCATTACGTCTGTCGGTATATTCAAACCGATTTATTATCAAAACCATGCAAATGGTAGGAGCAACTAAATCGTTTATTCGTAAACCATTTATTTGGAGAGGTATTCGTTTAGGATTAATTGGTTCTGGATTGGCAATAATTGCATTGGTGACATTAACGTATTATGTTGATGGCTTGTTTCCGAGTTTAGGTATTGCTAAAGATTATGTCTCGATGGCAATAGTTTTAGGCGGTGTTTTAGCTGTTGGGATTATTATTACTTGGATTAGTACCTTTTTTGCAACCCAACGTTTTTTAAATTTAAGAACCGACGATCTTTATTAATTTAATCATTCAATTATTCGGGATGAAATTTTAAATTCCGAACTCAACATTATGGAAAACAAACAAAAACCCGATTTTCTTTTTGAAGATATAAATTATAAAATACTACTAATAGGTTTGGCTGTTATCGCATTTGGATTTATTTTAATGTCTGGTGGTGGTAGTGATAATCCAAAGGTTTGGAGTGATGCTATTTTTGATTTTAGAAGAATTCGATTAGCTCCAACTATGGTTCTTATTGGATTTGGAATTACAATTTATTCGATCTTTAAAAATTCCAATAAAAAGTAATGGATTTTTTTCAAGCCTTAATTATTGCCATTATTGAAGGGTTAACCGAATTTCTTCCGGTTTCTTCTACAGGTCACATGGTGTTTGCCAGTTCGTATTTTGGGATTCAAGAAGATGATTTCGTAAAATTATTCCAGGTTTCCATACAATTCGGAGCTATTTTAGCGGTAGTGGTTTTGTATTGGAAGAAGTTTTTTGATTTTTCGAAATTTAATTTTTTTATCAAATTGGCTTGTGCTGTCGTGCCGGCTTTAATTTTAGGTAAATTATTCGATGACAAAATTGAAGCGGTTCTTGGAAATCCAATCCCAATTGCAATTGTTTTAATTCTGGGTGGTGTTGTTTTACTTTTTGTAGACGGTTTTTTCAAAAATCCTGCAGTTGCAACCGAAGAAGAAATCACTGTTAAAAAAGCGGTAACTATTGGTTTTTGGCAATGTTTGGCCATGATGCCGGGTACTAGCCGTTCTGCAGCATCCATTATTGGGGGTATGCAACAAGGATTAACAAGACATGCTGCAGCCGAATTTTCTTTTTTTCTAGCTGTTCCCACAATGTTAGCCGTTACGTGTTATTCCGTTTTTTTAAAAACCTATGAGCATACGCAATTAAAAGGGTACGAATTGATTTTACAATCTTCAGATACCATAAAGATGTTTTTAATTGGAAATGTAGTGGCTTTTATTGTTGCGGTTTTAGCTATTAAATTCTTTATTGGGATTATCAAACAATACGGATTCAAACCATGGGGTTGGTACCGAATTGTGGTTGGCTTAGGACTTTTAATTTACTTTTCTTATATAAAATAAATTGCATTGAAAACGGCTGAAGAATTTCAAGAAGGACAAATTTTACTTTTAGACAAACCCTTAACCTGGTCGTCGTTTCAGGCGGTAAACAAGGTGAAATGGGCGCTAATAAAAAATTTGCATTTACCTAAGAAATTCAAAATTGGTCATGCTGGAACTCTAGATCCGTTAGCATCAGGGTTATTATTGGTTTGTACTGGAAAGTTTACCAAGAAAATTCCCGATTTAATGGGAATGCAAAAGGAGTATACCGGTACTTTTCATATTGGTGCAACAACGCCTTCGTACGATTTAGAAACTCAAGTTGATGCGACATTTCCCATCGAACATATCACAACCGAATTAATCGAGAAAGCTCGCATAAGTTTTATGGGAGAAATCGACCAAGTTCCCCCAGTTTTTTCTGCTATAAAGAAAGATGGGAAGCGTTTATATGAGCATGCAAGAGCCGGGGAAGAGGTAGAAATCAAATCACGTAAGGTTGAAATTATCGAATTTGAATTAACCCGAATTGCGCTGCCTGAAATTGATTTTAGAGTAGTTTGTAGTAAAGGAACATATATTCGTTCATTAGCTTACGATTTCGGGAAAGCACTTCAATCCGGAGCCTACTTAACTGCTTTACGCCGAACTAAAATTGGCGCATTTGACGTGAAAGACGCCATTTTAGTAACCGATTTTCAGGCGCTTGTTACCCCAAAGCCTGCATAATTTTAGTTATTTCATTCATTGTTGTTAGGCCCTTGTCGTGCAAATACCATTTTTGCAGTTCGATTTTGGCTTCTTCATTTACAACGCCAAATTTGGTTTTGTATTCTTTAATTAATCGAGTGGCGCCTTCAGGACGTGGTCCCCATGCAGCCATTACTTCATGATTACTATTGTTAATGATAATTAATTTGGGTATTGCTCGCGCACCATTGGTTAAAAATTCCTGCATCAATGCATCGTTTTCATCCCGAAACACAATACGGTAGTCAATGTTTGTGGCTACTTCGGCCATTTTTTCCATTACTGGAAGTAATTGTGCGGCATCACCACACCAGCCTTCAGCTAAAACAAGCCATGTATAGTTGTTTTTAATGGAAGTAAGTTTGGTTTTAATCTCGTCTGGAACAACTATAGTTTTATCCAAACGATTCATACGGGTTTCGTTTAGTTCACTATAATGTAATAGGTCCTCCGATTGTTCATTACCACTGGATTTTCCTTCCGATACTAAATCTGCAATTTTTTTTCGATATTCTAAATACGAATAACTCTGGTCTAAGCCATTTTGAATAAGGTTTTTCATGTCGAAAGAATTTACAATACAAAGGTAAATTAAAACCAAGTTTCTTACAATAAATCGAATGTAACTCAACAAAAAATGTATTTTTATGGTAAATTTTAAACATGGATTTAAAAACAAAATCAATTGGACTAATCCTTTCGGGTGGCGGCACAAAAGGCTTGGCACATGCCGGTGTAATTAAATTTTTAGAAGAAAAAAACATTAAACCAACTCATATAGCGGGTTCGAGTGCAGGTGCAATTGTTGGAGCTATGTATGCATCGGGAAAAAGCCCAGAGGAAATTTTGGAATTTTTTAAATCGATATACTTTTTCAATTGGAAACATTTCACATTTAAAAAAGCAGGATTGATCGATTCGGAATCATTCAAGCAGTATTTCAATTCGATTTTTGGTGAGAAACAAATTGATCAATTGCCAATAGAAACTCATATTACGGCTACCGATTTGGTTAAAGGAAAACTTAAAGTATTTGGACCAGAATCTAAAGTGGTAGATGCCGTTTTGGCTTCATCATCTTTTCCTGGCGTATTATCACCTTATGAAATTAACGGAAGTTTATATAGTGATGGCGGAATTTTAAACCATTTTCCAACCGATCTTCTACAAGGACGCTGTGAAACCTTAATTGGAGTTTATGTTAGTCCGATTCAGAAAATAGAAGCCTCCGATTTGTCGTCTATAAAAGCGGTTACGGCAAGGGCATTCGACTTGTTTTCGGCGAATTCTAATTTGAATAAATTTACCAATTGCGACTGGATTATTGCACCCGAAGAATTAGCGATTTATGGTACTTTCGAAACAAGTAAATCTAAAATGGATGCCATCTTCGAAATTGGGTATAATGCCGCAAAAAAATCGTATGAAGAACTTGCGTTATAAATTTCAATATACCTATTTCAAAAAAACAGATTATAACTATATTTGCATCACTAAACAAAAACAACTCAAATGAAACGAAAGAAATCGAGTTTCATTTGACCGTCGAAAACAATAAAAGGCAACATGAAATACAACAGAATTCTTCTAAAACTTAGTGGTGAAGCTTTAATGGGTGACCGTCAATACGGAATCGATCCAAAACGGTTGGCAGAATATGCCGCAGAAATTAAACAAATTCACGACAAAGGTGTTCAGATAGCAGTTGTTATTGGTGGAGGAAATATTTTTAGAGGAGTTGCAGGAGCTAGTAACGGAATGGATCGTGTTCAAGGGGATTATATGGGGATGCTAGCAACAGTTATTAACGGAATGGCTTTGCAAGGTGCTCTAGAAGAAGCAGGTATGCAAACACGCTTGCAAACAGCTTTGAAAATTGAGGCTATTGCAGAACCGTATATCAAACGTAGAGCAACACGTCATTTAGAAAAAGGACGAATTGTAATTTTTGGAGCAGGTACTGGAAATCCATATTTTACAACAGATACTGCAGCGGTACTACGAGGAATAGAAGTGGATTGTGATGTGATTTTGAAAGGAACCCGTGTAGATGGAGTCTATGATAGCGATCCTGAGAAAAATGCCGATGCTGTTAAGTTTGATTATGTTACCTTTGAAGAAGTAATCAGCAAAGGCTTAAATATTATGGATACTACAGCCTTTACCTTAAGTCAGGAAAATAAACTACCAATTATTGTTTTCGACATGAACAAAAAAGGAAACTTGTTAAAAGTTTGTGAAGGAGAGACCGTTGGTACTACTGTAAATATTTAATTTGGAACTGTAAAAGTTAGTATTATGACCGAAGAGATTAAATTTATTTTAGATAGCACAAAAGAATCAATGAATGGTTCTATTGCCCACTTAGAAAAAGAATTTTTAAACATACGCGCCGGTAAAGCGACACCGCAAATGTTAGGTGGTGTTTTTGTAGATTATTACGGCTCACAAACGCCGCTTTCTCAAGTGGCGAATATTAATTCTCCCGATGCAAGAACAATCACTGTGACGCCATGGGAGAAATCAATGCTTCAGCCTATTGAAAAAGCTATTATGGTGGCTAATATTGGATTCAACCCGATGAATAACGGTGAAAACATTATTATCAATGTACCGCCATTAACCGAAGAGCGCCGTAAGGATTTGGTAAAACAAGCCAAAGCAGAAGCAGAAGATGCAAAAATTGGAATTCGTAATGCTCGAAAAGATGCAAATACGGATATCAAAAAATTAGAAAAAGAAGGTACTTCGGAAGATATTTGTAAAACGGCTGAAGAAGATGTTCAGAAGTTAACCGATATGTTTATTAAAAAAATTGATGAGCATTTGGTTCACAAAGAAGCCGAAATCATGAAAGTATAATTGAAGTCCCGATGTTATCGGGATTTTTTTATTTCCTATCTTTACCCAAAATTGACTGAAAGTCCATCAGATTTGGCAAAAATCGTAACTTTTTTACTGCTGTTTTGGAGCGTTATACTTAATGCTCAAAATCCTGTTTCCGGAATTGTAAAAGGCAAAGATTCAGGAAAAGCACTTCCTTTTGCTACATTGCATCTGGATGATGGCAAAACCATAATTGCAGATGTCGATGGAAAATTTAGTATTGCTAGTACTGCCGACATTACTTCATTTTCAGTATCCTATAGTGGTTTTCAGGAGCAAATAATATTCTTGCAAAACGATAAAAAATTCTATTTAATCCTGCTTGAAGAAAAAACGTTGCAATTGGATGAAATGGTAATTGGTAGCAATCCTGCAGTCGATATCATTAAGGCTACTATTGCGAACAAGTCTAAAAATAACCCACAAAAAAAATTACATAGTTTTCAGTATAAAGCTTATAATAAACTTATTGTTACTGCTAATCCGGATTCCATATCGGGGAAAATAGATTCAGTTTTTATCTATGAAAAAATAGGTTCACGATTTGTGAAAGTTGATTCGTCCTCCTATAAATTCAAGAAAATAATTCAGAAGCAGCATTTGTATCAAACCGAAAAAGTTTCCGAGTTTAAATACAATGATAGTCAGGGGCTTAAGGAGATGGTGCTTGCGGCTCGTATGGCGGGGTTTAAGCAGCCTATTTATGAGTATATCAGTTTGAAATTACAATCGTTTTCACCTTACGATGAGCGTATTCGTTTGTTTGAAAATAATTATACCAATCCAATTGCTAATAAAGCCTTAGAAGAATACAATTACAAGATATTGGATACGGTTTCCTTTGGAACCCGAGATTGTTATATGATACATTTCAAGCCCAAACATCTTGGTCGAAAAGCTAAGCCTGAAGGTGTTTTGTATATTGATTCAGAAACCTATGCGATTGCCAAAACAATTTTCCGAATTAAAAGTTTTTTAGATATTAGTTTCACCAATTATTTTAAACATTTTCGTGAAGAAGATATTTGGTTTCCAGAGAAACAATCGTTAAAAGTGGTTAAAGGGAATAGTAAAGATGATGTCAAAATTCTCGGAGAAACCATTAAATTTTCTCTAAATGAAGAAGGTGAATCCTCTCAAAAAAATAAAAAAGAAGCTTCTGATTATGTTTACGTGCTCTCCGAAACTAAAAATTCAGAGATTGAATTCAATCTCCCAGTAGCGATACAACATCCATATGTTGCTGTCGATATTAGAGAAGAGGCAACGAATCGTAACGAAAATTATTGGGTGCCATACCGAAAAGATAGTTTGGATGTACGAAGCATAGAAACCTATTCGGTATTGGATAGTATTGTTAGTAAAGAACGTTACGAACAAAAAATACAAATCGGTCGGAAAGTGATTAACGGATTCATACCGCTTGGTCCTGTAGATATTGATTTGCGCCAAATTGCTAAATACAACAATTATGAAGGTTTTCGATTTGGAGTAGGTGGAGTTACCAATAACAAATTCTCAACAATCTATAAGTTAGAAGGGTATGTTGCTTACGGTTTGAAAGATGAAGCAGTTAAGTATAGTTTAGGAAATAGTATTCGGTTAGGTAAATTTTCCAATTCTTGGGTGGGTGGTTCATTTACTGATGATATTCGGGAAATTGCAAGTACATCTTTTGAAGTGGATAAACGAAAATTCAGGTTGTATGATCCAAGGCCATTCAACTTGACAACCTTTTACAACCATAAAACATGGAAAGCTTTTGTGGAAACCCGAATTATTCCAAAAACAGAGAGTATATGGCAGTTGTCGCAAAGTTACATCGATCCTAAATTTAATTATGGTTTCGTTTCGGGCGATTCTAAAGTTACCCATTATAACCTTACAATGGCTACGGTTTCTATACAATGGAATCCATTTAGTACCTATATGCAAACACCAACAGGTAGAATTGAAACAGAGAAAGGATTTCCAAAGTTTGCATTACAGTTTTCTAAAACGGTTCCCGGGTTGTTTGATAACGACCTCGATTTTGGGAAATTGGATTTTAGAACCGAATTTGAAAACAAGTTTTTAGACGGACAAAAAACTACTTTATTGCTTCAGGCGGGATATGCTTTTGGAGATGTGCCTATAACACATTTGTATAGTGTCTCGCCGAACAGCTTAGATAAAGATGCTATTCTTCAACGGATTAATATTTCAGGGAAAAACAGTTTTGAAACCATGCGTTTTAATGAGTTTTTCTCAGATGCTTATGTGGCATTTCACTTTAAACATGCGTTGCGAAAAGCTAGAATTTCAAGACAAATTAAGCCTATAGTTGTTTTGGTTTCACGTATGGCTTGGGGTACTTTAAATAACAAAAGTCAGCAACAAGGTATTTCGTTCAATACGTTAGAAAATGGGTATTTTGAATCGGGACTAGAATTGAATAATATTTTCAAAGGTTTTGGAATCTCTGGATTTTACCGTTATGGAGATTACCAGTTTAAGCGATTTGAAGACAATCTTGCCCTAAAACTTACTTTTGCCTTAGATCTTGGTTTTTAATGCGACGAAACAAATTTTAAACCAACTATAGAAGCAATTAAGGTGGTTAAAAAGAAAATTCGCCAAAATTCAGCGGGTTCTTTAAAAATAAAAATTCCAACTAATACAGTTCCTACCGCTCCAATTCCTGTCCAAACAGCATAAGCAGTACCAATGGGGAGTGATTGAGTAGCTTTGTATAGCAGAAGCATGCTAATGGTTAAGCATACAAAAAAGCCTATCATCCAAAGGTTAGAAGTTGTTCCGTTAGTTTCTTTGGCTTTTCCAAGGCAGGAAGCAAAACCTACTTCAAAAAGACCAGCTATGATTAATAAAATCCAATTCATTTTTACTAAAATTATCAACGAGTCAAAGATATGACTTTGAAAGGGTAATCTTTTGTAAAATCTACATTTCAAGGCTAAAATTCAACAAGCTTTTTACTACATTTGCAAGCATTTAAATTTTTATTGAAAAATTTCCGATTTAAAAGGGAATCGGAATTTTAAAACCTTGAAAAAATGAAACATACTAAAGTTAAAGACCTGCTTAACAGCGCGCCAGGATTACATGAAGTAAAAGCAAAAGGATGGGTTAGAACATTTAGAAACAGTCAGTTTATCGCGTTGAATGACGGATCGACTATTAATAATATTCAATGTGTAGTTGACTTTGAAAATACTTCGGAAGAAGTATTGAAAAGAATTACTACCGGAGCTGCTATTAGCGTAAAAGGACATTTGGTGGAAAGCCAAGGTGCTGGACAGAAAGTGGAAATTCAAGTGTCAGAATTAAAAATTTTAGGAGATTCTGATCCTGAAAAATTTCCAATGCAGCCTAAAAAACATTCTTTGGAATTTTTACGTGACAATGCGCATTTGAGAATTCGTACCAATATGTTTGGGGCTATTATGCGTGTGCGTTCTACATTAGCTTTTGCAGTACATCAGTATTTTCAAGAGAATGGATTTTTCTATGTGAATACCCCAATTATTACAGGTTCTGATGCGGAAGGTGCCGGTGAAATGTTTCGCGTTTCTGCATTGCCTTTTGATGGAACGCCAAGAACCGAAGAAGGCAAAGTTAACTTTAAAGAAGATTTCTTCGGTAGAGAAACGAACTTAACCGTTTCAGGACAGTTGGAAGGAGAAACGTATGCAATGGCTTTGGGTCAGATTTATACTTTCGGACCTACATTCCGTGCCGAAAATTCCAATACATCACGTCACTTGGCTGAATTCTGGATGATTGAACCAGAAGTGGCTTTTAACGATTTACCGGCCAATATGGATTTGGCAGAAGATTTTATTAAATACGTTATTCGTTATACTTTAGATAAATGTCCTGAAGATTTAAAGTTCTTAGAGCAACGTTTGTTGGATGAAGAAAAATCTAAACCACAGGCAGAACGTAGCGAAATGAGCTTGTTAGAGAAATTGAGTTTTGTGCTTGATAATAATTTCAAACGTGTTTCGTATACTGAAGCTATCGATATTCTTAAGAACTCGAAGCCTAACAAAAATAAAAAATTCCAATATTCAATTGATGAATGGGGTGCTGATTTGCAAAGTGAGCACGAGCGATTCTTGGTTGAAAAACACTTTAAATGTCCTGTAATTTTATTCGATTATCCAGCAAAAATCAAAGCGTTTTATATGCGTTTGAATGACAATACAGAACCGGGTAAAGAAACCGTACGTGCTATGGATATCTTATTCCCAGGAATTGGTGAAATTGTTGGAGGGTCACAACGAGAAGAACGTTACGATGTGCTTTTAGAGAAAATGAAAGCACTAGGAATCGACGAAAAAGAATTGTATTGGTACCTAGATACACGTCGTTTTGGTAGTGCAGTTCATTCTGGTTTCGGACTTGGTTTCGAGCGATTGGTCTTGTTTGTAACAGGAATGTCTAATATTAGAGACGTAATCCCGTTCCCAAGAACACCACAAAATGCCGAATTCTAATAAAATTTAGTTTTAAAATTTAAGTTCCAAGTTTCAGGTTTTTTAGTAACTTTAGACTTGGAACTTTTGTATAAAGACAACAGTAAATGCTCAAACAGAACCTTCAATTTAAATTATCACAAAAATTATCTCCTCAGCAAATTCAACTCATGAAGTTGATTCAGTTGCCTACTCAGGCTTTTGAACAACGTCTTAAGGAAGAAATGGTGGAAAACCCGGCATTGGAATCTGGCAAAGAAGAAAACCTAGAAACGGAGGATTACGCTGCAGAAGATAATTACGATGATTATGATGACTTCGACAACGATAAAATCGATGCCGACGAAATCAATATTGATGAGTATTTGAGTAACGATGAAACTCCAGATTATAAACTCCAAGCCAATAATTATAGTGACGACGATGAGGATAGAAGTCTTCCTTTTGCGGCTACAGTAAGTTTTCATCAGGATTTAATCAATCAATTGAACACGTTTATACTTTCTGACGATGAGCGTGAAATAGCTGAGTTTTTAGTGGGAAGCATTGATGATATGGGGTATATCCGAAGAAGCATTCAGGATATTGTTGACGATATGGCTTTTACACAGGGTATTTATACCGATGAAAAGAAAGTTGAACATATTCTTCAAATAATTCACCAACTAGAACCAGCCGGAGTAGGTGCTCGAGATTTGCAGGAATGTTTGTTGTTGCAACTTCGTCATAAAACACCAACCGATTCAGTTAGTTTGGCAATTTCTATTTTAGAAAATCAATTCGAAGCATTTACCAAGAAGCATTACGATAAGTTATTGCAAAAATTTGATGTATCCCAAGATCAATTGCGTAAAGCTATCGATGAAGTTGAAAAGTTAAATCCAAAACCAGGGGGTTCGTTCGATAGCAACCTTAAAGCCGTTGAACACGTAGTTCCCGATTTTACGATTCGTGTAGTCGATGGTGAGTTAGAGCTTACTTTGAACGGAAGAAATGCTCCTGAACTTCACGTTTCTAAAGATTATCAGGAGATGCTTCAAACATATAAAGATTCGAGAGAAAAATCGAATGCTCAAAAAGATGCGGTTCAGTTTATCAAACAAAAGTTAGATTCTGCTAAATGGTTTATAGATGCGATTAAGCAACGTAATGAAACGTTGTTGGTTACTATGAACGCCATTATGTATTATCAAGAAGAGTATTTCTTAGATGGCGACGAAACAAAATTAAAACCCATGATTTTGAAAGATATTGCCGAGATGATTGGGTTGGATATCTCTACAGTTTCTCGTGTTGCTAATAGTAAATTTGTAGAAACACCATACGGAACAAAATTGATAAAGGAATTTTTCTCTGAAGCGATGAAAAACGATCAGGGTGAAGACGTTTCAACTATAGAAATCAAGAAAATTCTTGAACTTGTAATTGAAGAAGAAGATAAAAGTAAACCGCTTCCGGATGATAAGTTAGCAGATATTTTAAAAGAGCGTGGTTATCCAATTGCTCGTCGAACTGTTGCGAAATATAGAGAGCAACTGGATATTCCTGTTGCGAGAATGCGTAAGAAAATTTAAAAGGGATGGATTTAAATAAAACGCTTCCTGTTTTTTCCTATGTTTTTCATCCGTTGTTTGTGTCAATGTATGCCGCCTTTTTTTATTTCTATGTAACGAGTGGTTTTTTTTATCCGCATGAAATTTACCTCACACTGATTCAAATTTCAATTCTGACGGTATTTTTACCACTTTCCATGTATTTTCTGCTGAAATCATTAGGCTTGGCTAAGTCGGGTATTATGCTTCATGAGGCAAGAGAACGAAGATTGCCTTTAGCTTTTCAGGCTATGTTTTTCTTGGTTTTAACGCAGCATAGTTTTTCTACTATATTGGTTCCGGAATTGTATTATTTTTTTAACGGAGCTTTAGTAAGTACTTTTCTTGCGCTTTTACTATTGGTTTTGCATAAAAAAGCCAGTATTCACATGATTGGAATTACTGGATTGGTGTTGTTTGTAATCGGAATGTCTTTACATTACAATATCTCCTATTTAATTTTAATAGCAATTTTAATTGCATCTATGGGTTTTGTTGCGTCTTCCCGATTGTATATGAATGCCCATTCTGTGTCGGAAATTCTAATAGGAATATTTGTTGGTGCAGTTCCTCAAATAGGATTTTGGTATTTTTGGTTATAAAATGTAAAACATAAAACCGAGATTTAAATCGGAGAGTTTAGATCCGTTTTTGAAAATAGGATTTAAACCATAATACAAATGAACATTCCAGGTGTTATATCCTGTGGCGAGATAACTTCCGAATTGCCATTTATTAGCGATGTCGTTTACATTATCCGACTGTGTGGTTCCTTCAAAATCTACTTTTAATTTGGTGTTTAGTACATAACGTGCTTTAAAACCGCCGTAAATTCTCCAAAATTTATGACTTTCTGCTGTTGAATTTCGCCAGCGAATTTCCAAGGGTAAATCGATACTATGCGATAAAATTCGAGTTTTAACGCGATTGGTTGAGGTGTTGCTGCTGTTTAATTCGTTTGCATTAATGAACAACTTGATATTATTGTAAGTATAACCAATTCCTGGTGCTACTGCCCAGTGTCTGTTCTTAGAAATAGGGATGTCTCGTATAAATCCGGCTGAAAAACAAGGGGCAAATGAAAATTGTTTGAATCCAGTAGGGCTGTTTTGGACTAAATTATAGGTTATGCTTAAGTAAAATTGATCTTCACGATATAATGAGTCAACAACTTTTATGGAATCGTTTGCAACTTTAGTATCCTGCGAAAAAACAGGTAATGCTGTAATGAAAGTCAAATAAAATAAAATCCAGGAAATTTTCATAATGGCAATTTTCAAGTACTAAGGTAAAAAAAAACAGCAACTAAATTGTGTTCTGTTCAATATTGCGAATAAAAAAACCCTTTCGTTATAGGAAAAGGGTTTTCTTTATTTTGCAGAGAGGAAGGGATTCGAACCCTCGATGCAGTTACCCACATACAAACTTTCCAGGCTTGCTCCTTCAACCACTCGGACACCTCTCTAAATTCTGTTCGCGAAATAACGATTTTTATTTTGTTTTTTCAATGAATACCTAAAAAAATTAGGATAGTTCGCCTCGAATTGAGGTTTCAAAAATGGTTTTAAAAACTGAAGGGGCTACATTTTGCCCTAATAAGTACATTAGCTTGGTTATGGCGGCTTCTGTGGTGATGTCGCCACCCGATATAACTCCAATTTTCTTTAATTGGATTCCGGTTTCATATTTTTCCATATTAACGCTTCCGCCAGAGCATTGGGTTACATTTACAACATGAAGTCCTTTTTTAATGGCTTTTTCTAATGTTGTTATAAACCAATCTTCGGTTGGTGCATTTCCAGAACCATAGGTTTCTAAAACAATTCCTTTTAGTTCGGGTATGGATAAAACAGCCTTTAAAACACTTTCATTGATGCCGGGAAATAGTTTCAAAATAACTACATGGCTATCGAAGTTTTTATGAACCAATAGGTTTTTTTTAGGGGTTTTCCATAACAATTCTTCATTCACTTTTAAATGAACTCCAGATTCTGCTAGTTCTAAATAGTTAGGTGAAGCGAATGCGTTGAAATGTTCGGCACTAATTTTTGTAGTTCGGTTACCGCGATAAAGTTTGTATTCGAAATACAAGCAAACTTCAGAAATAACCGGTTTGTTTTTGTGTTGTAAGGAAGCAATTTGAATTGCAGTAATAAGGTTTTCCTTGGCGTCAGTTCGTAAATCACCAATTGGTAATTGTGAACCTGTAAAGACAACGGGTTTGGTAAGATTTTCCAGCATGAAGCTTAAAGCAGATGCAGAATATGACATGGTGTCTGAGCCGTGTAGAATTACAAAACCGTCAAAATGAGTGTAATTTTTTTCGATAGCTTCGGCAATTCCAACCCATTTTTCAGGATTCATATTTGAAGAATCGATTGGGTTTGAAAACGAATAAGTTTCAATTTGACAATCGAGCAATCGCAATTCGGGAATATTATGAAGTAATTCGTCAAAGTTGAAAGCTTTAAGAACTCCAGTTTCAAAGTCTTTCACCATTCCGATTGTGCCACCGGTATAAATTAATAATATTTTCGGCTTATTCGATTGGGCCATACTTTAATTTATTAATCACAGGATTGGCATACATAGAAAGGAAGCTCTCGCGAAGCGCTTCTTTTTCATTGCCAAGTCGCATTTCTAGACGTCTTTCAAAAAGTTGTTTTTCTTGAGTAGAATATTTTCCGGCAAACACATTTGTATTCATTAACAAATCATATGCAATGAAATTCGTTGGCCATAATTTATATGTTGACAAAATAGAATCGTCAATAACTTGGGCTAAGGCTTGAATTTGCTTGTTGGTATTGTTGTTTTCTGCGGCAATGGTATCGTATTCTTTGTCTAAAACATCACCTACATGAATGTGAATTCGCTTTTTCTGACCAATAATTCCACTAATCAAAGTAATGAAATCTTCATTTTTCTCTTTAATATATACTTCATCGTTGGCTTCAGCCATTAATTGCGGCATTTTTAAAGCGTCAGTTGGGTCATATTCATACGAAATGGAAACAGGAACGACTTTAATTTTTCTAAAGAAATCCATTACATTCGTTTCGTCAGATGCCATGGCAACCATTTTAAGAACACCTTGATGTGTAGCGTCATTTCCGTCTTTGGTTCTTCCTTCTCGTTGGGCAATCCATACCGAGCGATTTTCTTTAGAAAGCAAATGATAAATGTATTCCGACATTAATTTAGAACTTTGCAACAATTCTCTTGGTGGTAATCCTCGACGTACTAAAAAATTCCTGTTTAAACGAGATAGTGTAAGTAGGAAATTCTTCTGAACCAAATTGTCACCTATGGCCGATGCAGTCATTATTTGTCCGTGGTCGTATAAACTCACATTAAGTAATGAAGTGTCTAATATGATGTCGCGGTGGTTGGAAATGAAAAGATAGGCTGTATTAGGTTCCAATTTTTCAAATCCAGAAGTTGTTAACCCTTCCGAACTTCGTTCTAAAACGCGTTGGATGGATTGATAAATAAAATTAACCTGAAAGTCGCGAATTGAATGCGTTCGCTTCAATTGCTCAGTCCAAACCGATTCTTCAACATCGGGAAAGGTAAAGCTCATTAGTGCTTTCATCATGGGGTGATTGGAAGCTCCTAAAATGGCTTGATTTACCTCGCTATCGTAAAACTGTCGAATTGAATCGAATTTTGTTGGCATTTTAGATGTATCATTAACAATTCACAAATGAACGAATTTTTTATGAATCAAAGGGAATTTCTTTGTTAAATCCCAAAAACTTCTTGTGAATTTTCTGTAGTAATTCGTGCAATTTCTTCAATAGGAAGCTGATATATTTCTGAAAGCTTTTCGGCAACAAGGGTTACATAGCTGCTTTCGTTGCGTTTTCCGCGATAGGGAACAGGAGCCAAATAAGGCGAATCGGTTTCTAAAACGATGTGTTTAAGGTCGATTTGATGTAAAAACTGATCGATTTTTCCGTTTTTAAACGTAACAACACCGCCAATTCCTAATTTCATATTGTAAGAAATGGCTTTCAAAGCTTGTTCGTAGGTTCCAGAAAAACAATGGAAAATTCCAAATAGCTCGTCTGATTTTTCTAATTCCAATACTTCGAAAATCTCATCAAAAGCTTCTCTGCAATGAATGTTAATTGGAAGTTTGTATTGTTTTGCCCATTGTATTTGTTTTTGAAAAGCTATTTTTTGGATGTTCAATGTGGTTTTATCCCAGTAAAGGTCTATTCCGATTTCGCCAATTGCAGTAAATTTCCGTTGTGTTAATTGTGAAGCAACATGCGCTAATTCAGTTTCGTAATTTTCTTTTACATAGCAAGGATGCAATCCCATCATTAGATAAATGTGATCTGGATATTGTTGTTCCAAATCATACATTTTTTGAGTATAACTCGAGTCTATAGCGGGAATGAAAAAACGTTTTACACCTTGGTTTATGGCGCGTTCAATCATGTCATTGCGGTCTTCTGAGAATTCTTCTGAATATAAATGGGTATGGGTATCGGTGAAAATCATTAGTGTGATAATAATAAGTGTAAATGTAGTGCTTTCGCGCCGACTTGAAAAAGAAAAAAGCAACCGATGTGGTTGCTTTTGGTATTATTTATCTTTCGATTCTTTGTTGGCTTTAATGATGTATTTTTCCAACGCCATTGTCATAGAAGGAGTATCTGGTGTTGGAGCCATAATATCAACTCGTAAACCGTGATCCAATGCTTCTTTTTGGGTTGTACTTCCAAAAACCGCTATGCGCGTATTGTTTTGAACAAAATCTGGAAAGTTCTTAAATAATGACTTAATTCCTGTTGGACTGAAAAAGGCCAGTACATCGTAATATACATCTGCTAAATCAGATAAGTCGCTCATTACAGTTCTGTAAAATGTTCCCGGAATCCAATTTACTTTAAGTCCGTCTAAAGTTTGAGGAATGTCGGCATTTAACTGATCTGAAGAAGGTAGTAAAAACTTCTCATCCTTGTATTTTTTGATAAGCGGCGACAAATCAACAAAATCTTTTTGCCCTACATAGATTTTACGTTTTCTGTAAATCACATACTTTTGAAGGTAGAAAGCAACTGCTTCCGATTGGCAGAAATATTTTAAATCTTCAGGGACTTTATAGCGCATTTCTTCGGCTACTCTAAAAAAGTGATCTACTGAATTTTTACTGGTCAAAATGATGGCAGTGAAATTGCTTAAATCGATTTTTTGTGCACGGATTTCTTTAGCCGGTACGCCCTCAACGTGAATAAATGGCCGGAAATCTATTTTGATTTTCAACTTTTGTTGAAGCTCATAATACGGTGAATTCTCTACTTTAGGCTCAGGTTGCGAAACCAGGATAGTTTTCACTTTCATATAAAATTATTCAATTATTCTAATTTTTTGTAAACCAATAATACATGAAATAATAGGGCGCTATTTCAAGTGCGCAAAGATACAAAATAAAATAAAAGAACTTGCTGAGGATTAAGTTTTGATAATTTTTCAAAGAAAAGAAATAAGTTATCATGTTTATTATCAAAATAATAGCAATAATTGATAAGATTAGTGATTTTGACAAAAAATCGTTGTAAAACAACAGAATGTTAATAGGTAGAATCATCATCCCAATGTAACTTCTGTAGTTAACTTTTTGTAAATTAAATTGTTCGTTGAAGTCTTCAATGTTAAAAGTGGTCGCAATAATTTTTTCAATCAAGTATTTCGAAAGGATAAACACACCTAACAAAGTGACAATTTGAATGTATATAATGCTGTTGGTTTTAACAGTTAGACCAAAAACACTTAATGTAAGTTGAATGAAAAAAGCGAATGAAATCAAGTGTACAATAAACATAGAAATGGTAAACCAACTTTGCATGTTACCACTGTCTTTGTAAATTTTTAAATACTTATCCGAGATCCCTAAACGAACAAATTCAATAAAGCGAACTTCAAAAACTGCTCGATTTATAGCAATCAGAACAAAGCACAACAAAAATAGAATTGTTGCCCAGTCCTTAGGGTTGATTGTGCGTTCGTTAAATATTAAATCTGTCATAGCGGTGTAAAAGTACTAATTTTTGTAATGAAAAATTTATTATAATTTTATTATGAAAGTAGCGTTATAAATACGCTATTTTTGCAGGTAAATATTTTAAAAATGGGCAAAGGCGTTGTCATCATTCCGACATATAACGAAATTGAAAATATAGAAAATATTCTGAAAGCGGTGTTTTCACTAGCAACTCCATTTCATGTTTTGGTTGTTGATGATAATTCGCCAGACGGGACTGCTCAAAAAGTGCAACAAATGCAAGCTGAGTTTTCAGACCGTTTGCACCTAGAAATTCGACAAAAAAAATCGGGTTTAGGTACTGCTTACGTGCACGGATTTAAATGGGCCTTGCAAAATGATTTTGATTTTATTTTTGAGATGGATGCCGATTTTTCTCATAATCCAAAAGACCTTGAAAAACTTTATCAAGCCTGTCTTGATGGGGCTGAAGTATCCATTGGTTCACGCTATGTAACAGGAGTGAATGTTGTGAATTGGCCTTTAAGCCGAGTGCTGTTGTCGTATTTTGCTTCTGTATATGTAAATATGATTACTGGAATGCACATTCATGACACAACAGCAGGATTTGTTTGTTATAAACGAAATGTTCTGGAATCAATTGCTTTAGATAAGATTAAGTTTATTGGATATGCTTTCCAAATAGAAATGAAATACCGCGCCTTCATTAAGAAATTTAAAATTGAAGAGGTGCCGATAATTTTTACAGACAGAACCAAAGGACAGTCTAAAATGAGTAATGCCATTATAAAAGAGGCTATCTTTGGGGTTATCTCACTTAGAATACAAAAAATGTTAAACCGACTTTAAGCCATGAATCATATACTTATTAAAAATGCAAAAATTGTAAATGAAGGTGTGATTTTTGAAGGCGATGTGCTAATTGAAGGCGAATTTATTAAAGAGATTGCCGAAAACATTAGCCCAAAACCTAACGATATTATTGTTGATGCCGAAGGGAATTATTTGCTTCCGGGAGTAATTGACGATCAGGTGCATTTTCGCGAACCAGGTTTAACACACAAAGGAGATATTGCTTCCGAATCCAGAGCTGCTGTTGCAGGCGGAATTACGTCTTTTATAGAACAGCCTAATACGGTTCCAAATGCCGTCACTCAAGAATTATTAGAGCAAAAGTATCAGATAGCTGCACAAAATTCGTATGCTAACTATTCCTTCATGATGGGAGGAACCAATGATAATTTGGAAGAAGTTTTAAAAACCAATCCGCGAAACGTAGCAGGAATTAAATTGTTTTTGGGTTCTTCCACCGGAAATATGTTGGTAGACAACGAAGCGGTTTTAGAAAAAATATTTTCTAGCACACCTATGTTAATTGCTGTTCATTGTGAAGATGAAGCAACTATCAAAGCGAATTTAGAAAAATATAAAGCGGAATATGGTGATGCTATTCCAATGGAGTTTCATCATTTAATTCGAAGTGAAGAAGCATGTTATTTGTCTTCGTCAAAAGCAATTGAATTGGCAAAAAAGACAGGTGCCCGTTTGCATATTTTTCATGTTTCGACTGCTAAAGAAACCGAATTGTTTACAAATAAAATTCCGTTAGAAGAAAAACAAATCACAGCAGAGGTGTGTGTGCATCATTTGTGGTTTACCAACGAAGATTATAAAACCAAAGGAACACTAATTAAGTGGAATCCGGCAGTCAAAACTTTGGAAGATAGAGAAGGGCTTTGGAAAGCACTTTTAGATGACCGTATAGATGTAATTGCTACAGATCATGCGCCTCATACATTTGAAGAAAAACAAAACCCATATACAAGCGCGCCTTCGGGAGCTCCTTTAGTGCAGCATGCCTTAGTTACCATGTTTGAAGCACATCTTCAAGGCAAAATTTCAGTAGAGAAAATTGTAGAAAAAATGGCGCATAATCCGGCTAAGATTTTCAAAATAGAAAAGCGCGGATTTATTCGAGAAGGATATTATGCTGACTTAACCATTGTTAATGCACATCAGCCTTGGACAGTTAACAAAAGTAATATTTTGTATAAATGCGGTTGGTCGCCTTTGGAAGGAACAAATTTTAAATCGAGAATTTCACATACCTTTGTAAACGGGCATATGGTTTATGCTAATGCAAAAGTTAAAGAAGAACGTTTTGGTCAACGTTTGTTATTTGAAAGATAATATGAAGCAAATTATAACGGTTTTAATGTTGGTTTTTTTTACGGTAAGCTGTAAAGATACAGTTATTGCTAAGCCTGATAGGTTTATTGAAAAAGATCAGATGATAAACATTTTGTATGATATCGCTGTGTTGCAAGCGGCCGAAAATACCAATGGCGCTTATTTCTCTGAATCCGGAATAAAACCCAATGAGTTTATCTATAAAAAATACGCTATAGATAGTGTGACTTTTGCGCAAAACAATCGATTTTATGCTTCAGATCCAGCCAATTACAAAAAAATGTATGGCGAAGTGTTTTATCGTTTAGAGCAAAAAATAAACGCATTGAATGAAGCTGCTGTTAAAGAAACAGGTAAGCCTATTGCGCCTTCAGAAACGCCTGCGATACAGTAACTAAGTATTCAGACATCGGTTTGAACGTATAATTCAAACGCGCAATAACTTTTGAGTTGTCATATATGTCTAAAGAGTGAGATGATTTAGATGTCGCTCGAGTAAAGCTTCGCTTTTTAAAAAATAATTTTGAAAACAACCAGTCTGCGCGCCAGGCTAACGAAGTCATAAACGGTCTTGCATATATGTAAGGCCTTTTTTTATGCATCGAATCGGCAACACTATTTAACAAGTCTTGAAGTTTGATGTTCTCGGAAACAATAGTATAGCGCTCTCCAAAACTATTTTGTTTCATCAATTGGGTCATTATAGTTACTACATCTTCAACTGTAGTAATCCCTGTGGAACCTTTAGTATAAAATGGAAATCCTTTTTTTATTTTTTCTAATAATTCACCACTACCAGATGTTCCAAAGCCTTTGCCAAAAATAACTCCTGGGTTAACAACTACTACATTTAATCCTTCTTGAGAGGCTCGCCATACTTCGATTTCTGCACCAAATTTAGTTAAGGCATAATCGCCGTGATTTTTTTCTGGATTCCATTCCGTTTCTTCGGTGATAATGTTTTCGTCTTCTTTGGTGTCGCCTAAAGCAGCAATTGAACTCACATAGCAGAATTTTTTAACGCCAAAATCCAAAGCACAATTCACTATATTTGCGGTACCTTCAATGTTAACTTTTCGGAGTTGTTCTTCGTCTTTTGGGTCGAATGAAATTAAAGCGGCACAATGATAAACGGTGTCAATCCCGGTAAAAGTTTTTTCTAAATTCGGAATATCTGTAATGTCGGCCTGAATCCATTCAATTTTAGAAAACAAATCCGATTGGTTTTCCAAGATGAAAAGATTTCGGGTTTTATCCAAAGATTTTTCAGAACGATAAATGGCACGAACCACTTCATTTTCTTGAAGTAAATGCAATAGCAAGTGTGCTCCTACCAAACCGGTTCCGCCAGTGACTAATATCATATGACGAAATTACGAATTATGAATTATGAATTGTATTTTTTTTAGGGTAAACAAACAAATAAATAACCTAACTGAGCTGTTGTGAATAAGTGAAATAATCAACAATAAATTTTATCTTTGCGCTCGTAAAGTCCTTGTTAAGGCAAAGTTTAAGAAATTAAAGCAAGAAAAATGAAAAATTTAGTAGAAGAATTACGTTGGAGAGGTTTGTTTCACGATATGATGCCAGGTACTGAAGAGCAGCTGGTAAAAGAAGCAACTACAGCCTATATTGGATTTGACCCTACAGCTGATTCTTTGCATATTGGAAGTATGGTTCAAATTATCTTGTTAATGCATTTACGTAAAGCTGGGCATAAAGCAATAGCGCTAGTTGGTGGTGCGACAGGGATGATTGGAGATCCTTCTGGGAAATCAGACGAGCGTAATTTGTTGGATGAAGCTACTTTAAATAGAAATGTCGAAGGTATCAAACGCGTTTTGTCGCGCTTTTTGGATTTTGAAGCGACAGATGCTAATGCGCCAATTCTTGTAAATAATTACGACTGGATGAAGACTTTTTCGTTTATCGATTTTGCTCGTGATGTAGGTAAACGTATTACGGTAAATTATATGATGAGCAAAGATTCGGTAAAGAAGCGTTTGAGTAGCGATTCGGGAGTTGGGATGAGTTTTACCGAGTTTACATACCAATTAATTCAAGGGTACGATTTCTATCATTTAAACAAAGAATACAATTGTTTGTTACAAATGGGTGGAAGCGATCAATGGGGAAATATTACCACAGGAACCGAGCTTATCAGAAGAATGAATGTTGAGAATGAGGAAAGAGGAAAAGCGTTTGCTTTAACAACACCATTAATCACAAAAGCAGATGGTTCTAAATTTGGTAAAACCGAAGGAGGTAATGTTTGGTTGGATGCGGATAAAACATCGGTGTATAAATTTTACCAATTTTGGTTGAATACGACTGATGAAGATGCTGAAAAATATATTAAGATTTTTACATTTTTAGATAAAGAAACTATTGATGCATTAATTGAAGAACACAGACAAGCACCACATTTACGTGTTTTACAGAAGCGTTTAGCGGAAGAAATTACCACTTTAGTTCATTCTAAAGAAGAATTAGAAAATGCAATTGCTGCTTCAGAAGCTCTGTTTAGTAATTCAATTGAAGGTTTACAAAAATTAGATGAAAAAACGTTTTTGGAAGTTTTTGATGGCGTTCCAATGGTTGAATTACCAATGAGTGATATCGAAGAAGGATTAGATATGATTGCAGCAATGGCAGCAAAAACTAATTTCTTAGCTTCAAACGGTGAAGCTCGTAGAGAATTGAAACAAAACGCAATTTCGTTAAATAAAGAAAAAGTAGGAGAAGACTATAAAATTTCTAAATCTGATTTGATCAACAATCAATTTTTATTGTTGCAAAAAGGAAAGAAAAATTATTATGTAATCAAGGTTAAATAACCATTAGGTTACAACCTCGAATATCCGAATTATCAAAACGTCCCAACACTTCGAAAGAATGGTTGGGATATTTTTTGCCCAAATCTTGAGTAGCAATGAACGAGCAGGAATTTATATTGGCTAAATCAATTACGTTAATGCCGCCTGTTTTACCTTCTTCAACATAAGAAAGGGCATCTTCTGTGTCTCGAATTAAAATTTGCATCCATGGCGGACATTCAAATATACCATCGCCTAAAGAGTAGGCTTGCGATAAAAGTTCGGTCATGCCATATTCCGAATGAATCGTAGGAACATTAAAACCTTTGCAAAGAATTTCGTGAAGTTCTTCGCGAATCATTTCTTTACGCTTGCCTTTCATGCCTCCGGTTTCCATAATAATGGTGTTTTTCAGATTGAATTGATGCTGTTCTACCAAATCTAACAAAGCATATGTAACACCAATTAACATTACATTTTGGCCAGAATTGTCTAGTTCTTCTAATTTCTGAATTAACGCATCATAATTGTGAAGATAAAAGCCAGAATCAGGCTGATTGCTCGATTCAATCAAATCTTCCACCATATAAATTAAAGAAGAGCCTTCGCGTTCCAAATAGGATGGAAGTAGTGCTAATACGACATAGTCTTCAATGTTGCCGTAAAATTGTGAAAAAGCTAGTCGGAAGCTTTCTGTATAGTAATTCAAATCGGTTATATTATGCCGACTTGTGGTCATTCCAGTAGTTCCGCTGCTTGTGAAAGTAATCTCAATTGGTTCTTGACTGCTTACAACATCGTGGGTTTTGAAAAACTGAATTGGCAGAAACGGAATTTCTGTCAACGATTTCACATTGCTTTTGTTCTTTCTCAATAAATTACAAAAATTTTGGTATACCAAATTGTTGTCGTATTGATGACGGAATACTTTGAGAGTAAGTTTCTCAAATTCTTTTTTGGAACCGATGTGAAAGATGTCTGATGTGCTAAACATGTGGCAAAGTTACAAAAATAAGAAAGCACCAACTTTCGTTGATGCTTTCTTTATTGTATGAGAAAGAAATTATTTGATTACTAATTTTCTAGTAGCCGTTTTACCTTCTTCAGTAATTTTAACCATGTAGATTCCTGCGTTTAAAGAAGAAACATTAATTACTTCATTTGCAGTAGTAGTGTTTAATACTTGTTTTCCAACTACATCATAAATAGCGATGTTTTTAACACCATTTGTTGAAGTTGTAATATGAAGGAAATCGTTTGCTGGGTTAGGATAAACGTTTAATCCAGCAATATTGTTAAAGTCTTTTGTTTTTAATGTGTAATCAGCTGTTGTGTTAATCTTTAACGCATCAACCATGATTGTTGGTGTTGGATTGTTGTCTTGACGGAAGAAAAAAGCTGCAAGACTTGTGTATGCAGTTGCAGGAGTAGCTGAAGCTGTTACTGTTCCTGTTCCACCAATTGCTGCGTTTTCAACTAAAGTAAGTAGATTAGTTGTAAAGTCATAACCAACAGATAGGTATTGATTGTTAAACATGTCAACTGCTTCAGGAGTATATAGGTTTGCTGACCAAACCACATCTGCAAGAGTGGTTGTTGGAGCGATACCAAATTGGAAATCAGTTCCTACTCTTCTAATCCAAAGAGTACCTTTGAACGTAGCTCCTGCATCTGTGAAGCCAGCGAAATATGTGCTGTTTCCGTCTGCCATTGCTGCAAAATCAGTTACTTTGATTATGAAAGAACTGAAAATTGTTCCTGAATTCGTGTCTGTAAATTTTGCTTTTGTATCACTACCTGCACCAGAAAAAGTTGCAGAATTTCCTGTAGCGGTTATTCCAGTATAGTTTAAGTTTCCAGCAGAGATAAGAATTTCATCAGCACCACTTGAGTGATTTGTCCACGCTTGTGTTGAACTTAATGCGGTTCCAACAGTATAGTTAAATGGTTCATTAAAAGGTAAAGTGTTTATCACTTTACATTCTGGTGAAGTAACAGTTTTTTGAATGAAACATGCACCGTTAACTGTAAGTGTAATATTTGTGCCTTCTGGAATATTTGTAATTACAATGTTTCCTGTTGCAACAGTTGAAGGGTTATCTCCTCCAATGGTACCAGCGTTAGCGGACAATGTGTATGCAGCAGTGTTACCTCCTGTGAAAGGAATTGTAGCAGTGTATGTGTCAATGGCTGATGTTACAGCATCACATGTTGCAGTTGCAGTACCTAAAGCTAAATCGCATGGGGTAGTTCCCATCCAAGATGATGAAATATAAAGTGCGTCAACCGTTTGGTTTTGGTTTGTAGCATATTGTCTAAGGGCTGCGTATGTAATAGCTGCCTGTCCAGTTCCTGTTGCAGTTATTTCTGGAGTTCCAGCTGCTACTTCAGTTGCAGGGACACCCATTGATATTGATTTTACCCAAAGGCTAGCGCTTCCAGTAGTTGAATTTTCGTATTTTACAATTATTAAGTAGGTGGTTCCTAAGCTTAATTCTGTAGTGCCAAAATTTCCAGTAGACGTATTTGAAAGACCAATGTTGTATTTTGTAGTGGCGTCAATAGTTGACGGTCTTGTAAAAACTCTACAAGCGTAAGTACTAGATGAATTTGGCATTAATGCCAAAAAATACCCAGAAGTTGCATCGGTTACGTTTAACAGAAATGAAGTATAAATTATGCTTCCACTTGCAGGAGCAGTTGTAAGCAGTTTACGAATATCTTGACCGTTATTGTCGACTCTTGCTGCGTTTCCAGCGGTAGTTCCTGTAATACTTGAAACTCCATCGTTATAACCAGCGAATGTAAGACCATTTGAAGCGCCAACATCTATAACTTGAACTCCAGCACCTCCAAATTCTTGCCATCCAGTAAGAGGATCGGCAGTACCAGTAAGGGTAAGCTGTGTATTGTCTGGGTAGTTGAAACTTTCGTTCAGGTAGTTGGTTTGCCCGAATGAAAGTGCGCTAACAGTTAAGGTTAACAATAATGCGTAAATTTTTTTCATATCAATTTGATTTTTAAAAATTGGACAACAAAGATAACAAGTATTTACATATTTGTAAAACTTTTAATGTAAAATTACAGTTAAATAGTAGTAGGTTGAGGGGTTGTAACTATCTGATAATTAGTTTTCTTGTAGCTGTTGCTTCACCTTCTTTGATTTTGATGATGTATACACCCGCAGAAATAGAGCCGATGTTAAGATCTTTTCCGTTAATGTTGGCTTGCAATACACGTTTGCCTAAAACATCAAAAATTTCGATGTCTTTTTCCAGGTTTTTTGTGGTGGCAATAAAAATTCTTTCTCCTGAAACAGGATTTGGATAAATGCTTAACCCTTCAATAGTGTTGTCTTGCGTTTTGTTCGCAGTAGTAGATTTACCTTCTTGAGCCTGAAGATTCAGGGCAGAAAGTAAAAAAACGATAAGAATAATATAAAAGTAGTTTTTCTTCATGCGAACTAATATTGTGTAAATATAAAAAATATTTTTCAAAATATATGCCAAAAAAAACGCCCTTTTATTAAAAGAGCGTTTTTATAACAATTTTATGATTTTATTAGAATCCTACAGACCATAATGCCGCCCATGATGGTGCTGCAGTACCGTTACCTGCTCCAGTTGCAGTACCTACAGTAGCTACTCCAGATACATCAGCAGATGTAGTATCTGTTCTTTTTCCTTTTGTATTGTTGTTGATCCCTTCAAAAGTAACTGTTGTAGCTTTTAAGCTTGTTCCAACATAACTGATTGTTTGATCGTGTTCAACATCAAAACCTGTTGCGAAATCTTTAACATATACGTTAGTGAACATTCCTTTAGTTCCTCTTCTTAATTTAAGTCCTTGGTTTTCACCATAAACGTTTACATCAGCACTAGCTCCAGGTCCAATTAAAGTTAAGTTTGAAATAGTTGGGTTAGAGTTTGGAGAAGCATCAAAATTGAATTCGTAGTTGTCAGCTTCAATTCCACGGTTTCCTTTTCCGAAGTCTAATTTACCATACCAGTTTGTGTTGGTTCCGTTCCATCCTTCAGTCCAGTCGAATTGATCATCTTCGTTACCAATAGAAATTAAGTTAGAAGTGTTAACAGTACCACCAAAAAACTCAAAACCATCATCAGCTCCATGGTAAGCTTCTACATTTTCTACAATTGTTCCAGAACCTACTCCGAAGAATGATACTCCGTTGAATTCTTTAGTTGCGTTGAATGCTGCTCCAGCGTACTCGATTCTTAAATATTGAATTGTACCAGAATTGTCGTTAGGAATTGTACCGCCATAAGTTAAATCGGCAACTTCAGATTGTGCAGATGTAGCTCCAATGTTGATAGGTGCTCTACCACAAATTACTAAGCCACCCCAGTCTCCAGCAGCTTTAACAGTTTTTCCACTTGTGAAAACTACAGGGTTTGAAGCTGTACCTAAAACGTTGATTTTTCCACCTTGTGCTACAGCGATATATGAACTCGTTCCGTTCATACCTTCAATGATAGTTCCAGCAGGAATAGTTAAGGTAGCACCATTGTTGATTTGGATTTTTCCAGTTAATTTGTAAACTACACCAGAACTTAAAGTTACTGTTCCACTGTTGATAGTTCCTTGAAAATTATTAGCATCAACTACAAAAGATTGTGGGTTTGTAGTGTTGTCGTCTTCAGATTTTGTACAGCTTGTTAAAACAACAGCTGACATGGCTAAAAGTCCGAATAATTTTAAGAATGAATTTTTCATTTTTTTTCTTTTTTGTTTAATAGTTATTTTGATGAAGCAAAATTGCGAATTGTTGTTTTAAACTGAGTTAAGCGATTATAAAGGTTTGTTTAACTAATTTTCAATTTTACATTAATGGAATGTTACCTGTGTTAAGAAAAAATGCGGCTTTAAAGCCGCATTTTTTTAGAACTGATAACTTAATCCCAGACCAAGGTTGATTCCTTTGGTATATGATAATAGTTTTACATCGGCATTATCATTTTCTTGAACGCGTTCAATTTTTGGATTTAACAAGTTCTTGGCAGATAATCCTAATGTTAAGTTTTTATTGAACTTGGATTTTAAGATAAAATCTAATGTACCTACTGCTTTGTCAACTTGATTTCCTTTCATGTTAGTTCCTATGGCATATAATCTATCTGAGAAATAAGAGTATGCAATAGTAGCGTTTACGTTTCTTTCTTTGCTCCATTCTTTCGTGAAAGATATGTCGGCATTAAGTAGTAAAGGTGATGCTCCTGTGAAAGCAGCTTTGTCTT
Organism: Flavobacterium sp. IC2-16; assembly: GCF_055521455.1. Lineage (NCBI taxonomy): Bacteria > Pseudomonadati > Bacteroidota > Flavobacteriia > Flavobacteriales > Flavobacteriaceae > Flavobacterium > Flavobacterium sp. IC2-16. The sequence goes on along the minus strand of NZ_CM145480.1, from coordinate 982,670 downwards.
TGCTGAAAATTACTTGGTAAGCGGTTTCTTTGGCAACTTTGTTGTTACTCAATTCTTGAGTAGTATACATGTATGAAGCGTTCAAACCGGCTGTTAATTTTGTTTCATTTTCCGATTCAGTAGCGTATAAGCTTTTTCTAACTTCTGCTTCAATACCAGCTACGTATCCTTTGTTTCCTGTGTTAATGAATGAAATATCGTTCGTTGAAGAAGCAATAGTAACCTCATTAATTGGATTCATGATATATTTTCCAAAAGCACCCATTGAGAAAATTTCATCAGCATTAGGGAAGTATTCCCATTTTAAGTCGATGTTGTAATTGTCTGAAGGATATAAATCTTTGTTACCAATTTTAACTTCAGTAATATCTTCGTAAACAAATAACGCTCTTTCTTTAAACTGAGGTAAAGTGTATGTTTTACTTGCTCCAAAACGTAAATTTTGTTTGTTGTTTACTTCGTATTTTACGATTAAACTTGGTAAGAATGTGTTTTTGTCGAATTCATCTTTTGCACCAGTTGGATCTAATTGTGTTCTCCATTTTACCTTTTGGTAGATGTTTTCACCTCGTAATCCAAGAATAGCGGTTAATTTAGTGTTGAATTTATATTCGGTATTTAAAAACACACCATTAATATATTGGTCACCCGTGTATTTTTGTGGAACTAATGCGTTAGCATCACTTGCTCCGCCAGCATAGGTCGACATTTCAAAATATCCATTAGCATAATTAGTTTGATTGTAGAATGTGTCTAAGTTGTCTAGATCTACAATAGTAGCTAAATAAGGACTGTATGTTTTAAAGTTAAACTGAGTAGCTTTAAAGGTTCTACTTTTTGAACGGCCGTTATATCCAAAAGTAAATGTTCCTTTGTAATCACCTTCGTTGTTTTTGTTAAAAGCATACGATATTGAAGCGTTAGCTACATTTTCTTCTTCTTTCAAACGTTGGTAGTAACGGTTGTTGTCCGGACGTGATTGAGCGATAATTTGGTATCCTGCATCGGTTTTTCTAAAACTGTTAGTAACACGGTCTGGCATGTCTCCGGTGATAGTGTTTCTTCCAAAAGCCCAGTTTGCTTTGATGCGTTCTCCAAATTTGTGCTCACCTAAAAGTTGATTTACGAATAAAGTGTTTTTCTCGTATTGTAAACGTCTGATTAAACCGTTTCCATCGTTGGCTAAATCGGCTACATAACCGTAATATTCACTTTTCGATTGGTTTGAAGTATTTACGAAAACCGAGTTAAAGCTAATTTTATGATTGCTGTTGATTTTATACCCGATGTTTGCTAAACCGGTAGTATTTGTGTTGTATCCTATTGATGAATAGCTTTTAAAATCTTTATTCATTAAACTTCCATCACCGTTTACACTACTACGTGCCATACCGTTTCTTCTAGAAGTGTATTCGTTGCTTATTGAACCTGTAGCAAAAAAGCTAAGTTTGCTTTCTGATCCAATATTAAATGATTTTCCACCAGATAAGCCAATGTTTCCAGCATAAGGTGCTTTTCCTTCTAATTCTAAACTTTGAAATTGGTAACTTGAAATTGTCGATGGGTTTTTAGGATTGCTAAAACCAAAATCGCTATATCCTTTTTGTAATTTGAAATTGTCTTCGGCAATAGCATTAGTGTTTGCATTTGCACCAATGTCAAATTTTAACATTCCACTTCCTTTGTAATCTTTAGAGATGATATCTACATTTCCTCCACCAAAGTCACCAAAAATTTTACTGTTGTATACTTTGTCAATAGAAACCAATTCTACGATATCAGTCGGGAAAATTTCTAATTTAATATTCTTTTTCTCCGGATCGTTAGATGGAATTGGCAATCCGTTCATGGTAGTAGAGTTGTAACGGTCTCCTAATCCACGAACATAAATATTCCCTGAACCTTCTTGTTTTGTGATACCGGTTGTTTTAGTAACAGCAGTGGCCACATCGCTTACTCCTTTTCTAGAAAGTTCTTGTGCACCAATGGATTGTTTCATTTCTACCGCTTTTTTCTGCTCAGCAAGTAGCGCGGTTTCTTTTTGACGACTTTGTGTTACTTTAATTATGACATCTTGAAGTTCAACACCTTTCGATCCTAACGACTCATTGAATGTCTTTGTTTCGTCTGCTTTAATAGAAAATGGAATTTCAACGCTTTCGTAACCTAAAAATGAAATCACTAAAGTATGACTTCCTTCTGGAACAGAAAGGGAATAGTTTCCGTTTTCATCTGTATTAACACCGTTTGTAGTTCCTTTAATTAAAACTGTCGCAAAAGCCAAGGGCTCATTGTTCATGTCTTTGTCTGTAATTGTTCCGTTTACAGTTCCTTTTTGGGCGAAAGAAACGATGGAAAATAACAAGGTAGCTACTAATAGATTAAGTTTCATTATTGTGTTGTTTAAATTTGGTGCAAAGGAACTCTAGTAACGTTAACTTGATGTTATTGGAATGTTACACTTACGTGTACAAAAGATTACTAAAAGGTTAAGAAATTAAATAATAGTTAATCGTAAATTGGCGAGGTGTATTGTTTTGTATTATCTTTACCTTTACGTCCCGAAAACACACAAGAGTGTCCATTTATGAAAAAGAAAGACATTAAAATTTTATTGGTTGATGACGAACAAGATATCCTAGAAATTGTGGGATATAACTTGTCGCAAGAAGGCTATCAAATTATAACGGCTAGCAATGGTAAAGAAGCTGTTGTAAAGGCAAAAAAAGAATTACCTCATTTAATTATCATGGACGTGATGATGCCGGAAATGGATGGTATGGAAGCCTGTGAAAATATTCGAAAAATGCCCGAGCTATCCGATGTTATAATCACTTTCTTAACTGCAAGAAGCGAGGATTATTCGCAAGTAGCGGGATTTGACGCCGGTGCCGATGATTATATTGCCAAGCCAATAAAACCTAAAGTATTGGTAAGTAAAGTAAAAGCATTGTTACGTCGACTTAAAGACGAAAACAACTTAAACGATGTTTTGAAAATTGGTGATATCGAAATCAATCGTGAAGAATATAAAATAATCAATAACGGAACTGAAATCGTTTTGCCTAGAAAGGAATTCGAATTGTTTTATCTGTTAGCTTCAAAACCAGGTAAAGTATTTAAAAGAGAAGAAATTCTGGATAAAGTTTGGGGTAATGAAGTCGTTGTTGGTGGAAGAACCATTGATGTCCATATTCGTAAATTACGTGAAAAAATTGGAGACGATTTGTTTAAAACCATTAAAGGAGTAGGCTATAAGCTGGAGCTGTAAATGAGTATAAACTTTAAGAAGTCATATAAGTTTGCTGTTAAATCATCGTTCTATATCACGTTGTTTGCTACGGGTTTAGTGACTATTTTATTGTATTTTTTTCTTGAAATAAATTTAAAATTTATAGGGTTATTTGCCTTATTCACGATGCTCTTCTCCTTTTTTGTATTACAATACAGGGTGGAGCATTTTATTTACAGAAGGGTAAAGAAAATCTATGACGATGTTTCGCTTCTCGATTCTACCATTTTAAGGAGCAAGCCGGTAACTACCGATATGGCTACGCTTACCCGAGAAGTACAAAAATTTGCTACGGATAAAAAAATTGAAATTGAGACTTTAAAAATTCGTGAGGAATACCGAAGAGAATTTTTAGGGAATGTATCCCACGAGCTTAAAACTCCTCTTTTTACGGTTCAAGGGTATTTGTCAACTTTGCTAGACGGTGCCATGAAAGATAAGGTGTTGCTGAAAAAATATTTGCAACGTGCCGAAAAAGGGGTTGAACGATTGATTTACATTGTTAAGGATTTAGATATGATTACCAAATTGGAAACCGGTGATCTTAATCTAGATGTATCGGAGTTCAATATTGTAGATGTCGTGCAGAATGTTTTTGATTTGCTTGAAATGAAAGCCGATGAAAAAAACATCATCTTAATGTTCGATAAAAAATACACCAAGCCGGTAAAAGTGTTGGCCGATCAGGAAAAAATAGAACAAGTACTTACCAATTTAGTGATGAACTCGATTAAATATGGTAAAACGGATGGGACAACCGAAGTAAGTATTGAAGATCTAGTGAACAACAAAGTCATTATTCGGGTTACCGATAACGGTGAAGGAATCGAAAAACAACATATATCTCGATTGTTTGAACGTTTTTACCGTGTTGACAAAAGTGGAGCACGTTCTGAAGGGGGTTCCGGTTTAGGTTTATCTATTGTTAAACACATTATCGAAGCCCACGAAGAGAAAATTTACGTAGAGAGTAAATTTGGCTATGGTTCGGAGTTTTCGTTTACGCTTGAAAAGTCACGTTAGTTCAATATTATTCGAAAACCTGAAATAATTCTTTCCAGGTAATTTCTTCTTTGCCAACATCACTTAAACCTTTGTATAAGTCTATTTGAAGGAGATGGTCAACTTTAAAATCGTCTTGTTTGCACGAAGGAACCAATCCTTTTTTCTTTAACTTTTTTGCTAAATATTCTTGTTCGTATTGACCAGGTGTCGGAATGAAAAAAGCTTTTTTGCCCAATTTAGCCAAATCCATAATTGTAGTATATCCTGAACGACATAATACGGCTTTACTTTGGTTAAAAGCGGTTTCCAATTCTTTGCTATTCATGTAATTGTAGCATGTAATGTTGAAACGACGGGATACTTTTTGCTCGTTTTCAACCACACCTCTAATAAACAATACGTTGCCGTTGTAGTTTTTTAATTCTTCTTTGAGTTTGTTTTCCAATAAAGTTCTTTGAGGCTCAGGACCCGATAAAATTACCATCAAATCATAAATCTCTTCCAATTGCTTTTTATGGATTCGGCTTAGCGGACCGATATATTTGAGTTGTAAAGAACTGTTTTTCAAATGGCCCAGTTTTCCTGATAAATTTGGTTTTTCTGAAGCGTCGGGAATCCAACATTCTTTAAATTTTTTGATGAATTGTTGATGGATTTTCGTGGTAATCCAAGATGTATTCCCGGTTAAAACATTCAATTGATGCGTAATAAAAACCGATGTTCTTTTGTTGGAGTTTACGCCCAATCGGTTGTCCGAAATTATTCCATCAATTTCATAGGTGTTAATCCATTTTTGAACTGTTTTTCGCTCACTTCGAACAGCATTGAACATGTTCGGGATTTGTTTAAAAAGCTTCCATTTGAAATTTGCTCCGTTTTGTGCGTATTCAATTTTATAGGAAGGTAATTCTAAGGCGGTTAGATGTGGAAATTCTTTTTTTAATAAAGCCAACGCTACACCGTCTGAAGCAATTATAGGTTCAAAATTGTTATTTTCAAGGGCCTCAATAATAGGGATGCATCGTGTGGCATGACCTAATCCCCAATTTAAAGGAGCTACTAAAATTCTTTTTTTCTGCATTCTTTATATAATGAAATCGAAAATGTTAACCATTTCGTAACCAATAATCCTCTGGTAAATTAAGTATATTTGGCTTTAAAATTACCAATGCAAAGTAAAACTATTTTTATTGCTGTATATTTCCTTAATTTTACCAAAATTTTAAATTAAGTCGTGGGAAGTAAAAATAAATTAAAACGATTCAACGAAAATTCAACCTTTCACAATGTGTTTCAACCCACTCGTGAAGAAGTTATGGGTGATGCTTTTTCATTGAAAGGAAAGTGGAATAAAGAAGTTTTCAAAAACAACCACCCGTTAGTTTTGGAATTGGGTTGTGGTAAAGGAGAATATTCAGTTGGTCTAGCTGAACGTTATCCAGATAAAAATTTTATTGGAATAGATATTAAAGGCGCTCGTTTTTGGCGTGGTGCTAAAACGGCTGTTGAAGGTGGCATGCATAACGTAGCTTTTCTTCGTACACAAATCGAATTGATTGAAAATTGTTTTGCAGAAGGAGAAGTAGACGAAATTTGGATCACCTTTCCCGATCCTCAAATTAAATACAAACGTACGAAACATAGGTTGACCAATTCGGAGTTCTTACAACGCTATAAAAAGATATTGAAGCGTGGCGGATTGATGAATTTGAAAACCGATAGTGAATTCATGCACGGATATACATTGGGTTTATTGCACGGTCAAGGGCATGAAGTGATTTATGCCAATCATAATGTATATAAAAACGAAGGTTCTCCAGAAGTAGTAACGGCTATTCAGACTTTTTATGAGAGTCAGTATTTGGAGCAAAACAAAGCGATAACTTACATTCAGTTTAAAATTAAATAGTGAATTATTTTTTACCATTATTACTTGGGTTTACGGCCGCTTCTGTTGGAGTGGCACCGCCTGGTTTGTTAAACATGACAGCAGCAAAAGTAAGTGCAGTTGATGGAAGAAACCGCGCAATTGTATTTGCGTTAGGAGCCAGTGTAACGGTAATTTTTCAAACTTATATAGCAGTTATATTTGCTAAATTTATCGATCGCAATCCCGAAGTGGTCGTAATGTTACAGGAAATAGGTTTGTTTATTTTTGTGGGATTAACGGGCTATTTTTTTTGGGCCGGAAAAAAGAAAAAGAAAAAAGAGGAAGAATTAAAAATGAAAAGCAAAACGAGTCGTTTTTTTCTCGGCATGTTATTGTCTTTTTTGAATTTACTGCCAATACCTTATTATGTTTTTTTAAGCGTTTGGTTTTCTCGAAAAGGTTGGTTTTTCTTTAATCAATCGTATATATGGCTTTTTGTAATGGGTACTGTAATAGGGTCATTCTTAATGTTTTACCTTTATATTTTGTTTTTTAAGAAGAAAGAAACCGATAAGCCTTCTTTCTTAATGGAAAATGGGAACTATATTATCGGAACTGTTACAGGGGTAATCTCTATTATTACTTTGTTGAAAATATTAAAGAGCTAATGGCTGCCAATAGCGATAATTTTTTTGAACGCGTTTACGACATTGCCCGTCAAATACCGTATGGCAAAGTTACTTCCTATGGGGCAATAGCTAAAGCTTTAGGAGCTGCCCGTTCGGCTAGAATGGTGGGTTGGGCCATGAATGCTTCTCATTTAAAAGAAGACATTCCAGCACATCGCGTAGTCAATCGGAATGGGGTTTTAACAGGAAAACATCATTTTGACGGAACCAATTTGATGCAACAATTGTTGGAAAGTGAAGGTGTTAAAGTGAAAGACAACCAAATCATCGATTTCAAAAAGCATTTTTGGGAGCCGCCGATACAGTTTTAGACCAAAATGCTTGCAAAACTTTGTGACTTTGAAACTTTGTGTCTTTGCAACTTATTTCACTATCTTTGCAATCGAGAATCAGTCTTAATAAAGATTTGATTCCTAAAGATTTAAGCATCCTCAAATACAATGAAATTAGATAGAAAAGAAATCCTTAGCGCCTTGGAAACCATTTCCATAGCCGGAGAAGGAAAAAACATGGTGGAAAGTGGAGCCGTACAAAACGTAATCACATTTGGTGATGAGGTAGTAGTAGATTTGCTTTTAACTACACCAGCCATGCACATTAAAAAAAGAGCGGAAGTAGATATTATCAAAGTAATCCATGAAAAAATCTACGATAAAGCCAAAGTAAAAGTAAACATAAAGGTAGAAGCACCAGAGAAACCACAAATCAAAGGAAAGTCAATTCCGGGTATTAGCAATATTATTGCTGTTTCTTCTGGAAAAGGTGGTGTGGGTAAATCTACAATCACCGCTAATTTAGCTGTAACCTTAGCCAATATGGGCTTTAAAGTAGGTGTCTTAGATGCCGATATTTATGGTCCGTCCATGCCAATTATGTTCGATGTGGAAGGTGCAAAACCCATCACAGTTGAAGTAGATGGTAAATCTAAAATGAAACCAATTACCGGATACGGTGTGGAAATTTTATCCATCGGATTTTTCACTAGCCCTGATCAAGCGGTTATTTGGAGAGGTCCTATGGCTGCCAAAGCCTTAAATCAAATGATTTTCGATGCCGATTGGGGTCAGTTGGATTTCATGTTGCTTGACTTGCCACCGGGAACTGGTGATATCCACTTGTCGATTATGCAATCGTTGCCAATTACCGGAGCCGTTGTAGTAAGTACTCCACAAGCGGTAGCTTTAGCCGATGCTAAAAAAGGAGTGGCTATGTTCCAAAACGAAAGCATCAACGTGCCTGTTTTAGGAATCATTGAAAACATGGCTTATTTTACACCGGAAGAATTGCCAAATAACAAATATTATATCTTCGGAAAAGAAGGAGCTAAAAATCTTGCAGAAGATTTAAATGTGCCATTTTTAGGAGAAGTGCCTATAGTACAAAGCATTCGTGAAGCAGGCGATTACGGTCGTCCGGCAGCCTTACAAACTGCTACACCAGTACAAGCTTCTTTTGAGGAATTGGCGCGAAATGTGGTAGCAGAAACCGTTCGTCGTAACGATAATTTGCCACCAACCGAAGCAATTAAAATAACCACGATGGCAGGATGTTCTGCAGTTAAGAAATAATGATATTAGAATGTTAGACTTCTTAGACAATTAGAACTTTTAGATTTTTTGGCTTACGTCTAAAAATCTAAGAAGTCTAACGATCTAAAAAATCTAGTAATCTAAGAGGTCTAACAACCCAACAATCTAAAATGATGAATTCAGAAGAATTAAAAAGTACTATAGAAAAAGCCTTAGATGAAATCCGACCGTTTTTAAATTCAGACGGTGGCGATATCACTTTGGTTGATATTGAAGAAGGGAAACATGTGAGAGTACGTTTGGAAGGTGCTTGTACTTCGTGCAAAATCAATCAGATGACATTGAAAGCTGGAGTAGAAACCACAATAAAAAAATACGCACCACAAATTGAAACTGTGGTGAATATTGCATAGTGTAAATCATCATAGAGCGTGGTGATTTGTTGAAGTATGGTGTCGTACCTGACAGCCACTGGTTGTCCTCCTTTTAATTTCAAATCTCACGCAAACCTGACATTAATCATGTTTGTTGACTTTGCAACTTTGTAGCTTTGTTACTCTGAAACTTAAAAAAAATGATTGAAACAGATATACTCATCATCGGCGCTGGTCCTACGGGACTTTTTGCTGTTTTTGAAGCAGGACTTCTAAAACTAAAATGCCATATCATAGACGGTTTGCCGCAACCAGGCGGACAGTTAACCGAATTATATCCTAAAAAACCTATTTTCGATATACCAGGCTTTCCATCGGTATTAGCAGGCGATTTGGTAACGAATTTAATGGAGCAAATCAAACAGTTTCAACCTGGTTTTACTTTAGGCGAAGTAGCCGAAACCATTCAGAAATTGGATGATGGAAGCTTCATTGTAACCACTAATAAAGGTACCGAGCATAAAGCAAAAGCTGTTGCAATTGCTGGTGGTTTAGGTAGTTTTGAGCCTAGAAAGCCAATTCTGAAAGATTTAGAGTTTTACGAATTGGAAGATCGCGGGGTGGATTATTTTGTAAAAGATCCTGAAAAATACCGTGGTAAACGCGTTGTGATTTCTGGTGGAGGAGATTCGGCTTTAGATTGGAGTATTTTCCTTTCTAATGTAGCATCAGAGGTAACCTTGGTGCACAGGAGAAATGAGTTCCGTGGCGCATTAGATTCTGTAGAAAAAGTACAGGAATTAAAACATGCAGGAAAAATTAAATTAATTACACCAGGTGAAGTGGTTGGATTTAAAGGTTCAGAACGTATTGAGTCGGTTGATATTGAAGTAAATGGAGCACGCATGAATGTGGCTACCGATTATTTTATTCCACTTTTTGGGTTAACACCAAAATTAGGTCCAATTGCCAACTGGGGCTTAGAAATCGAGAAAAATGCCATCGTAGTAAACAATGCCTTAGATTATCAAACCAATATCGAAGGAATTTACGCGATTGGTGATGTAAATACCTATCCGGGGAAATTGAAACTGATTTTGTGTGGTTTTCACGAGGCTACTTTAATGTGCCAATCGGTGTATAATAAATTGAATCCTGGTAAAAAATATGTATTGAAATACACTACGGTTTCCGGTGTTGATGGTTTCGACGGAACCAGAAAAGAAGCTGAAAAAGCTGTTGTAAAAGCAATTGAGTAAGATGAGTCAGGACGTAACCATTTTTATAACCGATCGTAACGGTGTAAGACACGAAGTTCAAGCGCCTACCGATATGAACATGAACATCATGGAGTTGGTTCGAGCATACGAATTGGCGCCTGAAGGAACCATTGGAATATGTGGTGGGATGGCCATGTGTGCATCTTGTCAATGTTATGTTCTAAACGATGTAGAATTACCCGAAAAAAATCCCGATGAAGATGCGATGCTTTGGGAGGCTTTTAATGTAAAAGAAAACAGTCGATTGGGTTGCCAAATTCAAATCACTCCCGAAATAGATGGTTTAGCTGTGGAGCTGGCTCCAGAATCATAAATAAAAAATCCCGATCTAGTCGGGATTTTTTTTATGTAGTTGCTAAATGACTTTCGTTAATATGTTCTTCAATCGCATCCCATAAGCCAATTCTTTTTTCTAAGGCTTGAATAGAAATAGCTTCTACTTCTTTCCATTTTTGGTGGTCTTCGCCACAAAGTTCCGAGATCATTTGCATGGCCATTGGACCGTGATCATCTCCATCTAATTCTATATGTCTTTCGAAATAATAAATTAGTTTGGATAAATCCACATCGGGGAAATTTGCTTTGAATTTTTTTAAGATTTCGGTAAACATTTCCGGAATCAAATCTTCGCGACCAAAAGTAAATGCTGCGGCAATCTCATGCGCTTTACCATGTTCAATTACTTCAAAAGTAAAATTTAGAAACTCCTTTATTTTTGGATTTAAATCACTGATTTTAATCGAAACAAAAATATTTTGCATCGAAATCACACTGTTTAAAAAAGCGTCAATTTGAGCGGTATTTGCACCACAGGTATTCATCGCATCCAAATACATTTCAAAATGGCTTAATCTTTTTCCATCTAAAGTTAGGTCGGATTCTTCGGCTAAAACAATCTCATTAATCAAATAACGAGTTTCTGGATTAGCAGACGCGAACCAAGGGGTTGTTGTACAAGTAAGCTTCGCTTGTAAAGCTTTTAACAACGACATGAAATCCCAAACGGCATATACGTGTCCTTCTAAAAAATGACGTAAATCGTCTATGTTTTGAATTTGGGCATACAACGAGTGGTTTAACAGTTGCTCGCGTTGTTTTTGAATGGAATAATTTATGGTCTGGATATTCATAGGGCAATTTTTATTTATATATACGAAAAACAATATCCAATCGGATTTGTTTCGCGTTTAACAAAAGTAAAAAAGCTTCCCGTTTTAGAGAAGCTTTTAACATTGATTTTATCGAAAATTAAGATTCCTCTTATTTGAAAGCAGCAAAACCGGTAACATCCATACCTGTGATTAACAAGTGAATGTCGTGTGTTCCTTCGTAGGTGATAACCGACTCTAAGTTCATCATGTGTCTCATAATCGAGTATTCTCCAGTAATTCCCATTCCACCTAACATCTGGCGTGCTTCACGAGCAATCTCGATAGCCATGTTTACGTTGTTACGTTTTGCCATAGAAATTTGTGCCGATGTAGCTCTTCCTTCGTTTCTTAAAACACCCAATCTCCAAGTTAACAATTGCGCTTTCGTGATTTCAGTAATCATTTCAGCCAATTTCTTTTGTTGTAACTGCGTAGCACCAATTGGTTTGTCGAACTGGATTCTTTCTTTAGAATAACGCAAAGCCGTATCGTAACAATCCATAGCAGCACCAATAGCACCCCAAGCAATACCGTAACGAGCAGAATCTAAACATCCTAGCGGAGCACCTAAACCAGATTTGTTTGGTAATAAGTTTTCTTTCGGAACTTTTACGTTATCAAAAATAAGCTCTCCGGTAGCCGAAGCTCGTAACGACCATTTGTTGTGTGTTTCTGGAGTAGAGAAACCTTCCATGCCTCTTTCTACAATTAAACCGTGAATTCTTCCAGTTTCGTCTTTTGCCCAAACTACAGCAATATCAGCAAAAGGAGCATTAGAAATCCACATTTTGGCCCCGTTTAATAGATAGTGGTCACCCATATCTTTAAAATTAGTTACCATGCCACCTGGGTTTGAACCGTAATCTGGCTCGGTTAAACCGAAACATCCAATCCATTCACCAGTAGCTAATTTTGGTAAATATTTCATGCGTTGCTCTTCGTTACCATATTTCCAGATTGGGTACATTACCAACGAAGATTGTACCGATGATGTAGAACGTACACCAGAATCACCACGCTCAATTTCTTGCATGATTAAACCGTATGAAATTTGATCTAAACCGGCACCACCGTATTCTACAGGAATATAAGGACCAAAACCACCAATTTCACCTAAACCTTTTACAATTTGTTTTGGGAATTCGGCTTTTTGAGCGTATTCTTCAATAATTGGAGAAACTTCTTTTTTTACCCATGCGCGTGCTGCGTCACGTACTAATTTATGTTCGTCTGTTAGTAAATCGTCTAACAAGTAATAATCCGGCGATTGAAATAAATCTGGTTTCATATGCAGTTTTTATTTTTTTAGTCATATGTAACGCGCAAAGATGTAGTGTTTTTAATCAAACGTGATACCTAGTGCTCGTTTCATTTTAGTTGTTATTTTTTGGTTTACAAAAGTACATAAAGATATTTAACTATTCAATTTGTGAAAGTTATAATTTTTATAATTTAGAAAAATTGCTTAGTTGAATTTAAGATTACATTTTCAAATAAAACGCCTCTGTCAACGCTACATATTCGGGTGTGTATTGGTGTCTTGCCGTTTCAATCACCAATTCATCCACTAAAGGAGTTTGCTCTATTCGTGTAAAAGCCATTAAGCTGCGTTTGATTTCGGCAGTTGGGGTGCCTTTAACACGGGTGATTTTTAAAGGGAATAGACCTCTTTCCTGGCAAAGGGCTAGTATTTTTTCTTCTTCTTTATAAGGGACGATTAAAGAGAAAATCCCATGATCAGACAAGAAAAAATCGGCAGCTTCTACCAGTTCTTCAAAAGGTAGTGAATCTTCAAAGCGGGCATTGTCGCGTGGCGCATCTCCAGATTTGTACTCGTCGGTGTAAAATGGCGGGTTGGAAACAATCAAGTCAAATTCTTCGTCTACTTCATCTACAAATTCGTCCAAGCCGGCATGATAACAATACAAGCGGTCGTTCCAAGGCGAGTTTTCAAAATTCTCGGTAGCTTGTTCGTAGGCATCGTCATCAATTTCAATGGCGTCAATTTGCTCAGCAGTACTGCGTTGTGCCAACATTAAGGCAATTAACCCGGTTCCGGTGCCAATATCTAAAATAGTGTATGGATTGTTGATAAGCGGCGTCCAAGCACCTAGTAAAACGCCATCGGTACCCACTTTCATGGCGCAACGTTCTTGTTGAATAGTGAACTGTTTGAATTGAAATTTAGACATTTTTAGAAAGTTAGAAGGTTAGATTTTTAGAAAATTAGACATTTTTAGAAAGTTAGAAGTTCAGATTTTTAAAGTCTAAGAAAGTCTAATATTCTAAAAGCGAAGCGAGTCCAATAATCTAATCGCGAAGCAAGTCCAATAATCTAATCACGAAGCGGTCTAAGTAGTCTAATCGCGAAGTGAGTCTAAGCATCTAAGTAAAGATCTACCAAGCCTTCGGGAGTGTTTAAAACTACTTTTTTATTCGTGCGGTCTACAGCTACAATAAAATCGTCAATCATCGGGATTAAGATTTCGATATCACCTTTCATAATTTCAAAAAGCGGTTGGGCGGTAGAATCGTTAATAGAAACAATTTTTCCAATATTCCCCAAACGAACATCTTCTACATCAAAACCAATGACTTCATGGAAATAAAATTTGTTGCCTTCCAGTTTCGGCAACATGTTTAAGGGGAGGTAGATTTCAGAGCCCATAATACGATCGGCATCTTCTTCGGTGTCCACTTCTTCAAATTTAACTCTTAAAAAATCGCCTTTGTGAAGTTGGCTTTTTTCAATAAAAAATGGAACCAGATTTTTGCCGAGTTCGACAAAAACTGATTCCATATCTTCATACATTTCGGGTTCGTCTGTATCCAAATAGATTAGAACTTCCCCTTTAAAACTAAATTTTTTTGCGATTTTACCTAAATAGAAACAATCTTCTTTACGCATGGAATCGCTTTAAAATTAAGCTTCTGTTTCTTCGTTGTTTTCCTCAACAGCTGGAGCTTCTTCAGTTGCAGCTTCTGCTACTTCTTCAGCAACCTCTTCTGTAGCTTCTTCTGCTTTTGCAGCTTCAGCTTGAGCAGCGATACGTTTTTCGTTAGCTTCTTTCTCAGCTTTTAATGCTTTTGCTCTTGCATCAGCTTCTGCTTTAGATAAACCAGCTTTTTTAGCATCAACTTTACCAGCTTTTGCTTCTAACCAAGCCGCTAATTTAGCTTCAGCTTGTTCAGCAGTTAAAGCACCTTTACGAACTCCTCCTTCTAGGTGGTGTTTTAATAAAGCACCTTTGTACGAAAGGATAGCTCTTGCAGTGTCAGTTGGCTGAGCACCATTGAATAACCAAGTAACCGCCTTGTCCATGTTCAAGTCGATAGTTGCAGGGTTAGTGTTTGGATTGTAAGTTCCGATTTTCTCTAAGAATTTACCATCTCTTTTTGCGCGAGCATCTGCCGCTACGATCCAGTAAAAAGGTTTCCCTTTTTTACCATGTCTTTGTAATCTAATTTTTACTGACATAATCTTTAATGATTAATTTGAGGTACTCGACCTCGGTTATTTAAGGGTGCAAAGATAGAAAAGTTTGTCATATAAAATAATTTAATTTAAAAAAAAGTAACGGGTGCCGTATAAAATATTTTTAAAGAAAAAGGTTAAGTATGAGTGATTTAGAAAAATAATAGTCTACCTTTACCGAAATTTTAAAATAGTTATATGAACATTTTTGTAGGAAGTCTTCCGTTCTCAATTGACGAAGCAGATTTAAGAGATTCTTTTGGGGTATACGGAACAGTGACTTCAGTTAAAATCATCACCGATAAATTTACAGGAAGAAGTAAAGGATTTGGTTTTGTTGAAATGGAAAATGAAGCGGAAGCGCTTAAAGCCATTGAAGAACTTAACGGTGCAACTGTTGAAGGACGTGCTATCGTTGTGAACAAGTCTGAGCCGAAACCGGAAGGTGAAAGAAGAAGTTTCAATAACAACCGCTCAGGTGGTGGTGGTTACGGAAACAACCGCGGTGGTGGAAACTACGGCGGAGGAAATAATAGAGGAGGAAGATACTAGGCTTTATTTTATATTATTACAAAACCATCTCACATCGAGATGGTTTTTTATTTATAGGTGTTTTGTTTTTTTGTAGCGAGACATTTTGTTTTTTTAGGGATGGTCGTTCCCGTCTTCGCCTTTAGTCTTCCACTTCGTTTCAGTGCTACCGGCTCAACCGGGGCTGAAAAGTTGTCGTTTGGTGTGTTTGTTAATAACTAAAATTGACAATCCGCTTCTTAAAATGTATTTTTGTTTCAACCTAAAATTCGCTTACGGCATCTTGCTTAAAGCTTAAAACTCAGTTGAATGTATTTAATCTTCGATACCGAAACCACCGGATTACCACGCAGTTGGTCGGCACCAATTACCGATACCGATAACTGGCCGCGTTGTATTCAAATCGCCTGGCAGTTGCACGACGAGATGGGAAATCTGGTCGAGCATCAAGATTATTTGGTAAAACCGGATGGGTTTAATATTCCCTACGATGCCGAGCGTATTCACGGTATTTCCACCGAATTGGCCATGGAGCAAGGTGTATCGCTTATGGAAGTGTTGGAAAAATTCAACATTGCCTTGTCGAAAGCCAAGTACATAGTAGGGCAAAATGTTGGTTTCGACGTCAACATCATGGGGTGTGAATTCCACCGTATGAACATAGGTTCCGATATGGTTAAAATGCCGGTCTTGGACACCTGTACCGAAACCACTGCCGAATTGTTAAAACTACCCGGAGGTCGTGGTGGACGCTACAAACTACCAACCCTAACCGAGTTACACCAATATTTATTCGGCGAACCGTTTGCAGAAGCCCACAACGCAACCGCCGACGTGGAAGCGACGACCCGCTGTTTCTTAGAGTTAATTAAACGTGAAGTTTTTACCAAGGAAGAACTCGATGTCACCGAAGACTATTACACGCGTTTTCGCGAAAGCAATCCGCAAGTAATTCAGCTCATTGGGTTGCAACACATCAACCTGAAAAAAGCATCCGATGAAATTCGCACACGCTTAAAGCAAATTCAGCAGGAAGAAGTTGTTCAAACCGTTTCAGAAGACGATAAAAAAGATTTAGCACATGCTGCGTTTGCACATTTGCATAATCATTCGCAATTCTCGGTTTTGCAATCCACCATTTCAATAAACGCTTTGGTAAATGCAGCGGTAAAAAATAATATGCCGGCTGTGGCAATGACCGATGTAGGGAACATGATGGGGGCGTTTCATTTCGTGAGTGCTGTGTTGAATCATAATAAAGCGGCCGAAGGAAAAAACAAAGCTGCAGAAGAAAACGGTGAAGCGCCAACGGAAACGATTGTAAAACCCATTGTAGGTTGTACGTTCAACATCTGTGACGAGCACAAAGACAAAACCAAAAAAGACAACGGGTATCAGGTTGTTTTTTTAGCGAAGAATAAAAAAGGCTACCACAATCTGGCAAAAATGGCGTCCATCGCTTATACCGATGGATTTTATTATGTGCCAAGGATTGACCGCACGGTAGTTGAAAAATACAAAGAAGACATTATCGTTTTGTCCGGAAACCTGTATGGGGAAATTCCGAGCAAAATTCTAAATATTGGTGAAAACCAAGCGGAAGAAGCTTTGATTTGGTGGAAATCCCAATTCGGGGACGATTTCTACATCGAAGTGATGCGCCATAATCAGGAAGACGAAAACCGCGTCAACCAAACCTTAATTGCTTTTGCCCGAAAACACAATGTAAAACTGATTGCGACCAACAATACGTATTACGTAGCCAAAGAAGACGCCAATGCGCACGATATTTTGTTGTGTGTAAAAGACGGCGAGAAACAGGCAACACCAATTGGCCGTGGCCGTGGCTATCGTTACGGTTTACCAAATCAGGAATACTATTTCAAATCGGAGGCGGAGATGAAAAAACTCTTTGCCGATTTGCCCGAAGCGATTATCAACATTCAGGAAATTATTGATAAAGTCGAAGCCTATTCGTTGTACCGCGACGTATTGCTTCCGAAATTCGATATCCCAGATGAATTTAAAGTAGCAGAAGATCAAGCGGATGGCGGAGTGCGTGGAGAAAATGCCTATTTGCGTCACCTTACAATGGAAGGCGCCAAACGACGCTACGAAGAAATCACGCCCGATATCCAAGAGCGTTTGGATTTTGAGTTGTTAACCATTTCCAATTCTGGATATCCCGGTTACTTCCTAATTGTACAGGATTTCATTGCCGAAGCGCGTAAAATGGGTGTTTCCGTTGGGCCAGGACGTGGTTCTGCAGCGGGTTCTGCCGTTGCGTACTGTTTAGGAATTACCAACATCGACCCCATTAAATACGACTTGCTTTTTGAGCGTTTCCTAAACCCTGACCGTGTATCCATGCCCGATATCGATATTGACTTCGATGACGAGGGCCGCGGACTCGTCATGGACTACGTAATCAATAAATACGGAGCGAACCAAGTAGCGCAGATTATCACGTACGGTAAAATGGCTACTAAGTCTGCGATTCGTGATACCGCGCGTGTGTTGGATTTGCCTTTGTTTGAAGCCGATAGAATTGCGAAATTGATTCCGGCCATGATGCCATCCAAATGGAATTTAGCACGATTTCTAGTAGAAGACGAAGGGGAAGTAAAAAAGGCCTTGAAGTCGTCTGAAGAATTCGACCGCGTAAAAGAATTAATTGCTATTGCCAACGAAGAAGATTTGGCGGGAGAAACCATTCAGCAGGCAAAAGTATTGGAAGGTTCACTTCGAAATACCGGAATTCACGCCTGTGGGGTAATCATCACGCCCGATGACATTACCAATTTCGTTCCGGTAACCACGGCTAAAGATTCGGATTTGTACGTAACACAGTTCGACAACTCCGTAGCCGAAAGTGCTGGTTTGCTTAAAATGGACTTCCTTGGGCTAAAAACCTTAACCTTAATAAAAGATACGGTTAAATTGGTAAAATACCGTACCGGAATTCAGCTCGATCCGGATACATTCCCAATTGATGACCAAAAAACATACGAACTGTTCCAAAGAGGTGAAACCGTTGGTATTTTCCAGTACGAGTCGCCCGGGATGCAGAAATACATGAAAGAACTTAAACCTAACGTTTTTGGAGATTTGATTGCGATGAACGCGTTATATCGTCCGGGACCGTTGGAGTATATTCCATCTTTTGTACGTAGAAAAAATGGCGAGGAAGAAATCACATACGACTTAGATGCTTGTGAAGAGTATTTAGCGGAAACCTACGGAATTACGGTGTACCAGGAGCAGGTGATGCTTTTGTCGCAGAAGTTGGCGAATTTCTCCAAAGGTGATGCCGACGTTCTTCGTAAAGCGATGGGTAAAAAACAGAAAGATGTACTGGATAAGATGAAGTCCAAATTCATCGATCAAGCAAAAGCCAATGGACATGACGAGCAAAAACTAGATAAAATCTGGACCGACTGGGAAGCGTTTGCAAGTTATGCTTTCAACAAATCCCACTCGACTTGTTACGCTTGGATTGCCTATCAAACGGCTTACTTGAAAGCGCATTATCCTGCCGAATATATGGCTGCGGTACTTTCCAACAACATGAACGATATCAAGCAGGTTTCGTTTTTCATGGAAGAATGTAAACGCATGGGATTGGCGGTATTAGGGCCAGACGTAAATGAATCGTATTATAAATTTACCGTAAATGAAAATTATGCGGTACGTTTTGGAATGGGCGCCATAAAAGGTGTAGGGGCTGGTGCGGTTCAAACCATTGTAGATAACCGAAAAGAAGGAAATTATAAATCTATTTTTGATTTGGCTAAACGTATTGATTTGCGCGCTGCCAATAAAAAAGCTTTCGAAAATTTAGCTTTGGCTGGAGGTTTCGATTGTTTTATTGATACACACCGTGCGCAGTATTTTCATCATGATGGCGATAATATCACATTCTTGGAAAAAGCAATGCGCTATGGTGCTAAAATGCAGGAAAACGAAAATTCATCGCAAGTAAGTTTGTTTGGCGATGCCTCCGAAGTTCAAATTCCAGAACCAACAGTTCCACCATGTGAAGAGTGGTATACTATGGAGAAATTGGCCAAGGAAAAAGAGGTTGTTGGAATATACATTTCAGGTCATCCACTAGATGATTATAAATTTGAAATGAAATATTTCTGTCCAACACGATTGGAAGCTTTAAAGGATTTGAATCCGCATGTAGGTAAAAATATTGCGGTTGGAGGAATTGTAACCAACGTGCAACATCGTGTAGCAAAAAACGGTAAAGGATGGGCAACGTTTAATTTAGAAGGCTATGATGAAAGTTATGAATTCCGAATTTTTGATGAAGAATATTTGAAGTTCCGTCATTATTTAGGGCAGAACCATTTCGTTTACATACGATTGAATGTGAAAGAGGGTTGGACGAATAAAGAAACTGGAAAAAAATCCGATCCGCGTTTACAGTTTTTGGATGTGTTGCAATTGCAGGATGTGTTGCCTAAATTTTCTAAAAAACTTATTCTACAATTCGCTATTAATGAGTTGCGAGAACAGCTTATCATGGAACTCAATGAATTGTTCAAGGCTAATTCTGGGGAAACAACTGTGACTTTCGAAGTAATGGAATTAGAGCGTATAAAAACGATTGTTGAGGTACCAGTAGTAAGTGAGTTAAACGAAACCGATGAAGTTCTGGATTCGGATGTTGATTCGGATGAGAATATGGAAGAAGTTGCGTTAACCATACCCGAAGAAAAAGAAGAAATTCGTGTGGTTACCAAATTGAGTATGCCGAGTCGTAAATTGAAAGTAGGTATTTCAAACGCGGTATTGAGCGAGTTGGAACGATTGCAAATTAACTTCAGATTAAATTGATAAAATAAAAGTTGTTCCCGTTTTAGTATTTGGATCAATTTTTATTTGACAGCCAATTCCTTTGGCTAAATCACGAATTAAATGTAAGCCTAAACCGGTTTTAATACCTACAACTTCGGTCTCATCATATAAGGCCTTAAATTGTTTTTGACTGCCACCCGGTCCATTATCGGTAACAGAGATGTATTTCCTGCCGTTTTCGGACCAAGCCTTCCAGACAATTGTTGGTTTTTCAGTGGTTTCTAATGCTTTAATCGCGTTTCCAGTAAGATTTCTAACGATGGTTTTAAGGTAATTTTCATCGGTTTTAACAATCATATTTTCATTGTTTACAAATTGAAAATCGATAGCGTCAAAATTGTAAAAATGCTTTTGAATATCTTCAAAAATAGAAGCAACAGTAATGTCTTTGAATTCGGGAGTGAAGTTTTCCATTTGTCCTTTACTCCACAACAATAAATCTTCCATAGACGAAAGCAAATTCTCCGCTCCGGTTATTGTTTTTTGTTCTAATCGTTTTTTGCTTTCTTCGTCGAACAATTCCGGGTTATCTTGTTGTAAATGCAAATAGTGAATAAGATTGGCAACCGGACTTCTTAAATCGTGATTGATTATGCTAAAAAATCGAGCTTTAGTTTTATTTGCTAAGTCGAGTTCGGTGTTAAGCGTTTGTAATTTTTTGTTGGTTTTTCTTCGGTTGATGTTCTGACGATATAATAAACCGGCAATTGTCAATAAAAGCAGAAAACCTAGCGTTAAGTATATCTGATTTTTTCGGGTGTTTTCAATTTCCAGATTTTTCACCTTGTTTTCGGCAGAAAGTAAATTGATCTTTTCTTGTTTGGTTCGGTTTTGAAATTGTGCTTCAGCATTAGCAATAGTTTGTTTTGCCGATTCCTGTAGTAGTTTTTCGTTGGCCTGAGAATAAATTTTTTGGTGATAGTACGCCTGATTCCAATTGCCCATGGCTGCATAACTATCCGATAGCAATTGATGAATGACGATAAACGAATTTTTGTCGAATTCAAAAGCATGAACAGCAGCTTGTTTTAAGACGGTAATTGCTTTTTGATATTGTTTCGTTTTAAAAAGTAATTTTCCTTCGGTAACCTGAGCTTCCATCAGAATTTCATCGTCATTCGATTTTTTTGCAAAAGTCATCGCTTTGGTAGCATATAAAGTTGCATTTTTTAAATCTTGTTTTGCAATGAAATATTCACTCATATACCTATTAGCAGAGCTCACACAAATATGTAGTGAGTCTTCTCTGGAAATTAGATTGTAAACGCCATTGTAATATTTGGAAATACTGTCCAGATTTTGTTTCCCTGTATAACATTTTATGTAGTCGTTGTATAAAAAAGCCAAGGCATTGGGCGATTCTTTTAAGTAAGGTTTGGCATAATTTGAGTATTCGATTCCTTTGTCAAATTGCTTCATTTTTATGTAAGCTTGACCAATTTGAGAATATGAAATCCCAATGTTGATGGTGTTTTTAGTATCATCCTTCGGAAATTTTTTTCGGTATTCAATGGCTTTTAGTTTGTAACCGATAAATTTTTCTATTTCCGAATTGTCTAAATAATATTCTCCCAAGCTTCCATTTAAAATACCTTGAGTGTATATGTTTTTTGTAGTATCTAAAACTTGTTTAATATAAGCAATCAGATTTTCGCGTTTTTGAAATTGTTTAGTAGAATAATACAAGTAATTCAAACGCATGATGGCCAACGTTTCTTCCTTTAAGTTTTTGTTTTTTTTAGCATAGTTCCATGAAGCTTCAAAATACGGGATAGCCTTTTCGTATTGGTTGTTATCGTATTCGTAGCCATACGCCTTATAAAACGTGAACCGTGCCTGAAAGTAGGAATCACTTTGTGAGATGTTTATGCCTTTGCTAGCGTAATCAATCAATTTTTTATAATCGCCATCGTTTTTAATAGTTTCACAAGCTTCGAGTAATGAAATGGCTTGTGTGTTTCGAATTTGACCGAAAAATAAAAAAGGAAATAAGAGTAAAATCAAACCGATTTTTCTCATACAATAAAACTTAAATTATCTTTATAACTACGACCAATAGGGATTATGGTACTGTTGTTTAATTCTACTTCTTGTGTGCTAATCTTTTTTACAAATTGTTTTTGAACCGCGAAACTTCTATGAATACGAATAAACGACTGAAAGTGACTTTCTTTTAAAAGTGTACCAATACTGGATAGAACACAATGTCTTTTGGTTTCAGTAACTACTAAAGTGTAATCTTTTAACGCTTCTAAGTACAGAATGTCATGTAGGTTTACTTTGGTTTGTTTGTGCCCTTCTTTTATATAAATTGAATCACCACCAATAGAAGATTCAAACAAAGCTACTTTTTCACGAATTTCCATAAACTCTTCAATGCGTTTCATGGTTTGTTCAAATCGTGCCGCTTTAATTGGTTTTACAATAAAGTCTAAGGTTTGTAGTTCAAAACTTTCTACCGCATGTTCCGGATGTGAAGTTATAAATATGCAAACAGGGATATGTTGTGCTTTTTTGCGAATTTCGAGCCCGCTGGATTCAGGCATGTCAATGTCAAGAAATAGAATGTCAACAGTATTTTCTTCAATTGCTTGAAGTGCTTTTTCTCCAGAATCAAAAACGCCTACGATAGTTAGATTTGGAAATTTTTTTACACAAGAGAGCGTCATTAAGCGATCTATTTCCTCATCATCAACAATAATACAATTGAATTGTTTCATATCCTCCTCTCAAAATTAAATCTTCAAAACGGTTGTTCGTCTATTTAAAATGTCGTTTGTATATCGGTTGTTTTTTTAACCGAATTCCAACCGCAAATTTGGCCTAAAATTTTGTTAAAAACAATACCGAAGCAGGCCGTAAGCGCTTTAAAATAGGATAATTCGGAAATCCAGCACTTCGTCGGTTTTATTTGCTTTTTATCGATATTTTTTGATTTAAAATTTAAAAATCTATGTCAAATTTAAAAAATGTTTGGGGCGTACTGATTTTCCTGATTGTAGGATTTTCATTTTGTGGAAACGCTCAAGACATTGAACACCTATCAGAATCAAAACCTGTTGAATTTTCGGGTAATTTCACGTTGTTTGGTTCGTATTATAATGCTACAGGAATTGATCCTAGAAGAAAAGATTTCTCATGGTATGCAACTGGAAATCCGTTGTTGAAATTATACGGTGTTGAAATTCCATTTTCGTTTACGGTAAGTGAACAAGAGCGTTCATTTCGTCAGCCATTCAATCAGTTTTGTTTGAGTCCTACCTACAAATGGGCTAAAGCTCATATTGGCTATACAAATTTAACATGGTCTCCCTTTACATGGTCAGGTCAAACAGCTATGGGAGTTGGTGTTGAGCTTAATCCGGGAAAATTCAGATTCGGGGCACTTTATGGGCGATTGAATCGGGCTGTTAAAGAAAATCTTAATTCTCCTGTAGCAATAACTCCTGCTTTTAAACGAATGGGTTATGCAATGAAAATGGGTTATGGAACCGAAAGTAGTCATGTCGATTTTATTATACTTAAAGGGAAAGACGATGAAAATTCATTGAATACGGTACCTACTCAAACGGAAGTTTTACCAGCCGAAAATGTGGTGGCAGGGATTTCGTCAAGATTGAAACTTATAAACCATTTGTTTTGGGATGCCGATATCGCAACCAGTATTTATACCCGTGATGTTCGTGCATTGCCTTTTTCAGGTGATGAAGCAGCTACAGTGAGTAAGTTTAAATCGCTACTAACTGTAAACACTTCTACTCAATGGTATAATTCGTATCAAACCGAAGTTCGTTACGAAGAAAAAAACTATCGTATTAAAGCAAAATACCGCCGAGTGGAACCCGACTTTCAGAGTATGGGAGCTTATTATTTTCAGACGGATATTGAAAACATTACCATAGAGCCTTCAGTGTTTTTGTTAAAAAATAAATTAAAAATCACCTCTAGTTTCGGGCATCAACATGATAATTTGCTAAAAAAGAAATCCTATACAACTAAAAGAATTATTGGGAATTTAGGTATTGATTGGGCAGTTACTTCAAAATTTGGTGTTAATGCTATGTATGCTAATTATTCGGGTGAACAGGGAAAAGGATTAAAAATTCCAAATCAAGCCACACAACAGTCATTTGTTTCGCAAAACATGATGGTTATGCCACGTCTTACTTTTATCAAGGAAAAAATAACGCATTTCCATACGCTAATGGCAAATCGTCAATGGATGACAGATAGAAATCCAAATACGGCGAATTTGACCGAATTTCAAGCAGACAACTTGAATTATACTAGCTCGGTAATGTTCAACAAAATCGGACTTACTCTTGGAGCTTCTTACTTGCTTTCAATTTTTGATTCTAATGCGAATTTGAATCGCTTAAACGGAATTGGAATAAATGCAAGTAAACCTTTTTTCAATAATAAACTCATGATGTCTTTAACAGCAAATGGAACACAACAAAAGTTAAATCATGAGCAATTTGCGGATATTTTGAATTTTACATTCCAAAACACGTATAAGTTTAATGAACACCACGGGATTGTTTTAACGGGTGTTTACCTTGATAATAAAGCCAAATCCAATACCGGAATAACATTTAACGAATACAATATCGATTTAGGATATACCTATACATTTTAAAAATGATGATTATGAAAAAATATTTTAAGATAATTTTTTTGTTGCTCCTTTTGGCAACCGAATTTGTAGGTGCACAAACGTCACCAACTGTAAACGTTACGGTGCAGGTTTTGCCTCCTTATTCAACTTATTTGCCGGATTATTTGAATAGTCCGAACAGGGTAATTGCAACCGTATTGTCGTATACCAACGCCTCGGTGCGTTTGAAAGCGACTATAACGGGTGATAATGGAATAACAGTAGCTACATCCGATACGTATCTTCCTGCAACGCCAATTCAATTAACAGCTTATCAGCAAAAAGTTTTGACAGGTATTGATTTGCGAAACTATTTAGATTTAAACGCTGTTCAAGTTACCGGAATTTCTAAAAATGATTTATATCGTGGTTCTGGGATACCAGAAGGAAATTACACCATTTGCATTCAAATTTTAGATTATGCTACGGGAACGCCTTTAAGTAGCCCCGAGCCTTTAGGATGTAGTAATGTTTTTTCGGTATATCAAATAACACCTCCGCAATTAATTGCGCCTCGTTGTGAAGAGCCAATTGTAGCAGGAACAATTCAGAATGTAATTTTTTCTTGGTTGCCACCACAAAGTGCGCCAGTTGGGAGTCAGTATAAATTAAAAATTGTTGAGCTTGTTCCCAGCACTCGTAATCCAAACGAAGCAATGAATAGTGCAACAACACCAGCATTTTTCGAAACAATAACGAACTCATTTTCTTTTGTATATGGTCCATCTCAACCTCAATTAAGAAAAGGAAGAAAGTATGCTTGGCGAGTTTCTTTGCTTCCTACTGGAACACGTTCAACTTCCGAATCTACATTGAATTTGCAAAACAAAGGGAATAGTGAAGTGTGTAGCTTCGAATACAAAGGAGCAGATAATATGGTTTTACCACAAAATCCAGGTTTGATTTCAACTATGAAACCAGTATATCCTATAAACCGCCAGCATGTTAATAGTGGTTATGGGTTTAGTTTTTCTTGGACAGTTTCTAAAAATCCGAATGTTAAGGAATATCAAGTGCAGTATACCAAACAAATCAACGAGAAAAAATCGATTAAGGAATGGAGTGAAGTGTCGGAAGAGTTGTTTTATGATCAGTATAATTATAATGTCATAGCGGCTGGTCAAAACTTGAGTGTGGCATTAGAACCCAAATATGCAGCCGATAAAGGAAAATATGCTTGGCGAGTAGTGGCGTTAGATGCTTCTAAGAAAGTGATTGAGAAAAGCGTTGTAGAGTCATTCGAAATTGCTGATGCGCCAATTGCAGATAACATTAAATTGATAGCTCCAATTCAAAGTGAAAAAATAACGGCTGGTTATGGACTGAAATTCTCCTGGACAGCTTCTAAAAATAAAACCGTAGTAAACTACGAAGTTCAGTTTACCGATAGTTACTCACAAAGTAAAAAGATAACCAATTGGACTAATTTAACGGAGAGTTTGTTTACAAGCAAAGATGCTTTTTACGCTAGCAAACAAACCAAAGAATTGTTTGTTGATCTTCCTAATTCATGGACAACAGGTACCGGTAAAATAGCTTGGCGAGTTGTGGCCTACGATGCTACAAAACAAGTGGTAGATAAAAGTACCATTGAAATCTATGAAATTGTTGAAGATAACAGTGAATTGGCTCATTTAAAAAGTTTATACATTAATGGATACCCGGTTCAAGTAACTCAGATTTTCAATAAAGATCAAGATAAGTTTTCGGGGTCTGGTAAAATGTTGTTATGGGAAGGAGGCAAAGAAGTTACATTTAACTTTAGTAACCTAAAGGTAAGGCCAATTTTGTACATGCCTAAAACACAAAAATACCAATGGGGAGCTATTGAAGGAGTAATCGAAATTAATACAAAAGGGATGTTTCCCAATAATCGTATTGATTTAAGTACACAAAAAGACTGCGAAGGCGCTTTTCAGTTGGCATTAAATGCTATGAAAATGAATGTCAAACTTGAAGGCGCTATGGATGCCGAAAATAAACTTTTTAAAACAACAAAAGACGCCGGAGTCACCGAAGGGAAAGTGACGCTTAAATGGTTTTCAAATTGGTTTATTTGGCAAACAGGAGCTACAAGTTCAAGCCAGCAATATGAATTTGAATCGGATGGTGAAGGATTATTAACGATGAGTTTTGCCAATAAATTTGAGGGCACCGTTGTTATGAAAAACAAAGCCATGCAAAACCTTGAAAATTCTGGTATTAGTGTTGATTTTGATGCGTTAAACGGTATGAAAGTAGGTGTAAAAAAACTAGAAGCAACCACTAATTTAAGTGGGAAAGTTAAGGTTCCTAAAGCATTGCCAACAAGTATGATTGCTAATAACTTTGCCGTTTTGGTGATTCCGTTTAAAGATCAGAAAAACTTAAATTTCCATTATCAGTTTCCATCGCCTTTAAAATGGAAAATTAACGAAGACGGTTCTGTTTGGGCAAAAGTTACAGAAACGTATGTACATTTTTCCGATCATGGTCAAATCGAATCTAAATTCGAATCGTATAACAACGGATTGAATTTTGATAAATTTGGAGTTGAGGTTAATCTTCCTCAAAAAACAGGAGATTCTAAAAAGTCTGTCTTAGATATGTCTTTCGATAAAATCTACAACAAAGGAAACGGATATACTACGAATACCAAACCGGGTGTAGAGACTAAAAGTGTTGCGGATATAGCGGGTTTTACATCGAAACTGAAGAAATCATCGTTTATGATTAAAAACAACAAATTGGTTTATCTGGATGTAGAAGGCAGCTTGTATGTTCCTTTTGTAAACGATTGGGCTGGCCTAATGATTACCATTGATGATAAAAAAATTCAAGAAATTAATTTGAGTTTCGATTATACAAAAAAATACTATTTATCGAAAAGTCAGTCGGGTGATTTTGCTTATGTAACATTATGGTCTGGGCGCCTAGAGGGAAATACCATCGTTCTGTCGCCAAACTTAACTATTAAGAATAGCGAAAACAAAGGGTTTGAAACTAATAATTTGTCAATGTGCGATTTGTATGTAAATGCTTCTGGAGCTGTTTCCTATAATACAAATTTTGCAGATAACTCCGAGTCAGTTTGTGAAGGAACCAAAAGATGGGCTAATTATTATCGCTTTAGTTTCGGAATTGATAAAATGAAAATCAAACGAAATACGGTTAAAACTGATGCGCAATTTTTGTTTTCAGGTGATTTGATTCTTGGTGAAAAAATAGCCACAACCACTAAAAAAGAAATGGGGTTTCTATATCATGGTACAGAGCCAAAACTGAACACTTTTGACGGCGCAATCGATTATAATTCGAACCAAATTAATCCAAATCTTGGAGGTGGAATTAATACGCCTAAGGGAGGATTAAAAGGACCAAGCGGACTAGTCGAGCATTATATGTCGCCGCTTGAAAATACTATTGAAATTTCAGATGATGGTAAAGCTGTAAATGGGGCTTACGAAGATGGAGCTCAGCGTTTTGGTGGCGGATTTAAGATAAAAACAAACGATCCTACTTGGGGGAATTATTTCGAATTAGGAGGTTACTATGAAGCTAAAGAACCAAATGCAAAAGAATTGGATGCAAAAATGGTTTTGGGTAAAACACTGGCTAATAATGGCAATTATACGTATTGGTTTTTCTCTTTTCATCAAAAAGGAGTTGTGAAAATTCCAATTGTGCCAGGGATTTTGGAAGCTAACGGATTTGGCGGAAAAACCTATTACCACATCCAGCCAACCTATAATAATTTAGGACAAATTACAGATATGGTTCCAAATAAATCCTATTCTTTAGGAATTGCTGCAGAAGCCGATGTGCAAACTGCTTACGACAACGGAGCGACGCTTCACGGTCATGTGCAGGTGGTAACACAGTTTAAAGGGTGGAGTATAGATGGAATTAGTTATTATGTAAAAGGTGATGCAATTGCTTTGAACGGTAACAACCCCGGATTGGTTCAGGCGCGTCTAAACGGTCAGTTAAATTGGGTAGATAAATATTTAGACGGTAAAGGGCAGATTTGGGGCGGTATCAAAGATATTGTATGTATTAATGAAGGAGCTGCCAATGAAGACGCTATTAATTTTCATTTCGGAGCCGATGATTTTTATCTGAATGTGGGAAGCAAAGATGCACCAATTACTGCAGAAGTATTGTGTGGTAACGGATTTTCAACAGGTGTTTGGTTGAATTTTGACACCAAAAAAGTGGGAATTGGGTTCAATAATCATTACGATTCGGGTTGGAAAGGTTTGGATTTGGGTGTAGCTTCAGCACAAGGACGTTTGACATCCGATTTAGGGGCTTCACTAGATGTTGCCTATGCGCCTTTTCAAGCAACAGGTAAAGCTTGGTTTACTGGTCGAGCTTACGGTAAAGGTTGTGTGGACTTGTGGGTGTATGAAGGTTGTATTAGCGGAAGTTGTGGTGTATCAGCCAATTTATCCGTTTCCATGCCAAATCCAGTTGTTTTTGATGGTAGTGTGGAATGTGATGTACATCGCTGGATTCCGAATTTTACGTTGCATGCACGTTGGTCGTCCAACGGAGGTTTTAGCATTAGTTTATAATCGATTAATAAAGAAAAAATGAAAAAGATATATATACTGTTTGTTGTAATGTTAGCTTCATCGGTGATGAACGCTCAAGACTATCAATTGTTTGGAGCAACATCGGGAAAAAACGTTCAATTGAAATGGATGTCTAAAAATTTGAAAAACAATACTTCCTTTGATATTTTACGAAGTGAATCGAATGGTTCGTGGCAAAAATTGAACTCGACAGCTATTGTTCCATCTGCGGTTATTTTGGAATCGGAGTTGAAATCTTCTAAAAATCCATTCCCAAATGATAAATCGTATGCGTTTTACATCAAAAACAAAAATTCAAAAGAATCGGATGCTAATAAAAAAGCCTATGAAAATTATCAATTGGCTTTGGCGGCTATTTTCGATAATCAATTGGCAAAACATCTAGGATTGTTTTTTGAAGATAATACAGCGGTTAACGGAAAAAAGTACAATTACAAATTGGTTGATTCTTCGGGTAAAACAATCTCACAATTGGAAGGTTTAATAGCTGGAGAATTAGATGCTGCTCCCGAAAATGGTACGCTTTCTCAGGAAAAGCAAAGTGTAAAGTTGGCTTGGAAAAACAACGAAGCATTTATGGGGTATAATATTTATCGTAACGGTACTAAAATTAATGCCGAGCCCATACAGTCAAATTTAGAGCAAGGAAAATACAATGTTGGGTATACAGACGTTAATCTTCAAGCGGGAACCTACATCTATGTTTTAAAAGGAATTACTTTTCTAAACACCGAAAGCAAACCTTCGGTAGAATTGAAAATAGAAGTTAAAGACGCTACGCCTCCAGCCATAGTTAAAGGATTTAAAGCAGAACGAAACAATGATGAAATTGTTTTGACTTGGTTGCCATCTTCTGATAAAGATGTTGCTGGATATAATGTTTTGAAAAGTGTGGATAAAGGAAAAACCTTCAAAAAGAGTAACAATACAGTACTTTCGGAAACAAAATATGTGGAGAAGTTGGATGCTACAACTTTTGGAACATTACAATACCAAATCGAAGCGGTTGATAAAGCGGATAATGTGAGCAAAACAATGGCAACAAGTGTTTTTGTGCCAGATCATGATGCTCCTATGATGCCAGCTGGCGTAGTGTTTAAATCGGAACCTGGAAAAATTACATTAACATGGCGAGCAAACACCGAAAAAGATTTACAAGGTTATCGTATTTATCGTGGTTTAAAAGATGATGATGAAAACGAAATGTTATTGTTAAACGTAACTCCGCAAACACAAACTACATTTGTAGATGTTTTTAATGAAAAGGCAGGAACCAAATTTATTTATAAAATAACAGCCGTTGATAAATCGTTTAACGAAAGTCCACAAGCTGCAGTTTGGGTTCAGTTGCCCGATGTAATTCCGCCACAAGCTCCTTTTTTACGTGAAGCTAATTATGAAAACAATCAGATAATTTTAAAATGGGATGCAGTTCGCACTGATGCAATTTTAGGGTATGATGTTTACGAAATATACAATGGTCGGGAAATAAAAGTCAATAGCGAACCTATAACTGAAACTTCATATAGTAATGCTTCAAAAAACAGAGGTCAGTTAGAGTACTATATTAAAGCTATCGATTCTGCCAAATTGGTTTCGAAACCTTCCAACAAAATAGGAGTAACTACAACTAAAGGCAATGGTGATGCAATCCGTTTGCTTGCAGTGAAAGATGAGGTAGCTAAAAAAGTTATATTGCAAATTGAAGGGATAGTGTTGTCGGATGTTCAAGAAATAAAATTGTTTAAACGTTCTGGAGAAGCTGGCTTTGTGCGAATTCCTTGTGTGTTTTCAGAACGAGGGTTTATCGACGAGAAAACCGAATTAGGGGTTATTTATGAATATTTTATCGAGATTGTTACCGTAGATGGAACTAAAATGAAATCTCAAAAAGTAAGCATAAACAATTCGTAGTAGTATGAGTTTCCTTTATGGAACTATCAATAAAACTGATTTTAAGTAATTAGCATTATTCAAATAATATAGTATTTTTGTTATTCAAATTTTAAACAACATTAAAATGGCATTAGCAATTACAGATGCTACTTTTGAAGAAGTAGTATTAAAATCAGATAAACCTGTATTAGTAGATTTTTGGGCTGCTTGGTGTGGACCGTGTCGTATGGTAGCGCCTATCATTGACCAAATTAGTGAGGAATATGCTGGTAAAGCCGTAATCGGTAAAGTAGATGTAGATGCGAACCAAGAGTTTGCTGCAAAATATGGTGTACGTAACATTCCTACAGTATTGGTATTCCAAAACGGAGAAGTAGTTGGAAGACAAGTGGGAGTTGCTCCTAAAAACACATACACTGAAGCTATTGATGCTTTGTTGTAATCAACAGTGTTCAAAATATAAGGTTCGGCGAAAGTCGGACCTTTTTTGTTTTTAGAGCCAAAAGTTTGGACTTTTTTGGAAATCATTTTCCTGCTTTCCGCGCTACACGGTAGCTTGCTCCAATCAGGGCTATGAAGGAAATCATTTTTCTCTTTGTAATCTTTTGGTTTTAAAATTTTTCAATCATTCAATCTTTCCTATCTTTGAGAGATGAAGATTGATACTCAAATCGCTAAAATATCCAGTTTTCAGCATCTCGAATTGTTGGCCAACCAAATTGTGGAAGGGTTTATTTCGGGCATGCACAAATCGCCGTTCCATGGTTTTTCTGCCGAATTTGCCGAACATAAAATCTATAATGCCGGTGAAAGTACGAAGCATATCGATTGGAAATTGTATGCCAAAACCGATAGATTATACACCAAGCGTTTCGAAGAAGAAACCAATTTGCGTTGTCATTTAATTATTGATAATTCATCGTCCATGCATTATCCTAAACTCAAGGATGGACAGTTGTTTTACGAGAATAAAATCGGATTTTCAATATTGGCCTCGGCCGTTTTGATGAACTTGCTTAAAAAGCAACGTGACGCAGTGGGATTAAGTGTTTATTCCGATTCGTACGAATATTACGCACCAGAAAAAGGGAGTGATCGTCACCATCGAATGCTTCTCAATCAAATGGAGCAGGTTTTAAGTTCGCCTAAAGAAACCAAAAGCACAGACACCATAACGTATTTGCATCATATTGCCGAAAAAATGCATCGTCGTTCCATGATTGTGTTGTTTACCGATATGTTTCAGGCCGAAGAAGACGGACGTTTGTTCAAAGCGCTACAACATTTAAAACATAACAAACACAAGGTGGTTTTGTTTCATGTAGTTGATCGAAAAACCGAATTTAATTTCAATTTTGATAACGCACCACGAAAATTCATCGATGTGGAAACAGGTGAGTTTGTGAATTTGTTTGCCGAAAATGTGAAAGAACAGTATGAAAAAGTAATGGCAAGCTATTTTAATCGTATTGAGAATACCTGTTCGCAATACAAAATCAAATATGTTCCAGTTAATGTTGATGAAAATTTTGAAAAAATTATCACGACTTATTTAGTTGAAAAACAAAAGTTTGGATAATAGCTGGAAAAATATTTTCAAAAAAAATAAAAAAATATTTGGAGGATTTGAAAATGGTTGTATATTTGCAACCGCAATAAAGCACTGGTTTGGTAGTTCAGTTGGTTAGAATACATGCCTGTCACGCATGGGGTCGCGGGTTCGAGTCCCGTCCAGACCGCCAGTAAAGAGGAAGCTCCGGATAACAACGGAGCTTTTTTGCCCTCTAAAAATATTTAAAATTAGTTGTGTTGTTTAGGTACGAAAGTACCAGGTTTAGTAGTTAGACCAATGAAAAGCTTTCCATTTACTTGGAGGGCTTTTTTATTTTTAAGACGTTACAACCAACCTTCGCGATATTTCCAAAAAATGCGTAAAAACAACCCCAAGAAAACAACAGCTACTACAAATTGAATAAATGTAGAGGCTAAAAATCCTATAAATGATCCTGTAGCGGCTTTAAACGCTCTTTTATGGTCTTTGTTGTCAAATAATAGTTCGCCTAACAATGCTCCCACAAAAGGTCCTATAACTACACCAAAAGGTATAGGAGCAAGTAAACCCACAACTAATCCAATGTTAGTGCCCCAAACACCATACGAACTTCCGCCAAAGCGTTTGGTGCCTTTGGCTGGAATAATATAATCTAGAAGGGTTATGAGTATGGTAACAGCTAAGGTTACACCTAAAAACCAGTAGTTGTTAGGCACAGTTGCAGTTAAATATAAAAGCAATAGGCCAACCCAACTAATAGATGGGCCGGGAAGAACAGGTATAAGGCTTCCAATAATACCCACAATCATACAAACAAAACCAACAATCAATAAAAAGTATTCCATAAAAAAATCACTATTTTTGATGACTTAAAGGTACAATTTAGATGCTAAATAAATTTTTTATAGCGGTTTTCTTTTTATTCGGAATCACATCCTGCCAGTTTTTTGATAAAAAAACACCATCAGAAGAGGAGTTGCTTCAAACGGAGTTAAAAAAAATTGATTGGCAAAATGTAGATGTTTTTCCATCTGTTCAAACTTGCGAAGTGATTACTGATGAAGAACAACGTCGTCAATGTTTTTTTGAAAGTCTAGCAAAAGCAATACAGGACAAAGTAAGTCCAGATTCGTTGTCTATCACTGCAAAAAGTATCGACACCCTTCAGGTTAAAGTGACCATATTCCCAGATGCCACTTTGCAATTTGAGCCTCAGTTTTCTAAAGATAGTGTTGGTTACAATAAGATTAAAATCGACAGTATTCTTAAAACAAAACTTGTAGATTTTCCAGAAATACATCCTGCAATTAAACGAGGAATTCCCGTAAAAACACAATTTATGCTACCGGTAATTGTAAAATCGGAAAATTAATTATTTGATGTTTTCACGTTTCCATTCAAAGCCGCCAATCAACGAATAAAGCGCTACGGCTGTACTAAAAATAGGGTAAAGTATACTGCTGATAGGTAGAGAATACATTCGCATTTCTAAAAAAGCATTGGTTTTAAGCATTAATATAAAATCAATGCAAAACTTAATGCCAAATAAAGTTGCCAAGAGTTGCCAAGGCATCAATCCTTTTAAAACAAAAATTCCACCTACAATAAGTGCCAGATTAGTTATTAGTACAATAATGGCTAAACCTTTAGAGAAATCACTTTTATAAGCAGTGGCTTTAGATGCCCATCGCACGCGTTGCTTAAATAATGCAATCCAATTCTTTTCGGGTTTGGTGGTAACTATCGCATCTTTGGCTTTTAAATAATGAACTTTCTTAGGCGCAAGATGCAAGCCGTTTTGCAATAAAAAAACATCATCTCCACTTGCAATGTGATTGTTGTTTCTATATCCGCCTAATTCTTGGAAGAATTGTTTTGTGTAGGCAAAATTAGCGCCATTGCACATAAAAGCTTCATTCAGTCCAAAGCTGCCAATTGTAGCTCCTTGCAAACTCAATAAATCCATTTGTTGAAAATGGGAAAGCAATAATCCTTTCTTAGGAAAGCGAACGGCTCCGGCAATCATTTCAGCTTCATTATTTTGTATATAATTATCGAAAGTAGCCAGCCACTCTGGTTGAACTTCGCAATCGGCATCGGTAGTTATAATCCACGGATGTTTTGCAATGGTTACTGCTCTAGTAATGGCGTCTTTTTTAGGCGATTTAGAAATGCGTACATTGTCCAAAATAGTCAGATGAATCCATGGGTTTTCCATGCGCCAACGGTTGATAACACGTTCGGATTCATCCGTGGAAGCATCATTAACAAAAATGACTTCAAATTGCTCTTTCGGATAGTTTAATTTAGACAGCGTTTCTAGTAAATCGGGTAAGTTTTTTTCTTCATTTCGAAACGGGATAACAACTGAAAATCCAGTTTTAACTTCTGCGTTGGATTTCTGAAAAGATTTAACTTTCGAAAATCCCCAGATTAGTAATCCGATAAAAAACACGTAATTGATAAAAATCAGTACGAATAATAAATTTACGATTTCCATTGCGGTTTAAAATTTAAGACAAAATAACTTCCCAGTAACACCGGAATAACAGTATTCAAAAACCACATTAATGTACTAATAAATACCACAATCCATTCGTTTACACCTAATAGTCCGAAAAAATATACGGCTACGCTTCCTTTTACTGCAAAATCCAAAAATTGGAATGTAGGTAACGAAGAAGCTAAGAAATAAACACTAGTTATTGCAGCCATAAGTATTAGGTATGGTAGCTGAACATCGAAAATTAAAAATAAGAAATAATATTGATGCGAAAAAACAAGATAGCGTCCAATGGCTAATACAATGTTTTTTTGATGAATCGATTTCGGAATTTCGTTGATTTTATGTAACAGTTTTTCAAGTGAATAGCCTTTAATTGTGATTTTTTTGGTGAAGAATAAAACCAAAATCAGCAGCACAAGTCCGCCAAATAAAAGTCCGACTGTTTTAGTAGTAATAATGCTAAATTTCGCATTGAAATACAATAAACCAAATAGTCCAAAAACAATAGTAAGTATCATCTGGATTCCGTTGCAAATCAAATTCAGAAAAATAATTTTTTTAGTCTGCGATTTGTCAAAAAAAAGTGCCTTTCCGGCATATTCACCAATTCCGTTAGGTGTAAAAAGTGCTGCAGTCAGGGCGCCAAGAACTTGCTTTGTAGCTTCACCTACTGAAATTTCTCGAATTACCTGAATTAAATTCTGCCATTTCAAAATTTCCAGAAAACGATTTAAAAACGATAAAAATAAAATAAACACAATGCTTTTCCATGACGTTTTCTCTAAAATTAAACTTTTAAATCGGAACCAGTCCAATTGTTCTTCAGAAGCCAATCGGTCATAAATAAAATAAAAAGCACCGCCTACAATCAAAAGTTTGACTATAAGAACCAAGAATTGTTTAGCTTTGTTGTTGAAAGAAATCATCACGCAAAATAACGAATAAAATTGGCAAACGAACGCATTATATTAGGTATTGACCCCGGAACGACCATTATGGGCTTCGGACTTATTCGTGTGGTGAACAAAAAGATGGAATTTATCCAGCTCAACGAATTGCAGCTCAACAAAATGGACGATCATTACATGCGTTTAGCTCGTATTTTTGAGCGTACTATCGAATTAATTGACACCTATCATCCCGATGAAATTGCTATTGAAGCACCGTTCTTTGGAAAAAACGTACAGTCGATGTTGAAATTGGGAAGAGCTCAAGGTGTGGCTATGGCGGCCGGGTTATCCCGTCAAATCCCGATTACCGAATACGAGCCAAAGAAAATTAAAATGGCCATTACAGGTAATGGTAATGCCAGTAAAGAACAGGTTGCCAAAATGCTACAACAATTACTTGGTTTGAAAGAATTGCCTAAAAACCTGGATTCTACAGATGGATTGGCTGCTGCAGTATGTCATTTTTTCAATTCCGGCAAACTGGAAGTCGGGAAAAGTTATTCGGGTTGGGATGCTTTTGTAAAACAGAATGAATCAAGAATTAAAAAATAGTTTTTGGTTACAGAACTGTAAACTGTGACTGCGACTTTTAACAAAAATATGAGCGGTATCTACATCCATATTCCTTTTTGTAAGCAAGCGTGTCACTACTGCGATTTTCATTTTTCAACTTCCTTAAAGAAGAAAGATGAAATGATACAGGCATTGGCCAAAGAAATCCGTATGCGGAAAGCGGAGTTTGCAGATGAGGTTGTTGAAACGATTTATTTCGGAGGCGGAACCCCAAGTATTTTGGAAGTTTCCGATTTAAAAATGTTACTTGATGAAGTTTATGCCAATTTTAAGGTCGTCGATAATCCTGAAATTACCGTAGAAGCCAATCCGGATGATTTAACGAAAGAGCGAATTATCGAATTAGCAAATAACCGAATTAACAGATTGAGTATTGGTATTCAATCGTTTTATGAAGCAGATTTGAAGTTGATGAACCGTGCTCATAATGCTGAAGAAGCTAGAAAATGTCTTGAGATTGCTGTTCAATATTTCGATAATATTACTGCCGATTTAATCTATGGAATTCCAGGACTTACCCACGAAAAATGGTTGCAAAACATCCAAATTCTGTTAGATTTAAAAATTCCGCATATTTCCAGTTATGCCTTAACGGTTGAACCTAAAACCGCATTGCAAAAATTTATTAAACAAGGTATTGTGCCACAACCTGATGATGCAATTGCTCATGAGCAGTTTTTAATGTTGGTTGATATTCTGGAAACCAATGGTTTTGTGCATTACGAATTGTCTAATTTTGGAAAACCTGACTATTTTTCAAAAAACAATTCGGCATATTGGTTGGGAAAAAAGTATTTAGGAATCGGTCCTTCAGCTCATAGTTATGATGGAGTAAATCGAAGTTGGAATATTGCCAATAATGCAATGTATATCAAATCGATTGTTGAGGGTAAATTGCCAAATGAAATCGAAACCTTGACTTTAACCGATCGCTATAATGAATATGTAATGACCGGCTTGCGAACCATTTGGGGTGTTTCTTTGGATACGATTAAAACTGAATTTGGCGAAAATATGCTTCAGTATATGCTTCAAAATGCAGAACGTTATTTAAAAGAAGAAAAATTAGTTTTGGAAAATAATGTTTTGCGAACAACTAAAAAAGGAAAATTTTTCTGCGACGGAATTGCTTCTGATTTGTTTTGGTTAAATTTGGAAGAATAATTCTATAAAGGTTGAAATTTTGTTCATCTAAAACATCATTTATGAAAAATCAAAAGGCAAATTTAGATACCTATCTTGATAAACATTTCATTCATAGAAGCAATTGGTTAAGAGCAGCCGTTTTAGGAGCAAATGATGGAATTTTGTCGACAGCCAGTTTAGCAATTGGCGTTGCTACAGCCAGTGATACACGAGAGCCAATTATCTTGGCAACACTGGCAGGTTTGGTTGCTGGTGCTTTATCTATGGCAGCAGGGGAGTATGTGTCGGTAAGTTCTCAAACCGATATCGAAAAATCAGATATACAAAGAGAGGAGCAAGAGTTAATAGAAACTCCCGAATTAGAATTGGAACTTTTGGCGGAAATATACAAAAGAAGAGGTCTGACAGAAGAAACTGCGCTTTTGGTGGCTAAAGAGTTGACAGAACATGATGCTTTAGGAGCTCATGTAAGAGATGAATTGGGAATTAATGAAATTAGCCAAGCTAAGCCGTTGCAAGCCGCTTTAGCTTCGGGAGCAGCGTTTTCTGCTGGAGGAATACTACCGTTGTTAGCTACGTTCTATGTGCCAGTTCATAATATGGAATATTATTTATATGTATTAGCTATTTTCTTTTTAATTGTGTTAGGTGCATTGTCTGCTAAAGCAGGAGGGTCTAATGTTGTTAAATCAATTCTTCGTGTTACTTTTTGGGGAACAGCAGCTATGGGATTAACGGCCTTGGTAGGTTATCTTTTTGGCGTACAAGTTTAATATTTATGAAAGCAACTATAAAACTTCACGATACTTTTTTAGAAGTCGATTTATCGCAACCACTTGATATTTCATTACCCTTGTCTAATACGGATCAAAATCCTATTGCATGGTACATCGAAAAACCCGAAATTGAACCGGTTCGTTTTGGTGACTGGATCGGAAAAGTCTCTGAAGGCAGTTCGTCAACGAATTTCAATAACATTTTTTTCAATCCACACGGACATGGCACGCACACCGAATGCTTGGGACATATTACGAGGGATTTTTATAGTATCAATCAATGTTTGAAGCAATTTTTCTTCACGGCCGAAATTGTTACCGTTGAACCTGAAAAATTAGGCGACGATTTTGTGATTACCAAAGCACAAATTGAAACTGCATTACAAGGAAAATCACCCGAAGCTATTGTTATTAGAACGTTACCAAACACTTCAGATAAAACCTCAAAAAAATATTCAAATACAAATTGGGCTTATTTGTTGGAAGAAGCGGCTACGTTTATCCGAGAAAGCAACATTTTGCACTTGTTGATTGATTTGCCAAGTGTGGACAAAGAACACGATGAAGGAAAATTATTAGCACACAAGGCATTCTGGAATGTAAAAGATGTAACCAATTTGAATGTTGATGCTCGAATAAACAGTACCATTACAGAATTGATTTATGTGGACGACTCTATTACCGATGGTAGTTATTTGTTAAATCTGCAATTCGCTTCTTTTGAAAATGATGCCAGTCCTAGTAAACCTGTTTTGTATAAAATACTGTAGCTATGACAATTGATATTTACTACGATTATTGTCTTTCTAAAAAAGGCGTAACAGAACATTTTCCGTTCGATGAAGATACTTTGGTGTTTAAAGTTGGTGGAAAAATGTTTGCTCTGTCTTCCCTACAAGAATGGGAGAATGGAAACCCCGGAGTTAATTTAAAATGTGATCCCGACTGGGCCTTAGAGCTTCGTGGACAATATGACGATATTCAGGCTGGGTATCATATGAGTAAAATACACTGGAATACAGTAAAAATAAACCGTTCAGTATCAGATGTTTTTTTAAAAGAACTTATCGATCATTCTTATGATTTGGTTTATAAGAGTTTAACAAAAAAACTACAAGAGGAAATTGCAAAATCATAAAAATACGTATTACTTTTGCCGCAAGTTTTCTAATGTAAAACAGTGCAATCATGATTGATAATTTAAAGAAAATATTAAACGAGGATCAAGATCCTAAGGCAATTGAAAAAATTACTTCCAAATTGGAGAATTTATTAATGTCTAATGAAGAAGTAGGTTATATTGCTGTTCAAAAAAAACCTGCAATAACGGTATTGCCCGATAGTATTGTGGTAACCAACAAGCGCATTATTATTTGTAAGCCAAAAAATTTAGGATTGTCCATGGAATTCATCGATTTTAATTGGGATGAAATTTCGGCAGCCTTTGTTAAAGAGGGTATTTTAGGTTCCGAATTTACATTCTCAACTAAAACCGAATTGACGCATACGGTAGATTACCTTCCAAAAAACCAGGCACGTAAATTATATACATTTGCTAAAGAACAAATGGATGCTTTAAAAAATCCGATAGCATCAAATCCTGTTGTAGCAGAAGCGACGCCGGTTGTGGAAACGGTTCCTGTTCAGGAAGATGTTGTAGATGCTATTGTGGAAGAAGTAGAAACAGAGGAAGTAACCTCTTTTGCGGAAATTATGCCGGCAACTCCAGTGGTTCAGGAAACGATTTCTGAGCCTGTGCAACAAGCTGCTTCCGGAGAGAAAAAACTAAGTGAAATGTCTAGCGAAGAGTTGTTTGCCAAATTACAGAACTACAAAAAATTGTTAGACAACGGTTTGATTCTTCAAGGCGAATACGACAAACTAAAAGCGGAAGTTTTACAGTATATGTAAGATAAGGGATAAGTAAAAAGTAAAAAGGGATAAGCTGTTTTAGAACATTTATCCCTTTTTTATTACTCTGGAAATATTTTTCCCTTTTCTCTTTTTCCTTTTTTGAATTACATCACGTTTTTCTGTTTCTCCACATACGCATCCGATTGCAATTTTAACAACTCAGAAGCAGCTTTGCGTTTGTAATCGTAAATTTCTTTATCGTCGCGAATATCGGCATAGACCTTGTCGTATATGCTAGCATCGGTTTGTTTTTGAAGGTTACGCTGATATACATTTTGTTCGATATGCGTTCTCAAAGCCGTTTCGTTGTCTTCCAGTTTGAAATCATATTCTCCACGAGGCGATAACAATTTGGCAATAATTGGAGAGGTTTCCACGGCTAAAAATAAAAGCATAATAAAAAACGAGGGTATCCAAGGCAATTTACCCAAAGCGTTAATGCGAGCCATTAGTCCGTCGAAACCATCAATGATAGGTTTAGAATCGGCTACTTTTTTGTCTAAATCGGCTTGCAGCGTTTTGGCTCTAACTTCTTTTTCAGCAATAGTTTTAGATGAAGTCGCTTTTAACGAATCCAACTGTTTTAGAGCCAAATCATGTGCGGCTCTTTTTTCTTTATAGATCGGGCCTTTTCCCATTTTCTTGGTTCCGGTAGTGCCTTCAGCTTCGGTAATGTAGGATTGGTATAAATAGGCTACTTCTTTTTCTTTGGCTTTGATGTTTGACTTGATGCTGTCAATTTCTGCTTGATTCTTCGTCACATCGCCTTTGAAATAATTGGTTACTTGATTTTTGTTGGCAATGGCCATTTCATTTTTTTCTTTCAGTAAAACCGTATTGATTTCTTTTTCGAAAATTTTGATTTCCAAAGGTTTTGAAATAACAATGGCAATAATCATGGCCAAAATTATTCGTGGTGAAGCCTGCAATAGTTCACTTCTAAAATTGTTTCTTTTGCGTATGGTCGAAACGATGAAACGATCTAAATTGAAGATGAGTAATCCCCAAACAATTCCGAAGAAAACCGCATAATACACATTGTCGAAAACGGTAAATAACGCATAACTACCGGCTATAAAAGCCATAACTGCAGTGAAAAAAACGGTAGCGCCTACGCCAACATACTTGGTTTGTTCTCCTTCGCTACAAGTGTCGAGCAAAGTTCTATCTGCGCCAGAGCACAGAATAAAAAAACGTTTTAACATGATGATAATTGTTGATTGATGATGATACTGCAAATGTAACGCCAAATTTTATATTTTCTTGCGAATCAGGGCATTATTTCTTTATTATGCGTAGTATATCTCTTCCGAAAAAACGATTTTGGTCGATTAAAAAGCGTAACTTTGTTTAGAATACCGCATGTTTTCAAAATCCACATCGCCTCGAATTTCAAAATCGAATAGTAAACAGATTCGTCAATATAAATTTTGAAATTATGAAAACAGCAACTCTGAAAGCCCTCTTTCTACTTCTTTTTTTGGTTCCAACCTTGCTTTTCGGGCAAGAGAAGAAAACGTATTACATAACGGTTACCACTGCGCATAGAAACTTTGCGGCAGAAAATGCCAAAGCCGATGAGTGGTTGGCGTTAGAAAAGGAATATTTTGAAAAAGTAACACAAAAGAACGATTTAATTGTTGGAGCTAATGTGTTGAGTCATTATTTCACAGCCGACAACAGTGAGGTTATTTTTGTTAGCGTTTATGAAAATTGGGATGCCATTGAGAAAGCATGGACAAAAAGCCAAGAGTTGGTAAAACAGGCTTGGCCAGATGAAAAGGCACGAAAAGCTTTTTTCGAAAAACGCAACAAATACTACCTTCCTAATCATTCGGATGAGATTTATGTTACTTATGGAGCTCGTAAGATGATTTCAAAAATGCCGGATAAACCAATGGTTTACTATGTTAGAAAAAGCGAGTTTGCATCTCCAAAAGATGGGACAATGACAGAATTTGATGATTTGAACAAAGAGCTTTTTGATAACTTAACCATGAAAAATGATATTTTTCAAGGATATTTTGCATACAATCATGCTTGGGGTTCAAATAATATGGAATTTGTTGAAGTATTTGTGGTTGATGCATTAGGTGATTTGGAGAAAGCATGGGCTAAAGATGACGAGTTGTTTAAAGCCAAATGGAAAGATGAAAAGACTCGAGATGCTTTTAGTAAAAAAATAGATAAATATTTTACCGGTAAGCATGCCGATTATATTTACCGTTCTGTGCCAGGTTTGTTTAAAATGGCGAAATAATAAAAAAGGCATCTAAATTTTAGATGCCTTTTTAGTTTTTATTTTGAAAGATCTGCAAAATACTTGTAGAACAAAGGAATAGTCTCAATACCTTTTAAGTAGTTGAAAACACCAAAATGTTCATTTGGCGAGTGTATAGCATCGCTATCTAAGCCGAATCCCATCATAATGGTTTTCGATTTCAATTCTTTTTCAAACAATGCTACAATAGGAATACTTCCTCCAGAGCGTACCGGAATTGGTTGAACCCCAAAAGTGTCAGCATAAGCTTTAGCAGCAGCTTGATATCCAATACTGTCAATTGGAGTTACATATCCTTGACCTCCATGATGTGGCGTCACTTTTACTTTTACTGCTTTTGGCGCTATACTTTCGAAATGGTTTTTGAACAATTCGGTGATTTCTTCCCAGTCTTGGTTTGGTACCAAACGCATCGAAATTTTTGCATAGGCTTTACTGGCAATTACCGTTTTAGCGCCTTCGCCAGTATATCCACCCCAAATTCCATTAACATCAAGTGTAGGTC
Source organism: Flavobacterium sp. IC2-16 (assembly GCF_055521455.1). Taxonomy (NCBI): domain Bacteria; kingdom Pseudomonadati; phylum Bacteroidota; class Flavobacteriia; order Flavobacteriales; family Flavobacteriaceae; genus Flavobacterium; species Flavobacterium sp. IC2-16. The sequence goes on along the minus strand of NZ_CM145480.1, from coordinate 939,275 downwards.
TGATGGAATTTCGTTCGTTGGTTGTGTATCCTGTTTCACCATAAACTTCATCAATGTCTAAAGCTTTTTTGTATTCTTCTTCAGAGAAAGGACGTTGCGCCATTTTTTCTCTTTCAGCCAATGAAAGTTCTTCTACTTTATCATAAAAACCTGGAATAGTAATATGGTTGTTTTCATCGTGTAATGAAGCAATCATTTTGGTTAACACATTAATGGGATTGGCAACAGCTCCTCCATACAACCCAGAATGTAAATCGCGATTTGGCCCAGTTACTTCAACTTCAACATAACTCAATCCACGAAGCCCTGTTGTTATAGAGGGTTGTTGGTTGGAAATCATTCCGGTATCCGAAATCAGAATCACGTCATTAGCTAATTTTTCCTGATTGCGTTCTACAAACCATCCTAAACTTGCAGAACCAACTTCTTCTTCACCTTCAATCATGAATTTTACGTTGCAAGGCAAGCAATTGTTCTGAATCATGTATTCGAACGCTTTTACATGCATGTACATCTGACCTTTGTCGTCGCATGCTCCACGTGCAAAAATAGCGCCTTCCGGGTGTAACTCTGTGGCTTTTATTACAGGTTCAAATGGAGGTGAGGTCCATAATTCAATTGGGTCTGCCGGTTGAACATCGTAATGGCCATATACTAAAACGGTAGGTAGGTTTTTATCAATTATTTTTTCTCCGAAAACAATAGGATAACCTGGCGTTTCACATAATTCTACTACATCGCAACCTGCTTTTTCCAAACTGGCTTTTACGGCATTTGCAGTATCGATAACATCTTGAGAATAAGCACTGTCAGCACTTACGGAAGGTATTTTTAATAATTCGATTAATTCGTTTAAAAAACGTTCCTTGTTGTTTTGAACGTATTGTTTGATATTGTCCATTATGTTATTAAAATGATGAAAGCCAAATATACAAATAGAAATTCCAAAAAGGAAAATTCCAAAACCCAAATTTTTAGAAATTAACCGATTAAAAAAAGTTTGTTTGGAATTTATGGTTTAGTCTTTGGAATTTCAAAAATATAGTTATATTTGCACCCACTTACTGAAACAACTACTTGTTTTATAAGCCTGCGGGTGTGGTGAAATTGGTAGACACGCCAGACTTAGGATCTGGTGCCTCACGGTGTGTAGGTTCGAGTCCTATCACCCGCACAAAGCCTCTTTTAAGAGGCTTTTTTAGTTTATTGGCCTCAATGTGTTGCTGTAAGTAATGGTAAAAGGATTTCCTTCTGAAGCATTGTCTTTCATGACATAAATGAATTTATATTTTTTAGCGTTTTCAACATCAATTGTTGCTTCTTTTTTGCTGAACTTGTCGGTAATTTTAATAGCCGACGTATTGTAAATTCTTAAAAAACCGGCTATTCCGCGACCTAAATCAGTTATAGGATTTCCTTGGTAAACAATTCCTTTGGCATTTGAAACGGTAATGTTTTCTCCTTTAAACCCTTTTGTGAATAACAGAACCGAAGTGTTTTTACCTGTTGCTTTTAACTCGGTTAGAAAAACTTTTTTACTTTTTTCAGAAACTGATTTAAAATCATCTCGAAATTGAACAGTAGGTTCATCTTTTTTTTCCGTAATTGTTTTTTTCGACGAACAATTGACAATAAGTAAACTTAACGTAATCAGTAGAAGTATTTTTTTCATAATCATTTCAATCTTCTTTTGTAATTGTAACGAACCAGCCTACAATCTAGTATCTTTGTGCTGTTAAATAAAAGCCAAAGTTGCATGGTTCAGAAAATTGGACATCGCGGTGCGAAAGGATATGTGGCCGAAAATACATTGGAATCGTTTCAAAAAGCTATCGATTTAGGAGCAAACGGTATTGAACTAGATGTACACGTTTCGGCAACTGGTGAATTGGTGGTTTTTCATGATTTTACTGTAGATAGAATGACCAATGGTACTGGTGAAGTTCATAAATTATCAATCACGGAATTAAAAAGTCTTACTGTTGCGAATGCGTTTCAAATTCCTACTTTGGAAGAAGTTTTCGATTTGGTAAACCGAAGATGTTGGATTAATGTTGAATTGAAAGGGCATGGCACTGCACAACCAACTTGCGATTTAATTGAAAAATATTGTACGGAGAAAGGATGGGTGCATTCCGATTTTTTAGTTTCTAGTTTTCAAAAAGAAGAACTGCTTGCGGTTCATCGACTGAATCCGAAAATTAATTTGGGTGTACTAACACAAGCCTCTGTTGAACAAGCTTTAGAGTGGGCTCAAGAATTAGGTGCAACAGCTATACATCCTCATTTTTCATTGTTAACCGATGATAATATGGCAGAATCGAAGAGTAAAGGTTATAAAATTAACGTTTGGACGGTTAATCATGAAGAAGATATTAAGCGTTTGGAGACCTATAATATTGATGGAATAATTTCCGATTTCCCAGACCGATTATGATTTCAAATTACAATATACTGATTGTTGGAGGTGGTGCAGCTGGATTTTTTACGGCTATCAATATTGCGGAAAACAATCCGTCATTAAAAATTGCCATTCTCGAGCGCGGCAAAGAAGTGTTAACCAAGGTTAAAATTTCAGGAGGCGGTCGTTGTAATGTTACACATGCTTGTTTTGTACCGAATGAATTAGTGAAGTTTTATCCAAGAGGTGAAAAAGAATTAAAAGGACCTTTTCATCAGTTTTGTTCTGGTGATACTATTGAGTGGTTCGAAAAACATGGGGTAGAATTGAAAATAGAAGATGATGGTCGTATGTTTCCTGTTTCAGATAGCTCACAAACCATTATTGATTGCTTCCTTTCGGCTACAAAAAAACTTAAAATTGATGTGCTTACAGGGCAAAGTGTGCAATCGGTATTTAAGGGTGAAGGATATTGGAAAGTAGAAACCAATCAACAAAGTTTTAAATGCAATTCATTAGTGGTTGCTACGGGAAGTAATCCGAAAATGTGGGAGATGATAACCTCGTTAGGTCATTCTATCGTTGAACCGGTTCCGTCGTTATTTACGTTTAATATCAAAGATGTTCGAATAAAAGACCTGATGGGTGTTTCTGCTGTAGCATCGGTGAAAGTTAAAGATACAAAACTAAAAGCATCTGGACCTTTATTGATTACGCATTGGGGAATGAGCGGTCCGGGTATTTTAAGGCTTTCTGCTTGGGGAGCAAGGGAATTGGCGGCAAAAAATTACAATTTCATTTTGCAAGTAAATTGGCTTAATGAAACCGATTTTGAATCGGCTTTAGAGATTTTAAAAGATTTGAAAGAGGAGAATGCTAAAAAATTAGTAATGAAATTTTGTCCGTTTGAGTTTCCAAAACGTTTGTGGGAAAGTTTGCTTCAGGCTTCGGGAATCGGCATTGAAACCAAATGGGCCGATGTGTCTAAAAAACAATTATCGGATTTGGTTAATCAACTGACTAACGGACAGTTTCAAGTAAATGGGAAAAGTACTTTTAAAGAAGAATTTGTTACCGCAGGAGGTATTGATTTGAAAGAGGTGAATTTTAAAACCATGGAAAGTAAACTCCACGAAAATCTATATTTTGCGGGTGAGATATTAAATATTGATGCTATCACAGGCGGTTTTAATTTTCAGAATGCCTGGACTGGTGGTTTTCTCGCAGCTAAAAGTATAATTGAAAAATAAAGGTTCTCCATGAGAACCTTTGCTTTTATTCAACACCACCTGCCAAAGAATCTTGCCAAGCTTTCAGGTCTCTCCATTTTCCTTCGTAAGCCAAACGAGCCTGACGCGGCCATGTGCCGGGATTGTGTAAAGCGAAGCGTTCTCCGGCTTTGTTTAAAATTTCATTTAAGCGATCTACAGAGGTTTCAGATAGTCTTTTCCAAGTTAAAATACCCGATGTTTTAAATAGTTTTTCAATTTTTGGGCCAATACCTTCAATTACTTTCAAATCGTTTTCCGATACATGTTTTCCAATTACTGAAGAGGCAAAGTTTTCGTCAAAATCAGCATGAATAGGAGGAGTTGAACTAAATCCTAAGATATGTGTTCCGGATTCGGTTTTAGACTTTAACAAGTTTAATTCTTCGGTCAACTCTCTGTTTTTGGCTTTAAATCGGTCTCTTTCTTCCAATAAAGACAATAAATCATCCGAACCAAAAATACCCGATTTTGAAATGATGTAGCCTAACAGTATGCCAATGAGGCCAATTAATGTGATAAGTAGCGTGCTCATAATTCAGTTTTTTAATTGTTTTTAGTGCTTTTTTAATGATTCGGGCTACTATAAAGTTAATTAAAATACTGTATATGAAGGGTTTGCTTGATTTTTAAAATTGATAAAAAGTTGAAAAAATCCGTTGAATGGTTAGTGGTTCAACCAGAAAAAAGCGGCATTTAAAATACCGGCAAAACTAACCCAAGCTAAATAAGGCAATAGTAGGTAGGCAGCATTTTTGTCTACTCTTTTAAAGATATAATACGTTTCATATATCATTAACCACAAAAGTAATAGTTCGGAAAGTGCTAAAAGAATATTGTGAAGTCCGAAAAACAAATACGACCATAAAAAGTTCAACACCAGTTGAATGAAAAAAAAGCGCAGCCCTTTACGAGCATTTATGGTATCAGAGTCAATCTTATTCCAAACTAAACCTGCTGAAACCCCCATTAAAATATAGAGTGTAGTCCAAACCGGTGCAAAAATCCAATTTGGCGGATTAAAACTTGGTTTGACAAGAGTAGGATACCATGTAGTAATGCTTTCGCGTGTTATAACGCCTGAAAAATAGCCAACACACAAGCAGGTGGCTACAATCAGTAAGACTTTGAATATTTTTTGGTTCATAGTGCTGTTTCTCTTTTCAAAAATAGGAAAATCTGAAGAATATAAAACTACTGAATATCAAACCTTGTAAAATGTTATCTTTGCTGAAATTTTAATGGTTATGATTTCGGAACAGGATTTTATCCAAAACGACTGTATACTACAAGTAGAAAACGGAAGCTTTCAATGGAGTGCGCCTAGTAATATTGCCTTAGTGAAATACTGGGGTAAAAAAGAAAATCAAATTCCGGCAAATCCGTCAATAAGTTTTACACTTAACAATTGTAAAACCATTACAAAGTTGGCTTTTGCCAAGAAAGAAAATAATGGAGCTTTTTCATTCGATTTGTTGTTCGAAGGAAAACCAAAAGAAGATTTCAAACCCAAAATTTTAAAATTTTTTCAGCGTATTGAAGCTTATTGCCCGTATTTAAAAGATTTTCACTTTACTATTGATACAGAAAACACATTTCCGCACAGTTCAGGAATTGCTTCCTCAGCTTCCGGAATGGCTGCTTTGGCAGTTAATATCATGAGTCTGGAAAAAGTTCTGAATCCGTCGATTACCGAAGAGTATTTCAATCAAAAAGCTTCTTTTTTAGCACGTCTAGGTTCTGGAAGTGCATGCCGAAGTGTAAAAGGAGAAGTAGTTGTTTGGGGAAATCATGCTGAAATTTCAGGGAGTTCCGATTTGTTTGGTGTGGAGTTTCCATCGGTAATACATGAAAATTTCAAAAACTATCAGGATACAATTTTGTTGGTCGATAAAGGTGAAAAACAAGTGTCAAGTACTGTTGGGCACGATTTAATGTTCGGACATCCATTTGCCGAACAACGTTTTTTGCAAGCACATCACAATTTATCGGCTATGAAAAGCGTTCTGCAAAACGGAGATGTGGAACAATTCATTAAAATAGTGGAAAGCGAAGCCTTAACATTGCATGCCATGATGATGACTTCGATGCCTTATTTTATTCTGATGAAACCAAATACCTTGGAGATTATCAATAAAATCTGGAAATACAGAAACGAAACGCAAATTCCGGTTTGTTTTACGTTAGATGCAGGAGCAAATGTTCATGTGTTGTATCCCGAAACCACTAAAGAAAAGGTATTGCAATTTATTCAAGACGAATTAGTTGGCTATTGTCAAAATGGTCAGTACATTTGCGACCAAATTGGCAATGGAGCTGTAAATTGTATTTAATTTTTCACTACATTTACTAAGTTAAAGACTAAATAAACCAAGGCAAAAATGAAAGGACCGCTTTTTTACTCAAAGATTTTACTTTTCGGTGAATACGGAATCATCAAAGATTCTAAAGGGTTATCTATTCCTTATAATTTTTACAATGGTGCTTTAAAAGTGGATGAAAATCCATCGGAAGAAGCTAAAAAATCCAATGCGAGCTTACAACGTTTTGTGGCGTATCTGAAAGATTTACAAAATGAGCAACCGGAGTTGGTGACTTTTAATTTAGAAGCCTTGAAAGCCGATGTTGAACGCGGTATGTATTTCGATTCTAGTATTCCGCAAGGTTACGGAGTTGGAAGTAGTGGTGCTTTGGTAGCAGCTATTTACGATAAATATGCTAACAATAAAATTACGGTTTTAGAAAATTTAACCCGTGAAAAATTGTTGCAGTTAAAAGCGATTTTCTCGCAGATGGAATCGTTTTTCCATGGCAAAAGTTCTGGGTTAGATCCGCTAAACAGTTACTTAAGCTTGCCGATTTTAATCAATTCTAAAGATAATATCGAGCCTACGGGTATACCTTCTCAAAGTGCAGAAGGAAAAGGGGCTGTATTCTTGATTGATTCCGGAATTGTTGGAGAAACCGCTCCTATGGTTAATATTTTTATGGAAAATTTAAAAGAAGAAGGATTTCGTAAAATGCTAAAATCCCAATTCATAAAATATACCGATGCTTGTGTGGAGAACTTCTTACACGGCGATATGAAGTCACTTTTCTCAAATACAAAAAAATTGTCTAAAGTGGTTTTAAATAACTTTAAACCCATGATACCAGAGCAATTTCACCATGTTTGGCAAAATGGAATCGATACCAACGATTACTATTTGAAACTATGCGGTTCTGGTGGAGGTGGCTATATTTTAGGTTTTACTCAGGACCTTGAAAAAGCTAAACAATCGTTAAAAGATTATAAATTGGAAGTAGTGTATCAGTTTTAAAGAATAACTTTAAGCGTTCAACCTAAACTTCACTATTTAACCATGCTCACACGAAAATCAAAATTACTGTTGATGAAAATCCTCAGCCTGTTTTCTGTTGTGCGCGGGTATAATATTCCAATTATTGTTTTAGCACAGTATTTATCTTCCATTTTTATTTTGGCTCCCGAAAGACGTGCTTTAGACGTTATTCTGGATTGGCGCTTGTTTATCATTGTTTTTGTTTCAACCTTAACAATCGCTTCAGGTTATATCATTAATAATTTTTACGATTCCGAAAAAGATCTAATCAATCGCCCCAACAAATCCATGTTGGACCGATTGGTAAGTCAGAAAACCAAATTGCAGGTGTATTTCGGTTTGAATTTTTTGGCAACGGTTTTGGCATTTATCATTTCATGGCGTGCTGCTTTTTTCTTTGCGACATACATTTTCTTAATTTGGTTTTACTCTCATAAGCTTAAAAAATATCCCATTATAGGGAACTTGACAGCTTCGATGTTAGCTATATTGCCTTTTTTCGGAATTCTTCTTTACTTTAAAAATTTCTATCATGTAATTTTTGCCCATGCAGCATTTTTGTTTTTGTTGATATTAATTCGGGAAATGATTAAGGATTTGGAAAACATTAAAGGAGATATGGCTAACAATTATCAAACTATTCCGGTTCGTTTTGGAGAAAAAGTTTCGAAGCAAATCATTACCTTTTTAACGGTGTCGACTTTGTTGCCTATTTTTATTCTAATCGATAAATACGATGTAGGATATATGGATATTTACTTTTATGTAAGCTGTATTGTTTTGATTTTTTTCTTACTGAAATTATGGAAGTCTCAAAGCCATAATCAATACCTTCAGTTGCATAATATTTTAAAAACGTTAATCGTTGCTGGTGTTTTTTGTATTGTATTGATTGACCCTTCAGTTTTAGTGCACGGCAGAACAGTCTTGAAAATTTAACATCCGTAAGCATCAAACGTAATAATGATGTCTTAAATAAGTATCTTTGCAAAAAATTAAGCGAAATGAATAACGGAAAAGGAAATAATAAGAGAGGAGCGTCTGCAGGAAAAGGGAAAACAGGGTTCGGTCCAAAAAAGCCAAGTGGAACGGGTAAGCCTGCTTTTAAGAAAGACGACAAAAAAACTGGTTTTCCTAAGCCAAAACCTTCTTTTGATAAGCCTAAAGGGCCCAAAAAGCCATCCAATCCAGATGAAATTCGTTTGAATAAATACATTGCTAATTCGGGAATGTGCTCTCGCCGTGATGCCGATATTTATATACAATCCGGTAATGTCAAGGTAAATGGAGAAGTAGTAACCGAAATGGGTTATAAAGTTCAGCTTAATGATGTGGTTAATTTTGATGGAAGTGTTATCACACCGGAAAAAAAGGAATATATCTTATTGAACAAGCCTAAAGGATTTACAACTTCTAGGGATGAAGATATGAATTCTAACAATGTTTTGGATTTAGTTCGTAATGCAACACGTGCTAAAATACAAGCCGTGGGAAGAATGGATAAAACTACTACAGGATTGTTACTTTTTACTAACGATACCGATATGGTTCGTAAGTTTACAACGCCTAACCAACGTTCGTCTAAAGTATATCAGATTTCATTAGATAAAAACTTAAAATTTGAAGATTTAGAGCGTATCGCTTCGGGTTTAACCATAGACAACCACCGTGTTTTTGTAGAGGAAGTTTCATACATTGAAGATCAGCCTAAAAGCGAAGTAGGTTTAAAAATGAAAACCTCAAACGTAAAAGTGGTTCGTTCCATTTTCGAACATTTAGACTATAATGTATTGAAAGTGGATCGCGTGGTTTTCGCAGGATTAACCAAGAAAAATCTTCCGCGAGGCAATTGGCGTTTTCTAACCGAACAAGAAATAATCAATTTAAAAAACATATAATTAGTAATCCCGATTTTTCGGGATTTTTTCTTTCACTTATGAGTCCAGAATCTTTACAATCTATTGCTTTTAAATGGTTTGACGCATTCAATACCAAGCAATTGGAAAAGTTATTGTCGTTGTACGATGATGAAGCCAAGCATTTTAGTCCGAAACTTAAAATTCGCCAACCCGAAACCAACGGTTTAGTTGTTGGGAAAGAGGCTATGCGTTCCTGGTGGCGAGATGCATTCGACAGATTACCTACTTTGCATTATAAGGCAACATCATTCACAGCAAATTCCGATAGAATTTTTATGGAATACACTCGTCAGGTTGATGGAGAAGAAGATATGTTGGTAGCGGAGGTTTTAGAAATTCGAGATGGGAAAATAATTGCATCCCGAGTATATCACGGATAAAATTTGTAGCTTTACTCTTCATCCTTTAATTCCAAATCATGAAAAAAATAATTTTTCTTTCATTATTAGCAACAGTAGCACTGTTATTGGTTAATTGTAAAAAAGAAGAAAAGATGGCTGATTTTAAATCGATTACCGAAAATTATTTCAAAGAAAAAAACGAATTAAATCCTATCGATGCTACCTTGAACGGGCAGAGTTCGTTTAACGATAAGATGGTTTTTGAAATGACCGATGCGTATCGAAAAAAACAAGCCAAATTTTTCGATAAATATGAAGAGGAATTGGCTAATGTCGATACGCTTGGGTTATCTGCAGAAGAGAAAATCAGTTATAAAATTATACAATGGGAAACCGCAATTGGTAAAGATTTACTAAAGCAAGAAGCCAATTTAATGCCGGTGAATCAGTTCGAAAGCACGCATTTGAAAATCATGCAATTGGCAAGCGGAAGTTCGGCTCAACCCTTTAAAACGGAAAAAGATTATCGTGATTTCTTAAAACGAATGGAATTGTATTCGGTTTGGATTGATTCGGCCATCATTTACATGGAAAAAGGAATTCAGAAGCGTGTAGTTTTGCCTGAAGCCTTAACTAAAAAGTTGATTCCGCAATTTGAAGAGCAAATCACTGAAAAGCCAGAGGATAATATTTTTTATTCGACTATTCCTACCATGCCGAATTCATTTTCAGATGAAGTTAAATCGGCTCTAAAAAATGATTATACCAAGGTTATCACCGAAAAAATAGTGCCAAAATACCGTAAAATGGCTGCGTTCTTAACTGAAAAATATTTACCGGCTTCTCGAGCAACTAGCGGTATTGGAAGTTTGCCTAACGGTAAAGATTTGTATGCGGTTTATGTGAAGCAATGGACAACTACCGATATGAAACCCGATGCAATTCACGAATTGGGTCTAAAAGAAGTAGCTCGCATTAAGGCCGAAATGGAAAAGGTAAAAGAACAAGTTGGTTTTACCGGAACTATAGTGGAGTTTTTCGATTTTGTACGCAACAATTCACAACTTAAACCATTTAAAAAGCCAGAAGAAGTTATTGCAAATTTTGAGGCAATTCATAACAAAATAAAACCTAATGTAGACAAGTTGTTTTCGTTACAGCCTAAAACACCTTTCGAAATACGCCGTACAGAAGCCTTTCGTGAAAATACTGCTAGTGCCGAATATATACAAGGTGCTGCCGATGGCTCAAGACCGGGCATTTTTTACGTTCCCATACCCGATGTAAAAAACTACAATTGTTATGGTGATGAAGATTTGTTTTTACATGAAGCAATACCAGGTCATCATTTTCAAGTTTCGTTACAACAGGAAAATCAAGAGCTTCCGGATTTTAGAAAATTCAATTGGTTTGGGGCTTATGGGGAAGGTTGGGCTTTATATACCGAAAGTTTAGGAAAAGAATTAGGCTTGTACACCGATCCATACCAGTATTTTGGAATGCTGGGTAACGAAATGCACCGCGCCATTCGTTTGGTTGTAGATACGGGAATCCATTATAAAGGCTGGTCACGTGAGCAAGCTATTAAATATTCGTTGGAAAATGAAGCCGAAAGCGAAGCCAGTATTATTGCCGAAATAGAGCGTTATATGGCGTATCCGGGACAAGCGTTATCGTATAAAATCGGACAGATGAAAATTATGGAGTTGCGTCAGAAAGCGCAAAATAAACTTAAAGATACATTCGATATTAAAGTGTTTCATCAAAAAGTATTGGAGTCGGGGGTAATGCCTCTGGCACTTCTGGAGCAGAAAATTAACGATTGGATTGCTGCAGGGAAATAAAAGTAAAGCCATCTGAACAAGGTGGCTTTTTTGATTTTTAGAATGATTAAAATTCGAGTATGAGAAAAGTGTTGAATCAAATTGGTTTTATAAAACTGTATATGCTTTTTGGACAATTAGTCTTCATTAACTGTTCAGATCGTAAGCAAACAACCCATTTTAGGAGTAAATCTTTTTAACAAATATTTAGTGCAAATAAAGTAGGTGAATACGTTATAAATTAAATTCTCCTTGGTAATTTTGTAGCATGGAAATCAAAAAGAAAAACAAGCTGCTTAAAGCCTTAAAAATTACTGGTATAACTATTGGTACTATACTGTTTTTGTTGTTTATAATCCCGATACTTTTTCCAGGTAAAATAGCCGAAGAAGTTAAAACATTTGCAAACCAAAAATTAAAAGGCGAACTCAATTTTAAAGAAGCCAATCTTTCTTTTTTTAATCACTTTCCATCGCTTACTTTAACCTTAACCGATTTTTCGTTAAAAGGTTCAACGCCTTTTCAGGATAAAACGCTTTTAAATTCTAAAGAAGTTGCTTTCGGAATTAATTTGAAAAGCTTGATTTTTAGTGGTGATATCGATATTGATCAAATTTTTGTCTCAAATGCCGAGATGAATGTGTTGGTAAACGAAAAAGGAGAAGCCAATTACAACGTATACGTTTCCGAAGACAAAACCGAAAAGAAAGAAGCGTCTACTACATCCTTGCGTTTGGATAAAATTGTTATAGAAGGCAGTCACTTGCTGTACAACGATAAGTCGGCTAAAATTGTAATGAATGCCAAAGGGTTTAATTACAGAGGTAAAGGCGATCTAGACAAGGCCATTTTCGATTTGAAAACCAAAATGGAAATCGACTCGTTCGATTTTGTGTTCGGTGGCGAAGAATATTTGAAAAACAAAAAAGTAAATGCCGAATTATTAACGCAAATCAATACCAACTCGCTATCGTTTTTGTTTCAACAGAACAATTTAATCATCAATAAATTGCCCATCGATTTTAAAGGAAAACTCAATTTCTTGAAAAGTGGTTACGATATCGATTTCAGCATGAAGTCGGAAGAAAGTGATTTGTACGATGTTTTTACGGCACTGCCACCGCATTATGTAACATGGTTGGAAAAAACCAAAATGAAAGGAACGGCCAATGCGTTGCTAACGTTTAAAGGGCGTTATAACGTAGCCGAAAATAAAAAACCGGATTTGACATTTAAATTTAAAGTGCGTGATGGTTTTGTGAATTACAATGAAGCGCCAGTTCCGGCTTCAAACATTTACCTGAATTTTGAAACCAAACTTCCGGCATTAAATACCGATAATTTGAATGTGAAAATAGATTCGGTGTTTTTCAATTTAGGAAAAGATTATTTCAGCGGAATTGTAGAAACAGTTGGTTTAGAAAGTCCAAATGTGAAAGTTCAAATTAAATCGCAACTTGATTTAGGGGAACTACATCGCGCATTGGGAATTCAAAACATGAATTTCAAAGGAAACCTAAAAACCAATATTGCAGCAAACGGAAAATACAATCCTAAAAAACATCTGTTTCCGATTACTAAAGGAAGTTTTATGTTGCAAAAGGCCTATTTAAAAACAATTTATTATCCAAATCCGATTGAGAATATCAATGTAACGGCCAACGTATTGAATACAACCGGAAAGTATAAAGATTTGGCTGTAAGAGTTCAACCTGCACAACTTACATTTGAAGGAAAGCCAATTTTTGTTGATGCTAGCCTGGTAAATTTTGATGACATTCTTTACGATATAAAGGCAAAAGGAGAAATGGATTTGGGGAGAATCTATAAAGTGTTTTCCCGCAAAGATTTGGATGTGAAAGGGTATGTGAAAGCCGATTTGAATTTGAAAGGCAAACAAAGCGATGCTGCAAGCGGAAATTATAATAAGCTTAGCAATAAAGGAACTTTGGTATTACGCGATATTCGAACGCAATCGGAATATTTACCACAACCGTTTGTGATTAAAGACGGTGTTTTTACATTCAACCAAAACACAATGAATTTCAAAGATTTTCATGCCGTTTATGGACAATCCGATTTTACAATGAACGGTCAGATGCAGAATGTAATCAATTTTGTAATGTCGGATAAAGCTGTTCTAAAAGGTGATTTTGTAGTTGATGCCAATTTCATTAATGTCGATGAATTTATGGTGAATGCAGCTCCTTCAAAAACAGAAAACAATTCACCAAGCGATTCAAAAAATGCACCATCGACTATGGAAACAGGAGTGGTGATTATTCCGGCTAATTTTGATTTCAATTTAGTAGCCAATGCGCAAAAAGTAAATTTTGAAGGCTTGAATATCAATAATTTAAAAGGAAATCTAACCTTACAAAATGGTGTGCTTAAACTCAAGAATACTAATTTCGATTTAATCGATAGTAAGTTCGCTATGGATGCTACCTACGGAAGTTTGAATCCTCAAAAAGCAGCATTCAATTATCAAATTAAAGCGAAAGATTTTGATGTTAAAAAAGCGTACGATGAAATTAAAATGTTTCGCGATATGGTTAGTGCTGCCGAAAATGCTGAAGGTATAGTGTCAGTAGATTATAAAATTGCCGGGCATTTAGATGGAAACATGAAACCAATTTATCCTTCGTTAACGGGTGGAGGTGTGCTTTCTGTTCGCGATGTTAAAATGAAAGGTTTTAAATTGTTTAATGCCGTTAGTAGCAAAACAGGAAAATCAGATATTAAAAACCCGAATTTGAAGGAAATAGATATTAAAACCACAATTAAGAATAATATCATGACATTGGAGCGCTTCAAATTTAAAGTGGCAGGATTCCGACCAAGAATTGAAGGGCAAACGTCTTTAGACGGAAAACTGAATTTAAAAATGAGGTTAGGATTGCCGCCTTTGGGAATCATTGGAATACCGTTGAAAATTACAGGAACTTCCGAAAATCCTAAAATCAAAATTGGAAAGAAAACAGAAGACTTGGAAGAGTCAGAATACCAGGCTGTAGCAAACGATACTATTACTAAAACCAATCCATAAGCGATTGGTTTTTTTGTGAATGCAATAAAAACAAAAAACCCACTCATTGAGTGGGTTTGTTTGTGGTACCTCCAGAACTACAATAAAGTAGTTTCATTTCACAACAAAATACATCAAAGTATTTCATTTATAGCTTGTTAAATAAGGAATTGAGAAAATAGTAAGTTTTAAATAATTTCAATAAATTCCATTTTATTTTACAAAATTACGCCGTATATTACGCTGTAATTTTTGGATATGAAAAATATTAAGATTCGCTACTATTTAGAACCGAAGTTTAAAAACGTAGATGAAAGGACAAAGCCTGAATTGATTATGGCAGAAATCGGATATGGTTATGCGGTAATAAATAAACACGGTAAAAAAAGGCACACACCAGCAAGATTTTCATTACAAGAGAATATTTTGCCGAGCAAATTTGGTAAAAAAGAAAATAATTTCAAGTTTGACGAAAGTGTTTTCAAAAAAGCTACTGCAAACAATTCGACAATAAAAACAAAAATGTTGCAGTTTCAGACTGTTTTGAATGAAATAGCAGTAAACTACATTTTAAAGAAGATATTGCCAACTCCGAAGGAATTGAAAGCCGAATTGTCAAGTAAACTTCGATTTGAAACAATAGAAGAGCCGAAAATGTCAATACTGGAATATTTTTATTCTAAAATTGAAAAAGACAAGGATAACAGTGGTAAGTCAATGAAAAATAGTAAGCGCAGTAATACTATTAAAACTTATGTTACTGTAAGTCATTTAATCGAAAATTATCAAATAGCTACTAATCAGGTTTTAAAGTTTGAAGATTTTAATGAAAGTGCTTACTGGAATTTTTGGGATGTATTAGATGATATATTAAAAGATGAAATCAAAGTTGAAAATCCAAATCAACCCAGAAAACAGAGAAAACAGGACTATGGTTATTTAGTTGTCACTATAAGGAAGCATCAAAAGACATTGTTGACAACTTTAAAGCAAGCTCACAAGGATGGTTATAAAGTACCTTTGGATATTCACGACGAGAACTTAGTACTTGAAGATGTAGATGCGGTAAAAGAATTTTTCATAGAAACTAAATTGCTAAAAAAAATTATTGATTCTGATGTTTCGCATGATTTGAAATTGCAAAGCGCAAAGGATTATTTCATTATAGCTTGTCTTACTGGATTGAGGTATGAAAGTATGTTTGAGGCGCAAAACATGGAAATTCAGTATTGTAATGAAGAGGGCTATGATTTTCATTATTTACACTCTACACATAACAAGACCTCAACGCAAGTATTCATACCGCTTTTAAAACCAGTAAAAGAAATTGTTGACAAAAGAGGTTTTCCCCGAGTTTCAGCTAACTCAGATATTAACGAAAAGCTTAAGAAACTATTCAAGCATTTGAAGATTGACAGAAAGGAAAAAGTTACGAAAGTGACATTTAGAAGCGGCATAATAGAAACAACAGAGCCAATATACAAATTAGTAAGTACTCACGATTGTAAAGGAACGTTTTACTCTAATCTGTACGGTTTGCATATTTCTGAAAAAGTAATTGATAATATAACGCATCCAGATCGAAAGCCAAAAAATGCGATGGCAAAAATTTATAATAAAACCACTATGCTAACGAAAGCAAAAATGTTTGTTGATGAGGTTTTAAAAGTAGAATCCGACGTCTACACCTTTTAAGCTATATTTGCACAACTATTATAAGTATGATGAAGTTTACAGAAGCGAAACACGATTTTGACAATAAATACGAAACAGTATCGGAATACGACTGTTTTTTACCTGAGCACTTGACTTTTGGAAAAAAGACAAATTTTAAAAAGAAAAACGGACAACGTAATGAACAATATTACAAGTGGCAATTTCTGTATTCTATTGTACAATCAGGACTTTTTGCTAAAGACTATATTGGGACAGAAGTTCAATTCCCGAAAGGTAACAAATCTTCTGCTCCACTCAAACTTGACGGAGCAATTTTTGATGACATTACTTGGTTCGATAAATACAAGGACTACCATGAAAATGGTAACAATGAAAGTTTAGAGTGGCTTCGTGAACATTTAATTGTAGCACTTGAGTTTAAAAAAGAGGACAACAAGAATGTTGTAGATGTTTGGGACAAACAACTTAAAGCATATCTAAACGAAAGTCGTAGATCTTTTTGTTTAGCAGTTTTATATGATACGGAAAGACTTTATTTATTCCGTAAACATAACAGCAAGTTTCTACGGTATAGTGAAGAATTTAATACCAAAGGCGAAGACAGTAAAACAAAGGAACTTGCGTTACATTTGCCCGATCCGTATTTGAATTTACCAAGTTTTGAAGACTTGTTGGAATGGACAGCGACCCAAACGATTAACCGTTCTAAAAGAACAATAACGGATTTAGATATTATTTCAGGAGTTCATTCAACGCAAATTAATGATGCTATGAGTAGTATTTTGCGGACTATGGACAAGGTTGGAATGGTAAATCAAAAAGGGTTTGAAATTCTCATTCAAATTCTTTCGCTGAAAATATATGATGAAAAGAGAAATGAGAAAACACAAAGCCGTTTTTTGGATTTTTACATTTTAGACGAGGAAAAGAATTTTAAAACCCTTGCAGATAAAGCACTTCAGGAATTTGTAAAACGTTTCAACGCCTTGAGAGATGAAGCAGCAGGGACTTATTATCGTATCCTAAAAGAAAATCCACTGAACGTAAAAAATGAAAACCATATCAAAGTTTTAATTGAAGTAGTTTATCAGTTTCAGGATTATTCCTTTGTTCGTTCACACAAAACTGACCTTTATCAGTTAGTGTTTTACAAGTTTGCAACACCATTCTCAAAAGATCAAAATGCTCAATTTGTTACACCACTTCCATTAATTGACTTTTTGGTAAACATTGTAAATCCGAGAAATGGCGAAACGGTTATTGATCCAACCGTAGGAATTGCCGACTTTCTTTCCGTTTCTTATGTGAACTCTAACAGTAAGCTGGACGACAATAACATTTTTGGAATGGACATTGATGACCAAATGGTAATGCTTGCTACTTTAAATATGCTTTTGAACGGAGACGGAAACGCCAAGATAAAAGCAAAATCGGGTTATGGCTCTTTACTTTCAAAGTTTGACCACAAAGGTGATATTCTTGATCTAGTGCCAACAATGAACCAAAAAGGAAATTGGGACGAAAGGCCAGACGATAATCAACTTAAAAAATTTGATGTTGTTCTAACAAATCCGCCTTTTGGTGAAGACCGTGCATTTGTACCAAAGGACGATAAAGATTTGGAAATGATACAGTGCTATGAACTTTGGCATTTGTATAGCAACAAAGGCGAAGAACAGTCACAAGGTAAAAAGAAGAAAAATGAAAAGCAAGCAAGTAAAATAGATTTAGGTGTGGTGTTCCTTGAAAACGCTTACCGCATTTTGAAAGAAAAAGGCAGGATGGGGATTGTACTTTCAAATTCAATTGCTAGTATTGACGCTCACAAAATTGCCCGTAAGTGGCTAATGGACAAAATGAGAATTGTTGCAATTTTTGATTTACCAGCTAATGTTTTTGCAGAAACTGGGGTTAATTCAACAATTATTGTGGTATATAAACCGAATGATGAAGACTTGTTGAGGTTAAAGGAACAGAACTATCAAATTTTCGCTAAAGACATAAAAAAAATAGGATACGAAGTAAAGACCAGTAAACGGGTGAAGTTTTTTTCACCTATTTATAAAATCAACTACGAAAAATTTGAAATTGATATTGACAAAGAAGGTAGAGCTTTGCTTGACGAAGAATTTACAGAAACCATTAGTGATTTTAAAAAATGGTGTTTAAGTCAAGAAAAACAGTTACAAGATATTTTCATCAAGTCTAAATAAATATGGAGCCTTATAACTACATAAAAGTTCCAAAGCAAATTAGCTTAAAGGAATATGAACTAAATGGCTATTGTCTTGCACCGTCCAAGTATTCTCGCTTTTTACCAATTGCAACTGCTAATTATATGTCACTTGCCGATCTATGTACAGAAAGTAAGGCGAAAATAACTTTTAATCGAATTGATCAATACTATTACTCAGAGATAGGTGATATAGATGTTAATAATAGCTCGGTGAATAAGAGTTTGGTTTATGGGATTGATTTGCCTTCAGAAAATGCGAAGATTTTAGAAAAGGGTGATATTGTTATTTCTACTGTTAGAACTTATAGAGGAGGTATAGGGTTTATATATGATGATTTGGAGAGCCACTGTTGCACGCCAGCGATCCTAGTTATAAGGTCGGTTAATCCTATTGTTACAAAAGAATACTTACTTTCCGTATTAAGAACGGACTTTTTTATTGAACAAATATTAGGTTTTCTCAACCGTGGTATGTATCCTAGATTGGATAAGGAAGCGATGAGGCACATTTTAATTCCAATACCAAAAAAGGATGATGAGCTAAAGTATATTACTTTGCTTACGAAAGCATATTTAAACAAGATTGCGTTAATCAAAGTTCGCCATAAAAGGATTGTCGAACTTATAGATAAAGAGCTAGTAAACAACCAAAAAATTAATAAGTTTAAATTTGAATTGCCAAAATTGAGCGAAATTAATGTAGTCGGAAGATTAGATGTTGCAAGATATTCTAAAGAATATAAAGAGTTTGAGCATTTGATTTCCAACTATAAGAGCGGAAGCTTTAAACTTTCTGAAAAAGGATATTCAGTTAAACGTGGACAAAATTTACAGATTTCAAACATTGGTGAAAGTTATTATTCCAACAAATATATTAATGGCTTTTACAGGTTGGCAGTTTCTTCAAACTTTTCTGAATATTCAACAGTTGAGAAACTTACATACATTGGTAATCCAAATGATTTGACTACAATAAATGAAGGTGAAATTGTTTTTTCGGCTCGCGGCGCGCAATTCGGGCGAGTTGTAATTTATCCTGAAAAAGTAGAAAACATAATCACGAATATTGATAGTCTTGTAATTTCAAATCCTGATGCGCCTTTATTTCAAAGAATTTTTATTGCTATGTTCCTAAATCGACTTCGATGGAACAAGCATATTTACAAAATAGCGATTACTGGATCGGGGGGCAAATAGTCTTACTTCGTATCAAAGCGACGATATTAATTTTCCTAATTTTTCAGATGACAAACAAAAAGAGATTGCTTTGCTCTACCATAATCCTAATAGTGTTTATCAAGTAGAAACTTTTACGTTGAGCAACTTTTTGGAGCAAGATAATTCTTTCAATGAAGCAGCAGGAATATACGATTTAGATAAAACAGCTAAATACCTTAAGGAAATCCTAAACAAAGCAATTGACAACATAGCAAGCGATATAGAAGTTAGCCTTAATTTTAATTCATAATTAAGTTTATTTCGGAAAGTATATTGTTACTTATTAAGTATGCTAATTGAGAACCAGTAATTTTTATTACTGGTTTTTTTGTTTAAAGTATTTACATTTTTCATTCTGTATTTAGATTATAAGTGTAGTAGTAATAATGTGGAAAAAATACTTTAAGATTTTTTGAACTTTTAGTTATTACCTACTATTTATTTATAAATAACAGATTTTAACGGGAAATAGCTTCGTTCCCTAATAGGTCTGGTAAATAAAAAATCAAATTTATATGATAACAGATGAGTACTTAAAGGTTAGTGAGCTAGCCAAGAAAAAGAAAATTACTGTCAAAACAGTAAGGAACAAAATCCAAAAGTTGTTAGGGCTTGTTGGGGATAATAAAATTATAAAAGACAATAACGGGGATTGGAGAATTCATAGATCATTGCTAAGCAAATTTGAACCCGAGAGAATTCATAAGGATAGGTATTCAGCTATAACTATCGATCCAGTTTATAGTTATTCTACTGGGGATTTAGTGAAAATAATGCAGTGGGTTTTGGGAAATATTAATGTAGAGGAAGCGGTGCTGAATTTCACAATTGAGCAGAAAAAGACTAATGGATATAATCACTTGCATGTCTACTTGGCAAAGAGCTTATCTGCAAAGTTTCTAAAAAGTGCGAAGATCGCTTTCCCTAGAATGAGTTATTACGTTGCTGAGGTTTACGATTTAGACGGGTGGAAGAATTACATAAAAAAGGACGGAAGTTCAATAATAAAAATAAAAAAATAATACAATTATGGAGATGAATGAGATTAAGGATTTTGAGTTAAATCCGATTTTGAGACAATTACTAAAAGACTACTGTGAGATGGTCTATGAAGAAAATTCCGTTACGGATGATGATCATTTGATGATGGAATATCGTTTGCTACAAAGAGAAAATCGTTTGGATGATTTGTTCAAATGTGAGGGGTTGAATAATTCATTTATGCAAATGGCAGTCTAACGTATCGCGTTAATATTGTGTCAAATTATAAGCAAAATGTGTACAACCTGGTTGTTTTACGAAATTTTTTTCGATTTTTTTGGGTGATATATCACAACCTCATGTTGTGGGAATTATACTGTTTTAGTGTTATTTTGCTGGAAAAACCAAAGACAATCAGGTTGGTAAACGATAAAAAAAATTTTTTTTTCAAAAATATGGATAAAAATAAAGAGAGCGATATTAATGGGGATATCGCGGTTAGGCAAAAAGAAATAAGCGTGGAGCGCGATCCAGTTAAGAAGTCACGCTTGCAAAATGAATTACAAATTTTAAATTTTCGAAAACAGATTAATTATTATCAGACGAAAATTGAGCAATTAAGAAATAATATGCAATGAATAAAAATTTTAAAGTGGAAATTTGGTTTTCCAGAGGGTTAAAAACAAATATTGTTTTAGCGGCGGCAAATCCTGCTAACGCAATCGTAATAGCGAAACAAGCCTATCCTAACGCGAGAGTTGTTTCAGCTAAGGAAGTAAAATAAAAATGGCTGCCTAATCGGCAGCCATTTTTTGTTCTAAAGCTTTTTTTATCTTTATAATTGTTGTGCTTGATTTTCCAGTAAATTCTACAATTTCGCGGATGGTAAAACCTTTACTTAAAAATTGAACAACATTAGGGTGTCTGGTTAACAATCTTTCCTCGGATTGGATAGAACCAATTTTGCGACCTTTGAATTTACCGTTAACTTTTGCAATTGCTATTCCTTCGGCTTGACGCTCTTTGATTCGCTTACGTTCCATTTGTGCAATTGATCCCATAACGGCAATTGTCATCATTGCCATAGGGTTTTCTTCTCCGTGAATTAGGGTCTCGAATCCTTCTTTTAGGGATTTTATGTTGATTTTATTTTTTTTAAAAATTTCGATGGTTGATAAGATGTCGATGAGGTTTCGACCAAGGCGGTCTATGCTGTCTATTACTATAGTTGTTTCGCCATTGTAAGGTGTTACTTCGTTGAAAAGTTTTTGAGCTTCGGGACGTTCAAAAAAAGGAATTGAACCAGAAATTTTGTCAACATATAAATTGTCTGGTGTCAGATTTCCAAAACTTTTAAAGTTTTCTGTTTGTCTACTTGCGTTCTGACCTACTGTGCTCACTCGGGAGTAAAAATAATATTTCATGGCTTATAATTTTATGTTGAGTCAAAGATAATGTTTTAATTTTAGAGTAAAAAATAAATTAAAACAAATGTAATGCATTTAGAAAGTTATGCTGTTGGTGTGTGTTTTATTTTTGAATCATACTCTAAATATGAGATCCAAAAACTTGGCTTTGATGAAAGATTAAAGTATTTTTGGAATAAGTCAGTTAAGAAAAGAAATTGGTGCGAGGTTTAAGATTTTAACTGAACAGTGCTGTCGGTGGTGCGATAATGGGTTCACCGAAAAAAAAAGAAACTTGTACACCCAATTTGTTGTTAGGATGAATTCGTTACTAAATAGTAAACAAGTGATGGAACTACTGAACATTAAGAGCGAAACTACTTTGATAAAGTATGAGCGCGAAGGGCTGGTTAAGGTGGCTAGAAGGTTTGGTAATCAAAAAAGATATTCTGTTAAGCATATACAAAAGCTTGTTGGAGAATAGATAAGGGAGCGCATGCTCCTTTTTTTGTGTAGTATAATTACGCCGTATATTACGCTGTAAAACAAAAAACCCTCAAATATCTGTCTGATAGTCAAGGGTTTATGATTTTAGTGGTGGTACCTCCAGGAATCGAACCAGGGACACACGGATTTTCAGTCCGTTGCTCTACCAACTGAGCTAAGGTACCTTTCGCAGCTTTCAAATAAGCATTTCTGCTTGTTGATTGCGGGTGCAAATATAGAACCATTTTTCATTTATGCAAAACAAATTTTTAAAAAAATCAATTTGTATCTTTGTTTGCTCAAATGATAAAATATGCTTTTAGCAGTTGATGTAGGAAATACAAGAATTAAAGTAGCTGTTTTTGAGAAAGATAGTCTTTTGTATAAAGATGTTTTTTTAAAAGAGGAAGCCGAAAAAAAAATTGAAAATATTTTTAAAAAATTTCCAAATCTTGAAAATTCTGTGTTTTCTTCGGTAGGGAAGTTGCCGGACAGCGCAATTAAAATTCTTCAGGACAATTCCAATCTTACTATAATCAGTGCGGAAAATCAATTTCCGTTTGAAAATAAATACAAAACCCCAAAAACCTTAGGCGTAGACCGTATGGTGTTGGCATCTGGAGCTGTGTTAAGTTTTCCAAAACAAAACCGCTTAATTATTGATGCGGGTACTTGTATTACATACGATTTTGTAGATGAAAATGATGTTTATAAAGGCGGTGCTATTTCGCCAGGCTTAAAATTACGCTACGAAGCACTCCATAATTATACTGCTAAATTACCGTTACTGTCACTGGAACAACCTGAAACCTATATCGGTGGTTCGACCAATGAATCCATTCATTCTGGAGTGGTAAACGGAGTTTTGGGAGAAATTGAAGGTTTTATGAATCGATATCGTGAAGATTATCAACATTTAACAGTAATTTTAACAGGCGGCGACACGGAAATTTTGGCTGAAAACATAAAAAACACCATATTTGCCAATCCAAATTTTCTCTTGGAAAGTTTGAGTCATTTACACAATTATATCAAGAACAATGATTAAAAAGATAATCTTAGGAATTAGTATACTTTTTTCAGCCACAATTTTAGCGCAAGAAGGAACAGCTTCACCATATTCGTATTATGGTTTAGGTGATGTTAAGTTTAATGGAACCATCGAAAATAAATCGATGGGTGGTTTGGGAGTTATGGTAGATAGCGCTAAAGTAAATCTTCAAAATCCTGCAACTTATTCTTTTTTAAAGTTTACAACATTAACTGTTGGAGGGACAAACAGTCAAGTTAATTTTAAAACCGATTCTCAAGATGAAAAAGCTCAACGAACTACTTTAGATTATTTAGCAGTTGGTGTTCCAATGGGTAAATTAGGAATGGCTTTTGGATTAATGCCGTATTCGTCGGTTGGATATAAAATCAGCAAGCAAGTTACGGATGCTGATCCGAGATTTCAAAGTTACAAAGGTCAAGGAGGGGTCAACAAAGTTTTTGTTGGTGCTTCATATAAAGTAACACCAAAATTCTCAGTAGGCTTAGATGCAAAATATCATTTTGGACGTGTAGAAACCGAAGCAATTGCGTTCTTTCCCGATGTTACTTTAGGTGCAAGAACCCGAAATGAATCACGTTACAGTGGTTTTTCATCAACATTAGCAGCTTATTATCGTACAAAGCTTAACAATAAATTCGATTGGCAAAGTAGTTTTACTTTTTCACCGGAAGCTAAATTGTCCTCAGATAATACTAGAAATGTTGCTGCAGTTGCCTACACACGTCAAGGCATTGAAATTATTTCGCAACAGCAAGATGTTGTTGTTCCAGATACTAAAGTTACAATTCCAACTCATTTTACTCTTGGTACCTCAATTGGACACATAAAAAAATGGATGGTTGGAACAGAATTATTACTTCAAGCAAAAAATAGCGATCAGACTACTGCTGGTTACGAATTCAAAAGTGCTTCCAGATTTTCATTAGGAGGGTATTATATACCAAAATACAACTCGTTTTCAAGCTATTTTGACCGTATGACCTATCGTGCAGGGTATAAGTTTGAAGATACAGGGTTGGTTGTAAATGGTAAAAACATCGTTTCTAACAGTGCTACATTAGGTTTCGGATTTCCAGTAGGAACTACAATTTCGAGTATTAACTTAGGGTTGGAGTATGGAAAAAGAGGGACAACAAGTAACGGATTAATCCAGGAAAACTTCTTTAATTTCAGTGTTGGGTTATCTTTTAGTGATCGTTGGTTTATCAAAACAAAATACGACTAATACCACTTGAAAAAAGTAGTTGGAAATAGTGTTTTTATTTTAGCTTCAGTTTTTGGGCTGATGCTTCTTTTTGGCTGTGAAAGTCATTTGAAAGAAGTTCAAAAAATCAATGCTACTTCTTTCGTGCCCACCGGCGAAGCAGATAGTGTGAATCTGAAATACACCGATAACGGAAGGGTAAAAGCTATATTGGTAAGTCCTAAATTACTGGATTATTCTAATCTTAAGTATCCTTTTACCGAGTTTCCAAAAGGGGTTCATGTTACTTTGTATGATGAATCAAACAAAAAAAGCTATGTGGTTTCCGATTATGCAATTACCTATGCCAAAACCGATATTATCGATTTGCAAGGACATGTGAAAATTACTTCCGATGATGGAAAGGTGTTGGAAACCGATCAGCTCTACTACGATCAAAAAAATGAATGGTTTTTTACCGAAAAGTACTTTAAATATACCGATCATGCAGGAGGTTATCTAGAAGGTCCTGGCGTTGATTTTAGTAAAGATTTTAAAATTTTCAACATGCAAAACAGCCAAGGACAGGTTACTAAAATTGATTAAGTATGAATATTTTGAAATATACACATTACGTTTACCTTATACTGGCAATTCTTTTTTTAGCAGATGGAATTGACCGACTTCTAAACCATGAAAATGCAATTTTAAGTTTCCTTTTTGCAGGCTTAGCTGTGTTTATGTTTTTCTTTCGTAGAAAATTTATCAATAGGATGCATAAATAATTGAGAATTGAGGTTAAAAAACTTCGTTCTACTATTTTATTATTAAACAGATAATTGTATTTTCGCCCTCTGAATAAAAATTTTAACTAAATAAAATGGCAGTTTTATCAAAAATTAGACAGCGTTCAATATTACTGATTGGAGTAATTGGCTTTTGTTTATTAGCATTCGTTATTGGCGATGTTATACAAAACGGAGGTTTCACAAGAACTTCAAGAACTGTAGGAAGTGTAAATGGAGAGGATATTTTGGCTCAGGAATTCCTTCAGAAAGTTTCCAATACCGAGAAAAACGGACAAGGTATTAGCGCTACTCAAGCAGCAAATTCTGTTTGGGAACAAGAAGTAAAGCAAATTCTTTTAAATGCAGAGTTTGACAAAGTAGGTTTGAAAATTGGAAAAGACCAATTGGTGAACATCATGAAGCAAAATCCAAACTTTGCTCAAAACCCTCAATTTTTGAATGCTGCTGGTGTTTTTGACGTGAACAAATTCAACGAGTTTTTAAATACACTTAAAAATTCTGATTCTGAGCGTTGGAATCAATGGTTGAAAGATGAGAAAAACATCGAAAACTATGCTTTAGAGCAAATGTATTACACCATGATTAAATCTGGTTTAGGAGCAACTAAATCAGAAGGAAGAATGGCGTACGAAAAAGAAAACAATAAAGTTGATTTCGATTATGTTGCTTTAGCATATACTACAATCAATGATGATCAAGTAAAAGTTTCAGACGAGGAACTTATGGATTATATGAAAAAGCATCCAAAGAAATACAAGTCTGAAAATTCTAGAAGTATCGAATTTGTATTCTTTGAAAACAAACCTTCTGCTGAAGATGAGGCAGCTATGAAATCTACTATAGATGGTTTATTAACTGGTGGAGCTGTTTATAATGAGCAAACTGGAAAAACAGATACGCTTCCTGGTTTTAAAAATGCTACTAACGTAGAGGATTTTGTAAACGCAAATTCGGATGTGAAATACGACTCTACTTATATTGCAAAAAAAGATTTACCATTAGAAAATCAAGAGCAATTGTTTACGTTACCTCAAGGTGAAGTATTTGGCCCATATACACATGATGGATATTACTGTATATCAAGAATGATGGGTAGAAAAGCAAATGCTACTGCTAAAGTAAGTCATATTCTTATTGCATATGATGGAAGTCAAACCCCTAATATGACAGTTAAGAGAACAAAAGAAGAAGCTCAAGCGAAAGCAAACGAATTGTTAGCTCAAGCTCAAGCTAATCCAGGAATGTTCCCGATGTTGGCTATGGCAAATTCGGATGATACTGGTTCAAAACAAAATGGTGGATCATACGATAATGTAACGCCTGGTCAAATGGTTAAAGCTTTTGATGCGTTCTTGTTTAACAATCCAGTTGGAAAAATTGGAGTAGTTGAAACAGAATTTGGTTTCCACGTAATTAAAGTAGATGACAAATACGATGCAGTTCGTTTGGCTACAATTGCTAGAAAGATAGAGCCATCTGAAGCTACTGCTGATAGAATTTATACTGCTGCTGCTAAATTTGAAGCAGATGCAAATGATAAAGATTTTGACAAAGTTGCTGAGGAAATGAAATTAACTCCAACTCCAGCTACAGTTAAAGCTACTGATGAGTTTTTACCATCTGTAGGAAATCAAAGAGCAATTGTTTCTTGGGCTTTCAATAAAAAAACTAACGAAGGCGATGTTAAGAAATTCGATAACCTTCAAGGTCATATCGTAGCTCGTGTAAAATCAAGCAACGAAACTGGATTAATGTCTATCGAAGAAGCTAAAAATGTTGTGGCTCCAATTCTTATGAATCAGAAGAAAGCTGCTTTAATTCATGCTAAAATGACTGGATCAACTTTAGAAGCTGTTTCTACAAGTTCTAAAGCTTCTATCATGAATGCTAACGGAATTTCAATTGCTAATCCAGTGGTTCCTTCAATGGGTGCTGAGCCTAAAGTTGTTGGTAAAGCATTTAGTTTAGCAGCTGGAAAAACATCACAATTAATTGATGGTGAAATGGGTGTATATATTATTAGAACTAAAAATGTTGCGAAAGCTCCAGCATTACCTAATTATGCAGCTTACATCACGAAATTAAAATCTCAAAGTCAAGGTTCTGTTTACGGAACGGTATTGAATGCATTGAAAAATGCAGCAACTATTAAAGATAATAGAGTTGAATTTCAATAGTATCTTATAGATAATACAATAAAAAAGGCATTCTAATTAGAGAATGCCTTTTTTATTTAATCATATCGTCATAACGAAGTATGGTGGAGTATCCTTTTTCTTTAAAATAAGCCTCAGGATTTTCAGAGCAAACTACCAATATAAAATCCCCTCCCCAAGCGCCTAAACTTTTTATAGTACCATGGAAGTCGTTGAAAAATTGTTCTTTGATGGTTTTAGTGCCTA
This sequence comes from Flavobacterium sp. IC2-16, assembly GCF_055521455.1. Taxonomy (NCBI): domain Bacteria; kingdom Pseudomonadati; phylum Bacteroidota; class Flavobacteriia; order Flavobacteriales; family Flavobacteriaceae; genus Flavobacterium; species Flavobacterium sp. IC2-16. The sequence goes on along the minus strand of NZ_CM145480.1, from coordinate 911,702 downwards.
GTATTTGACTCATTAATTTTTCATGTTCTTTCAATGATTCTGAAAAATTAACGATTGACTTCGTGTTTAGTATAGTATTGTTAATCGTATCAATTTGTGCAATGTAGTCTAAAACTGTTGTCTTCTTTTCAGAATAATGCGCAATAGCATTTCTACTGTTTTGTTTCTGATTCAAATAAACAAAATAAAGATTGTCCTTAAAATCTGGAGAGAACGTCACGGGTGTTACTATAGGTGTTTGAGCTTCAATTTTATACAAAATAGGAGTGTTATGCTGTGCACAAGCAATATCATAACCACTGCCGCCAAAACTGTTTTTTAATAATGAATAAGCATCAATAGCTAGCCATTGTGCAATATTGTTTATTAAAGTAGAAGAAGTTCCTAATCCCCAAAGTCTCGGGAAGGTAAGCTCTGTAGTTACAGCATATCCATCTGATGAAGTAATAAATAAAGGATTTGAATTATAGCCTTCATGTAAAATTTCAATAAGAGTATTCTTTAGGTTTGAATTTTCAGGATTTGTGTTTTTCTGAATAATATCGGTAAAATCGATGTCATCGGTATACCAAATGGAACCATCTGAATCATAACTGGTCCAGGAAATAGTTTTGTTTTTACCAGCATCCACATGAAGATATTGCCCAAATTTTGTAGGTAACGCTAAAGCAGTAGCGCCATCCAAAACCAAATATTCTCCGGTTAGTAAAAGTTTTCCATTGCTGTAAAACGTTTGTTTCACTTTTATTTTCTTAGATTTTCCAAGTATTCTACTACGGCAGAATGTGATATGGTGTTATTTTCAAAATGCTGAGCCACTGCTTTTCTTTCGCTTTCGCTAGCATTAAACTGATTGAGAATATTCATCAAATGCATTTTCATATGCCCTTGTTGAATTCCCGTAGTTGTTAACGAGCGTAAAGCTGCAAAATTTTGTGCCAATCCCGCAACAGCAACAACTTGCATTAGTTCTTTAGCCGAAGGATTCCCAAGCATTTCAAGCGACATTTTCACCAGTGGATGCAATGAGGTTAATCCGCCAACAGTTCCCATTGCTAAAGGGATTTCCATCCAAAACGTAAATATTCCGTTTTCAACTTTAGCATGTGATAAGCTGCTGTATTTTCCGTTTCGTGATGCATATGCATGAACACCCGCTTCTACAGCTCTAAAATCGTTACCGGTAGCTATTACTACAGCATCAATACCGTTCATAATTCCTTTGTTGTGGGTAACGGCCCTGTAAGGTTCTATTTCGGCTATTTGAACGGCACGAACAAATTTCTCAGCAAATTCTTCTTGTGAAATATTTTTTTCTTCTTTCAGTTCCGAAACGGGGCAAGAAACCTCTGCACGAACAATACAGTTAGGGACATAGTTGGAGAGAATACTCATTACTACCTGAATATTCTTCTCACTTTCGGTGAACGAATGGTATTGTAAAGCTTCTTCTTTTAGTGTTTTGGCAAATTGCTCAAGACATGAATTGATGAAATTAGCTCCCATACTGTCCATGGTTTCAAAAGTAGCATGCAGCTGGTAGTAATTTTCTAATTCGTTGGTTTTGTCTTTTAATTCAATGTTTAAAATTCCACCACCTCTTTTTTGCATATTTTTAGTGATGCTTTCGGTAGCGGTGTAAAATGTGGGTTTTATAGCCGCAATAAATGTTTCAAGTTTCTGCGAATCACCTGAAAAAATAAAATGAACTTGACCAATTTTTTCAGTATTGAGAACCGTTGCTTTAAATCCGCCACGATTACTCCAAAATTTAGCGGCCTTTGAAGCTGCTGCAACTACAGAACTTTCTTCAATTGCCATTGGGATGGTGTAACTTTTTCCGTTGATTACAAAGTTGGGTGCGACACCAAGGGGCAAATAAAAATTAGAAAGCGTATTTTCAATGAATTCGTCATGCAACTTTTGAAGTGCTGTATCGGAATTCCAATATTTTTTTATAAGTTTTTGTACTTCATCTGGGTTTGAAAAATGGGTGTTGGCAATCCATTGGATTTTTTCATCTTTCGACATTTTAGAGAAACCCGCAACTGCTTTCGTCATGTTGTACTACTGTGAATTATTTTGGCAAAGATAGACTTTCCTTAGAAATGGACAATTAACTACTAAGTGTGCTTCCCCATTTTAACAGACATTCTCGCAATGATTCTTTATTGATAGGTTTCGAAATGTAATCGTTCATGCCAATTTTTTTGCAATATTCTTCATCGTCTTTAATGATACCTGCAGTTAGGGCGATGATTACACAATCCTGATCTTCTTCGCGGATAGCAATCGTAGCTTCATAACCATTCATGACTGGCATTTGGATGTCCATTAAAATAATGTCCGGTTTATTCTTTTTGTATTCTTCAACGGCTTCTTCACCATTGGTTGCTGTAAACAAAATTACATTTGGATATATTTTCTCAATTAGTGTTTTAGAAAGCAACATGTTTATTTTATTGTCTTCTACAATTAAAACCTTAACTTCTTTGTCAAATTTTACTTTCTCGTCTGTTAGTTCTGCAACAATTGGTTTAGCCAAATCTGGATTATTCAGTTCAGTTAAAATTTGTTGCAGTATGTGTATTTTTATTGGTTTTACAATTGGTTTTACAATTGCATTTTTAGGATAATCGATGTTGCCTGTATTCGAATTTTGCATCAAAATAATCGGCTTATCGAATTTAGCAAGTTCTTCAAGGCCTTCGTTTCCAACCAGCTCATAATCCACTATGAAAAGTTCTGCTTTAGCATTGAATTTATAAGCGTTTTGATAGTTTTTATTGCAAACCGAATTTATTTTAAAGAAGTTTAGCATACGTTGTACTACTTCAATATTGCTTTTATTGTCTTCAATTAGCAGAATGTCTTTGATTGTGTTGTTTTCAACTTCTTTTAAAGAACCACAATGTGATGCTCTAAATTCTAAGTCGAAGAAGAAAATTGTTCCACCTTCAGGACGATCTTCTATTTGAAGTTTACTGTTCATGAGTTGCAATAAACTATCACTAATAGGAATTCCTAATCCGGTTCCGCCATATTTACGGGTTGTGGAATTGTCCTCTTGCGAGAAAGGCTCGAATATACGACGGCGGTTTTCTGGTTTGATACCAATTCCGGTATCTTTAACCAAGAACTTCATTTTAGATTTTTGGTCGTTAATTTCTTGGAACTGAACTTCTAATTCAATTTCCCCGGTTGGTGTAAACTTAATTGCATTGGATAATAAGTTTACCAAAATTTGTTTGATTCGAATTTCATCAACCCAAATTAAACAAGGAATATCTTCCGGTATATTGACAATTAAATCTAGTTTTTTCTCGTGAGCGGAATATTTTACCATGTCGATGACCTGATTTACAATGTCATGTAAATTGGTTTTTGTTACATCTAGCTCTAATTTTCCCGCTTCAATTTTTGATAAATCTAGAATGTCATTTACAATTTCCAAAAGGGCGTCTGCCGATTGGTTGACTGTAATAGTATATTGTTCTTGTACAGAAGTAAGGTCACTTTTTAATAAAAGGTTGGTAAAACCAATGATTCCGTTTAATGGTGTTCGGATTTCGTGACTCATGTTGGCTAAAAACTGAGTTTTAGCGTTGCTGGCTGCTTCGGCAACTTGTTTTGCTTTTAAGGCTTCTTCTACCTTTTTTCTTTCCGTAACATCAATTACAACACCTTCTATATAGCGGTTGTCTTTTTCAATGGTAATGGTTTCACCGTACTCTTCAATCCAAATAACTTCTCCATTTTTTCGGATAAGTCGGCAGGTCACATGGAACGGTTTTGCAGCTTTAATTGCATTTTCAATTTCTCGGCATACCGATTCTTTTTCTTCAGGATGGTATAAATCGGTTAAGGATATATTTCCATCAAAGAAGTCTTCTTTTCGATAGCCGGTTAGGGTTTCAATTTCATTGTTTAAAAATACTTTGGTTCTGTCTGCATTATATTTTACCAAATATACAGCCGCAGGAATATTGTCGGCTAATAATCGGAATTTCTCTTCATTTTCTTTGATTACTTTTTCACTGTGAATTCGTTCAATCGTGGCTGCAATATTGTTAGTGTAAGTTTGTAAAATATTCACTTCGTCGCTGGTCCATTCACGAGCAGTTGTGCAATCGTCAAACCCAATAAATCCATAGAAAACGTCTTTTATGAACATTGGTAGGATAAGTATGGATAACACATTTTGCTCCTCTAGAATGGATTTAAAGTTGCCTACAGGAATATCTTTAACTACCGACTTGTATGGTTTATTGGTAATGATAACCTTCATGAAATCGGAATAGGTTTCATGAGAGATGTTTTGCAGGCGAGGATTATCTATTTCTTTTAGTTCGTCAGTGCTGGCCCATTCAAAACGCTGACTCATTAAATTGGTTTCGGTATCGTTTTCAAAATAATATACACGACTTACCTTTGTTGCAGTTCCAATTTTTTTGAGTGATTCGTTGAAAACTTCATTCAAATCTGAACTTTGAAGTAACTTGTCTGTAGTTTGTGCAATCGAGTTTAGAATTTCACTTTTATAGATAATCTGTTCTTCTGTTTTTTTACGTTTTATGGTTTCGATGGCAAGCGCAATGATATCGGAAACTGTTCTGGAAAAATTGATTTCATCGGATGTCCAATAATGAATGATGTCGGTGTTTTCAAGACAAATAACACCTTTCATTTCTCCAGAAACATAAATTGGAAAATCAAGCAAAGATTTGATGTTAAACACGTTGAAATAGGTTTCATTGAACTCGTATGTGTCCGGATGTAAAAGTGCTTCAGAAGCGACTACAAAAGGCTTGGTTTCGATGGCGTTAAAATAACTTGGATAGTCTTTTTTCGTAATAGTAACTCCGGTTTCAAAAACATCATCAATTTCATCATACAACCAAGATAGTTCAAGGCTGTCATCTTTTTTGAACCATAAACTAGAACGGCTAATATCTAAAGCAATGGCGGCTTGTTTGATAAGGTGCTTAATAAGTTCGTCTTGATTTTCGAATTTTAAGAAATTTAAAGTCGATAATTCGTTAACAACATTATTTAATGTTTTCGATTTTTCTAAACGAATGTTTTCTTCAATCTCAATATTTTTCAAAGAAGTAATATCACGAACAATGGAAGAATATCCTACTATATTTCCATCTTCGCCTTTTTTGATAGTTACTTTTTGAGAAACCCACATTTCTTCGCCATTTTTTTTGAGAATTGGGAATTCTAAGATATCAAAATCACTACCGTTGCCTTTGTAGTTTAAGTAGTATTCGGTTACACTTTCAATGTATTCGGGTTTAATTAAACTGGTAAAATGTTTGCCAAGAATTTCTTCGATTTTAAAACCTAGTGCTTTTTCGGTAAACTGATTCACAAAAATGAAGTATCCAAATTTGTCGATTTCAAAAATAATATCGGAAGCAAACTGTACTAAGTTTCGGTATTGCTCTTCTACTAAAATTTTAGGTGTAATGTCTTGGCCATTAGCAACAAAAAGGTTGTCGTTGTACTTTTGGTCTGTCCATTGTATGTATTTGTATTCCCCGTTTTTACATTTTAATTTTCGTACATAAACTGTATCGGCTTCGTAAATGGTGTTATAGTCAACTTCTTTAAAATCGGCATCTTGGGTAAGTTTCCAAAAATTTTCACCCATTACTTCATCGGGAGTGTATCCTAGAATTTTTTCAATAGATTTTCCGCAGAAGGTTAGTTTTCCAAATTTGTCAGTTGCTATGGTAATGGAATTCGAATTGTTAATTATGCTATTGGAAAACATAATTTTATCGTTCGAATTTAGAATGGCAATTCTTCGGGCATAATTAATAACCAAAACAATAAACGAGGTATTAATTAGGGTGATTATTTGTTTGGTTTCCGATGGAATGTTGAAAAGCAGAATTATTAATACGGAAAGCAATGAAACTACAAAAATCAAATAGTGTTTAACGCGTTTGAAAACACTATATGAGAAAAACAGAATTAATAAAAATTCTGTAAATGTTATCATGTCAAAAGGCTCTGTGGCGATTTTGTGGGTAACAATGATAGAATAGGTAGCAATGAAAATCACAAATATTTTTGAAAGTGATTTTCGAATCAAATTTGGTTTGCTTGAAAGATAGTGTACAACAAAGCAAAATATTCCAATGATTAAATTAGACAGTAAATCGAAGCTGCTTCTTTTAATGAAAAATAAATTGACAACTTCAGTTAATGGAAAAACTATACCTAGGAAGAAGAAATAGGTTCGTAATTCTTCCGTATTATCATTGTTGTCTTGAAAATTTCGAATGAAATCTTTGTTGTACGTAGAGGCTTTATCAATAATTAACTTGGTAAATATTGCAATAAAGAAAAATACCGTGAGTAAAAACCACCAAGTGTAGTAAAAAGGTGTAGCAATTGAAAAAGAATAGCTAACTGGTTCTCCAATTTTATTGCCTAATTTGTCTACCATTTTAACCTCGAAAACATAATCTCCGTGGTCTAAATTGGAATAGGTAACTTCTCTTGTTTTACGTGGAGCAGACCATTTGGTGTCAACTCCTTTAAGGTAATAGGTATAGTAAACTTCGGAATCGTTTTTATAGTTTATGGCGCCAAAACTGAATGTAAGTTGGTTTTCTTTATCACTAAACACATAGTTCTGTTTTGGAACATTAAACCAATAATTGGATGTGGCTTTTTCAACAGCCCAGTTTCGACTTTGATTGAAAACATCAACATTGGTGATTTTTAATTCGGCTTGTGTTTTGCTTTTAGGTCTGTAGTGCGTTATTAATTTGTATAATCCTTTTGGTGTTCCAAAAAACAAATTGCCAAGTTCATCAGTCGTTTGGGCTCTTGTGTTCGTTTCTAATCCTTTAAAACCATTATTGTGGTCGTAATTATAAATGTTGTTGATCTTTCCGTCTTTTGTGATGTTTATTTTGTCAATACCCAGATTACTTCCAATATAAATGTTACCATTTTTGTCGGCGGAAAGCGTGTAAATGAAGTTGGAGGTAAGTCCGTTTCTAGTAGTGAATTTTTTTATTGTTGTCCCACTTATATAATGCAACGAGTTAGAACCTGCAAACCAATAATTGCCAAAGCTGTCTTTGCATGACGTTGTTACGGTTTTTGTAACCAATGGAGCAGAAACTCTAAATGATTTTTCAAGACTGTCCGTAAGTTTAAAAATACCTTTGTTGGTTCCTATATACCATTCATTCTGATTGATTTGCTCCAGACTTGTAACGTTGCCAATGGTTAAACTAGCATCTTTCTTTTTTATAAAGGCAAGTTGTTTGAAATTGGAATCGGTGATTAAAACACCTTCAGAAGTAGCAATAAAATATCGACCGAGTGAATCTTGTTTTAGTAAATTTATGAGAAGCTTTTCTGGGAGAATGGAATTTATAGGTGTTGGTATTAATTTTTTTTCTGTTACCCAATAAATGCCATTTCCGGAAGCTGCTAAAACTTCTTTTTTATGATTTAAGAACAAACATGTGGCTCCTTTGTTGTTCAGGTGTTTGTATTTTAGCTCTAATTCATATTCCTCTCCGTCTTCAAAATAATAGATGCCACTGTTCAAAATCCCAGCATATAATCCTTTTTCGGTTGTTAGGACAGAGAATATGTAGGGAGATTTTAGCTCTTCAATGTTGGAATAGTTGTAGAAATTTTGAGAACTTGTTCTAAAAAGCCCAGTACCATAGGTTCCAATATACATTTGGCCAGCTTTATCCTGGAACATGCAAAGCACATTTTCACCATTAAAGCCATTAGTTTCATTAATAAAACTAGTGTAACCTTTCATGTACATGGCAAGTCCTTGATTTTTCTCGCCTGCCATCCAAATAAAACCACTTCTTCCTTTTAACATTTTTGTAATGGAGAAAGGGTTGTTGTCTAAAGTGATTTTATCGATTAGTGATAATGATGTGTGAAGAGCTGTATTGGCAGTAGCTTTGTATAATTCACCTTTTGAATTCCCTATGATGAATTCGTTTTCCGAAGAAGAAATTAGGCAATTATAACCGTTTAGTTTGTCTTCATGTAATGGTATTATTTTATTGTTTTGAATTTTTAAAACGCCATTTTGTGTTCCCGCATAGATGTTTGAAAAACCGTCTTTGAATACCGAATTGATTTTAATATTTGGCAAATCAAATTGAACAATTATTTCGATTGTGTAGTCTTTTTTTAATAAAAAAACTTCTTTGTCGGTGAAACAATATGTCCCTTTGGGTGTGGATAGTAACTTTTGAGTGTATTCACCTTTGATAACCGAGTTGTTTCTGTCAAACTGATGCGTGAATTCCAAACCATTGTAAACAAGTAAACCGCTATACTTTGTTGATACTATAATGTTGTTGTTGCAATCTTCAACGATATCGTTTACATAAAACCCTTCAGAATCTTTATATTTATTAAAGACTTTAAAGTTTTTACCGTCATAACGAACAAGTCCAGCGCCATCTGTACCAAGCCAAATAAGACTTCTGCTATCTTGAATGATTTGATTGATGGTAGAGGAAGGCAAGCCCGAACTTTGATCCAATATTTCATAATTGAAAACTTGGCCAATTAGGCTTTGGGTATAAAAAAGTACTAGTAAAAAATAAGTAAATTTTTTAATCATAAAATGAAATGTAGGGACCTTATGTTTGCCAACTAATAAATATAACAATTTAACAAACAATTATTAAATTCTGCTCTTTTATTTTAAAAATATATCGATAAAATGTAAAAATCGCCGATGTTTTGCATGGCTTCGTAAAGTGTGGTTTTTGCTTTTAACAATTTAATTTACGGTCATTTGATTTTTTTTCACTAAAATTGGGGGTTTTTTTATCATCAATCTTATGAAAAATACTTTAAAATGTTTCTTTTTGCTATTGCTAACATCAGTAACTGCAGTAGCACAACAAAAAATAAACCTAGAAGAAATTTGGGGTGGGGCTTTCAGAACACAGGGTATGACTGCTTTGGAGGCTATGAAAAATACCAATCAGTATACGGTATTAAATTATGACCGGGCTACTAAATCATCTCAAATAGATTTGTATGATTTTGCGACTTTAGAGAAAGTAGCTACTTTAATCGATTCTAAAAATTATAAAGAATTAGAAGGAATCAACAGTTATACATTCAGTAAAGACGAAAAGAAAATTTTAATCGCAAACAACTCCGATCAGATCTTCAGACATTCGTTTGTTGCCGATTATTTCGTTTTCGACATTGCTTCAAAAACATTGGTAAAATTAGCCGATTATAAAGTGCAAGAGCCAACTTTTTCACCAGACGGTTCGAAAGTAGCTTACGGGTACCAAAATAATTTATTCGTTTATGATATTGCAACCAAACAACACCGTCAAATAACTACTGATGGAAAGAAAAATGCAATCATTAACGGAATTACCGATTGGGTGTACGAAGAAGAATTTGCTTTTGTTCGTGCGTTCGACTGGAATGCTGCCGGAGACAAAATTGCCTTCATTCGTTTTGATGAAAGCAATGTTCCTGAATTTTCAATGGATATGTACAACCAAGGACTTTATCCAACTCAAGAAGTTTTTAAATACCCTAAAGCCGGTGAAAAAAACTCGGATGTTTCATTGCACATTTATAATGTAAAAACTGCGGCAACGCAAAAAGTTAATCTGGATAAGTATACCGATTTTTACATTGCAAGAATTCAGTGGACTAATGAAGCAAATACCTTGAGCGCACAGGTTTTAAATCGTCATCAAGACAACTTAGATTTGCTTTTTATTGATGGAAACTCAGCAGCTACACGTGTCGTTTTAAATGAAAAAGACAAAGCTTATGTTGACGTAACCGATAATCTTACTTTTTTGAAAGACAATAGTTTTATTTGGACATCGGAAAAAGACGGCTTCAATAATATCTACCATTACGACAAAAACGGTAAGCTGAAAAATCAAATTACCAAAGGAAAATGGGAAGTAACCTCATATTACGGTTTCGATGAAAAAGCAGGAATGGTTTATTTTCAATCTACCGAAAACGGCTCAATTAATCGTGATGTATATAGTATTAAGTTAAACGGAAGTGCTAAAAAACGTTTGTCATCACAAACAGGAACTAATGGCGCTACGTTTAGTCCGAATTTTCAATATTTCATCAATTCGTTTTCAAGTGCTAAAAATGCACCAAAATATACCTTGCATGAAACAAAATCTGGAAAATTAATTAAGACTATCGTTTCTAATGAAGCTTTAGAATCTAAATTGGCTAAATACGATTTGCCTTCTAAGGAGTTTTTCGAATTAACAACAGAAAAAGGACATAAATTAAACGCTTGGATGATTAAACCAAAAGATTTCGATGCATCTAAAAAATATCCGGTTTTTATGTATCAATATTCAGGTCCAGGCTCTCAGCAAGTAGATAACAACTGGAACGGAGCGGATGATTATTGGTTTATGATGTTGGCGCAACAAGGTTATATTGTAGCCTGTGTAGATGGTCGAGGTACTGGTTTTAAAGGTGCCGAATTCAAAAAATGTACTCAAAAAGAATTAGGAAAATTTGAAGTTGAAGATCAAATAGACGCTGCAAAAGTCCTTGGAAATTATTCGTATGTAGATAAATCTAGAATCGGTATCTTTGGCTGGTCTTTTGGAGGATTTATGGCTTCAAACTGTATTTTTCAAGGAGCGGATGTATTCAAAACAGCCATTGCTGTAGCACCGGTTACAAGCTGGAGATATTACGATAGTATTTATACTGAGCGCTATATGCAAACACCACAGGAAAATGCAAGTGGATATGATAACAATTCTCCAATTAACCATGTAAGTAAGTTGAAAGGGAATTTCCTTTTAATTCATGGTACGGCAGATGATAATGTACATGTACAAAATTCTATGAAAATGATTGAAGCGCTGGTTCAAGCCAACAAGCAATTTGAATGGGCAATTTATCCGGATAAAAATCATGGAATTTATGGTGGGAAAACCCGCTTACAATTGTACACTAAAATGACGAATTTCATTAAAGAGAAACTATAATAAATTAAATCAAACTAAAACTAAAAATGAACGAAACTACAGCTAAACAAGGACACCCGAAAGGACTTTGGGTACTATTCGGAACCGAAATGTGGGAACGTTTCAACTTCTACGGAATGCGAGCGATTCTTACATTGTTTATGGTAAATTCACTATTAATTAAAGAAGCCGATGCAGCCATTATTTATGGTGGATTCTTAGCATTGTGTTATTTAACACCACTTTTAGGAGGATTTATTTCAGATAAATATATCGGTAACCGATACAGTATCATGATGGGTGGTACTTTGATGGCTATTGGTCAGTTCTTGTTATTTATAAGTGCATCTACTTTTGATGGTAATATTGGAACAGCAAAACTATTCATGTGGATTGCTTTATTCATTATCATCTTTGGTAACGGATTTTTTAAACCAAATATTTCTTCCATGGTGGGAAGTTTGTATCCAAAACAAGATAAAGATAAATTGGATTCTGCTTTTACCATTTTCTATATGGGAATCAATATTGGAGCATTTTTAGGACAATTCATTTGCCCATACGTTGGAGATGTTAAAGATGTTGCTACAGGGGTGAGAGATATTCATGCATTTAAATGGGGATTCTTAGCGGCTTCAATTGCAATGGTAATTGGAACTATTACGTTTTTTATACTTAAAAATAAATATGTAGTTACGCCAGAAGGTCGTCCAATTGGCGGGCTTCCAAAACATAACGACAGTAATGATTTTGAAGAAGGTGAAACGCAAACAGCTCATTTCTCAGGAAAATCAATTGGAATTGCTACAGTAATTTTTGGTATGTTGTTTTTTGTGTTCCGTTATTTGTTGGTAGGAGAGTTTGGTTTTTCTTCTGTCGAAATGGGGCAATTAATCAAAGGACTTATTTATCCGTTTATTTATTCGGCAGGTATTGCATTGGCCTACTTAATCTTAAGTTCTGCTGAAAACAAAATAGAAAGACAAAGAATTTGGGTAATTTATATTGTATCCTTTTTTATTATTTTCTTCTGGGCCGCTTTTGAACAAGCAGGTTCGTCGTTAACTTTCATTGCAGATAATCAAACCGATAGAAATATCTTTGGTTGGAACATGCCGCCTTCAATGGTTCAAATTTTCAATGGAATATTTGTAGTTATGATGGCATTACCATTCAGTTTGTTGTGGGATAAACTAAGAGCAAAAGGTAAAGAGCCAGTATCGCCAATGAAACAGGCAATAGGTCTTGCATTAATTGCGTTGAGTTACTTTATCATAGCACACAATGTGAAAGATTTAGGGAATTCTGGATTATTAGCCATTAAATGGTTAATGTTATTATATTTCATCCAAACTTTAGGAGAATTGTGTTTATCACCAATCGGATTATCATTGGTTGGTAAATTAGCGCCAAAACGTTTTGCTTCGTTATTATATGGAGTATTCTTTATATCTAATGCTGCAGGTTATGCGTTGGCGGGATCACTAGGAGCTATTATACCGGCAACTGGTGATAAATTTGAGAAAGCTCAAAAACTTGGTGTGAATTTACAGGAGGTTTTAGATAAAAAAGTTACTCTAACTGCAGAGCAAATCGCATTGTTTGAAAAAGAACAGTTACCAATGTCAAATACTTCATTTGCTGGATTCGAAATTCACAATTTATATGAATTCTTTATGGTGTTCGTTGTGTTGTGTGGTATTGCAGCTATTATTTTGGCATTGTTATCACCAAAATTGAAAAAAATGATGAACGGAATCAGTTAATTCAATTCCAAATTATTTTTATATCTTTCAGTCCCGCTAAGGCGGGACTTTTTTAATATAGCTACTATGAGAAATAAGCATCCGAGAGGGTTAATGTTTTTGTTTTTTACCGAAATGTGGGAACGTTTCGGGTATTATTTAATCATTGGAATTTTTGTGCTTTACATGATCGACCCAGCCGCTACGGGTGGCTTGGCTTTTTCCGATAAAAATGCCGATGATATTTTCGGAACATATATTGCTTTAACGTATTTAACCCCGTTTTTAGGAGGTTACTTAGCCGATCGTTTCTTGGGTTATTTTAAAGCCATTTATCTCGGCGGATTTCTTATGGGCTTGGGATATATTGGGTTAGGATTTCATAATCTTACTGCGTTTTATGTGTCTATGGCGCTTATAATTGTAGGGAATGGATTTTTTAAACCGAGTATGTCTACGTTAGTAGGTAATTTATACGCTGATGAACCTTATAAAGCCAATAAAGATGCAGGCTACAATATTTTCTATATGGGAATTAACGTTGGAGCTTTTATCTGTAATATTATTGCTGCATTTATGCGTAACCAATACGGTTGGGGTGCGGCGTTTATAACAGCAGGTGTTGGGATGTTTTTAGGCTTGCTTATTTTTACCTTAGGTAGAAAACACTTGGAACATGCCAATGTGATGAAGCCAAAACAAGAAGGAGATATTAGTTTAAATCGAATTTTGTCAATGGTGTTTTTGCCTGCAATTATTGCGGGTGCTATTGGTTGGATGATTCCTGGTAATATTTTTAAAAGTGATACAACCGATGCTTTCATTTTTGCATGTGTACCAGTAGTTGTTTTTTATGTTCGCTTGTATCTAAAAGCAAACTCAGAAGATAAACGTCCATTAGGGGCTTTATTGGCGATTTTTGCAGTCGGAATGTTGTTTTGGGCAGTATTCAAACAAAATGGAACTGCACTTACACGTTGGGCCAACTATTATACAGATCGCCAAGTTACGGGTACTACCGAATCTGCATTGGAATCCATTTATTTGGTTGATCAAAAAGATTTTCAAACAAAAGAAGTACAACAATACGACGCGCAATTTCAGGCAGTTAAAGATGAAAGCGGAAATCCGGTTCGAGTTCAAGGAAAAGATGTTTATTTTAATAATATTTCTAAAGAACAGCGTGTAGCACTAGAAGCTAATCCGGATCAAAAAGTTTCTTTAATCAATACCGAATTGTTTCAATCGGTTAATCCGGGATGGATTATTTTGCTGACACCATTAGTGGTTGGAGTATTCGCTTTGTTACGCAAACGCGGAAAAGAACCATCAACACCTTCTAAAATTATTTTGGGATTGTTTATTTCAGCACTTTCATGTTTGGTGATGGTGGCTGCGGTTTATTTTGGAAGCAATGGTGCCGTAAAAGTATCACCATTGTGGTTGGTAGGAACGTATGGTGTGATTACTATTGGAGAATTATGTTTGTCTCCAATGGGACTTTCAATAGTTTCAAAATTGAGTCCGCCACGTTTAACAGCTTTAATGATGGGAGGCTTTTTCCTTTCAATTTCCATTGGAAATAAACTTTCAGGAGTGTTGGCTAGTATGTGGTATGATTATGAAAATAAAGCAAATTTCTTCATTGTGAACTTTGTATTGTTGTTGTTTGCAACAGTATTAGGACTTTCTATTTTGAAGCGATTGAATGCAGTAATGAAAGAAAAAGGAGTAAATTAAATGACAAGTATCGAACAAATTCAAGATTTTAAAGGAAAGTATCCAAAACAACTTTGGTATTTATTTTTTAGTGAAATGTGGGAACGTTTCAGTTTCTACGGTATGCGAGGAATGTTGGCGGTGTTTATGGTAAGCCAACTAATGATGGATGAAAAAACAGCTAACTTGCAATATGGAGCTACCCAAGCTTGGGTATATGCATTTACCTTTATCGGAGGGTTATTTGCAGATAAAATTTTAGGTTTGCGAAAATCCCTTTTTTGGGGTGGGTTGTTAATGATTGTGGGAAGTATAATTCTTGCAATAGATCCCAAACATTTTTTCTTTATCGGAATCAGTTTTACTATTGTGGGAACGGGTTTTTTCAAACCGAATATTTCTTCCATGGTTGGGCAGTTGTATAAAGATGGAGATGTTCGAAGAGATGCAGGCTTCTCACTGTTTTATGCAGGGGTAAACTTAGGCGCTTTAATTGGCGGCTATATTTGTATTGCGGTAGCCAATGGTAATTTGTGGGCTTCACTTATTCCTGAAAATCTAAGATGGAATTATGCCTTCGGATTTGCATCTGTTGTTATGATTATTAGTTTGCTAACATTTACGCAAACACAAAAAAGTCTAGGTGAAATTGGACTGTCACCACTTTCGAAATTAGAAACTGGTAAACGTAAAGCTTTTGAAATAGCAACCTATATTGGTTCTTTGGTGATAATACCTATTATTATTTTGATGGTTGCCAATACAGTATATACGGATTATTTCATGATGATTATCGGTCCGGCTTCTGTTATATACTTGCTTTATGAAATGCGTAATTTTTCTGTTTCAGAAAATAAAAAGTTGTTAGCGGCTCTCGTATTCATTATTTTTTCTATTTTCTTCTGGGCATTCTTTGAACAAAGTGGTGGTTCGTTGAGTTTGTTCGCTGCAAATAATTTGCATGATACTGTTTTGGGAATTAAATTAGACCCTAATGGGGTTAATAATTCTGCCAATTCTTTATTTGTAATTGTATTTGCTGCATTGGTAGGGATTGTTTGGCTATGGATGGCTAAACGTAAAATTGAGCCAAATACAGTTGTAAAATTCGGTTTGGGATTCTTGTTTCTTGCCGGAGGTTTCTACGTGTTCTATTATACTCAATTTTTTGCCGATGTAACAGGTAAAACTTCATTGGATTTGTTTACTTTTGGATGGTTCGTTATTACATTCGGGGAGTTATGTTTATCACCAATAGGAATGTCGGCCATGACAAAATTATCGCCACAAAAAACCCAAGCGGTTATTATGGGGATGTGGTTTTTGGCTAGTGCTTACGGGCAATATTTTGCAGGATTATTAGGGGCTAATATTGCCGAAGCTTCCGAAAATTCTACTAATTTGGAAAAATTAAAAGTATATACTGACGGTTACGAACAATTGGCTATTTATGCCTTAGTTGCCGGAGTTGTGTTAATTGCAATATCACCCTTGGTTCGCAAACTAATGCAAGATGTAAAATAAATTTTCGGCATTGTTTTTGTTATTAGAAATAAAACATATTCTATGAAAAAAATAGCAGTTTTTCTGTTTTTTATGCTTTCGGTTGTTGCAGCAAATGCACAAGAAGGAGCTTTAACTTGGCATACAAGTATTGATAAAGCGATGGATATTTCTCAAAAAGAAAATAAGCCTATGATGCTTTTCTTTACTGGAAGTGACTGGTGTGGTTGGTGTATTCGTTTGCAAAATGAGGTTTTTTTCAAGCCTGAATTTGTTAAATGGGCCAAAGACAATGTGGTTTTGGTGGAATTGGATTTTCCTAGAAGAAAACAATTAGATCCGCAATTACAACAGCAAAATTACGGTTTGCAAAATGCATTTCAAGTTCAAGGATATCCAACGGTTTGGTTTGTTACAGCACAAAAGAAAGATGGAAAAACCAACTTTACACAATTGGGTAGAACCGGGTATGTTGCAGGCGGACCTGAAAAATGGTTAGAAGGTGCTAATCAAATATTGATAAACAATAAAAAAGGATAAGATGAAAAAAATACTTTTAGCGTTCGTTTTAGTGTTAGGTTCTATAGCGCTTCACGCTCAGGATAAAGAAATTAAGTGGATGACACTAGATGAAGCTTTAAAACTTCAAAAGAAAACCCCTAAACCTATCATTATGGATGTGTATACCGATTGGTGTGGACCATGTAAAATGTTGGACAAAACTACTTTTCACGATCCAAAATTCGTTGAATTTGTATCGGCTAATTATTATGCTGTAAAGTTTAACGGTGAAGGAAATTCGGAAGTGTCATATAAAGGTGTTACGTACTCTAATCCAGGGTTTGATCCAAATCGAAAAGGAAGAAATGCGGTGCATCAATTTACCATGTTTTTACAAGTACAGGGGTATCCTTCGGTATATGTTTTCGATAGCAAAGGTGAGGTTAAAGCGCCACTTATTGGATATCGTACCGCGGATGAACTAATACCTGAGCTTCAAAAAATGTAAAAAATATTAGTCTAGTTTATAGAATCCCTTTTCTGAAGTTGCATGAAAAGGGATTTTTTCTTTTTCACAAGTTTCTTTCCATCGTTGTACATACGATTTGTAATTGGAACCATCGGCAATTATTTCTTTCGGATGCATGGTATAAATCAATCGCTGTAAATTGATTTTTGGTGAATGTGTCAACAGTACTAAATCGGGTTTTTTAGAAAGCGAATATATTCCCAAACTATCAACAATTAGAATTTTATTGTTTTTATAATACAATAGGTTCGGAATTTCTTTGTAATAACTACTGCAGTTATATTGCCCGCGGATATAATCGTTTAATGTTGAGTTGTATTTAGGAAGAGAGTCACTTGTAAAAAAATGTAAAGTGTCCTTGTTTTTCAACGCTATGAGGGATTGTTTTTTGGCATTCAGAATAGCCAATTCTTCCTGTTTGTGATTGTTCCAAATTGTAAAAAGGATAAGGCATTGGAAAACGACACCACTTATCATGAACAACATTATATTTTTATATCTTTTTTGGTAAAGTGCATAAATACCCAATAAAATAAGTGCATATAGGCTTACCATTAGCGGAGCATTAAAAGGAATGTTTTTTAACGTGAAACTTTCAAATGAGGCAATCCACGCAACATACCGATTCATAACTTCAATAAAAAAGGAAAGCAACAGACCGAAACCTTGCGCTACAGGAGCATATATAAAATTTAAAATTAAAACCAAAAAACCGAGAATAAGTATAATGGTGGTTAACGGAATTACAACTATGTTAGCCAGCAAAAACAAGCTTGGAAATTGATGAAAGTAAAACAAACTGACAGGTAAAACACCTAATTGGGCGATGATGGAAATGCTCAGCAAATCGATTCCGTAATTTACCAAACTGTTAGATGTTTTAAATTTTTTAACCAACGGTTGCAGGAGTACAATTGAAAATACTGCTGCATAACTCAGTTGAAAGCCTACATCCAATAAAAAATGTGGTTCAAAAAGCAGTATGCTAAGCAATGAAAGGGCTAGGATGTTGTAAATCTGAATTTCTTTATTCAATTGTTTGCCTAAACTAATAAAACTAAACATAACAACGGCACGTACAACCGAGCCGGATAAACCGCTAAGCAAGGCAAATAGCCACAGAAAAAGTAAAGCGATTAGTAAACGTATAAACTTTCCTTTGTTAAGGCGCTCTAGTGGTTTAGTAACAAAATTTAGCAGTGAAAATACAATGGCTACATGTAAACCCGAAATGGCTAAAATGTGAATAACTCCACTATTAATGAAGTTTTGTTTGGTGTTATTGTCGATTTCTTGGCGTTGCCCTAAGAGTAGTGCATTGATTATAGCTGTAGTGGGCTTGCTAAAATGATGGATATCAAAACTACGACTTAATGTTTGTCGTAATTTATCTATTCGATAGTTAAAGTTTTTTTCGAGACCAATTACCCTATAATTGTTTAAGTGTAAATAAACTTGATGGTACACATTTTGTTTTTCCTGATATGACGCGTAGTCAAATTGGTTTGGATTATGCGCCTTTTCAATCGGTTGAAATTCGCTGTTGCATACTATGATATGTCCAACGTCTAGTTTTTTTAGATTGTCTTTTTTGGAAAGATGGATTAAGATTTTTCCAAAAACAGCTTTCCTATTTTGTTTTGAAATTAGTCCAAAATAATTTTCGGAATACGCATTGGGTTTTAAACGCTCTGAAATGGTAATTCTCCAGTAATCGTTTTCAGTTAATTGCGCGTTAGTGTAATGGCTCGAATGATTTTTGTCGGAATGCAGATGGTAGTTTAAAATTCCTAAGATTAACACAACCAAAAAAGTCGTGAATCCAAAATAATTTTTTTGAATGAAATGTTTTTTAGCGCTTATGTAAGAAGCAATAAATACAATTAGACTACTACACAGGCTTATTATAATCCATTCTAAGCTTGGTTCCAGGATATAGCCAATGAGGATTCCAAAGCAAAAAAGGATAACAAAAATAAGTATAGGGAATTTTGTCACTTTCATACTTACGAAAGTAAGAAGAAAATGTAAAAATAAAAGAAAAAACCTACAAAAAATTAATTTACTACACGATTGGCTTGTGCAAAAGCTTTTTGATAATAAGATTCTTTTGTAGAAGAGATAATCACACCACTGGATGTGGAAGAATGAATGAACTTGATTTCATCGTCCGATACATCTGTAACAATTCCAACATGATTAATTTCAACAGTTCCATTCGTTTTGAAAAAGATTAAATCCCCCTTTTGAATTTCGTCTTGCGGTAAAACTTCACCAATTTTTGCCATATCAGTCGATCGTCTAGGTACTGCAATTTCAAAAGTATTATAAACTACAGTAACAAGTCCGGAACAATCCATTCCATCTCGTGTTGTTCCTCCAGTTTTATAACGAACACCTAAATATTCCATAGCTTCATCAACCATTTGTTCGCCTAATTGATTTGAGGAAGACTTTGTTCTGATTCTTTTGGAAGTTTTGGCTTTTTGTTTCGCTAAAGCAACTTCAGATTTAAAATTTTTCTCGTTGTATGTATATATGCCTTTTCTAATGGCTTCTTCTTTTGAGGTTACAATGTTTGATGTTGGTTTACAAGAAACCATCAATAAAAGTAAACTTAACACGTAAAAAATTTTTTTCATTCTCAAGGGATTTGTACTAAAATAGTAAATAATTCAGGAATTACGAAAGGGTACTAAGGATTAAAGTTGCTGTTTTTTTGCTAGCACCTTCGCCTCCAAGTTTTTCTTCAAGCAAGTCATAATTGTGTAATAACACTTTTCGATGCTCCGGATTTAGTATTTTTTCAAGTTCCGATTTTATTCTTTTGGTGTTACAATCTTCTTGAATTAATTCAGTAACCACTTCTTTATCCATGATTAGGTTTACCAACGAAATGTACTTTAATGTTATTACGCGTTTGGCTATTTGATACGATATCCAGTTGCCTTTGTAGAGTACCACTTCAGGTACTTTAAATAGTGCAGTTTCTAAAGTTGCCGTTCCAGAGGTTACCAATGCAGCGTATGAAATACTTAACAAATCGTAGGTTCTGTTTGAAATAAATCGAACTTGGTCAGTTGTTAAAAATTGTTCGTAAAAAGAATAATCTTGGCTGGGTGCACCTGCAATAACAAATTGATAGTTCGGAAAATCACGAACAACAGAAAGCATTTCCGTAAGCATTTTAGAAATTTCTTGTTTTCGGCTACCCGGTAAAAGGGCTATAACAGGTCGTTCATCAAGTTGATTCTCTTTTTTAAATTGCGCTACATCAGTTTGAGGTCTGTTGTGTATCGCATCAATTAAAGGATGACCAACAAATTCAACGGGGAAATTATGTTTTTTCTCATAAAAGTCTTTCTCGAACGGAAGTATTACATACATTTTGTCGATATCACGTTTTATGGCTTTAATTCGGTTTTCTTTCCATGCCCAAATTTGAGGAGAAATATAATAGAGGTTTTTTATGCCGATTTTCTTGGCCCATTTGGCAATTCGCATATTGAAGCCCGGATAGTCGATGTAAATGATAACATCGGGATTGAATTTTAAAATATCTGATTTGCAAAATTTTATGTTGTTTAAGATGGTTTTTAAATTCATAACAACTTCTGCAAAGCCCATAAAAGCTAAATCGCGATAATGTTTTACCAGAGTTCCGCCGGTTTGAGCCATTAAATCACCTCCCCAAAACCGAATATCGGCATTAGGATCCAGCTCTAAAATTTGCTTCATTACATTCGAACCGTGTAAATCTCCAGAGGCTTCTCCTGCGATAATGTAATATTTCATGCTTATAAAATTACCGTTAATACTGCTAAAAGAATAGTAGCCAGAATAACGCCACGTGCCATTAATTCTTTATTGTATTTCAATAAAATGAAAAACGAAATCAGGTTAAATATTGCGCCTAAAGTAATTAATTTTCCCATATAACCTTGTTGTCTAACAAGTTGTAAGTCGCTGATGGAGCGTGCTTCTGTAAAAAAATAAACAAATATGGCACAACCTAATGTTGCAGCGGCAAGTCCGATTATGAATCCAATTAATAAGTCGGTTTTTTTCATATTTTTCTAATACTTTATTTTAAGTCCCAACGGTTTAAATGTTGAATGGCATGATGAGCGGTTAAATCAAATTGAACAGGAACTATAGAAATGTAATTGTTCTTTAATGCCCATTCGTCAGTGTCTTCTCCATGGTCTAAATTAACAAATTCTCCGGTAAGCCAATAATATTCTTTTCCTTGGGGATTGGTTCGCTTATCAAATCGTTCTTCCCAAATAGCGTGTGCTTGTCGGCAAATTTTAATTCCGTTAATGTTGTTTTTTGGGATATTTACATTTAAAATAACTCCATTGGGTAAGCCGTTTTCTAAAACTTGGGTAGCAATCTTTTTAACGTACGATTTGGCATTTTCAAAATTGGCATTCCAGCTATAATCTAATAATGAAAAACCAATTGCGGGTATACCTTCAATACCTGCTTCTACAGCGGCCGACATTGTTCCGGAATAAATAACATTTATAGATGAATTAGAACCGTGATTGATGCCTGATACACACAAGTCTGGTTTTTGCTTTAAAATTTCATTAACAGCAATCTTGACGCAATCTACCGGAGTGCCGGAACAACTGAATTCGTTTTCAAGTTCCGAATCGATGTTTACTTTCTCGAGGTGAAGGGTGCTGTTAATGGTAATGGCATGTCCCATAGCCGATTGCGGACTGTTTGGAGCAACCACCACCACATCGCCCAATTCTTTCATAACTTCAATTAAAGCACGAATACCAGGCGCCACTATACTGTCGTCGTTGGTAACTAAAATTAAAGGTTTTTTCTTCATGTATCGAACAATTGTTTACATTCGCTAAAGTACACATTTTCTAAATGGAAGTTGGTACAATTTTTGTATTGATGATGGAGTTGAAGATAAGAAATCTTTAACAAAAAATTATTGGAACATTAAGAAAGCCGCTTGCTTTTTTATGTAATTTAGTGAAAAATACTTAATGAATACTTTTTGGCGATTTATGAAGAGAAATTATAAAATTGTTTTGCTGGTAACTGTTTTATCGGCAATGCTTTGGAGTTTTATGCCTCACAAAAAAGAAGATCCGGAAAAAGATCGACTTTTATTGGAGCTTTTAACTTTTGTGTTGGAAAAAGGGCACTATGATCCAGTAGCTATGGATGATACGTTTTCCAAAAGTGTATTCAAAGAGTATATTAATGCGCTAGATCCTTCTAGACGTTATTTTATTCAGTCGGATATAGACGAATTCAAGAAATATGAATTGCAAATTGATGATATGATCAAAAATAAAGATTTGCGATTCTTTGAATTAACGTATAATCGTCTAAACGAGCGTATTGGTGAGTCACGTAAAATTTATAAAGAAATTTTATCATCTCCGTTTGACTTAAATAAAGACGAAACCATCAATACCGATTACGATAAAATGCCGTTTTCTAAAAATAAGGCAGAATTAAAAAATCGTTGGGAAAAGCAACTTAAACTTACAATTTTATCGTCTATTACCGATAAATTAAAGTTAGAAGAAGACAAAAAGAAAAACGACGCTTCTTATAAAGAAAAAACATTGACAGACTTAGAAAAAGATTCACGTGAAACGACTTTAAAATCGTTGAATGAATATTTTGATTTTGTTCAAGAGTTAGATCGTAACGATTGGTTTTCAATTTATATCAATTCGATTGTAGAGCGTTTTGATCCGCATACATTCTATTTTGCTCCTGAAGAAAAAGACAAATTCGATATCAGTATGAGCGGAACGCTTGAAGGTATTGGAGCGCGTCTTCAAAAGAAAAACGATATTACCGAAGTGTCTGAATTAATTCCTGGTGGTCCGGCTTGGAGAGGAAAACAATTGGAACAAGGCGATTTGATTTTAAAAGTAGCACAAGGCGATAGCGAACCGGTTGATGTAGTGGGTATGCGCTTGGATGATGTGGTGAAAAAAATTAAAGGTAAAAAAGGTACCGAAGTTCGTTTGACCGTTAAAAAAGTTGATGGAACTATTAAAATTATTTCTATTGTTCGTGAAGTAGTTGAGTTGGAAGAAACCTATGCAAAATCTACTGTGGTTAAAGAAGGAGATAAAAAATATGGTGTAATTTATTTGCCTAAATTTTATATAAACTTCGAAAACAAAGACAATCGCGATGCTTTTAAAGATGTTGCTAAAGAAATTGAACGTTTAAAAGCTGAAGGAGTAGAAGGTATTGTTATGGATTTACGCGATAATGGCGGAGGTTCATTGCAAACGGTTGTTGATATGGTAGGATTGTTTATTGAAGACGGTCCGGTGGTTCAAATCAAATCGTCTGGAAAAAGAAAAGAAGTATTGTACGATAAAGATTCTAGAGTACAATGGGATGGACCACTTGTAGTTATGATTAATAACTTTTCGGCATCGGCTTCAGAAATTTTCGCGGCAGCTATTCAAGATTACAAGCGTGGTATTGTTATTGGAAGTAAACACAGTTATGGAAAAGGTACAGTTCAAAATGTAATCGATTTAAACCAATTTGTACGCAATAGTTCTTTTGGTGATCTTGGAGCTTTAAAAACTACAACCCAAAAATTCTATCGTATTAACGGTGGGTCAACGCAACGTGAAGGTGTTTTAAGTGATATTGTTATGCCAGATCGTTATTCGTATATCGATATGGGTGAGCGTGATATTGACAATGCAATGCCTTGGGATAAAATTGATGAAGCAAGTTACAAAGTTTCTAAAACAGCAAGTTTTTCCGATGTTATTGAAAAAAGTAAAGAACGTATGGCTCAAAATCCAACATTTAAGTTAATTGATGAGAATGCAAAATGGATTAACGAGCGTAAAGATGTTTATACGTTTAACTTGAATTTTAAGAAATTTAAAGCGGATGAAGATGCTGTAGCCGCCGCCGCGAAACAATTCAAAGGAATTTCAGAATATAAAAACAATCTGAAGTTTGAATCGTTGCCATATGAAGAAGCGGTGTTTAAAAGCGATACTGTTTTAGCGCAAAAACGTGAGAGATGGCATGAAAGTTTAGCTAAAGATATTTATATTGAAGAAGCATTAAATATTCTATCCGATATGAAATCAGCTCCAGTATTTAAAAAAGGCGCTATCACATTGAAAGATAAAAAAGGAAAATTAGTAGAAGCACAATAAGCTACTTGTTAGATATAAAAAAGCCATTCATTTGAATGGCTTTTTTATTAATTTAACTTCTGTAATTTCATTTGAGCTTTTTCTAAATCCAACTGAAGTTCTTTTTGTTTGTTGGCAAGTTTTAAAAGTTTTTCTCGTGCTTTTAGTTCTTTTTCGGCGTCTAATTTACCTTTTCGCATTTGCTTGTCAAACCTTTCTTGTTCTTTGTTTAGTTCCTTTTTGTTGTCTTCTAAACGATCTTTTGCTTTCTCAACATTTTTGGTGGCTTTTTCATATCTGGCGCGTTCTTTTTCAGCTTTTTTCAGCTCTTTTTCCATTTTTTTGCGCTCTTTTTCAGCTTTTTCTTTTTCTCTTTCAGCCTTTTCTTTTTCGCGTTCAGCCTTTTCTTTTTCGCGTTCTACTTCTTTTCTTTCTTTTTCTGCTTCTTTTAGATTTTTAATACGTTGCTTTTCAATTTCCATTTGTTTTGCTTTTTCTTCGGCTGCTACTTTTTCTGCAGCTACAGCGTTAACTAATGAATCTTTTACAACTTCTTGGGCAATTCCACTTTGAATGCCACAAAAAGCAATCATTGCAATTATTAATTTCGATTTCATACTTTACAATTTTAATTAACTTGATTTGAAATAGTATATTTACAAAATTAACAAATATCGCGCCACAAATGGGAAATAGGTATAGAAATAGTGTAGTTGTATTTTTTGGAATTTTAACGCTTTTACTTGTTGGTTGTAAGGAAGAGGTGAAGAATGAGCCGACTCCAACTATAGATAAATTTGAAGAAAAAGCCGAACCCGTATCTCAAAATACAGTTTTAGGTGCTAACTTCGATTATTATCCAACATCAACTACAGGAGTAATTGTTAAGCACGAAAGTTATGCGCTATCGTATGTTGAAGAATACGAGCAGGCAGAGTGGGTTGCATATCAATTAGATTCTCATGATTTTTCCAATAGAGATTATGAACGTCCTTTCTTTATTGAAGATCCTAAAGTTCCATCGCATTCTGCCGATTGGCGTAACTATAAAAACTCAGGGTATGATAAAGGGCATTTGTGTCCGGCAGCAGATCGAAAAAACAACTTCGATGCCTACAAAGAAACATTTTATACCTCTAATATTTCACCACAACGTCACGATTTTAATGAAGGTGTTTGGAATCGTTTAGAGCAAAAAGTACGTTATTGGAGTAAAAAATACAACGGTTTATATGTTGTTACTGGCGGCGTTTTAAATGAAAACCTGAAAACCATTGGTAAAGAACACGTTGCGGTTCCAAATTATTTTTATAAAGTCTTAATGACTCGTGATGGTAAAAAAATGATTGGTTTTTTGGTGCCTAGTAAAGATAGTGAGAACCCATTGTATGATTTTGTAGTGGATGTTGATACGATCGAGAAAATGACGGGAATTGATTTTTTTCCAAAATTGCAGGATGGTCAAGAAGCACAGTTGGAAAAGTCTAACGATTATAAAACCTGGAGTTTCTAATTACCATTCATTTACTTTGTTCGCATCCATTTTGATGAATACGAATAGTAAAATGGTAAAGGCCCATAAACTTGATCCACCATACGAAAAGAAAGGCAAAGGCACTCCAACGGTTGGGAACAACTTAATAAGCATGGCAATATTTACGAAAAAGTGCATGAATAAATAGGCAACTACACAGTAGCCATAAACCCGACTAAATCTCGTTTTTTGATGTTCGGCTAAATGAATCAATCGTAAGAACAACAATACAAAAAGTAAAATTACTACTGTTGCACCTACAAAACCCCATTCTTCACCTACTGTGGTAAAAATATAATCGGTATGTTGTTCCGGTACAAAGCCTCCTTTGGTTTGTGTTCCTTCTAAATAGCCTTTTCCAAGCCAGCTTCCGGAACCAATGGCAATCATAGATTGGTTTAGGTTGTAACCTTCTTTTTTCATATCCACATCATCCCCCAATAAAACATTGATACGATCTTTTTGATGTGGCTCAAGTACATTTTCGTAAACATAATCTACAGATAAAACCATTCCGGAAATAACCACGAACAGTATCCCGTAAATAATTGGATTACGTGTTATTCTTGTGTTTAAAATGAAATGGATAATCATGATTAAGGCTACAAAACCAATCAGGAATATTGGTTTTACGATTAACGCCAAAATAAATAAAGCAATACCAATAAAGCCAGACCATATATACCAACTCGGGAATCCTTCGCGGTAAAGAACAAATATCAATGAAAGAAATATCATGGCACTTCCTGCATCGGGTTGCATCATGATAAGCAATACAGGGAAACAAAAAACTGCTAAAGCTAACAGTTGATGTTTGAATGTTTTTAAATTAATTTGCGAGTCGCTGACAAATTTTGCTAATAGGAGCGCTGTGGCTGTTTTAACGAACTCGGAAGGCTGAAAACCAAATCCACCAAATTGGTACCAGTTGGTTTGTCCTTTAATGGTTTTTCCAAAAGCAAAAAGGCCCAGTAATGAAAATATGCCAATAATGTAAAAGACCGTAGAGTACTTTTCGAAAATCTTTGCATCCATTGATAAGATTATAAAAATCAACGGAATCGTTAGGAAGATAAACAACATTTGTCTTCCGTAGGTTTGACTGATGTCGAAAATTGAAGTTTCTTCTAACGGAAGTGATGCAGAATAAATATTCATCCATCCCATAATCACTAATGTGATATAGAGAATTACTGTAAGCCAGTCGATGTTACTTATTACGCTTTGGTTCTTCATTTTAATTATCGATTGATACTGAAAGGTTGTCCACTTGTTACTTTGTCGTACTCGTATTTTAAACTGCCTTCAAGCATTCGTTTTTCAAGATCTTTACGGGTAATTGTATCGCGTTTGATATATTTTTCAATCATTAAACTGGCAATTGGACCAGCCCATCTTGAACCCCAATACCCGTTTTCAACTAAAACAGCAATTGCAATTTTTGGATTTTCTCTCGGTGCAAAAGCCACAAATACCGAGTGGTCGGTTAACTGAACTCTTTTGCCATTAATTTTTGTGAAGTTTTCGGCTGTACCTGTTTTTCCACATATTTCAATTCCTTCAACACGTAATGCGCTGGCAGTACCAAAGTTATACACATCAAACAAACCATTAATTACAGGCTTGAAGTATTGTTTGTCAACTGTAGTAGTGTGTTTTGTGGTGAACTTTTTATCGATTTGCTGGTTTTTAATTTTTTTGATTACATGGGGCGTGTAAAAATAGCCCTGATTTGCAATAGTAGCCATCATGTTTGCCAATTGCATTGGGGTCATTAATATTTCACCTTGACCAATAGAGTTTGAAATAATTGTAGTACTTCTCCAGCCACCATTGGGGTACCATCTGTCGTAATATTTTGAAGTAGGAATATGTCCTTTTCGCCCTGGGGGTAAATCATAACCCATGAAATTGCCAAGTCCAAAGCTAAACAAGTGATCACTCCAAGCATTAACACCAAATCTAGGTTTATTGTATTTGTCAATTGTTAATTTGAAAACATTTCCAAAATACGCATTACAAGATTTGTAAATTCCGATATTTAAATCGCGCATGCCACCACCACAGTGACATTTCATGAAGGAGCCTCTTCCGTATGAAAATCCGCCTCGACAGCCAAATTGAGTGTGTTCGTCAATAACGCCTTCTTGTAATCCTACCAGAGCAGTAAGAATTTTAAAAGGGGAACCCGGAGGATACTCAGCTAATAATCCGCGATCGAATAGTGGCATAGCAATCGAATCGTTGTAAAGTGCCGTGTAGTTTTTAGAACGCTCACGACCAACCAATAACGCAGGGTCATAGGATGGAGCAGTAACCAATGCTAAAATTTCACCGGTTTCAGGCTCGATAGCAACAATACCACCTCGTTTATTTTTCATTAACAGCTCGCCATATTTTTGGAGCTCTATATCGATTGTTAAGGTGATGTCACTACCTTGTACCGCAATGGTATCGTACTTTCCTTCTTTGTAGGAACCAATATCTTTGTTGAATCGATCACGCTGACGGTATTTTACACCTTTAGTTCCACGTAAAATTTCCTCATAGGTTTGTTCAACCCCTTGCATCCCAATTAAATCACCGCTTTTATAATACGGTTTCTTCTTGATGATGGCATCGTTAACTTGCGTGATATAACCAAAAACATTTGCGGCTACTTCAACTTGATAGTCGCGTAACGAACGTTTTTGAATATAAAATCCTGAATATTTTCTAATTTTTTCCTGAAAAGCCGCGTATTCTACTTTGTTTAACTGAGGTAGAAAAACTGAAGGTAATCTTGGACTATAGACTTTGGCTTTTTCAATTTTTTTATTGAATTCTTCTTTGGTGATATCTAGAATTTGGCAAAACTCAAGGGTATCTAAATCTTTAATTTCTTTAGGAATCACCATGATATCATATGATGGTTGATTGGCCACCAATAGTTCTCCATTTCGGTCGTATATATAGCCACGTTCCGGATAATCGTATACAATTTTAATAGCATTATTGTCCGACTTCTTAATATACGAATCGTCTAAGATTTGCAAATAGAAAAGGCGGGCTACTATTAAAATAGCGGCACCAATTATTAAAGCGGGTAAAAGGAGTTTTCTCATCGTTTACTTGGCTTAATCAGATAAAGCGTTATTATACTAAGAATTAAAGTAAAAATTGTTGTTAGTAAAGTTCGCAATAATATTTCCCAAAAGAAATTAAATCTGAAGATTTCAAGTGAAAAGAGTATAAAATGATGTGTTAAAATTGCAATAAGTAAAAATGAAAACCGCTCAGGTGTGAGTTTGTCTGCAATTTTAACGGTTTGATATTCGTAGCTAATTCCGAATGAAAAACGGAAAATAGAGGGTCTGATGTAAGCGAGGATTAAACATGCGGTAGCATTAACGCCTCCTGAATTGGCAAAAATGTCAACAATTAATCCTAATAGAAAACTAACGAACAAAAGTCCGGCTTTGTTCCCGTTGATAGGGTATAATAGAATAAATAAAATATATGGCAACGGATTGATGTACCCTAGAAAATTGATGTTGTTGAAAACCACAATTTGAAGGGCAAGAAAAATTATAAACCGAAAAATATTTATCAGCAATGTACTATTCATCGGGTTTGGTTTCGTTTTCTAATTCTATAACCTCTTTTCTTTTTACATTTTCAATAATGTACACATGACCTAAATTAGTCATGTCATTAAACAATCGTACATTAATGGTGTAGTAGTTGGTTACTTTGTCGATATAAATACGGTCGATTTTTCCTATAGGAATATTTTCCGGGAAAATAACCGAACGCCCACCGGTAACGATGGTGTCGCCTTTTCGAACACTAGCTAGCCTAGGAACGTCAATTAATTGAGCATACCCAACATTTTTACCATCCCAGCGTAATGTCCCGAAATGATTTGATTTTTTAATCTTAGCGTTTATTTGCGATTTCAGATTCAAAACACTCTGAACAGTTGCGAAATTTTTAGAAACTTTTTCAACGATTCCAACAATTCCCAAACTGTTTACCACGCCCATATCTACTTTAACACCATCTTTAGAACCACTATTAATGGTTAAATAGTTTTCGTGAACGTTGAAAGAGTTGTTGATGACTTTAGATTGGATAACTTTAATGTCTTCATAACCAGGAGGTATAAGCTCGGTAGAAGCGATAACTGTGTCCGGTTTATTGAAAAGCAATTGTTTTAAGTACGCGTTCTCTTTGGCTAGATTGTCATTTTGAGAGCGCAAATTGAAATATTCCTTAACGTTATTGATTCGTTGGTACACACCGCCGCTAACTTCGTTTGCCGAACTAATGAATTGGCTACGATGGTAGGAATGCGATTGAATCGTTAACGACAACGAGGTGATTAAAAGCAGCAAAAACAGCAATCTAAGGCTGTTTTTAAATATAAAATTAATTATTTGCTGCATGAACTATTTCGTTATTTGATAAGGATACTTCTGAATTTTTGTATGTTTTTTAATGCCATTCCGGTTCCGCGTACAACTGCTCGTAAAGGATCTTCTGCAATGTAAACCGGTAAATCGGTTTTTTGAGAAATTCGTTTGTCCAAACCACGAAGCATCGATCCTCCTCCTGCTAAATAGATACCTGTGTTGTAGATATCTGCTGCTAATTCTGGAGGTGTTTGCGAAAGGGTTTCCATTACCGCATCTTCAATACGTTGAATAGATTTGTCTAATGCTTTGGCGATTTCTCGGTACGATACATTAACCTGTTTTGGTTTACCCGTTAACAAGTCACGACCTTGTACTTCCATTTCATCCGGCGGTGTGTCTAAATCTTCAGTAGCAGCACCAATAGCAATTTTAATTTTTTCAGCGGTAGTTTCTCCAACGAAAAGGTTGTGCTGTGTTCTCATGTAATAAATAATATCGTTTGTGAAAACGTCACCAGCAATTTTAACCGATTTGTCACATACGATACCACCCAATGCAATTACAGCAATCTCGGTTGTTCCACCACCAATATCAACAATCATGTTTCCTTTCGGTTGCATAATGTCTACCCCGATACCGATAGCCGCAGCCATCGGTTCGTGGATTAGATATACTTCTTTTCCGTTTACACGTTCACAAGATTCTTTAACGGCACGCATTTCCACTTCAGTAATTCCAGAAGGGATACAAACCACCATTCGAAGCGCAGGTGTAAACATTTTTTTCTTTAACGCAGGAATACTTTTTATAAACATGCTGATCATTTTTTCCGATGCATCGAAATCAGCAATAACGCCGTCTTTTAGCGGACGAATGGTTTTAATGTTTTCATGGGTTTTCCCTTGCATCATATTGGCTTCTCGCCCTACAGCAATAATTTTTCCAGTAATTCTATCGCGTGCTACAATAGAAGGACTGTCAATGACAACTTTATCGTTGTGAATGATTAAGGTATTAGCGGTTCCAAGGTCAATTGCGATGTCCTCGGTCATGAAATCAAAAAATCCCATACTTTATAAAGGGGTTTTATTCGTTTATAAAATGTTAGCTTACAAAAGTAGTAAAATTAATGTTTAAAATGTCTAATTCCTGTAAATACCATAGAAACTTTATTTTCATTACAATAATTTATACTTAATTCGTCTTTTATAGAACCACCTGGCTGAATAACTGCGGTAATTCCTGCTTGTTTTGCCAGCTCCACACAATCCGGGAAAGGGAAGAAAGCATCACTTGCCATAACGGCTCCATTTAAATCGAAATTAAATGCTTTTGCTTTGTCAACAGCTTGACGTAGTGCATCAACACGTGAGGTTTGACCTGTTCCTGATGCATAAAGCTGTCCTTTTTTAGCAAAAACGATTGTGTTCGATTTTGTGTGCTTACAGATTTTGGATGCAAATAATAAGTCATCAATTTCCTGAGCAGTTGGAGCTGTAGTGGTAACGACTTTTAAATGGTCTTTATTGTCTGTAATATTATCTTTTTCCTGAATTAACAATCCGTTAAGACATGTTCTAACTTGTTTTGTAGGTAATTCTACCTCGTTTTGAATCAGGATAATTCTATTTTTCTTTTCTTCTAGTATTGCAATTGCCTTTTCGTCATAAGCTGGGGCAATAACAACTTCGCAAAATAATTTATTAATTTCTTCAGCTGCAGCTTCGTCAATTTTAGCATTTGAAATTAAAACACCACCAAAAGCAGAAGTTGGGTCGCCTGCCAAAGCATCTAAATACGCTTCTTTAACGGTGCTTCTTGTAGCTAATCCACAAGCATTGTTGTGTTTTAAAATAGCAAACGTAGGGTTGTCATTTTTAAATTCACCAATTAGGTTCACAGCTGCATCAACATCTAAAAGGTTGTTGTATGATAGTTCTTTGCCGTGTAATTTGGTAAACATTTTGTCGAATTCTCCAAAGAAAAATCCTTTTTGGTGTGGATTTTCACCATAACGTAAAATCTGACCTTCCGAAATACTTGCTTTGTAAACCGTTTCATCTGTATTGAAATAGTTGAAAATTGCTCCGTCATAATGTGAAGAAACATGAAAGGCTTTGGTGGCCAATATTTTTCTTTCTTCTAAAGTTGTAGCACCATTTCCGTTAGTAATCATTTCTAGGAAAAGTGCGTATTCGTTAACAGAAGGAACAATAACCGTGTCTTTAAAGTTTTTAGCAGCCGCTCTGATTAGTGAAATACCGCCGATATCTATTTTCTCAATAATATCTGCTTCACTTGCACCCGATGCTACTGTTTTTTCAAAAGGGTATAAGTCTACAATAACCAAATCAATTTGAGGAATCTGATATTCTTCCATTTGCGCTACATCACCTTCATGATCTTGACGATTCAAGATACCACCAAAAATTTTAGGATGTAACGTTTTTACACGGCCGCCTAAAATGGAAGGATAAGAAGTAACATCTTCTACTGCTACAACCGGAATACCGAAACTTTTAATAAATTCTTCGGTTCCACCTGTAGAATAGATGGTTACATTGTGTTGATGTAGTTTTTTTACAATAGGTTCTAAACCTGTTTTGTCAAATACAGAAATAAGGGCTGATTGGATAGTTTTTGTAGTATTCATTGTGTTGTTGTTTTTAAAGGTGCAAAAGTAGGGATTGTATGGCTAACATTCAAATGATTAAGCCTTAGATTTTTTATTTTTTTACCCTCAATTATTGTGTTGTTTTTGAGTATTAGTTTGCGCCTATAAATATAGTCTATCGCCCTAGTTTTTTGGATGAAATAAAAAAAGCCTGTATCTCAAAAAAGAGCATACAGGCTGTACAATTAATAAGATTGAATTTATTGTTTGATAAGTTGTAATTCGATATCTAATTTTACATCTTCACTAACTAAAACACCACCGGTTTCTAGAACAGAATTCCAATTTAATCCCCAATCTTTACGATTGATTTTTCCGGAAATGTTTAACCCTGCTTTAGTGTTTCCCCAAGGATCGGTCATTAGGCCGCTGAATTCTGCCGGTAGTTTTACAAATTTGGTTACACCACGCATGCTTAAATCGCCAGCAATTTCGTAGTTCTCATCATCTACTTTTGTGAATGATGACGCTTTGAAGGTCATTTTTGGATGATTTTCAGCATCGAAAAAATCGGCACTTTTTAAGTGATTGTCTCGGTCTGCATTTCTAGTGTCGATGGAGTTGATATCTGCCGAAAATTCGATGTTGGCTTTGGTGAAATCATCACCTTCGGTTACAATGGTTGCATCGTAATTTTCAAATTTTCCTGATACATTAGTAAACATCATGTGTTTTACTTTGAAACCTACTGTTGAATGTGTTGGGTCTATTGCCCATTTTGTTGTTGACATAATTTTTAAATTTAGAATTTAGAATTTAGAATTTAGAATTTAGAATTTAGAATTTAGAATTTAGAATTTAGAATTAGTTTGGTTAACGGCTTACTGTGACTGGATACTGCTACTTATATTTCCATTGGGACTTCCATAAGTAAAAATTCGGCATCCGAATCGGCTTTAATGGAAATTTCATTGGTATTCCAAATTCCGAAACCATCTCTTTTATTTAGGTTTTGTCCATTTATGGTAATATTGCCTTCCAAAACAAATACATATAAACCGTTTCCTGGTTTTTTGAAAGCATAATTTATTGCAACACCACTGTCAAATTTCCCTAAGTGAAACCAAGCATCTTGATGAATCCAAACTCCTGCATCTTCTGGATTTGGAGATAGAATTTGCTGCAATTTGTTGTGACGTTCTTCCGGATTTAGCGTAATTTGGTCGTAACGCGGCGCAACGTTTTGTTTGTTCGGAATCACCCAAATTTGAAGAAATTTCACGGCTTTGTCTTCGTTTTTGTTGTATTCGCTGTGTTGTACTCCGGTTCCGGCACTCATTACCTGTATGTCTCCGTTTTTAATTACGGTTTTGTTGCCCATGCTGTCCTGATGTTCCAAATCGCCTTCTAATGGAATACTAATGATTTCCATGTTTTGGTGTGGATGTCTTCCGAAGCCCATTCCAGCAGCAACAGTGTCATCGTTCAAGACGCGAAGAACTCCAAAATTCATGCGCTCCGGATTATAATAATTGGCGAAACTAAAGGTGTGAAAACTTTGTAACCAGCCATGATTTGCATTACCACGCGTATCGGCTTTATGTAAAATAACATTTTCCATAATCTTTGAATTTGTGTTTTGAATATGATTGAATCCGATAGTTTTTTCCTCGGATTCTGAACTCTTTTTGGCTAAAGCATTTCCTGTAATTACAGCGCCACTGCCTAAGAGTGTTTTTCGGATAAAATCTTTTCGGTTCATAACTCTGATTTTTTGTATTGCAAAGTTACGTTCAGGATGAGGGAGAAGTCCTTAACCTAGATTAAGAAATGTTTATTAGAGTTATAAAGTTACAGAGTAACTGAGTTGCAAAGTTTGTATGGGAAGTCAAAATATGTTTTGCTCATAATAGCCTTAGTTGCTCAGTGTCCTTGAGAATTCGGGACTATTTTTTTAGTAATTGTTTTAATATTTTACTATTGACTATAACTGAAAACTGCGATTATTTCTTGAGAAGTCGGGCTTTCATTTTGCTGAAAAACTCGGGAGTAACTCCAATATAGGATGCAATTTGTTTTTGTGGGAGGCAGTGGATTAATTCGGGGTATTTTTTTGAAAACTTGTCATATCTCGCTTCAGCTGTAAAACTGAGGTTATCTATGAGTCGTTGTTGACTGGCGACTAATGAGTTTTCGATTAGAATTCTAAAAAAGCGTTCCATTTTTGGGACTTCTTTATACA
Organism: Flavobacterium sp. IC2-16; assembly: GCF_055521455.1. Taxonomy (NCBI): domain Bacteria; kingdom Pseudomonadati; phylum Bacteroidota; class Flavobacteriia; order Flavobacteriales; family Flavobacteriaceae; genus Flavobacterium; species Flavobacterium sp. IC2-16. The sequence continues at coordinate 876,740 of NZ_CM145480.1, read as the reverse complement.
GCAAATCTTGATTCTCTTTAGATAGTAATAAAACTTCGGCATCTTCGTTAACCTCAATATACAGTTGGCCTGGCAATTGCGATAAAAAACTATACATATCGGCAATCCACCAACCCTGACAGGCAAAACTCACAATGTGTTCTACGCCATTTTCGTCTAGAGTATAACTTCGGATGATGCCTTTGGTTACAAAATAGGAATGTTTACAAATGTCACCCGACTTTAATAAAATCGTTTTTGCTTTGTAGTGATGTTGTTCAGTATATGCCAAAACACGTTCCTGCTCATCAGTTGTGAGTGAAACATGTTTGGCAATATTTTCCAGTAGTAAGTTCATGTTTGTTTTGTTATTCGTTGGGTTCGATATGGATTAAAACATGTCCCAATTCCATTAACTCACTTCTTAGGGTGTCTTTTAATTTGTGTGCTAAATCATGGCCTTCTTTTACAGTAATGTTAGCGTCAACAATGGCATGTAAATCAATATGGTATTTCATGCCGGCTTTTCGGACAAAACACTTTTCGGTTCCAAGAATTCCTTCTACCGTAATGGAAATCGCTCTGATTTGGTCTACTAAATCGTCATAACGATGCTCGTCCATAATTTCGCCAAGAGCAGGACGGAAAATCAGATAACAGTTGTATAAAATAAAGAAGGATGCGAATAAGGCTGCCCAATCATCGGCCGATTCATAGCCTTTTCCAAAAATTAAAGCAATCGATATACCGATAAACGCCGCTACAGAAGTCACGGCATCGCTTCGATGGTGCCAGGCATCGGCTTTTAAAGAAGAACTGTTGGTTTCAATACTTTTCTTCATTACTTTTTGAAATGAATATTCTTTCCACAGGATGATTACCCCTAAAATGACTAATGTCCATGATTTTGGGAGGTCGTGTGGTGTGCCGATGTTCAGAATACTTTCGTAAGCGATTATGGTTGCTGAGGTAATTAAAAAGCCAACGACAATAAAAGTTACCAAAGGCTCGGCTCTTCCGTGACCGTAAGGATGGTTGTCATCTGCCGGTTTGTTAGAATATTTGATACCGAACAATACTAAAAAAGAAGCAAAAATGTCGGCGGTAGATTCAATCGCGTCGGCTACCAAGGCATAAGAATTTCCAAAAAAACCTGCTAGCCCTTTTACAATGGCTAAGCATGTATTCCCAATAATACTGAAGTATGTCGCGCTGATAGCTTCTTGTTCTTTGGTCATTCTTTTATATTGTTTTTCTATTTTTTCTCTTCAATCAAAACAAAAGTGGTGGCTTGGAAACGATTGTCTATAATTTCACCGGAAACTTCAGCTTTGCGGATAGCGTTGCATAAACCATCATGTTCATGAGCATCACCATGTTGATCTATTGAAGAGCCTTCTACGAAATAGGCTTTCCCATCAATACGAACGGCTAAGTCGCAACCTTTTTTAGCGGTCATTCCAAATTGACATTGACCGCAAGCCGCTTCTACAATTTGCGTTTTGGTTTTTTCTTTTTTTGTGTCTTTTTGTTCGGTTTTGCCTTTGTTTTCTTGAGCATAAAGTGAAACAGCTGTCACAGTAAAAAGTATGGTTAATAGTTTTTTCATGGTCTATGGATTCACGGTTACTAAAGTTGCAGTTTTTTTTGCTTTTTCAATAATTTCTTCAATTGGGGTTTCAAGTGTATCGTTTACTAAAACTACACCCATTCTTCTGTAAGGTCTTGACGTTGGCTTGCCAAAAATGCGAAAATCAGTTTTCGATAGTGAGGCTACTTTTTCGATTCCATCGTATGTTGGGTTATTCGAATTTTCCGAAGCTAAAACTACAGCACTGGCTCCGTTTCTCTCTAATGTGATTTCTGGAATAGGAATACTTAAAATGGCGCGTAGATGCAATTCAAATTCATTGAAATTTTGTGTTTTTGCCAAAGTAACCATTCCGGTGTCGTGAGGACGAGGAGATAGTTCTGAAAAATAAACACCTTCATGGGTTAAGAAGAATTCTACGCCAAATAATCCGGCTCCACCCAAGGCTTCGGTGACTTTTCGAGCCATATCCTGTGCTTCTAAAATAGCTGCTTCGGATACTCTTGCCGGTTGCCAACTTTCTTGATAGTCGCCTCGTTCTTGGCGATGACCAATTGGAGCGCAAAATAATGTTGGGCGATTGTTCTGTGTAACAGTCAGTAACGTGATTTCCGAATGAAAATTAACAAAAGCTTCTACAATAACTTCAATAATATCGCCTCGTGAACCATCTACGGCATAACTCCAAGCTTTTTCAATATCGTCTTGTGTTTTGATAGTCGATTGTCCTTTTCCGGAAGAACTCATTAAGGGTTTTACAACACATGGCATTCCAACTTCAGCAACTGCTTTTTCCAATTCGTCTTTAGTTGTAGCATAACGATAATTAGCAGTTCGTAAACCTAATTCTTTTGCAGCTAGATCACGAATTGCTTTTCGGTTCATGGTAAAGTTGGCTGCTTTTGCAGAAGGAACCACAGTAATACCTTGCTTTTCATAATCGTAAAAACGTTCGGTACGTATGGCTTCAATTTCGGGAACAATAAAGTCGGGTTGGTGTTTGGCTACAATTCGGTCTAATTCGGCGCCATCTAACATATTAATAACTTCGTAACTGTGCGCAACCTGCATGGCTGGGGCATGTTCGTAACTGTCAACAGCAATTACTTTTTGTCCGATGCGCTGTGCCGCAATTACAAATTCTTTTCCTAACTCGCCTGAGCCTAATAATAGTATTTTCTTTTGCATTGTTGTAGTGTAGTAGTTTAGTTGGTAAAGGTAAGATTTTTAGGTGTTTTGGCAAATTTGCTTTTGGAGTTTTGACAATGTGATTTTATTGTTTTTAAAGATAAAATAATCACATTTTTGTAATCAAATTTTTTACAAATATCATTTAATCACAAAATTGTAATTTTTATTAGAATTGAATTTAAAAAATCACAAAGTTATAGGTGTAACGTATTTAGAATAATGTAAAATAAAAAAAGCCTCAAGTTATCTTGAGGCTTTTTGTTATGCTAATACATCTGAAGTAGCTACGGCTTCTTTAATTCTTCGTAACGCTTCTTTAAGTAAATCGTCGCTGGTTGCATAAGAGAATCGAATGCAGTTAGGGTTACCAAAAGCATCTCCTGTTACGGTTGCTACATTGGCGTGTTCCAAAAGATACATTGAGAAATCATCGGCATTGTTGATTTTTACTCCTTGTAATGTTTTGCCAAAAAATGCGGAAACATCTGGAAAAACATAAAAAGCACCTTCAGGTACATTGATTTTCATACCAGGAATATCGCGTAGTAAACTAACAACTAAATCTCTTCGGCTGTGAAAGGCATCTACCATATATTTTAATACACTTGGATTGGCTTCTACAGCTGTGATGGTTGCTCTTTGTGCAATAGAATTGGCACCACTGGTTACTTGGCCTTGAATTTTGGTACAAGCTTTAGCAATGAATTCGGGTGCTCCAATATAACCAATTCTCCAACCGGTCATAGCGAAAGCTTTAGCAACACCATTAACAGTAATAGTGCGGTCTAGCATTCCCGGAATGGATGCAATACTGCAAAATGTTCCCGAAAAGTTAATGTGTTCGTAGATTTCGTCTGATACTACGTATATGTTTGGATGTTTTTCTAAAACTTTAGCAATTGCAGTTAACTCTTCTCGATTGTATACTGAACCACTGGGATTACATGGTGAGCTGAACCACATCATTTTTGTTTTAGGGGTAATGGCAGCTTCTAATTGTTCTGGTGTGATTTTGAAATCGCTTTCCACTGTAGTGGGAACTTCAACAGGTATTCCGCCAGATAGCTTGATGATTTCATAATAACTTACCCAATATGGTGCAGGTAAAATTACTTCATCGCCATCGTTTAACATTACTTGCGCAATATTGTAAAGTGATTGCTTTGCTCCTGTAGAAACTACAATTTGGGAAGGCTTGTAATCTAAATTATTGTCTCTTTTAAATTTACGACAAATAGCTTCTTTTAGTTCTAAATAGCCTTCAACTGGCGTATAAGTACTATAATTTTCATCGATAGCTTTTTTTGCAGCTTCTTTAATGAAATCTGGAGTATTGAAATCGGGTTCTCCTAAACTCAGACTAATAATGTCTATTCCTTGTGCTTTAAGTTCTCTGGCTTTTGCGGCCATTGCTAATGTTTGCGATACTGCCAGATTGTTAATTCTGTCCGATAACGGGTTCATAAGTAGTGTGTTATGTAGTTATGTTATGCTAATTTTGGTTTTTGTCCCATTTCTTTTAAGTGTTTGAAATGAGAATATACAGCAGAACGCATGGTTCTAAATTCATAATACGGTAGATTGCATTCTATTGCAGTTTGCTTTACAATTTCTGCAATTTTTCCATAATGAACATGGCTGATATTTGGAAAAATATGATGTTCAATTTGGTGATTCAAACCACCGGTATACCAGTTTACCAACCAGTTTTTCGGAGCGAAGTTTGCAGTTGTAAACAATTGATGTGCTGCCCAGGTATTTCCAATTTCATTGTTTTCATCCGGTTGCGGATGATCGGTTTCTTCTACCACATGTGCTAATTGAAATACAATACTTAAAATTAAGCCAGCAGTATAATGCATAATAAAAAAGCCTAATAAAACTTCCCACCAAACAATTCCTAAAAGCATAGGAACCACCAGCCAAATTGAAAAATAAATCAGTTTTGTAATAACCAAAGTGCTCCATAATTTAACTGGATTTGGAAATTCACCATACGATAGTTTTCGCTTGATGTAACTGCGCATTTGTTTGAAATCGGTTGTAATAGCCCAGTTGAACGTTAACAAGCCGTATAAAAATACAGAATAATACTGTTGAAATTTATGAATTGGAGCCCAATCGGCATGTTTTGTAAATCGAATAATTCTTCCTGCTTCTAAGTCTTCATCATGACCGTGAATGTTGGTATACGTGTGGTGAAGTACATTGTGTTGAACTTGCCAATTGTATACATTTCCTGCAAGAATATATATGCTTCCACCCATTATTTTGTTTAACCAAGGTTTCGAAGAATACGAGCCGTGGTTACCGTCGTGCATTACATTCATTCCAACACCGGCCATTCCAATTCCAATAACAATCGTTAATAGAAGATGAGCCCAAAGCGGCAAATTTAGAGTAAGGATTAAAAAATAGGGTGTCAAGAAAATGGAAAACATAATGATTGTTTTCAAATGGAGTTTCCAATTCCCGGTTTTTTTGATGTTGTTTTCTTTGAAATAGTCGTTTACGCGTTTGTTCAACGTTCTGAAAAACTTCAGACTATCTGCTTTTGAAAAAATAGGAGCATTGCTATCCATGTTCAATTTCATTTAAATCGTTCAAAGGTAATTATTAATAAATATGTATTTCGTTAAAATGAATAAAATTTTCAACTTCAAAATATGTATTTTTGCCAAAAACTGTTAATAATGCAGAACATTGTAAACCATTTCCCAAATCTTACAGATATTCAACTGGAACAATTTCAAAAGTTAGAAGGTCTGTATACCGATTGGAATTCTAAAATTAACGTGATTTCTCGAAAAGATATCGATGAGTTGTACACCAAGCATGTATTGCATTCGCTGGGAATTGCGAAGGTTATGGAGTTTCAGCCGGGCGCAAAAGTTTTAGATGTGGGTACAGGGGGTGGATTTCCTGGGATTCCGTTGGCGATATTGTTTCCGGAAACCGATTTTTATTTGATAGATGTTATTGGTAAGAAAATCCGAGTGGTTAACGAAGTTGCTAAAGGATTGGGGTTGCAAAATGTTAGAGCAGAACAAATGCGTGCCGAAAATGTGAAAGAAGATTTTGATTTCATCGTGAGTCGAGCGGTGACCAATATGCCGGATTTTTACAAATGGGTGAAAGACAAAATCAAAAAGAAAAGTAATCACGAGTTGAAGAACGGAATACTTTATTTAAAAGGTGGTGACTTGACAGAAGAATTGCAAGATTTTCCAAAAGCAACCTTGTATAATTTGTCTGATTTCTTTGAAGATGAATTTTTTGAAACGAAGAAAGTAGTTCATTTGCCTTTAAAGTATAAAGTGTAAAGAGAATAAAGGGATAAGAATTGAAAAAGCCGAATCGTAACTGATTCGGCTTTTTGTTTTATAAGATTTGTTCTTAACCTAAGAATGGATATCTGTAATCGGTTGGAGTTACAAATGTTTCTTTAATCGTTCTTGGCGAAACCCAACGCAATAAGTTCAAGACAGAACCCGCTTTGTCGTTCGTTCCCGAAGCTCTAGCACCACCAAATGGTTGTTGTCCTACAACTGCTCCAGTTGGTTTGTCGTTGATGTAGAAGTTTCCGGCAGCATTTTCTAAGGCTTTAGTTGCTTCTGCAATTGCGTAACGATCCTGACTGAAAATAGCTCCTGTTAAGGCATAGCTTGATGTTCCGTCCACTAAAGCTAAGGTTTCTGTCCATTTTGTATCTTCGTATACGTAGATGGTAAGTACTGGTCCGAATAACTCTGTACACATGGTGTTGTATTTCGGATTCGTAGTTACAATAACCGTCGGTTGGATGAAATATCCAACAGATTTGTCATAATTTCCACCTGCGATGATTTCTGCATCACTATCTTTTTTCGCCTGATCAATGAATCCGGCTAATTTGTCAAACGATTGTTCTGAAATTACCGAAGAAACGAAATTGCTCATGTCTTCCGGAGATCCCATTTTCATAGAAGCTAAATCGGCTAACAATAATTCTTTTACTTTTGGCCAGATTGAAGCTGGAATATACGCTCTTGAAGCAGCCGAACATTTTTGTCCTTGGTATTCGAAAGCACCTCTAGATAAAGCAGTTGCTACTTGTGCAGGAATTGAAGAAGGATGTGCTAAAACAAAATCTTTACCACCTGTTTCTCCTACAATTCTTGGATACGTTTTATAGTTGTGAATGTTCTGTCCGATTTTTGCCCACATGTCATTGAATACGCCTGTTGATCCTGTAAAGTGGATTCCTGCGAAATCAGGACTAGCTAATAAAGTGTCAGAAATCATTCCTGAATTACCGGTAATCATGTTGATAACCCCAGCTGGTAAGCCAGCTTGTTGGAAAACTTCCATAATTACATTGGCAGAATATACTTGTGTAGCTGCCGGTTTCCAAATCACTACGTTCCCCATTAATGCTGGAGAAGCTGGAAGGTTACCCGCAATCGCTGTAAAGTTGAACGGTGTAATCGCATAAACGAATCCTTCTAACGGACGGTGTTCCATACGGTTCCAAATTCCTTCAGAAGAAACCGGTTGTTCCGCATAGATTTGTGTCATGAATTGTACGTTGAAACGCAAAAAGTCAATCAACTCACAAGCTGAATCAATTTCTGCTTGGTGTACCGTTTTTGCTTGTGCAATCATGGTAGCGGCATTGATTTTAGCACGGTAAGGACCTGCTAATAATTCTGCTGCTTTTAAGAAAATCGATGCTCTTTGCTCCCAAGGCATGTTTGCCCATTTTTTCTTAGCTTCTAAAGCTGATGCAATAGCTTTTTCGATATGTTCTTTTTCGGCTTCATGATATTGTCCAACCACGTGTTTGTGGTCGAACGGAGGTGTCATGTTTTTGGTTTTTCCGGTACGAATCTCTTCGGAACCGATATATAAAGGCACATCTACGGTGCTGTTGAACATTTGTTTGAAAGTTGCAGCTACAGCTTCTCTTTCCGGTGTTCCGGGAGCGTATGATTTAACTGGCTCGTTAACCGCTTTGGGAACATTGTAAATTCCTTTTGGCATAATTTGTTGTATTTGTGTTTTGAAAAAATTTCGCGTAGCGAAGATACAAATTATTAGCCAATACGCTAATCGGTTAATTGTTAATGGTTTTGTAAAATTTTGAGTTTAGTTTAAGGCAAAAGGTGCACTTAATTTAAAAGTAGGGATGATTACACGGAAACTTCTCGTAGAGGTAAAGTTCACCATATTGAAATAACCGCGCATGGCTCCAAATGGAGAAGAAAGCAGGCAACCAGAACTATACGTGTGTTTTTCTCCAGGTTTTAGAACGGGTTTTTTACCAATTACGCCTTCTCCGTCAACAATTTCAAGATCGTTTAAGGAATCATGAATTTCCCAGTGACGAGAATTTAATTGTACCGAATCTTTGCTTTGATTTTCGATAGTAACTTCATACGAAAAGGCAAAATGAATTTTGTAGTTTTTGAAGTAAGTGCCTTCAAAACTAGTCAAAACTGAAATTTTTATACCGCTCGTAATCTGTGAAACCATAATCTCTTTTTAAGAAAAATGTATAGTTATGTTTTCCAAAAATAAGAAATATTTATTTTAGAAAATTAAAATTATGATTTTTTTAGTTTGTAATCGTTTCTGAATTAGCTATTCCGCGTCCAATTATCTTGTCGTAACGGTCATTGTTTCCTCTGTAATAAACTAAAACGAAGTAATTGTTTTCGGTTTGATAGAAATTACCATCTACGGGATTTTCATAATCGATTTTACCGGTTTTGTCGGCTACCACATACTGATAATTTACAAATCCTTGTTTTAATAGAATTGGTTTTTCGAACAAACCAGTTTCAGTATTGTAGTCCATTTTAAATTCTGGAGCAATAGTGTAGTTGTTAAACATGCCAACTACATAAATGTCTTTGTCCTGAAGAAACGGATTTGTACTTAAAGTGAAATAAACCCATGAATAATCGGCTTCCAAAGCATTGTTTTCGGCATTGACTTTATTAACGAAAAAGCCACCATTAATATCTGGATAATACGTGTACGGATTGTTGGCTCTTGCCGCGCTGGTAAATAAATGGGTGTTGTATATTTCTCCAGCAGTTATTTTCATGACGTTGTTGCCTAACCCTCGAATGTTTTTATTTTCATAGAATAAAAATTCGTTGCCGCCCCAAAATTGAGTTTCTTTATTGTATCGATAAATTAAATCCGAGCCCAATGTGTATTGTGGTTTAATGTTATAAATAGCATTGTCGAAACGACCGTTTTGAAACAAAGCCACTTTTACATTTTGAATAGGATTCTGTAGAATATTATCTCCCATTTGTACTACAAAATCAAGATTTTGTTTTCCGTAAATGGTACTTAAATCTCTGGAACGTTTTATTTTTAGAGGAACTGAAACATGTTCTTCATATAAAATGAACTTACGGGAAAAAACAAGTTCTTGATCTGAGTTAAAGACTTTTACCATATAGTTTCCACTTAAAAGAATATGGTTGAATCGATTTGGGAAAGTTAAGGTGTAATGTGAAAAAATCTGTAAGGTGTTGAATGAGTTTTCGTAAGTCATAATACGTTGTCCGTCAATTCCTTGTAAGTATTCAGATTTTGCTAACTGAGTTGGTTTCCAATCGTAATTGTACTGTGTTATGGTGTAATAATAGTCTTCTTCATTACCATACAAATCGTCAAATTCAAGCTGAAAATTATCACCTAAACGAAACATAGGTATCATAACGTTGCCGTTTTGAACAAAAGCAACAGTTTTGATATTAAAAGGGGGAGGAGTCTCTTTTTCAACTTGAGCAAAAAGCCCTAGTGAAAAGAGAAGTAGTGTTAGAAAATAGTTTTTATTGAAAATCATAAATTATATTCGATATCTGGGATTATAAAAGTAATGATTTTCTTTTAATCAAAATCTATTCCAAAGCTTTTGTTTATTTAAAGCAAATAGGTAGGATTTCTCCCTTGGCTAAACAGTATTTTTCAACTAATTCAGGGCTTATTTTAGCAGTATAATCTTCTTCAATTACTGTAAAACCAATGCTCCTTAGTTTGTTAAAATAGTCTCTGCCATATACACGAACATGATCGTATTGACCGAAAATTTTTGCTCGTTCTTTTGGATCGGTTATCGAATCGTCTGTAAAAGTTGTTTCGCGTGATAAATCCTGTGGAATTTGGAAAATACCCATACCGCCAGGCTTCAAAACACGATATAATTCCTGCATGGCCTTAGTGTCGTCTGGAATATGCTCCAAAACATGATTGCAAAATAGAATGTCGAAAGCGTTATCTTCAAAAGGTAAATTACAAATATCGGCTTTTACATCGGCCAAAGGAGACAGTAAATCGGTTGTGGTATAATCGATATTCGATTGTTTTTTAAAGCGCTTATAAAATTCCTGTTCTGGTGCAAAATGCAACACTTTTTTCTTTTCAGTAGCGGTAAAAAAATCGGTTTCATTTTTAAGATATAGCCACAATAAACGGTGTCTTTCTAGTGATAAAGTGCTAGGAGATAACACATTGTTGCGTTGTGTTCCATAGCCGTAGGGAAGAAACATTCGGAAGCTTTTCCCGTCAATCGGGTCGGTGAATGTGTTTCCTTTTAATACTAGTGCTAAAATAGGTCGAACCACGATACTCAAACGAATGAGAATGGGTCTTGGAATGGTGTTTAAAATGAATTTAAAAATCTTTTTCATTTAGAGTACAAAAGGTTGTTTTCTAAATTCGTTTTCTTCATCTGAAGTAATTCCAAGTGCTTTATAAATATAAGCGAATGTTGACAGAAGTTCTGGTTTTCCGTCTATAATAGCAACATCGTGTTCAAAATGTGCCGATGGTTTACCATCCGCAGTTGTAATTGTCCACCCGTCTTTATGTTGTTTGATGTTTTTAGTCCCCTGATTAATCATAGGTTCGATAGCCACTACCATGCCTTCTTGTAGCAGTTTTCCTTTTCCGCGTTTTCCGTAGTTTGGCATTTCAGGAGCTTCATGCATGGTACGTCCAATACCATGGCCAACTAACTCGCGAACTACTCCGTAGCCATTGTTTTCACAATACTTCTGAATAGCATTTCCAACATCTTCTGTTCGGTTTCCAGTTCTTAATTCTCGAATTCCAACGTATAGCGATTCTTTAGTAACTTTTAAAAGCCTTTTGGTTGCTTCGTTTACTTCGCCAACTTCAAAAGTATAAGCGTGATCACCGTAAAATCCGTTTTTCAAGGCGCCACAATCTACAGAAATGATATCACCGCTTTCCAAAGGTTTGTCTGTGGGAATGCCATGGACAACTTGTGAATTCGGACTCATACATAAGGAGTTTGGAAAACCATACATGCCTAAAAAAGCAGGTGTAGCTCCATGGTCGCGAATAAAAGTTTCGGCTAACTTGTCAAGATATAAAGTGCTAACTCCAGGTTTGATTTCTGAAGCAATCATCCCTAATGTTTTAGAAACTATAAGTGCGCTTTCACGCATCAATTCTATTTCTTCACGAGTTTTAATGATAATCATAGCTGTCGATATTGGAGGGCAAAGGTAAAGATTTTATTTATTAATCTTGGTAGTTGTGTTTGTAGGGTTGACCAGTTAGAATTTTAAGCATGTCTTTTTCAAGGGTTTCTACCGGGCTTTCAACTATGCGTTGTAATTCTGTTCCTTTTTTGTAAAAAATTAAAGTAGGTACATTGGTGATGTTTAGATCTTTCTCTAGATGATCTGGAGTTGTTTTGCTTCGGTCTACAGTAATTAGGGTAACTTGAGAAGCATCAAATCCGATTTCTTCTAGAATTTTGTAAAATTCAGGAATTCGTTGTTGACTGTCCTCGCACCATGTACCCATAAAAATGGTAATAGATATGCCGTCCAAATGTTTTTTTAATTCAGCAACCGCTGTAGCATTGGGTTTGTAATTGTCGTGATTTGGAGTATACCAAATAGAATATGGTAGTTTTAATAATTCGCTTTGGTTTTGTTTGCCAACAAGCATATCGTTTGATTTTACAGTTGTAACTTCGGAAGTCATTATTGGTTTTTTCTGAGCATTACATCCAGCAAAAGCAAATGCAAGCGTTAAAAGAATAAGTGATTTTTTCATAATTATAAAAGTGAATGTCTTGTCATTACTTCGGGTTTTTCAATTCCCATTAATTCTAAAATTGTTGGAGCGATATCGCCTAAAACACCGCTGTTAATATGTTTTAATTTGTTGTCAACCAATATAATCGGTACTGGGTTGGTAGTGTGTGCCGTGTTAGGTGTGCCGTCAGGATTAATCATGGTTTCACAATTCCCGTGATCGGCTATAACTATAGTGGTGTAATTGTTTTCTAATGCGGTTTCAATGACTTCTTTAACGCAAACATCAACCGCTTCGCATGCTTTTATAGCTGCTTCCATAACACCAGTATGGCCAACCATATCGCCGTTTGCAAAGTTTAAGCATACAAAATCTACTTCGCCTTTTTTTAGTTCTGGGATTAATTTGTCTTTAATCTCGAAAGCGCTCATTTCCGGTTTTAAATCGTATGTTGCAACTTTTGGTGACGGACAAAGTAAACGTCTTTCACCTATAAAAGGAGTTTCGCGACCTCCGGAAAAGAAAAAGGTTACATGGGGGTATTTTTCAGTTTCGGCAATTCGAATTTGTAATTTATTATTGTATTCTAACACTTCACCCAAAGTTTCGGTAATGTTGTCTTTGTCGTAAATTACATGAACATTTTTAAATGTATCGTCATAATTTGTCATTGTAACATAGTACAAATTCATTTTATGCATATTTTGCTCGTGGAAATCTTGTTGTGAAAGTGCTTCAGTTAGTTGTCTTCCGCGATCGGTTCTGAAGTTGAAAAAAATAACAACATCATCTTCTTTAATAGTAGCAATTGGTTGATTATGTTCGTCTACCATTAAAATGGGCTCAATAAATTCATCGGTAATATTGTTATGGTAGCTTGCAAGAATACTCATTACTGGGTCAATAGAATGAATACCTACACCATTAACAATCAAATCATAAGCTTTTTTAACGCGTTCCCATCTTTTGTCGCGATCCATTGCGTAATAACGACCAACAATGGATGCTAATTTAGCAGAGGAGTTTTTTAAGTATGTGTTTAAATCTTCAATGTACTTAGCGCCCGATTTTGGATCAACATCACGGCCATCTGTAAAGGCATGAACAAATACTTTTTTTAAGCCATAATTTTCTGCAGCATCCAGCAAGCCGCGTAAATGTGATGTATGTGAATGAACACCACCATCTGATACTAACCCTAAGAAATGAACATTTTTATTGTTTTCTTTCGCGTAAGCAAATGCCTCATTAAGCGCCCTTTCTTGGTTTAAGGTTTTATTTTGTACAGCTAAATTTATTTTGGCTAAATCTTGGTAAACAATTCGACCTGCCCCTAAATTCATGTGACCCACTTCAGAGTTTCCCATTTGACCTTCGGGTAATCCTACATTTAAACCATCAGTTCGCAAAGTTGCGTTTGGATATTTGTTGTATAAGCTGTCAATAAAAGGGGTATTGGCATTGTCAATAGCAGAAACTTTCGGATCTGGAGATTTTCCCCAGCCATCAAGAATCATTAAGATTACTTTCTTGTTCATGTAATGAAGAATTTCAACAAAGATAAACAATCATCGTTAGTTGAAAATCAGAATTACACTTTTTTAACCCAACTTTTAGCTTGATTGTAATCGATGTAGTAGCGAACACTAATCGAAAAAATATTATTTAGATTATTGCTTAATGTGTGGTTTAAATTATCAATAATGTTTTTGTTTACACGTTGTTCCGAATGAAGCGCATTGTTTCTGTATAATAAGGACAATTGACTTCCCGGAGCAAACCACCACGAATACGATAAATCAAAATTCCAGATTTTAAAGTTGATGTTCTGATTCTCTTTGTAGCTTGTGTTGGGTTCGAAATGGCCATCATCGGTCAAATTCATGAAGTTTTTGTTTTCGGTATATGACCAATAATATCGGATATTCAAATTGAATGTCATTTTGTGATTGAGCGCATATTTTCCCGTAATTCGATTTTCAATAGTATTTCGATTTCGGTTGGCAAAAATAATTTTGTCGTTCACACTGTCGTAATCTACCCAGCCTTTGTCTGCGTTTTGTCTGATGTTTTGAAAAAAGTAAATCAAATTTAATTTGTCACTAAAACGGTATCTCGGACTCACATATAATCCTATGTTCTCACGTAAGTCTTGATTGTAACGATCATACCACATACCAGTGTCTAGTGCAAATGGGCTGTTGTAATTGGTAGAAATATCAAACCAACTACTTATAACTTTTGGATTGTAAACAAATCTACCCTCTTGTCTGGGTTGGTAAAAATCGTACGTTTCAAACGGATTTATTTGCAAACCTCCTCCAAAATAATGGTTCTTTTTACTGGTTGTGTTAATGTTTATATTGAAATAAGCTTCTTGAGCTCTACCAGTTGTATTTTGAAATTCTGCGTAATAATTGGTGTTAATATTAAACGTATTGAAAATTTTATTAGGGTTTAAAATGCGATAATTAGCATTGGCATAAATGTTATGGTAATTGTTGATGAAGTTAATGCCCATATCATTAATATCGTATTTGTCAGATACATAACTTCCGTTAACCGTGAAACGATATTTTCCACTTGTTTTACTAACGTTTAAATAACTGGCATAACCGTTCGAATTGCCTCCTATATCATTAATGTGATTGAATTTCGCATTTCCGGAAAGTTTATAGGTGTTTGCTTTTGTGTTTAAATCAAATAGCAAAGCCGAAACATTGGCATCTCTAAATTCGCCACTTCTCATGACACTGGTGTTCACAAATGACACAGATGAATTTTTACGAAAGCGTTGGTCTAATACTAAAACATTAAAGTTTGTTAGGGGTTCAACAGTTTCTGTGCGAGTTTCGCCGGTTACATTGTTTCGAATAGTCACATCTGTTTTTTCTGTTACAGCGTTAAGTACACCAATCCCTAAACCGCTAGAAGTTCTTCCGGATACTTTCATAGCGTTGAGAAGATTGACGTTTTTTGGGTAATCTATTACCTCTTCATCGGATGTGGTATTTGGATACGTAGAGGGCGAGCCTCCAATTCGTCTCGAATAGAATAAGCCTCCTTTGCTAAATAAATCGGTTCCTTCGGTGAAAAAAGGGCGGTTTTCATTGAACTGTTGTTCAAAAGGACCAAGATTTAGGACTACATTATCGAATGTGGTTTGCCCGAAATCAGGAACTAAAATAGCGTCTAAAGTAAAGGAATCATTTATCCCGTATTTAATGTCCATTCCCGCTTTGAATTTGTTCTCGGTACCTTTTTGATTGGTGCTTAAATAATTGGAGGTGTACGGAATAAAAAACAAACGGGTTGGCGTTGTAATATTTTCAATGCCTTCTAAAATACCTGCCTGCTGGATAATGGCACCAATTTTATTGTTAATGCGATTCCAAGTAAATTTTTGACGGTCTCTTCTAATTTCTCTAAAAAAATTAACACCCCAAATTTGTTTTTCTTTTTCTGCGAATCGTAGCGCAGCATATGGAATTTTCATTTCGGCCACCCAGCCATAATCGGTTAGGGTTACATTACTGTTCCAAATACCATCCCATGAATAATCTTCGTTTCCTTCGGTGGCTAAAGCATCCATTTGAGTTCCGGCGGCGCTAACAAAAAAACGAAAATCTTGTTGGCCATCGTTATAGCCGTTAATGAAAATACCAAAGAAATCGGAAGTGCCAAAGTTGTCTCGCTTGGTTATTTCTTTTAAGATTTTTGTCGGATCATCATGCATAATAGCTCCTATGTAAATCCCTTCATTGTCGTAGAGTATTTTTACTTCGGTGCGTTTTTCATGTGCTAAAGGCTTTCCGTTGTCCGGTTCAAACATAACGAAATCTGTTGCGGTTTCGGCCAATTGCCAATCCTCTTCGTTAAGTTTTCCGTCAATAATGATAGCTGCTTTTTTTTTGAAAGCAGTTAGTCTTTTTTTTTGTTTTTCAGGTAGATTGTCTTCCGGAATTGTAGTTTGGGCGAATCCTATAAAGCTGATTAGCAGAAAAGTGAGTGGGTTAATTCGAAAAAGCATTGATTTTTTTGATTGATGATTGACATGTCAAAGATACTTAAAAGGATGAGGTTTTGTAAGAATTAAGAAATGTTTAACGTCTTTAGAAACAAATAAAGTCGATGAAATGTTAAAATTTACCGACAAAGTGCAAAAAAAAGTTGCATGGTATTATTTTTTATTTCATATTTGTTCTCAACTAAAACCAACTTAATTAATAGATTGTCAATGATTTACAGAATTTTTCCAGTATTGTTTGTATTTCTGTTATCGTTTAAACCCGCAACGATAAACGAACACAACGACCCGAAACTAATTGCTGCGAATGCCAAAGTGTCTTTGGAGGCAAAAATTAAAACGTTATACAATTCTTTGGATGTGAAGACATTTCAGATGCCAAAATTGGAATGTTTTTCTAAAGCCTTGGAAGGATATTATCAATTAAAAGAGCAAGGTAAAATTCAGAAAGAAGTTTTGACAATTATCGATTTTAGTCTTTCGTCTACTAAAAAAAGATTATGGGTTATCGATATGGCAACTAATACTATATTGTTGCAATCGGTTGTTTCTCATGGAAGAAACAGCGGGATGGAATATGCTAATTCTTTTTCAAATGAAAACAACTCAAATAAAAGTAGCTTAGGGTTTTACGCAACTGGAGAAACCTATAATGGAAAACATGGATTGTCTTTGCGTTTGGATGGTTTAGAATATGGAATTAATAGCAATGCAAGAGATAGAGCAGTGGTTATGCACGGAGCTGATTATGCTTCTGAAACCATCATCAAGCAACAAGGCAGATTAGGAAGAAGCCAAGGTTGTCCTGCAGTTCCTTATGCTATTCATCAAGAAATCATTAATTTAATAAAAGATAAATCGTGTTTGTTTATTTATCATCCATCACGATCTTATGAAATCAAGTCGAAGTTAATTTCGTAACTTCTGATACAAATCAAAATCGAAATTGTAAATATCATTTCGAAATTGTAGTAATCCATTTTTGTCCATCCAAGCTGTCCAGTACAATTGGTAGATGAAAATGGATTTTTTTAATGGTATTCCCGATGTTTTACCGCTTTCGATAAGTTTTTCTACGCGTTCTTTATTCATGACATTTTCGTCGTTTTCAAGAATATAATAAGCTAAATCCAAAGGTTTTTCTACTCGTACACAGCCCGAACTAAGCGCTCTCGAATTCAAACCAAATAAATCACGATGATTGGTGTCGTGTAAATAGACCAAATGATTGTTTGGAAAATTGAATTTAACGAGTCCGAGGGAGTTGTTTATGCCTGGTTTTTGAACATATCGGTAATTGTTGGGTTTGGCAGCATTCCAAGCTGCAGGGCTAACTTCCTCACCACGGGCATTGTAAATCGTAATTCGTGTTGAGGTAAAATAACTTCGATTTTTGGCAGCTGTTGGGCCTAGATCTTCTTTAATAATAGTAGGAGGGACTGTCCAAGTGGGGTTTATAATTAAATTACTGAACTTAGAACATAAAACAGGCGTTCGTCTTTTTTCACGACCTACAACAACTCGATGTGTTCGTACGGTATCTTTATCTTTTACTACAACTAGTTTAAAATCAGGGATATTTACCATAATGTAATTGTCGCCCAAATGTCTTGGGTACCAACGCCAGCGCTCTAAGTTGGCTATGATTTGTTGTTTGCGCTGGTTTTTAGTAAAGTTTAAGGCTGCAATGGTTCCTTTTCCAATTACGCCGTCAACGGTTAAACCATGCCTTTGTTGAAAACGTTTAACTGCTTCTACTGTTTTTGAATCATATAAATCGGTTATAGAATCTTGCATCGTATAATCGCCCCAAAAAGCAAGCCTTCTTTTAATGGCTTTAATAGTTGGAGTAGAATCGTTTGGATTTATTTTGTCGTTTTGTACTATTGCTTCAAAGTCATCGTTAGGTAAGCTCTTAATTTTAGCTAGACTTTTTTTCAAACGTTCATAAACAATATGCTTGGGTTTTAAAGTGTCTAGTGTTTGTTCTATAGAGTGGTTTCTAATAGCTTCTTGCAGTAAATCGATAGCTTTAAGGTCTTTTTCTTTTATTTCCCAATCGTTATAAAGGACAGAAGGAGTTAATTTTCCGTTGTATAGATGGTTGGCTAATCGATTAAAAGACTCGGTCATTACTATATCAATAGCGGCAAGTTCTTTGTCCGATAACTGCCCTCTGTTTTTTTCTTTTTTCTCAATTTTTGCAATCGAATAATCGTCGGGGTCAAGCCCTTCTAACTCTGTTGAATTGATTAAATCGATAAGTTGTTTTCGGTCTTCAATTTCGGTCCAAACAGTTTTGTATAGATTGTTTTTGTAAAATTCTTTGATTCGTTCCGATTTTGAGGTAAGAAGTAGAGTATCTATTGCAACCGATTTTGGTGATGAAATCGGGATAACTTTAATCGTATCTTTTTGGGTTGTGCTGGCCAGAGCTGTTTCTTTTTTACAACTGATGAAAAGGATGGGGAGGATAAAAAAGAAGTATTTATACAGCATATTTAGGCTTATTTTTTACTACTGAAAGTTACGAAATTTTAGTCGCTTTCGATGGTTTTTAATTTTTAAATGGTTTTATACATAACAAAATGCGTGCCGATATCTGGAATATCAAAAGGTTGGTTGTTTTTTGAATATCCAAAGCGTTCGTAAAAAGGAACAGCATTTTCACGGGCATTGAACCAAATAAAGCTTCCTTTTTTTTCTGCAATATAATGTTCGGCTTTTTTTACAAGTAAGATTCCGTGGCCTTTGCGTTGGTGTTCTTCCAATATAGCCATGCCTCTAATTTGGTATTGTTCTTTTTTCTGAAACGTTTCGTTTTCAGTTTTAAAAATGGAAATAACGCCTAGCAAATCATCGTTTTCAAATAAGCCAAAATGAGAAGTTGTGCCTAAATCGTCACCATCAAACTGACAAGATTCCAAGCTTTTTCCTTTTCGAAGTACTTGATGCCTTACCGGATAGGTTTCTTCAGCATCGATTTGACGAATAAATATCATAATCCTTTAAAAATTTAAAATTGCGTTATGCATTGTAACGGATTAAAAATAAATAAATTACTCTTATAGATGCAAAAAAAGTCTCACAGTTGCTTGTAAGGGTGAAATATTTTTATCAAAAAAAGTTTGTTTGTAACAAAAATATTTTTTTATATTTGCACCCACAATCAAAGTACATGAATCTCTTTGTAGATAAGGCTTTGTTTGAAATGCGGAAGTAGCTCAGTTGGTAGAGCGTCAGCCTTCCAAGCTGAATGTCGCGAGTTCGACCCTCGTCTTCCGCTCTTGGAAAACCCGATGAAGTTTTAAAAAGCATCAAAATGCGGAAGTAGCTCAGTTGGTAGAGCGTCAGCCTTCCAAGCTGAATGTCGCGAGTTCGACCCTCGTCTTCCGCTCCAAAAGGGCAAACCCACACCGATAAAGTGTGGGTTTTTTTATGGTTTTATTTTTTGGATTCTGTTATTTGTGTGAAAAGAGCGTCAAGGCAATTTCAAAGGCAATTAGAATAATAATAATCCATTCTAATCGAGCACTTTCCCGAACATTTAAAACATCTGTAAAGAGTGTAAGATTGTCTTCTACAATTTGCAATCTATAGTCAAGATCCTTAAAGCGGGAATTGATGTCGAAATTGCTTTTTAAACTTTTGTTGAGTAAATCTAAATTTTCATTGTCCCATACCAAATTAGGATCGTCTAGTATATATAGGTTGTCAATAATACTATTTTTTACGTTTAGTACTTTTCCAATATATTTTAGTAAATCGGTTTTAGAAATGTTTAGCTTTCCTCGTTCTTCCAACTGGATAATATAGCTTTTTGATGACGAAATAAGCTCATCGGTAAGTTTTTCGTAATAATCTAATGCAACAGATTGTCCAATATTTAGCATGATGATGCGAAGCAGTGAAGAATCTATTGTAGGAACTGAGACATAATTGTTTTTTACCGTGAACTTATGAAGACTGGAATCGACTTGAATTTTGTATTCTTCCGAGATATCAATCGATAAAAGATTATTGCTGTAATTCTGAATAAACTTTAAAAATTCACTTTTTCCAACGGCATCATAGTTCGCAAAAACGACCACGCCATAATCAAAAATATAAAGATATTGATGGTTTTCGCTATGAGCGTAGAATACTTCGGAAGTGGAACTAAAAAATGCTTCAGCTCTATATTCCGATCGGAATTTTCGAATATTAAATGATTCTGCAACCTGAATGGCTTCAATTCGAATTTCCATAACGTTTATTTTTATTCAAAAGTACGAAAATTTTCTTACTAATTTAGGCTTGAAAGGTCGCTTTCAGGTTCAATTTCAACCGGACTTTCATTGTGCCTAAATATTCGAGCTGTTAAATTTCCTTTTAAAATAATTTTTGGGCCGGTTACTTCAAGCCAACTTCCTTCTCTAAGGCCAACTACTGGTTGTGTGTTGAATTTGTGGAATTCATTAATTCGTGTTTCTCGTGTTTCTCCCATATGAGTGGAACCTTCAATAGGATCTAGGTAGTGCGGATTAATATTGAAAGGAACAAAGCCTAATGTTTTAAAACTTGGCGGATATACTATTGGCATATCGTTGGTAGTACCCATGGTCAAGCCACATATGTTACTTCCGGCTGAAGTTCCTAAATAAGGAGTGCCCTGAGAAACGGTTTTCTGAAGAGCTTCCATTACTCCAAATTTGTATAGTTGACTCACTAAAAGAAAAGTGTTCCCGCCACCTGTGAAAATGCCTTCTGCTTGTTCTAATGCTTCAATTGGATTTTCGTATTCATGAATTCCGTTTACCGAAATACCTATAGTTGAAAAAGCTTCACTAACTTTATGGGTGTACTCTTCATGAGAAATTCCTCCAGGTCGGGCAAAAGGAATAAATAAAATACGTGTAGCACCATTAAAATGATTTTTTAAAACAGGAAGCAAATAGTCTAAGTAACTACCACCATGAAGAGTTGAAGTACTTGCAATTATAATTTTTCTCATTGTGTTGCGAATAAAGTTCAAAGGTAAAAGAAATTAATCGTTTGTTTTTAACATAAAATTACAAAGTCGTTGGCAAATATTTGTGAGACTAATCATATATTTTTACACCGATTTAAGCGAATACAAACGGATGAAGCCAAAAATACTTTTTCTTTTATGTTTAACATTTGCAACAGGATGGTCCCAAAACAGTCGTGTATTGAAAGGGCAGATTTTGGCAAATACCCGAGAAATAAAAGGAATTAGTATAACAAATCTTTCGTCAAAGAAAACAGTTTCTTCCGAGGAAAAAGGTTTCTTTTTAATAACCGCTAAAATAGGAGATACGTTGTTTTTTACAGCAGTACAGTTGGAGTCTCGAAAAATTGTGTTGGAAAAAGAAGATTTTGATTACCTACCTTTTTTTGTAAAAATGAATATGAAAGTGATTCAATTAAATGTAGTTGTGGTTGAAAAAAGTAATATTACGGCAGAAAGTTTAGGATTGGTGCCAAAAGGAATGAAAACAGCATCACAGGAAGAAAGAGCCGTGAGAAGGTATTATACATCACAAACTGGTCCTTTTAAATCGCTGATTTATGCCATAGATGGGACGGCCAAGCGACGCAAGAAAGAAATTATTACAATACTTGGAAGGCAAAAACTACAACATAAACTTGAACTGATGTTTGACCAGTCTTTTTTTGTTGATGAATTAAAAATACCGTCGGACTACTTGTATGGGTTTTATGTTTTTGCATCTGAACACAAGGAGTTGGAGAAAGTTATGGATCAAAAAAATAAATGGCTTATACGATTTGAATTGATAAAAATAGCATCAGAATATAGTAAACGGTTATCTAATGAAAATTAAGTTATTTTTTGTTTTCGGTTTAATGGCAATCGTTTGTTCGGCTCAAAAAGGAAAGTTTTTGAACGGACAAGTATCGGCGAATATTACTGATTTGCAAAATATAAATGTAGTAAACAAAACGTCTAAAAAAGAAGCGGTAACCAATTCTCATGGTGAGTTTTCAATTAATGCTAGTGCTGGCGATACTTTAGTTTTTTCATCAGTACAACTCAACACGAAAGTAATAGCAATCAAAAAAGAAGATTTTGAACATTTTTCGTTTATTGTTGACATGGAGTTGAAAACGACTGAGTTGAAAGAAGTTGTTGTCAAAGAAAGTGCAATTGATGCGGTAAGCCTTGGTATTGTTTCAAAAAAAGGAAAACTGCTAACACCTTCAGAACGACGTTTAAAAACGGCAGGAGATTTCAAACCAATACATCTTTTGAATATTATAGGAGGTAGTATGCCTTTTGATCCTATATTAAATAAAATTAATGGTAAGACGAATCGGCTAAAAAAAGAGATTAAAGTTGAGCGTTCGGAGCACCTTAAACAAGAGCTTACAACTATGTATGATGATTTGTATTTTGTCAAAGAATTAAAAATAAAACCTGAGTATGTAGATGGTTTTAAGGTGTTTGCCTCTGAAAATTATGAACTGGCTAATGCGTTCTTGCGTAAAAATAAAACGTTGATAGCTTTTACTTTGACACAACTTGCTGTAGAATATCAAAACCGTATCGGCCATGAAAATTAAGATGTTATTTTTTTTAGGAATCATGAGTTCGATTGTTTACGGACAAAACATAAGAATGATAAAAGGTAAAGTTGTGGCGAATGTTACCGATTTGCAGAATATAAATGTAGTAAACAAAACGTCTAAAAAAGAAGCGGTAACCAATTCTCATGGTGAGTTTTCAATTAATGCTAGTACTGGCGATACATTAGTTTTGTCATCGGTTCAACTCAATACCAAAGTAATAGCAATCGAAAAAGAAGATTTTGAATATTTTCCGTTTGTAGTAAAAATGACCGCAGCTATAACAGAATTAAATGAAGTTGTAGTTAATAAAAGCAATATTGATGCGGTTAGTTTAGGAATTGTTCCTCGTAAAGTGCGCTTGTATACTCCAGCTGAACGCAAGTATTATACAGCAAACACAGGTTCGGGATTGGTTTCGGTAGATGCAATTATCAATGCTATTAGTGGTAAAACCAAAGAGCTTAAAAAAAATATAGCAATTGAACGCATTGAAACCATTCAGCGAAAGTTATTCGACATGTTTTCGGAAGAAGATTATGTAAACCAATTTCATATTCCGAATGAATATGTTAATGGTTTTGTGGTATATGTTTCAGAAAAAGAAAGTGTTGTTAGAGCTGTGAATGCAAAAAACAAAACTCTTACTGCTTTTTTGTTGAGCGAATTATCGACAGAATACAACCAAATTCTACAACATGAAAAGTAGCTTGGTACTTTTATTTGTTTTGTTGAGCACTTTTGGGTTTTCACAAGATATTATCAAGCGAGAAAAAATTTCAGGAATCATTGTTTCAGATTCGCTTGAAGTGGAAAATGTTTCGGTCGAAAATGTTTCATCAAAATTTAAAACTCAAACCGACACTAACGGAAAATTTAGTATTAATGTAAAAGAAAGTGATACTTTGGTTTTTAGTGGTGTTTCTTTCAAATCATCGGTGCTTGTTATAAGGTATGGCCATATGATAGATCCGGATTTAAAAATACGTCTTCATGTTAGGGTAAATCATTTAGATGAATTAGTTGTTTATCCATACACATTAACAGGAAATCTAGATGCCGATAGTAAAAATTTAAAAGTGAAAACGGTAAGTTTAAATTTTAAAAGTTCTTCAACTACTGAAACAACCCATGGAGCTTCTGGTGTTTTAGCTCAAAACGTAAAAAGCGTTATGCCTCAAACCGAAAGTTCCCTAACTGGAATTAATTTTGTTTTAATTGGTAAAATGTTGACTAAAGGGTTATTTAAAAAGAAATCAAAGCCAGCTCAAAAAATTGAATATAATACGGAACAAAATTTTGTTGATGCAGTAAAGGAGCGTTTTTCAGAGCGTTTTTTTATTGAAACCCTTATGCTAAAACCGGATGAAATAGAATTATTTTTGAGTTTTTGTGACGAAGAGCGTTCGCAGTCAAGAGGATTGCTCAATCCGAGGAATGAATTTCAATTAATTGACAAATTGATAAAAAAAAGTGAAGAATATCATAAAATTAAAAAATGATTATTTTCTTTTTTTACATTTGAAAAATGAAGAAGTTTTTTTGCTTAGTTCTAACTGGAATGCTTTTCTTGAGCCTAACTGCTTTTGCGGTGCATAAATTCTATGTTGGAGTATATCAAATAGAATATTCAGGCAAAAAAAAGGAAATTCAAATTACTGCCCGAATCTTTACCGACGATATTGAAAAAGCTATCGAAAAGCGAAGTAAGAAAAAATTATATCTGGCAACTCCCAAAGAAACCAAGGATGCTAATGAATTGCTTCAAAAGTATCTTTTTGAAAACTTTCAAATTAAAGTTAACGGAATCTCGAGAAAGCTTACTTTTTTAGGAAAAGAAGCCGAAGATAACGTTATGATTTTTTATTTAACTACACCTGTTTCCGAAAAAATAACTTCCCTAGAAGTGTACAATGCAATACTCACAGAAACCTATTCCGATCAACAAAATATAATTCATGTTAATTTAAAAGGTAACAAAAAGAGTCTTTTGTTGACTGATACGGAATTGAGTGGAGTTTTAGATTTTTGACAAATAAAAAATAGAAATATGAAAAAGTCTGTATCTGTATTTTCTTTAGTGGCTTTGGCTATGCCAATGTTGGCTTTAGCACAAGAATCAAATACAACAGAAAAAAAACGTGAACCTGGTCATTACGATACTAATAAATTTAGTCAAATGTATCGTGAAATGGCAACTCCTAATTCGTATCGTACGGCTTCGGGAGCTCCTGGTCCTGCATATTATCAGCAACAAGCCGATTATAAAATTGATGTTGAATTGGATGATAAAAATACAAAACTGTATGGTACAGAAACGGTAACATATACCAATAATGCACCCGAATCGTTAACGTATCTTTGGGTTCAACTGGATCAAAATCAGAAAAAAAGAAACGGGCAATCCGATTTGGTACAAAACCAACGTATGGATGCCGCCTTATCTGCAGGAGGTTTTACCAAACGATTTATGGAGCAAGGGTTTGACGGTGGTTTCAATATAGAGTATGTTAAAGATGCTAAAGGAACACCGATGTCCTACACAATTAACCAAACCATGATGCGTATCGATTTGGATAAACCTTTAAATAAAGGTGAAAAAGTGTCTTTTTCGATAAAATGGTGGTACAACATCAACAATTATATGGTTGATGGAGGTCGTTCGGGTTACGAACATTTTGATAAAGATGGAAACAATTTATATGTAATTGCACAATTCTATCCAAGAATGGCTGTTTATAACGATGTTGAAGGATGGCAAAATATGCAATTTTGGGGCTCAGGGGAGTTTGCCTTACCTTTTGGAAATTTTGAAGTAAATATTACTGTTCCTGCCGATCACGTCATGGAAGGAACCGGAGTATTGCAAAATAGAAATGAAGTTTATACCGCAGAGCAAGTTAAAAGATATCAATTGGCTGAAAAAACGTATGATAAGCCTGTTGTAATTGTTACACAAGCTGAAGCTGAGGCGGCATCTAAAGGTTTTGCTACCAATAAAAAAACATGGAAATTTAAAGCTACTAATGTACGTGATTTTGGATTTTCAACGTCTAGAAAATTCATTTATGACGCAATGGCTGTGAAATTAGCGAACGGAAATTCGGTTATGGCATTGTCATGCTATCCTCCAGAAGCGAATCCGCTTTGGGGTGAATATTCAACACGGGTTGTGGCGCATACTTTAAAAAGTTATTCGAGTTATACTTTCGATTATCCTTATCCTAAAGCAGTTTCTATTTCTGCAGAAGATCAAGGTATGGAATATCCTATGATTTGCTGGAATTATGGACGTCCTGATGAGAAAGGGTTTATTAGTGACCGTGTGAAATATGGTATGATGGGAGTAATTATTCATGAAGTTGGACATAACTTTTTTCCAATGATAGTGAATTCCGATGAGCGTCAATGGACATGGATGGATGAAGGCTTGAATACGTTTTTAGAATATCTTACCGAACAAAGTTGGGATAAAAATTTCCCATCAAGTAGAGGCCCTGCAGCTAAAATTGTTCCTTATATGAGCGGTGATCAAAAATATTTGGAGCCAATCATGACCAATTCAGAGCAGATATACAATTTTGGAGCTAATGGTTACTCGAAGCCAGCAACAGGATTAAATATATTACGTGAAACTATTATGGGACACGATTTATTTGATCATGCTTTTAGAACGTATGCTCAGCGTTGGAAATTCAAACACCCAACTCCAGAGGATTTCTTTAGGACTATGGAAGATGCTTCGGCTGTAGATTTAGATTGGTTCTGGAGAGGCTGGTTCTATTCTACTGATTATGTTGATATTGGAATTAAAGAGGTAAAACAATATTTTGTTTCGGAAAATCCAACTAAAAAAGTGACAGAACAATTTAACAGAAGAGGTAGAAAAATTAGTGACGGTCAACCAATGGTATATATGGTCTCTGAAGGTTCTGAAGACTATAAGAGCACCATGAAAAAGCCTCTTGAAATCAAAGATGTAAAAGTGTTAAACGAGTATATGGCAAAATTAACGCTTAATGAAAAGAAAGATTTTAAAATGCCTCGTTACTTTTATGAAGTTGAATTCGATAAACCGGGTGGTATGATGATGCCAATTATTGTAGAATTACAATTTGAAGACGGTACAACCGAAAATTATAACTTCCCAGTTCAAATTTGGCGCAAAGGGAATGATACGGCAAAACGTGTTTTTGCAACCGACAAACCCATCAAAAAGATTCAGTTAGATCCTAAGTTGGAAACTGCCGATATCGATGTAACCAATAACATGTGGCCAAAAGAAGAAGTAAAATCAAAATTTGACGAATTGTCTCAAGGAAAATAAAAAAGAAAGACCATCTAAAAAGGATGGTCTTTTTGGTTTTTGATAACACTATCCTATCGAAAACTTTGTAACTTTGTGACTTTACAATTAGTAAATTAGTAAATTATGTTTGGAATTGGAGGAGGGGAAATTTTTCTCATTATTTTAGCCGCTTTGATGATGTTCGGGTCAAAAAACATCCCAGAAATTGCTCGAACGCTGGGGAAGGGTATGGCTCAGCTTAAAAATGCAACGAACGATATTAAAAATGAAATTCAAAAAAGTGCCGAAATGAACGATTTGAAGGAACTAAACACAATGGGCCAAATCGATTTAACTTCGGAAATTAATAGAGAAATAGAAAAGGCCAAAGATGATATAGATGATCTAACCGGTCCAATTAAAAGACAAATGTAGTTTTGGATAAAATAATTGATTTAGATAAGCAGCTTTTAGTTTTTTTAAACGGGTTAGGTTCAGAACAATATGATGGTTTATGGCTTTTCATAACCAAACAATTGCATTGGACTCCTTTTTTTCTAGTAATTTTTTACCTTTTGTATAAGAAATTGGGATGGAAACATTTACTGTTAGTTGTAGTTTCAATTGCAGTAATGATTCTTTTCACCGATCAGTTTACTAATCTTATTAAGAATAATGTTCAGCGTTTACGACCTTGCAAGGACGATGAGCTTAAAGATATTATTCGAATTGTAAAATGCAGCGATACGTTTAGCTATTTTTCAGGACATGCAACCAATTCTATGGCAGCTACTGTATTTGTATTTGCAATTCTTAAAAAGTATTTCCGATTTGCCTTTTTACTTTTTTTGTTCCCTTTGATTTTTGCGTACAGCAGAATTTATTTAGGATTACATTTTCCAAGTGATATTCTCTCAGGATATTTGTTTGGTGCAATAGCGGGTTATGGGTTTTCAAAAATATACAATCATTACAGGGCGAAATATTTTCCTGATAGCATATAAAAAAATCCCGATTTAGAAATCGGGATTTTTTTATAAAACTCGGCTCATTGTTAAACCATCTCGTATAGGTAATAAAACGGTTTCTACCCTCGAATCGTTTTTTAATATTTCGTTGTATTCCAGTAAAACTTTTGTGCTTTTGTCGTTGGCTTTCACTTCTTCCAAAACTTTCCCACTCCATAAAACATTGTCCGATAAAATTAATCCACCTTGGTTCATCATCGGTACTATCATATTGAAGTAATTGATGTAATTTTCTTTGTCGGCATCAATAAATACCAAATCAAACTTTTTATTTAAACTCGGAATAATTTCTAAAGCATTACCTAAGTGTTGGTGAATTTGAGTTGCCCAAGGTGATGCATCGAAATATTTGCGCTGAAAATCATATAATTCTTCGTTATTGTCAATGGTGTCTAACGTGCCTTTTTCGGTTAATCCTTCGGCCAAACACAAAGCAGCATAACCCGTATAGGTTCCTATTTCAAGTATGGATGTAGGTCGCGTTAGTTTAGAAATCATACTCAAAAAACGTCCTTGAAAATGACCGCTTAACATTCTGGGTTGCAATATTTTTTGGTGCGTTTCTTTGTTGAGTCGTGCTAATAATTCTGGTTCGTTTTCCGAATGAACGGCTACATAATCTTCTAAAGCTTCCGATATAAAGTGCATAATCTTGTTTTTTACAAATTTACAAATAACGCAACAATCAAATTCATAAAATGTAAGTAACTTTGCGCCATGCAAACGGAGAAAAAAGATATTAGAGCGTTAACCAAAGAGCAACTTCGCGATTTTTTTGTGGCTAACGGAGACAAAGCTTTTAGAGGAAACCAGGTTTATGAATGGTTGTGGAGCAAACGTGCTCATAAATTTGAGGATATGACCAACATATCCAAACATACTCGAGATATGCTAGAAGCAAATTTTGTAATCAATCACATTAAGGTTGATACAATGCAAAGAAGTTCCGATGGAACCGTGAAAAACGCAGTTCGTTTGCATGACGATTTAATTGTGGAATCTGTTTTAATACCCACAGAAACCAGAACAACGGCTTGTGTATCCAGTCAGGTTGGTTGTAGCTTAGATTGCAATTTTTGTGCTACGGCAAGGTTAAAACGAATGCGTAATTTAAATCCGGATGAAATTTACGATCAGGTTGCTGCCATCGATAGTGAAAGTCGTTTGTATTACAATCGTCCATTATCCAATATCGTTTTTATGGGAATGGGAGAGCCATTAATGAACTATCCCAATGTAATGAAAGCGATTGACAAGATTACATCCCCAGAAGGATTAGGAATGTCTCCCAAACGAATTACGGTATCAACGTCTGGAGTGTCAAAGATGATTAAAAAAATGGCCGATGATGAGGTAAAGTTTAAATTGGCTGTTTCGCTTCATTCGGCAATCGAAGAAATTCGTAACGAAATAATGCCGTTTACCCAAAGTTTTCCGCTAACCGAATTGCGTGAGGCTTTAGAGTATTGGTATAAAAAAACAAAGAGTAAAGTTACATACGAGTATGTGGTTTGGAAAGGAATAAACGATGATAAGAAATCGATTGATGCCTTGGTTAAATTTTGCAAATACGTACCCTGTAAGGTTAATTTAATTGAGTATAACCCAATTGACGATGGTCAATTTCAGCAAGCATCTCCTAAAGCAATTGAAGAGTATATTATGGCTTTAGAGAAAAATGATATAGTGGTAAAAGTGCGAAGAAGCCGAGGAAAAGATATTGATGCGGCTTGTGGTCAGTTGGCTAATAAAGAAGCTTAATTTTTGCGCGAATTTCGTTATATTTGAAGCAGATGAAACTAGCCCCACTTACATATCGTTTAGCTGTTTTGGAAAAACACGAGTTCCATCTTATACGTTTGATAAATAGTATCTGATAAGATGAAAATCGTTGAACAAATAAAGCAGCCTATACTCGATGAGATGGAACTTTTTGAAAAAAAGTTTCGCGATTCAATGTCTTCCAAAGTAGCACTGCTTAATCGAATAACGCATTACATTGTAAATCGTAAAGGAAAACAAATGCGACCTATGTTTGTTTTTCTAACCGCTAAAATGGTTTCGGGCGGTTCGGTTAATGAAAGAACATTTCGTGGTGCGGCGGTAATTGAATTAATTCACACCGCAACTCTAGTTCACGATGATGTGGTCGATGATAGTAACAATCGTCGTGGTTTTTTCTCCATCAATGCCTTATGGAAAAACAAAATTGCAGTTTTAGTGGGTGATTTCCTGCTGTCTAAAGGATTGCTACTCTCTATAGATAATAACGATTTCGATTTATTAAAAATTATTTCCGTTGCTGTTCGTGAAATGAGCGAAGGCGAATTGCTTCAAATTGAGAAAGCACGGCGATTAGATATTACAGAAGATATTTACTACGAAATCATCCGTCAAAAAACGGCAACTTTAATTGCTGCTTGTTGTTCTTTAGGGGCTTGCGCTGTAAAACCGGAAGATGCCGAAGTAGTGGAACGTATGCGAAAATTTGGAGAGCTTATTGGTATGGCGTTCCAGATTAAAGATGATTTATTCGATTATACGGATGATGCTATCGGAAAACCAACGGGAATTGATATTAAAGAGCAAAAAATGACTTTGCCTTTAATATATGCGTTAAACAACTGTTCGGCTAAAGAAAAGAGTTGGGTAATCAATTCTGTAAAAAATCATAATAAAGACAAAAAACGAGTTCGCGAAGTGATTCAGTTCGTAAAAGATAAAAACGGACTGGGTTATGCGGAACAAAAAATGATTCAATTTCAGCAAGAAGCCTTGCAACTTATTCAAAACTTCCCCGACTCTACCTATAAAAATTCACTAATACTTATGGTGAATTATGTTATTGAAAGAAAAATTTAATTTTTTTTTCACCCTACATGCAACTATTTTTCAACTTCAATCGTCTATGCTAATAGAAGTCAGGTTCTGAAAGTACGTTCAATCTGAATTTCTAATACTCTAAGAAGTCTAAAGCTCTTAAATGAAAGTAATCAACTTACATCAAGACGAAAAAGAAATTATTCGGTTGGCTGTCGAAAATAACCGACATGCTCAGCAAAAAATATATTCTAAATTTTCGCCTAAAATGTTAAGCGTTTGCCGACAGTATATTAAAGATGTACAACAAGCGGAAGATGTTATGATTACTGCTTTTATGAAAGTTTTTGGGAATTTGAAATCTTTTGAACATAAAGGAAGTTTTGAAGGTTGGATTCGAAGAATAATGGTGAACGAATGCATATCGTTTTTAAGAGTGCAGAAGCATGTGAAATTCGCCGAAGACGAAACGTATTTTGAAGAACGATATAATAATGTGGAAAGTCAGTTTTCGGTTGAAGATATCCAATTTTTAATTGACAATCTACCAGATGGTTATCGAATGGTGTTTAACTTATATGCAATTGAAGGCTACAAACATCAGGAAATTGCAGAAATGCTTGGTATTAGTGAAGGAACTTCAAAATCACAATTGTCTCACGCACGTAAAATGCTCCAACATCAAATTTATAAACTAAAAAATTATGAGAATGGAACCGAATAATCTAGAAGAACAGTTCAAGAAAAAATTGAACGATAGAGAAATACAGCCTTCTCAAGCCGCATGGGATAGACTGGATGCCATGTTGTCGGTTGCCGAAAAACCAAAAAAGGAAACGGTTGCCTGGTATTACGTTGCAGCTTCATTGCTTTTTGTACTTGGCTTCGGTTTTTGGATGATAAATGCTAATCCGGAGCAGGTGATTTCTAATGAAAACAATGTTGTTACTACAGAAAAAGCACCTCAAGAAAAAACAATTGATGCTCAAGAGATAAATGAAAGTTCATTGCATACTAAAGGTTACGAAAACGAAAAGGTTGCTGCAATAGAAAATGGTACAACAGAAAAAAACCACAACGTGATTTCATACCCAAAAAACAATAATAAGGGTAAAAACATTGAAGTTTCAAACGAAAGTATAGCAGAAAACAAACAAAATAATAAAGAGCTAGAGGCTAAGAATACTAACGAGTTAAAATTTATTTCAGCCGAAAAATTATTAACCGCTGTAGAAGAAAACAAGCAAGAGCAAATCTCAATGCCAAGTTCCAAGAATCATAAAAGCACAGTTAAAGTTGATGCTAATTCTCTTTTGTCATCTGTAGAAACTGAAATCAGTGAGGAATATCGCGAAAGCACATTCGATAAATTAAAACGAAATTTTAACGAAGTAAAATCGGCTTTGGTTAATAGAAATTACGAACAATCATCAAATCAAAAATAAATCATCAGTTAAAAAACGAACAGTTATGCAAAAAATTATTTTTTACTCCGTAGTGGTGCTAGTAAGTTTCATAAGCAAACTTAATGCGCAAGAGACCGATTCTATTCATAAAGAGTCAACTTGGATTAATGAAGGAACAAAATCGGATAGGTATGTCATGGAAAGAGAAGAAAAACTTTTTACCGACCGGAAAGATGTGTATACCATTAAATCAGTTGCCAATGAAATTGCTGGTTTTGGAACCTTAATGCAACGAATTAATCCGGATGCTTATCGTGGAAAAATGGTAAAAATGAGTTGTTCTGTTAAAACCGAAAATGTTGAATCGTGGGCAGGACTATGGATGCGCGTGAATTTTTACGATAAAATTTTAGCTTTCGATAATATGCATCCAAGAGCTATAAAAGGGACTACCGATTGGACTAAATATGAAGTTGTGCTATTTATTCCTGCCGATGCATCTTTAATATCCTATGGCGTTTTATTGGATGGAACAGGGCAAATCTGGTTTGATAAAGTTAATATCGAAATTGTAGATGATTCGATAGTGGAAACGGGAGTTGTAAAAGGTAAAAACCAAAAACCAATTTCATTTGAAGAAAAAGCCAGAGCTATTGCCTCAGAGATTGAAAAAATCACAACAAATGAAAAAAACGAACTAAAGAAAGAGGTTGAAGCAATCGACAAGCAATTGGCAAATAAAGAAATTTCGAAAGAGCAAGCCAATGATAAAAAAATAAATGCTGCAACGCTACGTGCTAAAAATATCGAAACGAAAGTAGCACTACAAGAGCAAAAGTTGTCGCAATTGGTTAAAGATAAAGTAGATGGTAAGGTAGAATATGAAAAGACAAATAAACGTGGTGGTACTTCCATTGTTTTAGGGGGTTCAAGAGATTCAATTGGAGCTAATCGTACCGAAATTAATCTTGCGGCTATGAAGGTGTACAACGGGCAAGAAGATAAAATGAAACGTCTTTCTAAACGAACAACATCACAATTTGTTTTTGCTTTTGGGTTAAATAATGTGATTGCCGAAAAGGAAAGTTTAAACGATTCGAATTTTAGTGTTTGGGGTTCGCATTTTTATGAATGGGGATTAACGTATAACACGCGAATTTTTAAAAATTATAATTTATTGCACGCAAAATATGGTTTGTCGGTTATGTATAACAATTTACGACCAACGGATAATCGTTATTTTGTTAAGAACGATAATCAAACCGATTTGGTTGAAGGATTTACAAATTTCAACGAATCACGTTTCAGAAATGTATACTTAACTGCTCCGGTTCATTTGGAGTTCGATTTTACACCAAAGAAAACCGATAAAGATGGGAATACGTATTTTAGAACACACCAATCTTTTCGTTTAGGAATTGGAGGTTATGCCGGTGTAAAAGTAAAATCGAAGCAGATTTTAAAATATGAAGAAAACGACCAAAAAATCAAAGTAAAACAAAAAGGAGATTTTAATGTATCCGATTTTAACTACGGTTTAAGCTCATACATTGGTTACGGTCAGGTAAGTTTATACGCTAAATACGATTTGAATCCGTTGTTTAAAAACAATGCAATAGATCAAAATAATCTGTCTTTCGGGTTGCGTTTCGATTTTAATTAAATACGTTTAACATAATTAGAAAAGCCTATTCGTGTAAAGCGAATAGGTTTTTTGTTGAATTCAGGTTGCAAGTTGTATATTTGAACCTTACAAAACAAACATTTTGATTTCACAAAGCACCATAGAAACCGTATTTGAAACCGCCCGTGTTGAGGAGGTAATTGGTGATTTTGTGCAATTAAAACGTGCAGGTTCCAATCTAAAAGGCTTGAGTCCGTTTTCGAACGAGAAATCACCTTCCTTTATGGTCTCGCCTGTTAAGCAAATCTGGAAAGACTTCAGTTCCGGAAAAGGCGGTAATGCAGTTACTTTTTTGATGGAACACGAGCATTTTTCGTATCCGGAAGCTATTCGGTATTTGGCTAAAAAATACAATATCGAAATTGAAGAAACCGAGCAAACCGATGAGTCAAAAGCCGAAGCCAATGAAAAAGAAAGTATGTACTTGGTTTCAGAATTTGCTCGCAACTATTTCCATTCAAACTTGCTTAATACCGATGAAGGAAAAGCAATTGGATATTCCTACTTTAAAGAGCGCGGGTTTACCAAAGATACCATCGAGAAATTTGGATTAGGATATTCGCCTGAAGCTTGGGATGCTTTTACTATGGAAGCGCTCGGGAAAGGGTATAAATTGGAATATCTTGATAAAACGGGGCTTACAATTGTTAAAGATGATAAACAATTCGACCGTTTTAAAGGCCGTGTGATGTTTCCAATCCAGAGTATGTCGGGACGTGTTTTGGGATTTGGTGGTCGAATTCTAACCAATGATAAAAAGGCGGCTAAGTATGTCAACTCTCCCGAAAGTGAAATTTACCACAAGAGTAAAGTTTTGTACGGGATTTATCATGCAAAACAAGCCATTGCAAAGTTAGATAACTGTTTTTTGGTAGAAGGGTATACCGATGTGATTCAGTTGCACCAAGCTGGAATTGAAAATGTTGTGGCTTCTTCAGGTACTGCTTTAACACCAGACCAAATTCGTTTGGTAAACCGACTTACAAAAAATATTACGGTGCTTTTTGATGGTGATGCGGCTGGTTTGCGAGCGTCTATTCGAGGAATCGATTTAATTTTGGAAGAAGGTATGAATGTAAAAGTTTGTACGTTTCCAGATGGTGACGATCCCGATAGTTTTGCGAAGAAAACCCCGTATGATGAATTAGTGGCTTATCTTAATGATAATGCAATGGACTTTATTCAGTTCAAAGCATCGTTGTTGATGAAAGAAGCCAAAAACGACCCTATCAAGAAAGCCGAACTTATTCGGGATATGGTGGCCAGTATTTCCAAAATTCCAGATAAGATTAAAAGGGAAATTTATATTCAGGAATGTTCCCGAATTATGGATATTTCCGAAGATGTATTATTCAATACACTGGCGCAGCTTGTTCAGAAAGATATTCATGAAGCAGGTAAAAAACTTAAAACGGAGCAAAAAGCTTTTGAGGTTGTAAAGAATGAAAATTTACAATTGAACACTAAAATCGATGTGCTTTACGAATTGGAACGTAAAATAATCGAGATTTTGTTGTTATATGGAGCTACCGAAGAAGAATTTGAAGATGTGCTTTTGAAAACGAATGAGGACGGCGAAGTAGGTGAAGTAAAAGAAGTTAATCCGTATAAAGTATATCAGAGAATATATCTGAGTTTACAAGAAGATGAAGTGGAGTTGGCAAATCCAATGTTTCGCGCAATTTATAATGATTTGATAAATTATTTCCATCAAACTGAAACCTTCGAATTGGAACAGTATTTAATGCGATTGGAACCAGAATTAGCTCAGGAAGTTACACATATTTTAATGGAAGAAGAACGTGATTTGTTGCACAATTGGGAAGCGAAACAAATCATAGTAAAACAAAAAAACCAAACAATAAGTCAGTATGTTTCTGAAACGATACTAACATTACGTTGGTTTTTAGTGGATAAACTTATCGAAGAATTGAAAAACAGTTTGTCTACTGAAACAGATGCAGATAATTCCGAAACGCTTTCTATGGCAATGGAATATTACAAACTGATTAATTCATTCTCGTCTAAGTTAGGAAGGGTAATGTCACGATATCATTAAACCACTTCTAAAGCTTTTGCTTTGTTAACCAAATCTACAAGATTGGTTACGTGTAATTTTGTAAGTAATCTTAATTTATAAGTACTGATAGTTTTTTCGTTAAGGTTTAAAAGCTTGGCAATTTCTTTGTTTTTCTTACCGTCACTTAAATAGCGTAATACTTCAATTTCTCTAGAAGAAAGCTTGCGGTATAAACGATCGGATTTTTTTCCTTTGTTCAATAAAGCCAAATTTTTCTTCACAGCTTCGCTGAAAACAACACTTCCTTCGTTTACTTTTTTGATGGCATTCTCTAAATCTTCTAATCTTGAATTTTTGTGTACATACGCAGAAAAACCGGCCTTAATGGCATTTGGAGCATAAATTTGCTCGCCTAAATTGGTGAAAACTACAAAACGTGTATCGGAATATTCTTTAATTAAAGATTTTACTACATTGATGCTGGTTAATCCTTCCAATTCCAAATCCAAAACCACAACATCAACATCTTTTCTTTTTAGTAATTCATCTAAATCGTCTAAATTACTTACCACTCCTACAAAATTGACGCTAGAATTGTCTTTAAAATAGGATCTAACTCCGTGGTGTACCACTGGATGATTGTCGGCTAAACATACTCTTATCATTTCACGAAATTTTTAATAGTAATAGTCTGTAAAATTACTAAAAAAAATATAAATAACTGATAATCAATGAAAGAAATTTATTTCAAATCTTTAGGGATATGGCAAACAGGTATCGGATTCATTTTATGCTGATTTATAGTATTTAAGCGTTTGTATATTTTGAAAACTTCAAGATCGCGTCCTGTAAAATCGGCTTCTGTTTTGCCGTTTTCCAAAGCTTCCATAGCAATTTCCAATTCGTCGTAACTAGCGCCCAATTGATCCTCGTCGCTTCTGTCGTCACCAAAAAGGCCATCTGTTGGTTTTGCTTCCAAAATGCTTTGCGGTACACCAACAAATTTAGCGAGTAATCGAACTTCGCTTTTAACCAAATCGGCAATCGGACTAACATCTACACCGCCATCTCCGTATTTTGTAAAAAAGCCAACACCAAAATCTTCAACTTTATTACCGGTACCAGCAACTAAAGCACTGTTTAATCCGGCAAAATAATATAAAGTCGTCATGCGTAAACGAGCACGAGTATTAGCAAGAGTTAGATTCAAAACGGCTTCGTTTTCCGATGATGGTACTTCCGTTTTAAAAGTTTCAAATACTGGAGTTAAATCGGCTATTGTACTGGTTACGTTAGGGAAACGATGTTTGAGTTGCTTTATATGCTCTTCACCTCGCGATACTTGGGAATGATGTTGATGAATGGGCATTTCTACGCATAATGTAGGTAAGCCAGTTTGAGCACATAATGTTGAGGTTAATGCCGAATCGATTCCGCCAGATATTCCAACAACAAAACCTTTTACTTTTGCGTTAGTTGCATAATCTTTTAACCAATTTACAATATGAGTATTTATTTTGTCTGCTTGAAAAGAGTTGGAAGTTGCCATAATTATTTATGAAGATTTTATAAAACTGTAGCGTATATTTGCGCAAATTTGTTGCGATAAAAGTATAAATTTTTGATGAAAGATATGAAGAAGTGTTTTTTGCTTTTTGCTGTTTTTACTTTTTTAGTTTCTTGTAAGAAGGACGATAAAGTTACAGAAGCTGTTGAAGCTATTCCTGTAAAAGTAAAAATAGAACGTTTTGATAAACTTTTTTATGAGTCGAAGCCTGAAGATTTGCCAGAGCTTAAAGAGAAATTTCCGTTTTTCTTTCCGGCAGGTAATCCAGATACGGTTTGGACAAATAAACTAAATAACCCTATTTTAAAAGAGTTGTATACTGAGGTTGAAAAAAAATTCCCAGACAATTCGTCTTTTGAAAAGGGCTTAGAGCAAATGTTTAAGCATGTTCAGTATTATTTTCCAGAATATGCTACACCAAAAGTAATTACGTTGATTTCGGAAGTAGATACCGATGCTAAAGCTATTTATGCCGATAGTTTGGTTTTGATTTCGTTAGATACCTATTTAGGTAAAGACCACCGTTTTTACGAAGGGTTTCCAAAATACCAACGCCAAGGTTTCGAACCATCTCAAATGCTACCGGATTTGGTTTCGAGTTTTTCCCAAGGTAAAATTGCTCCACCAACCGATAGAACATTGTTGGCGCAAATGATTTATTTTGGAAAAGAATTGTATTTAAAAGATGTTTTAATTCCGGAAACTACAGATGCGGCTAAAATCGAATATACTGATGACCAATTAAAATGGTGTGAAGAAAACGAAAGTGAAATGTGGAAGTATTTCATTAATAATAAATTATTGTATGATACCGATGTAAAACTCATGCAGCGTTTTATAGCCATTGGGCCATATTCTAAGTTCTATTTGGAAATCGATAACGAATCGCCTGGGCGTGTTGGACAATGGTTAGGATGGCAAATTGTTCGTTCGTATATGAAAAATAACGATGTTCCGTTGCAAAAAATGTTAGCAACCGACGCTAAAGAAATTTTTGATAACTCTAAATACAAACCTAAAAAATAATGTCAAAGTCAATTAAATCCGAAATAAAATTAACTGTCGAATTAGACGAAAACCGCGTACCCGAAAAACTATATTGGACTGCTAAAGATGGTGGTGTAAATGCTGAACAAGCTAAAGCTATGTTGCTTTCAATTTGGGATAGCAATACACAGGAAACACTTCGAATTGATTTATGGACCAAAGATATGCCTGTGGATGAAATGAAAGTGTTTTTCCACCAAACTCTTGTGGCAATGGCTGATACTTTTCACCGGGCTACCGAAGATGAAAAAATGACGGCAACCATGCGTGATTTTTGCGACTATTTTGCGGAAAAACTTGATTTAAAGAAATAAAAAAAGGGTTCACTTAGTGAACCCTTTTTTTATAAATTATTGTTTTTAAAAAGATCTTGATTAACGCCATCTATAAAATCAAGCAGCGTGTCTCTTCCGGTTTCTTCGGTAGATGAAGTAACAAAATATTGCGGCATTTCTTCCCAGTTGTTGGCTAAAAGCTGTTTTCTGTAGGCGGCAACATGTTGGTCTATTTTTCCACGACTAATCTTATCGGCTTTGGTAAAAATAATGCAAAAAGGCACACCGGTTTCTCCTAAATAGTTGATGAATTCCAAATCTATTTTTTGGGCTTCGTGACGTATGTCAACCAGTACAAATGCGCAAACTAATTGTTCGCGTTGTTCGAAATAATCAGTGATAAACTTTTGGAAAGTTTCTTTTGTTTTTTTAGATACTCTAGCGTAACCATAACCCGGTAAATCAACCAAAAACCAATTTGAATTGATTTTAAAATGATTAATAAGCTGTGTTTTTCCTGGTTTTCCAGATGTTTTTGCCAAGTTTTTATGATTGGTCAGCATATTGATTAAAGACGACTTCCCAACATTGGAACGCCCAATAAAAGCGTATTCTGGAAGAGGTTCTTTCGGACATTTACTCACTTCAGAATTGCTAATCACAAATTCGGCAGTATTAATTTTCATATTATATAAAGTTAAAAAAGTTACAGTTGCCTGTAACTTCTTAATTATAAATTCGATTTTTTAAGCCATTCCAACATCAATCGGTTAAATTCATCCGGATGTTCCATCATCGCGGCATGGCCACATTTTTCAATCCAGTATAAATCAGAATTAGGAAGTAATCTATTGAATTCTTCGGCAACATCTGGCGGTGTAACTTTATCGTTTCTTCCCCAAATAATACCAGTAGGTGTCGTCATTTTAGGTAAATCTTTCGCCATATTATGACGAATAGCGCTTTTGGCTATAGTTAAAGTCTTTAAAAGTTTTATACGGTCATTAACTGTTGCGTAAACATCATCCACAATTTCTTTAGTGGCAATCTTCGGATCGTAAAAAACGTCTTCCGCTTTCTTTTTAATGTATTCGTAATCACCTCGCTTTGGGTAACTTTCGCCCATGGCGCTTTCATATAAACCGGAACTTCCTGTTATGACTAATCCAGCCATTTTTTCAGGATACATTTTAGTATGGTATAAAGCAATATGTCCGCCAAGTGAATTTCCTAATAAAATTACTTTTTCAAAACCTTTATACGTAATAAAGTCTTTTACAAATTTTGCAAATGCTTTAACATTGGTTTTTAAAATATTGTTGGTATATAAAGGTAATTCAGGGATTACTACTTTGTAACCATGTTTTGGAAAGAAATTTGCAACACCATCAAAGTTGCTCAAACCTCCCATAAGTCCGTGTAATATAATTATAGGTGTTCCTTCTCCGATTTCAAAATAACTGTATTTGCCCTCTTTTTTAAGCATGTGTTTTTGGTGTATAAGTATCCAATATCAAATTGTGACAAATATATGATTTTCTTAATAAAATAGAAGTTTTCATTTGTGAAATAGAAAAACCTCCACTGCTTTCCGCCATTTTTTGATTCAGGTTTTTTTAAGCGGCTAATTATCAACAGATTCACCGATTTTCTATAAAAACAGCTATTTGTAAAACGAAATTTATTTTTCGTAAAAAATGTATTATAAACGAAAGGTGTTTTGCTGTATTCTTCGTCTTTTTTGAAAATCTATAAATATTCTTTAATACTTAAGGTTGAGAGAATTAGCATATTTTCTTACTAAACTGGGTTGATGTGTAAAAACTTATCAACAAAGTGGGAATTTGTGGTAAAATGTGGTAAAAAAATCTGTACTTTTGCTGTAAATCAATTCAAAATCTATTTCGTTTGACGAATATTATTGGAACATACGAGTGTAAAATCGATGCAAAAGGTAGGCTTCTAGTGCCGGCTCCGCTTAAAAAGCAGTTGCCTTCACTGGAGTCTGGTTTCGTGTTGAAACGCTCTGTTTTTGATAAGTGTGTCGAGTTATGGCCTAAAGCGGAGTGGGATTTGATGATGATTAAGATTAATAAGTTGAATCGTTTTAACAAAAAGAACAACGATTTTATCCGAAAGTTTATGGCTGGAGTTAAAATGGTTGATATTGATGATGCGGGCCGCTTGTTGATTACAAAAGATTTGATTGATTTTGCTGGAATTTCAAAAGATTTAGTGTTGACATCAAAGGTTAATATTATTGAAATCTGGGATAAAAATTTATACGAACAATCTATTGCGGGTGGAGATGATGATTTTGCATCTCTTGCTGAAGAAGTAATG
Organism: Flavobacterium sp. IC2-16; assembly: GCF_055521455.1. Taxonomy (NCBI): domain Bacteria; kingdom Pseudomonadati; phylum Bacteroidota; class Flavobacteriia; order Flavobacteriales; family Flavobacteriaceae; genus Flavobacterium; species Flavobacterium sp. IC2-16. The sequence continues at coordinate 835,811 of NZ_CM145480.1, read as the reverse complement.
GGTGATTTAAACGATGACTTCGATGGAATATCATAATCCAGTATTGTTGAAAGAAACAGTGGATGGTCTAAATATTAAGCCTGACGGCATCTATGTGGATGTTACGTTTGGAGGTGGAGGTCATTCGAAAGAAATTTTAAGTCGACTTGGTCCCAACGGTAAGTTGTTTGCTTTTGATCAGGATGAAGATGCATTGGCTAATGCAATTGACGATAGCCGTTTTACTTTGATTCATGAGAATTTCAGATTTCTAAAACGCTATTTGCGCTTTCATGGTGTAAAGGAAGTGGATGGAATTTTGGGAGATTTCGGAGTTTCATCGCATCAGTTTGATGTAGCGGAACGTGGTTTTTCAACGCGTTTTGATGCAGAATTGGATATGCGAATGAATCAAAAAGGAGATTTGAGTGCGTATCATGTGGTGAACGAGTACGAAGAGTTGGATTTACGAAGAATTTTTGCAGAGTATGGTGAGTTGTCTACAGCTAAAGGAATAGCCTATACAATAGTAATAGCTAGAAAAGATCAGCCGATTAAAAATACCGAGCAGTTGAAAAAGGTTTTGGTAAAATTTTTACCGGCACATAAGAGTAATAAAATTTTGGCTCAAATCTACCAAGCAATTCGTATTGAAGTGAATCAGGAAATGGATGTTTTACGTGAATTCTTAGAGCAGTCATTAGAGGTTTTGAAACCGGAAGGACGATTAAGTGTGATTTCGTATCATTCGCTTGAGGATAGATTGGTTAAGCGTTTCATGAAGAACGGAATGTTTGAAGGTGAGCCGGAGCGCGATTTTTTTGGTCGATTTGAAGTTCCTTTTAAATTGATTGGGAAAATGATTGTTCCCTCAGATGAAGAAATTGCTATAAATAGTAGAGCTCGAAGCGCTAAGTTGCGAATTGCTGAAAAAAAATAAGGTATGAAGGGTGGTGTGTACAGCTTGTTGAAAGCAAAATTTTTAATTGACGATGATGCCTTGAAAAATTGGAAATTCATTGTCTTTTTGATTTTGTTGGCAATGTTGATGATAGCAAATTCACATCGATATGAACAAAAAACCTATCGAATCACAGAGCTTACCAATGAGGTTAAAGAATTGCGTTCGGAGTTTGTAGATAGAAGGTCGGAGTTGATGGAACTCAAAATGGAGTCAACCATTTCCAAAAAAATGGAGCCACGACAAATTTATCCGTCATCGGTTCCGCCTAAAAAAATAAAAGTTACTGAAAAAGAGAAAAGTATTGTCGAAAAATTATGGCAGTAGAAAACAAAAATATTTCATATAGAATTTATTTAGTAGCCTTCGCAATTTTTGTGATGGCTGTTTTCGTTGCTGTAAAACTGACAAACATTCAGTGGGTAAAAGGGGAGTATTATAGAAAACTAGCTAAAGAACGTACGGTTAAAAATTTTATCATTCCGGCAAATAAAGGGAATGTCTATTCGGCTGACGGAAGTTTATTGGCTACTTCAATTCCAAATTATACAATCCGTTTTGATGCGGTTGCTCCATCTTCCGAAAATTTCGAAAAAAACATCAAACCTTTGTCTGATTCATTGGCTTTGGTTCTTGGGAAATCATCAGGTCATTTTCAATCCGAATTGCGCAAAGCAAGAGCGAATAAAAGCAGGTATTTTCTTTTAGCACGTCGTCTTAGTTATACCGAATATATGCGTATTAAGAGTTTTCCATTATTCAATTTGGGAGCTTATAAAGGAGGAATGATTACCGAACAAAAAACAGTACGTGAACATCCGATTGGAAAAATTGCAGAGCGAACTATTGGGTATGAGCGATTTAGTGATAGTGGTAAAGGTACTCGTGTAGGAATTGAAGGTGCTTTTGGCGAATATCTTAATGGGAAAGACGGTCGCCGATTGATGCAAAAAATTGCTAAGAGTCAGTGGAAACCAATTAGCGATAATAACGAGATTGAACCTCGAGATGGATATGATATTATTTCAACTATCGATGTTTACATTCAAGATATAGCTCACCATGCGTTGTTAAAACAGTTGGAATATTATCAAGCAGACCACGGATGTGTGGTGGTTATGGAAACCAAAACCGGCGAAGTAAAAGCAATTTCCAATTTAGGACGTTCGGAAAGTGGTAATTATTACGAAACGATTAATTATGCCGTAGCAGAATCACACGAACCAGGTTCAACATTTAAATTGGTTGATTTGATAGCCCTTTTGGATGACGAAAAAGTGGATACCAGTAAGGTGTACGACTGTAAAGGAGGAGATATAACTTATAGAGGAAGACACGTTCGTGATTCGCATAAAGGGGGATGGGGAAAGATTTCGTTGGCTCGTGGTTTCGAAGTATCATCTAATACAGTTTTGGTTCAGGCTGTCTATGAAAATTACAAAGACAATCCGGAGCAATTTGTCAATCGTCTTAACGGATTAGGATTGAATAAACCTTTGGGATTGCCGTTTAAAGGTGAGGGAAAACCCTTTATACCGCAGCCGGGCGGTAAAGGTTGGTCGGCTATCGCATTGCCTTGGATGGCATACGGCTATGGTGTGTCTATGACACCGCTTCAAACCTTAACATTATACAACGCTGTGGCGAATAATGGAGAAATGGTTAAACCGCAATTTGTTAAAGAAATCAAGGAATGGAACAAAACCATTAAGAAATTCGATAAGCAGGTAATAAATCCGAAGATATGTTCAGATGAAGCTTTGGCTAAAATTAAAGCGATTTTAGGTAACGTGGTAAAAAAAGGAACAGGGTCTAAGCTGTATTCTAAAGATTTTTCCATGGCAGGAAAAACAGGAACGGCTCAAATGAATTACCATAAAGGTGAAGGTGATATGTATTATGCTTCATCTTTTGTTGGGTTCTTTCCAGCAGATGAGCCTAAGTATTCTTGCGTGGTTGTGGTGCATAAGCCGAATGTGGCTGCAGGATATTATGGAGCAGATGTAGCCGGACCAGTTTTCAAACGAATTGCTCAAAAAATCTTCACTGATGTTCCTTCAACCAATGAAATCAAACAGTTGAATGTAAAATATAAAGATCAAGAGGCTAACTACGCTACGTATTATGATAAGGTTCAGAAGAAAGAAAATACAGTGCCTAATGTTAGAGGAATGAGCGGAATGGATGCCGTGGCTTTACTGGAAAACTTCGGGATGAAGGTTAAAGTTGTAGGTGTTGGGAAAGTAAAAAAACAATCTATTTTACCAGGGCAAGTTTTTGGTAAAAATCAATTAATAGTATTGGAATTATCGTGAAGGTTTTAAAAGACATATTATATAAAGTTCATATTGATGCGGTTGTTGGTTCAACAGACATGCAGGTGAATAAAATTGAATTCGATTCTCGTAAAATTGTATCGGGAGATGTTTTTGTTGCCATTAAAGGTACGGTTTCCAACGGACATGATTTTATCGATAAAGCCATTCAACTTGGTGCGACGGCTATTGTATGTGAAGATCTTCCAGAAGCTGTTGAAGGCATTACGTATGTGCAAGTTGCTAATGCGAATGAAGCTTTGGCTTTTATGGCTGCCAATTATTTTGAAAATCCATCGAATAATTTAAAACTAGTTGGTGTAACGGGAACCAATGGTAAAACTACTATTGCTTCTTTATTGTATCAGCTGTTCAAAAATGCAGGCTATAAAGTAGGATTGCTTTCTACAGTGAAAATTATGGTTGATGAAACCGAATACAAAGCAACACATACAACACCAGATTCTCTTACCATTAATCATTATTTGAATGAGATGGTTGCTGTGGGATGTGAATTTTGTTTTATGGAAGTGAGTTCACATGGTATTCATCAAAAAAGAACGGAAGGCTTACATTTTGCAGGGGGTATTTTTACGAATTTATCACACGATCACTTAGATTATCATGCAACATTTGCAGAATACCGTGATGTTAAAAAATCTTTTTTCGACAATCTGCCAAAAACGGCTTTTGCGATTACCAATATAGATGATAAAAATGGAGCAATTATGCTTCAAAATACAAAAGCTAAGAAATTGAGCTATGCTTTAAAATCGTATGCCGATTATAGAGCGCAAATTCTAGAAAATCAATTGTCGGGATTGTTGCTTAAAATCAACGATAAAGAAGTTTGGGTTCGGTTGATTGGTTCTTTTAATGCGTACAACTTACTGGCTATTTATGGTGCTTCGTTACAGTTAGGGTTAGAAGAGCAAGAAGCGTTACGATTACTGAGTGAGCTTGAAAGTGTTTCAGGTCGTTTTCAGTTTATTGTTTCGCCATCTAAAATAACCGCTATTGTGGATTATGCTCATACACCAGATGCATTGGAAAATGTTTTGAATACTATTGAAGATATCCGCACTAAAAACGAGCAGTTAATAACAGTGGTTGGCTGCGGAGGTGATCGCGATACAACGAAACGCCCGATAATGGCAAAAATTGCTTCGGAGATGAGTGATAAAGCCATTTTTACTTCGGATAATCCCAGAAGTGAAAAGCCGGAAGCCATAATCGAAGACATGGAAAAAGGGGTAGAAGGTCAGCATTTCAAAAAAACACTTTCTATAATCGATAGAAAACAAGCTATAAAAACAGCGTGCCAATTAGCACAATCTGGCGATATCATTTTAATTGCTGGTAAAGGTCATGAAACCTATCAGGAAATTATGGGAGTTCGTTACGATTTTGATGATATGGAAACCGTTAAAGAATTATTGAATCAATTAGGAAAATAAAATAATTTAAAAGACAAAAGTATGTTATACTACTTCTTCGAATACTTACATAAAGCACTTGATGTTCCAGGAACTGGGGTGTTTCAATACATTACGTTTCGTTCTGGATTGGCAATTATTTTGTCCTTATTGATTTCAACTGTTTTCGGAAAACGAATCATCAATTTTTTACGTAAAAAACAAATTGGTGAAACGGTTCGTGAGTTAGGTCTGGAAGGGCAAACACAAAAAGCTGGAACACCAACTATGGGAGGAATTATTATAATTATTTCAACCTTAATTCCGGTGCTTTTATTAGCGAAGTTAGATAACATCTACGTGATATTGCTAATTATTACAACCATTTGGATGGGAACAATTGGTTTTGTAGATGATTACATCAAAATATTTAAAAAAGATAAAGAAGGATTAAAAGGTATTTTCAAGGTTATTGGGCAAATCGGACTGGGTTTAATTGTTGGTTCTGTTTTGTATTTCCATCCTGGTGTAACGGTTAGAACCGATACGTCTACAACAAATATTTTTAAAGATGGAACGGTGGTAAATTCGGTAGTTAAAGAAGAAAAATCGACCGCAACAACTATCCCTTTTTTCAAAAATAACGAATTGGATTATGCAGAATTGCTTGCTTGGACAGGTGATAACTATAAAGACTATGCTTGGTTGATTTTCATTCCTGTTGTAATTTTCATTATTACAGCAGTATCCAACGGTGCAAATCTTACCGATGGTATCGATGGCTTGGCAGCAGGAACGTCTGCCATATCGGTGCTCGCTCTCGGTATTTTTGCCTTTGTTTCGGGTAATATTATTTTTTCAAATTATCTGAATATCATGTATATCCCAAATTCTGGGGAAATGACGGTGTATATCGCAGCCTTTGTTGGTTCGCTTATCGGATTTCTTTGGTATAATGCATATCCGGCTTCAGTATTTATGGGTGATACAGGTAGTTTGACTATAGGTGGAATTATTGCGGTATTAGCCATAGCGGTTCGTAAAGAACTGCTTATTCCAGTATTGTGCGGAATATTTTTAGCCGAAAATTTATCAGTGGTTATTCAGGTTTCATACTTCAAATACACTAAAAAACGATTTGGTGAAGGACGTCGAATTTTCTTGATGTCACCATTGCATCATCATTATCAGAAAAAAGGGTATCACGAGAGTAAAATAGTAACACGTTTCTGGATTGTGGCGATTTTGCTGGCAATTTTCTCATTAGTTTCTTTAAAACTTAGATAGATATGCGACTAGTTATTTTAGGTGGAGGCGAAAGTGGTGTAGGTACCGCCATTCTTGGAAAAAAGAAAGGCTACGACGTTTTCGTGTCTGATTTTGGAGAAATTAAAAACAATTACAAAGAAGTTCTTATTCTGAATCAAATTCCTTGGGAAGAAAAGCAACATACGGAAGATTTAATTCTGAATGCCGATGTAGTTATGAAGAGCCCAGGTATTCCAGATAAGTCGCCTATAGTTAAAAAATTAAAAAGCAATAATGTTCTTATTATTTCGGAAATAGAATTTGCAAGTCAATTTGCTGAAGTAACAACTGTCGGAATAACCGGAAGCAACGGAAAAACCACTACCACAATGTTAACGCATCATTTACTGAAACAAGGCGGAATGAACGTTGGTATTGCCGGAAACATTGGTAAAAGTTATGCATGGCAAATTGCCGAGAATAAATTCGAAGCTTATGTTTTGGAGTTAAGCAGTTTTCAGTTGGACGGAATTGTAACGTATAGTCCGCATATAGCTGTAATGACCAATATTAGCCCAGATCATTTGGATCGATACAATTACGATTACAATTTGTATATCCAAGCAAAATTCAGAATAACCAAAAACCAAACAGAAGACGATTATTTTATTTACGATAGTGATGATGAAGCAATAACCAAGTGGTTGTCTGAAAACGAGATTAGAGCTAAAAAGATTCCTTTTTCATTAGTAAACGAACTAAAAGAAGGAGCTTATTTAAAAAACAACAATATCCATATCAATATTAATAACGAAGAATTTACTATGCCAATCAACGAACTATCATTACAAGGGAAACACAATGTTAAAAACGCAATGGCGGCTACAACGGTAGCACAATTGATGCGTATCAGAAAGGAAACCATACGTGAAAGTTTGTCAAATTTCCAGGGCGTTGAACACCGTTTGGAAAATGTATTGAAAATTCAAAATGTGCAATACATAAACGATTCAAAAGCAACCAATGTAAATGCTACTTTTTACGCGTTGGATAGTATGATGACACCTACAGTATGGATAGTTGGAGGAGTTGATAAAGGAAATGACTATGCAGAATTAATGCCTTTGGTTCGTGAAAAAGTAAAAGGAATTGTTTGTTTAGGAGTTGATAACACTAAAATTAAAGAAATGTTTGGCGATGTGGTTGATGTTTTGGTTGAAACAACCAGTATGACTGAAGCCGTTAAAATTGCTCAAAAAATGGCTGAGAAAGGCGATACAGTATTGTTGTCACCAGCTTGTGCAAGTTTTGATTTGTTTGATAATTACGAAGACAGAGGAAAGCAATTCAAAAACGCAGTTCAAAATTTATAGAAATATATAGTAGCTAAGCAACTTAGAAACTCAAAAGGAAATGAAAGAGCTAATAGGAAAACTTAAAGGAGATAGAGGGATATGGGCATTTGTTGCCTTACTCTCGTTATTTTCTTTTATGCCGGTTTTCAGTGCCAGTACAAACCTTGTGTATGTAGTGGGGAATGGTTCTATTGTCGGACATTTAATCAAGCATTTGGTTCATGTTTTTATTGGGTTTTGTTTTATCTATTTTGTTCACAGAACGCCGTATCATTATTTTAAAGCTTTTTCATGGTGGTTAATGCCAGTTGTGCTTCTTCTGCTTGGTTTTACGATGCTTCAAGGAACAACTATCGGTGGGGCTAATGCAAGTAGATGGTTAAAAATTCCGTTTGTAGGTGTGTCGTTTCAGCCTTCAGCTTTTGCTTTTATTGTGCTTATGGTTTATGTGGCACGATATCTGGCGAAAATTGAAGATAAAGAATATACTTTTAAATCTTCGTTCATAGAATTATGGTTGCCTGTTTTCGGGGTAATCGGATTAATTCTTCCGGCTAACTTTTCAACGGCAGCCTTAATGTTTTCAATGGTTTGTATGTTAGTTTTCGTAGGAAGGTATAAGTTGCAGTATTTATTTTCCATTATCGGAATGGGAATTGCAGCACTTCTATTGTTTGTGTTGGTAGCAAAAGCATTTCCAGATAATAAATTAACCAGTCGTGTAAACACCTGGATGAGTCGTATTGAAAGATTTAGTTCAGACGCTCCAGACGAAGATGATTATCAAATTGAAAAAGCAAAAATTGCTATTGCTTCTGGAAAAATATACGGATTAGGTCCGGGTAAAAGTGTTCAGAAAAATTTCTTACCTCAATCATCATCCGATTTTATTTTTGCCATTATCGTAGAAGAATATGGTCTTATTGGGGGTTTTGCAATTATGGGCTTGTATTTGTTGTTGTTTTTCAGATTCTTGATAACATCCCATAAAGCGCCAACATTGTTTGGTAAGTTATTAATAGTGGGGCTAGGGTTTCCTATAGTTTTTCAGGCATTTACCAATATGGGTGTTGCTGTTGAATTGCTACCAACAACAGGGCAAACATTGCCTTTAATTAGTAGCGGAGGAACTTCTATATGGATGACCTGTATTGCGATAGGTATTATTTTGAGTGTTACTAAAAAAGAAGAAGAAATTGCCCAAATTGAAGCTGAAGCTAAACAAAGAGATGAAGCGTTACAGCGAATTATTGATCGTGAAGTAGCTTTGGAAGCTGGACAAAATAATGATATCGAAGAAATAATTGAAAAAGTAAAAAAAGAAGATAACTATTCGATAGAAGACGATTCGGACAATCCGATGAATGTGGTACTAGGGAAGTGAGAAGGGAAAAGCAAGTAACAAAAAGAAAGAGAATAGAATATAAAACTTAGTAACTCAGAATCTCAGTTACTCAGCAACTTAAAAAATGAAAGACAATCCAAAATTCATAATTAGTGGAGGAGGTACCGGAGGTCATATTTATCCTGCGGTAGCAATTGCTAATGAACTAAAGATGCGGTTTCCAAAATCGGAAATTCTTTTTGTGGGTGCTAGCGATAAAATGGAAATGCAAAAAGTGCCTCAGGCGGGCTATCCAATTAAAGGATTATGGATTGCAGGGATTCAGCGAAAATTGACTTTGCAAAATGCAATGTTTCCTTTGAAATTGGTTTCCAGTTTGTGTAAATCGTTTGGTATTATTAAAGGCTTTAAACCCGATGTGGTTATTGGTACTGGGGGTTTTGCAAGCGGAGCGGTTTTAAAAGTAGCTTCTATGCTAGGATTGCCTACCGTGATACAAGAACAAAATTCATTTCCCGGAATAACAAATAAATTGTTGAGTAAAAAAGCCAATAAAATTTGCGTGGCTTACGAAAATTTAGAACGCTTTTTTCCAAAAGAAAAGACTGTTATAACGGGTAATCCTGTGCGTCAAGATTTAATTTCCGTTGCAGAAAAACGACAAGAAGCTTTTTCATATTTCAAACTGGATAATTCAAAGAAAGTATTGCTTGTTTTGGGAGGGAGTTTAGGAGCTCGAAGAATTAATCAGTTAATCGCAAAGGAAATCGACTTTTTACTGTCGCAAAATATTCAGATTATCTGGCAGTGTGGGAAATTGTATTTTGAAGAATACAAACATTTTAATGATAAAGAAAATGTTCAGGTCCTATCATTTATCGACAGAATGGATTTGGTTTATGCTGCTGCAGATGTAGTGATTTCACGTTCTGGTGCTTCTTCAGTTTCCGAATTGTGTATAGTTGGTAAGCCGGTAATTTTTATTCCTTCACCTAATGTGGCGGAAGATCATCAAACTAAGAACGCGAAAGCTATTGTCGATAAAAATGGAGCGCTTTTAATAAAAGAATCGGAATTGGATTCTCAGTTTGAATCGCTTTTTAGTGATTTGATAAATGACATGGAAAAGCAAAACAGGTTGAGTGCAAATATTAAGTCATTGGCTCTGCCTAATGCAACAAAAGATATTGTGGATGAGATTGTAAAACTGATTCAGTAAACCAGTCTTTTAAATGTATACAAAATGAATTTAAGTCAAATACAAAACGTTTATTTCATAGGTATTGGAGGTATTGGTATGAGTGCCTTGGCGCGTTATTTCAAATCTATTGGAAAAAATGTTGCCGGATACGATAAAACGCCTACGCACTTAACTGGTGAGTTAATAAATAGTGGTATTTCGATTCATTTTGAAGACAGTATAAATCAAATTGCACCCGAGTATTTGAATAAAGAAAATACGTTGGTTGTTATTACACCAGCTGTTCCAAAACATCACAGCGAATGGAATTACTTTTTGGAGAATAATTTTGTGGTAAAAAAACGTGCTGAAGTTCTTGGAATCATCACTAAAGATACGTTTTGTTTTGCAGTAGCAGGGACTCACGGGAAAACAACTACATCGAGTATTTTAGGACATGTGCTTTACGAAAGTGGAGCCGATGTTACTTCGTTTTTAGGAGGAATAGTCGAAAATTATAATTCCAATTTAATTGGTAGCGGAAAAACAGTTACGGTTGTTGAGGCAGATGAATTCGATCGTTCGTTTTTGCATTTGCATCCCAATATTGCCTGTGTTACTTCTATGGATGCAGATCATCTGGATATTTATGGAGATAAAGCAAGTATTGAGGCTTCATTTGTGGAGTTTGCCAATAAAGTTGAAGATAAAACCAAATTGTTTGTTACTAACGGATTGCCTTTGGAAGGGATAACTGTAGGTGTAAATGATGATTCGCAATTCGTTGCAAAAAACATAAGAATAGAAAACGGTTGGTATGTGTTCGATGTCGAAACACCAACAGAAACAATACAAAACTTAAAATTTGGACTGCCAGGCAGACATAATCTGACTAATGCGCTATTAGCTTTGGCAATGGCAAAAACATTTGGTACCCCAACCGATGCTATTGCCAAGGCTTTTTTATCATTTAAAGGAGTGAAACGTCGTTTTTCCTTCCAAATTCGTAAACCGGAATTGGTGTATATAGACGATTATGCACATCATCCAACCGAAATTAATGCAGTGCATCAAGCGGTTCGTGAATTGTACCCGGGTAAAAAAGTATTAGCGGTTTTTCAGCCTCATTTGTTTAGTAGAACTTGTGATTTTGCTGACGATTTTGCAAAAAGTTTGTCACAGTTCGACGAAGTCTTGCTTATGGAAATTTATCCCGCAAGAGAATTGCCAATGGAAGGAATTACTTCTAGCTGGCTCTTAGATAAAATTGAAAATGATGCAAAGAAATTGGTTCAAAAAGACGAGTTAATTTCGATGTTAAAAAGTTCCGATGCGCCAGTTATTGTAACGATAGGTGCAGGAGATGTTGGTGAAATGGTTTTAGATATAAAAAAGGCATTAGAAAATGAGAAAAATTAAATGGACAGATGTGCGTTTAGTGCTCATGATTGGCGTCGTGATTTTTTTGTATTCTTTTTCAAAAATGAGAAACGGACAACGAAAAATTGTTAAAACCGATGTTGAATTTACAGGCGAAAATAACCCATTTGTTACACATGAAATGGTTAATAACTTGTTAATACAAAATTTTAACGGCTCTTCCACGATACGAAAAGATAAATTAGATTTGAATAGTTTAGAGCATACCCTCGATAATAACAAAATGATTGCTAAAGCCGAGGTGTTTGCTACTATAGATGGAACCCTAAAAGCGCTCGTTACTCAGAAGACCCCAATCGCAAGAGTTAGCAATAAAAATGGGTTTTATTACATTGATTATCAGGGAGAAGAAATGCCATTGTCGGATAATTTTTCGGCACGTGTTCCGCTCCTTTTTGGCGAAGTAAATGAAGATAACAAAGCTGGATTGATAGAAGTTTTTCAGAAAATTCACAACGATGATTTTTTGAAAAAAAACATTACCAGTGTTCAAATTTTGCCTGAAACAGGAAGTCTGATGATGACGAATAGAAATTACGACTATCGTATTCTTTTCGGAAAAACAGTCAATATTGACAAGAAGTTTAATAATTACAAAGCTTTTTATCAGTATGCCAAAAAAGATACACTGATTGGGAAATATAGAGAAGTTAATTTGAAGTTTACACAGCAGGTTGTTTGCACCAAATAAATGAGTATGGAAAAAGAAAGTATTGCAGTAGGATTAGATATCGGGACTACAAAAATTGTAGCGATGATAGGCAAGAAAAATGAATATGGGAAGTTAGAAATTTTAGGCGTTGGTAAATCCAAAAGCCTTGGTGTGGCGCGTGGTGTGGTAAATAATATTACACAAACCATTCAGTCAATTCAACAAGCAATTATTGAGGCGGAAGCAGATTCTGGATATAAAATTAACGATGTGGTGGTAGGTATAGCCGGTCAGCACATTCGTAGTATCCAACACAGTGATTACATCAGTAGAAATAATGCTGAAGAAGTAGTTGGTGACGCCGATATCGATTTGTTGATTAATCAAGTTCATAAACTTGCTATGTTGCCGGGGGAAGAAATAATTCACGTATTGCCACAAGAGTTTAAAATTGATGGTGAAAGCGGAATAAAAGAGCCTATCGGGATGTCTGGAGGGAGAGTTGAAGCTAGTTTCCACGTAGTGGTAGGGCAGGCTTCATCGATTAGAAATGTGGGAAGATGTATTAAAAGTGCGGGCTTGGATTTGTCAGGACTTACTTTGGAACCATTGGCTTCAGCAGATGCGGTTTTAAGTCAAGAAGAAAAAGAAGCTGGTGTTGCTTTGATAGATATAGGTGGTGGTACTACCGATTTGGCAATTTTCAAAGATGGCATCATTCGTCATACAGCAGTTATCCCTTTTGGGGGTAATGTAATTACAGAAGACATCAAAGAAGGATGCTCGATTATTGAAAAGCAAGCGGAATTGTTGAAAGTGAAATTTGGTTCGGCTTGGCCAGGTGAAAATAAGGATAACGAAATTGTTTCAATTCCGGGATTAAGAGGTCGTGAGCCTAAAGAGATTTCTTTGAAAAACCTTTCCAAAATTATCCATGCAAGAGTTGTGGAAATTATTGAACAGGTATTCGCTGAAATTAAAAATTATGGACACGAAGATCCACGCAAAAAACTTATCGCGGGTATCGTTTTAACAGGAGGAGGTTCTCAGTTAAAACATGTGAAGCAGTTGGTGGAATATATCACAGGAATGGATACACGAATTGGCTATCCAAACGAACATTTGGCTGGAAATTCCGACGAAGAAATTTCAAGTCCGATGTATGCCACTGCTGTTGGCTTGGTAATGAACAGCATTCGCAACAATACAAGAAGTGCTACTCCGTTGGTTGAAATGAAACGAGAGGAGCCGAAAATTGAAATAAAAACTCCAGTTTATGAAAACACCCAAGTAGAAAGTGAAACTTGGGAAACTTCGAAACCGGAAATTGAAAAAGTAATGGTCGATACCGAGTCAACAAATGACAAGATTAAAAGAGGCTTTTTTGATAAATATATAGACAAGATTAAAGAATTTTTAGATAACGCAGAATAAAACCGATACAGTATGGAAAGCAACAACGATTTTGGCAGTATTTCATTTGATTTACCAAAAAACCAATCAAATGTCATTAAAGTTATTGGTGTAGGTGGAGGTGGTAGCAATGCCATTAACCACATGTTTAAGCAGGGAATTGTAGGGGTGGATTTTGTTATCTGCAACACCGATTCTCAAGCGTTAGAGAATAGCCCTGTGCCTAATAAAATTCAGTTGGGAGTTGATCTTACTGAAGGATTAGGGGCTGGAGCAAACCCGGAAGTTGGTCAACAAGCCGCTTTCGAAAGTATCGAAGAAATTGAAAAAATGTTGGATACCAACACCAAGATGGTTTTTATTACTGCCGGTATGGGTGGTGGAACCGGAACTGGTGCAGCTCCAGTAATAGCACAATTGGCTAAAGAACGCGATATCTTAACGGTTGGTATCGTTACTATTCCTTTCCAATTTGAAGGAAAAGTTCGTTCTGAGCAAGCGTTACAAGGTGTTGAAAGATTGCGTAAACACGTAGATTCGCTTATCGTTATCAATAATAATAAATTGCGTGAAGTATATGGTAACCTTGGCTTTAAATCGGGGTTCTCTAAAGCAGATGAAGTATTAGCAACTGCTTCTCGCGGAATTGCAGAGGTAATTACAAATCACTATGCGTTAAATATCGATTTACGCGATGCTAAAACAGTGTTGTCTAATAGTGGTACTGCCATTATGGGCTCTGCTACAGCAACGGGTGAAAACAGAGCGAAAGACGCAATTAAATCAGCGTTAGATTCACCATTGTTAAACGATAATAAAATCGCTGGAGCTAAAAATGTATTGTTATTGATCGTTTTTGGAACCAATGAAATTACTATGGATGAAATGGGTGAAATCAACGATTACATCCAAACAGAAGCAGGTTACAGCGCAAATATTATCATGGGTGCTGGGGAAGACGAAAGTTTAGGTGAAGGTATTTCGGTAACCGTAATTGCAACTGGTTTTAATGTTGAACAACAAGCTGAAATTGTTAACGCGGAGCCTAAAAAAATCATTCATACGTTAGAAGGTGAGCAAAAATTTGTTCAAGATTTAACGAAAAAAAATGAAACTACAGCTTTCGACTTTTCAACTCCTGCATCGGTAAATGAAATTAATGTGGTAGCTACCGAAGTTACTCCAGAAGAAGATCAAAAAGTGGTTTTTGCTTTAGAAGAAGAATTTGTAATCGAAGAAGTACAACCTGTGGCTGAAATCGATTTAATTCCAACATCTGATTTTATTAAAAACCTTGATGTGTTTTTTGAAGTAGTTTCGCCTATGAAGGAAGAAGTTACTTTCGAAATTAAAGATGTTCGTGAAATTGAAGTTTTTGGAGCAGAAGTAGTGAAAGTTGAGGAGCAACCAATTCAAGAACAAATTTCATTCTCTTTTGACTTAACAAATGGTGGTGTTTCAACTAACGATGATAAATTGATTTTTAACTTGTCTGAAGAAACCAAAGAAATGCAGGTTAATGAGCCAGTACAAGTAATTCCTGTAACGGAAGTGTCGGAATCGGGTGTAATTCGTTTTTCTCTAGATGACTACATGGAAAAAGAAAACGAATTGTTAGCATCGAAACCAACAGCTGAAGTTATTGAAGAGCCAATTGCTCCTGAGTTAGATATAACAATGCATAAAAAAGAGGAAGCTCCAGCAAACCAAAACTTTTTTGATGAAATTTCTCCGGTAGAAATGACTATTGAAGAAACACTTCGTCAACGTGCAGAAGAGCGTAAACGTAAAATGAAAGAGTTCAATTATAAATTCAATAATAGCGCATCGCGTGTTAACGAATTGGAAAAAGAACCGGCTTATAAACGAATGGGTGTCGATTTAAATGCTTCGCCTATAGATAATAGCAAATCTCGCATGTCATTAGGGTTTGATAGTAACGATGATATTCAGTTGCGTTCTAACAACTCTTTTCTACATGATAACGTAGATTAACTAAACCAATTTTGAGAAACCTTTAACCCGGAGCAGCAATGTTTCGGGTTATTTTTTTATCTTCGCAGTGCAAAAAAATAAATTGTTTGGAGCGAATGTAAAGGCTTTTTTGGCAACCTTTTTCCCGCCATACGCTTTACAAGGTGCCGCTTCTGTCGGGGCTATTGCAATACCATTTTATTTTTTGCCAATGAATTTAACTAATAGTATAAATAATTATAAAGATGAGTTTAGCAACACAAATCATGGACGAGATGAAAACCGCCATGAAAGCAAAAGATACAGTAGCCCTGGAAGCATTACGTGCCATTAAATCCGAAATTTTATTAGCACAAACTTCCGCTACTGGAGGTGATTTAACCGCTGAAGACGAAATCAAACTTTTGCAAAAATTAGTAAAACAAAGAAAAGATAGCGCTACTATTTTTAACGAGCAAGGGCGCGCCGATTTGGCGGAACCAGAATTAGCACAAGTTGCAGTTATTGAGAAATTTTTACCCGCTCAATTGTCTGAAGCAGAAGTAGAAGCTGTAGTCTCTAAAATTATTGCAGATGGAGGTTTCTCTGGTATGGCAGCAATGGGGCAAGTAATGGGAATGGCTTCAAAAGAATTGTCGGGTCAAGCTGATGGTAAAACCATTTCTACAATTGTTAAGAAATTATTAGCATAAAGAATTTAGTTTTTTATTATTCAGACTTCTAACTTCTAATTTCAGACTTCATAATGGCCTCGTAGTTCAACTGGATAGAATATCAGATTTCGGCTCTGAGGGTTGGGGGTTCGAACCCCTCCGAGGTCACGTATAAATAAGGAAACACGCTAAAAATATCCAAGCTTGCTTGAGTATTTTTAGCGTGTTTCTTTGTTTTCAAAGCGGAGCTTTGTAGGGGAAGGCGAAGCCAACCCCTTTTTTTAATTCCAAGCTTGCTTGAGTATTTTTAGCGTGTTTCTTTGTTTTCAAGGCGGAGCTTTTTAGGGGAAGGCTTGGTCAATTCCTCTGAGGGCACAACTATATGTAAATAAATAGTTCATTCCTTTGTTTTTTCTGCATTACCGCACGTATAAACTTTTGTACATTCCCTTTTTTTGAATAGATTTGGAATCAAGAAAATTATACGGTTTGGATAATATTTGGATTGCGGTATTGGTAATTATTCTCATCGGATTGCTCTGCTTTAAAGTTGTGGAGCATGGTTACATCGCAATTTTTAATAAACCGTTGTACATTCACTTTTATCCGTTTCATAAAAAGCTAAAACGTTCACAGCGTCGCATACTTCTAAAAAAGGTTTTGTTCTATCAAAATCTTCCTCAAAAAGAACAAATCTATTTTCAATATAGGGTAGCCGATTTTATTGCAGAATATGAGTTTGTTGGTAGAGAAGGATTACAAGTAACCGATGAAATGAAAGTATTAATAGCTGCAACCTCTACTATGCTAACCTTTGGAATGAAACATTATCTTTTCGATGTTTTTGAGCGTATAGTTATTTTTCCGGAAGAATATTATTCTACCATGAATGAAGAATATCATATTGGTGAATTTAATCCGGTGGTTAAAGCCATTGCTTTTTCATGGAAAGATTTTAAAAAAGGATTTGCAATTCATGATGATAATATCAATTTAGGGCTACATGAATTTGCGCATGCGCTCAACTTTCAAGCCATGAAAAGTAATAACACAAGTATGGTGATTTTTTTTGATATGTATAAAGAAATCATGCGCGATATTCACCATCCACCTAATGCCAAACGCCTAATAGAATCTGAATATTTTCGAATCTACGCCTATACCAATAAGTTTGAGTTTTTGGCTGTTATTTTAGAACACTTTTTTGAAACTCCTGAGGTTTTTAAAAAAGAATTCCCTGAACTTTTTCATAAGGTTGAGTTGATGATCAATTTTAAAGAAAGCCGCTAAATTTTTGTTAAAAGCAAGCTTGTTTCTCCTGCTATTTTCAACTTAAGAAGTAGCTTTGTGTAATTTTAAAACAAAGCTTGTCTATACAAATTATGAAAATGAAATATATATCTTACTTCGTTATTGCAATAATTTTAAGCGGATTGGTCTTTTATCGTATATCTCAAAACGCTGAAAAAGACACCAATGGAAAAGATAAAGGAGGGCCTAAAAAACCTTCAAAAGTTACCGGGATGGTGTTGGTGCCACAATTGTTTTCGGATAATCTTAAATTGTCTGGGTCTATTGAAGCCAATGAAGAGGTTGAAATTAGAAGTGAGGTTTCTGGAGTGGTAGAAAGTATTAATTTTTCAGAAGGTACAAATGTGTCTCAAGGACAGTTGTTGTTTAAAATTAATGATAGTGAATTACGCGCTCAGCTAATTCAAGCTCAAACCAAACAGCAACTTACATCAGAGAATGAACGTCGTGCCAAACTATTACTTCAAAAAGAAGCAATAAGTCAAGAAGAATATGATATAGCCAGTGCTGATTTTCGTTCGGCTAAGGCTCAAACTCAACTTATTAAAGCTCAATTATACAAAACGGCTGTAAAAGCACCTTTTTCTGGTAAAATTGGATTGCGTTCTATTTCAAAAGGGACTTATGTTACTCCTACAACTGTTGTCGCAAAATTGGTAAATACGACTCAGGTTAAGATTACTTTTTCAGCACCTGAAAAATATGCCGTTCAAATGAAACCCGGTTCAGAAATTACGTTTACGGTTTCTGGTTCCAAAGAGGTTTTTAAAGCAAAAGTTTATGCAGTAGAACCCGAAATAGAAGAGGTAACTCGTACCTTGAAAATGAGGGCTATTGCCCAAAATCCTGAAGCAAAGTTAATTCCAGGGACTTTTGCAAACGTTGCATTGCCTCTTGATAATATTACCGATGCATTACTTGTGCCTAGTGAAGCTTTAATTCCAATCCAAAACGGAAAAAAAGTATTCATTTCTAATAAAGGAAAAGCTAAAGAAATTATTGTTGAAACTGGACCTAGAACGGATAAAGATGTTTTAATCACGTCGGGTTTAACCAAAGGAGATACGGTGTTAACTTCTGGAGTTATGACGTTAAAAGAAGGATCACCCGTTAAAGTAATCCTTAAATAATTTCAGATATGAGCTTATCAACTATAAGTATCAAACGACCCGTGTTAACAATAGTTATGAATCTGTTGTTGATTCTTTTTGGAGTTATTGGATATACTTTTTTAGGAGTCCGTGAATTTCCTTCTATTGATCCTGCCCAAATTTCGGTGCAAACCAATTATTCGGGAGCGAATGCGGATATTATTGAATCACAAATTACAGAGCCACTCGAAAAAGCTATTAATTCTATTGATGGTATTCGAAATATTTCTTCTACAAGTAGTCAAGGGCGAAGCAGCATCACTGTGGAGTTCGATTTGAATAAGAATTTAGAAGAAGCGGCTAACGATGTACGAGATAAGGTTTCACAAGCTGTGCGAAGTTTGCCTCAAGATATTGATGCACCACCTGTAGTTTCCAAGGCAGATGCCGATTCGCAGCCTATCATAACCATGACGGTTCAAAGTGATACTAAAAATGTTCTGGAACTTACAGATTATGCCGATAACGTACTTTCCCAACGTCTTCAAACCATACCTGGGGTAAGTAGTGTCCAAATTTGGGGTATGCGAAAATATGCCATGCGTTTATGGATAGACCCCGTAAAATTGGCATCTTATGGGTGCACGGTTTCCGATGTGAGAGATGCGTTGAATAAACAAAATGTCGAATTGCCCTCGGGTAAGCTTACAGGAGCCAATACGGAGCTTACGGTTAAAACAATTGGTAATATTTCAACAGAAGAAGAGTTTGGAGACATCATCATAAAAGCCGATGGCGAAAGAATTGTTAGGTTAAGTGATGTAGGCAAAGCCTCTTTGGAAGCTGAAAATCTTGAGACTAAACTATCCGATTCGGGTCAGCCAATGGTAGGACTTGCTGTGATTCCTCAACCTGGAACAAATTACCTGGACATTGCTGAAAAATTCTACGAGCAATACGAACAGTTTCAGAAAGATTTACCGAAAGATTTTAAACTAAATATTGCTATCGATAATACTGTTTTTGTAAAAAAAGCAGTAACCGAAGTAGCAGAAACCCTTTTGGTTGCAATCATATTGGTAGTGCTAATCATTTATCTGTTCTTTAGAGATTGGGCGATTGCTTTCCGACCTTTAATTGACATTCCCGTTTCGCTAATAGCTACCTTTTTTATAATGTACTTATGTGGATTTTCGGTAAATGTTTTAACGCTTTTGGCCATTGTTTTAGCAACCGGACTTGTGGTAGACGATGGAATTGTTGTTACCGAAAATATTTTCAAGAAAGTTGAAGAAGGTATGTCGCCAATTCAAGCTGCTGTAAAAGGATCTAATGAGATTTTCTTTGCAGTAATTTCGATTTCCATAACCTTAGCGGCTGTTTTTCTACCAGTGATTTTCTTGGAAGGTTTTGTAGGACGCCTGTTTAGGGAATTCGGTATTGTTATTGGCTCTGCGGTATTGATTTCGGCTTTTGTTTCGCTTACGCTAACTCCAATGTTAAATGCGTATTTGATGAAAGGCGGGAAACAGAAGAAAACAAAATTCTATAATCTTACCGAACCTTTATTTCAAAAAATGAATTCATCATACGCAGAAACTCTTACTGCATTTATGAAGAAAAAATGGTTGAGTTTTCCAATATTGATTGCTTGTTTCGGACTAATAGTTTTATTTTTCAATATTCTTCAGAAAGAGACCGCTCCTTACGATGACAGAAGTTTTATATCCATGAATGTTACGGCTCCAGAAGGGGCATCTTACGACTATATGGATCGTTTTATGAATGAAATTACCGAACTTATCAACGATTCAATTCCAGAAAAAAAGGTAAGTTTAATTATTACTTCTCCAGGATTTGGTTCTTCATCGGTAAATACCGGTAGAGCACGTATAGCTTTGGTACAGCCTGACGAAAGGGATAAAACACAAAAAGAACTGGCTGAAAGTTTGACCAAATGGACAAAACAATATTCTGAAGCTAAAGTAAATGTCTCTGAATCTCCTACAATTGCTGTGAATAGAAGAGGCGGAATGCCGGTGCAATTCGTTATTCAAGCGCCAAATTTTAAAAAGCTAGAGGAGAAAATTCCGTTGTTCATGGAAGAGGTTTCCAATGATCCAACATTTTCAAACTCCGATGTTGATCTTAAATTCAATAAACCGGAAGTATATGTAACGATAGATCGTGAGAAAGCTCAAAGTCTTGGTGTGTCGGTAATCGATGTGGCGCAAACCTTGCAATTGTCTTTGAGTGGTCAGCGTTTTGGGTATTTTATGCGTAACGGAAAACAATATCAGGTCATCGGACAATTCGATAAGAAAGATAGAGATGCTCCAATGGATTTGGCTTCAATATTTGTGAAAAATAAAGAAGGAAAGCTTATTCAATTGGATAATTTAGTGACCATTGAAGAGCAAAGTAGTCCGCCACAATTGTACCATAATAATCGTTATATGTCGGCTACAGTTTCGGCTGGATTGGCGCCAAATAGGAGTATTAGTGAAGGAATTGATGCGATGAACCGCATTAAAGAAAAGGTTCTTGACGACACGTTTACCACTGATTTAAGTGGTGAATCGAGAGATTTTGTGGAAAGTAGTTCAAATACTTCCTTTGCCTTTGGATTGGCCTTGTTGCTAATATTTTTGATTTTAGCCGCACAGTTCGAAAGTTTTATTGATCCGTTTATTATTATTTTAACGGTTCCTATGGCTGTTGCAGGAGCTTTATTTTCGTTATGGCTTTTTGGTCAGACTTGGAATATTTTCAGTCAAATTGGTACGATTATGCTAATAGGACTGGTAACTAAAAATGGCATCTTAATTGTTGAGTTTGCAAATCAGCTGCAGGAACAAGGAAAACCAAAATATCAGGCTGTAATGGAAGCTGCGGAGTCTAGACTTCGTCCTATCTTGATGACAAGTTTGGCTATCGCTTTAGGAGCACTGCCAATTGCAATGTCGTTGGGAGCCGCTTCACAAAGTAGAATGGGTATGGGAGTTGTAATTGTTGGAGGTACTTTGTTTTCACTTTTATTAACCTTATTTGTTATTCCGGCCATTTATTTTATGTGGTCTAAAGAGAAAAAACACAATCCAGAATTTGATACATTAGATTAAATGAAATTCTTAAGTATAACAATTTTTACAGTATTCGTTTTTAGTACAAACGGATTTTCCCAAGAAATTTTAACAGTAAAAGACGCTGTTTCTATGGCTTTGGAAAAGAACTTTGATATTAAAATTGCATCAAACGCGTCTAAGGTTGACCAAACGAACTCAAGTATTGGAAACGCAGGAATGCTTCCGCAAGTAACAGCTAATTTTACTCAGAGTAATGCACTTCAAAACTCAAAGCAAACCCAACAAAATGGTGATGTTCGAGAATTGAATAATGCCAAAAATAACAGTATTACTTACGGCGTTTCGTTAGGGTGGACTGTATTTGATGGAATGGGTATGTTTTCGCGCTACAATCAGTTGAAAACGATTGAAAAACAAGGTGATGCTGAACTTCGTATGACTATCTTATCAAAAACTTCTCAAGTGCTGACAGCTTATTATGATTTGGTCCAGCAACAGCAACTTATGAGGGCTTTAGATACTACAATCGTAATTTCTAAGCAACGATTGAAAACAGCAGAGAACAGATATATAATTGGAAAGGCGTCTAAATTAGAGGTTTTGAATGCTAAAGTTGATTTAAATTCGGATTTGTCCAATTTCGCGAAACAGAAAGAAATTCTAGCAACAGGAAAAATTAAGCTTAATGAATTGTTAGCAAGAGATTTAAGTCTTGATTTTGTAGTTGAAGAAAGTACGGTTTTAAACGAGAACCTTATATTGGCTGATATTTTACAACAATCGGAAAGTCAAAACAGTGAATTGGAATTAGCTCAATTAAATACTAAAATTGCCGAGCTAGAGCAGCAAAAAGTAAAAGCAAATCGTTATCCGGTAGTGCGCTTGAATAGCGGATATAACTTTTCCAATACAGAATCGAGTTTAGGTTTCGTGTCGCAATCGAACAGTCGTGGATTGACCTATGGTGTTACGGCTTCCTTATCTATTTTTAATGGAGGACAACAAAATAGAGCCGAAAAATCGATTAAATATCAAGTTGAAAAT
This sequence comes from Flavobacterium sp. IC2-16, assembly GCF_055521455.1. Classification (NCBI taxonomy): domain Bacteria; kingdom Pseudomonadati; phylum Bacteroidota; class Flavobacteriia; order Flavobacteriales; family Flavobacteriaceae; genus Flavobacterium; species Flavobacterium sp. IC2-16. Next base: position 813,349 of record NZ_CM145480.1, on the reverse strand, counting down.
TCTAAATTGGAATTAGATCAGATAAAGCAAAAAATACAATCTCAAGTGATGAGTTTGTATCAAACCTATTTGGCTAATGTAGATTTGACTAAGCTCGAGCAGGAAAATGAGGCTATAGCGAAACAAAATTTAGAGATTACCTTAGAGAAATTCAGAATTGGTTCAGTTCCTTCAATCGAATTTCGAAATGCACAACAGAATTATGTTAATGCTGTCGCAAGAAGTAATAATGCGCTTTTTCAGGCTAAGATTTCAGAAGTGATGCTTCAGGAAATTTCGGGAAATATTAAGTTGTAATTTTACAATTTTTGAACTTATATTTTGTAATTTTACTATATCAAAATATTGATATTCAATATATTAGATATGAAACAAAATGTTCCAATAGCATCCATTATGACTCATAATGTCGTTAAGTTAAATTTAACCGATGATTTAACTAAAGCGGAAAGTTTGTTTAAGAGTCATAAAATAAAACATATTCCTGTGGTTCATGGGAATAAGATAATTGGAATGTTGAGTTATTCAGATTTACTTCGAATATCGTATGTTGATGCTGTAGACGAAGGCGAAGAGGCTATAGATGTTACAGTATACAATATGTTTACTTTGGAGCAGGTAATGACCAAAGAAGTGGTTACCGTTACACCGGAAACAACAATTAAAGAAGCTGCAGAGATATTAACCTCTCATGAGTTTCATGCTTTACCGGTATGTGTTGGAGATTTGCTTGTCGGGATTGTAACAACAACCGATTTGATTCAGTACTTAATAACCCAGTATAATTAAAAAAGGCACTTAATTAAGTGCCTTTTGTTTTTTATGAAGTAGTTTTACTTTTTAGATTCGAAATGGTTTCAATGGGGTTTTGCGATTTAAAAACAAAACTTCCGGCAACCAATACATCAGCGCCTGCATCAATAAGTTGTTTGGCGTTTCTATCAGTTACTCCACCGTCAATTTCAATAAGGGTTGAAGCACCGTTTCGACTAATGATTTCTTTTAATTGGGAAATTTTTTTATAGGTATTTTCGATAAAAGATTGTCCGCCGAAACCAGGGTTTACACTCATTATACAAACCAAGTCAATGTCCTTAATTACATCTTCTAAAAGCGATACGTTTGTATGAGGATTTATGGCAACACCTGCTTTCATTCCTTCTGCTTTTATGGCTTGTAATGTGCGGTGTAAGTGAGTACAAGCTTCATAATGAACAGTAAGGATATCCGAACCAAGTTCTTTGAAGGTTTTAATGTAGCGGTCTGGATCTACAATCATTAAATGTACATCGATGGTTTTTTTGGCATGTTTGTTAATTGCTTCTAAAACGGGCATTCCAAAAGAAATGTTAGGAACAAAAACGCCGTCCATGATATCAATATGAAACCAATCTGCTTCACTTGAATTAATCATTTCGATGTCACGTTGTAAGTTTGCAAAATCTGCAGCAAGCACTGATGGTGCTATAATGGCTTGTTTACTCATTAGTACGTATTTGTGTTGTTGTGTTGAAGGTGCAAAGATACTTTAATAGAGTTCTAATTCAAAAATAACTTGGGAGTTTTAATCATCAATCAAGTGGAGCAATTTGGTAAAAGCAGTAAAAGTATAAATAGGAGTTTTGATTGCTTAAAAAGCAAAACTCCGGAAACCCGAGCATTTTATATGCGAACAGACTGGAGTTTTGATTGCTTAAAAAGCAAAACTCCGGTAATCAGCCGGAGTTTCAATCATCAATCAAAAAACGAACAGTTATTGAAACTGTTGTTATTTTCAATATTTTAAGGAAATAGTATTAAATTTTGAGCCGTAAAGTTAAAATAAACAATTCAATTTACAACTTTTTTTTGACTTATCCTAAGTAAGTTTTAAGAATCTTGCTTCTTGAAGTGTGTTTTAAACGTCTAATTGCTTTTTCTTTAATTTGACGAACACGTTCGCGCGTTAAATCGAAAGTTTCTCCAATTTCTTCCAAAGTCATAGGGTGTTGGTCACCTAATCCAAAGTATAAGCGAACTACGTCTGCTTCTCTAGGAGTTAAGGTTTCCAAAGCACGCTCGATTTCAGTACGAAGTGATTCATGAATTAATTCACGATCTGGATTTGGAGATTCGCCTGAACGCAATACGTCGTATAAGTTTGAATCTTCACCTTCAACAAGTGGAGCGTCCATTGATAAGTGACGACCCGAGTTTTTCATACTCTCTTTAACATCGTTCACAGTCATGTCTAGTTCTGCAGCAATTTCTTCGGCAGACGGCGCTCTTTCTTGTGATTGCTCCAACAAGGCATACATTTTATTGATCTTGTTGATAGAACCAATTTTATTTAACGGTAAACGAACGATACGGGATTGTTCTGCTAGTGCTTGTAGAATAGATTGACGAATCCACCATACCGCATACGAAATAAATTTAAAACCACGAGTTTCATCGAAACGTTGTGCGGCTTTAATTAATCCTAAGTTTCCTTCGTTAATTAAATCGGGTAATGTTAACCCTTGATTTTGATATTGTTTTGCTACGGAAACCACAAAACGTAAGTTGGCTTTCGTTAATTTTTCTAAGGCTCTTTGGTCGCCTGCTTTAATGCGTTGCGCTAATTCTACTTCTTCATCGGCAGTAATTAAATCTACTTTTCCGATTTCTTGTAGGTATTTGTCTAAGGAAGCAGTTTCACGATTGGTAACCTGCTTGGTAATTTTGAGCTGTCTCATTAATTTGTCTCCTTATCATTTTAAGTGTTCAGGTTGTTATACGTAATGAGTTGCAAAAAAGTTACACGTGTTACAAAAATTATTCTATAATGTAATTTTCAATTTTCAGTCTATAGTATTCTACCTTCTGAAGCATTCTGTTGAAGAAAATGTTTCTGTCCTTTTTACCTGTTAGATTGAGTAATTTGGAATTGTTTAATTGGTTTGAAATAAATTGTTTTTCTTCTTGACAGATGCTTTTTTCGGAAGTAACACAATAGCCTAGCATGTTGTATGGAATAAATAGGGAAGACTTTTCTTTAGAATCGAATAAAACGACATTGTTTAAAATTAAAAGCTCGTTATAATATACTTGAAATTGTTCAGGTTTTTTTTGAATGTTGTGGACAATTTTCTTGATAATTTCTTTAACGTCTTCAAGTAATAACAATGCGTTTTGATGTGTAACCAGTCCTGCTTCAAAGAAATAAAAAATTTGCTGTAATGAACTATTTATAGTTGTGTCGTTCCAAATCTCAATTTGTTTTGACTTTTCAAAAATTGCTTTTAATCGGGTAGTTTCATTAAGCATGGATTGGTCTAGCTGAAAATCTTCAAAACGAGAGTTCTGTTTGTCGGTTAACAAATTTAACCATACAAAAAGTTTAAATTTTGAAAGTAATGTACCTCCAATAGTATATTGTAACGGAATGTCTTTAGCTGAATAAAAGATTGTGGTCTCTAACTGGAAGTAAGGGGATAAAAGTTGATTTGATTTCTCGAAATAGGATTTAAAGTCATTTGAGGAGCTTATGGAACTGGTTTTTTCAACCACAAATTTATTTTGATTTGCAAACAAGCTGTCCATCGATATGGAGTAATAATGGCATAAACGAACAGTCTCCTCAATGGATAATTTACTTTTTAATGAAATTCTTCTGTGTGCTGCATCATAACTTATGTTTAGAACAGCGGCCATTTCTTCCAGCAACGATTTGTCTTTTGGAAGGTGTTTTCTAATGCTTTTAAGTAGCAGTTCTTGATTTTTCATTTGTGAATTTCGCAAAATCAAAAATATGAAATATTATAATGCGCAACTTGTTTTGTGATTTTAAATTTAGTTTTGATCTAATTAAAATCACTAATTATGAAAACAATTGTATTGATGTTACTCGTTTCGGTGTGTTTTTTGTCTTGTAAGTCTGGAAAAATTCCAAACAAGGAATTGATGGAGTTGAACAAAAAACTTAATGGAGAGTTTATAGCTACTTCTGTAAAGAATGATTCTACCCGTTCTAAAAAAACAACCATTCAAGGTTTATTTCAGATTCGTAATGCAGATTCGATAGTCAAGGTTTATGTAGATAAACAAAGTCGTTTGAATGTCGTCTATAAAGATGTTTTAGGCGGGAAGTCGGAGCAGGCTTTCAAAGGTGTCTTCAAGAAAAAATATTTTCAAGTGTTTCTAGAAAGGAAGCGAATCCCTTTTTTCCCTATTTATTCTATTGCTAAAGTTAATCGATTACGATTCGGGGTAGCAAAAGACTCCACTTTGATTTTGAATCATTATTACGACTATTCTGGAGCGTTTATGTTTTTTGCTGCAGGGAATTCTGGACGCAATCAGTATCGATTTCTAAAAGCGAAGTAATATGATTTTTAAAATTAATAATATGGGTAAGGCTAAGATTTTGCCATACGTGTTGCCGTTTCTTTTTTTGGTGTTGGTTTCGTCGTGTAGTGTAAGTAACCAGTTGAATACCGATGATTTTAAAGAATTTCCAAAACAGTTGTCTGTTAGTTTTTATGATAAACTCGATACCATAACCAGCGAGTATGATGATCACATTTTTACAAGAAGTTTTCTTAAGGAAATTTCCAATGATAAAAACATCAACTACGCCAAGGCCATTTCGTTACAAATAGAAAAGAACGTGTTGTTTCTAAAGTTTGAAGATACAAGCCAAAAAGAGTATGTGCTCAAGTTTTATGGAAAGCAACACAAGAAAAAATTTGTTTTCTACACCAATTATAAGACCATTTCGTTTCCGATTGTTTTAATGACGAAAGAAATGAAAAAGTATAGCGTTTTCCTATCAGACAACAACGAAGTGATTTTCGTAAACAGAAATGTAAATGAAGGGATGTTCTTGTTTTTAGGAGCTGGTAACTCGTATGAATATAATTATCATTTTAAAATTTTAACTCATGAATAAGGTGTTGTTTTTTCTCTTTTTTGCAGTAACTATTTACGCTCAGGACACTATTACATATCCTAAAATAGATTTGTATAAACGAAATATTGTAGAAGTAAGCTACGGGATTCCATTAGGGGCGTTGTCGGATAAATATGAAAGTTCTGTCAATACAGGTTATTATTTACGAACAAAAATTGCCCGAAAACAATACATTGATTTTGGTGCAGAGTTAAGTGGTATTGTCAAGGGTAGAGAGGTTGAGTATCAGGTGTCTGATGAGAAATTAAAGTTAGAAGGAAGTAAGACTTCTTTTTTATTAGGTTTTAGGTATTCGCGAATTTTGTTTCAATCAAATAACGAAATTTTTCATATCGAATCCAATTCGGGTATTGGTTGGAAATATTTGCATTACCGAAAACCCGATGGTGAGCAGTATGACAAACTGGATTTTGACCCTACATTGCATACTATAGCTGTTTCTCAAGGTTTAAAGGTTATGTGTTACGGATTTGGAGTGTTTTGTAATTATCAATATGCTCCGTATGGTTTATTCAACTGTAATGCTGAGAATAATTTTGGAGGGCCATCTTTAAATGTAGGTATTTCAGGAAGTTGGAATTTCTTATAAACAAAAACCCCGATTCAAAAAGATGAATCAGGGTTTTCTATGAATTAATTTATTAAAAAATTAACCTTGTTGCGTATTGTCTTTTTTCTCATCTTTTTTCTCTTCACGAGGAGGGCGAGGTAAAAGCGCTTTTTTAGAAACTTTTTCTTTTCTGGTTTTTGGATCAACACCTAAGTATTTTACCATGAAAACATCTCCCATTTTTACAACATCGGCAACGTTTTCAGTGCGCTCCCATGCTAATTCAGAAACGTGTAATAAAACTTCGTTCCCTGGAGCAGCGGTATATTCTACTACAGCACCAAAGTCAAGCATTTTAACTACTTTAACTTCGTAAGCTTCGCCCATTACTGGTTTGAAAACAATTGAGTCAATTTTAGAAAGTACAGCAGCAATTCCTTCTGGGCTTGTTCCTAAAATTTCTACTACTCCTTGCTCGTCAACTTCGTTAATTACAATTGTAGTACCTGTTGCTTTTTGTAATTCTTGAATTACTTTTCCACCAGGACCAATTAATGCACCAATAAAGTTTCCAGGAATAACACGAGTGATAATTTTAGGAGCTTTTGGTTTTACTTCTGGTCTTGGTTGAGCAATGGTTTCAACTAATTTTCCAAGAATATGTAAACGACCGTCACGAGCTTGCGATAAAGCTTGTTCCATAATGTCGTAACGTAATCCGTCAATCTTGATATCCATCTGACAAGCCGTAATACCATCGGCAGTACCAGTAACTTTAAAGTCCATATCACCTAAGTGATCTTCATCACCTAAGATATCTGAAAGAACCGCGAATTTTTCTCCATCTGTGATCAATCCCATGGCAATTCCAGAAACCGGTTTTGTCATTTGAACCCCAGCATCCATTAATGCTAATGTTCCAGAACAAACTGTTGCCATAGATGACGAACCGTTTGATTCTAAAACTTCAGACACTACACGAATTGTATAAGGACAATCGGCAGGAATCATATTTTTAAGCGCACGTTGTGCTAAGTTTCCATGACCTACTTCTCTTCTTGATGTTCCTCTAAGTGGTTTTGCTTCACCAGTTGAAAAAGGAGGGAAGTTGTAATGAAGATAGAAACGCTCTTCACCTTGTTCTGATGGTAAATCGATAACATTTGCTTCTCTAGAAGTTCCTAAAGTAACAGTTGCTAATGCTTGCGTTTCTCCACGTGTAAAGATAGCTGAACCGTGTGCTGATGGTAAATAATCGATTTCTGACCAAATTGGACGAATTTCAGTTGTTTTACGACCATCTAAACGAATTCCTTTTTCCAAAATCACATTACGAACCGCTTCTTTTTGCGTTTTGTAGATGTATTTAGATACCAATTCTGCTAAATCAGCATTTTCGGCATATTCTTCTTCAGTGAATAACGCTTTTACCTCTTCTTTAATTTCGGCAAATTTCTCGCCTCTTTCTTGTTTGCTTGAAGCGGCTTCTGCAACAGCGTAGTATTTGTTGTAGCTAGCTTCTTTTACTTTAGCGTAAACTGTTTCGTCGTTTTTCTCTCCTTCATATTCTCTATAGGCAGGTGAACCTAAAGCAGTTCTCATGCGCTCTTGAGCGGCAATTTGAACTTTAATGGCTTCATGAGCAAATTTAATAGCTTCAACCATTTCTGCTTCTGAGATTTCTTTCATCTCACCTTCAACCATACAAACAGAGTCGGCAGAAGCTCCAATCATCATGTCGATATCAGATACCTCTAATTGCTCACGGCTAGGGTTGATAACTAATTTTCCATCTACTCGACCAACGCGAACTTCAGAAATTAAGTTGTAAAAAGGAATGTCTGAAACTGCTAAACATGCAGAAGCTGCAAGTCCGGCTAAAGCATCAGGCATAACGTTTTCGTCATGAGACATTAATTGAATCATAACTTGAGTCTCAGCATGATAATCGTCTGGGAAAAGCGGACGTAATACACGGTCTACAAGACGCATGGTTAATACTTCGCTATCGCTAGGACGTGCTTCTCTTTTGAAAAAACCACCTGGGAAACGTCCGGCAGCGGCAAATTTTTCACGGTAGTCTACTGTAAGGGGTAGGAAATCTACACCTGGATTGGCTGTACGGGCGGATACAGCCGTAGCTAATAACATTGCATCGCCCATACGAACCACGACAGAACCGTCGGCTTGTTTGGCTAGTTTTCCTGTTTCGATTGAGATGGTTCTACCGTCTCCCAAATCGATAATTTCTCGGGTAACTTTAGGAATCATAAAATTTAATTCTTAATTAAACAAAGGGTCATAGTTGTGTTGTTGTTGTGTAGTTGTCTAATCCCCAATGAAAAACCAAACTTTTTTCTGTCAAAATATACAAAACAAAAAGAGGCGCGCAGGCACCTCTTCTTCATGATTATTTTCTGATGTTTAATTCTTTGATAATCTCACGATATCTGTTGATATCTTTTTTCTTTAAGTAGTCAAGAAGACTTCTTCTTTTACCTACTAATTTCACAAGTGAACGCTCAGTGTTGTAATCGTGACGATTAGCTTTTAAGTGTCCAGTTAAGTGGTTGATTCTGAAAGTGAACAAAGCGATTTGCCCTTCAGCAGAACCTGTGTTTTCAGCTTTTCCTCCGTGTTTCGCGAAGATATCAGCTTTTACTTCTTTAGTTAAATACATGCTAATATTATTAAAATGATTATTATGTAAATTGAGACTGTCTCAATACGGGTGCAAAGGTAACTTTATTTTTTTAACTGGCAAATAATTCTATTGAACTTGCTTAAAATAATTTCGCTACTTCTTGATTTACAAATTCTAAGAAACGTTCATCGGCTTCAGTGAATGGGTCAATTGCATGACTGTCAATATCAATTTGCCCGATGTTGATTCCGTTTACAAAAAGAGGTACCACAATTTCCGATTTTACCGTAAAGCTACATGCAATGTAATTATCTTGTGCTTTTACGTCTGGAACTACAAAGTTAGCATTCGATTCTGCCACTTGTCCGCAAATTCCTTTTCCAAACGGAATAACAGTATGATCTGTTTCGGCTCCAACATATGGACCTAAATGTAATGTTTTGGTATCGTGGTTAGCAAAATAGAATCCAACCCAATTGTAATAAGAAATGGAATCGGATAATAATTGACAAAGGTTTTTGAGTTTTTCGTCACGCGACTTCTCGTTTTGTGAAAGTGTTTCAATAACCTTGGGTTGTAATTCCTGAAAGTTCATGTTTTTAGTTTTGTGCAAAAGTATTTATTTGTACTCTTTTAATTTTTATATTTTTGTTAAAATCAATTTTGTGAAAAACATTTTACGCTCATACAGGCCTTTTATTATGTTTCTGGTTAAGTTTTTACTGGTGTATGTGGTGCTAACTGCTGGATATAGGTATTACCTGTCCGGTTATGATGCTAAAAGTTTAGAGGTAGACGGATTTACAAAAATGGTGGCTCATCAATCTAAAGATGTTCTCTTTTTATTTGGGAAAGAAGCAAAGGTTGAGCAAAATATTTTTGAACCTTGTTTGAATTTATTATATCAAGGTAAATTTGTGGCTCGAATTATAGAAGGTTGTAATGCGTTGAGTGTTATGATCTTGTTTGCTGCTTTTGTATTTGCTTTTTCCTCAAAATGGTTTAGAACTCTTGGGTACATTATTTTAGGTTGTTTGTTAATTCATCTTTTAAATGTGTTGCGAATATCGCTTCTTGCGGTTGCACTATATAATTTTCCAGAATGTGAAAATGTATTACACGGCGTAGTTTTTCCGTTGTTTATATATAGTGTGGTTTTTGTTCTTTGGGTTTTATGGATTAAAAAGTTTTCGGGCTATGATAAAAGAAATCCTAAGAAATAAAACCACAATTTTTGGGTTAGTAATTCTAACTAGTTTGTTGGTTTTGGTTCGCATGTTCGAAACGAAATTGTTTTACGATCCGTTTTTGGATTTTTTCAAATCCGATTTTCAAAACAAACCGCTACCGGAATTTGACTTGCTTAAATTGCTTTTCGGTATTTTTATTAGATATTTCTTGAATTCAATACTGTCAATCGGTATCATTTATTTGGTATTTAAAGACAAACAGCTGTTGCAATTCACAGGACTACTTTATGGAGTATTCGTCATCGTCTTGGTAGCCGCTTTTTTATTCATTCTTTACGGATGCAACCAACCGGATTATGTATTCCTGTTTTATGTACGCCGATTTTTAATTCAGCCTTTATTCTTGGTTTTGTTTCTTCCTGCTTTTTATTATCAGAAAAAAGTTTCCTAAAAAATTTCGTACCTTTAATTGAAAGGATGAGATTATGAAAGTTGTTAAACAATCTGGGGATATCGTTTATTTTGATAGAGAAAAATTGCGTAATTCCCTTCAGCTTTCCGGTGCTACAAAAGAAAAAATTGAAGATATTCTTGGTGCCATAGAAAGGGAGATTTATGATGGAATGCCTACTCGAAAAATATATAAAATGGCATTTCAATTATTAAAAAAAACGTCTAAAGTTCATGCCGCTCGATATAACTTAAGAGCTGCTATTCAAGCATTGGGTCCTGCCGGTTTTTTTTTCGAAAAATATATTGCGCTATTGTTCCGTACCGAAGGGTATGCTGTTCAAACCAATATCACGCTTAACGGGAAATGTGTTTCGCATGAGGTGGATGTAATGGTTAAAAAAGATGGCGTTGTAGCTATGGTAGAATGTAAATTTCATAGTAGTAATGAAATCAAATCCGATGTTAAAATTCCAATGTATATTTTATCGCGGTTTAATGATTTAAAAGGGAAAAACCATTCCGTTTTTAGTCAGAGTGACACTATCAGTCGGTGTTGGTTAATCACAAACAATCGTTTTACATCGGAAGCAATTCAATTTGGCACTTGTTCTAATTTGAAACTTGTCAGTTGGGATTTTCCTGCGAATTCTTGCTTGAAGTATAAGATTGAAGAGAACGGACTGTATCCGGTTACTTGTCTGACTACATTAACACAATACGAAAAAGAAAAACTGCTAATTAGCGAGGTGCTTTTGGCATCTGAATTAATAGGAAATAGTAAGTTGTTAACCGATATCGGAATTAATCACAATAGAGCTAAAAACATTATTAAAGAAGCTTCCGAGTTATGTGATTATGTTGGGAATAAATGTGCCATTTTTAATGTTTGAGTTATGAAAATACAATTTTTAGGAGCTGCAGGAACGGTAACGGGATCAAAAACCCTTATAGAATCCAACGGAATTCGCATTCTACTAGATTGCGGATTGTTTCAAGGCGGACACGAATTGCGCCAGCAAAATTGGGAGCCTTTGCCAGTGTTGCCTTCAACTATCGATTTTGTATTGCTCACACACGGACATCTTGATCATTGTGGTTGGTTGCCACTTTTGGTTAAACAAGGCTTTGAGGGTAAAATTTACTGTACGAGTCCAACTAAATCCATTGTTAAGTTAATTCTTAGAGATAGTGCAAAAATTCAGGAAGAAGAAGCCGAAAAAGCAAATAAGGAAAAATATTCCAAACACAATCCGGCCGAACCTTTATACACTATAGAAGATGCAGAAAAAGTGTTGCCGTTTTTTCGAGTAATTGAATTGGAAGAAGAATTTAATTTGGATCCTGCAATTTCTGTTCGTTATTTTTATGCTTCTCATATTTTAGGAGCATGTTCTATTGAGCTGAATTTAGAAGGGAAAAAAATGGTTTTTTCTGGAGATATTGGGCGTGATAATGATGATTTACTTTTTCCGTCGGTAAAACCTAAAAAAGCCGATTATGTTTTTCTGGAAAGTACTTATGGTGATACGTTGCATCCGGATAGCTCACCAAAAGATGAATTAGCAGAATACATCACAGAAGCTTTCAATAACGGGGGTAATGTGGTAATTCCAAGTTTTGCCGTAGAACGGGCTCAGGCGATAATGTATCTTATATGGCAACTTAAAAACGAAGGACGAATTCCAGATATGCCTTATATTATTGATACTCCAATGGGAATAACCATGTTAGATCTTTTTACCGAAAATCAGCAATGGCACAAACTCAGAAGAAATGAGTGTGAACAGATGTGTCGAATGTTTACTATGATTGAAAGATATGAAGATACTATTGCGACCATCTATGACAATCAACCTAAAGTAATTATTGCTGCCAGTGGTATGTTAACTGGGGGTCGGGTTTTAAGCTATTTGGAAAGATATATTGTAAAACCGGAGACAACTGTAATTATTGTAGGATTTCAAGCCGAAGGTACTCGAGGAAGAAAATTGCTCGATGGAGCGAAAGAAATCAAAATTTATGGGAAGTATTATCCTGTAGAGGCTAAAATTGTGGAGATAGAGGGGTTGTCGGCTCACGGTGATCAAAAGGATTTGTTGAATTGGTTGGCGAATATTGAAGTTAAACCACAAACTATTTTTTTGGTACATGGCGAACATGAAGCGCTAAAAGCACTCAGTTTGAAAATCAAGGAAAACTATGGGGTTACTTGTGAAATACCCTATCAGGGTCAGGTAGTGGAAATCAATTAACAGTAATTTTGGATTCCAATTTCAAGAATTAGTGTAAATTTGCATGCAACATATTCAAATGAAAGTAAATAAGCACATATGTTTTCTTTTGTCAATGCTGATATTGGTTTCCAATGTTGGTTTGGCCTTTAATGTGCATTATTGTGGTGGTGAAATAGCCGGAATCTCACTGGATTATAAAAAAACCGAACCTTGTATAGAAGAAAAGGTTCAAGAAGAAAATCCGCAGGAAGAAAAAGCGTGTTGTGCTTCGGCTACAAAACACGATAGTTGTTGTTCTAACAATAAAGTTCATATCAAGAAAACAATTTCCGATGAGGTTATAATTAAAAGTTTTCAACTTGATTTAGGACTTTTTACTGTTATTGATACTTTTGAACCTATTGTAAAGCCTTCTACTCAAGAATCGGTAGAGGCTATTAATATTCCTTCCTTTTATTGCGAGAGTAATGCTCCGCCATTGTATAAGCTTCACTGTCAGTATATTTTCTACGATAAATTTTAATGTTTTGGAATTCCGATAATTCGGAATCAATAGCGTATAAACATTAAAATTAAAATTCATGAAAAAATATATAATGGTTTTCTTTCTAATGCTATCAACTATAGTATTAGCCCAAGAGAACGTGTCGGGTTTTGTAACCGACGAAAACAACAAACCTCTTATGGGGGCTTCTGTAATATGGAAAAATTCGGAAGTAGGTACCATGACAGACGATCAAGGACATTTTATACTGCCCATGAATCCAGGAAGTCACGAAATTGTCTTGAGTTTTGTGGGATATGAAAGCGTAAGTTTAATGGTTCATGAACCAAAAGAAATTACCGTTCAAATGAAACCTTCTAAAGCTTTAGATGCCGTTATCGTTGAAGCCAAGCGAAATTCACTTCAAAAATCATACACAAAAACGGCCAACGTTACTACTATGAGTGGGAAAGAGCTATTGAAAGCTGCTTGTTGTAATTTGTCAGAAAGTTTTGAAACCAATCCATCTATCGATGTTAATTTTTCTGATGCCATTTCAGGAAGTAAACAAATAAAAATGCTTGGACTTACAAGCCCCTATATTTTAATTGCCGAAGAAAATATTCCATCGGTTAGAGGTGCTTCTCAAGCATATGGATTATCGTTCATTCCGGGAACTTGGGTAGAAAGTATTCAAATTACTAAAGGTGCTGGAAGTGTGGTTAACGGGTATGAAAGTATTTCAGGTCAAATTAATACCGAATTAATTAAGCCGGCAAATGATATTCCTTTCTATTTGAATGCATACGGTTCTACTGATAGTCGTTTTGAATTGAATACCCATTTTAATAGAAAATTGAACGACAAACTCAGTACAAGTCTTTTTGTTCATGGAAATACACGAGTGTCTAAAAACGACATGAATAATGATGGCTTTTTGGATAATCCGTTAGGAAAACAAATTAATGTCATGAATCGTTGGCAATATAATAACTTGGAAAAAGGATGGGTTAGTTTCTTGAATGTTCGGTATATGAAAGATGAAAAGCAAACCGGCCAATTGGAATTCGATCCCAACCGCAATAAGTTAACAATGAATTATTGGGGTTCTGAAATTAATACCGAAAAATTAGAAATGTCATCTAAATTGGGCTATGTTTTTCCAGATATGCCTTGGCAAAGTATTGGGTTTCAGAATTCGTTTAATTATCATAAACAAAATTCGTATTTCGGTTTAAATCAATATGATATTCAGCAAAATAGTTTTTATTCCAATCTGATTTTTAATTCGATAATCAATAACACCCTGAATAAATTTGCTACAGGGTTGAATTTTACGTCAGATGATTATAATGAATATGTAATGGTTAATGCCATGTCGAATGTGAGTAGACGCGATAATTCCATTGGTGCTTTTTTTGAATATACTTACGATAATACCGATAATTTCAGTATAGTTACAGGAGCTCGATTTGATGTTCATAACCGTTTGGGAGCTTTCTTTACTCCAAGAATTCACATGCGATATAATCCATGGGAGAAAGCCGTTTTAAGAGCTTCGGCAGGTCGAGGAAAACGAAGTGCCAATATTTTTGCCGAAAATCAAAACTTGTTTGCTTCATCAAGAGATTTTTCGATTATAAATGCAAACGGTAAAATTTACGGACTTGATCCAGAAATCGCTTGGAATTATGGATTGAGCTTTATGCAAGGTTTTCAACTATTCGGAAAAAAGGCAGAAGTGACAGTCGATTATTATAGAACCGATTTTCAAAATCAAGTAGTGGTCGATTTAGATGTGAGTCCGCAACAAGTAGTTTTTCATAATCTTCAGGGGAACTCGTATGCAAACAGTTTGCAAATCGATTTTAATGTAGATTTAATGAAGCATTTGTCGGTTCGAACAGCTTATAAGTATTACGATATAAAAACAGCTTATATATCAGGAATGTTAGAAAGACCGTTGCAAGCGAAACATCGATTTTTTACGAATTTAGCTTACGAAACACACATTAAAGAAAAAGGTAGACAATGGAAGTTTGACTTCACCTATAATTGGATGGGAAAACAACGTTTACCAAATACCAAAACCAATCCGGATGGCTATCGTTTGCGTGAATTTACCAATCCGTTTTCGGTTATGAATACGCAAATTACGCGTACATTTTCGAGTGTGTTTGAAGCATATGTTGGTGGAGAAAATATTGGCAATTACAAACAAAAAAATCCTATTTTAGGTTCTAATGATCCGTTTGGTCCATATTTTGATAGTTCTATGATATATGCGCCGGTTTTCGGACAGATGTATTATGCAGGTATTCGATTTAAAATTAAATAATAATATAAAAATGAAAAAGATAGTAGTAGTGTTATTGGTTTCTCTTTTTGGGTTTGTAATGCAAGCGCAAGAGAAAAAAAATAAAAATGCAAAAGCCGATGTTGAGGTTAAGGGAAATTGCGATATGTGCAAAAAGCGAATAGAAAAAGCTGCATATTCGGTTTCGGGAGTTAAATCGGCAGTTTGGCATTCGGATGATCAAATGTTGCATTTGGTTTATAACGAACAAAAATGTTCCAAAATGGAAGTTGAAAAAGCAATTGCTAAAGCAGGTCACGATACTCAAGAAGTAAAAGCTACAGATGCTGAATACAATAGCCTTCACGGATGTTGCCAGTATGATCGTAAGTAAATGAGTGAAATCGTTTCTTTAGAAATGCTTTGAAATAATTAGAATGAAGAACAAAATAAATTTTTTGTGGTTTTCTTTTGCTGTTATTTTTGTTTTTAATGCTTCAGCTCAAGAGACTGTAATTTATGATAAAACCAATACTTGGTTTACGGTATTAAATCGTTTAACATTAAATTCTAAATGGAGTATATCAAATGAGTTGCACGAAAGAACCGGGGCTTTTTTAAATGAGCAGGGAACTTTTTTGTGGCGTCCGTCTATAGATTACCATTGTAATTCTGATGTTGAATTTAGCCTTGGGTATTCGTATCTAAACAGTCAACCAAACGAACCCAATCCCAACCCAAAAATCAATGTTTTGGAAAATAATATTTGGGAACAGGTGTTATTGAAACATAAAGTTGGAAAAGTTGGATTTCAGCACCGTTTGCGCCAAGAACATCGTTGGCAAGATAAAGTGACTTTGAATTCCGAAGGAGAATATTATAAAAATGGGACTAACTTTTCGAACCGTTTTCGATATCGATTAACACTTAATACACCCGTTAAAAAATGGGAAAATCAAACAGAACTTTTTTTTCAAGGGTTTGATGAAGTGTGGCTTTCGCAAAACGATGGTCTGGCCTTGAAAAATTTATCTAGAAACTGGTTGTATCTAGGGTTAGGCTATAAATTCAATCCTAAAACCAATATTCAAGTAGGATACATGAATCAGTGGGATATATTGGGTGGAGATACTTATATTTCCACACCAATAATTCAAACAACATTTGTTAGAAATTTCGATTTGTAATCTTGATTGATACTAAAAAAAGCCGTTCATTTGAACGGCTTTTTTTATTTCGAAATTATAAATGAATTACATCATTCCAGGCATTCCGCCACCCATTGGCATTCCGCCGCCGGCATTTTCTTCTTTAATTTCTACTAAAGCACATTCGGTAGTTAGAATCATACCCGAAACAGAAGCAGCATTTTCCAAGGCTACACGAGTTACTTTTTTAGGGTCGATAACACCTGCTTTAAGCATATCTACATATTGATCGGTTTTTGCATTGTATCCAAAATTGTCTTTTCCTTCAGAAACTTTAGCTACCACTACAGAACCTTCTAGACCTGCATTTTCAACAATAGTTCTTAAAGGCGCTTCTACTGCTCTAGCAACAATTTGAATTCCAGTTGCTTCATCGGCATTGTCGGCTTTTACTTTGTCAAGTACTTTTTTAGCTCTTAATAAAGCAACACCACCACCGGCAACAATTCCTTCTTCTACAGCAGCTCTAGTTGCATGTAAAGCATCGTCTACACGGTCTTTTTTCTCTTTCATTTCAACTTCAGAAGCTGCTCCTACGTACAATACAGCAACACCGCCAGCTAATTTAGCCAAACGCTCTTGTAATTTTTCTCTATCGTAATCCGATGTTGAAGATTCCATTTGAGCTTTTATTTGGTTAACACGATTTTTAATCATGTCGGCATCACCAGCACCATTTACTATAGTAGAGTTGTCTTTGTCGATAGTCACTTTTTCTGCAGTACCTAACATTTCTAAAGTTGCGTTTTCTAGGTTGTATCCGCTTTCTTCAGAAATTACTACACCACCCGTTAAAATAGCAATATCTTCTAACATGGCTTTTCTACGGTCGCCAAAGCCTGGCGCTTTAACAGCAGCAATTTTTAACGCCCCTCTTAATTTATTTACGACTAATGTTGATAACGCTTCCCCGTCTACATCTTCAGCAATAATTAATAATGGTTTTCCAGATTGCGCTACCGGCTCTAAAATTGGTAATAATTCTTTTAAAGAAGATACTTTTTTATCGTATAGTAAAATGTAAGGTCTTTCTAACTCTACTTCCATTTTTTCTGTATTAGTTACGAAATATGGAGATAAATAGCCTCTGTCGAATTGCATTCCTTCAACAACATCTACATAAGTATCGGTTCCTTTTGCTTCTTCAACAGTAATTACGCCTTCTTTTCCAACTTTTTTGAAAGCTGTTGCAATTAAATCACCAATTACATCGTCGTTGTTGGCTGAAATAGATGCTACTTGTTTGATTTTATCGGCAGATGAACCTACTTCTTTAGCTTGTTTTCCTAAATCGGCTACAATGGCTTCAACCGCTTTGTCGATACCGCGTTTTAAATCCATTGGATTGGCACCTGCTGCTACGTTTTTTAATCCTTCTTTTACAATTGCTTGTGCTAAAACTGTAGCTGTAGTTGTTCCGTCTCCAGCTAAATCATTAGTTTTTGAAGCTACTTCTTTTACCATTTGAGCTCCCATATTTTCAAGAGCATCTTTTAACTCCACTTCTTTAGCAACAGAAACTCCATCTTTGGTTACTGTTGGTGCGCCAAACGATTTTGAAATAATTACATTTCTTCCTTTAGGGCCTAATGTTACTTTAACTGCATTTGCTAATGCATCAACACCGCGTTTTAAACCATCGCGTGCTTCAATGTCGAATTTAATATCTTTTGCCATTTTGTTTTAGATAATTGCTAGAATATCGTCTTCTCGCATGATTAAATAATCTTTTCCTTCAAATTTTAAATCGGTACCTGCATATTTTCCGTATAAAACAGTATCTCCAATTTTAACGGTCATAGTGTGATCTTTTGTTCCGTTACCTACTGCAACAACAGTACCTTTCTGTGGTTTTTCTTTTGCAGTGTCAGGAATAATGATTCCTGAAGCAGTTTGCGTTTCAGCAGCTGCAGGTTCAACAAGAACGCGGTCTGAAAGAGGTTTGATTTTTAATGCCATATTGTAAGGTTTTAATATTGTATTTAATTTTTTCTCTTTTTTAGCTTTACTGTGTAGGCTATAGCCTCTAGTCAGAAATTGTGCCAAGTGTTTTAGACTGACAAATTTACTAAATAAAAATGCCAGCACTGACAGGCTGGCATTTTGAATTTTTTTGACAATGCTTATTTTTTAGCTTCTTCTGTAGCTGCTGGTTGAGCCGCTTCAGGAGTTGTAGGTGCATCACTTTTTGGAGCAGTTGTTGCAGCTGGTGCTGGTGTGCTGTTGTCGATTAATTTTGAACCGCTATCACTTAAAGTTCCAGTGAAACTTAAACTTGATAACAAAATTAAAGCGATTAATAAACCAGCTAACGTCCAAGTACTTTTGTCTAAGAAGTCGTTGGTTTTTTGTACACCACCCATCATTTGGCTACCACCAATTGAAGAAGATAAACCTCCTCCTTTAGGGTTTTGAACCATAATTACTACTACAAGTAAAAAACAAACAATAGTGATTAACACTAAAAAAATTGAAAACATATTGTAATACTTTTAATTATTATTTTGTTGTAACTGTTTAATATCTAAAATTCGGTCTGCAAAGAAACTACTTTTTTCTGGATATTTCAAAATTAAAATTTCATAAGCTTGAATCGCTTTTTGATACTTTTTTTGTTCCAAATACACCTTCGCTAAAGTTTCAGTCATTAAGTATGAGTTGTCTTGTGTGGATTTCTCAATGTTTATAGGGTTTGCAGGGGTGTTTTTAACTGGTGTTATTTTGGGATTACTTTCGATAAACTTGTCGATTAATTCCAATTTTTTCTTTCGTTCCTCATCAATACTTTCCTCATTATCCTGCTCTTTTCGCTCAATAGGAGTTAATTTTGCCAATTGCAGCCATTCTTGAAACGAATGTTTTTCTCCTTCTGAAAATTCCAGTGGCTTCCCAATTTCCAGTTTTGTTTCTACAGCCTCAGTTGATTCTATAGTTTCTTCGGTTTCTAGAATTATAATTTCAGGGGTTTCAATTTCAATTTTTGGTTCTGCAATTTGAATTGAAGTCAAAATAGATTGTTCTAACGCGTTCGATTTAGGTTGTACTTCAATTTTATCGTTTACTACTATTTTATATTGATTCACAATAATATCGTGAATTGCTTTTTCCTTCTCTTCCAAAAACGCCTTCTGAATGGCTGTGAAATTTTCGGAAGTAATAAATTCAAACAAAACACTTCGGTCTGTAGTATAAGCAGCTGTTTTTTTTAACTCTTGGTTGTAACGAAAACTATTCTGATTGTATAAACCTTTTAAATGAACAGCTCTGGCCGATTGAAAATAGGGAAACTCAGAAAGCACTACCTCCAATTCTATTGTTTGGCGCCCATTTACCGAATTCGGTTTGTTGATTAAATATGTTAAATCGTTACTGTTCAAGGTTTATTTTTTAATTGGAATTACCATTTAGCTAGTGAGGCGTTAAAAATATCTTGCGTAATTCTTGTGAAAATCTCATCTAAAGCAGAGGATAATCTAGAGCCTACTAACTGTTCATTGCCAGGGAAGTCGTAATAAAATGAAAACTTCTTTTCAAAGTCATCATCCGATTTCTTTTTGTTGGTAAATCGAACATTAACAGCTATAGTTAGCCTATTTTGTGCCGCCAATTGATCTGCTGTAGCTGTCATTGGTGTAATTCTATAGTCGGTTATTTCGCCTTCGTATACTAAATCGCCATTGGTATTGGTTAGATTTAAATTGGTTTGGTTCTGAAGAATCTCTTGTAGCTTTAAAGTAAAAGTTCGCTCAATACCAGGCTCAACCAATGCTGATGTATTTTGAAAATAATTTACCTGAAACGTTTTGGCATCTATTTTTCCAGTACCTGTGAAATTATAGTATGAGCAACTGTTTAACCCAAAAGCTAATAAAAGAAAAGCGATATATTTTATGTGTTTCATGAAGTTGTAAAAGCCAAATATACTATAAATCAAATTGTTTTATTTTACGATACAGTGTTCTTTCCGAAATTCCTAATTCGTCTGCAGCAGCTTTGCGTTTTCCTTTGTTGCGTTCCAATGCTTTTTTAATGAGCTCAATTTCTTTTTCGTCTAAACGCAGTGAATCGGCTTCTTCCACAGTTTCGGCGAATAAATAATTTTGGTCGTCATCATCTTCGAAATCGTCATCAAGATGTTGATTTTGCACCGGGATAGCCGTTATGGCAGGTTCATCAAACGGGATGTCGTTTTCTTCTTTCTGACCGTAAATGCGTTGAATTAACGATTTGTTGGTCTCTTGAACATTTTTCACATTCCCAGATTGCATTAACTCTAAAGTAAGTTTTTTCAAGTCGTTCAAATCGCTTTTCATGTCAAAAAGGATTTTATAAAGAATTTCTCTTTCCGAACCGAAATCACTTTCCGATTTTTTTGCTACTACCGAAGGTAAATTAGCGCCATCGGCAGGCAAATACGATTGTAAGGTTTGCAGTGAAATATCACGATTGGTTTCAAGTACCGAAATTTGCTCGGCAGCATTGCGTAACTGACGAATATTTCCACTCCAGCGGTATTTCAATAAATACTGAACCGCGTTATCATCTAATTTAATAGGTGGCATTTTGTATTTGTGGGCGAAATCTGAAGCAAATTTTCGAAACAACAAGTGTATGTCATCTTTTCGCTCACGAAGCGGTGGTAGTCCAATTTCAACAGTACTCAAACGGTAGTATAAATCTTCACGAAATTTGCCTTTTTCGATTGCTTCTTGCATTTGAACATTTGTTGCGGCTACAATTCGAACATTGGTTTTTTGAACTTGCGATGAACCTACTTTAATAAATTCACCGTTTTCTAAAACACGCAATAAACGAACTTGAGTAGTTAGAGGCAATTCGCCTACTTCGTCCAAAAAGATGGTTCCGCCATCGGCTACTTCAAAATAGCCTTCACGTGTAGAAGTGGCTCCGGTAAAAGAGCCTTTTTCATGTCCGAACAATTCACTGTCAATGGTTCCTTCTGGAATCGCACCACAGTTAACGGCAATGTATTTGCCATGTTTGCGATGTGAAAGTGCATGGATGATTTTCGGAATACTTTCTTTACCAACACCACTTTCTCCAGTTACCAATACCGAAATATCGGTTGGAGCAACCTGAATGGCTTTTTCAATGGCGCGATTGAGTTTCGGGTCGTTCCCGATAATTTCAAATCGTTGTTTTATGGCTTGAACTGATTCCATGTATATTAATACGTTATAATTGACGATGAGTAATTATGAACTCACATCAGTTATGAATTGTTTTGTTAATTCATTTCGCTAGAAAATCCAACAGCTTCACCAATAAGTGTTGCTGAAGTACAATCGCTGATTTTTACCAGTACGAAATCACCAGGTTTGTAATTTTCTTTTGGAAAAACCACTACTGTGTTTTGTGAATTTCTACCCGACCAATGTGCATCGGAACGTTTCGATTCTTTTTCTACCAAAACTTCAACGGTTTGCCCTACAAAACGTTGGGTTCTTTCCAAAGACATTTTTTGTTGTAAATCGATAATTTCGTTTAGTCTGCGTTTTTTTACTTCTTCAGGAACATCATCTTCCATTTTTCTAGCTGCTAAAGTTCCAGGTCTTTCCGAGTAGGCAAACATGAAGCCAAAATCATATTTTACATGTTCCATCAAGCTTAGGGTGTCTTGGTGGTCTTCTTCGGTTTCAGTTGGGAATCCTGAAATCATATCTTGCGACAAGGATATTTCAGGGATGATTTCGTAAATTTTGTCAACCAATGTGATATATTCTTCACGAGTATGCTGACGGTTCATTTCTTGTAGAATACGAGTACTTCCCGATTGTACCGGTAAGTGAATGTATTTACAGATGTTATGATGTTTTGCCATTACTTCAATTACCTCGACATGCATATCTTGAGGATTTGAAGTTGAAAAACGAAAACGCATTTTAGGAAACTGAGTAGCACACATATCTAATAGTTGTGCAAAATCTACTGCAGTTGCTTTCTGCATTTCTGTAGCCTTTTCGAAGTCTTTCTTTAAACCACCTCCATACCAAAGGAAACTGTCTACATTTTGGCCTAATAAAGTAACTTCTTTAAATCCTTTTGACCATAAATCTTGAATTTCTTCAATAATCGATTGAGGATCACGGCTTCTTTCTCTACCACGAGTGAACGGTACAACACAAAAGGTACACATGTTGTCACAACCACGAGTAATTGAAACAAAAGCGGTTACACCATTACTTTGTAAACGTACCGGAGAAATGTCGCCATACGTTTCATCTTTCGATAAAATAACATTTATAGCATCACGGCCTTCTTCTACTTCTTTTAAAAGGTTCGGAATGTCTTTATAGGCATCAGGTCCAACAACCATGTCTACAATTTTTTCTTCTTCAAGAAATTTACTCTTTAAACGTTCGGCCATACAGCCCAAAACGCCTACTTTCATTCCTGGATTTATTTTTTTTACAGCATTGTATTGCTCCAAACGTTTGCGAACAGTTTGTTCAGCTTTGTCACGAATCGAACACGTATTCACCAATACCAAGTCGGCCTCTTCAAGATTCTGAGTTGTATTGTAACCTTGTTCGTTTAAAATAGAGGCCACAATTTCACTATCTGAAAAGTTCATCTGACAGCCGTAGCTTTCAATAAATAACTTTTTTTGGTTTTCTTTTTTCTGTTCCGTAACAAGACTGGTGCCTTGTTTGTTTTCTTCAATAATCTTTTCCATAAATCACATCAAGGTGTAAAAATCAGTCTGCAAAGATAATACTAAATTTGACTTTCTGCCAAGATGGCAGATTTAGTTTAACATTTCTTTCAAAAATATATACCTATATATATAGGTATACTAAATTACTTTAAACGACAAAATTTACTTTTAAAATCGGAAAAACTTGATATTTAAAAAAATCCTATACTTTTGCGGTTCAAATAAAGAGTAAATGGCAAAGAATTTAGTTATCGTTGAGTCGCCTGCCAAGGCAAAAACCATTGAAAAATTTCTTGGGAAAGATTATCAGGTGGAGTCTAGTTATGGACACATTGCAGATCTTCCTTCTAAAGAAATTGGAGTAGATGTGCAAAATAACTTCAAACCTAAATATGAAGTTTCCTCGGATAAGAAAGCATTGGTGAAAAAACTCAAAGATTTATCTAAATCAGCTGAAACAGTTTGGTTGGCTTCCGATGAGGACCGTGAAGGAGAAGCTATTGCATGGCATTTGGCAGAGGAGTTGAAATTGGATGAGAAGAAAACCAAACGTATTGTTTTTCATGAGATTACAAAAACGGCAATTCAAAAAGCTATTGAAAATCCACGAAGTATAGATTATAATTTGGTTAATGCGCAGCAAGCTAGACGTGTTTTGGATCGTTTGGTAGGTTATGAGTTGTCACCCGTACTTTGGAAAAAAGTAAAAGGAGGATTGTCTGCCGGTCGTGTGCAATCTGTTTCTGTTCGTTTGATTGTGGAACGTGAAAGAGAAATTCAAAATTTCAAAGCAGAAGCATCTTATAGTGTAACAGCTGAATTCACGAATGAAGCTGGGAAAACGTTTAAGGCAAAGTTGCCTAAAAATTTTGCAACCAAACAAGAAGCCGAAAATTTCTTGAAACAAAATATAGGTTCTGCATATAAAGTATCGGATTTAGAAACAAAACCGACCAAAAAATCTCCAGCAGCACCATTTACTACATCTACTTTACAACAGGAGGCAGCTCGTAAGTTGTATTTTCCGGTAGGAGTAACCATGATGATGGCGCAACGCTTGTATGAGGCAGGATTGATTACGTATATGAGAACCGACAGTGTGAATCTTTCTAACGAGGCTATGGCAGCTGCTGAAGCCGAAATTAGTAAATCGTACGGAAAGGAATTCAGTAAGCCAAGAAATTACGCAACAAAATCAAAAGGAGCGCAGGAAGCCCATGAGGCAATACGTCCTACAGATATGTCACGTCATACGGTAGATATCGATAGAGATCAGGCTCGTTTGTATGATTTGATATGGAAAAGAACTTTGGCATCACAAATGAGTGATGCGCAATTGGAGCGAACTAATGTGAAAATTGAAGCAAACAATCATAAAGAACTTTTTTCAGCAACTGGTGAAGTTATAAAGTTTGAAGGTTTCTTAAAGGTATATTTGGAAGGTCACGATGATGAGGAAGAAGAACAAGAAGGAATGTTGCCTTCTTTAAAAGTAAATGAAAAACTTGTCAATAATTATATAACAGCTACAGAACGTTTTTCTAGAGCTGCAGCACGATATACAGAAGCTTCGTTGGTTAAAAAGTTAGAAGAATTAGGTATTGGGCGTCCATCAACATACGCGCCAACTATTTCGACTATTATCAATAGAAATTATGTAGAGAAAGGTAATTTTGAAGGACAAGAGCGAAAATACCAAATGCTTACCTTGAAAGGTTCAGAAGTGAAATCTGAAGAATTGAAAGAAAATGTAGGTTCAGATAAAGGAAAATTAGTGCCTACCGATATAGGTATTATTGTAAATGACTTTTTGGTTAAAAATTTCGAGACTATTTTAGATTATAATTTCACAGCCAAAGTAGAGCAAGATTTTGATGAAATTGCAGCGGGTAATGAAGATTGGGCTAAAATGATGAGTGATTTTTACAATCATTTTCACCCTATAGTGTCTAAAGTTGAAACCACGGCCGAACGTGAAACTGGAGAGCGTATTTTAGGTGTTGATCCAAAATCGGGAAAACAGGTATCTGTTCGTTTGGGTAAATTTGGACCGATGGCACAAATTGGTGATATTGATGAGGAAAACAAACAATTTGCAAGTTTAAGACCAGAACAAAATATAGGAAGTATCACTTTGGAAGAAGCATTGAATTTATTTTTGCTTCCTAAAATTGTGGGTACTTATAAAGGTGAAGAAATAGAAGTTAACAATGGTAGATTTGGACCTTATGTTCGATTTGGTAAAACTTTTGTTTCACTTTCCAAAGGAGAAGAACCGCTAGATGTTACTTTAGAACGTGCTCTGGAGCTGATTAAAGAAAAAGAACAAGCCGATGCGCCTATTGCAATGTATAAAAACATGGAAGTGCAGAAAGGGGTTGGACGTTTTGGACCATTTATCAAATGGAACGGCATGTTTATTAATGTTAGTAAAAAATATAATTTTGATAATTTATCTCAAGAGAATATTGCTGAATTGATTGAAGATAAACTACAAAAAGACATTGATAAAGTAATTCATAATTGGGAATCAGAAGGGATTCGTGTTGAAAAAGCAAGATGGGGTCGTTCCGTAATTACCAAGGGAAAAATAAAAATTGAATTGAGCAAAGATGTAGACGCTGCTAAAATGACGTTGGAAGAGGTTAAAGAATTAATCGAGAAGAAAGCACCGGCTAAAAAAGCTACAGCAAAGAAAGCGCCAGCAAAAAAAGCAACGACTAAAAAGAAATAACAAACTATGGTTTTTGATTTTTTTCAACCTTTAGATTCCGATTTTCTTGAGTTTATTCATGGTTTGAGCGATCAAACTTTGGGTAAAAAAGTTGCATTTCACAGCGAAACCGATTTTCCAAACATTGAAAAAGCTTCAATAGCAATTATTGGAGTTTTGGAAAACAGAGGATTTGGTGAAGGGAAATTCGATGCTGAATTGAGATATATTCGTCAAGAATTTTACAGTATGTTTCCAGGTAATTGGGAAGCGCAAATTGTGGATTTGGGGAATATTGTTTCCGGGAATTCCTTGGAAGACACTTATTTCGTTTTGAAAAATGCTGTTGCACATCTTATTAAAAATAAAGTGCTTCCTGTGGTTATAGGAGGTTCACAAGATTTAACATATGCCATGTATCGTGCGTACGACCAATTGGATCATATGGTTAATGTGGTTTCTGTAGACAGTAAGTTTGATTTTGCAAAAGAACATGGCTTGCCAGCACATTCGTTTTTATCTAAAATGATTGTAGAAGAGCCAAACAATTTGTTCAATTATAGTAATATTGGATATCAAACCTATTATAACTCGCAAGAAGAAATCGATTTAATAGAAAAATTGTATTTTGATGCCTATCGGTTAGGAGAGGTTTGTAACAATCCAGCTGTTGCAGAACCCGTTTTTAGGGATGCAGATTTGATTTCTATTGATTTATTCTCAGTAAAATCGTCAGATTCCGGAAATTTTGTGAATTTTATTCCAAATGGATTTGATGGAAAAGAAATTTGTGTACTTTCGCGTTACGCTGGGATAAGCGATAAAGTTACTTCGTTTGGAGTGTTTAATCATAACAATACAAAAGGAGAAGCAGTATTGGTGTCTCAAATATTGTGGTATTTTATAGAAGGTTTTCATTACCGTTCAAAAGAATATCCGTTTGGTAGTAAAGAAGAGTATTTGCGCTACATTGTTCCGTTAGAAGATGAAGAATTGGTATTCTATAAGAGTGATAAAACGGAAAGATGGTGGATTGAAGTACCTTTTTTAACAAATATTAACAATAAAATTAAAAGAAGTACGTTATTACCCTGTACTTATGAGGATTATTTAGGTGCCACAAGTCAGGAAATTCCTGAAAGATGGTGGAAAGCCCAAAAAAAGAATCTTGTATAGCGGTATTTAGCTCAATACGAGTAGTTAAAAAAGGGAAAAACGTTTTTTTTAAGTTTTTTTTAGGAAAAAAATTGTTTTTTTAAAAATAAATAAATAGGTTTACGCCCTTAAAAATGTGTATATAATTAACCCAAATTTATATGAAGAAGTTCATAGCGTTAACAGCACTTTTATCATTATTATTTAGCAGCTGTCACAAAAACGACAGAGGTGAGTTAGTAGGAGTTAAAGGAAGAAAATGGCATCCTGAGAAGCCTTTTGGAATGACATTGATTCCTGGTGGTGCATTTATCATGGGTAAATCAGATGATGATTTGGCTAATGTGCAAGATGCTCCAACTAAAACTGTTACAGTTCGTTCGTTTTACATGGATGAAACAGAAATCACCAACAGTGAGTACCGTCAATTTGTAGAATGGGTTAAGGATTCCATTACAAGAACTAGATTGGCTATTCTTGCCGATGAACAAGGTCAAAAACCGGGTTCAGGTAATGGAGGTAAAGGTGGAAGCATCGGAGATTTTGCATTTAAAGATCAAGATCCTGAGAAAATGTCTGCATACGATAAATATATGTATGAGAACTACTATAGTGTTGGAACTGATGAGGATCCATATGCAGGTAGACGTTTAAACAGAAAAGTAAAGTTGCATAATGATGTTCAAAAATATCCAGATGAGTATTATGTGGAGGTTATGGACTCGTTGTATTTGCCAGCTACAGAATCGTATAACGGTTTGAGAACTTTTGATGTTTCTAAATTACAGTTCCGTTACACATGGATGGATATTCAAGCAGCAGCTAAGGATAAATCTGTTGGAAGTAGCAGAACAAAAAGAAGTAAGTTTATCAAAACTGAAAACATTCAAATCTATCCAGATACAACTGTATGGATTAAAGACTTTGCTTATTCGTATAATGAGCCAATGCATAATGACTATTTCTGGCATCAAGCATATGGGGAATATCCTGTAGTAGGTGTTTCTTGGAAACAAGCTAAAGCGTTTTGTGCTTGGAGAACAATGAATAAAAATTCATACATTAAAAAGAAAAAAGGAAGAGATCAAGTTAACTCATTCCGTTTACCAACTGAAGCTGAGTGGGAATATGCTGCACGTGGTGGTCTAGAGTCTGGAACATATCCTTGGGGAGGTCCTTATGCTAAAAACGATCGTGGATGTTTCTTAGCTAACTTCAAACCTAATCGTGGAGATTACGCAGCTGATGGTGCACTATATACTGTAGAAGCTAAGTCTTATGAGCCAAATGAATATCATTTGTATAATATGGCTGGTAACGTTGCAGAATGGACGGATTCGTCTTATGATCCTGCTGCTTATGAGTATGTTTCTACAATGAATCCAAATGTGCCTGATTTGTCAAACCAAAGAAAGGTTACAAGAGGTGGTTCATGGAAAGATGTTGCTTATTTCTTACAGGTAAGTACTCGTGATTATGAGTATGCTGACTCGGCTAGATCTTACATTGGATTTAGAACAGTTCAGGATTACATGGGAACTAGTAATACTAAGAACCAAAAATAATTTTAAAAAATTAACCAATTTTTATATTAACTTAACTAACTAAAATTTTATTATTATGGCATTATTACCTAAAAAAGTTATGAATTTCGCCTATGGTATGGGGGCGGCTGTAGTTATTGTTGGAGCGTTATTCAAATTGATGCACTGGCCTGGAGCTGGTCCAATGTTGATCGTAGGGCTTTTGACTGAAGCAGCAATTTTCGGATTATCTGCATTCGATCCAGTTGAAAAAGAATTAGATTGGACGTTAGTTTATCCAGAATTAGCTGGTGGAGAAGTAAAAAAGAAAGATGGTAAGAAAGCTGAAAACCCAACTGAAGCTCAAGGTTTATTATCTCAAAAATTAGATTCAATGTTGAAAGAAGCTAAAATTGACGGTGAGTTAATGGCTAGCTTAGGAAACAGTATCAAAAATTTCGAAGGTGCTGCTAAAAATATCGCTCCTACTGTAGATGCTATTGCTTCTCAGAAAAAATATGCTGAAGAAATGGGAATGGCTGCTACGCAGTTAGAAACATTAAACAGTATGTATAAAGTACAATTAGAGAGTGCTCAACGTAATGCTGATATCAATAAAGAAGTTGCTGAAAACAACTTAAAATTAAAAGATCAAATGCAATCATTGACTGCAAACTTATCTTCTTTAAATAATGTATATGGCGGAATGCTTTCTGCAATGAGTAACAGAGGCTAATTAGTTTCATTAATTATTAATCTTTTAAAAACTAGTTAGAAGAAATGGCAGGAGGAAAATTAACCCCTAGACAGAAGATGATTAACCTAATGTACTTGGTTTTCATCGCGATGTTGGCATTAAATATGTCAAAAGAAGTATTGACTGCTTTTGGTAATTTCAATGATAAATTTGACGAGTCAAACAAATTAACAGAGCAATCTAATGAAACTTTATTACAAGCTTTAAATACTAAAGCTAGTGACGAGCCTGCTAAATATGGTGAGTCTGCTAAAAAAGCACAAGAAGTTTCTAAAATTTCAAAAGAGTTTGTAGCTTTCTTAGAGTCTGTTAAATCTGAAGTTACTGAAGGTATTGAAGTTGATGAAAAAACTGGAAAATTACCTTTCGAGGCAATGGATAAATCGACTATTGATGAGAAATGGTTTGCTGGTGATGGATATAGCCCAAGAGGAACTGAAATCGTAGGTAAAATCGATAAATACGTTGCTGATATTAAAAAAGTATTAGGAGCTGACGTAAAATACGTTCCTTTTATCAAAGAGATTGAGAAAAAATTCTCGACTGCTGATATTACAAACAGAGAAGGTGTAAAAGTTAAATATTTAGATTATAAAACTAAAGGTTTCCCTGCGGTATCTACTTTAACTTTATTTACTTCATTACAAAATGATGTTAAAAATACTGAAGCTGGAGCTTACAACTTATTCTTAGGAAATGCTTTAAAACAAGCAGCTTCTATGAAAAACTTCCAAGCTATTGTAGTATTAGAGAAAAATGCTTATTTCCAAGGTGAGCAAGTAAAAGGTAAAGTAGTTTTAGGTCGTTACGATGCTAATACGCAACCTACATCTTTCAAAGGACCTGGAAAAATTGAAAATGGTCAAGCTGTGATTTCAATGACAGCTGGTGGAGTAGGTGAACAAAATATTACTGGAGAATTTGGTTTCTTAGAAGATGGAAAAGAAATTCCATTAAAATTCGAAGGAAAATATGTTGTTGTTCCTCGTCCAAATTCAGCTAATATTTCTGCTGATAAAATGAACGTTCTTTATAGAGGTTTACCAAACCCTATGACAATTTCATTTGCAGGTATTGCTGAGGATAAAGTTACTGCAGCTGCTCCTGGTTTAACATCTGCTGGAAAAGGTAAATATAACATGAACCCTGGTTCTGGTACTGAAGTTACTATTACAGCATCTGGAAAATTACCTGATGGAAAAGTTGTATCGGATAAAAAAGTTTTCCGTATCAAAAATATTCCTGCTCCAATTGGTGCAATTGGTGGAGAGATGGGAGTTGTTAAAGGTCAAAAAGGAAGATTAGAAGTGTCTCAAGTTTCTGCTAAATTACCAGATTTCTTATATGACTTAAACTTCCAAGTAACACAATTTACATTTAAAGTTCCTGGACAAGCAGCTGTAATTGTAAATGGAGATAGAGTTAATGCACAATGTAAAGCTGCTTTAGCTAGAGCTGGTCGTGGAGATCAAGTTACTATTTCTGATATTAAAACTAAAATTGTTGGTGTAACAGCTAACATCGTGACAGGTAAAACAGCTCCGGTTGTTTACGAAATTCAATAATATTTTTAAGTTAATACTTAAATAACTTTAATTTTTGAACATGAAATTGAGACATTTTTTATTAGTATGTTTTGCAGTAGCTGGAAGCTATACTTCTTTTGCTCAGTCAAATCTGTTAAATGCCAAAACTCCTGATGAGATTGGTAAAAAAACAGCTGCTCAAATGAATGCAGACAACGACAAACCGTTACCTTATGGTTACGTTCACGATCGTGATGTTTTGATGGGTAAAACTACTTGGGAAATCATCGATTTAGATGAAAGAGTAAACTTCCCGTTATACTATCCTATTGATACTGCTAATATTGGTAAAGACAGACGTTCTTTATTTGATGTTCTTATTAAAGGGATTAAAGATGGTAAAATAACAGAAGTGTATGCTGATGATTATTTTAATACCAAAAAAACACTTAAAGACATGTCTTCGTCTTTTACATACATCGACACTACTCAAGCTGGTAGAGATGAAATTAACACGTATTATGATGATTACATGGTCAAAAAAACTCGTGTACTAGATCCACAGTTTATTGACAAAAGAGAGTTAACGGCTATTGATATTTCGGGATATAAAGTAAAAGGTTACTGGTATTTCGACAAACGTCAAGGTGAATTGAAATACAGACTGTTAGGTCTTTGTCCAATTTCTCCTGAAGCACGTGATATCGGAAACGATAACGCAGACGTTATTGAATTGTTCTGGATTTATTTCCCAGCAGTGCGTAACGAACTTCATGAGGCAAAAGCTTTTAACGACAGAAACTCTGCTATGCCAATTACATTTGACCACTTGTTAAATGCGCGTCGTTTCAACGGTGTGATTTACAAAGAAGAGAATGTTTACGGTGACAGATCTATCGAGCAATACATGAAAGATAACTCTCAAATGCAATTGTTAGAGTCTGAAAGAGTAAAAGAGAAAATCCGCAACTTCGAAATGGATATGTGGAATTACTAAGAATTTCTCACAATTATGATATAGAAACTCCTGTTGAAAGACAGGAGTTTTTTATTTTTGCGCTATGATAGATTATTTAATCGTTGGAACTGGCTTGGCTGGTATTTCGTTTGCTGAAACTGCTTTATTGCAAGGCAAAACCTTTAATGTAGTTGATGATTTTGGATTTTCATCATCTAAGGTTGCTGCGGGTATCTATAACCCAATTGTTTTAAAGCGCTTTATTCCTGTTTGGAAAGCTTCTGAACAGCTTAATTATGCGTTGCCATTTTATAAAGTAATTGAAAAAAGGTTAGGAGTTCAGTTTAATTTTTCTTTACCGGTGTACCGTAGATTTGCTTCAGTTGAAGAACAAAACAATTGGTTCTGCGCTTCCGATATGCCTCAAATGAGCTCTTTTTTATCTTCTAAAATTATTACTAAAAAGTATAATGCGATTGAGTCTAATTTTGGTTTTGGAGAAGTTTTAGAAACTGGATATGTCGATACCACTATTTTTTTAAATGAATATGTTTCTTTTTTGATTCAAAATAATTTATTTAGTAATGAAAAATTCAATTACGATGCTATTATTTTTCACGAGAATTGTATTGAATATGATGGACGTTCGTATCGTAAACTAATTTTAGCTGATGGTTTTGGATTGAATTTCAATCCTTATTTTAAAGGTGTCCTTCTAGATGGAACTAAAGGGGAATTGCTAGTTATAAAAGCACCAGATTTAGATTTAGATGTAATCATAAAAGCAGGTGTTTTCATATTGCCAATGGGTGATAATTTGTATAAAGTTGGTGCTACTTATAATTGGGAAGACAAAACCGATTTGCCTACAGAGGAAGGGAAACAAGAGCTTATTTCCAATTTAAGAGAGGTAATTAACTGTGATTTCGAAATTATTGAACATTTAGCGGGAGTTCGGCCAACAGTTAAAGATAGAAGACCTATTGTTGGGCCACATCCTAAATATAACAATATGTTTGTGTTAAACGGACTCGGTACTCGTGGAGTTATGCTTGGTCCATGGTTGGCAAAAGAGCTTTTCAATCATATTGAGTACGGTGATTCTCTTGATGTACAAATTGATATTAAACGGTTTTATAAAAAAATGAATAATGCAACTTAATTATTAATGAGTTCCGTTTTTCCAATTTTTATCATAACTGATGAAAATGTTTATCCAAATATTTCTGCTCAAGCGCATTATTACCGGCATGAACACAATTAATGTAGCCACTATTGAAATAAATGAGGTTTTCAGTGTGGTTCCGATAAACAAATAAGAAATTATAAAGGCAGCAACACCAAAAGCAATTCCAACACCATAACTCACATACATAGCTCCATAAAAAAAAGAGGGTTCTATCTTGTATCGAGTTCCACAATGTCCACAAGTTTCATGCATTTTGAAGATATTGCCCATATGGAACGGGTTTTTGTCCAAATACATACTTTCTTCTTGACATTTAGGACAACTTCCTGTTAAAATACTGTTGAGTTTCGATCCTTTTTTTAACATTTGCAAAAAATTTCATCAAAGGTAAGGCTTTAAGTAAATTACCGATGTAACATTAGTCACAAAAATATGCTGAATATTCATAATTTATCGGTTTCCTTCGGAGGAACATATTTGTTTGAAGAAGTAACGTTTCGTTTAGGAGCTGGCGACAGAGTCGGATTAGTTGGAAAAAACGGTGCGGGAAAATCCACTATGTTGAAGATTTTAGCACGTGATATGCAACCGGATACTGGAAGTATTGCCACAGAAAAAGAAGTTAAAATTGGTTTTTTACGTCAAGATATCGATTTCGTTAAAGGGAGAACAGTTTTAGAAGAAGCCTATCAGGCTTTTGAAGAAATCAAACGGGCCGAATTTAAAATCGATGAAATCAACCATCAATTGGCCACTCGAACCGATTATGAAAGCGCGGGCTATTCGGAACTTATTGAACAGTTAAGTGATGTAACCCATCATTATGAAATTTTAGGTGGGTATAACTATGTAGGAGATACCGAAAAAGTACTTTTAGGACTTGGTTTCAAACGTGAAGAATTCGACAATCAAACCGATACTTTTTCAGGTGGATGGAGAATGCGTATCGAACTGGCTAAATTGCTTTTACAGAATAACGATATTTTGCTTCTGGATGAACCTACGAACCACTTGGATATCGAAAGTATAATTTGGTTAGAAAGTTTCTTAAAAACCTTTCCAGGGGTTGTGATGATTATTTCTCACGATAAAATGTTTTTGGATAATGTCACCAATCGTACTATCGAGATATCATTAGGAAAAATATACGATTATAATAAACCCTACACGCAATATTTGGTTTTGCGCAATGAAATTCGTGAAAAGCAATTAGCTACTCAGAAAAATCAGCAAAAGAAAATTGAAGAAACCGAAAAGTTAATCGAAAAATTCAGAGCCAAAGCGTCTAAAGCGTCTATGGCACAATCGTTAATTAAGAAGCTTGATAAAGTGGAACGTATCGAAGTTGATGAAGATGATAACTCGGTTATGAGTATATCATTTCCAATTTCGGTTACTCCAGGTCGTGTTGTAGTTGAAGCCGAACACGTAACTAAAAGTTATGGTGATAAAACTATTTTGAAGGATATTTCACTTTTAGTAGAACGTGGTAGTAAAATAGCTTTCGTAGGGCAGAACGGACAAGGAAAGTCAACGTTTGTTAAGGCGATTTTAAATGAATTTGAATACCAGGGTAATATTAAACTCGGACATAATGTTCAGGTTGGTTATTTTGCCCAAAATCAGGCGGAATATTTAGATGGCGAAAAAACGCTGTTGGATATTATGACAGATGCTGCAACTGATACTAATCGCTCGAAAGTTCGCGATATGCTAGGAGCTTTTTTGTTTCGAGGTGATGATGTCGAGAAAAAAGTAAAAGTATTGTCGGGTGGAGAACGAAACCGTTTGGCGTTGTGTAAATTATTGCTTCAGCCGTTTAACGTGTTGATTATGGATGAGCCAACAAACCACTTGGATATTAAGTCGAAAAACGTTTTGAAAGCGGCTTTACAACAATTCGAAGGAACATTGCTTTTGGTGTCACACGACCGTGATTTTTTACAAGGTATGGCCAACATTGTTTACGAGTTTAAAGATCAAAAAATAAGAGAATATTTAGGGGATATCAATTTCTTCTTAGAGCAGCGTAATGTTCAAAACATGCGTGAAGTGGAAAAGAAAGATGTTGTTGTAAAGGAAACACCTAAAGAGAATAAGTCATTATCTTACGAAGATCAGAAGAAAAACAAGTCGCTTCAGAATAAGTTAAGTAAAATTGAAAGTCAGATTCAGCAATTAGAAGGCGATATTCAAAAAGATGACAAAGCTTTAGCTGAAAATTATGAAAAATTGATGCAAGATGCTTCTTTTTTTAGTGCTTATGAAAAGAAAAAGAAGGATTTAGAACAATTGCTCGAAGATTGGGAAACCGTTCAAATGGAACTTGAAAATTAAGTATCAGCTTTAACGATTTCTCATTACTTAAACGGATGCCGTTGCTGCCAAACGGTTTCCGGTTCTAAATTGGTGAAAATTTTACCGATATATTTGTTGATTAGCTTGTTTCTGTGGTAAATAAAACCAGACATCATAACCGGTTTGGCACCAATTGAGCTTTTTATTTCAAGGGCCGTTCTTCCAAAAATAATTTTCTTATAGCTGTTAGCAATACCGTATTCCGTCATGTTGTATAACATGTTAAGGTATAGCATTTTTTCTTTTTGTACTTCCGAATCGTATCCTAGAAAATACGTTTCTAAAACATTACCGTTGAGTAATAAGGTGTGAAAACCAACTAATTTCTCATGGAGAAAATAACCAACAAGAACAAACTGATCTTTTAAAAGTGCCTTAAAGGTTGAAAAATGATTCTTAGCTAAGAAAAAAGTATTGAACGGGGCATTTTTTGCAACGTGATGGTACAGCTCGTAAATTCGACTTTCGTTAGCGGTAATTTCTTCTAAAGACAGCTCGCGCATACTAATGTCTTCACATTTTTTATGAGCTCGCTTGTATTGGTCACGATATTTTTTTGAAAAAGAAGCGATATAGTCATTTGCATTTTTCCATTCATCACGAAGCTCAAAAATCATATTGGGCTGGGTGTTGAATTCGTAAATCGAAGCAAAATCGAATTTCTTTAATTCTGAAGCACACTCTTGATAAAAGTCTTTAAACGAAACAAGATGAATGTTGATTTTTTGCTTTTTGAAATACGCTACGATACTTTTCGAGCAATCCATTAGCATGTGGCTAATTTGCGCAAAATCCATTTCTTTAGTAAAAGCATAGCCATTTTGTCCGGTAATCATGTTGTTACCTAAAAACAAAACATGGGAGGCAAAGTTTTTAAAAACAAAATTTCGAATGGCGGTTTTGAAGCATTGGTCTCTTTCTCCAAACGATTCCAGTTGGTTTAGGTCTAAGTACTGGGCTAAAGCCACACCGATGAGTTCCGAGTTTTCGAAAATACCAATGTAAAAGCATTGCATGTTTACAGGTGCTGAAGTTTCCAGAACTTTTAAATATGGGGTTTGTAGGAAAGCGTTACTAACAGCAACTTCGTCCCAAACCGTTGGGAGTTCTGAAATTTTGGAATAAATAGTATAGGTTGTTTTCAATTTCAAAAAAATCGCCCTACAAATGTAGAGCGATTGTATTATAATAAAATGTTAAGATTTTTTATGTACTACTTCTTTGTTTGTACTAGTAGTACATTAAATTTTGCTTATTTCATACCGCAAATGATTGCGCCCATAATAGTAAAACAAACTGTCCAGAAACCTCCTGTTACTAGCGTGTATTTCCAAGATCTTCTTTCGTATAATGAATTTGTACCAATAATAGGGATGGCAAGAAACAATCCAGTTAAGAAACCGTGTAATGCTCCATGTTTGAATGTTCTAAATGCATCACCATAATCAGCCATAAATGCCTCATAAGATGGTTTTGCCATTGCAGGATCACCACCAACCATACCTAGAGCGCCAAATTGGTGAATAGTTAGCATCTGAAGGATAAAAGAAATTAAAAAAGCATATACGATTGACAATCCGAAGATCATAATCATATTGGCTCCTTTCATTTTTTCTTCGGTCATTCCAGATTCTTTCATCCAGATACCACCGAAAACTTTTGGATTGTACCAAATAAAACCTACTACCAATGTAGATAAGGCAGCAAGTAAAAGTGCTAAAAAGTTAATTTCCATAAGTGTTTTGTTTTTGGTTATACTCAAATATAAGAAATTTACTAATCGAGAATTAAATTTCAATGGTCTTTTTATTAGCAAAGAAAATCTTTTTGTAAAAATTTATAGAAAAGACTTGCTATTGTAGATAATGGTTGTATATTTGCACTCGAAACAGCGCGGGATAGAGCAGTAGGCAGCTCGTCGGGCTCATAACCCGAAGGTCACAGGTTCGAGTCCTGTTCCCGCTACTACAAAAGCCACTCAAAATTGGGTGGCTTTTTTTATGTACCTTTGCGAAAAATTTTGTCACGACACACAAAGTAGGTTTTGTAAAGTTATTGAATTGATATTAAGAGGAGAATGCTCAGAGGGTATTCGGTAAAAAAGTGATTTTAAAAACTTATTATGGAGCATAAAGCAGGCTATGTGAATATCATAGGTAACCCGAATGTTGGTAAATCAACTCTAATGAATGCATTTGTTGGAGAGCGACTTTCTATTATTACGTCTAAAGCGCAAACAACGCGTCACCGTATTCTGGGAATTGTAAATGGAGATGATTTTCAAATTCTTTTTTCAGATACTCCCGGAATTATAAAACCAGCTTACGAATTGCAAAATTCAATGATGGATTTTGTAAAATCAGCCTTCGAAGATGCCGATGTGTTGGTTTATATGGTAGAAGTGGGAGAAAAAGAATTAAAAGACGAAGCTTTCTTTAATAAAATTATACATTCTAAAATACCGGTTTTACTGCTGTTAAATAAAATCGACAAATCCAACCAAGAACAATTGGAAGAACAGGTTAATTTATGGAAAGAGAAAGTTCCAAATGCCGAAATCTTCCCAATATCAGCCTTAGAAAACTTTAATGTGAATACGGTATTCGACAGGATTTTGGAATTACTTCCAGTATCACCACCGTATTATCCAAAAGATGCTTTAACCGACAAGCCAGAACGTTTCTTTGTAAACGAAACAATTCGTGAAAAGATTCTTTTGAATTACGATAAAGAAATTCCATATGCGGTAGAAATTGAAACGGAAGAGTTTAAAGAAGACGATGATATTATCCGAATTCGTGCCGTTATTATGGTAGAACGCGATACGCAAAAAGGAATTATCATTGGACACAAAGGAGCAGCCATTAAAAAAGTGGGTATGCAAGCTCGTGAAGATTTGGAGAAATTTTTCGGAAAACAAATTCATATTGAATTGTTTGTAAAAGTGAACAAAGATTGGAGAAGTAACGCCTATCAATTGCGCCGATTCGGGTACAACCAAAAATAAATAAAGCTGTAAGGGAAGAAGGATATGGATGAAATTTTTGCTTTTGCCTCGTTCCTTATCTCTTTCAACTTCAAGTTAATTAATATAAATTTGCATCAAAATATCAGAAAATGAATAATATCGTAGCCATTGTAGGTCGTCCAAATGTTGGGAAATCAACATTTTTTAACCGTTTAATTCAAAGACGTGAAGCTATCGTTGATTCGGTTAGTGGTGTTACACGTGATAGAAATTACGGTAAAAGTGAATGGAATGGAAAAGAATTTTCGGTAATCGATACAGGTGGATATATTAAAGGTTCGGATGATATTTTTGAAGGTGAAATCCGTAAACAAGTAGAATTAGCCATAGATGAAGCCGATGCTATTATTTTTGTGGTTGATGTAGAAGAAGGGGTTACACCAATGGATGAAGAAGTGGCTAAATTACTTCGTAAAGTCACGAAACCAGTACTTCTAGCGGTTAATAAGGTTGATAACGGAAAACGTGAAAAAGACGCTGTAGAGTTCTATAATCTTGGGTTAGGTGAATATTTCACGATTGCGGGAATGAACGGAAGTGGAACAGGGGAATTATTGGATGAACTTATTAAAGTGTTGCCAGAGCTTCCAGATGCTGTTGAAGAAGAGAATCCACTACCGCGTTTTTGTGTAGTAGGACGCCCAAATGCTGGGAAATCATCTTTCATCAATGCGCTTATAGGCGAAGATAGGTTTGTAGTTACCGATATTGCCGGAACAACTCGTGATGCTATTGATACTAAATACAACCGTTTCGGATTCGAATTTAACTTAGTAGATACTGCAGGTATTCGTAGAAAAGCAAAAGTTAAAGAAGATTTAGAGTTTTATTCGGTTATGCGTTCTGTACGTGCTATTGAGCATTCAGACGTATGTATTTTAATGATTGATGCCACTCGTGGTTTCGAAGGGCAAGATCAAAATATTTTTTGGTTGGCAGAAAAGAACCGCAAAGGAATCGTGATTCTTGTGAATAAATGGGATTTGGTGGAAAAAGATACCATGTCTGCTCGTGATTATGAAGCCAAAATTCGAAAAGAAATTGAACCATTTACCGATGTTCCTATTTTGTTTGTTTCAGCATTAACAAAACAACGTTTGTTGAAAGCTTTAGAAACAGCAGTTCAGGTTTTCGAAAATAGAAAGCAACGTATCTCAACGTCTAAATTTAACGAATTGATGTTGCCAATTATCGAAAGAACACCACCTCCTGCTTTAAAAGGAAAATACATGAAAATTAAATATTGTATGCAGTTGCCAACACCAACACCTCAGTTTGTGTTTTTTGCCAATTTGCCACAATATATTAAAGACCCATACAAGCGTTTTATTGAAAATCAATTGCGTCAACATTATGATTTTACTGGTGTTCCTATCGATATTTATTTCAGACAGAAATAATTTGTTAAATAATAGTGAACAAATAAAATTCTTACATAATAAAATCTTTATTTCGCGGTTATAATGAAAATTCATTTTAACCGCTTTTATTTTAACTATGCTCCAAAAAATAGTAGTCTTTATTTTCTTTCTGTGTTCATTAAGTGCTTTTTCACAAAATAAAATTGCCTTTAAAGGGAAAGTAATCGAGGAAACCACAAAATTACCCTTAGAAGCCGTTACGGTTTATGTTTCCGTGGTAAAAGATTCTACACTGATAGATTATACGATTACCGATAAAAATGGAAATTTTTCACTTGAACTGAAGAAAACTACATTTCCGATTTATTTGAAGGTTTCCATGATAGGGTATGAAGAGCATAGAATTGTTCTGAATGAAATTCAAGAGGACAAGAATTTTGGGGTTATTGCATTAAAAGATCAGGCTAAAATGCTGGGAGAAGTTATTGTGAAAGCCGAAGCACCTCCAGTTCGAATCAAAAAAGATACTTTAGAGTTTAATGCAGCGTCGTTTAAAGTTCGCCCGGATTCTAATGTAGAAACATTGTTAAAACAACTTCCGGGTGTTGAAATCGATTCTGAAGGGAAGATTACTGTAAATGGTAAAGAAGTAAATCAAATTTTGGTTAACGGAAAACCTTTCTTTGATAAAGATGGGAAAATTGCCTTGCAAAATTTACCTGCCGATATTATTAACAAAGTGCAG
The DNA here is from genome assembly GCF_055521455.1 of Flavobacterium sp. IC2-16. Taxonomy (NCBI): domain Bacteria; kingdom Pseudomonadati; phylum Bacteroidota; class Flavobacteriia; order Flavobacteriales; family Flavobacteriaceae; genus Flavobacterium; species Flavobacterium sp. IC2-16. Next base: position 773,365 of record NZ_CM145480.1, on the reverse strand, counting down.
GTTAGTGATGCCAAAACAAAAAAAGAAGAATTATCGGGGCAGGTTGCCAGCGGTAATAATACCAGCATCAATTTAACGATTGATGAAGATAAAAACAAAGGATTGTTCGGTAAATTTATGGCCGGATACGGTTCTAATGACCGCTATGAAAGCAGCGCTTTGTTGAATTATTTCAAGAATAAGAGAAAACTAAGTGTATTAGCTTCTTCAAACAATATCAACTCTGTGGGTTTTTCCATGGATGAAATTTTTGATAATATGGGAGGCGGACGAAGCCGTTCTGTGTCCTATAGCGATAATGGTTCTTTTGGGATTAACGGAATGCGTTTTGGAGGAGGAAGTGGAATAACACAATCGGATATGGTTGGAATTAATTATTCGGATGAATGGTTTAAAAATTTCGAATCGACTACGAGCTACTTTTTCTCCGATCAACATACTAAAAACGATAGAAGATTCAAGCAAATCAACTTTTTGCCTACTGGAACTTTTACAACAGAATCAAATGCAAAAACCAATTCTGACCGATTTGGACATCAGGCGAACATGGAGTTCGAGTATAAAATCGATTCAACTACTTCAATTGTTATAATTCCGAAAATGGCGTATTCTTCAGGAAAGGATAGAGAATCGTCTTTTCAATCTTCAAAAGATGAAACGAACACCTTATTGAATGAAAGTACTTCCGAAACGTTCGATGATAGTAAAGGGAATTCCTTTTCAAATAAAGTATATTTCAATAAATCATTTTCTAGAAAAGGTCGTTATTTAAATGCATCATTTGAAAATGATAACACAAAAGACGAAGTAGTATCGTCCAATAAATCGGCTACTATTTTCTATCAGGGAGGTTCTTCAAATGATATTCGGGATCAAATTCGAAACAACAGAAGTACTCAGGATAATTATACTATGGAGTTGAGCTATTCGGAGCCTATTGTAGATTCTTTAAGTGTCAATGTAAGCTTTAATTACGAATGGAGAAAAAACGGTCAAAATAAAAATGCATATGATTATGATGGTGTTTCAAACTCATATAGTATAGCTAATGATAATCTAACCAACGAAATTTCATCTATGGCTAGAATTGCAAGGCCGGGAGCTGGTTTCGCTATTCAAAAGAAAAAGTACAATTTTCAGGCTAATGGAGGTACAGCGGTAATTCAGTTTGATAGTAAATCGTTCTATTTAGGAACGGCAACCGATTTGAATAAAAACTACGCTATGCCTTTTGCCGAAATGTATTTAAGCTATAAAATTGGAAAATCTAAACGAATTTGGTCTAATTATAGTTTTGAATACGATTTGCCTTCTGCTTCTCAGTTATTACCGGTGCAAGATCTTGCCAATCCCTTAAATACCTTTATTGGAAACCCAGATTTAGGATTGAATAAGAAACATTATTTGTATGCAAGTTTTAACGATTACGATTATGCGGCAAAATCAGGATACAGTTTTTATTTAGGGGGAAATTATTATGATAGTCAGTTTGTTTCTTCAACCGAATACGATGCCAATGGAAAGCGCATAACTACGTATAGAAATGTACAAGACACCTATTATACCTGGACAGGAATTAATTACAGTAAAACTATTAAAAAAGAGTCGCATTCTTTTCGATTTGGTGCAGGAACCGGAGTGAATTTTTCGTTAAACAAAGGATTTACTAATGGCGAGTTGTATGATGCTTCCGGAATTCGTTTACGGGCGAATGCCTATTTTACCTATGAGTATGGCGAATTGTTAGTAATCAATCCTTCGTATAGTTATGTGTATAATAATACGAATTATACCAACTATAGCATAAGTTCAGCGTCTAATTTTCAACATAAATTTGGTATTCAAACCACAAATTACTGGCCTAAAAATTGGACTTTCGGAAATGATTTTACCTATAACTACAATTCTAATATAGCTAGTGGTTTTAAAAAAGATTTTTATTTATGGAATACTAGTTTAGCCTATAGCTTTTACAACAAGAAATTTACCGCTAAAGTTAAGGTGTACGATTTGTTAAATCAGAACCAAAGCGCGACACGAACTATTTCAGCAACAACAATTCGAGACGAACAGAATACGGTTTTAAAACGCTATTTAATGTTCTCGTTAACGTATAAAATTGAAAAATTTGCAGGAAAAGAGAAACCTTCACGCGGAAGATTTATGCATTAAATAAAAAGAGATTGCTTTAGCAATCTCTTTTGTATGTAACAAGTAAGGAGATTATATGTTGTGGTCTTCATACCAATCTCGAAATGTTTTTGTAGTTGTGTAATCGTCAGTAAGTACAGTGTATACCATATAAGGAATCAGCAGAAAACCAAAAAATAGTAACCCAATTAATAAGTTATAGGTAATATCCATTTGACATAAAACCGCAAATACAAAAACATACAATGTGGTTGCCCACACGAGTTTAATTGCAAAGTTTTTCATAACCCTATTTTCTCTTAAAGTTACGATTTTAAGGAGTTAATGTGCGTTAAGGAAGTAATAATAAACAAAAAGAGATTGCGAAAGCAATCTCTTTTTGTTTATACTGTCTGTTGAGAACTGTGACTGACAACTGGTTTACCAACTTCCGCCGGCTCCTCCACCAGAAAATCCTCCACCGCCAAAACCGCCACCGAAGCCTCCGCCACCAAAACCACCACCTGAGCTACCGCCAAAACTTCCTCCACCAAAACCGCCACCGCGTCCCATTCGACTTAAAATAATAATGTCGCCTAAATCGGGGCCGGAGTAACGACCTCCACTGCCACCGCCACGGTTGTTTTTCGAGAGAATGATAATTAAGATGACAAATAGAATGATAAAGAATAGTATTTTACCAGCACTTGGGCTATCCGATTTATCGGCAATTCGAGTTCCTTTGTATTTTCCTTTTAAAACATCAAAAATGGCATCACTACCTTTGTCTAAACCATTGTAATAGCTTCCGGCTTTAAACTCAGGAATAATAATTTCACGTATAATTTCACCCGTAGTGCCAGCAGTAAGACGATCTTCTACACCATAACCATTAACAATATGAATTCTGTGGTCATTTTTGGATAATAAGATGAATACGCCGTTGTCTTCTTTTGCTTGTCCTACGCCCCATTTTTGAGCCCATTTGGTAGCAAGTTGACTAATGTCTTCCCCTTGTAAATCGTCTATAGAAACAAAAACAATTTGAGTAGTTGTACTATCCGAATAGCGGATTAGTTTTTCTTCTAAAGCTTTTGATTCACTTTCGTTTAATACATGGGCATAATCGTATACTGAAGTTTGAAACTTTGGGATTTCTGGAATATTGTATTGCGCAAAACTTACTTGTTGCAGCAATAAAAAAAATAGTGCTACAAGAAATTTGGTCAATTTTACAATAGTATTTATCATTTATCCTTTGGATATTTCGTTAGGTAATTCGTTGGTGTCATCAGTTTGGTAGGGAAAATATTTTTTAAGCTGTTCACCGGCTTTTAATATTCCTTCTGTTAGCCCTTGTTTGAAATTTTTGCTTTTAAAATGAGCGATAACGATGTCTTTAGTACTGTCCCAGAAACCAGGTTCTACCACTTGGTCTATCCCTACATCACCAACAATAGCAAAAGATTTGTCTTGAACACCAACATAAAATAAAACACCGTTTCTGGCTTCAGTTTTATACATCTCTAAAGCGTAAAAAACCTCCTGAGCTCTTTCGAGCGGAGGTTTTTGTGCGTGTGCTTCTATATGAACTCTAATCTCTCCAGAAGTGTTTTTTTCGGCTAACGATATCGCGTAAACAATATCGCTTTCTTCTTCGGGAGTTAGAAAATCTTCAGTTAAAGACATTATTTTTTCTCTTCAGTTTTGTTGAAATCAAACTCTACTTCTACAGGTTTTTCAGCGCCAGCTACTGCATCAAAATAGGCTTTTTCGGTAAACCCGAACATACCGGCTAATAAACTATTAGGGAATGTTTTAATATGGGTGTTGTATGGTTTAACCGCTTCGTTAAAACGCGTGCGAGCTGTTAGAATTTGGTTTTCTGTACTTGCCAATTCATCTTGTAACTTTAAGAAGTTTGCATTCGCCTTTAAATCTGGATATTGTTCTACAGTTACCAATAATCGAGATAAGGAAGAAGATAATCCACCTTGTGCTTGGTTGAATTGCGCTAATTGTTCAGGAGTAATATTGGTTGGATCTATTTTTACAGAAGTTGCTTCAGCTCTTGCTTTAATAACTGCTTCTAAGGTTCCTTTTTCAAAATCGGCTGCACCTTTAACTGTTTTTACTAAATTTCCAATTAAATCATTTCTGCGTTGGTAAGAGGTTTCAACATTACCCCAAGCTTCTTTAATTCCTTCGCTTAAAGTTACTGCCGTGTTGTTTACGCCTTTTGCCCAGCTGTATAACGCAAATACAATTACTACAATTATACCTACGGGAATTAACCATTTTCTCATGTGTGTCTAGTTTTAAAAGTTGTTTTATTAATCGTTATTATAATTCGTTTTTAATATTAGTGAGTTGAACTTTAACAGCTTCTAATTTACGAATGATTTCGAATTTATCGAGCGTTTTTTTCTGTCCTTCTTTTAAATGTACTTTAGCACCTTCTAATGTAAAACCACGTTCTTTTACCAAATGATAAATTAATTGTAGGTTTTTTACATCTTCGGGAGTGAACATACGATTGCCTTTGGCATTCTTTTTTGGTTTAAGAATATCGAATTCTTTATCCCAAAACCGAATTAAAGACGCATTCACGTCAAAAGCTTTGGCTAATTCTCCAATGCTGTAATATCTTTTTTCAGGTAAGTTTAAGTGCATTCTTTTTGTTTTGAGTTTGAAGTTAAAAGGGATAAGGGATAAGTTAGATTTGTTATGCTTTTCCCTTTTCTCTTTCTCCTTGTTTCTTTTTCTCTTTTCTCTTTTCTCTTTTTTCTTTTTCCTAGTCTAAAGATTGATTCTCTTGGTTGGCAATTTGTGAAATTAAAACATATTCTTTAGCCGAAATAGAACCGTAATAGAAATTCAAAGGATTTACCACTTTTCCGTTCTGATAGACTTCATAATGTAAATGTGGTGCTTCACTGCGACCAGTACTACCAACATAGCCAATTACATCACCGCGTTTTACATGTTGTCCCGGCTTTACTTTGTACTTGCTCAAATGTGCATACAAGGTTTTGTAACCATAGCCGTGACGAATTTCTATATGATTTCCATAGCCAGATAATGAGGCATCGGCATTTTCTACTACACCATCGCCAGTAGCGTAAATTGGTGTTCCGGTACGCGCTGTGAAATCCATGCCTTTATGAAACTTTCTTACCTTAGTAAACGGGTCACTTCGATATCCAAAACCAGAAGCCATCTGGCGTAATTCTTCATTTTTAACCGGTTGAATCGCAGGAATTGCAGCGAGAAGTTTTTCTTTTCCTTTGGCTTGTTTTACAATCTCATCCAACGATTTCGACTGAAAAGCCATTCGGTTAGACAAAACATCAATACGTTTCATAGCATTAATTACTAAGTCGGAGTTGTTAAATCCTTCTAGTTGCTTGTATCGGTTGACCTTAGAGGTGTCGCCTTTTCGCTTGGCATCTTCAATGGGAGAACTGTTAAAATAAGCTCGGTAGACATTATTGTCTCGTTCCTCTAAACTCCCCATAACATCATTAAGTTGCTCGATGCGTTGGTTTAATAAGGCGTAATTCAATTTCATGTTTTCAATTTCACGAGCCTGAATTTTGTCTTTTGGCGTTTCAAAATAGGAAGTGTTCAACAGTACCACTACAGCCAAAATTCCAAACAAAGCCGAAGCCAATAGAAATAATGCAAAATACCCGATGCTTCGCCCTTTTTTCGGTTTGATTTTCCGATAGGCTAATTTTTCAGGATCGTAAACATATTTTACCTTCGCCATGTTCTAAAATATACTATTTTTGCAGCTTATAAAATGGTGTTGTGTAACCGATTGTAAGGGTTATACGAACAAATTTAAGAAATGTTTCAAATTAACGGTTTATTTGAAGCGAAACATTTGGCTAATTTGTAATTCATATTCCTGCCTTCGCTACTAGTCACAATAAAAATTGTGAGCTAACCGCTCTGTCAGGGCTAGGAGAGCAGCCATTTTATTTTTTGTAAAGTGTAGATAAATTGTGGATTCGTGGATTTGTTTATTTGTGAACTTTCCGAATAACCAAATCCTCAAATTACCATATAAACGATTAATAAAAATGAAATCACAAGACATTCGTAAAGCTTACCTTGATTTTTTTGAAAGCAAAGGACATTTAATTGTGCCTTCTGCTCCGATTGTTTTAAAAGACGATCCGACGCTAATGTTTAACAATTCAGGAATGGCTCAGTTTAAAGAGTTTTTCTTAGGAAATGGAACACCAAAATCACCAAGAATAGCCGATACACAAAAATGTCTTCGTGTTTCAGGAAAACATAACGACCTGGAAGATGTAGGTTTTGACACTTACCATCATACCATGTTTGAAATGTTAGGGAACTGGTCGTTTGGCGATTACTTTAAAAAAGAAGCCTTAGCTTGGGCTTGGGAATTTCTAACCGAAGTTTTGAAATTGGATAAAGACCGTTTATATGTTTCTGTATTCGAAGGAAATCCGTCGGAAAATGTGCCTTTCGATCAGGATGCTTTTGATATTTGGAAACAATACGTTTCTGAAGATAGAATCATCTTAGGTAACAAGAAGGACAACTTCTGGGAAATGGGGGACCAAGGACCATGCGGACCGTGTTCTGAAATCCACATCGATTTACGTACCGATGCTGAAAGAGCTGCTGTTTCTGGTCGTGATTTGGTAAATGCCGATCATCCGCAAGTCGTGGAAATCTGGAACAACGTATTTATGGAATTCAACCGTAAAGCAGATGGTTCTTTAGAAAAATTACCGGCACAACACGTAGATACAGGAATGGGCTTCGAGCGTTTGTGTATGGCAATGCAAGGTGTTACGTCTAACTACGATACGGATGTATTCACGCCACTTATTGAAAAAGTAGAGCAAATTACAGGTAAAAAATATACCAACAACGAAATAAAAAATATTAGCGACGAGCAAAATAAAACCAATATTGCTATTCGTGTAATTGTAGACCACGTTCGCGCGGTAGCTTTTGCTATTGCCGATGGTCAATTGCCATCGAATGGTGGTGCGGGTTATGTAATCCGTCGTATCTTACGTCGTGCCATCCGTTATGGGTTCACTTTCTTGGATACCAAAGAACCTTTTATTTATCAATTGGTTGAAGTATTAGCCAATCAAATGGGCACTTTCTTTCCAGAAATTGTGGCTCAAAAAAACTTAGTTTCGAATGTGATTAAAGAGGAGGAAGCTTCTTTCTTGAGAACTTTAGATCAAGGATTACAATTGTTGGAGAATGTGGTAGCAGAAACAAAAGGTAATGAAGTTTCTGGTGAGAAAGCATTCGAATTGTATGATACTTTCGGATTCCCTAAAGATTTGACAGCCTTGATTTTGAAAGAAAAAGGAATGTCGTTTAACGAAAGCGAATTCGATAAATCCATGGCGGAACAAAAAGCACGTTCTCGTGCGGCTTCCGAAGTGTCTACTGAAGACTGGACTATTTTGGTTCCAGGTAATGTAGAAACTTTCGTTGGATATGACCAAACGGAAAACGAAGTGAAAATTACCCGTTTCCGCAAAGTAGATTCTAAAAAAGACGGGAAATTATACCAAATTGTTTTAGATAACACTCCGTTTTATCCGGAAGGAGGAGGGCAGGTTGGTGATAAAGGGATTTTAGTTTCAGCAAATGAAATTATTGACATTATCGATACCAAAAAAGAAAACAACTTAATTCTGCATTTCGCGAAAAGCTTGCCGGAAAATGTAAATGGTACTTTCCAGGCAAAAGTAAATGCCGATTTAAGAAACCATACCGCAAGTAATCACTCGGCTACGCACTTATTGCATCAGGCCTTGCGTTCGGTTTTAGGAACACATGTGGAACAAAAAGGATCGTTGGTGGCGCCAAACTATCTTCGTTTCGACTTTTCGCACTTTGCAAAAGTAACCGATGAAGAATTGCAAAAAGTTGAAGATTTTGTAAACCAAAGAATTCAGGAGCAATTACCATTAATTGAAAGAAGAAGCATTCCATTCGCACAGGCAATTGAAGAAGGGGCGATGGCATTATTTGGTGAAAAATACGGTGACAATGTGCGTGCTATTAAATTTGGAGAAAGTATGGAATTGTGTGGTGGTATTCACGTAAAGAATACTGCTGATATCTGGCATTTTAAAATTACCAGTGAAGGAGCTGTCGCTGCGGGAATTCGTCGTATTGAAGCTATTACCAACGATGCAGTAAAAGCGTTTTATGCTTCTCAAGAAAATACGCTGAAAGAAATCAAAGAAACCTTGAAAAATCCGCAAGACATTATCAAATCGGTAGTTTCATTGCAAGACGATAACGCAAAACTTAAAAAGCAGATTGAGCAATTATTAAAAGAAAAAGCAAAAAACCTAAAAGGGGAATTGGCTGCTCAATTGCAAAATATTAACGGAATTGATTTCTTAGCAGTTCAAGTAGATTTAGATGCTAACGGAGCAAAAGACTTGGCGTACGAATTAGGTCAAAATAAGGATAATTTATTTTTACTTTTAGCAACAGCTACAGATGATAAACCCATGTTAACCTCGTACATATCTAAAGAACTGGTAGAGAGTAAAGGATTGAATGCCGGGCAGGTAGTTCGCGAATTAGGTAAATACATTCAAGGCGGTGGAGGCGGACAGCCATTTTTTGCAACTGCTGGTGGAAAAAATGTAGACGGAATTAAAGAAGCTTTGGAAAAAGCAGCAGATTTCGTAAAATAAGCTTCTTTTTACAGAATAAAATAATTGAAAATCAAGTCTTTATAGGCTTGATTTTTTTTTTTTAAATAATAGAAAAATTATTTTTTTTTAGGCAATGTTATATGTTTATTTGTGCGTAAATTTTTAATCAAAAAACAATGAAAAAACTTATTTATGCATTTAGTGCTTTAGCACTTGTATTGGCTTCGTGTTCTGGAGAAGATAGTACTCCGGCAGATGTTTCGGCAGATGTATTGGTAAAAAGAGATGTTTACACTGAGGAAGGAATGCCAGCAGTGACAAATACCTACACATACAGTGGTAAAAAATTAATTAGAATAGATTATTCGGAAGATGATTCTTATTCTCTTACAACATATCAAGGTGATTTAATAAAAAAAATTGAATATTTTGATGTAGATGATATACTTGTTACAACTGAATCATTTGAATATGATGGAAGTAACAGATTGACTTCTTATCTGTACCTTGATACCCAAAGTGATTACGGTACTAAAGAAACTTATACACATAATGCTGATGGAACAATAACTGCAAATCGTTATATTGGGGATGCTGTTGTGCAAGATATGTTTTCTAAAATTTATAAAGTTTTTTTTACTGGAGCTGAAGTTTCAAAAATTGAAAACTATTCAACTACAATGGTATTGGAGTCTACTGACCTTTTTACGTATGATGGGAAAAACAATCCTTTCAAAAATGTAACTGGTTACGCAGCTATTTCTTTTGTTGATGGAATTCCAGAAGGAAATTTCCAAAACCTAGTTCAAGATCATCGTGCTGTGGAAATGTTAGATAATGAATATGTGTATAATTCAAAAATGTTTCCTACACTACAGACAACTAAAGATGATACTGGAAATGTAGTTTCTACACTTCAGAGTTTCTACGAATAATTTAGTTAATACAATTTGAAAACCCAAGATTGATGTCTTGGGTTTTTTTATGCATTTTCGTAAAAAAATAATTCATAATTAACTGTTAATCAGTATTTTAATTTTAAAGTTTAGTTAAAATAAATTGTTGTGGGGTCTTTTTTTAGTTGATTTACAAAAAATTAAAATCCAAAAAAATGAAAAGACTTAGTAGAATACTGGTATTCCCAGTGATAGCACTTTTGGTTTCTTGTTCCAACGATGATTTTTTAAACGATGCAGAAACAACAGATTCTAAAATGGTTGCTTTTGGACCTTTGGTGAAAAGAACTGTTGTTACTTCCGATGGCGGCACCTCCACAACCACAGAAAATTATATATACAATCGAAATCTGCTTTTGGAGGTAAATTCTCCAGACGGCAGAAAAGTAGAATACGTTTATACAGGTAGCCTCATTACAGAACGCCTGTTTTATGTTGCTAATATTTTAAATTCACGCGAGCTATTCGATTACAACTCGAATAAGCAACTAATAAGTTTTACACGAAAGAATGCGCAAGATCAAATTCAATACAAAGCAATTTATACTTATAATTCCGATGGGACTATTTTGGCAAAAGGCTATGTAAATGGACGAATGAGCGAATCTTCAGAAATTGTAAACCGAAAAGTGTTTTTTGAAAACGATCGTATTAGTAAGATTGAAAACTATACTTCGGTTAATGGTGTTCCAAGCACAGAAACCATTGTGTATTCTTTTGACAAAGGAAATTCACCGTTTAAAAACATTTTGGGTTTTGATAAGTTAACGTATTATGATGTGGCTTTAACCGGAACTCCAAGTAACGTTACTAGAACCGTATCGTCAACTTTAGGTTCGGCACATAATTTGAATTTAGAAGTTCAACATAATTACAATCCACAAGGGTTTCCGATTACTTCAAAAACAATAAATACTGCAACAAATAAGGAGCTTATCTCGTTTGCTTACTTTTATTAATTATTCATAAGTTTGTAAAAACAAACGAAATGGATTTCAGAACCCAAATACCTATTTTAAAAAATAAATCTGCCATAGATTACAATACTAAAATAGTGTCTTTGGGTTCTTGTTTTGCCGAAAATATGGGAGAGAAGTTTGATTACTTTAAGTTTCAAAATTCAGTCAATCCATTTGGAATAATTTTTAATTCAGTTTCCCTTGAAAAACTTATAAATCGTGCTGTTTCGAAACGGTTTTTTACCGAAGATGATATTTTCTTCCATAACGATTTATGGCATTGTTTTGAAGTACATTCAGAGCTTTCACATTCGCATAAAGAGACTTTTTTAAAACAGCTTAACAATATAATTGCATCTACAAATAGTCAAATTGCCGAAGCTTCTCATCTTATAATTACATTAGGAACATCGTGGGTGTACCGAAATAATGCTACTAATGAAATAGTAGCCAATTGTCATAAAGTTCCGCAAAAACAGTTTAGCAAAGAATTACTTTCGGTACAACAAATTGAAATTAGCCTTCAAAAAATTATTGTAGAAATAACAACCATAAACCCAAATTGTCATTTCATTTTTACCGTTTCTCCCGTTCGTCATATTAAAGATGGTTTTGTGGAAAATCAACGCAGCAAATCGCATTTAATAACCGCATTGCATCAATTGTTGGATTCGGAAGCAATAGCAGTTAAAGCATCGTATTTTCCATCGTATGAAATTATGATGGATGAACTTCGTGATTATAGGTTTTATTCAGAAGATATGCTACATCCTAGTCAAACCGCAATCGACTATATCTGGATTCGTTTCTTTGAAAACTTTGTAGCCGAATCCGAATTTTCAACAATGCAGCAAGTGTGCGATATACAAAAAGCGTTGTCGCATCGACCATTCAATCCTAACTCCGAATCCCACCAGAAGTTTTTAGAAAACCTGAATCTGAAAATCGAACAGCTTAAAAAACAAATTCCAACGATTTCATTTTAAGTAATTATACGGCAATTGTCGTATTGTTTTACTTTTTTCTTTTACTCAATTTTACTCAAGTGAAAATGTGGTTTAAGAAAATGTATAACAAAATGAAAGCAATACTCCTTAAGTATAATAAAGTAAGTGTTTTACTTGCTTTAATTGTGGTTTTGATATTGATATGTCTTTTTCTTAATATTTATATTCTTGCATTCAATTAAAGTTTAATACATTGTAGTGATTTTTAGATCAATCAATTGTAAAAAAGTAGAACTTTTAGTAAATACATTTTATGCGTTTCATAAAGCAAACGATTCTGGTATTATTTCTAATTTTGGGGCAATCGCTTCTATATTCTATGTCTCCAATACATCAGCGAGAAATAGATTCTATCAACAATCTTCCATTCGATTACAAAATAAGTAATACAGCAAAAATCATAAAGCTGACATTAAAAAATGTCGAAAATGCTCAAAAAATAAATTATTTAAAAGGATTAGCGCAAGCTTACCAAAGTTTGGCTCTGATGTATTATTATCAAGGGGAATATGATAAAAATACGTTTTATATGCTTAAGGCTATCCGAATTTTAGAGAACAGTGCCGAACCTTCTCTTCTAGCTTCGGCTTATGGAGAATACGGTTATCAGCTAAAAATGAGAGACCTGCGCAAAGCACAATTGTATATGCAAAAAGGCTTGTATTTGGCAGAGCATAATCGTGATAGCATTGCTTTGCGTGCACTTTATGATAACTACGGGGTTTTAAAAGAAATTGAAGGGCAGCTAGACAGTGCGATGCATTTTTATAACAGGTCGTTAGCCTTAAAAGAAAAAAGCAACGACCGAATTGGAATTCCTTATAGCTTGAATAAAATTGCGGTTGTAAAAATGATGCAAAAAAGATATGCAGAAGCCAAATCACTTTTCGATAGAGCTTATCAAATTCGCCTTGACTTAAACGATAAGATTGGAGTTGCTGAAAATTTAAATTTTTACGGACATTTTTATGAGGAAACCAATAACCCAAAAGAAGCAATTCGGTATTTTAATTTAGCAATAGAACAAAGTAAAAAATTTGGGTATAAAAATTTAACTCAGGAAAATTATGAGGTACTTTCCCGACTTTACGAAAACAGTAACGATTTCAAATCGGCTTTATACAATTACAAGCAACACATTTTATATAAAGACAGTATTCATAATTTAGATAAAGCAAACAAATTGGCGGAACTGGATTTGGAGTATGAAACCGAACAAAAAGAAAAAGAAATATTAATTCATAAAGCCAGTTTGGCCGTTAAAAATACATGGTTGTTAGGTATAGCCTCACTTTTAATAATAGCCATTTTAGTAGGCTTTCTGTTCTATAATAATCAGAAAATGAAAAACGTACAGTTGCATCGGGAAATTGAATTAAAAGACGCATTACAACAAATTGAAACACAAAACAAATTGCAAGAACAACGATTGGCGATTTCCAGAGATTTACATGATAATATTGGTGCGCAATTAACCTTCATTATATCGTCTATCGATAATTTGAAATACGGTTTTGATATTCAGGATGACAGACTGAAAAATAAGCTTTCTGGTATCAGTACATTTACCAGAAGTACCATTGCAGAATTGCGGGATACCATTTGGGCGATGAATAAAGATGAGGTTACTTTTTCAGATTTAAAAATTCGAATTGCCAATTTTATAGAGAGTGCAAAAGCGGCTTCACAAGGGATTCAGTTCGATTTTGTTATCGATGAAACGATTTCAGATGCAATTACATTTTCGTCGCTTCGCGGAATTAACCTATATCGAATTATTCAAGAGGCTATCAATAACAGTATGAAATATGCTAATGCTTCTCAAATTAAGGTAGTTATCGCTAAAAACAATGATAAGTTTGAAATTGAAATATCAGATAACGGAAAAGGTTTTGATACGAATCAATCTACTTTAGGAAACGGAATAAACAATATGAAAAAACGAATTGTGGAAGCCGAAGGGAAGTTGGAGATATTTTCTGAAACAGATAAAGGAACTGTTGTTAAATTGAAATTCTAAAAACTATGGTTCAAAAAATTAGAGTTGCATTAGTAGACGATAATACATTTTTGTTGAAAGCCGTAATCGAAAAGTTATCTTTTTTTGAGGATGTAGATGTTCGATTTTATGCACTTAATGGAAAAGAGTTTTTTGATAAAATTGAAGTGACTAATATGGTGGATGTGGTGCTTATGGATATCGATATGCCACAAATGAACGGTATTGAAGCTACTGCGTTGCTAAAAAAGAAATATCCACAAATTAAAGTGATTATGCTCACGGTTTTTGATAACGATGAGAATATTTTTAAAGCTATTAAAGCGGGCGCTGATGGTTATTTGCTAAAAGAAATTGATGCTAAAGAATTATATGAAGGTATAAAAGAAACACTGCGTGGAGGAGCTGCCATGACACCTTCAATTGCTATGAAAACACTAAAGCTTTTGCGAAATCCTATAGTTTTAAATGTAAAAAAAGAAGATATTAAACTTTCTGAGAGAGAAGTAGACGTATTGGAGCAACTTAGTAAAGGTTTAAGTTATACCGTTATTGCAGAAAACATGTTTCTTTCTCCAGGAACAATTCGTAAGCATATTGAAAATATTTATAAAAAATTGCAGGTACATTCTAAAATAGAAGCCATTCAAAAAGCAAAAAATAATAACTTAATTTAATTTTTAATGAAAAAGTATTGTTGTTTATTCGTTTTAGTTTTCTCAGTTGTTATGGGATATGCGCAAACCGTAACTTTTCAAGATTCGTTTGATGATGATCATAATGAATGGACATCCGATAAAGACGGATTCAAAACCTATATCGAAAAGGGGAGTCTTTTCCTTTCCGACCAACATGCACAAAACAGTAAATGGTCACTTAAAGATATGGTTTCCGATGCTGATGAAACTGATTTTGACATTGAAACTACAATTAAATTAGAAGACACCAAATCAGAATCGGCAACGTACGGTTTGGTTTGGGGCTGTTATAACGACTATTCGGATTATCGAGTGGTTCAGTTATCGGCGAATAAACAATTACAAGTATATCAGTATTACAATAAAGAGTTTCACTATAGTAAAAAATGGGAGCCTTCAAAATATGTAAACGGCAAAGGAAAAACTAATAAAATTTTGCTTTCTAAACGAGCGAATATTTATAAAGTTTATCTAAACGATGCGTTGGTTTTTCAAACAGGAAAAAACAGCTATTATGGTTCTAAAATCGGATTTATTTTAGATGCTGGAGTAACTATTTCGGCACAAGATATTAAAGTAACTACCTATCCTTTATCGATAAAAGTTGTTTCGAGTTTTAATCCCGATTTAAAAATGGTTAAACTGCCAGAAACGGTTTCTAATACAGCTTGTGAAGAAACCAATCCAGTGGTTTCGGCAGATGGAAATACACTGTATGTTGACCGAAAAGACTATGCTCCAAATATAGATGGTATTAAAGACGATATTTGGTATAGTACTCGTGATTCCAAAGGAAACTGGACCGAAATGAAAAATATTGGGCGTCCTTTAAACAATAAAGATTACAATTTTGTGATTTCGGTTTCACCCGATAACAATACCTTACTTTTAGGAAACAGATATGCTGCCGATGGTATAAACTCAAACGGTGCAGGTGTTTCTATTACCCAAAGAACAGCTAATGGTTGGGAAATTCCTCGAGATGTAATTATTGAAGATTATTCTAATTTGAACAATTACGTAGGGTATTATTTGTCTGCCGATAATAAACACTTGATTATGTCGGTTGAAAGACCCGAGGGTGAAGGGGTGAAAGATTTATATGTTAGTTTTCTAAAAGAGGATGGAAGTTGGTCGAAGCCAAAAAATATGGGAAAAGCAATCAATACGTTTGAAGATGAAACCAACCCGTATTTAGCATCCGATGGTAAAACATTGTATTTCGCCAGTATGGGGCATCAAGGGTATGGTGATTACGATTTGTTTGTTTCGAAACGTTTGGATGATAGCTGGACAAATTGGTCAGTACCCGAAAATTTAGGAAATGTAATTAATTCTCCTGGAACCGAATTGAGTATTTTCCTAGCGGCAAAAGGAGATAAAGCTTATGTGGCTAGAGATCGTGATATTTGGGAGATAACCAATACCGTTAAACAAGACCCGGTGGCTTTGGTTAAAGGAAAAGTGTACGATGCTAAAACCAAAAAAGTAATGAGCGCTTCCATTATTTATAATAATTTGAAAACGGCTAAAGAATTAGGTACTGCGCTTTCAGATCCGGCAACAGGAAGTTATTCAATCGTTTTGCCATATGGGGAATTGTATAGCTTTATGGCCGATAAAAAAGGATATTACGCTATTACGCAAAATGTTGATTTAACGGGGTTAAAAGAATACAAAGAGATTGAGGTTGATTTGTATTTAAATCCAATTGAAAAAGGAGAAGTAATTCGTTTGAACAACATCTTTTTTGATTCCGGAAAATACGCCTTGTTAAAAGAATCTTTCTCGGAGTTGGATAAGCTTTTGGCAATTTTGAAATCAAATCCGAATATGAAAATTGAAATATCAGGTCATACCGATGCAGTTGGAGCCGATGCCGATAATATGCAACTTTCGAACAACAGAGCAAATGCGGTTCTTCAATATTTAGAATCAAAAGGAATAGCTTCAAGCCGAGTAGTGGCAAAAGGATATGGCGAAACAAAATTTATTGCGACCAACGATACCGAAGCCGGAAAACAAAAAAACCGAAGAGTGGAATTTGTGATTTTAGAAATGTAATATCGAAAGGCTGTCTGAAAAGATGGCCTTTTTTAATTTTGCCTGTATTGAATGACCAACTTTTAATATCTTCGTTCTATTATTTTAATCAATATGGCTACACGAAGAGATTCAACTACTGAAAACGCAATTAAAAACATGCTAATTCCCTTAATTCAGGCCATTGGGCGAACTGGGAAATTGTTGTATTTGCTTGTTTTTGTTGTTTTGGGAGTTTTGGCATATAAGTATTTTACATCCGAAAAGAATACTACAACAACCGAGTATAATACAGATTTAATTCAGCAGCAAATTAAAAGTGTGGGTAAATTAGTAGTCACAGAAGGACATTTTGCTCAGGTAATGACCTACAAAGACCAACAGAAATATTTGATGGATTTGATTTCGTTTGAGAAAAAAGCCTTGATTATTATTAATGCGGATGTTACTATTGCTTACGATTTGCGTCAGGTGAAATACGATGTTGATGAAAAAAACAAAACGATTACCATTGTTAATATTCCGAAAGAAGAAATAAAAATCAGTCCCGATATACAGTTTTACGATGTAGAGCAAAGCAAACTGAATCCGTTTACGGGCGACGATTATAATAAAATCAATAAGAAAGTTAAAGCTGATTTAGCGGCTAAAATTGAAAAGTCATCTCTGAAATCCAATGCCAAAAACCGTTTGGTGAGTGAATTGGCCAAAGTATTGGTTTTAACCAATTCTATGGGCTGGACTTTAAAATACAATAGCGAAATTGTTGAAAATGAAAAGCAATTGGACGGCTACTTAAATCCGTAATAAAAATCCCGCTTTAAGCGGGATTTTCTATTTTTTTTCAAAACTGCAAAAAACAAAATTTTGAATGGTGTTAAATGGGGTAGTGTGGTTTTCAAAAAAGCATTCGATAGGTTTAAATTGCGCTTCGAAAGTGTTTTTTAATAACTGATCGGAATATTGTTTTACATTGATTCCGCTACATTTTTTTGGACCAGATTCCGAAAAAGTGCCAATTATTTTTTTACCACTGGAAACAATCGAATCTTCGGCAATTCTTTTATATTTTTCAATATCTGCTTCTTCGGTAAGAAAATGAAATACTGCACGATCATGCCATATTTTGTATTTTTTTTGTGGAATAAAATGAGTGATATCCGATACAATCCATGTTACTTTATCGGCATTTGTTCCCAATCTTTTTTGAGCTCTTTCTATGGCTTTTTCTGAAATGTCAAGTACTGTAATATCCGTGTAGCCTAATTCCAAAAGATGATCAACCAAAAAGCTATCTCCTCCACCGATGTCTATAATAGCATCGTTTTTAGACGCGATGTTACTTTCAATGAACTCTAATGATGTTCTTGGCGTAGTTTGATACCAGCTTACTTCCTCAAAAGGCTTGGTGTTGTATATGGTTTCCCAATGTTCTTTTCGGTTAAAATCGTTTGTCATAATTTGGTATCAAGACTAGTCCAACCCCCTCCGTTTACACAAGTAATGCCGTTTTGTTTTAAAATGGAAGCAGCTTGAGCACTTCGCATTCCCGAACGACAACACGTAATAACGGGTTTGTTCATTTTTTTTATAGTTTGTATTTCTTTAGCTATTGTGTCTAGCGGTATGTTCTTAGATCCTTTAATATGACCTTCGGAAAATTCACCTACAGTTCTTACATCTATAACAACAGCTCCTTTTGCAATAAAATCTTCAATAGATTCGGTAGATGTACCAAAACCTAACATATTTAATAGTCCCATAATTATTATTTTTTTGACAAAGATACCAGTGGCAAAACAAAGAATTGGTAACTTATGTTACGCAGTGGCTTTGTCAAAAATAAGCTCTAACCCGTTTGTGATTAGATGAGCAACTTCTGGGCGGTTTATTTTAAGTTTCTCTAAATGATTGATCACCTTTTCTTGTAATTCTGAATTGTTTTCTTGATGTGCTAATTCAGAAATTTCTACAGAAAGCAACCAGTCGTTAGGGTGATTGGCAGAAACGGCAGCAAAAGCTTCTTTTAGTGTTATTTCGGCATGTTTCCCTTCGCGTAAATTTCTAACGTTTTGATATAGTTTTTCCAGTTCTTCTCTTTCAGCCGATTTTTTAGCTTTAATAGTATGAGAAGACGGAACGTGGTTAATCATATCAAAGCTGTTCACGTCTGCTGGGCCAGAAAAAGCAGAAATTACTTTTTTACCTACAGCCATATCATAGATTCCCCATTCCGGTTGGAATAAAATGGTATCGTTATGAGTAACAGTACAGTTTTTAAAACTAATGATGATGATTTCACCTCGTAGGTTTCTTGAACCCGTGATGATTTCTCCTGTGACTTTTATATTGCCTTCGAATTCTAAAGTTACTTGCTCGCCTTCATAAATATCGTAAGCTTTTAAGTCTCTCGGACTCATGTCTTCAATAGCGAGATTGATACCTTTTAATCGTCCTATTGGAGATCCAAATCCTTCAGCATGATACTCAGTTCCGTGACCTACCAATTCTTTTTCACGATACGATAAGGCTGTTTTTCCAGTGGTTTGTATATATACTGGTTTGCCTTCTTCTTCGATTACATTGGTAAAAACCCCCGAAATTTGAATACCTGTACTGAGTTCAATAGTTCCTAACGCTTTTGAGGCGATTAGTTTTTTAACTCCAGAAAGTCCTCCGGTACGCAATGCCATTTTATTTGCAAATTCTTCCAAGACCATGCTTAATTTAGCAAAATCTGGAGTTACATAAAGTTGAGGTTGCGGTTTTGTAATGTCGAAACTTTGATTGGCTGCCGAAATATCGTAAGGTATTTTCTTAACATTGTCGGTCATACACCAAGCGCTTTCTCCAATAGAAGAAAGTAAGCCTGCACCATAAATTTTAGGATTGTCTAGTGTTCCAATTAATCCGTATTCAACCGTCCACCAATGTAAATTTCGTATTTGAGCCATTTCCGAAAGCTCTCCCATATTGTTTTGAAGATAATCTACATGTTCTTCAGCTTTTTTAATTTCTTCAGATGGTGTTCCTTCTGCTTCTTTTAAAATAGAAAGTAAACGAATGGCTTCATACATTTCATAATCGTGAGCCGATGAGATGGCTTTGCATCCAATTTCACCAAATCGACGTAAATATTCTGCATATTCCGGATTGGCGATAATAGGAGCATGTCCGGCTCCTTCATGAATGATATCTGGAGCAGGGGTATATTCAATATGTTCTAATTGACGAATATCTGAAGCAATAACCAAAACATTATACGCTTGGAATTCCATAAAAGCATTGGGCGGAATAAATCCATCTACCGCAACGGCAGCCCAACCAATTTCTTTTAAAATACGATTCATACCGTACATGTTCGGAATGCTTTCAATGTCGATTCCGGTCTGGCGTAATCCATCTAAATAGGAGCTGTGAGCTACTTTTCCTAAATAATCAACATTTTTACGCATTACATAACGCCACACAGCCTGATTAATAGGAGTGTAGTCTTCGTAATCTTGCGGTTTAATAAACTGTTTTAAATGTTTTGGAAGTCTATCAATTAAAGAATTGCTTTCAAAGTGAGTTTCCATATAAAATGTGTTGTTTTATGGTGTAAAATTACAAAAAAATATCCCTTCGTCTATGATTTTTGTCATTATATAGATTTTTTTAAATATTACTTTTTATTTTGATTTTATGGGTTATTTTTGGCCGCTTAAAATGTAAAATATGAAAAAGAGTTCCGTTTTTTTAATCTTATTTATCTTGATTTCTTTTAATTCAAATGCCCAATTGTTAGGTGGATTTGGTAAAAAATTAGAGAATAAAATCAATCGTAAAATTGAAGAAAAAGTAGACAGACATGTTGATAAAACAATAAACAAAGCTGATCAAAAAACAGATGAAAAAATTGATGAAGCAAAATCGGGTAAAAAATCCAAAGATTCAGGTTCTACAGAAGTAGATGCTAAAAAAGGATCAAAAAATGTTAAAGGATCGAAAGATTTTGTGTCTGGTACTAAAATATTAGCAACAGAAAACTTTTCTCAAGATGCTCTAGGTGATTTTCCTGTGAACTGGTTGACTAATACCAGCGGAGAAGTGTCGGAAATCTCAGAAACCAACGGAAAATGGTTAATGCTTAATTCAAAAGGTAGTTTTACCATTAAAAATTTCAATAAAACCCTTCCTAAAAATTTTACTTTCGAATTCAATTTATATGCATCAGATAAGTATAGTTTTTATTCTACTCCTTTAAATCTTGCTTTCGTAAATGCTTCAGATTATAAAAAAGAGTACAAAAAATGGAATACCTACGATCATGGTAAGGAAGGTGTAATAATCAATTTACATCCTCAAGATGCAGGTGGCCAACAAGGGATATCTCGTTTTTATGTGTACAACAAAAACGAAGAATATGCTAAAAACGAAAAGTCGCTATCAACCTTTACAAAAAATAATAACTTAGTTCGAGTTCAAGTTTGGAGACAAAATTCAAGATTACGTGTGTATATCGATGGAAATAAAATTTGGGACTTGCCAGATGCTTTTCAGGAAGGAGTTAATTACAATACTGTTTTGTTTTATTTGTACGAATATCATGAGCATGATGGTTTGAACGATAGATTGTATATAAATGATTTAGTTCTTGCAGAAGCTGGAGCTGATACAAGACATAAATTAATTGAAACAGGTTCATTTACAACTAATGAAATTTTGTTTGACACGAATAAAGCAACAATAAAACCAGCTAGCGAGAATGTTTTAAAAGAGTTGGGAGAAGCTTTGAAGTCGGCTCCCGATTTTAAAGTGATGATAATTGGTCATACCGATGGTGATGGAAAAGAAGCAGACAACCAAAAACTTTCGGAAAAAAGAGCGGAAAGTGTGAAAAATTATTTGGTTTCTAAGTATGGAATTGAAGCTTCTAGAATGCAAACTTCAGGTAAAGGAGAGTCTCAACCAATTGGTAGTAATTCTACAAATGAAGGAAAAGCTCAAAACAGAAGAGTTGAATTCCAAAAAATATAAAGAATAGTTGTTCAATAAAAAAGGGCTGCATTTGCAGTCCTTTTTTATTTCTATTTCGAAACAAAAACTCACATAAGAGTTTGTTTTTAAAACTAATTAGATTCACGTTCTAATTGTTGTTGTTTCGATTTTCTATTTTTAAGCACATTTACATATCGCAAGGCTAATTTGTCGCCATAATCGGTGTATGATTTGCTAGCCCAACCTATAGCTTTATCTAAGTTACCGTTGATTTCGTTAATTATAGCCATGTTGTAACAAGCTCGGCCAGCAATTTTTGGATCTGGATGATTTACCTCTTTTTCCCAAAGCTCTGCTGCACCATCCCAATTTCCGGTTTGCGCTCTTCGTTTTCCAATTTCAAAATTATTGGTTCCTTTTACGTAATAATCGCGAGATACTCGTATTCTGTATGGTAGCGTTTTTAAGGCATAATCAGCACCATTATGATTACTTAGTTGCATTACGTTTTGTTTTCGGCTCACAATGGCTTCAATGGCTTGAACCGGATTTATTCCTCGGCCTACCGAAGTTACTACATTGTTGTTGGCTTGTTCGTCTACAACCAAATGATTTCGAGTATCGTATATTCTCCAACCACTTTTAATTAATGTAGAAACCGTAGCCTGATGTTCAATTACCGGAATTTTAATTCCAACTACATTTGCTTTTTGAACGGTATTGGTTTTGTAATCTACTTTAGTGTCGGTGTCGTAAAATGACAATTCAAAAAGATAATCTACTTTGTTTTCTTTGGCAATCTTATCGACAACATCCCATGTAAGAGGCGTTGGGAAGATTTCCATTCCGACTGTTTTTAAATTGTTTGCTTCAATGATTTTGACATTGTCGAATCCGTTGTTTTTAGATAATTCGCTCTGTAAACCAAGTATTGATTCGTTTGCACCGTCTTTGTCGAAATCTTTTCCTTCAGCTGAAAGAATTTTATCGATAGCATCTAAAACTTCATTTTGTTTAGAAGGCAATGACCGGTTGACAATACCAACGGATTTTCCTTTTGAATCTAAATATATAGGGGCAGGTTCTGTTACACTAAGAGTTAGTAAGTTGGTAGAACTACACGATAGGAACAATAGGGTAGCCGGTAAAAAAAATAAAACTTTGTAAGTATTTTTCATCATGATTCTCAGAGGTTTAATTCTAAATTCAAAAGTAAACTTTTTACGGAATAATCAAAATTAATTGGCAAAATGTTAGTTCAAAGGTTTTTGATTGGCTTGGCGGAAATATTCGATTTTGTAATTAAACATTTCTGCCATTTTTTCTGCTCTCCATTTGGCTTCATCGGCTATTGGTCCAACAAACATATTGTCTACCGTTTCTTTGAAAATTTCCATCCAACGGTTAAAATGTTCTTTGGTAACAGGTAATGTGGCGTGGGGAGGAAAAGGACTTCCGGAATAAGCGCGAACATCTAGTAATACAGTTTCCCAGAAATTATACATTTTTTCTAAGTGTTCTGGCCATCTGTTTTGAATTTTTTCATTGAAAATGGGGCCGATTAGATTGTCTCTTTGAACTTTTCCATAAAAAGTATCTACCATTTTCTTTATATCGTCTCGGTTTGTAATGTCTGTCATAGGATAATTCT
Organism: Flavobacterium sp. IC2-16; assembly: GCF_055521455.1. NCBI lineage: Bacteria > Pseudomonadati > Bacteroidota > Flavobacteriia > Flavobacteriales > Flavobacteriaceae > Flavobacterium > Flavobacterium sp. IC2-16. The sequence continues at coordinate 750,256 of NZ_CM145480.1, read as the reverse complement.
TTTGTGTAAAAATAGTGGGGTTGAACGGACTAAAAAAATGATAAATATCACTAGAAAGATGATTCGGTATATTGGATAAAAAAAACTGCCCTAAGGCAGTTTTTAAATAACTATTTTTTGTCTGGTGGAAATTGCGCTAAAATCTTAGATACAAATTCATTAATGCGCTCTTCTTTTTTGTCACGGTTTTGTGTTAAATAACCCGATCCTTTTCCTTGCCAGATTAATTCATTTTTTTTCGCATCAATTAAATCGATGTATAAGGTTCCTTCAGTTGAAGTGGAAACATAGGTTCTTCCTCCCCAAAAATAAGGGTTCCAACCCCAGCCCCAGCCATAACCCCAGCCAGCGTTATATTGACCTACATCAACACGTTCTCTTTCTTTAGTGAAAATAGAAACAAGTAAATCTGGGGTTTCACTTTTGCTATACCCTTTTTTACTCATTTCAGTATCAATTGCTCTAAGGATCCTACGTTTGTCAATATCGGAGATTTCGGCCTTATCAATTCCGCTTTTTTGATAAGCAAAAGTCTTGTATTGGCTAAAATCGGCATTGTTGTCGAAGTCAGAATCCACTCGAACAGAACTACAGGCAGTTAGAATCAATAATCCTAACAAAGCGATTATTTTTACTGGTTTCATCTTTATTTAGTTTTTAAAGTTTCAAAGTTCGAATACAAAGTGTAAATTTTTGAAAATTAGAACTTTGTCTTCCAACTATAATAATGAATCATCAACTATATTAGGGATGGTAACTTTCAACAAAGGTTGCGTTTCCATCGCACGTTTAATGGCAAAAATTGCACCTTCGTTTCTAGCCCAACTTCTACGAGATATTCCATTATTTACATCCCAGAAAAGCATTGACTCTAAGCGTTTTGATGCTTCTTTACTACCATCAAGAACCATACCAAAACCACCGTTAATTACTTCGCCCCAACCAACACCGCCACCATTGTGGATGGATACCCATGTTGCACCACGGAAACTATCGCCAATTACATTGTGAATAGCCATGTCTGCAGTGAAACGAGACCCGTCATAGATGTTAGAAGTTTCGCGATATGGTGAATCGGTTCCTGATACATCATGATGATCGCGGCCTAAAACAACATAGCCAATTTCGCCTCTTGCAATGGCTTGGTTGAAGGCTTCAGCGATTTTGGTTCTACCTTCGGCATCAGCATATAAAATACGTGCTTGCGATCCTACAACCAATTTGTTTTCTTGAGCTCCTTTAATCCATTGAATGTTATCTGCCATTTGCTGTTGAATTTCAGCCGGAGAATTTTTCATCATTTCTTCTAAAACATCACATGCAATTTTGTCTGTTTTAGCTAAATCTTCTGGTTTTCCAGAACAACATACCCAACGGAAAGGTCCGAAGCCATAATCGAAACACATTGGTCCCATGATATCTTGAACATAAGAAGGGTATTTGAATTCTCTTCCTAATGTTGGATTTTCTGCCATTACATCGGCCCCAGCTCTAGAAGCTTCTAATAAGAAGGCGTTTCCGTAATCAAAGAAATACGTTCCTTTTGCAGTATGTTTATTGATAGCAGCTGCATGACGGCGTAATGTTTTTTGGACTTCCGTTTTGAATTGCTCTGGATTATTAGCCATCATGTTGTTAGCATCTTCAAAAGAGATGCCTACTGGATAATAACCGCCAGCCCAAGGGTTGTGTAGGGAAGTTTGGTCGGAACCTAAATCGATGTGTACGTTTTCCTCGTCGAATTTTTCCCAAACATCAACAATGTTTCCAAGGTAGGCGATAGAAACCACTTCTTTGTTGTCTAAAGCTTTACGAACACGGATAACCAATTCGTTCAAATCTTCTACAATTTCATGAATCCAGCCTTGTTCGTGACGAATTTTTGTGATTTTAGGATTTACTTCAGCACAAACAGTTACACAGCCTGCAATTGTTCCTGCTTTGGGCTGAGCACCACTCATTCCGCCTAATCCAGAAGTTACGAATAGATGACCGGAAGGATTGGTTTTAATTTTGCGGAACCCGTTTAAAACGGTAATCGTTGTTCCGTGTACAATACCTTGCGGACCGATATACATGTAGCTTCCTGCAGTCATTTGTCCGTATTGCGTAACACCTAAAGCATTGAATTTTTCCCAGTCGTCTGGTTTAGAATAATTAGGAATCATCATTCCGTTGGTAACCACAACTCTTGGAGCTTCTTTATGAGATGGGAATAAGCCCATTGGGTGACCAGAGTACATAACTAGAGTTTGCTCGTCGGTCATTTCTGCCAAATACTTTAACGTTAGGCGATATTGTGCCCAGTTGCTAAAAACAGCACCATTTCCACCATAGGTGATTAGTTCATGTGGATGTTGTGCTACGGCGTAGTCCAAATTGTTTTGAATCATCAACATGATAGCTTTTGCTTGCTCACTTTTTCCAGGATATTCTGAAATTGGACGTGCTTTCATTTCGTAATCCGGACGAAGGCGGTACATATAAATACGACCGTATTTTTCTAATTCGTTTTTGAATTCCGGAATTAACTCGGCATGGTGTTTCGGTTCAAAATAGCGCAATGCATTAGCGATAGCTAATTTTTTTTCTTCGTTGGTTAATATTTCTTTACGCTTTGGTGCGTGATTTATTGTAGGGTCGTAAGCTTTTGCTTGAGGTAAAACGGATGGAATTCCTTCCAGTATTTGTTCTTGAAATGTCATTTTTTGTGTATTTGGTTATTCGTTTATTTATTCATTCGTGTAGGAATGATAACTAGGGATAACGAATATCCGACCTGTGGTAGGACTTATGGATTTTGACTCTGTATTTTTGTAAATGGATGTCCATTTTGTTGTTGTGTTGTTTGTTGTTGTATTATTTGTGTGAGGGATGGCAGCAAAGTACCATGTACTGCGAACAGCCCGACCCGTAGGGACACACCTTATTTCTTTTTATTAATATCGCCAGTTTTTTTATTGAATCCGTATGGACAATGACGGCAGCCGCTTTTACAACAGTATCCTCTTTTTAGATGGTATTTTTCAGTAAAACACTTGTAACCTTCGGGCGTGTAATAGAAATCTTCACCTTCTTTTAAATTATTTGGATTAATTTGTTCATTCATACGGGCAAACCGACAAAAAAAATAGTTATTTTTAATTTTTTTCAAAAATAAATATTTTTATCCAAGGTTACTTCTTTCCTATAGGTAAATATATTGTAAAGAAGAAATTTAGGAACTTTACACGCAATGATTGTACTTGTACTTAAATATTTAACGCCAAGAGGTTTTAGAGGGATTACCTTATTTCCGTTTATTGTTTTAACGCATAAAGACGATAAAAAAGATGCGGTGATAATGAATCATGAGCGTATTCATATCAAGCAGCAGCTAGAAATGCTTGTGGTTTTGTTTTTTGTTTGGTACGGAATTGAATATTTGTGTCGTTGGATTATGATGAAAGATAGGAGGGCGGCTTATCGGGCAATTAGTTTTGAGCGTGAAGCTTATGCTAACGAAAAAGACCTTCACTATTTAAAGCAAAGGTCTTTTTGGAAATTCTTGAAATATATTTAATTATTTTCTTTTAGGAGCTTGTTTTTTAGCGTATTTAATCATGGCATCTGGCATTCTTTCAAAGCGTACGTTTTGGCCATCAAAATAGATAGGAGATCCTTCTTCTGCTCCACCATCGCTAGTCATAACACTGTTCATTTTTTCGTCAAACTCGTTTGAAAGTACAGTTTGAGATATTTCTACACCGTTTTCATATCCTTTTTGGGTACCAATAGCAACCCAGTTGAAATTAGCATTACTTGTTCCAGACTTGTTTTCTTTAACATAAAAACCTTCAGTAGTAATTTGACTTACAAATACTCCGTTTGTTTCTTCTGTTGGAGTTACTGTAATATTAATCGGTTCTTTAGAAGATACTATGTTTTTGAAAGCTTCTTTAAATGAAATAAAAGCAGTTCCGTTTTGAAGTTGACCTCTGCCTCTTGTAGTAACATCTACATCTGTTGATGTTGCATAATATGTTGCAGTTCTGTTCGCTTGGTTTGTGTTGTTTAGTTGTACCATAGGTTGGTTTACCACAGTATTACCTTGAACATACATACCGAACTCTTTACCATTAGCCATTAAACCGTACTGACTTCCTGCGATATAACCTCCCATAAAACCAGAGTTTATGCCTAAGCCTATAGTGTTATTTGCTTGGTTGTTAAGTTGAGTTTTTCCAGTATTACCTGCAGCAATACTACTTCCACTAGTTCCTCCATAAACTGAATAGTTGGTCCCTGCTGCTGATTTATAGCCTAATATACCAAAAGATCCTGCGGCATTTGTTCCTAAAACTCCACCAGAAGCATCAGGTTGTCCAGCAACACCTAATAATAGAATATCTCCAACTACCCCAAATTGATATGCATTTGTCGATGATGGTGTAACTCTTGTTCCAATGTTTCCATATACTGCAGATACTGCTGGTGAAGTGCCATTATAAGCACCACCACCTAAGCCAGTTCCTCTAGTGATATTATTATTTTCTCCTAATACTGGTGTAGCAGTATTTAATCCTGCTGCTGTTTCATCGATAATACCATGAACTCCAATTGGAATGTTGGTAATTCCAGTAGCCCCATCAGCTTGTCCTAATACTCCCTCACCTGATTGTACGAAACCTGAAATAGTACCAGGTTGTGTTAAACCAACAACACCGTATCCTGTTCTGTTAGAAAAACCAAAAACTCCGATACCATTACCGTCTGCATATCCAGAAATTGCCCTAGAGGCAGTGTTGTTTGGATATCCTGTAATGTTTTGGTAGGCGGTTGATGAACTATGTGCTGAAAATATATCACGGCTGTCTTCACCTGAAGCTTTCCCAATTACAGATTGTCCTTGAACACGTAAACCGTTTGTTGGAGCTGCATTAGCTGAAGCATAAGTATTTCCGATGGTAACATTACCTGAGTTTCTTAAGCGAAAACCTTCAGTTCCGTTAGTTGTTAATGAAAGGTTGTCTGCTGCCGATTGAAAAACCCCAGTGTTGGAGTCGCCATTCCATGAATAGGCTGGAGCACCAGCTGTTCCTGCGAAATACGATTGTACTTGACCGTTTGTATTTGAAATATTTATTCTATCGTTACCACCAGTTTTGAAACGTAAATCTTGAGCATCAGTAGTACCTAAAAAGTTGGTTCCAGCTGTTGTTCCAGAATTCCCTGTCAAAGACCAGTTGTTGCCGTTTCCGGTTGCTAAGCGAACCCAAATAGAGCCATCCCAGTAGTAGTACCCTGGTGTAACTTGATTTGGACCTACGGCCGATGTGTTTGTGTTGTAAACTAATTCTGAAGTGGTTGGTGTAGTTACTGTAGCAACGTTTGTTGCTGTTAATGAAATTCTAGGGATTAATAATCCATCAGTTGTTGATGTGATATCTAAAGCTCCTTGAGGGGTAGTTGTTCCAACTCCAACTTGAGCATTACTTACTGCAGAAACAAATAAGAAGCCAAGTAGGATTTTTTGTATGTTGTTTTTCATTGTGAATTAATTTAATGCGCGAATGTATTATATCGATTATATCCAAAAACAAAATAATCGATAAAGCGCAAAAAACATCGACAAAATACATAAAAGTAAGTTTTTAGCTTCTTTTATTATAACTTTTAATTACTACTATGTTTAATAACTTTATAAAATGCTGTAATTTGTAATTTTATAACATTTTAACAAGTACTGTATTGTTAATGAATTGATTGCATAAAAAAAGCCCTTTTCAATTGAAAAGGGCTTTTTTTACACACCTTTACTTTTTTAGTAAATCACTTTTTTACTTATTTGAGTGCCGTTCTCTAGGGTTACTTTAACGATTAAAGCAGATTGAGTTGGGCTTAATGTTGAAGCAGTAAATTCAGTTCCATTTACTTTAGTTTTATGTAATAATAATTTACCTAAAACATCGTAAACCATAATTTCTTTAATTGGTTCGGTTGTTGATTTTACATTTATATGATCGTTTGTGTAAATAACAACTGTGTTTTCTAATGTAGAAACATCGTGAGTGTTTAAGGTGTTATTTGTGTATCGTAATACAAAACGATCTTCGAATGTTCCTGCTGCAGAATTGAAAATGTATTGTGTTGTTTTCAAATCATGAATTACATCCAATAGGCGGTCTTCTAAATAAATGTTTTGATCGTTGAAAGCAGTATCAAAATGATCAATTCCAATTGTGTAGCTTCCGGCAGCATTAGCTTTGAAACCAAGTTGAACTTTGTCTTCTTGATCAAAAGGCCATACTCTAGATTGAATGGTTAGCTTCTTATTTGCACCAAGTGAGTAGAAACGAACTGCATTACCCGCTAAAGCTTCACCGTCCCATCCACGATCCCAACCAAGAGTAGCACCCTCAGCATATCCTACAAGAATCTGACTGAAACCACCGTTGTTGTTAGAAAGGTTTAACCATACACGTTGTTGATTTGTTCCGTTCGTATCGAAATGCATATCTGTATTTTCTGCATTTCTAAGGAAAGTGTTGTTGTTGTTAGAAACACGCATGCTGTTTTTAAAAGTAACATTTTGTGTTGTTCCATTCGCCATAGCATCATCTGCACTGATAAAGAATGATTGACCAGATGCGATGAATGTTGTTGGTGTAACACCTCCTGTAGCAGCAGTGGCAACAGAACCAGCAGAGTTAACAGTTGCATAGTCACTAATTGTATAATTGGCCACGTAATTTCCATAGAATGGATCTGTAGTTGCTCCTGATGGTGCCGTATTGTGCGTCCATAGGTATATTGTTCCATCAATAACTGGAACGTTAGCAGGATCATTCAAGAAACTTACAATGTTAACAGCAGAAGGGTATGGGTTACCAATTAAGTTCCATTCGTCGTCTGCATCAGTAACTACGGTTGATCCACCACTCGGAGTTGTACTTCCAATGTTTGCATTTGTTCCTTTCGAAATTGGCATTAGAATATTTCCGTTGTTCGGAGTACCGGTAAAAATTGTTGTAAATGTTTGTTTTGCACCAGTAGTTGGGAAAGTACTCGGAGCTCTCGCAATGATTCCGAAAGTTGGATCCATAGCAGTTCCCGTTCCAACTGCAGACCAAATACCGTTTCCTCCAGCTTGAGTAGGCGTGTATCTGTAAATTTGAGTTGTTCCAGAAGTTAAGTTCCCTACAGCAAAATTAGAAGCTGTTGTAACGGGTGTATTCCAATACGTATAGTCTAAACGATACATTGGTTGTGTAGTTCTCTTAATATGTGCAATACCTGAGTTTGCAGAGTTGTTAATTTGAACCAAACTACCAGTGTTTTCAACAATCATATCTGCTCCGGCTGCAATTGTAACTGCGTTAGTAACAGTTAATGTATTGTTAGGATCGATAGTTAGTGTTGCACCACTTTGAATGTTAACACTACATGCTTGTGCACTAGCACCACCAGTAACGATAGGCTTGTTTGTTGTATTTGGAATTAAAACACCTTCTGTAGATGTTGGTACACCACTTGGAGTCCAGTTTGATGCAGTATTCCAGTTTGTACTAGATGAACCATTCCATGTTTTGTTAGCAGCTACTGTAACAACAGTTTGATCTGTAACAGTTAATGTTGTTCCATTACATAAAGTATATGTTGCTTCTGCAGTATATGTAGTAGTAGCAGTAGGACACACGTTAATAGTGCTTGTTGTTCCAACTACAGGGCCAGTTGTTCCAGCTCCTTCATACCATTTTATAGTTGTAATTGAAGTTCCAGATGGAGTGAAACGCCAAGCTTCGTTTGTAGCTGTCCAGTCTGGATCTAAACCATTTCTTCCAGGCGCTACAGTGGCTACTGTACCCGTTGCATCTTGAATACCTACAATAGCATTACCGCCATTCCATGTTCCATCAATTTGTTTTTTCTTGATATATACTTCTATGATGTTAGTGTTTTCGTAAAGAACCATCATACCTGTATATAAAATGCTGTTGTCGCTAAACATTGGTACATCATTCCATGAAGCAACTAATGCTCTACAACCAGTATTTAAAGTGATTAATTCCCAGCCTACTTCACCGCCCTTACTTGGGTCAATATCGTGATATACTCCATAAATTGCATTAGCAAACAATGCACCTGTTGTGCTTGGTAAATTATCGCTAAATGAATATCCAGATGATGTACCAGCTTTAGACATGTCGAAAGTTAAAACTCCATTTGAACCAATAACGCATTGGTTGTATGTAGCTCCGTAGAAACAGAAATCGAAAGGTAAATTAATAGCGTTAGACCATTTGTCATCTACGTTTACACTTACAGGGTTTTTTAGACATCCGTATTGATAAGGAGGATTGTATGCGATACTTGAAACGGTATACGAATTAGTATTTCCTAATTGTAAGTATGTAGCTTCTAAATCAACACAACTTCCAGACGAACATGTAATTGCAGCTGGATCCGCTCCACTTAATCCTAATCCACCAGATACAACTGAAGGGCAACCTAAGGTTGTTGTTCCAGTACTGTTTCCAATGGTACAGTTTGGCATATAGAAACTTCTTGGACCAAACCATGCACCCTGACCTAATCCGCCACCACAATTGGTTCTAATCCAAATGTAATATGTTGTAGCAGAGGTTAAACCAGTTAAGTTTAAAGTTGTAACACCTGCAGCGGTTGAACCTGTTGGTGCAGTACCTGCAGATGGAGTGGCTGATGATGTTGATAAATAATACTGATAGCCACTAGCTGGAGCTGAAGCTGGAGCAGTCCAAGTAACAGTTGCTGTAGTTTGTGTGGTTACGTTTACAGTAACAGCGGAAACAAATGTGTTACATGGTAAAGCAAAAACATTAAACGTATAATCTTCCGTTTCACCACTTGAAATCGTGCCGCAAGAACTTGGATTTGTTGAGTTATAGTTAGCAACAACTCTCATCCTGTGATTTCCTGTTGCAGCTGAAGTTGGTACAACAATAGTTCCTGTTGCAGAATTGACATACGATCCTGAAGCGTAAACTAATTCGCCAGCATCGTTGAAGTCCATGTCGTTATTCCAGTCAACCCAAATGTTAACCCCAAAAGTATAAGTACTATTCAATGCAATTGAAAAGTTTACAGCAGCACCTTGTGCTTGTGTAACCGTTTGAACAGTAAAGTTTCCATAACCTCCTGCAGAATATCCAGAACCATTGTTGGTAATGTTTGTAGTTCCTGCTGTTGTTGAAAAGTTATTAATGAAATAAGTGCTACTAGTTGAGTTAGAAACACAATAACCGGTGTAGAAAGAAACTTGTGAAGTCCACGGACTTACATTTCCAGCACCACAGTTGTTTCTAATATAGATGTAATACGTAGTATTTGCAGTTAAGCCAGTTAAGTTTAAAGTTGTTACACCTGCTGCTGTTGAACCAGTTGGAACTGTTGCTCCAGTTGGTAATGTTGCAGATGTTGTTAAATAGTATTGATATCCACTTGCAGGAGCAGGTGATGATGCGGTCCAGTTTACTGTAGCTGTAGTGGCAGTAACAGGCCCAACAGTAACTGCTGTTGGTATTCCAGGACACGTTGAAGGTAAAACAGTAAATGTATAATCTTCGGTTTCACCACTTGAAATTGTGCCACAAGAAGATGGGTTTGTTGAATTGTAATTGGCAACAATTCTCATTCTGTGGTTTCCTGTTGCTGCGGTACCAGGTACTGTAATTGTTCCTGTTGCAGTATTTACATACGATCCAGATGCATAAACTGCTTCACCGGCATCGTTAAAATCACCATCATCATTCCAGTCTACCCAAATATTTACACCAAAAGTGTAAGTGCTGTTCATGGCAATTGAAAAGTTTACAGATCCATATGGCTGTTGACTTGTTGCTTGTGCCGTAAAGTTTCCATAACCACCAGCTGAATATCCTGAAGCATTATTTGTAATGTTAGCTGTCCCACCAGTAGTAGAAAAGTTATTAATGAAATAAGTGCTACTAGTTGAATTTGAAATACAATAGAAAAATGGAGTTGTTGCATTGTTTGTTGCAGGAGTAGTAGTGTAATACTTAGGGCCTCCTGAACAAGTTCCTCCATTAAATGAAAATACAAAGAAATAGTATGTTGTAGATGCACCTAAACCTGAGACTGAGAACGAAGTATTGGCATCGTTATCGGCAACAATATTTCCTGCACCAACAGTTCCTCCTATTGAATAAGAAGTTCCATTTACTGGTGAAGGTGCTACACCTGTGGTATTATAAACAACTAAATAATTAGTTGGGGCAGGAATAGCTGCAGTAAATGTACCGTTGATAGTACCGTTTGAAGGTTGAGTTAGCGTCAATAATGTTGGAGAGGAAGTTGGTGTCGAACAAATAGGGGTTGTCGAAGCACATATTCCAAAAGTTCCATTATTATCATTGCTGTATTCCCACATACGAACATACACTGTTGAGCCAGGTGTTAGTCCGGTTCTTGTTATTGAAGGCATTAAACCATTTGCACTATCATCGTCGTCACATTCTAATAAAGTTAATGCGCCACATGTTCCTGTGTACCATGCCATACCTCCATCAGTCATTACACCGGTTTGAGTGTCAACTGTTACTTGTCCAGAAGCTGGAACTGTAAATTTAAACCAAACATCTCCTCCAGAATAACTTGCACAACCTGGTGCAGGTGGAGTAGAAGGTGAGGTTGATGCTGTCGCATTTTGATTTGTATATGTTGTATATGTACAAGTCCCCGTTGGGTCAACAGTTAAGGTAATTGCGTTGTTACAATCGTCGTTTGAAGGAGCAGGAGCAGCGTATGTTATTGATAAATATCCATCTGCACCAGCAATACCATTTGTGCTTTTTGTAGAACCACCAGATCCACCACCGTAAGTTGATCCTGCAGATCCGGCCCCAGCATTTCCTGTAGTCCCACTTCCTCCAGCTCCTGCATTTCCACCACCTGCAGTACCACCAGTTGTAATAGATCCATTTCCACCTATTCCTGTTGTACCGGCACATCCGCCTCCACCAGCCGAGCCGGTACCGTTTCCGGTTCCACCGTTTCCACCATTTCTTGTAGTTATGCTTGATCCTCCACCAGTTACTGATCCAGAGCCACCAGATCCTCCTGTCGAGCCGTTAGCGTAATTTAATCCACCACCGCCACCAGTAGCAGTAATGGTAACTCCGCCAAATGTTGCAGTTGTATTTGTACCTTGTTGACCATCTTGTGTTGAAGTTCCAGCAGCACCACCAGAACCTACAGTAATGGTGTACATGTTTCCAGCTGTTACTGGAATTACAGCTGTGGCAAAACCGCCACCGCCTCCGCCACCGCCTCCTTGTTTGTTGGATCCGCCTCCACGTCCACTACCTCCACCTGAGCCATAAGCTTGAACAGTGATAGAGGTTACACCAGCAGGACATGTCCATGTTCCAGAACTTGTAAAGGGAACCGTTGTTTGAGAAAAAACTTCTCCATTAAAAAGTAAACCAATTAATAGAAAAAAAAAGGCTTGTAATAATCGGTTTTTTTGGTTGTTAGGGTAATTTTTTTTCACGATTTTTAGTTGAAATGTTATATTAATGTGTTGTAATTGTTTCGTAAAAGTGAAGTTAAATAATTCTCGATAAAAACCAAAAAAAAACGATAAAATGTAAATAATGTTTTAAAAACAATGCTTTTAACCCCTTTATTTTGTTGACTTGATAAGGATAAATTATTTTGTGATATTTTTTTAGATATTGGTATTCTTGATTTTGATAAATAAAAAAGGCTTCGAGTATTCGAAGCCTTTTTTATTCTTAATATTATCTGTTTTAGAAGATAACTTTTTTGCTGATTTGAGTTCCGTTTTCTAACGTTACTTTTACAATTAAAGTAGTTTGTGTCGGACTTAAAGTTGATGCTGTAAATTCATTTGCATTAACCTTAGTTTTGTTTAGTAATAATTTACCTAAGATATCATAAACTACAATCTCTTTTATTGGTTCAGTAGATTTTACATTTAGGTGTTCGTTAGTGTAAACTACAACTGAGTTTTCTAGAGCAGTAACATCGTGAGTACTTAAGGTGTTATTAGTATAACGTAATACAAATCGATTGTCGAAAGTTCCTGCATCAGATGTAAACTGATATGGTGCAGTTTTTAAATCGTGAGAAACATTTAATAATTGATCTTCTAAATAAATGTTTTCACTATTAAATTCGTTATCAAAATGGTCAATACCAATAGTATACGTTCCAGCATTATTAGCTTTGAATCCAAGATCAACTTTGTCTTCTTGGTCGAAAGGCCATGTTCTGGTTTGGATAGTTAATTTTTTGTCAGCACCTAATGAATAGAAGCGAACGGCATTTCCAGCTAAAGCTTCACCGTCCCAGCCACGATCCCATCCCATTGAGGCTCCTTCTGCATAACCAACTAATATTTGACTGAATCCACCATTATTGTTAGAAAGGTTTAACCAAAGACGTTGTTGTGCAATACCATTAGTATCTCTGTTTTCGTTGTTGGCATTTCTCAAGAACGTATTATTGTTGTTGGTTACACGCATGCTATTTTTAAAAGTAACATTTTGTGTTGTTCCATTCGGCATAGCATCGTCAGCGCTAATAAAGAAAGACTGACCCGCTGCAATGTATGTTGTTGGTGTAACACCTCCAGTTGCAGCCGTTGTAACTGAACCAGCTAAATTAACAGTAGCATAATCACTGATTGTATAATTTGCTTGGTAATTTCCATAGAATGGATCCACAGTTGCAGATGATGGAGGTGTATTGTGTGTCCAAAGATATACAGTTCCATCGATAACTGGAACGTTAGCAGGATCATTTAAGAAACTTACAATATTTACAGCTGAAGGGTATGGGTTACCAATTAGGTTCCATTCGTCGTCTGCATCAGTAACTACAGTGGAACCACCACTAGGAGTTGTACTGCCGATATTGGCATTTGTTCCTTTTGAAATAGGCATTACTACATCACCATTATTTGGCGTTCCAACAAAAGTTGTTGTAAATGTTTGTTTAGCACCTGTTGTAGGGAAAGTACTTGGTGCTCTTGCAATGATACCAAAAGTTGGATTCATAGCTGTTCCGGTAGATACTTGACTCCAAATACCATTTCCTCCTGCTTGAGTTGGAGTATATCTGTAAATTAAAGTCGTTCCAGATGTTAAATTACCCACTGCAAAATTAGAAGCAGCGCTTACTGGTGAATTCCAATAGGTGTAATCTAAACGATACATAGGCTGTGAAGTACGTTCGTAACGAATAATTCCAGTATTTGCAGCATTGTTAATTTGTACCAAACTAGCTGTGTTTCTAATATTGAAAACACCACCTGCATTAACATCTAGCCAATCTGTAATGATTAGATTGTTTGCACTTTGTAATTCTAAATTACCTGTTGATTTTACAGTAACATTTTTACCATAGGCATTGTAACCAGCTCCTGAAATGATTGAATTTGCAGGGATAATTACACAGTTACTTGAAGTTGGTACTCCAACTGGAGACCAGTTATTGGCATTGTTCCAGTTAGTATCAACAGTCCCTTTCCAAACTTTTGAACTATTTGTTACTGTGATAGGTGTACTTGCTGCACAACCATTTGATAGTATAGCACTTGCAGTAAACGTATAGCTTCCTTGTTCTAATTGAGCTAATGTTGGTTTAACATATACTGTTACTGCTGGTGTTCCAGCAACATAAGGAACAGTACAAGCTGCATCGCTATAAGCATCAGGCAAAGATGCACCACTCCAGTTGAAAGCGGTATTTAGAGGCTTATCACCATACAATTTTACGTTATCAACTGCAATACCGTTACACCATTCTCCATAATAACGTACTCTAATTCTTAAGTTAGTTTGGTTTAAATAACCATTAAGACTAAAAGTAAGGTTTTGGAATCTTGTTCCTATAGCAACGTCTGCAGTATAGGTTTGTAATGCTGTCCATGTAGTACCACCGTTAGTAGATACATCAACAGTTGCGTAATCAAGAGTTGTATTTGTTCCATCTACATAGTAACGATCGTAATAGATGTCAAAATTCAACGTTAAGTTTAAGAATGAAGTTGAGTTTAATACTGGCGAAACTAATGCATTATGGATTTTATATGCACCTAAATCGGAATTTGCCATTACAAATTTGTTAGGTCCAAAACCTGATGAAATTGCCGGGAACCATACTTGGCCAGGAGGGTTAGTAGGTACATAAGTACTTGTTCTACTTTGCCAAGCTGCATTAGCATTAACAGTTGCTCCGTTATTGATGTAATTGGCGTTAACAAAAGCACCCATGCCTCCTTCAAAATTCTCATTTATAAGGTACACTTGTTCAGTATCACCAGTTGCTGTAAGAGAAATCACAACATTTTCTCCACAAACTTCAGGAGAAGCAGGCGTAAACGCTAATGTTGGAATTGGGTTAACTGTTGCAGTTACTTTAGTTCTAACAAGTGATTCACAAACTCCATTAAAAGCAGTTACATAATAATTTGTAGTTGAACTTAAAGAAGGAGTTGTCCAGTTTCCTGTAGCTGTAGTTGCAAGCAATGATCCACCAGTTAAAGCGCTATACCATTTGTATTGGATTACGCCAACAGAACCAGTAGCTGCTAAATTTACAGGTCCGTTTCCACAAGTTTGCCCGTTAGTTACACTTGTTATGGTTGCTGAACAGCTTGATACAACTGTGAAAAGATAATCTTCAGTTTCACCATACCATGCTAAGTTTTCACACTCGTTGAAAGTATAGTTGCCGTTTCCATCTTTATTGATTCTTACACGTACTCTGTAATTTCCAACTGGTTGTGCTGCAGGAATAACAAATCCAAAAGTAGTTTGGTATTGTGCAACAGGTCCCGATGTATAAACGGCTTCATTGGCATCTTGGAAATCACCATCTTTATTCCAATCTACCCAAGCTTTAATGTATCCACGATTCACAGCCTGAACGGAGATATTTACACCTTCTCCTTGTGCTTGAACAGCTAAAGAAGCTAAGCCTGAAAAATCTTGGTACCCTCTTGGTGAAGAAGAATATGTTGAGTTGTTAGATGTGTCGTTTAATGTTCCGATAAATGAAACGTTATTGAAATAAGTTAATGTTTCATATCCAGCAGAAACAGAAGGTGTACAGTAGTTGGCTACCAACGTTGTAGTGCTTCCTGTTAACGGTGAACTAGTAAGGTATAGTGGGCCTCCAGTACAAGCAGCATTAAAAGAAAACACATGAATATAATACAACGTTAAAGGCGTTAATCCAGTTGCAGTAAATGTGTTGTTGTTATCATTATCAACTACAGTATTTCCTAATCCAATTGTACTTCCTATGGCGTATGTTGTGCCGTTTACTGGAGTTGGTGCAATAGGTGAATTACTAATAACAACTAAATAGTTATCTGCTGCAGGTACCGCTGCAGTAAACGAGCCTGATATTGTACTGCCAGTTGGGGTTAAATTTATAGCAGTTGGTTGAGCTGTAGGAGCAACACATGGGGCGGGATCAACTAAATTAATGGTATATCCCTCCGTTTCACCGTATGTTCCAGCCATTGTACAACTCATTGTTGATGCTACAGTAATGTTATAAGCATAACGAACTCTCATTCGGGTAGCGCCTGAAGCAGCTCCAATTGGAATTGGAATTGAAATTGTTGTAGTTGTATTGGGTGCAATAGCATTCCCAACTAAGAAAAATTCCCCTGCATCAGTAAACACACCATTTTGGTTAAAATCAATCCAAACACCAGCGCCATGAGTTCCAGTACCAGCTCCAACGGTTAAACTGAAATTGTAAGCAGAACCTTTTAAAACAGATGTAGTTTGAGCTCCTGATGCTGGATAGTTAGTATACCCTCCAGCACTACAGGTTGATGAGTTGTTTAAAGTGTTGAACGTAACATTTGAAATGTAATCGTTTAGTGTACAATTCAAGTTACCAGTTGGTGTACAATATACTAAACAGGCAGGTCCAATAGGTGAAGTAATGATTACATCATCACTGGTTGTTCCGCAACCACCATTGTTTATTGTCCAACGTAAAGTAACTGGAGTTCCAGGTACAATTCCTGTAATTCCAGATGTAGGTGAGTTTGGAGTTGTTATTGTAGCAGTTCCAGAAACAACAGACCATGTTCCAGTTGTGTTCGATGGAACCGCACTACCAGCTAAAGTTGCTGTTGTTGAACATGCAACTAGAGTTTGGTCAGGACCAGCATTAACAGTTAAACTCGGACACGTATAAGTAATTATCATATATCCTCCAGCTCCGTCTAAACCATTAGTTGATTTTGTTGATCCACCAGCACCTCCACCATAGTTTAAACCAGCAATACCAGCTCCACTATTTCCTAGCTGTCCGTCACCACCGGCTCCTGCGTTACCGCCACCACCAGCACCACCAGTTGCAATGGTTCCATTTGCACCATTGCCTGTAGGTCCACCGCATCCGCCACCGCCACCGGCACCAGATCCATTTGATCCAGCAGCACCAGATCCTCCATTTCGAGTAACATTACCAGATCCTCCTCCAGCAACGCTTCCTGATCCGTTTGATCCTCCAGCAAATCCGTTTGCGTGACTTTTACCTCCTTTACCACCTGTAGCAGTAATGGTAACCACTCCAAAAGTAGCTGTAGTGTTGGTTCCGTCTTGACCATCTTGAGCTGTTGTTCCAGCAGCACCTCCAGCACCAATAGTTATGGTATATGATGTTCCAGGTACTACGGTTATGGTAGATTTTGCATATCCACCTCCACCTCCACCTCCGGAGCCGTATTTGTTAGTTCCTCCTCCGCGTCCACTACCACCACCTGCTCCATATGCTTCTACATTTATAGAAGTTACGCCGTTAGGACATACCCATGTACCAGATGTTGTGTAAGTTGATGTTTGTGAAAACGCTGTGTTTCCAATTAACATTAGTAGTAAAAAAGAAAAAAACTGCACAAGACTTTTTAAATTTTCTCTTTCAAAATTTTTCTTAACCAAAACTTGCGTTTTTGTTAAATAATTTGAGTATTTGTAGTTTTTCTTCATAAAAAATATAGATGTTGGGTTATAAAACGATATGCATTTAACAAATTTATGAAAAAAAATGATAGCTTTTTGTGTAGGGTTGCGTCAATTTCTATTGTATGGTTTTTTAAAAAATAAAATATTTGATTTTTCATGTATTAATTTTGGTTTTTTTGTTATTGCATCTGGTTCGTTTTGTCTTGTTTTTTTGCACTTTATCGATTTGTTCGACTTGTAATTTTCTATTTAGATTTTAAGTTCTTATTTTTGCTAAAATTGTCATTATGTAACATTTTTAATGAAATTAACACATAAAAATAACAAAAAATGAAGCTTTTTTCTTTCAAAAAAGAATGATTTCAAATAAGAAAAAGAGTATTTTTTTATAGTTTTTAATTGTGGTTGCATCTTAAGATTAAAATTTAGTATAAAAAAAACAGGTTAGGGATAATGGGTTGATAATTAGGGATAAAAAAATCAACTTTTACTTTTTTTTAACATTTATTTTTTATATTTTTGAAAATACCAAACTGGAATAAACTTAAACAAGTATGCCTATGAGATCAAAAGTACTAAAAGGAACATTGTTGCTGGCGGTGGCAATGTTTAGTCATGAATCGGCTTTCGCTCAAATGTATGTGAGTCCTAATACTTATGTGTATGTGAATAATGAGCAGGTTTTTGTCAAGGGAGATTTAGAGCTTAATGCGGCGACAAGTAATTTCTATTTAAGAAATGAGGGGCAATTGCTTCAAGGAACTGCTGGTGCTGGTGTTAATAAAGGGGTTGGTGCTCTTTCTGCTTATCAGGAAGGGACATCTAATAACTTCGGTTATAATTATTGGTGTTCGCCGGTAGGTGTTCCTGCGGCTGGAGCTGGAAACAATGCTTTTGGGATTGGTCAGCTTAAAAGGCCTTCAGGATTAACTAGCTTTGGAGGTGAGTCAATTACGGGTAGTTTAGATGGATCTTCAACTAATTCTACTTTAGCTATCTCTAGTCGTTGGATATACAAGTATATAACTTCTAATATATATGCTAACTGGGTTTTTGTAGGTTCGGCTAATACTATTAATGCTGGAGAAGGATTTACTATGAAAGGTGTGAGTGGTTCTGATGCTACAACGGTTTTAGGAGTACAAAATAATCCTGGTAATAATCAACGTTACGATTTTAGAGGAAAGCCTAATGATGGGACAATTAATATAGCGGTTGGTAATACTGCTGGACCTGATTATCCTAATCAAACGTTAACTGGAAATCCATATCCATCTGCTATTAACTTGAATGCGTTTTTGTTAGAGAATAGTGGTTATACAATTAATTACCTTACTGGTGCGGTTTCTATAGGTGGTCCAACTAATGTTATTAATGGGAATGCTTATTTCTGGGAGCATAGAAAACCAGCAACATCTCATGTGTTAACAGAGTATGTAGGAGGGTATGGTGTTTATACTCCAAACGGTGCTAATATTGGGACTCCTGGAACTTATGTTGCTGCTACTTGGAATACATATAATGTAGATGGTACTCCTAATACAAATGGAGCTAGTGCTGCGACTACTTATAAAAGACAATTTACGCCTATTGGTCAAGGATTTATGATTAGAGGTAGTGTAGTGTCAGGTAACGCACAAATGAAAAATATTTATCGTGTTTTTGTTAAAGAAGGAGTTGCGAATAATTCACAATTTGAAAGAAATTCAAATGCTTCATTTAATGGTGGTGGTTCTAATGAAGATACTTGGGAAGATATTCCTAACGTAGCTGGAACAGATTATTCTCAAATTTCTAGATTGCCTGTTCCTCAATTTAAAATTCACACAGTTTTAAATAACCAATACACTAGAGAAACTGCTTTGGCTTTCAATCCAATTGCAACAGATGGTGTGGATAGCGCGTTTGATGGTGTTGCGCCTGATGCAAACTTACCAATGGATGTTTATTTTCCAATGAATAATAAACAATATGTAATTTCAACTTTGCCATTTGATATGGATAAACACATTCCGATTGCATTCAAATCGAATGCGGATGTGTCTTTCAAAATGACAGTAGGTGAATTGTTAAACTTTGATCTTGCTGAGAATATTTATATACACGATAAAAAAACAGATGTGTATTATGATATTAAAAACAATTTCTTTGAAATATCTTTACCAGCGGGTGTTGTTGATGATAGATTTGAAGTAACTTTTAGAGATGGCAAAATGTTGAATACAGAAAATGCTACTGCTATGAATGATCTTCAAGTATATCAAGATAATACAGGACATCAGTTAACTATCAATAATCCTACACAATTAGATTTGAAATCATGTGAAGTATATGATATTACTGGAAAAATGGTATTGTCTAAAAAACAATTAGGAAGCGATTCTTCTTATGAATTGTCTACAACATCATTAAGTGATGGCGTTTATATAGTTCGTTTGAATGCGTCTGGTAACCAACAATTTGGTAAAAAAGTTATTGTTAAAAACTAATATAGTTTAGAATTATATAAAAAGTGCAATCATTATGGTTGCACTTTTTTTTTGATGTCAATCGGCTATAATAGTTATTTTTGTGTCATGAATGCTTTAATTCAACAGATTCCTTTGTGTTTTGAAAGTACAAATTTGCTCTACATTAAAAGGGAAGATTTGTTGCATCCCATGATTTCGGGGAATAAGTTTAGAAAACTAAAATATAATATTCAAGAAGCAAGAAAATTAGCTTGTCCTGGTTTAATTACTTTTGGAGGTGCATTTTCTAATCATATTGCGGCTACGGCAGCTGCAGGAAAAGAATATGGTTTCAAAACTATTGGAATTATTCGTGGGGATGAATTAAAACTGACTTGGAGTCAGAATCCAACATTATGTTTTGCGAAATCTTGTGGTATGGATTTTGAATTTGTTTCACGCGAAGAATATCAAAATAAAACATCGGATTGTTTTTTAGATTTTTTGAAGAAAAAATATCCAAATTATTACATACTACCCGAGGGAGGAACAAATTTGTTGGCCATTCGTGGATGTGAAGAGATTCTTGACGATGAAGATAATTATTTTGATTTTGTTTGTACTCCAGTTGGAACTGGCGGTACAATTGCTGGTTTGATTAATTCGAGCAAGGATAGTCAGGAAATAATTGGTTTTCCAGCTTTAAAAGGTTCGTTTTTATTTGATGATATTTGTAGCTTTGCAATTAAGAAGAATTGGCGTTTGGTTGAAGAATATCATTTTGGTGGTTATGGTAAAATAAATGAAGAACTTGTTCGTTTTTTAAATGAATTTTATGCACAAACACAAATTCCATTAGATCCTATATATACGGGTAAAATGATGTTTGGTGTTTTGGATTTGATACAAAAAGAATATTTCCCGAAAGACGCTTCAATTCTATGTATTCATACCGGAGGTTTACAGGGAATAGAAGGGATGAATCAAGTTTTAGAAAAAAAGAGAATGTCTTTAATTGAATATAATTATGATTAAAAAAGTTGCAATACTATTACTATTTGTTTTTATGTACAGTTGTGGCTCGACTTCAAAAGTTAGAACAACATCACGTACGGTGAAGCAACCTGTTAGAACCGTTAAAAAACCTGTTGTACATACTAAAACTGTTAAGTCTGAAAATAAAACATCTACTAAGGAAAATTCAACAACTGAAGTTCTTGAAGCGACGTCTAAAGTAGGTGTTACTTCGGAAACGGTTAAAAATTATATTGACCAATTTAAAGATGTCGCTAAAGAAAATATGCGCCAGCATGGCATTCCATCTAGTATTATCATGGCGCAAGGGATTTTAGAATCTGGTTCAGGAACTGGAGTATTGTGTGTCAAAGCTAATAATCATTTTGGGATAAAATGTCATACTGGTTGGACTGGTGATTCGGTGTTTCATGATGATGACGCTGCTCAAGAATGTTTCCGTAAATATGAACATGCATCTGAGTCGTATCGTGATCATTCATTGTTTCTTACTTCTCGAAGTCGTTATGCGTCTCTTTTTAAATTAGAAAAAGGTGATTATGTGGGATGGGCTAAAGGTTTGCGGGCTGCAGGATACGCTACAGATCCAAAATATCCTGATAAATTAATCAGTTTGATTGAACGCTATGAATTGTATAAGTTAGATGAAGAAGTTATAGGAGGGAGTTATCAGCCTATAGCTAAACAATCTGAAATTTCTCTAGATGATAAATCTTACAGAGTCTCTCAAGGTGATACACTGTATTCAATTTCAAGAAAATATAATTTGTCTGTAGATGAATTGATGCAACTCAATAATCTTTCAAATAATGCAATTTCAATAGGACAGATTTTAAAAATTAAATCATAATGTTATATCAAAGAAGCAGTCAACTTTTTGTTGAAGCTGCAAAAGTAATTCCTGGTGGAGTAAATTCACCAGTTAGAGCTTTTAAAGCAGTAGGAGGTACACCAGTTTTTGTTAAAGAAGCGAAAGGACCTTATTTGTATGATGAAGACGGAAACCGTTTAATCGATTATATCAATTCATGGGGGCCAATGTTGTTGGGGCATGCTTTCGAACCGGTTGTTTCTGCAATAATTGAAAAAGCTAAAAAAGGTACTTCCTTTGGAATGCCAACCGAATTGGAAACTACAATTGCAGAACTCGCAGTTGCAATGGTTCCTAACATCGATAAAATACGTTTTGTTAATTCGGGTACAGAAGCTTGTATGAGTGCAGTTCGTTTAGCGAGAGGATATACCAAAAAAGATAAAATAATTAAATTTTCGGGTTGTTATCATGGGCATTCCGATTCGTTTTTGATTGCCGCAGGAAGTGGTTTGAGTACCTTCGGTGTGCCTAACAGTCCCGGAGTTACTGTAGGTACTGCCAAAGATACTTTGTTGGCGCGCTACAATGATTTGGAAAATGTACGCCAGTTGTTTGAAGCTAACAAAGGTGAAATAGCGGCTATTATAATTGAACCCGTAGCCGGTAATATGGGTTGTGTTCCTCCAAAAGAAGGTTTTTTAGAAGGTTTACGGGCTTTATGTGATGCAAATGACACATTACTCATCTTTGATGAAGTTATGACGGGATTTCGTTTGGCAAAAGGTGGCGCTCAAGAACTTTTTAGAATTAAAGCAGATATTGCTTGTTTTGGAAAAGTGATTGGTGGTGGTTTGCCTGTTGGAGCTTTTGCGGCTCGTAATGAGATTATGAATTATTTAGCTCCACTAGGGCCTGTATATCAAGCGGGAACCTTGTCTGGTAATCCATTAGCAATGGCTGCTGGTTTAGCCATGTTACAAGAAATTAATTCGGATGCTGAGTTATTTGAGCGATTGGAAAGTAAAACGGCCTATTTGGAAAAAGGAATTCGAGAAAAACTGGACGCAAACGGAATAGTATATACTATCAATAGGGTTGGTTCTATGATTTCAGTTCATTTTGATGCAAATCCAGTTTATGATTTTCAAACTGCTTCAAATGGTGATAACGATACATTTAAGAAGTTTTTCCACGGTTTGCTTCATGAAGGAGTCTATATTGCTCCTTCGGCTTATGAAACGTGGTTTATTACTGATGCTCTTTCGTACGAAGACCTTGATTTTACTATTCAGGCGATAGACAGAGTCGCAAAAAGTTTATAAATAAAAAAACCACCAATTTGGTGGTTTTTTTATTTATGTAAAATGTTGTTATTTCTTTCTGCTTGTTGCAGTTGTCGAAGCTCCTGTTAATTGGTTGAAAACAGTTTTGTTTTTTTCTAAAACTGCCATTTGCTCAGGTTTGAAAGAAGCTCTTAATTTTGCTTCAATAACAGCAACAACATCTCTTTTTGATGCTTCTGTAGCGCCTTCAGCTAATAAGCCTTCATGTTTTTTCATAAATAAATTATAAAAAGGCTTTTGCATATTGTCGTCAACTTTAACAACACTCATAAGTGCTTCAAGGTCTTTTTTCGCGTTTAGTTCAATTTGACTTCTGTTGTCTTGTGCATTAGCGCCCGCAGAAAAAGCAAGTAGCATTACAAAAAGAGTAAATATTTTTTTCATAATTAATTTGAAATTTAGGTGTTAAAGGTTTCAAATCTAATTAAAAAAGCATTAAAACCCAAATTTCATTTTGATAATAACATTATTCTTCAGATTTGTTAGGCATCATTTTTCTTTTGCCTTTTGCTTGTTCCATTCTCTGAACTTTCGTAGCACTCCATTTTTCCATTTGTTTTTCAGAAAGGATTTTTTTCATTTCGGCTTTAAAAGCGATTTGGTCATCGATCATTTGACTTCTTTTTGCAAAGCGCTCGTCTTTTGATAGCTCTTTTTTAGCCTCCATCATTTTTTTATGTTCTTCTCTTTTGGCTTCAATCTTTTTATTTTGTGTTAAAAGAAGTGCTTTAACATCTTTCTGTTGTTTTTCGTTCAAGTCCAAATCCAATGTCATTTTCTTTACTTGAAGTTCGGTTCTCTGTTCAACAGTTAATTCATCGCGTTGCATTTTTTTGTCTTGTGCGATAGCGGTTAATCCAAACAAGGATAATACAGTTACTACAATTGCATTTTTCATGATATTTATTTTTTTTGAGTTATAGCTATTGGACATATTAAATTGAAAAAGGTTTAATTTGAAATAAAAAAGGATGTCAAACAGACATCCTTTTTAAATATATAATGAATTACATAGTAAGTTCTACTATTTTACTGTCGCCATTAACGGCAACTTTTGTTAAGCCATGTTGTGATAACGTTTTCATGGCTTTATCCCATTTTTTTCCGCTTAAAGCTGTTTGGGTTTTTAATGCTATTAATTCCATCGTGTTTTCATTTTTCTGTAAAAGTTCCACGATTAATTTTTCTTCAGCTTCCAATTCCAATTGCGGAGTTTTTTTCTCAGGGCGCATTTGCGGGAAGAATAATACTTCTTGAATCGATGGGTTGTTCGTTAAAAACATAATCAAACGATCCATTCCAATTCCTAAACCAGATGTTGGCGGCATACCGTATTCCAAAGCTCTTAAGAAATCTTCATCAATAATACCGTTAGCCTCGTCATCCCCTTTGGCAGCTAATGCCATTTGAGCTTCAAAACGTTCTCTTTGGTCAATCGGGTCGTTCAATTCAGAGTATGCATTTGCAATTTCTTTACCACAAACCATTAATTCAAAACGCTCTGTCAAATCCGGATTGTCACGGTGCGATTTACACAACGGCGACATTTCTTTTGGATAATCCGTAATGAAAGTTGGTTGGATGAAGTTCCCCTCGCATTTTTCGCCAAAAATCTCATCAATCAATTTTCCTTTACCCATGGTTTCGTTTACTTCGATACCCATGCCTTTTGCTGCTTCAAACAATTCAGCTTCCGATTTTCCGGTAATGTCAAAACCAGTAAATTGTTTAATGGCATCGGTCATGGTAACTCGAGCATACGGTGCTTTGAAGTTTACTTTGTGTTCGCCAAAAGTAGCTTCGGTAGTCCCATTAACCTGAGTAGCGCAATATTCCAAAAGGTTTTCGGTAAATTCCATCATCCAGTTGTAATCTTTGTAGGCTACATAAATTTCCATTGCGGTAAATTCTGGATTGTGGGTGCGGTCCATTCCTTCGTTACGGAAGTTTTTCGAAAACTCATATACCCCGTCAAAACCACCAACAATTAATCTTTTTAAGTACAATTCGTTTGCAATTCGCATATACAATGGAATGTCTAAACTGTTGTGATGTGTAATGAAAGGACGTGCTGCCGCTCCACCAGGAATTGACTGTAAAACCGGAGTTTCTACTTCCATGTAGCCCGCGTTGTTGAAAAAGGTTCTCATGGCTGTAAACAACTTGGTGCGTTTCATGAAAACATCTTTAACATGTGGGTTTACCACCAAATCCACGTAACGCATACGGTAACGCAATTCTGGATCTACAAATTCATCGTAGGTTTTTCCTTCAGCATCGGTTTTGGGTAACGGTAACGGGCGTAAGGTTTTGCTTAAAAAAGTAAAGCCAGTTACACGAATACATTTTGCTCCAACTTGCGTCGTGAACAGTTCACCTTCCACACCAATAAAATCACCTAAGTCGGTTAATTTTTTAAAAACGGTATTGTATAAGGTTTTGTCTTCGCCTTCACAAATCACATCGCGGTTAAAATACGCCTGAATTCGGCCTTCGCTGTCCTGAAGTTCTACAAAGGAGGCTTTACCTTGATCGCGAACACTCATTAAGCGTCCAGCTACTATAACTTTCTTTCCTTCTTCAAAAGCGTCCTTTATCTGCTTCGACGTGTGGTTAACGGGAAACAAATTTGCTGGATACGGATTGATGCCAAGCTCTCTCAACTTGCTCAATTTCTCTCTTCTGATGATTTCTTGTTCTGAAAGTTGCATATAGTATTGATTTTTAAGGCTGCAAAGATACTGTTTAAGTTCCAAACTTACAAAGTCGAGAAATGGTAAAGTTGTTTTGGTTTTGAAGCGTAAAAGTTAGTTTTTTTTGGATTCCGTTTTCCTGCTGTACGCGCTACATGGTAGCTTGCTTCCATCAGGGCTATTCGGAAACTATTTTGTACTTTTGGGAAAACTTTTAAAATGAAATTATTTAAAGGAATTGCATTGGTGCTTTTTGCAACACTATTTGTTGGTTGCAATTTTACGGAAAACATTTATATCAATCCAGACGGTAGTGGTAAGATGTCATTTGATGTAGACGCATCAGCTTTGATGGAAATAGGAGGTGAGCAAATGAAAAAAGAGAAAACAGTAGATTCTACATTTACCTTTAAAACTTTTTTTGATGCTAAGAAAGATAGTATTGCTAAACTTTCAATCGATGAACAAGAGCGATTGAAAAAAATGGAAAACATGTCGGTTAATATTAAAATGAATCCCGATGAGCGCAAGTTTATGTTTTCGATTTTTACCAACTTTAAAAACACCAACGAATTGGTAGATATGATGGGAGCAATGCAAACGGTGAGCGATATGAAGAAAAAGAAAGAGGCTGAGCCTAATAACCCGTTTTCAAATCTGTCACAATCCAATACCGATTTAAAGTTTAGTTATGATGGGAAAACTTTTTCCAGAAAAGTTAAGGTTAAAGATGTTGCTTTACAAAAAACAATTTCTGATAGTTTAGGAAGTATGAAAGGAATGCTGGCGGCTTTCAATTATACAGTTAAATATCATTTTCCAAAAAAAGTAAAATCGGTTTCAAATAAAAAAGCTCTTTTTAGCGAAGATCGAAAAACAGTTACTATTGAGTATCCTTTTACAGACTATCTCGAAAATCCAGAATCGTTAAATTTCGAAGTGGTTTTGGATCGAAAATAATTTTAGTAATAAAAATGAATAAAAAAGTTCAGCTTCAAGATTTGGGGCAAAAAGACTATAAAGAAACTTGGGATTTTCAGGAAGAATTGTTTGCGGCTATTGTGGCGCAAAAAGTTGCTAAAAGAAATGATCCGGAAATTGTAACAGACAATCATTTTCTTTTTGTAGAGCATCCACATGTATATACGTTAGGGAAAAGTGGAGATTTGTCTAATCTGCTTTTAAATGAAAAACAGTTAGCCGAAAAGGGAGCCACCTTCTACAAAATTAATCGCGGGGGTGATATTACCTATCATGGTCCTGGGCAAATTGTGGGGTATCCTATATTGGATTTGGAAAATTTCTTTACGGATATTCATAAATATTTGCGGTTGCTGGAAGAGGCTATTATTCTGACTTTAGCAGAATATGGTTTGAAATGCGAACGAAGTGAAGGAGAAACAGGAGTTTGGCTAGGAGTAGGGACGCCATTTGCACGTAAGATATGCGCTATGGGTGTGCGTGCCTCGCGTTGGGTAACCATGCATGGTTTTGCGTTAAATGTTAATGCTGATTTGGGATATTTTGATAATATTATTCCCTGTGGCATACGAGGTAAGGCGGTTACTTCATTGCATGTCGAATTGGGTGTAGAAAAAGTAGATGAAGAAGAAGTAAAACAGAAAATACTAAATCATTTTGCATCTTTATTTGAAGCGGTAATAGTATAATAAAAAGGAAGTCAATTGACTTCCTTTTTTTATAACTCTAGGGTAAGTTGCTCGGGTAATAAACGAAACGACATTCTGTGGTATTTTGTTGTGCCGTATTTTTTTATAGCATCTCTGTGTTCTTGGGTAGGATAGCCTTTGTTTTTTTTCCAGTTGTACATAGGGAATTCTTCATGGATTTTATCCATATATTCATCTCGATACGTTTTGGCTAATACAGAAGCTGCTGCAATGCTTAAATATTTACTATCCCCTTTAATAATACAGCTATGAGGAATGTTTGCGATTGGTTTGAAACGGTTTCCGTCTACAATTAAAAATTCGGGCTTCGGGTCTAGATGAATAGCGCATTCCTGCATAGCTTTTATTGAGGCGTTAAGGATGTTAATTCGATCTATGATTTGAGGTTCGATATGTATTACTTTATAGGTGATAGCTTTCTCTTCTATAAAAGGTCTTAATTTTTCACGAACCTTTTCCGAAAGCTGTTTTGAATCGTTTAATAGGTCCAGTTCGAAATTTTGAGGTAAAATTAATGCGGCGGCTGTAACAGGTCCAGCTAGGCAGCCTCTTCCGGCTTCATCAGTTCCGGCTTCAAGAATATAATTCGAAAAATTAGATGATAGCATTGTTTAATTTTTTGGTAAAAATACAAAAGTTGGCGCAACCCTTTTAATACTTTTTAATCTTATAAATGAGTTTGTTGCGTTTTTTTATTTTTTTGTCTAATTTTTTTAACACATATAAAATAGTATAATTCTGTAGTATTATTTGGTTATTTAAGAAATTATTAAGAAGTTTGCGAAATAACTAACTCAAATAAATTTAATATGAGATCGAAGTTTAAATGGATTTTTGCGCTGCTATTGGCGTTTTCAATGCAGTTTTCCTTCGCACAAGAGAAAACTATTACTGGTACAGTTACTGAAGGTGGTCTGCCGTTACCAGGTGTAAGCGTTGTTGTAAAAGGTACAACTCGTGGAACACAATCAGACATGGATGGTAATTATTCCATCAAAGCAAAAACAGGGGAGACCTTGGTGTTTTCATTCATGGGAATGAAAGATCAAGCAATTGCTGTTGGAGCTGCAAACAAAATTAATGTAACTATGGCTGCTGAGACTACTGAGTTGACTGCTGTTGTTGTTACAGCGTTAGGTATCAAAAGAAAAACTGACGCAATGACTTCGTCAAATCAAGTGGTGAAAGCTCAGGAGCTTACACAGGCTTCTAACCCTAACGTAGTACAATCGTTGGCTGGTAAGGTATCTGGTTTGCAAATTAACACAACTAGTAATGGTGTTAATGGAGGTACACGTATTGTATTAAGAGGTAACCGTTCGATTTCAGGTAACAACCAAGCGTTAGTTGTAATCGATAATGTTATTTCATCTGCTACAGTTTTACAACAATTACCACCAGATGTTATTGAGTCTACGAACGTATTGAAAGGTGCTCAAGGAGCGGCTTTATATGGTCAAGATGGTGTGAACGGTGTAATTATCGTTACTACAAAAAAAGGTGCTAAAAGTGGTAAGTTGAATGTGAGTGTTAACTCTGCTATCGACTTTGAAACAGTTAACTATTTTCCTCAAAGACAGCAACGTTATGGTCAAGGATGGAATGGTGAGCACGTAACTTATGAGAATGGTGGTTGGGGGCCTGAGTTTGATGGGTCTATGCAGCCGACTGGTTTACCGCAAGCAGATGGATCATTTATTATGGCTCCATATTCTCCTATTAAAGATAATATTAAAGCTTTCTTCCAAACAGGTACAATTATGCAAAACGGTTTCAGTATCTCTGGTGGAGATATGGATTCTGGGTATGCTTTATTGTCTGCTAACAAAGTTAAGAGAGAGTTTGTTGTAGGTGGAGATGTATTAGATAGAACTAACTTTTTATTTAAAGGAGGGAAAAAATTCGGAAGATTCTCTGTAGAAGGTAATGCAAGTTATATTGCTCAAACTACTTCTCAAACAGATCCTGAATTGTACGGAGATTTATTACAAACGGCTACTAATATTCCAGTTGGTCAGTTTTCAAATCCAAACAATGCTACACACTGGACATATTATTACTTAAGCCCTTACTGGACGCAACAAAATGTTCGTTCTCAAGAAAAAAGAGATTATTTCAATGGTATTGCTACTTTAGGTTTTGAATTGAATAAACATATTAACTTTAGTTATGTGGCTAATATTCAAACTACTGGAACGCAAGGTATGTCATTTAATAATGGATATACTGATGTTATTCAGCCTGATGGTCCAAACACTAGCCAATCAGTTGTTTCGAATTTCTATTCAAACAGTTCAAATAATAGATATTTCTACGGAGATTTCTTGGTAAATTTTGATTATGATTTAACCAAAGATTTAAACTTAAAAGTTAACTTAGGTAACAACTTACAAGATAGTATGTTTAAAGTTGTTACTCAAGGGGGTACTAATTTAGATATTCCAGGATTCTACCATATCAACAACGTATTGAATCCAGATACTCCTTCTACTTTAGATAATAGAATTGTTCGTTCTAGAAAATTCTCTTTCTTTGGTCAAGCTGACTTAGGATATAAAGATTATTTATTCTTGAACTTAACTGGAAGAAATGACTGGAGTTCAGTATTGAACAAGTCTAATAATAATTTCTTCTATCCTTCAGCAGGTCTTTCATTTATTCCTACTAAAGCATTTGAAGGAATGAAAGGTAAAGTGTTGAATTATATGAAAATGTCTGCGAGTTACGTAAAAGTTGGTAACACTTCTGTTATTAGCCCTTATGGAATTAATGAAATTGGTGTTTCCCCAGTAGGTTATCCTTTTGGTGATTTGAACTCTTTCGTTACAAATACAGCGCAAACTTTCAAAAACATTAAGCCTGAGTTTATGACTACTATGGAGGCTGGTGTTAATTTTGGTTTCTTTGGAGATAGATTAACTTTAGATGCATCTTACTCTAACACAGATACTAAAGATTTGATTACAAGAGTAACGGCTTCTTCAGCTTCAGGTCTTTCTTCAAACTTGTTGAATATTGGTAAAATGAACACTAAAGCTTATGAGGTTGATTTAGGATTTACGCCTATTAAAACTGAGAACTTCAAATGGGAAGGTAGATTAAGCTACTATTCAGCTAAAGCTATTGTTAAGAAAGTATCTGACGATGCTAAAGAAATCAACTTACAATCAAATACTTTTGTTGGAATCTTCGCTACTGAAGGTGAACAATTCCCATTAATCAAAGGTACGGCTTATGTAAGAGATGATCAAGGTAGAGTTATTATTGATCCTTCAACAGGAAACCCAATGAGAACTTCAACATTCCAAAATTTAGGTCATGCTAACCCTGATTATATTTTAGGTTTAAACAATGCTTTTGAATACAAAGGAATTCGTTTAGTTGCAGTAATGGATTTCAGAACTGGAAACAAATTCTATTCTGAAGTTAAAAGAGAATTATCTTGGTCTGGTCACTTAGTGGAATCAGCTGAAAACGGAAGAACTGGATTTATTTTCCCTAACTCCGCTGTTGATTTAGATGGTGATGGTAATTACGAGGCTAATACTACTGTAATGACTGGTGGTACTACATATCAAGATTACTTAAACTACTTCTCTAACGAGTATTCAAGAACAGGTGAAAACTTTGTTTTAGATGGTACTGCTTTAAAAATTAGAGAGTTAGCGTTGAGCTATGCTTTACCTACAAAAATGATTGAAAGAGCTGGTTTAACTTCATTACGTTTTGGTGTAAATGCAAGAAATCCTTTCATTTTCTTACCTAAACAAAATAGAGGATATAGTGATCCTGAAACTGCTAATACTAGTGGAAATGCTCAAGGTATTGCTAACCAAGGTCAATACCCTGCTACAAGAACGTTAGGATTTAGTATGAACTTAACCTTTTAATTAAATTGAAGATGAAAAGAATTAAAATATTATTACCGTTAGTAGCATTTATGCTATTCTCGTGTAGCGATTATTTGGATGTAAACACTACTCCTAATAATCCATTAATTGAGAACGTACCGCCGCGTTTGATTTTACCGGGTGCTATGTCAAATACTTATAGAACTCAGGCGGTTACCATGAACCAATTAGGGAATGTTTTCATGAACAACTGGGCTGCAAACGTTAACTCGTTTACAGGTGGATATTCAAGAGAGTTCGCTTTAACTATCGATAATGCTTTTTATAACGGTATTTGGGATGGTTTGTATAGAGGTATTAATAATTTTCAAGTAATCATTGATTATAATGGTACTAAACAAGAAAATTATAAAGCAATTGCCATGATTATGAAATCATACTATATGCAATATATAGTTGATTTATATGGTGATTCTCCTTATACTGAAGCATTTAAAATGCAGGCTAATTTAACTCCTGCTTATGATGATGATCAATCAACTTACAGAGCTTTAGTTGCTCAGTTGGACGAAGCAATCGCAATGATTGATAATGCACCTGCTGATGCTGAAGTTCCAGGTAATGATGATGTTATGATGGCTGGTGATATGGATTCTTGGAAAAATTTTGCAAATACTGTAAAATTAAGAATTTTATTGCGTGAGTCTGAAAAAGCTGCTGTTGACGCTTCTTCAGCTACATATTTAGCAGACCAGTTTGCTACTTTAGATGCTGGTTTAGCTTCTGGAGATGTTGCTTTTGTTAATGCTAGTGTAACAATAAACCCTGGATACTCTAAAGCTACAGATAACAACCAAAATCCTTTCTACAGTAATTTTGGTTATAGTTCTGCTGGAGTTTCAACTCAAAACTTTAGTTTCATTCGTGCATCTAAATATGCTGGTGATTTCTTAAACGGGTCATTACCAAACACTATTCCTGATAATAGAGCTGGTAAAATTTATTCATTAGTTGCTGGTCAAGTAGTGGGTGTAGTACAAGGAGCTAATTCTGCGCCTGTTGCTTTATCTACTTTAGGTACTGGTTTAATTCCTGCATTGGGAACTGGAAGTGATCCATCTGTTGGTTCTTCTATGGACGGTTATGTAATGACTTTAGCAGAAGCTGAATTTTTACAAGCTGAAGCTATCTTAAAAGGATATTTAACAAACAATGGTACAGCTAAAGCTCATTTCGAAGCTGGTATTACTGCATCATTTGCTCATTATGGTTTAAGTGCTACTGCCTATATTACTTCGGCTAATTTACAGTCAGGTTTAGGTTGGGATTCATCTGTTACTAATGCAGATAAATTAAAAGCTATCATGACGCAAAAATGGATTGCATTAAACGGTATTCATGCTATTGAGAGTTATATTGATATGACTAGAACAGGTTACCCTCAAGTGCCATTAGCTTTAACAGCTGCTTACACTACAAAACCTAAGAGACTTATTTATCCAGTTTCTGAGTATGTAGGTAACTCGGATAACGTTCCTAGTATCACTCAAGCTCAAGCGTTTGTTGAAGGTCCATTCTGGTATGTTGCCCCTTAATTAACTTATAAATTTATTTATTATGAAAAAGATATTATCGTTGCTTTTCATCGCCGCTGCTACAGTTTCTTGTATGGACGATGAGGCTTTGTCAACTGATAAGTTGGCAGACGGGCCTAAATTAGTAGGTTTTCAGGATTCTTTTACATCAGTGTCTTATTTTGAAGATTTAGGAACAATTCAACAAGAATTTCCTATCACATTACTTGGTTTAGGTAATGGTCAGTTGTCTTCAAGTGATATTGTTGTATCGTATGATGCTGACCCTACTGGTGATGCAGTAGAAGGAGTTGAGTATGACTTCGCTGACGCTAGCAAACAAGTTACAATTCCTGCGGGATCTAACTTTGCTATGATTCCAATCGATGTGCATACTGGAAATTTTAACCCTTCTAACAAAACTACGCTTAAGTTAAAAGTTACTGGTGTTTCTACTTCTGGAGTTTCTTATGCTGAGCAAAATAGAATTTTAGAAATTTACTTTATCGGTTGTCAATCTCAATTGGCTGGTTTCTTTAATGTAAGAACTAAGAGAAATGATAATGGTGCAATCTATAACTTCTCTAATGAGGAAGTTAGAATGACTGCTATCAACACTTTCAGAACTGGTTCTGTTGGTCCTTACGGAGCAGGTGCATTAGATCCATCAGCTACTTTAGGATACACATTTATTGATATTTGTGGTGTGATTAAAGTTCCTGAGCAACAATTAGGAGAAGTATATAGTAATATAGTAAAAGGTATGACTGATGACGGTACTGACGGTCTTGTTGATACTAACGACTTCTTTACTGTTAACTATCAAATTGGTTTCACAAGTAATACAGTTTGGAGACCGTTTACTAGTGAGTATACAAGAATTTAATTTTTAATAAGATAAAGTATGAAAAATATATTTAATTATAGAATTATTGCTGTTGCAGCTCTATCTTTAGCTCTAGGTTCTTGTAATAAGGATGATGATAGAACTTTAGAAAGAACTACAAAGCGTGTAATTTCTACTGATCAAACTACATACACTGTTAATGAGGGTGCTACTGCTCACATTGTTTTGAATGTAGATCAAGCGAATGCTTATAAAATGGATTTTAAATTAGAGTTAGTTGAATCTATGTCTACAGCAATTGAAGACGAGGATTTTACAACTGATTTAGAACATTCTGATATTACTTGGGGTGTAGAGCCAGGGTACAAAATTGAATTCCCTGCTTTCGCTACTAGCCACACTGTTGATATTAGAACTTTAGTTGATTATCCTTTAGCTGAAGGAAACAAAACTTTAGTATTCAAATTGACTAGCGAAGGAAATGGTTTAGGATTAGTTGCTAAATCATCTGAATTAATCACTATCAATATCATGGATGATTCTAGATCTTCTGCGTTAGATATGGAGTTTGATTTTGATACTTCTTTCGATTTCATGGGTAATACTTATACAACTTGCCAAATCGGTTATGATGTAGATATCATTGTTTATGATGAAAACGGAAATGACTTAGGTGTTTATGATGGTCAAACTGGTGCATGTCCAGAGGCTGTATCAATGAGCATGGCAGATTGGGGTGATGGATTATATATCTTCAAAGGTTACTTATGGGATGATTCAGGTTTATCAACTGTTGGTATTACACCTGCATTCAACATTCCTATTAATGTTAACTACAACAGAGCTGATTCATCTTTCAGTGGTACATTCAACCAAAACTCTGCGAACTATCTGACTTCAGATTCGGTTCCTGGTGATGAAGTGTATATCATGACTCTTAAAATTGATAATGCTGATTTTACTATCATGGATGGTACTACAGTAATTGCTACAGGTAAAGTTGCTGATCTTAAAAAGTTCAAACACAACAAAATGCCTAACAAAGCAAAAAAATCTTATAAGTACTTCAACTAAGAATACTTGAAAAACCCCGCTTTTAGCGGGGTTTTTTTTATTTATTTTTTTGTCGAAAACTCTTTACCTTTGTCTCCTAACAAAAAAGTATGAGACAAGTTTTTTTTTATTTGTTGTTATTAATTTCTTTTAACGCTTTTGCTCAAGATGACTTACAGTTGAATAAAGCTGTATCCCCTTCAGCTAAAGAACCAAAGCCTGCTGTTGATTTGTATAAATTAATTACGCTGGAAAGAGATACTACTTTTGTTGATACTACTTTAACCATTCAACGCGAATATAAATTCAACTATCTTCGAAAAGATACTTTTGGACTTCTGCAATTTTTAAATGAAGGACAAACGTATAATACTTTGAATTTTGGAATCAACTCTTTTACTGCATTTCCTGAATTTGGTTTTAAAGCCAAACATTTTAATTACCTTGAAGTAAAGGATATTAAATACTATAATGTACCTACACCATATTCTGATTTGTATTTTAAGTCGGTTATGGAACAAGGACAAAATTTAGATGCCTTTGTAACTGCGAATACATCTAAAAATTTAAACTTTTTTGTTGGTTATAAAGGGCTTCGTTCTTTAGGTAAATATCAAAACCAACTTTCTAGTACAGGAAATTTTCGTTTTGGCTCCAGTTATAATACATCAGATAGACGTTATCAACTTAAAGCGCATATCACTGCTCAAGATTTATTAAATCAAGAAAATGGTGGAATTGCTGTTTTGTCTCAATTCGAAGATGGCGACAATGTTTACAAAGAAAGAGCGCGTTTGCAAACGTATTTTACCGATGCAAAATCCTTGTTAAAAGGAAATCGTTTTTTTGTTGACCAATCGTTTCGTTTGAATAAATCAAATCCTAACGGTATCGTTGTTCAGCATCAGTTTAATTTCGAAAATAAGTTTTTTGATTTTTCAATGGCAACCAATGCTCGATTTGGTGAAAGTTATACCAGTAAAATAAGTAATAAAACACGTTATAATCGTTTGTATAATAAACTTGGCGTTGCTTATTCTAATACTACTTTAGGCGATTTTCAATTTTTTGTAGAAGATTACAAATACAATTATTTCTATTACAGAACTGTAGTACTTTCCGACAATAGTGTAGTGCCTAATAAATTAAATGATCGAATTAATACTTGGGGAGCACAATATAATTATCAAAAAAATAATTGGAAAGGTTCCTTTATGTTTTCTAATTCGATTACCAATCAATCATTAGCTAATATTGAAGCTCAAGTTCATTATGTATTGAATGAAAAGAACAATATTTCACTAAAATATCAGAACATGAACAAATTGCCCGATTTAAATTATGTTCTATATCAAAGTGATTACAAAAATTACAATTGGTTTAATCAATTTAAAAATGAGAAAATCAATTCTTTCCAAGCCGATGCAAACACACAATGGTTAAATGTGTCTTTTCAGTACACAGTGCTAAACGATCATTTGTTTTTTGCTAACGTTAATCCAACATACAACAGTGAGGGTATTGCAGAACAACTCCTTGTTAAGCCTTTTCAATACGATAAAACCATAAATTATTTATCTGTAAAAGCTTCAAAAGATTTAAAATTTTGGAAAATGGGCTTCGATAATACGGTTTTATACCAACAGGTTGATCAATCAGAAGCTATTTTGAATGTCCCTACACTAGTTACTAGAAATACTCTTTACTTTTCAGACCATTATTTTAACAGGGCTTTGTACTTGCAAACTGGGGTTACCTTAAATTATTTTACCAAATACAAAGCAAACGATTATAATCCTTTACTAGGAGAGTTTTACATCCAGAATCAAAAGGAAATTGGTGATTTTCCAATGTTGGATTTTTTCATCAATGCTAAAGTTCGTACGTTTAGAATGTTCTTAAAAGCAGAGCATTTCAATTCTAGCTTCTCAGGCTATAATTATTATACGGCTCCGAATTACCCTTATCGTGATTTTATGGTTCGTTTTGGTGTGATTTGGAATTTCTTTAGTTAATTTTTTGAGCGAAACATTAGGGCTTATTTGTTGGCCGTGTTCCCGCTTTCGCCTTTAGTTGATTGATAGATTAGTTTGAGGTGTCAAGCTAACGGCTCAATCGGGGCTATTCGTGATAGCATATTCATTTTTGGAAACTGTATAATTATCAATACATTTGCACTTCGCAATAAAAGTAAATAT
Source organism: Flavobacterium sp. IC2-16 (assembly GCF_055521455.1). NCBI lineage: Bacteria > Pseudomonadati > Bacteroidota > Flavobacteriia > Flavobacteriales > Flavobacteriaceae > Flavobacterium > Flavobacterium sp. IC2-16. Next base: position 713,707 of record NZ_CM145480.1, on the reverse strand, counting down.
GAAATACGTAGAAAACATATTAGGAACTATTGGTAACACACCAATGGTGAAACTAAATAAAATAACAGCTGAAATTCCTGCTTTGGTTTTAGCCAAAGTAGAATATTTTAATCCAGGGCATTCATGCAAAGATCGTATGGCTTTACAAATGATTGAAGATGCTGAGGCAGACGGTCGCTTAAAACCAAGGGGAACTATCATTGAAGGAACTTCAGGGAATACAGGTATGGGCTTGGCTTTGGGTGCTATCATTAAAGGATATAAGTTAATCTGTGTAATCACCGATAAACAGTCCAAAGAAAAAATGGATATTCTTCGTGCAGTAGGTGCAAAAGTTGTAGTATGCCCAACCGATGTAGAACCAACCGACCCACGTTCGTATTACTCGGTTTCTAAACGATTGGCTGAAGAAACTCCAAACGGATGGTATGTGAACCAATATGATAACCTTTCAAATACGAAAGCAAATTACGAGCAAACAGGTCCTGAGATTTGGGATCAAACGGATGGAAAAGTTACTCATTTTGTAGTTGGTGTTGGAACCGGTGGAACTATTTCGGGTGTAGCAAAATATTTAAAAGAAAAGAATCCTAATGTAAAAATTTGGGGTATTGATACTTACGGTTCAGTATTTAAAAAATATAAAGAAACAGGTATTTTCGATGAAAACGAGGTGTATTCATACGTAACAGAAGGTATTGGTGAGGATATATTACCTGAAAACGTAAATTTCGATTTAATTGATGGCTTTACTAAAGTAACCGACAAAGATGCTGCTGTTTATACCCGTAAATTAGCATTGGAAGAAGGTTTGTTTGTTGGAAATTCTTCTGGTGCAGCAATTAAAGGATTGTTGCAGTTGAAAGATAAATTTGGTCCGGATGATGTGGTAGTGGTTCTTTTCCATGATTCGGGTTCTCGATACGTTGGAAAAATGTTTAACGACGACTGGATGCGTGAGCGTGGTTATTTGGATGAAGAAATTACTAAAGCTGAAGATTTAATCCAAGAGCATATTGATAAACCATTGGTGATTGTTCGTACAGAAGAATTGGTTTCTCATGCCATAGATCGTATGCGAAAACATAAAATTTCTCAAATTCCGGTTATTGATATTAATGGTTTTGCAGGTTCTGTAGATGAAACCGATTTATTTCAAAGTTATGTAGCGGATAAAAATGTAGCTGAAAAACCAATTCGTGAAGTAATGGGTGCGCCTTATCCAATTGTTAAACTAGGGACTTCAATTGAAGAAGTTTCTAAATTAATCAATAAAGATAATCAAGCTGTTCTAGTTGATTTAGGAAATGGAAAGCATCATATTATTACAAAACATGATATTATCAATTCAATAAAATAAAAAAAGCCGTTCATTTGAACGGCTTTTTTTTATTAGTTGGCTAGTAAAACTCCAGAAACATTCCATGAACTAAAGCTTCCGCCTTCTGGTTCTCCTTGTTTTATTTTTATTTGAATTTTATGTTGCCCAGCTTTCAAATCTCCTAATTCTATAATGTTCGGATTCGTAGCGGTTCCAGGGCACCAGTTCGAGCGACTATAATCGGATGAGGATAATCCGTTGTTAAAGTTACCTGAAGCGGGATTGTATAAACGATAAGCACCGCAGTCTTCACGCCATGGAATAAATGCAGCTACTTCGTTTCCATCTAATAAAATGTGATTTGTTTTCGGTACAAATTCATCGCCATTTTCCCAGCCACCATGTCCAGTGGTTATATAACGTAGTTTAGCGTTTTTAATGTCGTATGGTAATGTGAAATCTACAATAAGTCCTTTTTCATTATTAAACATAGTGCCATAATCTTGCCCCGCCATTTCCATTACGTTAACAGTATTAAATAGTGGGAGTAGAAAATTGTTTTTTACTGTTGTGCTTTCTTCATTGTGAATAGTAATATTCATCGAAATTTTATGTCCGCCTTTATCATAATTTCCAATGAAGGTTCCTATCCATACTTCTTGGTTGTCTATGGCAGCATGCAGATTGCTTATGTCTTGTCGGTAAGGAACTGATTCAAGCCAAGTTTTATTTTTTAATTGAATATGGTTGTATTGTTTAATTCCAAAAGGCGTAAAGAAACGCATTACTTCCAATAGTGGGGAAAAGGTATTGGTGCGAACTACTCCTTGGTATTGTTTTCCATTTCCGTTATCGTAATTGGGTACTGTTTTTATACCTTGTTGTAAGGCATCAAGAAAAGATGTTTTTTGTTCGGTTGGGATAATAAATACCGATCCGGTCCTGTCGTATGCATCCCCGTTGGATTGTTCTGTTAAATCAATAAATACCTGACTTCCGTTAGTTATCTTAGGGAATTTGACCTTTCGCAGAATAATTGTTCCGTTGGCAAATCGTAATATGCTGTCATTCGACTTAGAATCGCCTGAATAACAAATAGTTTCGTTTTCAAATACTTTTAGAGTTATAAATCTACTTTTCCATAGTTCATTTCTATAAGATAATAAGTCAATATATGAATTTGGTTGATTAGCATTGAAAATTTTACCAGGCGTTTCTTTTTTGAGTTTTTCTATTTTGGTTGCAGTTATTATAAAGTTATTATTTCTATTCATTTCAAGAACTAACCCCAAATTTTGTCCAAGTAATGTTGGTGCTCCTTTTAGTTTTTGGTCTTCGGTAAACCACAAATCGATATGGTTGGAATTGACAACTGTTTTTGCTTTCCGACAAATAAATCCTAATATTTTTTTTGTTTCCTCTGTAATTTCAAATGTTTGCTTTGAAAGTGATGTACTGTCAATAGTGGCACAAGATTTTGTTTTATCTAGTTGTGCAAGTTGTATATACTCGCTTTTATTGTGTTTTATCAATGTTTGCTCGTAAGGGTATTCGGTTTTTTTTGAAAGTATGTTTTGCGATGTCAAAAGCGATTCAAATTCCGAAGCCAAGACAATTATGGGGTCTTGGTTTTCAATGGTTTTACCATTAGAACTTTTGGAGTACGTTATTTTATAGCAATTTGTTCTAATTTTTGCTTGTTGTCCAATGCAGTTAAATATTGGAAGTAAAACCAATAATGTGAGAAATTTATTCATATTTTATTTATTGTAAATATTTTCTTATATTAGCATATTGTTTTATACGCCATGAAAGAAGATTTTTTGTATTACGTCTGGCAATACCAGAAATTTCCGATTGCTAATTTAAGAACTATTCAGGGAGAATTGCTTCAAATTTTAAAAGTTGGTCAAAATTTAAAAGTATCAGGACCGGATTTCTTTAATGCGCAATTATTGATTGGTAATCAAAAATGGGCTGGAAATATTGAAATTCATGTTAAATCATCGGATTGGTATTTGCATGGTCATGAAAACGATTCTGCATACGATAGTGTTATTTTACATGTGGTATGGGAACACGATATTGAAGTTTATAGAAACGATAATACTGAAATTCCTGTTTTGGAATTGAAGAATTATGTCGATAAAGAGCTTTTAAATTCGTATTCAAATTTAGTGTTAGCTAAAGATTGGATTAATTGTGAAAAAGATTTGCTTTCAATATCCAATTTCACATTGGAAAGTTGGTTAGAGCGAATGTTTTTAGAACGCCTAGAATTAAAGTCTGTAGAAATTCAAAAATTGCTTGAAAAAACCAATTACGATTGGGAATCGGTTTTTTTCTCCTTTTTGATGAAAAACTTTGGTTTGAAAGTGAACGGCGATTCTTTTTTCAAAATCGCAAATAACATATCTTTTTCTGTAATTCGTAAAGAACAGTTTGAACTCCTAAATCTTGAAGCGTTGTTTTTGGGAAGTGCTGGTTTTTTATATGATGATTTTGATGAAACCTATCCTCATGATGTGAAATCAAGATGGCAATTTCTTGCCGAAAAATATCAACTTAAAATGGTGCATGTACCGGCACTTCAATTTTTTAGATTGCGTCCCGATAATTTTCCAACTATTCGATTAATGCAATTGGCACAAGTATATCATTTTCAAAACAATTTATTTTCTGGAGTTATACAATCCAAAACCGTGTCTCAATTGTATAATTTGTTTGCAGTTGATGTATCGGAATATTGGAAAACACATTATCGTTTCGAAAAGAAAAGTGTCTATAAAAACAAGCTGCTCACTAGATCATTTATCGATTTACTTATCATCAATACTATTTTGCCAATGAAATTTGTTTATGCTAAAGTATATGGAAAAGATAATTTGGATGAGTTATTAGGTTTCGTTGAAAATTTAAAGCCGGAAAAGAATGAAATCATCCAGAAATTTGAAAATATTGGGTTAACAGCCGAAAATGCATTCGATACACAAGCGCTTCTTCAATTGAAAAATGAGTATTGTAATTTGAATAAATGCATGAGTTGTGCTATAGGACTTGAATTGTTGAAAAAATAATTAAATTTGTAAGGAATACTATGAGTGTGATTACTAACATCCGACATTTTTTTGAAAAACACGGTTTTGCGGTTTCTTCGCGATTAGCCGATAAATTAGGTATGCGAACCACTAGCGTTCGGTTGTTTTTCATTTATATTTCTTTTTTTACGGTTGGACTTTGGTTTGGAGTGTACTTAACACTGGCATTTTTACTTCGTCTTAAAGACATGGTTTATACCAAACGTAGTTCTGTATTCGATTTGTAATTTCATGATAAATTTTGGTTCGTATTTGAAATTCACCCGTGAGCAACGTGGGGGGATTGTCGCTTTATTGGTATTGATGATGCTAATTCAGTTGGTGTATTATTTTGTTGGAGTTCCATCTGTTACTAAAATGAAATCGGTTTCAGAAGAAGAAAAGAATTGGTTGGCTTTGCAATCGGAAATTGATAGCTTGAAGCAATTAAAGTCAGTTTCGATTAAGAAAATCTACCCATTTAATCCCAATTTTATTTCAGATTATAAAGGATATACACTCGGAATGTCTGTTTTGGAAATCGATAGGCTGCATAAGTTTAGAGAAAGTAATCAATTCGTAAATTCAGCAAAAGAATTTCAAAAAGTGACGAAGGTTTCAGATGAGTTGCAGAGTGAAATAGCGCCATATTTTAAATTTCCAGATTGGGTTAATCATAAAAGGGCGAATGAGTATGCTCAAACTTTTAAAAAAGTTACCAAAGAAAATACTGTAAAAGCTGTATTAGATATTAATAAAGCCACTCAAGAAGATTTAATGAAGCTTTATGGTATTGGTCCAGGCCTTTCGGAACGAATTTTAAAAGAACGCGATAAATTTGGCGTTTTTGTTAGTATGGATCAGATGAATGATGTTTGGGGTTTATCGCCAGAAGTCATTGCTTTATTAAATAAGTGTTTTAAGATTGGGGGAATAAACGGCGTTAAAAAGATTGATATTAATAACGCTTCAGTAAAAGAACTTCAACAATTTCCGTATTTTCGTTATCCTATTGCTAAAGAAATTGTTACTTACAGAAGCATGAATGGTGAAATTAAATCCAAAGACGATTTAATAAAAATTAAGAATTTTCCAGTTGAAAAAGTCAACATAATTGCCTTATATTTGGACTTTTAAACAAACAAACACAATTCCAATCAAATGAATTCATTATATTTTACCGAAGAGCATCAACTATTTAGAGAAAGTTTACGCGATTTTTTGCAAAAAGAAGTTGTTCCACACATTGAGAAATGGGAAAAAACAGGAACTATTGAGCGTTTTATTTGGAAGAAATTTGGTGAAATGGGTTTCTTTGGTATCCGATATCCTGAAGCCTATGGCGGATTAAATTTGGATTTGTTTTATACTGTTATCTTCTTAGAGGAACTTCAAAAAATACGATCAGGTGGTTTTGCAGCAGCAATGTGGGCTCATTCTTATTTGGCTATGACACATTTAAATGCTGAAGGCGATGAAAGAATCAAACGCGACTATTTAGCAGCAAGTATTGCAGGAGATAAAATCGGTGCGTTGTGTATTACAGAACCTTTTGGAGGAAGTGATGTGGCAGGAATGCGTACAACTGCTGTTAAAAAAGGAGATAAGTATGTCATTAATGGTTCGAAAACCTTTATAACTAATGGGGTTTATGCCGACTATTATGTTGTTGCAGCTAAAACAAGTCCGGAGCTAGGAAACAAAGGAATAAGTATTTTTCTTGTAGATGCTAGTTGTGTTGGAATATCGGCAACTAAGTTGGATAAATTGGGATGGAGAGCTTCTGATACTGCGGAAATTGCATTTGACAATGTCGAAATTCCTACGGAAAACCTAATGGGTGAAGAAGGAAAAGGATTCCCATATATTATGCAGCATTTTGCGTTCGAACGTCTTATCATGGCAATTAACGCGCATGCAAGAGCAGAATATGCAATTGCTTATACTATTGAATACATGTCTGAGCGTGAAGCTTTTGGAAAAACAATTAATAAGTTTCAGGCATTACGTCATAAAATTGTGGAACACGCAACCGATGTGGAGCACTGTAAGTTGTTTAATTATGCTGCGGCTGCTCGACTGGATAAAGGGGAGTATGTTGTTAAAGAAGCTACAATGGCTAAATTAAAATCAACTAAAGTGGCCGATGAAACTATTTATAGTTGCTTGCAGATGTTGGGAGGTTATGGTTATATGGAAGAATATCCTTTAGCGCGCTTGTTACGTGATAGTCGTTTAGGGCCAATAGGTGGGGGGACTTCCGAAATATTAAAAGAAATTTTGTCTAAAATGATAATTGATAATCAGAATTATGAACCGGCTGTAAAGCACTAATTATTCTGTTTGATATACAAAAGCCTATTCTAACTGAATAGGTTTTTTTGTGCAATTGATTTGAGGGTTGAAGCTGCAGTTTAAAAAAAATCAAATTCATAATCCATAATTAAAAATTTATTTATAAGTTTGCGGCCTAAATGAGAGGAGGTGTCTAAACTATGTTAATTATTCCAATTAAAGACGGAGAAAATATCGATAGAGCATTAAAGCGCTATAAGAGAAAATTTGACAAGACTGGAACAGTTCGTCAATTAAGAGCACGTCAGCAATTCACAAAACCATCTGTGGTTAGAAGAGCACAAATTCAAAAAGCTGCTTATATTCAAACATTGAGAGACTCTTTAGAGAGTTAATTATTTTTGAATTAGAATATAACCGTTAGTTAATGAAGTTTTATAACTTTGTTGCTAACGGTTTTTTTATGGTTTCAAGTCAACAGGCATATAGTGATTATCTTCAAAAAGAAAAAAAGTATTCCAAACATACGTTAACGGCTTATGTAAATGATGTTTTAGAATTTGATTCTTTTATTAAAAGAGAAGATGAAGAAGCTGTCTTGGAACAAGTTAATTACAGTCAAATTAGAAGTTGGATTGTTTTACTGGTAGAGCAGGGTATTTCGAATACAACCGTTAATAGAAAAATTTCATCGCTTAAATCGTTTTACAAATTCTTGCTTAAAACGAAACAAATTGAAGTCAATCCACTTCAGAAACACAAATCTTTAAAAACAGCTAAAAAAGTTCAAATTCCATTTTCTGAAAAAGAATTGGAAATGGTTTTTGATGAAAATGATTTTCCAGAAGATTTTGAAGGAATACGTAATCGCTTGATTATTGAATTATTTTATACTACAGGAATCCGTAGAGCTGAGTTAATCGGACTGGAGATTCAAAGTTGTAATTTGTATACTAAAACACTAAAGGTTTTGGGTAAAAGAAATAAAGAGCGAATTATACCTTTATTAGATTGTACAATTGCATTAATTAATCGTTATCTAGAGGTTAGAAAACGGGTTGAAAATCACTCGTCGGGCGATTTGTTAATTTTAAATAAAAACGGACATAAAGTTAGTGAAACGTTTGTGTATCGATTAATAAATGATTACTTTAGTAATGTCTCTGAAAAAGTAAAAAAGAGTCCACACGTTCTTAGGCACACGTTCGCAACCCATTTGCTCAATAACGGTGCTGATTTAAATTCGGTAAAAGAATTATTAGGTCATGCTAGTTTATCTTCCACTCAAATCTATACACATAGCAGTTTAGCTGAATTGAAACGAGTTTATCAAGATGCCCACCCGCGAAACCAGAAATAATTCATGCGTTTAACCTATAAAAATTTTTTAATTATGAAAGTTAATGTTCAAGCTGTCAATTTTAATGTTGATAAAAAATTATTAGACTTTATTCAGGTGAGATTAGATAAATTAGAAAAATATTATGATCGGGTAGTGTCATCCGATGTGTTTTTGAGGGTGGAGAACACGAGTGATAAAGAAAATAAAACGGTTGAGATTAAAATTCATGTGCCAGGCGATGAATTTGTGGTTAAAAAAACCAATAAAAGTTTTGAAGAAGCGGTAGATTTATCTACAGAATCATTAGAGCGTTTACTTTTAAAACGTAAAGAAAAAGTAAGAGCTCATAGCTAAAATAAAAAAAAAGAAAAAATTATTTTGATTAAAAAATAAAATCCCTACATTTGCAGTCCGTTAGAAATAGCGGACTTTTTTATTTGAAGTTGCCGGTGTAGCTCAGCTGGCTAGAGCAGCTGATTTGTAATCAGCAGGTCGTGGGTTCGAGTCCCTCCATCGGCTCAAAGTTGTAAGTGACTGAAAATAAATAAAGTAAGGCGGGGAGATACTCAAGCGGCCAACGAGGGCAGACTGTAAATCTGCTGGTTACACCTTCGCAGGTTCGAATCCTGCTCTCCCCACAAAAAAAGAGTCTTTTTTAAGATTCTGGCGAGAAAGGCCGGTGTAGCTCAGGGGTAGAGTGCTTCCTTGGTAAGGAAGAGGTCACGGGTTCAAATCCCGTCATTGGCTCAATTTTGAATTTTTGAACACTAATTATATAACTAAGATTAAATTATTAAATCATGGCAAAAGAAACCTTTGATCGTTCGAAGCCCCATTTAAATATCGGAACTATCGGACACGTAGATCACGGAAAAACTACTTTAACAGCTGCTATTACTAAAGTATTGGCTGATGCTGGTTTATCAGAAGCTAAATCTTTCGACCAAATCGATAACGCTCCTGAAGAAAAAGAAAGAGGTATTACTATTAATACTTCTCACGTAGAGTATTCAACAGCTAACCGTCACTACGCTCACGTTGACTGTCCAGGTCACGCGGATTACGTTAAGAACATGGTTACTGGTGCTGCTCAAATGGATGGTGCTATCCTTGTAGTTGCTGCTACAGATGGTCCAATGCCACAAACTCGTGAGCACATCCTTTTAGGTCGTCAAGTTGGTGTGCCTAGAATGGTAGTTTTCATGAACAAAGTTGACATGGTTGACGATGCTGAGTTATTAGAGCTTGTAGAAATGGAAATCAGAGATTTATTATCTTTCTATCAATATGATGGTGATAATGGTCCTGTTATCAAAGGTTCTGCACTTGGAGCTTTAAATGGTGATCCAAAATGGGTTGCTACAGTAATGGAATTGATGGATGCTGTTGACAACTGGATTGAATTACCAGCTCGTGATGTTGATAAACCATTCTTGATGCCAGTTGAGGACGTATTTACAATTACAGGTCGTGGAACTGTTGCTACAGGTCGTATCGAAACTGGAGTTGCTAATACTGGAGATGCTGTTGAAATCATCGGTATGGGAGCTGAAAAATTAACTTCTACAATTACAGGAGTTGAGATGTTCCGTAAAATCCTTGATAGAGGTGAGGCTGGAGATAACGTAGGTTTATTATTACGTGGTATCGATAAAGCTGATATCAAACGTGGTATGGTTATTATCAAACCAGGTTCTGTAAAACCACACGCTCACTTCAAAGCTGAGGTGTATATCTTGAAAAAAGAAGAAGGTGGACGTCACACTCCATTCCATAACAACTACCGTCCACAGTTCTACGTACGTACAACTGACGTAACAGGTACTATTTCTTTACCTGCAGGAGTTGAGATGGTTATGCCAGGTGATAACTTAACTATTGAAGTACAATTGTTAAGCCCAATCGCTTTATCAGTAGGTTTACGTTTTGCTGTTCGTGAGGGTGGTAGAACTGTAGGTGCTGGTCAGGTAACTGAAATTTTAGACTAATTATTAGTTGAATATAAAAGTTGGCAGTGTTATGCTGCCGACTTTTTTAACAAACGGGCGTAGTACAAGGGCTAGTATAGTGGTCTCCAAAACCATTGATGGGGGTTCGAATCCCTCCGCCCGTGCAAAAAAGAAAAATAATGACAAAAGTTGTTAATTATATAACGGAATCTTTCGAAGAGTTAAAGTCTAATGTGTCTTGGCCAAATTGGTCTGAAGTACAAAAGTTAACGATTATCGTTGCTTTATTTTCAATTCTATTGGCTTTAGCAACTTGGGGAGTGGATACCGTTTTTGCTAAGATTTTAGGTGTTTTCTTTAACTGGTTAAAAGCTTAATTTTTTTGATATGATTGAAAATAATGTCAAAAAATGGTATGTGGTTAGAGCGGTAAGCGGCCAGGAGAATAAAGTTAAAAACTATATCGAAACGGAGATTAGTCGTTTGGGTATGGCTGATTATGTTTCTCAAGTATTGGTGCCAACTGAAAAAGTGGTACAAGTGCGTGAGGGAAAGAAAATCAGTAAGGATAAAGTTTATTTTCCAGGTTATGTTATGATTGAAGCAAATTTAACTGGGGAAATACCACATATTATTAAATCTATTTCTGGAGTTATTGGTTTTCTTGGGGAGACTAAAGGTGGCGATGCTGTTCCTTTGCGTCAATCTGAGGTGAATCGTATGCTTGGTAAAGTAGATGAATTGTCTGTTAAAACAGATAACGTTGCAATTCCTTATACAGTTGGTGAAACGGTAAAAGTTATTGACGGTCCATTTAACGGTTTCAACGGAACAGTTGAAAAAGTAAATGAAGAAAAGCGTAAACTTGAAGTAATGGTGAAAATTTTTGGAAGAAAAACACCATTGGAATTAAGTTTTATACAAGTTGAAAAAGTATAATTTTTTGTTACATTAATAAATCACATCAATCGCTTCCAATTGAGAGATGTGCTAAATTTTTTTAAAAATGGCTAAAGAAATTAGTAAAGTAGTTAAACTACAAGTTAAGGGAGGTGCCGCGAATCCTTCGCCACCGGTTGGACCTGCTTTGGGGGCTGCTGGGGTTAACATCATGGAGTTCTGTAAGCAATTTAATGCTAGAACACAAGATAAACCTGGCAAAGTTTTACCAGTACAAATTACTGTGTATAAAGACAAGTCTTTTGACTTTGTTGTTAAAACGCCACCTGCTGCAATTCAATTATTAGAGGCAGCAAAAATTAAGTCTGGTTCAGGGCAACCTAACCGTAAAAAAGTAGCAAGCGTTACTTGGGAACAAATTAGAACTATCGCTGAAGACAAAATGGCCGATTTAAATGCTTTTGAAATTGAGAAAGCTATGAGTATGGTTGCTGGAACAGCAAGATCTATGGGTATAACTGTATCGGGAACTGCTCCTTTTTAATCTTTAAAAAGAAAAAGACATGGCAAAATTGACAAAAAAGCAAAAAGAGGCTGCAGCAAAAATTGAGAAGAATAAACTATATTCTTTAAAAGATGCATCTGCATTAATTAAAGAGTTAGCTTCTGCAAAATTTGATGAGTCTGTTGATATCGCAGTAAAATTGGGTGTAGATCCACGTAAAGCGAATCAAATGGTAAGAGGTGTGGTTTCATTACCACATGGTACAGGTAAAGACGTTAGAGTATTAGCATTAGTTACTCCAGATAAAGAAGCTGAAGCTAAAGCTGCTGGTGCTGATCACGTTGGATTAGACGATTATTTACAAAAAATCAAAGACGGTTGGACAGATGTTGATGTAATCATCACTATGCCTGCAGTTATGGGTAAATTAGGTCCATTAGGTCGAATTTTAGGACCTCGTGGTTTAATGCCAAACCCTAAAACTGGTACTGTAACTATGGAAGTAGGTAAAGCAGTTGAAGAGGTTAAATCTGGTAAAATCGACTTTAAAGTAGATAAAACGGGTATCGTTCACGCTGGAATTGGTAGAGTTTCTTTCGATGCTCAAAAAATCCAAGAGAACGCTCACGAAATTATTCAAACATTAATTAAATTAAAACCAACTGCAGCAAAAGGAACTTATATTAAGTCTATCCACATCTCAGCTACAATGAGTCCTGCAATTGCTTTAGATCCTAAAGCAGTATAATTGGTAGTTAAAAGTTTTTAGTATGACTAGAGAAGAAAAATCAATCGCTATTGAAGATTTAACTGCACAGTTAGCTGGTGTAAATGTTGTGTATTTGGCAGACATTTCCGGACTTGATGCAGATACTACTTCAAACTTAAGAAGAGCTTGTTTTAAAGCAGGTATCAAATTAGAAGTTGTAAAGAATACATTGCTTGCAAAAGCTATGGAGTCTTCTGAAAGTAACTTCGGTGAACTTCCAACGGTTTTAAAAGGAAATACTTCAATCATGATTGCAGATACAGCTAATGCTCCTGCAAAAATTATTAAAGAATTCCGTAAAAAAGGTGACAAACCTTTATTGAAAGGTGCTTACATCAATCAAGAAATTTACATTGGAGACAATTTACTTGATTCGTTAGTAGCTATTAAATCGAAAGAAGAAGTTATCGCTGAAATCATCGGATTACTTCAATCACCAGCTCAAAGAGTTATTTCTGCTCTTCAAAATCAAAACAAAGAAGAGGGAGCTGAATAAATTGCGCACTAATTAATTATTATATTTTACAAATCATTTTAAAAGATAGAAAAAATGGCAGATTTGAAACAATTCGCAGAACAATTAGTTAACTTAACAGTTAAAGAAGTTAACGAATTAGCAACAATATTAAAAGACGAGTATGGTATTGAGCCTGCTGCTGCAGCTGTAGTTGTAGCTGGTGGTGGTGATGCTGGTGCTGGTGCTGCTGAGCAAACTGAATTCACTGTAGTATTGAAAGATGCTGGTGCTTCTAAATTAGGAGTTGTTAAAGCGGTTAAAGAATTAACTGGTTTAGGTCTTAAAGAAGCTAAGGATTTAGTAGATGCTGCTCCAGCTAACGTTAAAGAAGGTGTTTCTAAAGACGAAGCTGAAGGCTTGAAAAAAGCTTTAGAAGAAGCAGGTGCTGTAGTAGAGTTAAAATAATAAAACTCCACTTATAGAACAAGGTTTAGGTCTTGAGTTTAACGCTCAAAGGCCTAAACCATTTTTCGTATAATAAAATTATCTAAGTTTTTCTTTGATAATTGGAAATACGAACAAGTTTTTAATCGTTACGAAGAAAAAAAATGAAATTCAAACTTTCTGTTCATTTTTAGAGATGTTTCGATTATAAAAAGAAAGTATAATGAAACTGTGTTTTACACAAAAAACTACTTTTTTAATCAAAATTTTGTCCATTGATGTTAGCAAATCAGACTGAAAGATTAAATTTCGCCTCGACGAAAAACATCCCTGACTATCCAGACTTTCTTGATATTCAGGTAAAATCTTTTAAGGATTTTTTCCAATTGGAAACCAAATCCGATGAAAGAGGAAATGAAGGTCTTTATAATACCTTCATGGAAAACTTCCCAATTACGGATACTAGAAATCAATTCGTATTGGAATTCCTTGATTACTTTATTGATCCACCACGTTATACAATTGAAGAGTGTATAGACAGAGGTCTTACGTATAGTGTGCCGCTAAAAGCACGTTTAAAACTATACTGTACAGATCCTGAGCATGAAGATTTTGAAACTATTGTACAGGATGTTTATTTAGGAACAATCCCTTATATGACTCCAAGTGGTACCTTTGTTATCAATGGTGCTGAACGCGTAGTTGTTTCTCAATTACACCGTTCACCAGGGGTTTTCTTCGGACAATCTTTCCATGCTAACGGTACAAAATTGTACTCTGCTAGAGTTATTCCTTTTAAAGGTTCTTGGATTGAATTCGCTACCGATATCAACAGTGTAATGTACGCGTATATCGATAGAAAGAAAAAATTACCAGTTACTACGTTATTCCGTGCTATCGGTTTTGAACGTGATAAAGATATCTTGGAAATCTTCGATTTAGCTGAAGAAATTAAAGTGTCTAAATCAGGTTTGAAAAAATATATTGGTCGCCGTCTTGCTGCTCGTGTTTTGAATACATGGCATGAAGATTTCGTAGATGAAGATACTGGAGAGGTTGTGTCAATTGAGCGTAACGAAATTATTTTAGATCGTGATACGCTTTTAGACAAAGACAATGTTGAGGAAATTGTTGATGCAAACGTTAAATCTATCTTGTTACACAAGGAAGATAACAACCAAGCTGATTATGCAATCATCCACAATACGTTGCAAAAAGACCCTACAAACTCTGAAAAAGAAGCTGTAGAGCATATTTACCGTCAGTTGCGTAACGCAGAACCGCCTGATGAGGAAACAGCTCGTGGTATTATAGATAAATTATTCTTCTCTGATCAACGTTACAACTTAGGTGATGTAGGACGTTACAGAATGAATAAAAAATTAGGTTTGGATATTCCTATGGATAAGCAAGTGCTTACCAAAGAGGATATCATCACTATTGTGAAATATTTGATTGAGTTAATCAACTCTAAAGCAGAGATTGATGATATTGATCACTTATCAAACCGTCGTGTACGTACAGTTGGTGAGCAATTGTCTGCACAATTTGGTGTTGGTCTTGCTCGTATGGCAAGAACTATTCGTGAAAGAATGAACGTTCGTGATAACGAGGTGTTTACACCAATCGATTTGATTAATGCTAAAACATTATCATCGGTTATCAACTCTTTCTTCGGAACCAACCAGTTGTCTCAGTTCATGGATCAAACAAACCCATTAGCAGAGATTACACACAAACGTCGTTTATCAGCACTAGGACCTGGAGGTTTATCTAGAGAGAGAGCTGGATTCGAGGTTCGTGACGTTCACTATACGCACTACGGACGTTTATGTCCAATTGAAACTCCAGAGGGACCAAACATTGGTTTGATTTCATCGTTGGGAGTTTATGCGAAAGTAAACGGAATGGGATTCATCGAAACACCGTACCGAAAAGTGGAAAATGGTGTGGTTGATTTGAAATCTGAGCCTATTTATTTAAGTGCTGAAGAAGAAGAAGGTAAATTGATAGCGCAAGCTAATATTGAGATGGATAACTCAGGTAAAATTACTGCAGAGCGCGTTATTGCTCGTGAAGAAGGTGATTTCCCTGTGTTAGAACCTACTGCAGTTCATTATACTGACGTAGCACCAAATCAAATTGCGTCTATTTCGGCTTCATTAATTCCATTCTTAGAGCATGATGATGCGAACCGTGCCTTGATGGGATCAAACATGATGCGTCAGGCCGTACCATTATTACGTCCTGAGTCGCCAATTGTTGGTACTGGTTTGGAAAGACAAGTTGCTTCCGATTCAAGAGTACTTATTAATGCTGAAGGTAATGGAGTTGTGGAGTATGTAGATGCTAACATGATTACCATTAAATATGATAGAACTGATAAGGAAAGAGCTGTAAGTTTCGATCCGGATGAGAAAACATATCAGTTAATAAAATTCAGAAAAACCAACCAAAGTACGTCTATTAACTTGAAGCCTATCGTTAGAAAAGGTGACAGAGTTACTAAAGGACAGGTTCTTTGTGAAGGTTACGCAACGCAAAACGGAGAGTTAGCTTTAGGTAGAAACCTACAGGTAGCGTTCATGCCTTGGAAAGGGTACAACTTCGAGGATGCGATTGTAATTTCTGAAAAAGTAGTTCGTGATGATATCTTTACTTCAATCCACGTTGACGATTATTCTTTAGAAGTTCGTGATACGAAATTGGGTAACGAAGAATTAACGAATGATATTCCAAACGTTTCTGAAGAGGCTACTAAAGACTTAGATGAAAACGGTATGATCAGAATTGGAGCCGAAGTTAAACCTGGTGACATTCTAATCGGAAAAATTACACCAAAAGGAGAATCAGATCCTACACCAGAAGAGAAGCTTTTACGTGCTATCTTCGGAGACAAAGCAGGAGATGTGAAAGATGCTTCATTAAAAGCATCACCTTCATTACACGGTGTGGTTTTAGATAAAAAATTATTCGCGAGAGCGGTAAAAGATAAACGTAAACGTTCTAAGGATAAAGACGATTTAGCTGTTCTTGAATCTGAATTTGAAGTAAAATTCGTTCAGTTGAAAGATAAATTAGTAGAGAAATTGTTCGAAATCGTTAACGGAAAAACATCTCAAGGTGTAATGAACGATTTGGGTGAAGAAGTATTACCAAAAGGTAAAAAATTCACACAAAAAATGCTTTATGCTGTTGAAGATTTTGCTCACTTAACTAAAGGACAATGGACTACAGATGATGAGTCTAATGCTATGGTTAACGACTTAATCCACAACTATAAAATTAAGTTGAACGATTTACAAGGAGCATTACGTAGAGAGAAATTCACGATTACTGTTGGAGATGAATTACCATCAGGTATCTTGAAATTAGCTAAAGTATACATTGCTAAGAAACGTAAACTGAAAGTGGGAGATAAGATGGCAGGACGTCACGGTAACAAAGGTATCGTTGCGAAAATCGTTCGTCAAGAAGATATGCCATTCTTAGAAGACGGAACACCGGTAGATATCGTATTGAACCCACTAGGGGTACCTTCTCGTATGAACATCGGTCAGATATACGAAACTGTATTAGGATGGGCTGGTAAAAAGCTTGGAAGAAAGTATGCAACGCCAATTTTTGACGGAGCTTCTCTTGAGCAAATCAATGCCTTAACTGATGAAGCAGGTGTACCAAGATTCGGACATACGTATTTATACGATGGAGGAACAGGAGAGCGTTTCCATCAGCCAGCAACTGTAGGGGTAATTTATATGCTTAAATTAGGTCACATGGTTGATGATAAGATGCACGCACGTTCTATCGGACCTTACTCGTTGATCACGCAGCAACCTCTTGGAGGTAAAGCACAGTTCGGAGGTCAGCGTTTCGGAGAGATGGAGGTTTGGGCTCTTGAGGCTTATGGTGCTTCTAGTACTTTAAGAGAAATTTTGACAGTTAAATCGGATGACGTTATCGGTAGAGCTAAAACTTACGAAGCAATCGTTAAGGGTGAAACAATGCCGGAACCAGGTTTACCAGAATCATTCAATGTATTAATGCATGAATTGAAAGGTCTTGGTTTAGACATCAGATTAGAAGAATAATTTCACGGGAACAATTTTCGGATTGTTCCCTATTATAGTGTTTTTTATAAATCGATAGCACGTTTATCATGAATAGAAATAAAGATAAAAATACGATCAAAAGATTTAACAGAATTTCCATTGGTCTTGCTTCTCCAGAATCTATTTTGGCAGAATCTAGAGGTGAGGTTTTAAAACCGGAAACAATCAATTATCGTACTCACAAACCTGAGCGTGACGGACTTTTCTGCGAACGAATTTTTGGACCAGTAAAAGATTACGAGTGTGCTTGTGGTAAATACAAAAGAATCCGTTATAAAGGAATCGTTTGTGACCGTTGTGGAGTAGAAGTAACCGAGAAAAAAGTACGTCGCGATAGAGTAGGTCACATTAATTTAGTGGTGCCTATAGCACATATTTGGTACTTCCGTTCATTACCTAACAAAATTGGTTATATCCTTGGTTTACCATCTAAGAAATTAGATATGATTATCTACTACGAAAGATATGTAGTAATCCAGCCAGGTATTGCAAGTGGCCCAGACGGTGAAACATTAAACCGATTAGATTTCCTTACAGAAGAAGAATACTTGAATATTTTAGATTCTCTTCCAATGGAAAATCAATATTTAGATGATACAGATCCTAATAAATTCATCGCTAAGATGGGTGCGGAATGTATTATGGATTTATTAGCGCGTACAGATTTAGATGCTTTGTCATACGAATTACGTCATGCTGCTAATAATGAAACATCAAAACAACGTAAAACGGAGGCTTTAAAACGTCTTCAAGTTGTGGAGTCATTCCGTGAAGCAAATTTAAATCGTGAGAATTTGCCAGAATGGATGATTTTAAAAGTAATTCCGGTTATCCCGCCAGAATTACGTCCATTAGTGCCACTTGATGGTGGACGTTTCGCAACTTCGGATTTGAACGACTTATACCGTCGTGTAATCATCCGTAACAACCGTTTGAAACGTTTAATGGAAATCAAAGCTCCAGAAGTAATCTTACGTAACGAAAAACGTATGTTACAGGAATCTGTAGACTCGTTGTTCGACAATACAAGAAAAGCTTCTGCAGTTAAAACAGAATCAAATAGACCATTAAAATCGTTATCAGATTCATTAAAAGGTAAACAAGGACGTTTCCGTCAAAACTTATTAGGTAAACGTGTGGATTATTCAGCACGTTCGGTAATTGTTGTTGGACCTGAAATGAAAATGTTCGAGTGTGGTTTGCCTAAAGACATGGCGGCTGAGCTATACAAACCATTCGTTATTCGTAAGTTAATCGAAAGAGGAATTGTTAAAACAGTTAAGTCGGCTAAGAAAATCATCGACAAAAAAGAGCCTGTAGTATGGGATATCCTTGAAAATGTAATTAAAGGACATCCAGTATTGCTTAACCGTGCTCCTACTTTGCACCGTTTAGGTATTCAAGCGTTCCAGCCAAAATTGATTGAAGGAAAAGCAATTCAATTACACCCATTAACGTGTACGGCATTTAACGCGGATTTCGATGGTGACCAGATGGCAGTTCACTTACCGTTAGGACCAGAGGCTATTTTAGAGGCACAATTATTAATGTTGGCTTCTCATAATATTCTTAACCCTGCGAATGGTGCGCCTATCACGGTACCTTCTCAAGACATGGTTCTTGGTCTTTATTATATGACCAAAGAGCGTTTGTCTACACCAGACCATAAAATCTTAGGTGAAGGTTTAACTTTCTATTCGGCAGAAGAGTGTAATATCGCTTTGAATGAAGGAAGAGTTGAGTTGAATGCTCGTGTTAAAATCAGAGCAAAAGATTTTAATGAAAATGGAGAATTAGTTTACAAGATTATCCAAACTACTGCAGGTAGAGTATTATTTAATGAAGTAGTACCTGAAGCAGCTGGATATATCAATGATGTATTAACGAAGAAGAACTTAAGAGATATTATCGGTCATATTTTAAGTGTAACGGATGTGCCTACAACGGCTGCCTTCCTTGATAATATGAAAGATATGGGGTATAAATTCGCTTTCAGAGGTGGTTTATCATTCTCTCTTGGGGATATTCGTATTCCAGAACAAAAAGATCAATTGATTGCCGATGCAAGGGAACAAGTTGAAGCAATTTCAATGAACTATAACATGGGTCTTATTACCAATAACGAGCGTTATAACCAAGTTATTGATATCTGGACTTCTGCAAATGCTCAATTAACGGAGTTAGCAATGAAAAATATCCGTGAAGACCAACAAGGTTTCAACTCGGTATATATGATGCTTGATTCTGGAGCTCGTGGATCGAAAGAGCAGATTCGTCAGTTAACCGGTATGCGTGGTTTGATGGCTAAGCCGAAAAAATCAACTGCTGGTGGTGGTGAAATTATTGAGAACCCGATTTTATCGAACTTTAAAGAAGGTCTTTCTATCCTTGAGTACTTTATCTCGACTCACGGTGCTCGTAAAGGTCTTGCGGATACGGCTCTTAAAACGGCGGATGCGGGTTACTTAACTCGTCGTTTACATGATGTTTCTCAAGATGTTATCGTGAACTCTGTAGATTGTGGTACACTTCGTGGTGTTGAAGTTTCTGCTTTAAAGAAAAACGAAGAGATTGTTGAAACTCTTGGTGAGCGTATCTTAGGACGTGTAGCTTTACAAGATGTGGTTAACCCATTAAATGGTGAAATCATCGTTCATGCTGGTAATCAAATCACTGAAGCTGTAGTTAAAGATATTGAAGCTTCTCCGGTAGAAAGAGTAGAGGTTCGTTCTCCGCTTACATGTGAAGCTGAAAAAGGAATCTGTGCTAAATGTTACGGAAGAAACTTGGCAACAGGTAAAATGACTCAAAAAGGTGAAGCAGTTGGTGTTATTGCAGCACAATCAATTGGTGAGCCAGGTACACAGTTAACACTTCGTACGTTCCACGTTGGAGGGGTTGCTGGAGGTATTTCTGAAGAGTCTAGCATTGTTGCTCGTTTTGGAGGTAAATTGGAAATCGAAGATCTTAAAACTGTAAAAGGTGAAGATAACGAAGGAAACGTTGTGGATATCGTAATCTCTCGTTCTACAGAATTAAAATTAGTAGATGCTAAAACTGGTATTGTTTTAAATACACATAACATTCCTTACGGATCAAGTATTTTTGTAAAAGACGGTGATACTGTTGAAAAAGGTGCGACAATCTGTAAATGGGATCCTTATAATGGAGTTATTATTTCTGAATTCACAGGTAAGGTAGCTTATGAAGATATCGAGCAAGGTCAATCGTTTATGGTTGAAATTGACGAACAAACCGGATTCCAAGAAAAAGTAATTACTGAAGGAAGAAATAAAAAATTAATTCCTACTTTATTAATCTACGGAAAAGATGGTGAACTAATTCGTTCGTACAACTTACCAGTAGGGGCTCACTTAATGGTTAACGATGGTGAGAAAATTAAAGCAGGTAAAATTTTAGTAAAAATCCCTCGTCGTTCTTCGAAAGCGGGAGATATTACAGGAGGTTTACCAAGAATTACCGAGTTGTTAGAGGCTCGTAATCCTTCAAACCCAGCTGTAGTGTCTGAAATTGACGGTGTAGTATCGTTTGGTAAAATCAAACGTGGTAACCGTGAAATCGTTATCGAGTCGAAATTTGGTGAAATCAAGAAATACTTGGTTAAATTATCAAACCAAATTTTAGTACAAGAGAATGACTTCGTGAAAGCAGGTATGCCATTGTCTGACGGAGCAATTACTCCAGAGGATATCTTAAGAATTCAAGGACCTTCTGCTGTTCAACAGTATTTGGTTAATGAAATCCAAGAGGTTTACCGTTTACAAGGGGTAAAAATCAACGATAAGCACTTTGAAGTTGTAATTCGTCAAATGATGCGTAAAGTTCAGATTCAAGATCCAGGAGATACTTTGTTCTTAGAAGATCAATTGGTTCACACGTCAGACTTTATCGTAGAAAACGACAAATTATACGGAATGAAAGTTGTAGAAGATGCTGGAGATTCTCAAAGCTTAAAACCAGGTCAGATCGTTTCTCCAAGAGAATTACGTGATGAAAATTCATTGTTAAAACGTAACGATCAGAATTTAGTGGTAGCAAGAGATGTAGTTCCTGCAACAGCAACACCAGTACTTCAAGGTATTACAAGAGCATCATTACAAACGAAATCGTTTATTTCTGCGGCATCGTTCCAGGAAACAACGAAAGTATTGAATGAAGCTGCTGTAGCTGGTAAAGTTGATGGTTTAGAAGGCTTGAAAGAAAATGTTATTGTTGGTCACAGAATCCCAGCCGGAACAGGTATGAGAGATTACGACAACACAATAGTAGGTTCTAAAGAAGAATTCAACGAATTGTTAGCTGCTAAAGAAGAATTTAATTATTAATAATAAAAATTCTCATTATATTTATAAATCCTAACAGTTTACGCTGTTAGGATTTTATATTTAGTTTTAAATCAAAAATGTATTATGAGCGATAAAAACCAACAAGGACAAATCAATATCGAATTAGATGAACAAACGGCAGAAGGGATTTATTCCAATCTGGCTATTATTAACCATTCTAATACTGAGTTTGTTTTAGATTTCGTGAGCATCATGCCTGGTGTTCCAAAAGCTAAAGTAAAATCTCGTATTGTTTTGACGCCACAACACGCAAAAAGATTGTTAAGAGCTTTAGGTGAAAATATTCACCGTTTCGAATCGGCACACGGCGAAATTAAAGAGGTGGAGCAGGCTCCAATCCCCTTGAATTTTGGGCCTGCAGGTCAAGCATAAATATAAAAGTCTTTCGTTTGAAAGACTTTTTTTGTATTGATTGCCAGTTTATTAATTGTATCTTTGCCATTATTATTGTATATTGTTCAGCAAAAGCCCCAAATTTGATTAAACTTTTACACGATGAATATTTCGAAAACCTACAAAACGACTTATTTAGTCCTATGTTGTCTATTTGCTAACCTCGCTTTTGCCCAATTGCAGGTTACAAACGATTTAGATAACATCAATACTGATATCTGCTTAAACAGAACAAAGTCTTTTCTTTATTCCGTTAAACAAGGATCTTGCGCTCCTTTTAATGGCGATCTTAATTCAGTTACCTTTACATGGCAAATTGAAACAGCTCCCAATGTTTGGGTGGATGTTAATTCGTTTCCCATTTCTGGAATTTCTTACGGAATTAGTAAATCATTTAATGCAGCTCAGACTCAAATTACAGCAAAACTTATTTTTCAAGCTGGATGGACTGCTCCTGAAGGAACCTACAAATACCGAGTGTTGGCTCAGGGAAGCGTTGGTTGTCCTTTAAATACTTCATTGCCAGAATCTGCTTCGGTTGTTCCTAATACATGGATTGGCGGTACGAGTACAGATTGGGATGATAGTTCCAATTGGAGTTGTGGTCGTGTTCCAGGCTCAAGTGAGCGTGCTTTAGTTCAAGGAGGAAATCCGTGTATTGTTGTTGCAAATAATACCGTGAAAGGGGTTGAAGTTGCAAATGCAGCATCGCTTACTATTAATTCAGGCTATAATTTTACAGTTGAAGGACAAGTTAAAGTTCAGGGAACCGGTAATTTTACATTGCAGAATAACGCAAACCTTCTTCAAAATACCTATACTGGAGCAAATTCAGGTCCAGTTTCTGTCATTCGTAACAGCTCTGCTTTAATGCGTCAGGATTATACGATGTGGTCTTCACCTGTTGTAGGTCAAAATTTATTAAACTTTTCGCCATTAACACTTACAAGTCGATTTTACACCTATAATTCGGCAACAAATGCTTATAGCGCAATCGATCCAACTTCAAATGATTTTCAAACCGGTAAAGGATATTTAATTCGTACACCAAATAATCATCCAACAACACCAACAATTTGGACAGGACAATTTACAGGTGTTCCTAATAATGGAAATATTATTGTGTCATTGTATAATGGAGGTGCAGGTTTCCGATTTAATGCAATTGGTAATCCATATCCATCACCAGTTAAAATGAGCACTTTTGTAAATACCAACAGTTCGAAAATTACTGGAACCTTATATTTTTGGAGAAAAACCAATAATGCTGCTACAGATCCAGGATATTGTACGTGGACGTTAGCTGGTTTTGTAAGCAATGGGGAAGCAGAGGTTTATAATCCCAATGGTATAATTAGAACGGGACAAGGTTTTATAGTGGAAGCTATTAATACTGCTACCACGGTTAACTTTACTAATGCTATGCGTATTGGGAATACAGAAAATCAATTTTTCAGACCAAGTCAAAATGCAGAAGCTCAAATTGCTGTAAACGGAGAACTTTCTGGAGATAAAATTTGGTTGGATATTGTTCGTAATGATGGAGCAAATAATCAAATGTTGGTGGCTTATTTAAGTGCAGCAACAACTGGGGTTGATTATGGTATAGATGGTAAATCGATTGAAAATCCACCAGTTGCTTTAAATATGCTAATTGATAATATGGAGTATGTAGTACAAGGAAAGCCTTCATTTGTTGACACCGATGTTGTGCCTTTACTTTTTAAAACTGATACTCCTGGAGATTTTACTATTAGTATTGATCATGCTGAAGGTGTTTTTACAGCTAGTCAATCGGTTTTTCTGAAGGATAACGATTTGAATGTTACTCATGATTTAAGACAAGCTGCATATTCTTTTTCAAGTGATTCTGGAGTATTTGAAAATCGTTTTGAGATTGTTTACCAAAATTCAAACTTAAGTACGACATCATCAAGTTTGTCCGAAAACAATTTAATTGTTTATAAAGAAAAAGATGTGGTTTTTGTAAAAATGCAGAATTCTAATATAAAATCAATTGTAGTTTATGATTTAAGAGGTAGAAGACTTCAAAACTTTGAATCGGTAAACCAAGCAAATTTTAATTTTTCTTTACCAGTTGACAACCAAGTTCTTTTAGTACGAGTTGAATCAATTGATGGAAAAATAGAAACAAAAAAAATATACTAAGACATTTTTTACACAGCTAAAGTGTTGAAATTGTGTGTTGTTTGTCGATTTTATGCGTTTGGGTTCATGAACTAGCCAATAAATACTTAATTTTGAATTAAATATAAGGCAAATGAATACAACACTACATAGGATAATTTGCAAAAAGACTTTAGGAAATTCAATATCAAAAAACATTTTAAATGTGTTTTTGGTGTTGTTTTTGTTGCTAAATAGTGCTGTTTTTTCTCAATCTATTCAAGTAAACAATGTTAGTCCTAATCCCGTTTGTGCCGGTCAAACTGTAACAATAACGTTTACAACTACTAGTGGAAATGGAGCAAATAGATACGATTCTAATTCTAGATTTTCTGCCTATTTAAGTAGTAATACTGGAGGAACACCCTATACTTTGTTGGGCGCTATTACTTTACTACCCTATACATTCAATACTAGTAACGGTGCAGTAAATGCTAATATTCAGGGGACTATAACATTGCCGTCAAATGCATCTGGCACCTACAAAATAGCTGTTGGTTCAACAAATCCAACTTTTGATGCGAGTACGGGAGCTGGTGCTTCACCAAATTTTACGATTAATGCAATACCAAACGGTGGAACGATTTCTGGAAGCGCAACAGTTTGTCCAGGTACTAATAGTACCGTGTTAACATTGTCTGGTTATACAGGAAGTATTGTGAAATGGCAATCGTCAACAGTAAATGATTTTTCTTCTGGTGTTGTTGATATTGCTAATACTACGGCTTCATATACGGCAACAAATTTATCTGTCACAACCTACTATAGATCGGTTTTAACCAATGGAACATGTCAGTCTTTTAGTAGTATAGCTGCAGTAACGGTTAATCCAAATCCAGGAGTAGCTGCTTCAAATCAGTCTATTTGTTCAGGTTCTCAACCGGCAAATATTGTTTTAACAGGAAGTAATGGGACAATTCAGTGGCAGTCTTCCATAAATAATTTGGTGTATACAAATATTATAGGGGCGACAAGTGCTACATTAACTTCAGCTCAAATGGGTAATCTTTTGGTAACAACCTATTATAGAGCAGCGGTTACTGGAGGTTGCGGTACTGTAAACAGTAATGTAATAACAGTTACTGTTAGTCCACCATCTGTTGGAGGTACAGTCGCTTCAAATGCAACAGTGTGTTCGGGTAACAATTCTACAACATTAACCTTGAGTGGTCATGTTGGCAATGTTGTAAAATGGCAGTCTTCTACACAGCCTAATTTTAATAGTCCGACCGATATCGCAAATACAACAACGTCTCTTACTGTAGTTAATATTACGACTACAACCTATTATAGAGCGGTTGTTCAAAACGGAGGATGCGCAACAGCAAACAGTAGTAGTGTTAAAATAACGGTTCAAAATGCGCCAACCGGAGGAACATTAGCTGGAAGTGCTACTGTGTGTTATGGGACTAACAGCACGACGTTAACATTGTCTGGATTTACAAATACTATTCAAAAGTGGCAATCCTCACCAGTAAGTAATTTTTCATCTGGAGTTACAGATATTGCTAATACGGCCACTACCTATACAGCTACAAATTTAACAGCAACAACGTATTATCGGGTTGTGGTTACAAATGGTACTTGTACCTCATTTAGTACTGTGGCAACAATTACTGTAAATCCACAATTGGTTGCCTCTATTTCGGGAAATAATAGTCCTGTTTGTTCTGGAGGAAACGCTAATTTCTTTTTGACTGGCTCTGCTGGAGTTACAGTAACATATACAATTAATGGTGGTTCTAATCAAACAATTGTTTTAACAGGTGGTTCGGCTACAGTTGTTGTGCCGGCTATAGTTGCAAATCAAACACTATCTCTTGTGTCGGTAAGTTTAGCAAGTTGTACAAGAGCAATTACTGGTACTTCAACAGTAGTTGTAAATGCAACAAATACCTGGACAGGTGCTGTAGATAACACTTGGAATCAAGCTGGAAACTGGAGTTGTTCCATAATTCCTAATGCTTCAACAAGTGTAATTATTAATTCTGGTAACGTGGTTGTGGCTAATGCTAATGCTTTAGCAAATACAATTGCTCTTAACGGAACATCAACACTAACAATAAACTCAGGTAGAAATATAACAGTTACTAATGCTATTACGGTGGCTTCTGGAGCAGCAATGGTAGTACAAAACAATGGTAACTTGCTTCAAGTGAATAATGTGGCAAATACGGGTAATATTACATTACACAGAAATAGCTCTGCATTAATGCGATTGGATTATACTTTATGGTCTTCACCAGTGGCATCTCAAAATCTTTTGGCATTTTCACCGTCAACGTTAACGAATCGCTTTTACGTTTATAATTCAGCGTCAAATGTGTATAGTGCTGTAAGTCCGAGTGGAACTAATTTTCAAACGGCTAAGAGTTATTTAATTCGTATGCCAGACAATCATCCAACAACACCAACCGTTTGGGATGGAGTATATACAGGTGTTCCGAACAACGGAAATATTGTTTTTAGTGCATACAATGGTGGTGCTGGATTTGGATATAATGCTGTTGGAAATCCTTACCCTTCTCCGGTTGATATGACTAGTTTTGTAAATGGGAATTCTACTAATATTACAGGAACACTTTATTTTTGGAGAAAAACCAATAATGCTGCTACAGATCCTGGTTATTGTACATGGACAACAGCTGGTTTTGTGAGTAATGGTGAAGCACAAGTTGTTAACCCGAATGGAATTTTAAGAACGGGGCAAGGTTTTATTGTAGAAATGTTAAACGGAGCCTCTACGGTAGTATTTAATAATACAATGCGTAGTACTAATACAGCCAATCAGTTTTTTAGAGGAAATACTGAAAATAGGGAGTTAACCGGCGATAGAATTTGGTTGAATGTTAATAATGATTCTGGTGCTAACAATCAAATGTTAGTAGGTTATTTTTCCAATGCAACACTTGATGTTGATAATGGAATTGATGGAAAAACTATTGAAGATGCTCCTGTTTCGCTTACCATGGATATTAATGGCGGACTGTATATAATTCAAGGACGTCCAACTTTTGATGTTGCAGATGTGGTTCCGTTACGATTTAAAACAAGTTACTCAGGAATGCATTCTATTTCAATTGATCATATGGATGGTGTTTTTTCGGGAACTCAAAACATTTATCTGCGTGATAATGATTTGAATGTTGTACACGATTTAAAATCTGGATTGTATTCATTTTCATCAGCGGCAGGAACTTATACAAATCGTTTTGAAATCATTTATCAAAATGGAACTTTAGGAACCGATACTGTAGAACAGGCATCGAAAAGTTTATCTGTTTATAAATCGAATTTAAATTCACTGACTATAATGTCTGGAGTATCCGATTTGGCATCAGTTGAGGTTTTTGATGTGGAAGGAAGAAAAATTAAGAGTAATTATACCATAAACTCTAAATCCATTGTATTGGATAATTTGAATATAGCTTCTCAAGTTTTATTGGTTCGAATTACAACGGCAGATAAAATGGTAGTGGTTAAAAAGATAGTGTTTTAATATGCAGCAATAAATAAAAATAAAAAAGTCAACTTTTAAAGTTGACTTTTTTATTTAAGCTTTATTTTGTTCTCTTTTTCGGAAATAATTGAATGTAAAAATTATTCCAATTAGCGCTAACCAAATAAGTTTGCTATTAATTGGTGCTGGAGGCGGATCGTCACCTTCTAAACCACCACTTCCATCATCTGTTCCTGGTTGGGCAAATAATACAAAATCAGATAAGAATAAAAAGCTGAAAATGTAAAATTTCAATACGTTTGACTTCATAAATATTATAATTTGATAGTAAATATATAAATTATAGTTACTAAATTGATTTTCAAAATGTTAATTATTCAAATTCCGACGTGAAATGCAGCTTAACCGTTGGGTATTTGCTTTGTGTCATTTGAATTGAAAAATCAGAATCGGCTAAAAATACCAACTGACCGTATTTGTCGGTAGCTAAAAATTTTTGTTTGATACGTTTAAATTCAGCAAACTCTTCGTTTTTAGGGTCTTCTGGTTTTACCCAACAAGCCTTAAACGCTGGGAAATTCTCATACGAACATTTAGCGCCATATTCGTGCTCCAAACGATATTGGATTACTTCATACTGTAGCGCTCCAACCGTTCCAATTACTTTTCGTCCGTTCATTTCAAGAGTAAACAACTGCGCAACTCCTTCATCCATCAACTGGTCGATTCCCTTTTCTAGCTGTTTTGCTTTCATTGGGTCGGCATTGTTAATGTAACGGAAATGCTCCGGAGAAAAGCTTGGAATTCCTTTAAAACTCATTATTTCCCCTTCGGTAAGTGTATCTCCAATTTTGAAGTTACCGGTATCGTGCAATCCAACAATATCCCCAGGATACGAAATGTCTACGATTTCTTTTTTCTCTGCAAAAAACGCATTTGGACTCGAGAATTTTAAATTTTTCCCATGACGCACGTGTAAATACGGTTTGTTTCTTTCGAAGGTACCCGAAACAATTTTAATAAACGCTAAACGATCGCGGTGTTTAGGGTCCATGTTAGCGTGGATTTTAAATACAAATCCTGAAAATTTATTTTCATCTGGCTTTACTTCACGAGTGTCCGAATCTTTTGGTCGCGGAGTTGGAGCAATTTCAATAAAGCAATCTAATAATTCGCGCACTCCAAAATTATTTAAAGCCGAACCAAAGAAAACCGGTTGCAATTTACCTTCTAGGTATGCTTCTCTGTTAAATGCAGGATATACTTCCGAAACAAGTTCTAGTTCTTCACGAAGTTTATTAGCCGGTTTTTCGCCAATTATTTTTTCAAGTTCTGGGTTGTTTACATCATCGAAAGCTATAGTTTCTTCAATGTTCTTACGGCTATCTCCTTCAAAAATATTGATATTTTTTTCCCAGATATTGTATATTCCTTGGAAATCATATCCCATACCAATAGGGAAACTCAATGGCGTAACATGAAGACCTAGTTTTTTCTCAACTTCATCCATCAAATCAAAAGCATCTTTACCTTCACGGTCCAATTTGTTGATGAAAACAATCATTGGAATATTTCGCATGCGGCAAACTTCAACTAACTTTTCTGTTTGTTCCTCAACCCCTTTAGCTACGTCTATTACTACAATAACACTGTCAACCGCAGTTAAAGTTCTAAAGGTATCTTCAGCAAAATCTTTGTGACCTGGAGTATCAAGAATGTTGATTTTTTTGTCTTTATAATTAAAAGCCAACACCGATGTTGCCACAGAGATTCCTCTTTGACGCTCAATTTCCATGAAATCGGAAGTGGCTCCTTTTTTAATTTTATTGCTTTTTACGGCCCCCGCTTCTTGAATTGCTCCTCCAAACAATAATAGTTTTTCAGTTAAAGTCGTTTTTCCGGCATCGGGGTGGGAAATAATCCCAAATGTTCTTCTTCGTAATATTTCTTTTTGAAAGCTCATGAATCAAAATTTGTGGTTGCAAAAGTAATTATAATTTGCGAGAACTCATTGACTACATACTAAATCTGAAGGAACAACATTATTTGTCTATAATTTTTTGTTAATAGTTTGTCGTATGATTGTATAATAGGTTTGAATTGTTATTTTTGTTGGTTGCAAATCGCTCTGTTTTTAAACAGAGAGGCTGCCTTAAATTATAAAAGTATTTAAAGTTCATAATATATGAAGTTGAAACAGATTTTAGTTAGTCTTTTTATTGTAATAAAGACTGTTGCTTTTGCACAGGAAACAAAAAAAGAAGTTCTTTTTACAATTGATGATAAACCATATTATACCGATGAATTTGCAAGGGTTTATAAGAAGAATCTGGACTTGGTGAAAGACGATTCTCAAAAAGACCTAAATCAATATCTAGATCTTTTCATTGGGTATAAATTGAAAGTAAATAAGGCAAACAAACTTGGCTTGCAAAACGGAATTGCCTATCAAAATGAGTTGCATTCATACAGAACTCAACTTTCTAAAAATTATTTAAGCGATACTAAAGTTACCAAAGAACTAATCGAAGAAGCGTATAAGCGTTCTTTGAAAGAGGTAAATGCATCTCATATTTTATTTTCGTTAGATGAAAACGCCATGCCGGCCGATACTCTAAGAGTATACAATCAGGCTATGGAAGTACGTAAGAAGATTTTAAATGGTGAAATTTTTGAAGATGCTGCAGTTAAATATTCTCAAGATCCTTCTTCTAAAGATAATAAAGGAAATTTAGGATGGTTTAGCGTTTTTAGAATGGTTTATCCTTTCGAATCAGCAGCATTTAAAACGCCAAAAGGAGAAATCTCTAAACCGGTAAGAACCCGTTTTGGATACCATTTGGTAAAAGTAAATGATGTTAGAGATAACAGAGGAGATGTTGTTGTAGCTCATATTATGACTTTAAAAGGAGATAATCCAACTGAAGCTGAAAAATCGAAAACTACAATTGAAGATGTTTATAAGAAATTAAAACAAGGCGAAAACTTCGAAAGTCTAGCACAACAATTTTCTCAAGACCGTTCGTCTTCTGGAAAAGGAGGGGTTTTACAACGTTTCGGTTCGGGAGAATTAAGTTCAGAAATATTCGAAAACAAAGCATTTTCATTAACTGAAAAAGGACAAATAACAGAGCCTTTTCAATCAGAATTTGGATGGCATATCGTTAAATTAATTGAAAAAATACCGGTTAAAACTTTTGAAGAATCAGAAGCTGAACTGGATAATAAAATTAGAAAAGACGATCGTTCGAAATTAATCAGCTCTTCTTTAAATCAAATGTTGCGTAAAAAATATTCGGTAAGTCGCGATGAAAAAATGTATAAAACAGTTAAATCATTGGTAAATGATAAGTTTTATACACAAACTTGGGATGTGCCTACCAATATGAAAGATTACAATGTAAAATTGGCTACCATCAATAAAGACAAAGTAATTAATGCTACGGTGTTTTTGAACTATTTGAGTTCACAACAGCGTAATGCGGTTCAAATTAAACCAATAGCTAAATTGGTTGATTATTACTACGATAAATTCATAGAAGATCAATTGTCTTCGTATTACAATAATAATTTAGAAGGTGAATTTCCTGAATTTGCAAACATTATGGAAGAATACCGTGATGGGTTGTTGTTGTTTGATTTGATGGAAAAAGAAATATGGCAAAAAGCGAAAACAGATTCAGTAGGATTGCAAAAATTCTACGAAATGAATAAGTCGAAATACCAATGGAAAGACCGTATTCAAGCAAATATTTTTTCTTCAACAAGTCTTGATGTTATTAAAAAAGCACAAACGTATTTGAAAAAGAAAAAATCCATTGAATACATAAAAGATAAGCTTAATACTAAAGATGCTATTAACATCATGGTGAAATCGGGAGTTTATGAAATGGATGGAGAAGGATTGCCAAAACATAAAAACTTCGACGACAAAATAACCGACATTGTTCAAGAAGGTAATTATTATTTTGTGACTCAGGTGAATCAGAAAATGCCAAAATCAGACAAAACACTAGAAGAGGCTAAAGGTCGTGTAATTAATGACTATCAACAATATTTAGAACAAAATTGGGTTGATGAACTTAAAAAAGAATTTACTGTAAAAGTGAATCCAGATGTTTTCGAAAGAGTAAAAGCACAATTACAGCAAAAAAAATAATTGCAAACGATAAAGAATATATACGGCTTCGGCTTTAAAATGAATATAATGAAATTGATAACAAATAAGATTGCCCTTTATTTCGGATTGATGATAACTTTTGTGAATGTGGCTCAAGCACAACATTCTAACAAGAAAAAAATAGATGGTGTTATTGCTGTGGTTGGGGATTACATTGTTTTGGATTCCGATGTGGATAAAACATTTGTTGAGTTACAGGCACAAGGAGTCTCAACTGCAAATATTACACGTTGTGAAATGTTGGGTAAATTATTAGAAGATCGTTTGTATGCACACCAGGCAATTCAGGATAGTATTGTGGTAACCGATGCGGAAGTGAATGAATTCATGAATGGTCAGATTGATCAGATGGTGGAGCAGGTTGGAGATATCGATAAAGTGATTAAATTTTACAACAAAAAGAATATCGATGAATTTAGAACCTATTTCTTCGATGTTATCAAAATGAATAAGTTGGCGAGTCAAATGCAACGAAAAATCATTGATGATATTCAAATTACTCCCGAAGAGGTTCGAACTTTCTTTAAGAAAATCCCTCAAGATGAATTACCAATCTTTGGTGCAGAAATGGAAATTGCCCAAATTGTGGTTAAACCAGTTGTTTCGCAAGCTGAAAAACAAAAAGTAATCGATAAGCTGAAACAAATCAAAAAAGAGGTTGAAGAAGGTTCAAGTTTCTTTAGTAGAGCAGTTTTGTATTCTGAAGATCCTGGGTCAAAATCAAATGGAGGATTTTATAAAATAACTAAGAAAACTCAGTTTGTAAAAGAGTTTAAAGACGTGGCTTTTAGTTTGCAGGAAGGTGAAATTTCAGAGCCTTTTGAAACAGAATACGGGTATCATATTATTTATTTGGAAAAAATTCGCGGACAAGAATTGGATTTACGCCATATTTTAATGTCACCAAAAGTTACCGATGAGGCTTTGGCTGAGGCAAAAAAGAAAATTGAAACGATTCGCAAGAGAATAGTGGACGGAGAAATTTCTTTTTCTGAAGCAGCAAAACAATTTTCGGATGAAAAAGAAACACGTAACAATGGTGGAGTTTTAATGAATCCACGTACCATGGAAACGCGTTTTGAATTGACAAAAATGGATCCGGCAATTTATAGTCAGGTTTCTGATTTAAAAGATAATGAAGTATCCTTACCGTTGGTTGATCAAGAACAAAACGGAAACAAAAAATACAAAATAATTACTGTAACCAATCGTTTTGACGAACATACTGCGGATTTCGCTACTGATTATTTAAAAATCAAAGAATTGGCTCTTAAAGAGAAACAAATCATTGCTGTTGGAAAATGGTCAGAAGAAAAAATCAAGCAGACCTATATTAAAATTAACGGCGAATACAGAGATTGTACTTTTACCAACAACTGGCTTAAAAAATAACGCTAATACCTATTTGTAAACATGTCGGACGTAGCAGCAATTCAAAATTTAGTTCAGAAACAACAAGCGCTTAAAGCGGAGGTTTCTAAAATCATTGTTGGTCAGGACGATGTAATGAATCAAATCGTATTGAGTGTTTTTTCTGGAGGGCACGCCTTATTGGTTGGGGTTCCTGGATTGGCTAAAACGTTAATGGTGAATACCATTGCACAGGCTTTGGGTCTTGATTTTAAGCGAATTCAGTTTACGCCCGATTTAATGCCTTCCGATATTTTAGGAAGTGAAATTTTGGATGAAAGCCGAAATTTTAAATTTATTAAAGGACCAATATTTTCCAATATTATCTTAGCTGACGAAATCAATCGTACACCGCCAAAAACTCAAGCAGCTTTATTAGAAGCGATGCAGGAAAAAGCGGTTACTATTGCAGGTCAACATTATAAATTGGATTTACCATTTTTTGTATTGGCTACACAAAACCCAATTGAACAGGAAGGAACTTATCCGTTACCGGAAGCACAATTGGACCGTTTTATGTTTGCTATTAAGTTGGATTATCCTTCTTTCGCAGAAGAAGTACAAGTGGTGAAATCAACGACTACCGATTACAGTGTGAACGTTAATCCGTTGTTTACAGCACAGGAAATTATCGATTTTCAACAATTAATTCGTCGCATTCCAGTTGCAGATAATGTAATTGAGTATGCAGTGACTTTGGTGTCTAAAACACGTCCTAATAATAGTTTGGCAACAGATTATATTAAAAATTATTTGGATTGGGGTGCCGGTCCTCGGGCTTCGCAAAATTTAATTTTAGCGGCTAAAACGCATGCGGCTTTACAAGGTAAATTTTCGCCAGATATTGAAGATGTTCAGGCAGTGGCAACCGGAATTCTTCGTCATCGTATCATTAAAAATTACAAAGCAGATGCAGAAGGAATTTCGGAAGAAATGATTATCAAGAAATTATTTTAAATATAAGGCTCATTTTTAATGAGTCTTTTTTATTATAATCGCTTTTGTATGGTATCATCCAATTCCTTGTCGTAGAAAAATAAAAACATACTGCCCATCATATCTTGTTCAACTTTTGATGTATTGTCGCATGTCATAACAAGTTCG
The DNA here is from genome assembly GCF_055521455.1 of Flavobacterium sp. IC2-16. Classification (NCBI taxonomy): domain Bacteria; kingdom Pseudomonadati; phylum Bacteroidota; class Flavobacteriia; order Flavobacteriales; family Flavobacteriaceae; genus Flavobacterium; species Flavobacterium sp. IC2-16. The sequence goes on along the minus strand of NZ_CM145480.1, from coordinate 679,435 downwards.
TAACTGTGATTTTTATATAACCAAATTCCTTTTTCAGAACTAAAGGTTTCAATTTTTTCTAATCCAATTCTGTTGTTGTAATTGGTAATGTTACAAGTGAATACAGTTTGGTTTGTGGTTTTGTCAAAAACACTTATCGAAGTAGCAAAAGGGTGTACATGTGGTGCCGAAAAATGCAAACGTAAACTGTCTTTTATCTGTAATTGCTCATCTATAGAACTGCTATAGGTTTTCTTTCCTGTTGGGATTACCCAATGTCCAGAAAGCATATTTCCGGCCTTATCACAATACGTGTGGTTTTTGGTTTCAACAGGTATGCATTGGTTGCTGGCTGGATCTAAAGGTTCTTTAAAAGGATCGTTTTTATCAAATGGTAATTGAATATAAACCGTACGTGTCATGAGCGGTTTTTGAGTTTTATTATAAGCCTCGTATTTTACGGCAACTTCATGTTTTACCTTCTTGTAAATTTTTGGTTGGTTGTGATTTAGCGTTTGTGTGGTTACAAACAAAAAATCTTTTCCAATTATGGGCACGCCATAGCCTTTAGGAAAATCAAAATGTTCCAGTCCGTGCGAAAGTGATGTCATGCGTGGGTATTGCTTCCCAATTCTGTCGGTAAGACCCCATTGGGTATAATATTGCGCGTCGTTAATATCAACATTCATGTGACAAATAAAATCATTGGAAAGTTCTTTGTTGGATTTAGGGTCAAGTGCTTTTACTTCAAAACCGGTAATCCAAAGTAGTTTGTCAGAATTGTCCAATTGTATGTATCGTGACGATTTTGGTCCTTCCATCGATTTGTAAATACCGTCTATTACAAAGGTTGGAGAAAGCATTTTGTATTGATGGGTATTGTTTTTAATCAACCAGTCGTTATCCACCAAACCGGTTTTCTGATAAAGAAATGTTTTTATAATAGCCTGATGTCTGTTGGATAAATTGCAATACACTACTATTCCAAAAAGAGTGGAAAGTATAAAAGTAAAGAGTAAATATTTGTATATATTTGACCGACTGAACATACATAATTGAATTCCAAACAAATGTACTATAAATGAGGGAAGAAAAGCAAAATGTTTCTCGAATATTCGGACTGGATGTGGTTCGAGCTACGGCAATTTCTTTTGTTTTGTTTTCTCATCTCTATTATCTAATCGGAAGTCAAAATCCCGTATTAATTTCTTTTAGCGGTTTATTTGGTTATGCAGGTGTTGAACTTTTCTTTGTTTTGAGTGGCTTTCTTATTGGTTCAATTCTTTTGAAAATGACACTTAAAAACTCGTTTGGCTTATCCGATTTGTTTATTTTTTTCAAACGAAGATGGTTCAGAACGCTACCACTTTACTATTTAATTCTTTTGGTAAATATTGGAATCGCATTCTTTTTTAATTATCCCAAAAAAGAAATCTGGAAGTACTTTTTATTCCTTCAAAACTTCAGTCATGATTCGATTACATTTTTTCCGGAATCATGGAGTCTGTCTGTAGAAGAGTGGGCTTATTTACTCCTTCCTATTTTGATTTTTGTGGGATATAAATGTTTTAAGAGTAATGTGAAATATGGTTTTTTGATAGTTTGCTTAAGCATTGTTTTAATGTCGCATTTGTTACGCTATTTCTATTTTTTGAACCATCAAACGACAGATATGGTTGTTTGGAATGCTAATGTGAAATCTATTGTGGTTTTTCGAATAGATGCAATTGTTGTTGGATTTATAGTAGCTTGGATGTATTACTATTGTGAGTCAATTCTGAAAAAAGTAGCCTTTTATCTGTTTATTGTTTCCGGACATTTGTTTGTACTTCAATTTTTGGTTCTAAATTTAATGGGAGTAGATATTATTTCTTGTCCGATATATTTTCATGTTTTCTATTTCTCATTAACCTCAATTACCTTCGCGTTGGCGCTTCCGTTTTTTATTTTCTGGAAATCGTCTGCTTCTTTTTTGGGAAGAATGATTACGGGATTGAGTAAAATTTCATACGCTGTTTATTTGGTTCATTATTGTGTGATGAGCGCTTTCTTAAAATATTTGGTATATGTTTTAGATTTAACATTGCCGTCTTCACTTTTAGTTTTGATTTATTTTGTACTTACTTTTTCGGTTTCTTTTTTGTTGTACCGTTTTTACGAACAGCCAATTATGAATCTTCGTGACAAGTAAGGTTTATGCTGATTTTTCAATTTTTTGGTTTCTTTTTTTCGGATTTCATAAAATTATTTTCAAAAATTAGCAATTCGTAAAAAAACCAATCAATTTTCTTATTTTACTGAAATATATTCATCAAAATAGAATGTTTATAAATAATATTCTTTTGAAATTAATGAAATGCTAAATATTTTTTAATTTGAATGTTATTGATTAATTTTGTCCTGCTTTTAAAAATAAATTAATAATAACATAACTTTTTCAAATCATATAGAAATGAGTATTTATAGCGACTACATTAAAGAAATTGAAGAGCGAAAAGGTCAGGGACTTCATCCAAAACCTATTGATGGTGCTGAATTGCTAAGTGAAATCATTGCTCAAATCAAAGAATCAAACAATCCAAATAGAGAAGATTCTCTTAAATTTTTTATCTATAACACCTTGCCGGGTACTACTCCAGCTGCAGGTGCTAAGGCTAAATTTTTAAAAGAAATTATTTTAGGCGAATCAATTGTTAATGAAATTACCCCAGCATTTGCCTTCGAATTGCTATCACACATGAAAGGTGGGCCTTCAATCGAAGTCTTGTTGGATTTAGCTTTAGGTAATGATGCAGCAATTGCTAAACAAGCGGCTGATGTTCTTAAAACGCAAGTGTATTTGTACGATGCAGATACAAATCGTTTAAAAGTGGCTTTTGAAAACGGAAATGCGGTAGCGAAAGAAATTTTGGAGAGCTACGCTAAAGCGGAATTCTTTACGAAACTTCCTGAAGTTGCTGAAGAAATTAAAGTGGTTACTTTCATCGCTGGTGAAGGAGATATTTCTACGGACTTACTTTCTCCGGGTAACCAAGCGCACTCGCGTTCCGACCGTGAATTGCACGGAAAATGTATGATTACACCTGAAGCTCAGGAGGAAATCAAAGCGTTGCAAGCACAACATCCTGATAAATCGGTGATGTTGATTGCTGAAAAAGGTACGATGGGTGTAGGTTCTTCTCGTATGTCAGGGGTAAACAACGTGGCACTTTGGACAGGTAAACAAGCGAGTCCTTATGTTCCTTTCGTAAACTTTGCTCCAATCGTTGGTGGAACGAACGGTATTTCTCCAATCTTCCTTACTACAGTTGACGTAACCGGAGGTATCGGAATCGACCTTAAAAACTGGGTTAAAAAGACAGATGAAAACGGAAACTTAGTTCGTAACGAAAATGGTGAGCCTATTTTAGAGCAAGCTTATTCTGTGGCTACAGGTACTGTTTTAACAATCAATACAAAAACTAAAAAATTATACAATGGTAATCAGGAGTTAATCGATATCTCCAGATCGTTCACGCCGCAAAAAATGGAATTCATTAAGGCAGGAGGATCTTATGCTATTGTATTCGGTAAAAAATTACAAACCTTCGCTGCTAAAACTTTAGGAATTGAAGCACCGGTTGTATATGCACCGTCAAAAGAAATCTCTCACGAAGGACAAGGTCTTACAGCAGTTGAAAAAATCTTCAACAGAAATGCTGTTGGAACCACACCAGGAAAAGTGTTACACGCTGGTTCTGATGTTCGTGTAGAAGTAAACATCGTAGGTTCTCAAGATACTACAGGTTTAATGACGGCTCAAGAATTAGAGTCTATGGCTGCAACAACCATTTCAACAATTGTAGATGGTGCTTACCAATCAGGATGTCACACCGCTTCTGTTTGGGACAAAAAAGCGCAGGCTAACATTCCGAAATTGATGAAATTCATGAACGATTTCGGTTTGATTACGGCTCGTGATCCTAAGGGAGTTTATCACGCAATGACTGACGTAATCCACAAAGTACTTAACGATATTACAATCGATGAGTGGGCTATCATCATCGGAGGTGACTCTCATACACGTATGTCTAAAGGTGTTGCTTTTGGTGCCGATTCTGGGACTGTTGCTTTGGCTTTGGCAACTGGAGAAGCTTCTATGCCAATCCCTGAGTCTGTAAAAGTGACATTCAAAGGAGAGATGAAATCGTATATGGATTTCCGTGATGTGGTACATGCAACGCAACAACAAATGTTGAAACAATTTGGTGGTGAAAACGTATTCCAAGGAAGAATTATCGAGGTTCACATCGGAACGTTAACTGCAGATCAGGCCTTTACATTTACAGACTGGACTGCAGAAATGAAAGCAAAAGCTTCTATCTGTATTTCAGAAGATGAAACCTTAATCGAATCATTAGAAATTGCTAAGGGCAGAATTCAAATTATGATTGATAAAGGTATGGATAATGCAAAAGGTGTTCTTCAAGGATTGATCAATAAAGCTAATAAACGTATTGCTGAAATCCGTTCAGGTGAAAAACCAGCGTTAACTCCGGATGCGAATGCAAAATACTACGCGGAAGTTGTAGTAGATCTTGATGTAATTGCTGAGCCAATGATTGCCGACCCAGATGTAAACAACGCTGATGTTTCGAAACGATATACTCACGATACTATCCGTCCGCTTTCATTCTACGGCGGAACGAAAAAAGTAGATCTTGGTTTTATCGGTTCGTGTATGGTTCATAAAGGCGATATGAAAATTTTAGCACAAATGCTTAAAAACGTGGAAGCGCAAAAAGGTAAAGTTGTATTTAACGCACCACTTGTTGTAGCGCCACCTACATATAACATCGTTGACGAATTGAAAGCAGAAGGTGATTGGGAAGTATTGCAAAAATATTCAGGTTTCGAATTTGATGATAATGCACCAAAATCGGCCGCTCGTACAGAGTATGAGAATATGTTGTATTTAGAGCGCCCAGGTTGTAACCTTTGTATGGGGAATCAGGAAAAAGCTGCTAAAGGAGATACGGTAATGGCAACTTCTACACGTTTGTTCCAAGGACGTGTGGTTGAAGATTCTGCTGAGAAAAAAGGAGAATCGTTACTTTCTTCTACGCCGGTTGTAGTATTGTCTACAATTTTGGGAAGAACCCCAACTATTGAAGAATATACAGCAGCAGTAGAGGGTATTAACTTAACAAAGTTTGCACCATCTCATAAATTGCTGGCAAAATAATCATTCAAATACTGATTAAAATTGTAAAGCCTAAGTTGATAAACTTAGGCTTTTTTTATTGTAGCTGCGCTATTTTTCGTAAATTGTAGGGGCGAAAATAAATAACAAAATAATAAGATATAAACACTATGGCTTTTGATATTGAAATGATTGAAAAAGTGTACGCAACTATGGCAGCTCGTGTCGATAAAGCTCGCGAGTTAGTTGGTCGTCCGCTTACCTTATCCGAAAAGATTTTATATTCTCACCTATGGGAAGGAACACCTTCTCAAGCCTTTACGCGAGGTAAAGATTATGTCGATTTTGCTCCAGACCGAGTAGCGTGTCAAGATGCTACGGCGCAAATGGCATTGCTGCAGTTTATGCATGCTGGTAAAAAAACGGTTGCAGTGCCTACAACGGTACATTGTGATCACTTAATACAGGCGAAAAACGGTGCGGCGGAAGATTTGGCTTTTGCCAACAAACAATCGAAAGAAGTGTTCGATTTCCTTTCTTCCGTGTCCAATAAATATGGCATTGGATTTTGGAAGCCGGGTTCGGGAATTATTCACCAAATCGTTTTAGAAAATTATGCATTTCCTGGAGGTATGATGATTGGTACCGATTCGCATACAGTTAATGCTGGGGGATTGGGTATGTTAGCTATAGGAGTAGGTGGTGCAGATGCCGTAGATGTCATGTCGGGGATGTCTTGGGAATTGAAATTTCCAAAACTCATCGGTGTGAAACTAACAGGCAAACTAAACGGATGGACGGCTCCAAAAGACGTTATCTTAAAAGTAGCAGATATTCTTACCGTAAAAGGAGGAACAGGTGCTATTGTAGAATATTTTGGAGAAGGTGCTGAGTCAATGTCATGTACAGGAAAAGGAACTATTTGTAATATGGGTGCCGAAATCGGAGCTACAACATCAACTTTTGGTTACGATGATTCGATGCGAAGATATTTAGTAGCTACCGGTCGTCAGGATGTGGTAAATGCTGCAGATAAAGTGGCATCTTATTTAACTGCTGATGCAGAAGTGTATGCTAATCCGGCTCAATATTTTGATCAATTAATTGAAATCAACTTATCCGAATTAGAGCCACACATCAACGGACCTTTTACACCAGACAGAGGAACTCCAGTTTCTAAAATGAAAGCGGAGGCGGAAGCGAACGGATGGCCCATTAAAGTAGAATGGGGATTGATCGGTTCATGCACCAACTCTTCCTATGAGGATATGTCGAGAGCAGCTTCTATTGTGGAGCAGGCTGTAGCGCATGGTATTACACCAAAAGCAGAATTCGGTATCAACCCGGGTTCGGAACAAATCCGATATACTATCGAAAGAGATGGTATCATTGCTACGTTTGAAAAAATGGGAACTAAAGTATTTACTAATGCTTGTGGACCTTGTATAGGACAATGGGATAGAGCGGGTGCCGACAAACAAGAAAAAAATACCATAGTGCATTCCTTTAACCGTAACTTTTCGAAAAGAGCAGACGGAAATCCAAATACCCATGCGTTTGTAACGTCGCCGGAAATGGTGGCAGCTTTGGCAATTTCAGGACGTTTAGACTTTAATCCTATTACCGATACGTTGTTAAATGATAACGGGCAGGAAGTACGATTAAACCCACCTCATGGTGATGAATTGCCAACAAAAGGTTTTGATGTAGACGATCCAGGATTTCAACCGCCTGCCGCAGATGGTTCTTCTGTAGAAGTTTTGGTTTCGCCAACTTCCGATCGTTTGCAATTATTAGCGCCTTTTGCACCTTGGGATGGAAAAAATATTACTGGAGCTAAATTGTTAATTAAAGCTTTTGGGAAATGTACTACCGATCATATTTCCATGGCAGGTCCTTGGTTGCGATATCGAGGTCATTTGGATAATATTTCCAATAACATGTTGATTGGAGCCGAAAATGCATTCAATCATAAAACAAATTCTGTTAAAAATCAATTGACAGGGGCTTATGATGAGGTGCCAAAAGTGCAAAGGGCATACAAGACTGCAGGAACTCCTTCTATAGTTGTGGGCGATCATAACTACGGGGAAGGTTCGTCTCGCGAACATGCGGCTATGGAACCACGCTTTTTAGGCGTGAAAGCCGTATTGGTTAAGTCGTTTGCTCGTATTCATGAAACTAACTTGAAAAAACAAGGAATGTTAGCCTTAACTTTTGCTAATGAGGCTGATTACGATAAAATTCAGGAAGATGATACCATCAACTTCTTAGATTTAACAGAATTTGCACCTGGAAAACCATTGACTTTGGAATTCGTTCATGCCGATGGTTCTAAAGATAGTATTATGGCAAATCATACCTACAACGAAAGTCAAATTGGATGGTTTGTAGCCGGTTCGGCATTAAATTTAATTGCCGCTGGTAAAGCATAATTAAAACAATACATTATAACTCATAGCGCTCTAGTAATAGGGCGCTTTTTTATTGAAAGAAATAATTAGGTTGCTTATCTTTACGCCAAATTTTTTTGGAATATGAAAAAAATAATTATAGGCATAGTCACACTTTTACTTTTAGCGCTATTTTTTTTTAAAGATGATTTACAAGATAAAATAATAGGTTCAAATTTACCTGAACCAACTATGATTGCATTTGAAAAACAAGTTCCAATTTATTCATACGATTGGCGTTTAATAGGTACTTCAGGTGTGCCATTGTCTTTTGTAGAATATATGCAGCGTAATGTGATTATTAATTATTGGTCTCCTAATAATCCTGAATCAGAAGAAGAGTTAAAACAATGGGCTAAATTATACAATGACTATAAAAATGATTTGTTTTTTATTTTCGCTACAGATGATTCTCAAGCTCATGTAAATGCTTTTTTAAAAAAGACAGGATATGTTTTTCCAGTTTTTTATTCTGGAAGCACACCTTTGAAATCTATAGTTTTAGATAAAACTCCTAAGACATATCTGATAACTAAATCGGGTAGAATTGTTGTGAATTTTTCTGGAGCTGCGAATTGGAATTCGGATCAGTTTCGTGCCTCATTGGATGAGGTTTTAAAACAAAATAAATAGTTAAAAAGGCTGTTTTTAAGAACGGAGTTGGTTATCTTGCCGCTCTTTTTTAAGGATAATTGCAGATGAGATTTTTTGGAGTAGTTTTTTTGTTGTTTTCAACCGTATTTTTTGCACAAGAAAAAATTAAGCACGTAGTGGTTAGTGGTGAGTCTGTGTATAGTATTGCTAAGAAATACAAAGTGAAAGAAGCAGAAATTTATGCTATGAATCCAAATTCCAAAGGTTCATTATTGCAGTTAAAGCAAGTTCTTTGGATTCCGAATAAAAACTTCAAACCTAAAGAAAAAAAGAATAAAAAGAAGTTAGATGTTGCAACAGAAACAAATGAGTTAGCGTTGTACCATGTAGTTTTGCCGAAAGAAACTCTTTTCGGAATCGCTAAAAAATATCATACTACTGTAAAAAAAATATTGGCAGCAAATCCCGATTTAGATAAAAATAAAGTAAAAGCCGGGGATAAAATTTTAATAGCTGGGGCTGAAGAACAGAATACACAAAATACAGTTTCTGAAAATTCTGAGAGTGAAGTTGCGGTTGTTGCCAGTGAAACGGATGATATTGTGATTCATGTGGTTGAGGCAAAACAAACCAAGTACGGAATCGCCAAGCAATACGGTGTTAGTATTGATGATTTGGAAAAATGGAATCCCGAAATAAAAAAAGGTTTAGAAAAAGGGTTTAATCTAAAAATTCATTCCCAAAAAAGCAGTGCAGATACCAATGAAGCGGTAGTTTTAACAACTGAAAATACTACAGTAGAAAGTGGTCAAGAGTCGAGTGTGTTGCCTTTAAGTGCAAATTCGATTGAAAAAGCCGAGTTTTTAATATCTAAAGCTTCCGAGAATTTAGGTGTTCGTTACCGTGGCGGCGGAACCGATAAAAACGGATTTGATTGCTCTGGCTTGATGTTTACAACTTTCAGGAATATAGATGTTACTTTACCAAGATCGTCTCAGGAAATGGCATCTTCAGCAGGATTGAAAATCTCTAGAGATCAAGCCCAAAAAGGGGATTTGATTTTCTTTAAAACCACACGCCGAGCTCGAGTTGGACATGTAGGTATGATTACTGAGGTTCTGGATGATGAAATTAAATTCATACATTCTTCTACAAGTTCTGGTGTTATAATATCTTCAACCAAAGAAGATTATTATGCGAAACGATTCGTTCAGATTAACAGGGTGTTAAACGATTAACCGAAGCTCGTTTTACTTATATATCAAGTCTCAATAGAATGTCGGTTTGGTTATCATTGCCAAATATAAAACCATGTGTTGCAAAAGCTATCATTCCGTTTCTTTTGTAAAAATTGATGGCTTTGATGTTGTTTTCCCACACACCCAACCAAATGTAATCGAGATTGTTTTGTTTTGCTACTTCAATCGCTTTGTCGAAAAGGTGTTGTCCGAATCCTTTTCCGTAATACTCGCTTGAAACGTATATGCGTTCAATTTCCAACGATTTTTCATCATTCAAATCGTTTTGCGCAGCACCAAAATTAACTTTGATATACCCTATTATTTTATTGTTTGTTGTTACTAGATAAAATTCCGAATTTGGGTTGTTGAGTTCTAGGGTTAATTTTTCCAAGCTCAAATTCTCTTCTAGATACAATTGCATGTTTTCTTCAGTGTTGAATTTTGCATACGATTCAAAAAATGTTTTCCTGCTAATGTCTAGGATTTCATTAGTCTGATTTAATGTTGCTTTGGTTATTTTGAAATTTTTCTTATTCATATAAACCTAATATTCCCAATTTCCCTTTTCAATTATATACTCAAAATTATGCTTTTCAGGTTCGCCGTGATAAGCAATATTTATTTCTCGAACTTTATCGGCTCCAATTCGTTCAATCGCTTTTTGTGAACGGTAGTTTGTGGCTCCAATATGAAAATAAACAGCATCAACAAATTGAAAAGCGTAGTTCATCATTAGTCGTTTAACACTCGGATTGTATTTGGAACCCCAATAGTTTCTGCTGAAAAAGGTGTATCCAATTAAAATACTGTTTTTATCGGCATCATAATCGTAAAAACGAGTACTGCCAATAGTTTTATTGGTTTTATTGTCTATGATTTTAAAAGCACCTCCCGATTGCATCGCTCCTTCAAAGAAATTTACAAAAACCTCTTTCTTATAACGATCTTTATTTGGGTGTTGTTCCCATATCATAGGATCGGAAGCTACATCGTATAGTTCTTCAAAATCGTTTTCGTGTAAGGGAAGTAATGAGACTAGATCGTTATGTAATGTGGGTTGGAGGTTCATAAAATGAGTTTGTTAAAAATACAAAATCCGCTTCAATTTCTCAAAGCGGATTTTAGTTATTTAAGTCGATGTCTATTAATAGTACATGTAACGTCTAACTTTAGCAATGTATTTAGCTAAACGAATTACTTGGTGGCTATAGCCGTATTCGTTATCATACCATACATACATAACTACATTTTTGCCATCGTTTGAAACGATTGTTGCGTTACTATCGAAAATAGCAGGAGCAGAAGTTCCAACAATATCAGAAGAAACCAATTCGTTACTTAATGAATATTTGATTTGCTCAACTAGATTTCCTTCTAAGGCATATTTTTTCATGATTGCATTTAAATCTTCTTTAGAAGTTTCTTTTCCAACTTCAAGATTTAAAACTACTAATGAACCGTTAGGCACAGGAACACGAATTGCGTTGGAAGTTAATTTTCCAGCAAGACTTGGTAATGCTTTAGCAACAGCACTTCCAGCGCCAGTTTCGGTAATTACCATGTTTAAAGCAGCAGCTCTACCACGACGGTATTTTTTATGCATGTTGTCAACCAAGTTTTGGTCGTTTGTGTATGCGTGAATTGTTTCTAAATGTCCTTTAACAACACCAAGAGTTTCTTCAATAGCAGCTAAAACAGGAGTAATAGCGTTGGTTGTACATGAAGCTGCCGAGTAAATTTTTACTTCATCCGGATTGTATTCTTCATGGTTAACCCCATATACAATATTAGGAACTCCTTTACCAGGTGCAGTAAGTAATACTTTTTCAACACCTTTAGAAGTTAAATGTCTGCTTAGTGCTTCTTCTGTTGTAAATGCACCCGTATTGTCTATTACTAAAGCATCGTTGATACCGTATGTAGTATAGTCAATTTCTTCAGGAGAATTAGCTGTAATAATATGAACTGTTGCCCCGTTGATAATTAAAGCATTGTTTTCTACATCTGCAGTAACCGAACCTTCAAAGTCACCGTGAACTGAGTCGTAACGTAATAAAGAAGCTCTTTTTTCTAATAAAACAGCGTCGTTTTTATCACGAGTAACAATAGCGCGTAAACGCAATTGCTGTCCTTTACCAACTTTCGACATTAATTCTCTTGCTAATAAACGACCGATACGGCCAAATCCGTATAAAACAACATCTTTAGGCTTTATTTCAGTAGTTTCTTTAGCATGTTTTAGTTTGTCGATAACGAATGCGGTAGCATCATTGTATTTATCGTCTTCTAAATGGTATTCGTATGTTAATTTTCCGATGTCGATTCGAGATGGTGGTAAGTCTAAAGCTTGAATAGCACGTGCGATTTCTACAGAGTCGAAAACATTGATAGGTTTTTGAACGAATTCACCAGCATACTCGTGTAAATTGATGATATCACTTACGTTTCTGTCGATTAATTGGTTTCTGAAAATTACCAATTCGATAGATTTGTCATACCATAAATCGCTGATGATTTTAATGAATTCTACGCCGGCTCTTCTTCTGTCTGCCTGAAATGCCAACTCTTTTTCGTATAAAGCGGAATTGTTCATAAGATGTGTTTGTGTCGTTAAAATTTGGTGCAAAAATATTGATTTTTAATCAGATTGCCATAAAAAAAAGAGGCATAATTTTCTATAAAAAAGAAGCCCAGTGTTTAACTGGGCTCTATTGTGTGTGTTTTTTAAGAATTACAATATCATCTGTAGTCGCTCACCTGCTTGAGTGATTAATTCAATTCTGAATTTTTGATTGCTTGATTTCGAATTCAATATACGTGAAGCTTGTTCCATCGAATTTACTTTGGTACCGTCAATTCGTATAATTATGGAACCTTTTAATACATCGGCGTATTCAAGATAGCGGTCGTTTGTTACTTCTTTGATTTTTACACCTTCATTCAATCGGAATTTTTTCTTGTCTGCAGCATCAAGATCTTCAAACTCAAAACCATTATAATCTACATTAATTAGTTCTTTTTTGGTAAGTGTTACCGGAATTGTTTTCGAATTTCCATCTCGTATAATTCCAACAGAAACTACATCATTTGGTCTTTTCGTGTTGATATACGATGTTAAGTCGGAATATCCTCTAACTGTTTGATTGTCTAATTTTACAATAACATCGCCTTTCTTTAAGCCTGCTTTCTCGGCACCCGAATTTTTTGAAACGGAGTTAATATAAAATCCTTGCGATTGTGAAACGCCTAATTCTTTCGCAGAAATGCTGTTAAGTTCACCGCCTTCAACACCTAGAACTCCGCGTTGTACATTACCATATTCCATTAAGTCTTCAATAATTTTTCGTGTGATGTTGGAAGGAACGGCAAAAGAATATCCCGTGTAGCTGCCAGTTGGTGAAGAAATCATGGTGTTAATTCCGACTAATTCGCCACGTGTATTTACTAAAGCGCCACCGCTATTTCCTGGATTTACTGCAGCATCGGTTTGTATAAACGATTGAATTCCTTGGTTGCTTAAATCACGTGCTTTGGCCGAAACAATTCCAGCTGTTACCGTAGAATTTAAATTGTATGGATTTCCAACCGCTAATACCCATTCACCAATTTTCATATTGTCTGAATTCCCAAAAGTGGCATAAGGTAATTTGTCATCGGCCTCAATTTTAAGTAAAGCGATGTCCATTTTGCTGTCGGTTCCAACTAATTTTGCCTTGTATATTTTGTTGTTGTTTAACGTGACTTCCAGTTCTGTGGCATTTTGAATTACATGGTTGTTGGTTACGATGTATCCGTCTTCAGAAATAATAACTCCAGAGCCGGTTCCAATTTGTGTTTGTTGTTGTCCGCCTCGGTATCCGTAAAAATATTCCATAATAGGATTAGAAGGAACTTCCGAAACCGACACGTTTTTAACGTGAACAACATAATGAACTGCGTTTTCTGCAGCTGCGGTTAAATCTACATTTTCAGAACCTAAAGCTACATTTCGGTTGTAATTTTCTGAAGCAACCGATAATTTGGTTCCTGATTTGGTAGTTGAGGGTTCAATAAAAAGTTTGTATGCGCCAAGCGTTATTGTTCCGCTTAACATAGATACGACTAATAAGCTTGAGAATTTGTTCATAATATGATTTATATTTAATTATTTAACAGTAAAATTAAAAACTTCATGAATTCAACAAAAGTGTTTAACGCTCGTTTAACAGACTTTAACGTGTCGTTAATATTTGTACTTTTGTTACTTATTTGATTATCAATATGAAATGTGTTTTTTATAAATATCAAGGTACGGGTAACGATTTTGTTATGATTGACAATTGTGATTTACAATTCCCCAAAAATGATACCAAATTGATCGAAAAAATATGCGATAGAAGGTTTGGAGTTGGTGCTGATGGGCTTATTTTATTAGAGAATGATGATAAAACCGATTTCAAAATGGTGTATTTTAATTCCGATGGAAATGAAAGTTCAATGTGTGGTAATGGTGGAAGATGTTTGGTTGCTTTTGCGAAGCAGCTTGGTATGATTGATAAGGAAACAACGTTTATTGCGACCGACGGATTACATTTCGCTACAATCGACAATAAAAATGTGGTTTCATTACAAATGAAAGACGTAGATGAGGTTCAGCAACATGCGAGTCATATTTTTTTAGATACGGGTTCGCCACATCACGTGCAAATGGTAGAAAATCTACACATTTTTGATGTAAGAAATGAAGGGGCTAAAATTAGATATGGCAATTTATATGGTGATGCAGGGAGCAATGTGAACTTTGTTACTCAAACCGACGAAAATAAATTTGCTTTACGTACTTATGAAAGAGGTGTAGAAGATGAGACCTTGTCATGTGGTACCGGAGCTACGGCAGTGGCTATTGCAATGAATGCTTCTGGAAAAACAGATAGTTCTCGTATCCAATTGCAAGTTGAAGGAGGAATGCTAGAAGTGACTTTTACCGAAAAAAACGGTTTTTATACGGATGTGTTTCTAAAAGGACCCGCTACATTTGTTTATCAAGGAACCATAGAAATTAATTAAATGATTACTCTCCAAGGGAAAACAGTTTATTTACGAGCACTTGAACCTGAAGATTTAGGGTTCTTATATGCTATAGAAAACGACGAGTCTATTTGGGAAGTTAGTAACACACAAACACCGTATAGTCGTTTTTTGATTCGTCAGTATCTTGAAAATGCACATCAAGATATTTATGAAGCGAAACAGTTGCGTTTGGCTATATGTTACACGGGTTCTTTTGACGCAATTGGATTGATTGATTTGTTCGATTTTGATCCGAGAAACCAACGTGCCGGAATAGGTATAATTGTGCAAGATAATGATAATAGAGGTAAAGGTGTTGGGAGTGAGGCACTTGAGTTGCTTATAAAATACAGTTTTTCTCATTTGCAATTGCATCAACTCTATGCAAATATTAGTATTGAAAATGTAGCGAGTATTAACCTTTTTACTAATTTTGGCTTTCGTTGTATTGGCGTAAAAAAAGATTGGATTCGCATTCATAATCGCTATACAGATGAAGGATTGTATCAATTAATTAACCCAGTTAATCCGTAAGATTTTGAACCTAAAAAGAATTGTTTCAATGATGTCGGTAGCTATTTTGTTAGTGGCTACGGGATTTGGTGCTTATGTTTACACCAAAGCATTTACTAAAAACACCAATTTTTCTGAAAATGAAGTTTTTGTTTATGTTCCAACCAATTCAACTTTCGAAGACGTTAAAAAAATAATTGCGCCCTATGTGGTCGATGTCGATAAATTTACGTTTGTAGCAGAAAAAAGAGGTTATAGTGCTAATGTAAATCCTGGAAAATTTTTATTGACAAATGGCATGAATAGTTTTAGTATTGTTTCAGCTCTGCGTCATAATGTTCCGGTTAAATTAGCATTTAACAACCAAGAATCACTTGGTAAATTAGTGCAGCGAATGGCTTCTCAAATTGAACCTGATAGTTTAACGCTTACTCAGGTTTTTACAGATTCTACTTTCATGGCCGAAAACGGATTTAATAAAGAGACAATTTTATCTATGTTTATTCCGAACACGTATGAATTTTATTGGAATGTTTCACCAACTAAGTTTAGAGATAAACTGGCTAAAGAATACCGAAAATTCTGGAATGAAGAGCGTACTGCCAAAGCTACTGCTTTAGGAATGAGCCCTGTTGAGGTATCAACGTTAGCCTCTATTGTACATGAAGAAACGGTGAAGTCTGATGAAAGACCTAGAGTAGCAGGGGTTTATCTTAATCGATTGAAACAAGATATGCCACTTCAAGCTGATCCAACTGTAATTTACGCAATTAAAGAAAAATCGGGTGATTTTAATCAAGTTATTAAAAGGGTATTTTTAAATGATTTAAAAATTGCCTCACCATATAATACGTATGTTCATAATGGATTGCCTCCAGGACCAATTTCAATGCCTGATATTTCGGCTATTGATGCGGTTTTAAATGCCGAAAAACATAATTATCTTTATTTTTGTGCTAGCGTAGATCGTTTCGGATATCATGAGTTTGCTGAAACCTACGATGACCACCGTGTTATTGCAAAAAAATATGCAGAATGGGTTGCGAAACAAGGATATGATAGGTAATTTTTGAAGGTAGCATCTCAAATAAAAATAGAAGAATCGCAGTTGTTTGTCTTAAAAACAGTTGCGGTTCTTTTTGTTTTCTTTTGTAGCCAACATTTGTTTTCTCAGTCTAAAATCGAATCTTTTTTAACGCCTTCCGATTCGTTGCAACATTCAAGAAGAGCAACGGTTTACGTTGGAGAATCGGTTATACTGGGTGGAACTCTAATTGGGTTAAACCAAATTTGGTATAAAGATTATCCTAAATCTTCCTTTCATTTCATAAACGATAATAACGATTGGTTGCAAATGGATAAAGTAGGACATCTGTATTCAACCTATCATTTGGGTCGATTGGGTAGCGAAACGCTGGCTTGGAGCGGAGCCACTAAAAAAGAACAAATGCTGTATGGCGCTTCTTTGGGTTTTGTGTTTATGACTACGGTTGAGGTTTTCGATGGTTTTTCTAAAGAATGGGGCGCTTCTTGGGGTGATGTTGTGGCTAATGCTACCGGAACCGGTTTGTTTGTATCGCAGCAATTGCTTTGGGATGAGCAGCGCATTATGCCTAAGTTTTCATTTCATACTACACGATACGCAAAATTGCGACCGGAAACTTTAGGGAATAGTTTGAATGAACAGATTTTAAAAGATTATAACGGTCAAACTTATTGGCTTTCAATAAATATTTTTTCGTTTGCTAAAAGTTCAAAAATTCCGAAATGGCTAAATGTGGCTGTTGGATATGGAGCCGATGGAATGGTTTCCGGAAATGGCGATTCGGTTCCAGGGGAATTGGTTGCCGAAAATCATCGAACACGACAATTTTATTTGAGCTTGGATGCCGATTTGACGAAAATAAACACCAAATCGTATGTTTTAAAAACGCTTTTTTCGGTTTTTAACACAATTAAAATTCCTGCTCCCGCTTTAGAAATCAATCAGTTCGGGCGGTCAAAAATGCACTTCATCTACTTTTAGAAAAACTTTAACATTCTGATTTTCAGGTTATTTTTTTTAT
This sequence comes from Flavobacterium sp. IC2-16, assembly GCF_055521455.1. Taxonomy (NCBI): domain Bacteria; kingdom Pseudomonadati; phylum Bacteroidota; class Flavobacteriia; order Flavobacteriales; family Flavobacteriaceae; genus Flavobacterium; species Flavobacterium sp. IC2-16. The sequence continues at coordinate 662,358 of NZ_CM145480.1, read as the reverse complement.
TGTATCTTTGCAAGCGGAAATTTCATCTCGGTGACAGCGAATGAGAAATCAAAATTTATGACAAAAAAATGGACGTACTTTTTAGGATTGACACTTTTAATTACACTGATTAGTTCAGGTTTTAAAGCTTTCGAGCCGGAGAAACTGGAAGGATTTCATGTTGAAGATGATGAAGTAATCAATTACCTAGTACCAACCAAGGAAGAAACTGAAAAAGTGTATTACAATTTGCCTTTTACAGGGAAATCGTATGTAGGTTTTAAGCAAGCAATTGCTATTAAAGAATCGTTAGGTAAATACCGTTTAGTAAATCCTTTTGGATATATGGGTAAATACCAGTTTGGAAAAAGTACTTTACGTACTATCGGGATTACAAATCCGAATGATTTTCTTAAAAACCCAGCATTGCAGGAAAAAGCTTTTAAAGCATTGTTAGCAAGAAATAAATGGGAACTTCGAAAAGAAATTCAACGCTACGAAGGTAAAACAGTTAACGGAATTAAAGTAACCGAATCGGGATTACTAGCTGCAGCACACTTAGGTGGAGCAGGTTCTGTAAAAAGTTTTTTACGCAGCAATGGTAGAAATACTTTTACCGATGGTTTTGGAACAACTTTAAGAAGTTATATCAAAAAATTTGGTGGCTACGACACTTCTAATATTGTAGCAAATCCAAATGCGAAAGTAAAATTGGATTAAGAAAATTTGTGGATAATAAAAATGCAAGGTCGATTGTGTAAATCGGCCTTATTTTTTTTCCATTGACTAACCGGTAACGTTTTAATAAACTCTGTTGGGAGTGTAATGTCACAAGCAATGCATAATAAGGTGCTTGGTTGAAGAATTTGCAGCAAATCTTCAACTAATTTATTGTTTCGATACGGAGTTTCAATAAACAGTTGCGACTGATTTTTTTCAAAAGATTGTCTTTCAAGATTTTTTAATGCCGATTTTTTCTCTGATTTGTCTATCGGTAAATAGCCATTAAAAGTAAAACTTTGTCCGTTCATTCCAGATGCCATCATGGCTAATAGTATTGACGATGGACCAACTAATGGGATTACTTGTATCCCTTTTTCGTGTGCAAGTTTAACAATTGCCGCTCCAGGATCGGCAACTCCAGGACAACCAGCTTCACTCATTAATCCCATGTTTTTGCCTTCTAACAATGGTTTAATGAATGCGTGATGTTCAGAAACGTCTGTATGTTTGTTTAGTGCAAATAATTTTAACTCCGGCTGTTTTTTTTCGGGTAAAACACTTTTTATGAATCGGCGTGCTGTTTTCTCGTTTTCAACAATATAGTAATCTACAACTTCAATTGTACGCTTAATTGTAATGGGTAGAACTTCTTCGGGATTGTTTTCGCCTAATAATGTTGGAATTAAATAGAGTTTACCAAGCACATTCATAATGGAAGTTATTTAGATTGAAGGTTACGGGCAATTACAGTGCAAGCTTCATCCAAAAGTCTATAGACTAAGTTGAAATCTTCCATATCGCCATAATATGGATCTGGCACATCTTTGTTTTCGTTTGGATATAGCTCGTTTAAAATAAGGATTACTTTTTCTTTGGCATTTTCGTTTGGAGCTAATGAAATCACATTTTGGTAATTTGATTTATCCATTACATAAATATAATCAAAATTATCGAAATCTTTTTTTGTGAATTGTCTACCACGTTGAAAGCTAATATCTATGCCATTATTTTTAGCGGTAACCATCGAACGTTTGTCGGGTTGTTCTCCTACATGCCAATTGCCTGTTCCGGCAGAATCAACAGTAAATTTATCGTGAGGTAATTTGGATTGTAATATGCCTTCTGCTAAAGGGGAACGACAAATGTTCCCCAAGCAGACCATTACTATTTTTGTAGACATTTTATAACGAAAGCTTTTTGTGAATGTCTTCTACGTATTTCTTAAATTGTTTGTCGGTTGAAACTAAGTTGTCAACCGTTTTGCATGCGTGTAAAACGGTAGCGTGATCGCGATCCCCAATTTGAGAGCCAATGGAAGCTAAAGACGATTTGGTGAATTTTTTTGCAAAAAACATAGCCAATTGTCTTGCCTGAACCACATCACGTTTTCTTGTTTTAGATTGCAATGTCTCGATGTCCAATTGGAAATAATCGGATACCACTTTTTGAATGTAATCGATAGAAACTTCGCGTTTGATGTTTTTTACAAACTTTTCAACCACTTGTTTTGCTAATTCTAAAGTTACTTCACGACGATTGAAAGACGATTGAGCGATTAATGAAATAATAGCGCCTTCAAGTTCACGAATGTTTGTCTTGATGTTTTTGGCAACATATTCAATAATTTCTTCTGGCATCTCAACACCATCTCTAAACAAAATGTTTTTTAAGATAGCGGCTCTTGTTTCGTAATCCGGTTGGTGAATTTCCGCAGAAAGTCCCCATTTGAATCGCGATAACAAACGTTGTTCAATATCCTGCATGTCAACAGGAGCTTTGTCGGACGTAAGAATTACTTGTTTTCCGTTTTGATGTAAGTAATTAAAGATGTGGAAAAATACATCCTGAGTTCCAGCTTTTCCAGAAAGGAATTGTACATCATCAATAATTAAAACATCTATAAGCTGATAGAAATGAATAAAATCATTTCGAGTGTTTTTCTTAACAGAATCAGTGTATTGTTGTGTGAAAACCTCGGCAGAAATATATAAAACGGTTTTTTCTGGATGTTTTTCTTTGATTTCTACACCAATTGCATGTGCTAAATGCGTTTTCCCTAGTCCAACACCACCAAAAAACAATAATGGGTTGAAAGAAGTTCCTCCAGGTTTATTGGCAACCGCCATCCCGGCAGAACGTGCTAAACGATTGGATTCTCCTTCAAGGAAATTGTCGAAGTTGTAATTGGAATTCAGTTGCGACTCAATTTTTACATTGCGAATTCCTGGAATTACAAACGGGTTTTTTAATTCAGGGTTTTTGTTCTGAATTGGCGCATCAACTTCTTGCGGTTTTACAGCGGCATGATTGTTACTTGGAAGTTGTTCCGTGAACGGAAGTTTGTTACCAAGTTTGTTCTCCATTTTGATTTTATAGAGTAACTTTGCGCTTGTTCCAAGTTCTTTTGTTAATGCAACTTTTAGTAATTTAACGTAATGCTCTTCAAGCCATTCGTAAAAGAATTTACTTGGTACCTGAATATACAGAGCATTATCGGTGAGCTCTACTGCCTTTATCGGTTCGAACCAGGTCTTGTAAGCCTGCTCCTGAATATTGTCCTTTATAAAAAGAAGACAGTTATTCCATACCGATTGCGCAGTTTTGTTCATATATTCAAGCATAAATATTAGATTATTAATTATCCTACAAAAGTTTCTTGAGGTTACTTTTTTAAGATTTGGGAAGACAAATATGTGGACAAATTTTTTCAAAAAAAAATCATTTTGATATTGATTTTAAAAAAAAAAAATTGTACGTGTTTTTAAAAAATATTTAGAATAAATTAACATAAGCTTTATATGAAAAATCACGAATTGCAAGTGCGTGTTCGTTATGCGGAAACTGACCAAATGGGTGTTGTTTATCATGGTAATTATGCCCAGTATTTTGAAATGGGACGCGTGGAATGGCTTAGAAACCTTGGGGTTTCGTATAGATGGATGGAAGAAAACGGAATTATGCTTCCTGTTGTTTCACTTTCTATGAGTTATAAAAAACCAGCACGTTATGATGATTTGCTAACGGTAAAAACAATCTTCAAAAATCAGACATCTGTTAAGATAGAATTTGACTATGAAATCACTAATGAAGCAGGGGAGTTATTAACAACGGGGAATTCGATTTTGGTGTTTGTAGATATGAAATCCGGGCGACCAACTTTGCCTCCAAATTATGTTACCGAAAAATTAAATGAATTGGTTTAAAATGTAAATTTTATTCTTTTTCAAAAATTTCTACTTCATACAAATTTGAAAAAATGTCGAATACTTGTTCGGCATTTTTTTTTCGGGTAGCAATTTCAATCTCGCAACTCAATTCCATTTTTTGGGAAACGATGTCAAGATTCTTTTCTTTAATAACACGCATTACTTTATTCATGTTTTTATAGTCAAACTGAATCAGATAATGAATGTTAATGGTTTTTTCAATGATATAGGAAGCTTCAAGAGCCATTTGAGCACCTGTTTTGTAGGCTGAAATTAATCCGCCTACACCCAATTTTACGCCTCCAAAATAACGAACAACAACAACTAACACATTGGTTACTTCAAACGATTGAATTTGACCGTAAATAGGCATTCCTGCCGAATTGTTTGGTTCGCCATCATCGTTAGCTCGATAATAGGTATTATCGGTTCCTAGCTGAAAGGCATAACACCAATGTCTTGCGGAATAGTGTTGTTTTCGTAGTTCTTCTAGAATAATTTTTACGTCATCTTCTGAAGTTACAGGATAAGCGTAGCCAAAAAACTTACTGTTTTTTTCTTTGTATAAAACTTCTTCAGAAGGTGCGGATAGTGTTTTATAGGTGTCTTTTTCCACTATCAATTACCAGCTTTTTTCAAATAAATCAACCACATCTTCTTTGCCAACTTCTAAATTCCAAACGTGCATGCCCAAATTAGCGGCAACTTCTGTATTGTGTTTGTTGTCGTCTACAAAAAGAGTTCGCTTCGGATTTAAATCGTGGCGATTGATAATATAATTGAAAATTTCTGGATCGGGTTTGCGTAATCCTATTTCGAATGAAAAGTATACTTTTTCAAAACATTGATAAAATTCACGACTAAAAGTCATTCCAACTTTATGTTCAAATTTATCAATGTGTGTACGATCCGTATTGCTGAGTAAAAAAAGTCTGTATTTTTGAGATAGACGCTGTAGAAATTCTAAGCGATATAATGGGAAATCCATTAAAATGCCATTCCAAGCTTCACGAATTTCTTCGACTTCTTTATTCGGAATAAAGCGCTGGAATGCCGTAAAAAATTCTAATTCGTCAATTTTACCCTTTTCATAGCGTTTGTTTAGACTGTCCAAATCTTCGTTCCAACATACTAAGCCTATTTTACGCATATGATCAAAGGGAGCCTCCTGGCTCAAATTGATAAAAACGTTACCAAAATCAAAGATAATTGTGTCAATCATAGGTTTCTGAATATTAAAAGTTCGTCATCCAAAATCGTCTGCTTCTCGGTTAATTCTCCTGTAAAATTTGGTGCCGTTATTCCTTTGTTAAAATGTAAATTTCCTTTAAAAACTCGTATTTCATCCCAAACATTAGCATCTATAAACGCCTGTAGTGTTTTTCTGCCTCCTTCTATAAGTACCGATTGTATTTCATTCCGAAAAAGAATCTCGGTAACATTACTCACGAGCAGAACATCAAAGTTACAATTTTCGTAAAATATTTGATCAGTATTCGTGAAAAAATTCTGTTCTGTTAACACGATTGTTTTTACAGAATTGTCTTTAATGTGATATTCGTTTGAAATTTTTCCAGTTCTATCAATCGTAACTCGAACGGGATTGTTTCCTTTCCAGTCGCGAACATTTAATTTGGGGTTATCATCCAAAACGGTTTGCGTTCCAACTAAAATTGATTGCTCTTCGGTTCTCCATTTGTGAACATATTGTCTGGAAAATGAATTGGTAATCCAAACTGGTTTTTTTTCTTTTTTTTCCAGTGGAGCAATATAACCATCTTGGGTTTCAGCCCATTTTAAAACGATATAAGGTCGTTTTTTTTGATGGAAAGTAAAAAAGCGTTTGTTTAATTCGCTGCATTCTTCATCCAAAATACCAACCGTTACATTTGTTCCGGCTTCAATTAATTTTTTTATTCCCGTTCCGGCAACTTTTGCAAAAGGATCGACAGTGCCAATTACTACATTTGGGATACGATGTTTTAAAATCAAATCGCAACAAGGTGGTGTTTTTCCATAATGACTGCAAGGTTCTAAGCTAACATAAATAGTCGATTTAGCCAATACTGTTTTATCCTTAACGGAATTTATAGCATGAACTTCGGCGTGTGGTTCGCCAGCTTTTCTGTGCCAACCTTCACCAATTATAGTGTCATTATATACAATTACGCTACCTACTAACGGATTAGGATAGGTTGTGCCCAAGCCATTTTTAGCCAGTTCAATGCAGCGTTTCATGTATTTTTCATCCGGTTTCATCATGGTTTGCCTCATCTTCTTAAAGATACTTTTATTCCGTATTGAATATTCTTTTTTTTCAATTGGGTTTCATGTATCTTCACTCGACAAAAATAAGTTATTTTCGTACAATGAATAAGGTGATATTACGAGAAATCGATAAAAGTGATAATTCGGCAGTTGCAATGGTAATTCGAACGGTTTTAGAAGAGTTTGATGTGCCTAAAGTGGGAACTGCATATGCCGATCCTCAATTGGATTGTATGTTTGAAACCTATGCCGCTGAACGTTCAGCCTATTATGTGGTTGAATGTGATGGGGAGATTATCGGTTGTGCCGGAATTGCACCGTTGGCTAATGGAGATTCAACGGTTTGTGAATTGCAGAAAATGTATTTTCTTCCAAAAACACGCGGACTCGGCATTGGTACCAAAATGATGGAAATTTGTTTGAACAGAGCTAAAGCATTCGGATATGCAAAATGCTACTTGGAAACAATGCCGTATATGGTTGCAGCACAAAAACTGTATGTGAAATCGGGATTTGAATATCTTGATTCTCCAATGGGATGTACAGGGCATTCTGCGTGCCCGGTATGGATGATAAAACAATTATAATTATTGATTAATTTCGCAATGAAATTTAAAAAGTGAAATGCTGCTAAAAGATTATAAATACAATTTTTCCAATGAACTTGCTTCAATTTATGATGAGCAGGAAATAGATAGTTTCTTTTATATTCTATTGGAAGCGTTTCACAGTATGAAGCGAGTTGATCTTGCTTTAAATCCTAACGTTGAAATTGACGGAATGCAATTGTTGCAATGGGAAACCGTTTTAGCACAATTGAAAGAAGAGAAACCAATTCAATATATATTAGGAGAAACCGAATTTTATGGTTTGCCTTTTTATGTTAACGAAAGCACATTGATTCCAAGGCCTGAAACAGAAGAATTGGTAGATTGGATTCTTTCGAATACTAACAATAATAAAACAAAGCCAATTAAAATTTTAGATATTGGTACCGGAACGGGATGTATTGCTATTGCTTTGGCAAAAAACCTTCCAAATGCAAAAGTGTTTGCAATGGATGTCTCCGAAAAAGCGCTTGATACTGCGCGCAAAAATGCCAAACGAAACGATGTTTCAATCACTTTTCTACATCAGAGCGTACTTGAAACCGATAACCTAAACGAGTCTTTCGATATTATTGTTTCTAATCCGCCCTATGTTCGCAACTTAGAAAAGGAAGAAATCAAAAAGAATGTTTTAGCTTTTGAACCTCATTTGGCTTTGTTTGTTGAAGATGATGATGCCTTACTTTTTTATCGAAAAATTACCAATTTGGCAACGTTAAATCTTATGGAGAACGGACAGCTTTATTTTGAAATCAATCAGTATTTAGGTAACGAAATGGTTGAGCTGTTGCAAAAACATAATTTTCAAGCTATTGAACTCCGAAAAGATATTTACGGGAATGATCGTATGCTTCTAGGTAATTGGAAAACCAAGGTGTAATGTTTTATTGCTTATCGATATTTTCTAATTACTCATATCGTAGAGCTTCAACAGGATCTAATTTTGAGGCTTTAATTGCTGGATAAAGTCCAGAGAATAAAGCTACAATTAATGAGGTAATAACGGCTGCAATAATTGCCATCCACGGAATAGAAAAACTGAAACTTAACGCAGCAGAAAGTCCGTAGCCAACTAGCAAACCAAGTAAAATTCCAACAAAACCTCCAATTTGTCCAATCACTAAAGTTTCGGTGAAAAATTGCCATGCAATAGTACTTTTTTTAGCACCAAGCGACTTTCTAACGCCAATTTCTCGAGTACGTTCCGTTACCGAAACAAGCATAATGTTCATTAATGCGATGGAGGAGCCAAAAACGGTAATAATACCAATTACCCATGCACTAATACCTAATACTTCCGTGTTGGATAATAATGTGTTGATAAGTTCGTCGCTTCGTTCTACGCCAAAGTTGTTTTTTTCTACGGGATTTAATTTTCGAACCCTACGCATGGTAATGATGGCATTGTCCACTGCTTGATCCATTAAATCTTTGTTGGCAATCATAACACTCAAGTCGTAATTGATGTTAGGTGCCGAAAAAATCGAACGTGCAATTTGAATCGGAATTAAAACTCTAAAATCCTGGCTGTTTCCAAAGGTTGAACCTTTTTCTTTTAGAACGCCAATAACTTTAAATTTCGCACCACGTATAGAAATCGTTTTGTCTATAGGGTTGACATCTTTAAAAAGATCTTTATCTACATCAGAACCCAGTATGCAAACGAAATTGTTGTTTTCAATGTCAAAACCTGTAAAGTTTCTTCCTTTTACTGCTTCAAGACCTTTATTTGGTAGAAAAACATCATCAATACCTAAAACCGATACTTTTGGGTCTGTTTTTTCCGATTCGTATTTAATTTCTGCAGTACTGGTAGCTGTAAACGATACAGAAGTTGAAGTAAATGGATATTCGTATTTTTCTTTGAAAGCTTTTACTTGCGGATAACTAATAATCGGATTTACTTTTTCTTCGCCATCATTTCTTCTCATTTGTTCTGAAAAATCGTATTGACTAATGGAAAATGTATTGGCACCCATCGAGGCAAAATCCTTTAAAATAGTGTTCTTTAAAGCAGAAACCAAAGTCAAAACTCCAACCAATGCGGTTATTCCAATGGCAATAATTAAAACGGTAAGTATGGTTCGTAGCAAATGGGTTCGAATGGAATCCAATGCTATTTTGGTATTTTCTCTAAATAATCCGACTTTCAGCATAATAGCAATTTGTCACTAAAATACATTATTTGTTACATTCTGAAAGTGAGAATTTAGAATTTAGAATTCAGAAAGTGTAAAAATAGATTTTAATACAACTCAATATATTCGATATTTGCAAGAAAATAGCGATGAAAGAATTTGACTTAAAAAAACGGACAAAATCGTTTACAGTCTCAATTTTGAATTTGGTCGATACTATTCCAATAAAAAATTCAACAAGAGTCATTTCGAATCAGTTAGGGAAATCTGGAAGTTCAGTAGGAGCAAATTATAGAGCCTCGTTAAGAGCTAGAAGTGATAAAGAATATTTGTCTAAAATGAATATTGTTTTAGAAGAAACTGACGAATCTCTGTTTTGGTTAGAAGTACTTCAGGAGTTAAAAGTTGTTGATGATAATGATTTGAAATAACTTTTAAATGAAGCTAATGAATTAACAGCTATTTTTGTAACAACTTTAAAGAACACAAAAAACAGAATTAGCAATACAAAAAACATTTAGATTTCTCTTTTTCAGAATTCTAAATTCTAAATTCTAAATTTATAATGGCTCAAAAACCAAGTATTCCAAAAGGAACCCGTGATTTTTCACCTGCAGAAGTTGCAAAGCGAAACTATATATTTTCTATTATTAAATCGAACTTTGAGAAGTTTGGGTATCAACCTATTGAAACTCCAACTTTTGAAAATTCGGAAACGTTAATGGGAAAATATGGAGAAGAAGGCGATCGTTTGATATTCAAAATTCTGAATTCTGGTGATTATTTGGCTAAAGTCAACGAAGATTTTTTGAAGAATCGTGAGAGTTTGAAATTGACATCCCAAATTTCAGAAAAAGCCTTGCGTTACGATTTAACCGTTCCGTTTGCGCGCTATGTGGTACAGCACCAAAATGAAATTGAATTTCCATTCAAACGATACCAAATTCAGCCGGTTTGGCGTGCCGACCGACCTCAAAAAGGACGTTTTAGAGAATTTTATCAATGCGATGCCGATGTAGTAGGGTCAAATTCGTTATGGCAAGAGGTAGAATTGGTGCAATTGTATGATAGCGTTTTTTCTGCGTTAGGTCTTGAAGGTGCTACAATTAAAATCAACAATAGAAAAATCCTTTCAGGAATTGCTGAAGTTATCGGAGCATCAGATAAATTAATCGATTTTACAGTTGCACTGGATAAACTGGATAAAATTGGGGAAGATGGCGTGAAGAAGGAAATGCTTGAAAAAGGAATTTCTGAAGCTGCTTTGGAAAAAGTACAACCGTTGTTCAACTTTACGGGAACAATTGCTGAGAAAATTGAAAAATTGTCTGCATTATTAGTCAGTTCTGAAGAAGGAATGAAAGGTGTAGCAGAATTAAAGTTTATATGTGATAATGTGCTTGCGTTGGGATTAGATAAATCGATTTTAGATTTAGATGTAACCTTGGCGCGCGGTTTAAATTATTACACTGGGGCAATCTTTGAAGTTACAGCACCAAAATCGGTAGCTATGGGCTCAATTGGTGGTGGAGGTCGTTATGATGATTTAACGGGTATATTCGGATTGAAAAATATGAGTGGAGTAGGTATTTCATTTGGATTGGATAGAATCTACTTAGTGTTAGACGAATTGAACCTTTTTCCTGAAACAGTAACGTCAACATCCAAAGCGTTGTTTTTGAATTTTGGTGATGCAGAAGCGTTGTATTCGATGCATGCTATTTCTAAATTGCGTAAAGAAGGCATTAAAGTAGAAATGTATCCGGATAATACTAAAATTGGAAAACAATTTCAGCATGCCGATAAACGAGGAATTCCATATGCTGTGCTTGTTGGAGGCGACGAAATGGCAAACAATCAATTTGCCTTAAAAGATTTGGCATCGGGTGAACAGAGAAAAGTGAGCTATGATGAGCTTAAAGAAATTTTAAAATAAAAAAAAGCCCTTATTAAGGGCTTTTTTTATTATTTGAGGATTATTTTTTTACTAAATAAACCGTTGGAAGTTTTAATGTTTACAATGTAGACTCCAGAACGTACATGATGTATTGGCAGCGTTATGTTTGGCTGAATGTCATTTTCAACATCCCATTTTTTTACAGCCTGTCCTAATATGCTAAATAATTCAACCGATTGAACGGTTAATCCAATGCTGTTGTTTTTAATATTTAAAACATTATCGGAGTTAACATAAACCAATAAATCGTTTGGTAATTCTTGGTTTTCTGTATTCAAGAGCACATTTGTGAAACGAATAGAAAAACGATTTGTAAGTTCTCCAATTGGAAGGTTAGCTTCAAAATCATTTGCTCTTAAATCGTGATAAAGTCCAGTTTCATTATCGAATAAATAAATTTGAAAATCATTTGGAATATTTTCTAAGTTTTCAATTTTTATTTTACTGATACCACTGTTTGCGATTTTAATGCCAATAGGTATAACGCGGTCTAAATTGAAATCTGGTACAGCTTCAATAACAAATTTGCCATTTGAGATATCCAAATACATGTCTTCGTTATTTACATCAATCATTGGGCCGTCATAACCAATATCAAAAGCATTGGTAGTATTTTTATCGGCACCTACAAGTAAATTTCTGCGTAAACCACTTGGCGATTCAAATGAAAGGCGAATTTTTTGTCGCGTATCTATATCGTCATCTTGGTTTTGATTTCTAAAGAAAATGGAACTAGAAGGCGATTCACTTCTAAAAGCACGTTGACTGTTTCTAATTGTAACGGTACCTCCAGTAATTGGATTTGATAAATTAGCGTTGGTTTCGCCAATGTCAGTTCGGATGAAAAATCCTTGTGCTACTGCTATATAGCGTTTAGGGATTTTTGTGCCTGTTGTATTGTTATTGTTAATTAACGGATCGTTTGAAATAGCCACCGTACCGCCCATCAGTGTATACGTTGCGTATCCACCAACATATTGATTTAATAAGTGTGAATATCCACCAAAATGATCCCAAAAATATAGAGCACCGTTGAAAACGTTTGTAGCGGCGTTTCCTCCATCTCGAATATTGTCTTTAATAAAAGTATCGGCATCTAAAGCAGATGGATAAGGATTTCCAATCAAATAAAGTTGATTTAGTGCTACATTTAAGTTAATATCTCCATTGTTAGGTTTGCCTTTGAAAACATAGTTTTGATAATCGGTATTTGCAGCCGAACCAGTAACACCTTTCATGGTAAATCCTTCGCCAACTTTTAATGATCCCGTACTTCCTATAGGTTGCCAAGAGAAATAACTTGTACTTACCGCAGTATATTTATATAGCCATCGGTTGCTTATTTTAATTGGGCTAGTTAATGGACCGTCGGAATAATTCCATCCATCCCCAAAACTAATTGGTCCTGGATTAAAAGGATTAGCATCGGAATTTGTACCATCTTTTAATACGCTAGCAATTGTGTAATTGGTGTTGTTGTTACTTACAGGAGAGCACCAATAATTATAATGATAACTACTCATTGTACCTTGTTGGTCTCTTAAAAGATTACCAGTGCCGCCCGAAGGATTAGGGGCGCTTCCATTTTGAATTAATTGAGCTTCACCAGTTAATCGTAAATCACCGCTGGTTAGTGTTAAATTGTTGGCAACAGTTAATCGGAAAAGATTTTGCGTATAAACACCTTTGGCTCCATTAGTACATTCAAGGGTAAGATTGTAATAGTTTTCGGAGAAGTTGTTTTCCGGTGCAGTATTCATATACTGAACTTGATTGTTAGTGGAACTGTTAAAAGTTACTGTTCCGGTTCCAGGAATGAAGGTTCCGCTGTTCATCCAATTTCGTTTAATGTATAAGTTGGAATTTGGCATCATGGTTACAGAAGTACCTACACTTATTGTAATGTCTCGTGCAGAAGCAATATTGCTATAAGCAGCTGCATATGGACTTAGCGGATCTATTACCGGCATTCTTGGACTACCAGTTGGGATTAATGCATCAATTGTGGCCGATGGCAATCCTCTTTGCCAGTTTCTGCAATCAAACCAATCGGTACTAACTAAGCCTGTCCATACCCCTGGAGTTCCATCTAAAACGGTTACCGTAACAGAGGAATCGTCAATGTCATCGGTTATGGCAGTACATTTTGAATCGTTTAAAGCCGTAATGGTATAAGTTCGTGTTATTGTCATATTTGGAATGCTAAATGTATAATCGCCACTAGCATTGGGGGTAATATTCGAATAAACCGTCGATGTTGTTCCGTTGAATAAAGTGAAACGATACGGACCATTTCCAGTAAAATGTACTGTAAACGTTGCAGTTCCACCAAAACATACATATTGGTCTTGTGAGATTAAAGCAGTTGGTCTAGGATTTACATTTACAGTTACATAGGCTGTTCCGTCAGTACCAAAGCTATTACAGCCATTTAAAAATGAAGTTACCGCGTATGTAGTTGTAACGGTAGGACTAACAATTATTGTGGAATTATAGCTTAAAACACTACCGTTTGTGGCATCCACCCACTGTGTCGATAAGTTTGTTGGAACATCTGGAATTTCAATATTATCAACTGCCCAAGAACTTCCTGTGTTGCCAAAATAAGCAAAACGGATTCGTAAATTTGGTTGACCAAGATAAGCGTTAAGATTTAGTGTTCTTCCGTTGGTGTTGAAATTCGTATAAGGCGTACGTGTTGCAGGTCCGTTTGCCGACCAAAGTGTAGTGTAAGCGCCTCCATTAACAGAAATTTGTATTGCAATTGAAGCTCCCGGTTGAATATTATAAGCATCAGCAAATGATAATGTTGCAGTTGTTAATCCGAAGGTGTTGAAAACAGGAGTGTATAAGTATGAAGTAAAAGCGCCATTAGCTATTGCAAATTTACCACTTGAAGTATAGTTAATTCCAGAATACGTACCGCCATTAGTAGCACTTAATTGCCATGGATTCGGATTGGTGTTGCTGGAACCTGCATTTAAACAATTTCCGCATCCGCCAACTGCCCAACCTGCTGGATTTGAATTACTGAATGAGCCTCCACTGGCTAGAGTTCCACTGGTTGCATAGCCACTAGTTGCAGTTAAAGTGGATGAACCTCCGTTACAGATTGTAGAAGGAGTTGCTACTACAGGAGCTGGTTTTATATTCGGGATAACGTTTATCATTGAAGATGTGGAATAAGCAACAGGGCAACTAGGACCTCCGTTTTGTACAACAGCTCTAAAAATAGTAGTCTGTGTTATGTTTGCGTAGTTATAAGTGTCAGCGGTATTGGCAATCGGACTCCAAGTTAATCCTGCATCGGTTGAAAATTCCCAACGTACAACATTTCCACGATGACCACTTAAATATAAAATCCCATTAGCATTGTGACATTCGGTTGTTACATTAACAGGTGTAGGAGCATTTGGTCGGGATATAGTTACATCTCCTCCAAAAGAAGTTGCTTCAACGATTACTTCTGCTATTAAAGGTGTTCCATCACATCCATTTCGTGTTGGTGTAACTGTAAATTGAACCGTTTGTTGTGTTGAAGTTGTATTTGATAATGTTCCAACAATACTGCCACTTCCACTATTAGCGATGCCAATAACATTTGTGGTGTTGTTTCTAGTCCAGTTATATGTTGTGCCGGAAATACCAGTAAATGCTATAGTTGATATTGCACTACCTGAGCATATAGTTTGCGATGGATTTGTTGTTGCAACAGTTGGAGTTGGATAAACAATTACCGTTGCGGTTATACTTGAACCATTACAAGAACTATAAGAGGGAATAATTGTAAAGTTTACCGTTTGATTTGCAGTTGTATTGTTAATTAATGTTCCTGAAATATCTCCACTTCCAGTGTTGCTTATTCCAGTAACGTTAGTGGTGTTGCTTCTTGTCCAAGTATAGGTTGTTCCAGTAACATTGCTGGATAAAGCAATTGTTGAAATTGCATCGCCAGAACAGATATTTTGCGTTTGAGGAGATGCTGAAGCGACAGGTTTTGGATTTACAAGTACCGAAACCGATATAGGGTTTCCAGGACATCCGTTAGCCGTAGGGGTAATTGTGAAATTTACAGTTTGAGGAATATTGGTTGTGTTAGTTAACGAACCGCTTATCGTTCCGGTGCCATTATCAGCTATTCCAGTTACATCTACGGTATTATCTCTTGTCCAATCGTAAGTTGTTCCACCAACATTGGAAGATATTCCAAAACTACTAACAGAGTTTCCAGAACATTTAATTTGATTGGGATTAGATGAGCTGATTACGGGTGTTGGATTTACGGTTACCGTTACGGTTATTGGTGTTCCATTGCATCCATTTGCATTAGGTGTAATGGTAAAGGTTACCGTTCGAGGAGTTGTAGTAGTGTTGGTTAGTGAGCCACTAATGTCTCCAGTTCCAGAATCGGCAATCCCAGTTACAATTGCACCGTTGTTTCGAGTCCAATTAAATGTTGTGCCCGAAACAGTTCCGGAAAATAAAATAGCTGCAATGGAATTTCCAGAACAGATAGTTTGACTGCTGATGTTAGATGAAACATCGGGTGTAGGATTAACTAAAACAGTTGTGTATATAGGACTTCCTGTGCAACCATTGGCTGTTGGAATTATGGTAAAAGTAACTGTTTGTGGGGTTGTGGTAGTATTGGTTAATGCACCTGTTATGTTTCCACTGCCCGAATTAGCTATTCCGGCTACATTTGTAGTGTTATCTCTTGTCCAGTTGTAAATTGTTCCTGCAACAGAACCCGAAAAATTCATGGCTGCTATTGAAGCCCCTGAACATCTTTCTTGATTCGGATTGGTTGCAATTGCATTTGGAATAGGATTTACGGTTACAATACCTAGATCGGTATAATCGCAACCTAATGTAGTGTTATAAATATGATAGGAGGTTGTGCTACTCGGACTCACAATGAATGTTAAATCACCAACAGTGAGTTGAGTTTGAGATGCAATTACTGTTGCACCATCCATTAAATCGTATGTTGAACCTACATCTGCATTACTAAGTACAATTGAAGCGTTTTCTCCGGCACAGATTTCGTCATCCGAAACACTTTTTTGTATCAGACAGTCTTGTCCATAAGAAAAGGCTGTAAGAAGTAGAAGTAAGATTCCAAAATAGTAGCTTTTTTTCATAACTGCAGAGTTTAATGTTAAACAATTTGTTTGTTTGTTAAATCTCTGGGTTCCTATTTGAAACGATTCTTATGCTGTGGTATGACATAAGGTTGTTTCATTAATAACAATGATGTTATTAATAGGTTTTGTTTTTGGAATACATGACTAAACTAATGATAAATTAACAGTGAGTTCAATATTATAGCATCTTTTCGATAAATCGAATTTTATTTTCGATGAATAACGTTTCAATAAGAAATTGAAAAAAAACATGAGTAAAGTGTAAATGGCGTAGTTTTTTCTAAATAAAAAAACCCTAACTATTTGATTAGTTAGGGTTTACTTTTTTGTAGCGAAGACGGGAGTTGAACCCGTGACCTCAGGGTTATGAATCCTGCGCTCTAACCAACTGAGCTACCTCGCCAAATGTTGGTCTTACATTCTTCCTGAATGCGGGTGCAAATATAAAACATAATTAATAGCTTCCAAATATATTTTTTGAAAAAAATATTTTTTTCATTTTTTTTCAATTTCCTTTTTTTATTTGAGTAATTACTATATATTTCGGCAAATTTAATAAGTAATATGGAAGGTAAAGTAAGATACGAATTAGAGTTCCCCATTATGTCATCGCCTCAACTACTATATCAATATATATCTACACCTTCAGGATTGCAAGAATGGTTTGCTAATAATGTTAACTCCCGTGGAGAGTTTTTCACCTTTATTTGGGATGATTCGCAGGAAAAAGCCCGTTTAGCCTCAAAAAAAACAGGTGAAAAAGTGAAGTTTCGCTGGGTTGACGAAGAAAATAAAGATGCAGAGTATTATTTTGAACTTCGAATTTTAGAAGATGAAATCACTAAAGATGTGTCCTTAATGGTTGTTGACTTTGCTGAAGAGAATGATTTGGACGAAGCCAAACAACTTTGGGAAAATCAGATTTCTGACTTAAAACATGTAATAGGATCTGTTTAATTTCAATTTATAAAGGTTATATTTGCCCTGATTTATCAGGGCTTTTTTTATGATTAATTATAACGGACAACTAGTCGAATCGGCTGCAATTGCAATTCAAGAAAATAGAGGGTTTCTGTATGGAGATGCTGTTTTTGAAACCATTAAAGTGTTAGATGGGAAAGTACTTTTTCTAGAAGATCACTACTTCAGGTTGATGGCTTCAATGAGAATAGTTCGAATGGAAATTCCTATGAACTTTACAATGGAGTTTTTTGAACGTCAGTTGCTTGATTTGGTTTCGAATTATGATTCTGCTTCGTCGTATCGTTTGCGTTTTTCAGTTTTTAGGCAATCGGGAGGTTTTTATTTGCCTCAGTCTAACAATGTTGAATTTATTGTAACGGCTTCACCTCTTGATAATTCGCTTTACACTATTCCGAATAACGAATATGAAGTAGAGTTGTTCAAAGATTTTTATGTAACCAAACAGTTGTTGTCTACTATAAAGAGTAATAATAAATTGGTTCAAGTAACAGGAAGTATTTTTGCTCATGAAAACGGCTATGCAAATTGCCTACTAATGAATGATGATAAAAACATAGTAGAAGCCCTGCAAAGTAATTTGTTTATGCTTACGGGTAACACATTAATTACGCCTCCAATTACTGATGGTTGTTTAAACGGAATAATGCGAAAACAAATTTTGGCTATTGCCCAAAAAATGGACCATTTGGAAGTGCTCGAGACTTCAATTTCTCCTTTTGATTTGCAAAAAGCAGATGAATTATTTTTAACTAATGTGATTCACGGCATTCAGCCAATCTCTAAATATCGTAAAAAAGAATACGGTTCTGCTTTGGCATCAGAATTACTTACACGCTTGAATGCGCAAATTCGTTTGGGATAATTTAATTAAGAATCGGGTTTTCGGGTGCGTTAGACCAAATAAGGTAATCACCGCCTTGTTCCATGATTTTTTCTTTCCAAAAGTGGGTTGCCGATTTACCAATGATTTTATTGGCATAACCATTGTTGGAAACAATCCATGAATTCTCTTCAAGTTCATCTTCCAATTGATGTGAATCCCAACCTGTATATCCTAAAAAGAAACGAATGTTATTTCGTTTAACTAATCCTTGATTGATGAGGTTTTTGGTATATTCGAAATCACCACCCCAATAAATTCCACTTGATATTTCAATGCTATCTGGAATTAGTTCTGGAATATTATGAATGAAGTACAGATTGTCCTGTTCAACTGGACCTCCGTTGTATATTTTGAAATTGGCGTTTATTTCGGGAATTAAATCATGAATAGTATAACGAAGAGGCTTGTTTAGTATAAAACCAACCGAGCCATCTGTGTTGTGATCGGCCAATAAAACTACAGATCTGTTAAAAGAAAGATCTCCTATAATTGAAGGTTCTGCAATGAGCAAATTTCCTTTTTTTGGTTTGGTTGATATCATCTTCTTGCAGGTTTAAGGTTAGCGTTTAACAATCCTCCAGCGGAATTGAATTAAATTTAACAAAAAATATCTATCAGCCCAAAATAAAATCGTTGAAAAGTAAAAAAAAAGCCCCGAATAATCGGGGCTTATATTGTAAAGCACAAATTATTTTTTGTTTACAGAACCTTCTAAGTCAGCTCCAGCTTTGAATTTTACTACATTTTTAGCAGCAATTTTGATAGTTTTACCTGTTTGAGGGTTTCTACCTTCTCTAGCAGCTCTTTTAGAAACTGACCAAGATCCAAAACCTACTAAAGATACTCTTCCACCTTTTTTCAAAGTTCCTTCAACGTTTTTTAAGAAAGATTCTAAAGCTAATTTAGCAGCTGCTTTAGTGATACCTGCGTCTGCAGCGATTGCATCGATTAATTCTGATTTGTTCATAATAAATAGTTATTAATAGATTGATTAATTAATTAATGTCCTACAAATTTATATGAATTTCCCGATTACACAAGTGTTTTTCAGTTTTTTAGACTTTTTTCTTCAAAAATGTTGATAAGTTACCTGAATTGTTAATAAAGTTGCTTGTTTTTTTCAATATTTCTGTAGTTGTAGTGTTTCTAGGGCTTACAGCGCTATGGCTTTTTCGGAAAACGAAACTCCGTTTAAAAGCTCCGATGCCGTCATTCGTTTTTTTCCTGGAAACTGTAAACTCAAAACTTTTAAATAACCCTTTTCAAGGGCTATATTTAATTCTTTCTTGTTTGTAATAATAGTGCCGGTTGGAATTGAATGGTGTTCTTCTTCAAACAATGTTTCGTAGATTTTTACATTCCATTCCTGATCGTTGTCTTTTATAAAACACCAAGCAGCAGGATATGGCGATAATCCGCGAATAAGATTGTAGATTTCTTGACCCGTCTTGCCAAAATCAATTTTGCAATTATCTTTATTCAGTTTGTAAGCCGTTTTAATGTCTGTATTATTAGGTTGCAATGTAGTTTTTACATTTCCATCTTCAATGTGTTTCAAAGTTTTTAAAACGGTTTCGCTACCCAATAACATTAATCGATCGTGGAGTTCTCCTGCAGTTTCATTTGTTCCAATTTCTAATTCATCGCTTAAAATCATCGCGCCGGTATCAATTTTGTCATCAATGAAAAAAGTAGTTACACCGGTTTTTGTCTCGCCGTTGATGATAGCCCAGTTAATTGGTGCTGCACCTCGGTATTCTGGGAGTAACGATGCGTGTAAATTAAATGTTCCAAGTTTTGGCATTTTCCATACCACTTCGGGTAGCATTCGAAAAGCCACCACCACCTGTAAATTGGCATTTAGACTTTTTAATTCGGCTAGAAAAGTTTCGTCTTTTAAATTGGTTGGCTGCAATAAGCGAAGGTTTTTCTCCAATGCATATTCTTTTACTGCCGAATATTTTATTTTTTGTCCGCGTCCAGCTGGTTTGTCTACTGCGGTAATAACACCTACAATTTCAAAGTTGTTTTTGTATATGGTATCCAGAATTCCAACGGCAAACTCTGGAGTTCCCATGAAAACGATGCGTAATTTTTCCATTATTGTATGCTAAATTGATTTCGATTATTAATGGTTATTTGACCATTTTCTATTAATAATTGTAATGCAAAGATAATTTCCTCTGAAGGTAATTCCAGTATATTTTCAATTTCTCTTGAGGTTAATGCTGTATTTGCTAGTACTTTGATTATTTGACTTGCTACTTCTGCTGGGTTTAGTTTCTTCTTTGTTTTTTGAATACAAACCGAACAAATGCCGCAATCAGTACTTGTGTTTTCTCCAAAATAGCGTAAAATTATTTTGCTCTTGCATTCGCTTTCATTTTCGATATAGGCAACAACCGATTTGTATTGTTCTTTTTTAATGTCATTTTGAATTTCTAAATACTTTGAAATTCGGTTAATTGTTCGGTCATCTTCCCGTACTTCATTGAACAATAAACTGCTATCGTTGGTTTGTACGGTAAGCAGGCAAGCTTCGTTTTTTTGCATGCTTTTTAGAGCTGCAATAACTTTTTCTTCGGATGTATTCGATTTTTTGGCAATGAAACTCGTGTTAAGTGGTGTTTCTATTTCGTAAACTCCAGAATAATTCCGTAAAATAGTTGTTAGTATAGGCTCATCGGAAGGGTTTAAGCTAAGGTAACGTAGCATTTCTCGACTGTCTAATAAAAAACGAATAGTTAATTTTTCCGAAAATTCCTTAGATAATGTTAAGATGCCTTGATTGTCTAAAAATTGTAGCGCATTATAAGTTTTTAGTGTTGGAAATTGATATTGATGACAAAAAGCATTCAGGTTAAACGAAAAACTTTCATTGATACCTTCTCCATATCCAATTTGAAAATAATTGTTCAGTTTGATGTAAACGTTTTTTAAAAAATCTTTATTGGGTAAAACCTCTAAAAACTGATTTTCGGTTGCTTTTATATCGGATGGAGAAAGCAGTAGTATTCCATACGCTTTTTCACCATTTCTACCGGCTCTTCCGGCTTCTTGATAATAGCTTTCTAGGCTTTCCGGTAATTGAACATGAATAACGGTTTTAACATTGGGTTTGTCAATGCCCATTCCGAATGCATTTGTGGCAACCATAACTTGTACGTCGTCATTCAGCCAAGCCTGCATGTTTTTTTCTTTTTCTTTCGAAGTTAACCCGCCATGGTAAAAAGTACTTTTAAAACCAAGGCTTGTAAGTTGTGTGGTGATATCATGACATCCTTTTCGGTTTCGAACGTATATAATTGCCGGTGCTGGATTTTTTGTCAAAATTTGTTGTACCCGATGCAGTTTGTCTTCGGTTTTGAAAACCATATAAGCTAAATTTTCACGGGCGAACGATTTTTTAAAAAATTGAGGCTTGTCTAATTTTAAATGAGTACAAATGTCGTCTTGCACTCTTTGTGTTGCTGTTGCGGTTAAAGCTAGAAACGGAACACCTGGAAAATAGTCTTTGAGTTTGGATATTTTTAAATAGGCCGGACGAAAATCATGTCCCCATTGCGAAACACAATGTGCTTCATCTACAGCGATGAGGTTAACAGGTAAGCTTTTAATTCGTTCTAAAATCCAATCCGATTGTAATCGTTCTGGAGAAACATAAAGTAGTTTGTAATTTCCAAACTGACAATTGTCCAATAATTCTGTAGTTTCATCAGCAGAGATTCCGCCAGTTAAGGCAATAGCTTTAATATTGCGGTTGTTCAAGTTTTGAACTTGGTCTTTCATTAATGCTACTAGCGGTGAAATGACTAAGCAAATTCCGGTTTTCATTAATGCTGGAACCTGAAAGCAAATCGATTTTCCGCCTCCGGTAGGAAGTAGTGCAAAAGTGTCTTTTCCTTCTAAAACCGATTGAATAATTTTATCCTGAGGGTTTCTGAAGGTTTCGTAATTCCAATATTTTTTAAGAATTTCTAAGGCTTCCAATGGCTAATAAATGAAATACGAATATAGTTATTTCACAAGATTTTCAAGTATGAAATCGATACGTTGTTCCAAAGTGCCTTTTGGAACTTCTGTAAGTTTGTAGCCGTAATTCTCGTATGTTTCTATCAGATGTTTGTGTATTAATACGGCTTGTTCGTAGGTTTCATAACGCGCATCGTCACTAGTGTAGATTTCTTCCCAAGGCGGAAGAATGAAAATGTGGGAATATTTATGCTCTTTGCAAGCTTGATCAAAAAAAGCAGGATAAGCATCGCCAATGTAGTGCATATAGGCTAAAACATCTGGAATGCCACGATCTATAAAAACAATTTTAGCGTCTTCTTGAGTGGCATTATGGTATTGTTTTTTTCGACCTTCTAAAAGCAATTCACTGAATAAAAGCGGTTTTTCAAGAAACAATTGCTCGATGCCTTGTTTGCGAGCTTCGTAAATTACTTCGCGCGAAACCTCGGGATAACAAATGTATCCTTTTTGGGTTAAACCATCAATAATAGTGGTTTTTCCAGAACCCGGTCCGCCGATAATTACAACAATTTCCTGAGCCACTTTTTTGAAATAAGGGGCAAATTTACATTTTTTTGTTTTAAAGTATAATCTCTTTTTAGAATATTCGTTGTTAAGTTGGTTAAAAACTCATTAGAACTGTATTCAAAATTGATAAGTCTAATGTATATTTGCTTTTATTTTTTGATGATGGATAAGAAAACAGAAGAATTTTATCAAAGACTTAAAGAAGAATTAATTAATTCTACCATTTGGCCTTCCGAATATTTATTTAAATTTATTGTTGATACCGATACAGACAAGATTTCGGTTATCGAAAATTCATTTAACGGAATGGGTGCGGTTATCAATACTAGCAAATCTAGAACCGGAAAATACACGAGTGTTTCGGTTAATGTGCGTATGAAAAGCGCGCAATCGGTAATTGATAAATACATAGAATTGTCTTCCGTAGAAGGAATTATTTCTTTATAAACTATACAAAAATGCAATATAACTCTGAAGAAGCGATTCACTTTCTTGAATACAATGCCGAACGTCCGCATTTGATAATACCGGAATACGGTCGACATTTACAGAAATTAATCGATCAGGCTACCGAGATTAAAGATAGGGAGGAACGAAACAAAGCGGCGAAATATATAATTTCTGTAATGGGAAGTTTAAATCCGCACTTGCGCGATGTGCCTGATTTTCAACATAAACTTTGGGATCAAATTTTTATCATGTCCGATTTTAAATTGGATGTAGATTCACCATACCCAATCCCAAACAAAGAAATTCTTCTGCAAAAGCCAGAACGATTAACGTATCCTCAAAACTTTCCTAAATATCGTTTCTATGGAAATAACATCAAATTCATGATTGATGTGGCTAACAAATGGGAAGATGGTGATTTGAAAAATGCTTTAATTATGGTTATTGCTAATCATATGAAAAAATCATACTTGAGCTGGAATAAGGATACTGTTAAAGATGAAGTGATTTTTGAGCATTTATACGAACTTTCTGGAGGGACAATCAATCTATTGAAAACCGATGAAGAGCTTTCCAATTCCACCGATTTAATGCGTGTGAACAAAAAGACATCCAATAAAACGCAATTCGGGTCTAATCAGAAGGTGAAAAGCAATAACAACAATAAAAATTTCAACCCAAGAAATAAAAATAATAACAATAATAACAATCGAAAATAATTGTAAGACCCTATGGGAACATTTAAGATAGAAGGCGGAATCCGATTGAAAGGTGAAGTTATTCCGCAAGGAGCAAAAAATGAGGCATTGCAAATTTTATGTCCTGTTTTGTTGACTTCGGAAAAAGTTAGAATAACCAATATTCCTGATATTATTGATGTTAATAAACTGATTACCCTTTTAGGGAATTTAGGTGTTAAAATTCAAAAAAATGGAGCCGGAGATTATACTTTTCAGGCTGATGAAGTAAATGTAAAATATCTTGAAACAGAAGCTTTCAAAAAAGAAGGTGGTTCTTTACGTGGGTCTATCATGATTGTAGGTCCGCTTTTGGCTCGTTTCGGTAGAGGTTATATTCCAAAACCAGGTGGAGATAAAATTGGGCGTCGTCGTTTAGATACTCATTTCGAAGGCTTTATCAATTTAGGAGCTAAGTTTCGTTATGAAAGAGCCGACCATTTTTATGGTGTAGAGATTGATGGTCGTTTGCAAGGTACTTATATGTTGTTGGATGAAGCTTCGGTTACTGGAACAGCAAATATTGTTATGGCTGCAGTTTTAGCAGAAGGAACAACAACTATTTACAACGCTGCTTGCGAACCGTATTTACAACAGTTGTGTAAGATGTTGAACTCAATGGGGGCAAAAATTACCGGAATTGGCTCGAACTTGTTAACAATAGAAGGTGTTGACAAATTGGGTGGCTGTGAGCACCGTGTTTTGCCGGATATGATTGAAATAGGTTCTTGGATTGGTTTAGCGGCCATGACCAAAAGTGAAATTACAATCAAAAATGTAAGTTGGGATAACCTTGGGGTAATTCCGAATGTGTTTCGAAAATTAGGAATTACTTTAGAGCGAAGAGGTGATGATATTTATATTCCATCACACGAAGATGGTTATGAAGTAAAAACTGATATCGACGGTTCAATTTTAACCATAGCTGATGCGCCTTGGCCAGGATTTACGCCTGACTTACTGAGTATTGTTTTGGTAGTAGCTACACAGGCAAAAGGTGATGTGTTGATTCATCAGAAAATGTTCGAAAGCCGATTGTTCTTCGTAGATAAACTTATAGATATGGGTGCTAAAATTATGTTGTGTGATCCGCATAGAGCTGTGGTAATGGGGCATGATTTTAAATCGCAATTAAAAGCAACAACAATGAGTTCGCCAGATATTCGTGCTGGAATTTCATTATTGATTGCAGCTTTAACAGCAAAAGGAACAAGTACGATTCAAAATATTGAACAAATCGACAGAGGTTACGAAAGAATAGATGAGCGCTTAAGAGCTTTAGGAGCTAATATTATTCGTGCGTAATTTTATGGTTTTATAACTTATATAAGAGCTGGATTCGTTAGGATTTAGCTCTTTTCTTTTTACTATGGCAATTGATATTCTAGTTTTTCTTTGTTTAGCCTCTTTTACTGCTGGATTTGTTGATGCAGTTGTTGGTGGTGGCGGTTTGATTCAAACTCCGGTTGCACTTATTCTACTGCCCAATGTGCCCGTTGCCAATATTATCGGGTCTTTAAAAATACCTGCTTTTAGTGGAACAAGTTTTGCAGCGTTTCAATACCTGAAAAAGGTAAAAATGAATTACAAATTGTTGGTAATCATGTCGGTTGTAGCATTTGTATCAGCTTTTATTGGATCTACGGTATTGACAAAAGTGAGTAACGATTTTATGAAGCCGTTACTATTGGTTGTTCTTACTTTATTAGCTGTTTATACATTTGTGAAGAAGAATTTCGGTCAGCATCAAGAGAAGCTGTTTAGTTTTAAAAAGCAATTGGTTTATGCAATTCTTATTAGCGTTACCGTTGGTTTTTACGATGGCTTTATTGGTCCGGGAACAGGAAGCTTCTTTGTAGTAGCTTTTGTTTCGGTGTTAGGATTCGATTTTCTTCACGCTTCGGCAAATGCGAAAATGGTTAATTTGGCGACTAATTTCGGTTCGATTTGCCTATTTGTGCTTAAAGGTAAAATTCTTTGGGCTATGGCATTGCCTATGGCTTTTTGTAATGCGTTAGGAGGTTTTTTAGGAGCTAAACTGGCAATTAGTAAAGGAAACGGATTTATTCGTGGATTCTTTTTAGTTGTAGTTGTCGGCACCTTGATTCGATTTGCCTATGATGTTTTTTGTAAATAAAAAAAGCACACTAGTTGTAGTGCGCTTTTAATTATTTTAATTAATTATATTCAGGAATTTTAAACCGAATACAAACCCATCAGTTTGATATCCGTTTTGGTAGGAGCGTACATAATCAAAACGGAAAAATCGGAATTTACCAAAACCAATGTTATCAAATCCAACGGTATATTCCTGATACGGTTTGAAAGTAGGAACATTCAACTGATGGAAACCAACAATCAAATTCCACTGTAGCTTATTTAATAAAGGTATTTTATTCATGATAAATCCTTTATCGTTGTGTTCTAAATGAGTTTCAATATAAGCATCATTAGTGCTGTTGCTGTAGTAAGGCAACAAGTTAAAAACGTTAAGATAGCTGTTTGATGTCCCGACGTGAGTTTGGTTTCCATTAAAATGTTTATAATCAACAAATGAAATACCATCGGCATTATAAAATTTTCCACCTTTTAGACGAATAGCGAAATCACCTTTGTTTCCAAATGTTTTATCGTAATCCAATTGTCCAAAAAGTAAGTCGTAATTGTAATTGGTTTTACTTCCAGCAAATCCTTTTTCATACCCGAGACTTAGTGTAGGGTAGTCATCATTAGGAATGTTGATTTTGCCATCAGGGCGTGTAATGTATTTGTTTCCAAAACGAATTCGAGTTCCTATTACAGCTTTTACCAAGTTGTGTTTTTCAATTGCAGCAATCGAATTGTCTGTAGGTAATAACGGATTATTGGATGTATAAGGTTTGTCTTTTTTTAGTATGACATAATCGGTGGTATTGAAAAGTGGTTTTCGAGCCGAATATTCGATACTTCCATTTAATGAAACTCCATTGAAAATATTTTGACTGTATCCAATTTTTGCAAATTCTTTGTTGTAGTATTTCGCATAATTGTCCTTAAAGAATAAGGTGCTAATTGAATTGATCAGATTTGAAATGGGATTTGCACTATTAAACTGGTTGATGCTACTTCCCCCAGATGCGGTTATACTAGCGTAGTTTAGATTGTTAAAACGATGGAAAAATTGTCCGTTCATACGAAAACGTTCTTCCGAAAATCCGTAATTGATATCGGTGTTAATCGATGTGAAACTTCCTTTTTCTTCGTTACGTTTATGAAATGAAAAACCAGAATCGAAATTCCAACCCTGTACCGTATTGAAACCAAGCGACATTACATTTAATAATCCTTTGTAATTAAACGACCATTTATGAAATGTATTTTTATAGTTGTAGCCTGTAATTAGGTTTGTTATTTTAAAACGATTGCTTTTGGCATCAATAGAATCCAAATAGGTTTGCGATTTTCGTACTGTTTGAATGCTATCTTTTCTCGAATAATCGGTTATTTCTTCTTCGGTTAAAGGAACTGGTCTAGTGGAGTTCCAGTATATGGAATCTTTTTTGTTCGCATCGGGAACAATTTTGGCAATTTCGCTTGTAAATGTTTTTTTGTCAAATTGATCTTTAAAAAGGTAATTGCTGAAAACATGGGTAAACTTACCGGTAAAGCCCATTCCGAAAATTGAAGCTTTAAAATCGATTGTTTGTTGGTTTTTGGCCCAAATTTTTGTGGAAGGATTATAATTGAAGTTTTGAGTAAATGTGATGTTTTCCAATATAGGTTGCTGCATTCTATAGCCTTTACTTTCCAAATCGATGGCGTAAATAGCCCAAGTATCTTCTACTATATATATATATCCTTCAAAAACGGGCTCTTTATCACGACGTGCTATAACCTTAATTTTATTGATAAGTTGATTGTACTCATCCACAAAAGTGCTTTCCAATTTGTATTTATAGTAGGTAAGGGCATTATCAGCAATTGGGGAAATCATATTTAACCCCATGTTTACATAATTGTCATAGAAATCATAATGAGTTCCTTGAGCGGTATTAAAGCTAAAACCATTATCGTTGCCACTTACTTTAGAAGCAATTATTTCTTCTTTTATCTTATTGGGTTTTTCAAAAGCAATTTTTGAAACCGTTTCAGAGAGGTATAAAATTCCGGAACCTGTTGAATCGAGGTTGCCATCCATATCACCAACTTCAACACCCATAAATTTTTTAGGAATGTTTTTAGCCCTAAAAATTCCTCTAGAGTAAAAATCGGCTTCAAATTTATCGCTCTTATTGGAATTTGCTTTTCGGCTTTTAATAGCACTTCTAATAATGGCATATGCGGGATCTTCGGCGTTAGGTTTAATAACCATTTCCGCTAAAGTATAACTCTCATCTTCCAGAACTACATTTATGGTGTGTGGGAATTCATTAATAGCCGCTGTTATTTTTTTGGTTTTATAGCCTAACGATTGAAATACTACGGTGTAATTTCCTTTTTCTTTACAGTTTAATTCGTACTGCCCTTGGTCGTTTGCTGAAGTTCCGTTATAGGTGTTTTCAATTATTACGGTAGTGTAGGGAACAGGCTGTCCGGTCTTGTCGGTAATAGTTCCTTTTATTTGTGAAAAGGAAAATATTGTGGTGAATAAGGCAAAGAGTAAAAATGTTTTTTTCATGGATTGTTTTTCTATGATGACGATTTTAATTTAACAAAGGTTGTATGGGTTATAAAAAAGATTTGATAGCCAATTCATAGCTTTTTAATCCGAAGCCAATAATAACTCCGGCTGCATTAGGTGAAATGTAAGATTGATGGCGGAAGCTTTCTCTAGAAAATGTGTTCGAGATGTGAACTTCCACTACAGGTGTTTCAATCGCTTTTACTGCATCACCAATACCAATGGATGTGTGTGTGTAGGCTCCTGCATTTAGAATAATTCCGTTATAAGTAAATCCAGTCTCTTGAATTTTGGTGATTATTTCACCTTCTATATTACTTTGAAAATAGTGTAACTCTAAAGAGGTGTATTTTTGTTTTAACAACGTAAAGTAGTCTTCGAAACTTTCGTAGCCATAAATCTCAGGTTCTCTTTTACCAAGAAGATTAAGATTCGGGCCGTTTATTATGATAATTTTCATGATTGAATTATTTGTGTAAATGTAGTAAAAACCTCTAAAATCAACGTCTTTTTTGAGTGTTTTTTGAGTATGCTTTTATGAGTATTTCAGGTGGTGTAGTTCAAAATAAGAAGAAAATATCTTAAAATGTAAGTAAAAACTTTAGTTTTTAAATTGAATTATTTGAAAAAGGCAAAAATTTTATATTTTTTTAACATTATTTAATTTATTGTAAATCAGTTATTTGTGTTTTTTTTACTCGTGTTTTAAGTATTTTGTTGATAGTTTTTTTACGCTAAAATTTTTTTCGATGGGTTTTTTTATAGATTTGCCAAGTAAATTTTTAAAATTTAAACTAAACATGAAAAAAATTATTTTATCTGTAGCAGCAGTATTCGCTTTCGGATTTGCTAATGCTCAAGAAGAAGTTAAAGAAGCTGGAAACGGTGGTTTTGGTAAAGGAAGTATTTTTGCTTCAGGAGCTTTATCAATTGGTTCAGAAAAAACTGGAGATGTTAAATCTACAGGATTTGAAATCGAGCCAAGAGTAGGTTTCTTCGTTACTGAAAATATCGCTATCGGTGGTAAATTAGGATACGCTTCTTACAAAGCTGAGAACGGATTTGGAGATACTGCAGATCAAGCTACATTATCAGTTGGAGCATTCGGAAGATATTATATGACTCCTGCTAACCAATTTTCTTTATTTGGTCAATTAGGTGTTGATTATATGTCAACTGACTACAAATTAGCTGATTACAAAACTAACGGTTTTGGAATTGGTTTAGGATTAGGTATGAACTATTTCGTATCTCCTAACTTTGCTTTAGAAGCTACTTGGGCTGGTTTAGGATACAATACTTCAAAACCTGACTATGATGGTGCTGAATCAACTGATAACTTCGGATTAAACTTCGATATGAGATCAATTGGATTTGGTTTACTATACAAATTCTAATCTGAATTAAAGATTATAAAAAAAGGCCTCGCTTAGCGAGGCCTTTTTTGTTAATTAAAATGTTGATATCTTAAAGGTTTAATGGTGCTATTGTCAGTTACTTAAGTATAAATTTAATGTAATTAATTTATAAAACAATCGCTTATGAAAAAAATCATTTTATCTGTAGCAGCAGTATTCGCTTTCGGATTTGCTAATGCTCAAGAAGAAGTTAAAGAAGCTGGAAACGGTGGTTTTGGTAAAGGAAGTATTTTTGCTTCAGGAGCTTTATCAATTGGTTCAGAAAAAACTGGAGATGTTAAATCTACAGGATTTGAAATCGAGCCAAGAGTAGGTTTCTTCGTTACTGAAAATATCGCTATCGGTGGTAAATTAGGATACGCTTCTTACAAAGCTGAAAATGGATTTGGAGATACTGCAGATCAAGCTACATTATCAGTTGGAGCATTCGGAAGATATTATATGACTCCTGCTAACCAATTTTCTTTATTTGGTCAATTAGGTGTTGATTATATGTCAACTGACTACAAATTAGCTGATTACAAAACTAATGGTTTTGGAATTGGTTTAGGATTAGGTATGAACTATTTCGTATCTCCTAACTTTGCTTTAGAAGCTACTTGGGCTGGTTTAGGGTACAATACTTCAAAACCTGACTATGATGGTGCTGAATCAACTGATAACTTCGGATTAAACTTCGATATGAGATCAATAGGATTTGGTTTACTATACAAATTCTAATTTGTAATTGCTAAATTATAAAACCCCGCATTTGCGGGGTTTTTTATTAAAATTTAAATCCGAGTCCAGCTTGGAATACCTGATTTTTTGAACCGCTATCTTTTATTACTTCATTAAGACTTTGGGTGTATCGCCCAGTTATAAATAAACCACCCTTAAAGTTTATGGAGGCTCCTAGAGCTAATGCCGTATCAAAATCATTTACATCATTGGTCTCGGTTGAGCTATTTTCGTTTTCATATTTCTCGCCAATTTTCAATCCAAATTGAGGCCCGGCTTCAATGCTAAACGCTTTTCCTAAATATAATTTAGCAAGTACAGGAACATTAATGTAATCTAGTTTGTACTCGGTTTTGTAATTTATTCCCAAAATGGTTTGATTAACTTCAAAACCTTGTCTGGAATACAAAACTTCTGGTTGAATAGCGAATACTTCGTTAATTACAGGTATTTCGCCCACAAAACCTATATGGAAGCTTGTTCTTGGATCTGGACCTTCACTGAAATCGCCTTTTGTAATAGTGGAGTAGTTTAGTCCTCCTTTAATACCAAAGGACGAATTCGATGCTTTTTTCTCTTGTGCCTGAGAAATGGTTGTGCTTAATAAAACTAAACTTGCGAATAAAAAATGTGTAGTCTTCATATAAATAGATTTTAGTTTCTATATTTAAACCACAAATTGTACCACTTAGTATGCTGTTTTGGTAATTTTAGAATTTATTTAACGTAAATGCAATCATGGAATTCATACATAAAGGAATATAAAAACTACCTGAAATTGGAGCGTGGCTTGTCTCAAAATACCATAGATAGCTATGTTTTTGATATTGAAAAATTAACATCTTATTTGGAAGCAATAGCCTTAGATGAAAGTCCTATTATTATTTCTGAAGAGACTGTTCAGCAATTTATTTATGATATCTCCACAAAAGTTAATGCGCGTTCACAAGCGCGAATTATTTCGGGTTTAAAAAGTTTTTTTAATTATCTTATTTTTGAAGATTACCGTAAGTCGTCGCCACTTGAGCTTATTGAAGTGCCTAAAATGGGGAGAAAACTTCCGGATACGTTGTCCGTGCAAGAGATTGATTTGCTAATTGGCGCTATAGATTTATCTACTTCAGAAGGTGAACGAAATCGAGCAATGTTGGAGGTGTTGTACAGCTGCGGACTTAGGGTTTCGGAATTGGTGACTTTAAAAATATCCGATTTGTATTTTGATGAAGGTTTTATTAAAATCACAGGTAAAGGAAATAAACAGCGTTTTGTTCCTATTAGTCCGCTCACACAAAAGTATATTGTGTTGTATAAAGATCAAATTCGGAGTCATCTCGACATTCAGAAAGGCTTTGAAGATACTTTGTTTTTGAATCGTAGAGGCAAACAATTGACTCGTGCAATGGTTTTTACAATTATAAAAACTTTAGCTGTTAAAATCAATTTAAGAAAGACAATTAGTCCGCATACGTTCAGGCATTCATTTGCAACTCATTTGCTTGAAAATGGAGCCGATTTACGTTCTATACAAATGATGCTTGGTCACGAGTCGATTACCACTACAGAAGTATATATGCATTTAGACAGAAAATTTCTTTCAGAAGTGTTGAATAATTTTCATCCACGTAAATAGTCAACTGGTTCAGTTTTCAGTTCCAGAAGAATAATGTAAAAAAAAAGATGTTTCTATATAGAAACATCTTTTTTTTATGGGTCAACTGCAACCGTAAACTAAAGGCTACTTCGCAATATTAACTGCTCTGGTTTCTCTAATTACCGTGATTTTCACTTGACCTGGGTAAGTCATTTCTGTTTGAATTTTTTGTGAGATATCAAACGATAAGTTTCCAGCCATTTCATCACTTACTTTTTCGCTTTCAACAATTACACGTAATTCGCGTCCTGCTTGAATAGCATAAGCGTTTTTAACGCCGTTGAAACCGTATGCAATTTGCTCTAAATCTTTTAAACGTTGAATGTATGAATCCAATACCTGGCGTCTAGCCCCTGGACGTGCACCAGAAATTGCATCACAAACCTGAATGATAGGCGATATTAATGATTTCATTTCAATTTCATCGTGGTGCGCTCCAATAGCGTTGCAAACTTCTTCTTTTTCACCATATTTTTCAGCCCATTGCATACCTAAAATAGCATGTGGTAATTCACTTTCGGTTTCAGGAACTTTACCAATATCGTGAAGTAATCCAGCTCTTTTAGCAAGTTTTACATTCAGACCTAATTCTGCAGCCATAATACCGCAAAGTTTGGCAACTTCACGTGAGTGTTGAAGTAAGTTCTGACCGTAAGAAGAACGGTATTTCATACGTCCTACGATTTTGATTAATTCTGGGTGTAACCCGTGAATACCCAAATCGATAACAGTACGTTTACCAACTTCGATTATTTCTTCTTCAATTTGTTTTTGTGTTTTTGCAACAACTTCTTCAATACGTGCAGGGTGAATACGCCCGTCGGTTACTAATTTGTGTAAAGCCAAACGTGCAATTTCACGACGAACCGGGTCGAAGCATGAAAGAATAATTGCTTCCGGAGTATCGTCAACAATAATTTCAACTCCTGTTGCAGCTTCTAAAGCACGAATGTTTCGGCCTTCACGACCAATAATTCTACCTTTTACATCGTCAGATTCGATATTGAAAACAGAAACACAGTTTTCAACAGCTTCTTCTGTACCAACACGTTGAATAGTGTTGATGATTATTTTTTTAGCTTCTTGTTGTGCTGTAAGCTTAGCTTCCTCAATGGATTCTTGGATGTGAGCCATTGCATTGGTTTTAGCTTCAGCTTTTAAACTTTCTACCAATTGGTTTTTGGCATCTTCGGCAGATAAACCTGAAATTGCTTCCAACTGTTCAACCTGACTTTTGTGTAGACGATCAACTTCTTGTTGTTTCTTTTCTACGTGATCAATACGATTGTTGTAGTCGGTTAATTTATGTTCTATTTCGTCGTTTAGCTTTTTGTTTTTCGCTAATTCGTTTGAAATTTGTGATTCTTTATCGCGAGTTCTTTTTTCGGCTTCAGCTATTTTTTTGTCTTTTGCTAAAATTTCTTTTTCGTGTTCCGATTTTAATTCCAAAAACTTTTCTTTTGCTTGAAGGAGTTTATCTTTTTTGATTGACTCTGCTTCAACTTTAGCATCTTTTAAAATAGAAGAAGCTTCTTTTTTTGCATTCTTGATTAGATTGGAAACGTTGCTCTTTTCAAGAAATTTAGCGATACCAAATCCGCCTCCAATTCCTAGAACTAATCCAATTATTATACTTACTATATCCATATATGTGTTAAAAAAAATTATAAAAAAAGCCTACATTAGGGGTATTGCATAAACTCGTAAAGACAAGTTTTGAGTTAACTCGCTGTTCAAGGACCTGCTCAAGGCAGTTTGCTTTAGAAGCGACGATTCACTCATTTTAATTTGTTAGTGTTGAGTTTATCAAATAGGTACTAATGTAGGCAGTATCTTGATTTATGTAAAGAACGTATTTATTTAGAAAGAATTGTGCTCAATTTTTCATCCATTTGCTTCAGTCGATCGAAAGCATTTTCTAAATCGGTCGATTTGTCAATTTGTTTTTGCTCTAGTTTTGATGCAAATTGCAACGCACACATGGCTAAAACATCTTGTTTGTCCCGTACAGCGTAGTTTTCTTCAAATTGTTTAATCATTGCATCAATTTTTTTAGAAGCACTTCGTAAGCCTTCTTCTTGAGCCATATCTACAGTTAAGGGATATACTCGGTCTGCAATTGATATTTTAATTTTCAGTTTTTCACTCATTTTCGACTTAATCCGAAAGTTGCGCTATACAGTAATCGATTTCTCGTATTAATGAATTTATCTTGAGTTTTGTTTCTCTTTTATTTTCGTCACTGCCTAATAATGAATTGGCCGTTTTCAGAGTTTGATATTGCTCATGCAACACTTTTAATTCTGTATTTTGTTTATCAGCTAAAGCTTTTGATTTTAAGAGTTCATCGCGCAAATCTTGATTTGTTTTCTCTAAACTTTCCAGCTTCTGGTTTAGTTTTGAGAATTTAACTTCAAGAGCATCAATGATTTCATTAAGTCTGTTCATTAGCGAATAATCCAATTCATGATTTTACAAAGTTAGCATTCCATTTGTGAAATAACAATTTTTTCTTTTTAATTTTAAAAAAATAATGCATAATTTAAGTAATAAATTGAGGTATAATGGGTTATATTCGTAGGATAAGAATTCATTTTTTATAGGTTTTTTTTTATACATTAGCATAAATTTATCGTATGAGATTTTTAGTTTACTTAGTATTTGCCATTCCGTGTTTTAGTCAGAGCCCTTATTCAAAAGACTATTTTAGATCTCCTATGGATATTCCGCTGTACGCATCGGGATCGTTTGGGGAATTACGTGGAAATCATTTTCATTCGGGTTTGGATTTGAAAACCCAGCAAAAGGAAGGTTTATCGGTATACAGTGCCGCAGATGGATTCGTCTCTCGAATCAAAATTACAGAAGGGGGGTATGGCCGCGCTTTATACATTACGCATCCAAATGGCTACACTACAGTTTATGGCCATTTAAAGCAGTTTGAGGGTAAAATTGGAGAATATGTAAAGAAGCGTCAATATGCTTTGAAATCGTACGAGATTGAAGTTTTTCCACTAGCTTCCGAATTGCCTGTAACTAAAGGTGAAATTGTTGCATTATCTGGAAATTCTGGAAGTTCCGGCGGTCCTCATCTTCATTTTGAAATTCGAAATACTAAAACAGAACAAGTAATCAATCCATTTTTGTTTGGTTTTGATATTTTAATGCCCGATACCAAAGCACCGGTTATTAATGATTTAATTGCTTATGCTATTGGCGATAGTGCCGTAGTAAATGCTTCGCAACGCGCTATTCCAATTAATTTGTCCTTGCAAAAAGACGGAAGTTATCTAGCTAATAAAATTATGGCTAAAGGCACTATTGGTTTTGCTATAAACGCTTACGATCAATCGGATAACAATTGGAATTGGAACGGAATATACAAAGCCGAAACTTTTTTGAATGGTAGCAAGATTTTTGGTTATAATTTTGATATGTTTTCGTTCGATGAAACACGTTATATCAATAATTTTATTGATTATTACCGCTATAAAACCATAAAGCAAACGGTTCAAAAAATGTTTTATACAAAGAAATATCCTTTTTCGTTAATAAGCGGGAATTCTAAAAACGGTCAAGTTAATGTATTGCCCAATTCTACCTTCAATTACCGAATTGAAGTTTCAGATTTCCATGGGAATAAAAAAATGATTAATGTTCCAATTCAATACAGTGATGTGTCTGCATCGATACCAAAAGTGGAAGAAAAAACGCCATACTTTGTGAAGGTGAAAAACGATAATAATTACACCAAAGACAATGTTTCGGTTTTTATACCGGAAAATACGTTTTATGATGATTTTTATCTCAAATTTGATGTAAAGGATAATGTACTGTATCTACATGATGAAACAGTTCCGGTTCATAACAATATTACCATTACGTTCGACGTTTCTGAAATTCCGAATCTCAATCGCGATAAAACGTTTATTTCCAGAATGGACGGAACAAAAAAAGAATTTTTCACAACAGCTAAAAAAGGAAATTTATTTTCAGCAAGAACTAAAGACTTGGGTAAGTTTTTTTTAGAAGTTGATACGATTTCGCCAAAAATCTATCGTCTTAATTTTAAAGAAGGGCAGGATTTGGATAAATATGATTCTTTAAGTGTTCATATTAGCGACGATTTATCCGGGATAAAAGAATATAATGCTTTTCTAAACGGAAAATGGATTTTAATGCAATATGATTATAAAACAAAAACGTTGGTTCATTATTTTAGCGACGGGATATATGAAGACGGTAAAAATGAATTAAAAATTGTTGTTGCGGATAAAATGGGAAATTCTACTACCTTTGAAACTCATTTCTTTAAAACTAAAAAGTAATATCTTTTGAAACATATTATTAAATTAATTTCGGTTTTTATTTTTTGCATCGGTTTGACTGCTTTTTCTCAAACAGCTCGTGTAAAAGGTATTTTGCTGGATGAAAACAATAAGCCGATAGAAAATGCCACAATTAAGGTAGAAGAAGTAACCGAAAAATCTAATGCCAATGGTTTTTTCATCATAACAATTCCGGCAAATAAAAAAGTTACCATTGAAATTTCGCATGTTTCATATAAGAAATCGATAGTTAGCATTGAGTTAAAACCCAATGAAGACTATGAGTTGAATGTGGTTTTAAATCAAAAAGCAGAACAGTTAGGTGTTGTGGTGATTTCAACGGCAGGAAGAAAACGTGTTGAAGGTGTAACGACTATCGAACCTCAAATTATTCGTTTGATTCCCGGGGCAAATGCAGGTGTAGAAAATATTTTAAAAACTTTGCCTGGCGTATATTCAAACAACGAATTGAGTACACAATATGCGGTGCGTGGTGGTAATTACGATGAGAATTTAGTTTATGTTAATGAAATTGAGGTGTATCGCCCTTTTTTAATTCGTTCGGGACAACAAGAAGGATTGAGTTTTACAAATACCGAAATGGTTTCTAATGTGGATTTTTCTGCCGGAGGATTTCAGGCGAAGTACGGAGATAAATTATCATCGGTTTTAGATATTACGTACAGACATCCAACTAAGTTTCAAGCAGCATTGGACGCTAGTCTTTTGGGTGGAAGTGCTACTGTAGATTTAGTCTCTAAAAATCAGAAATGGTCTAACATTACCGGGATTCGATACCGAAATAACAGTCTTTTAGTTAACAGTCAACAAACACAGTCTAATTACAAGCCTACTTTTGCCGATATTCAAACGCAAATTAATTTTGATGCATCGGCTAAATGGCAGTGGAGTTTTTTAGGAAACATTTCTCAAAATAAATACCATTATCAGCCCTTATCACGTCAAACGAATTTTGGAACAATAGACGATCCAATTGCACTTTTGGTTTTGTATGATGGTCAGGAAAAGGACGAATATTTAACTTATTTCGGAGCAATAAAATCGACATATCAAGTAAACGATGATTTTAAACTGAAATTCATTGGTTCGGCTTATCATACCCAAGAGCAAGAGTATTTTGATATTTTAGCGCAATATCGTTTGGGTGAGATTGATACCAATATTGGGTCGGATACTTTTGGAGATGTAGTCTATTCTAGAGGTGTAGGTTCGCAACTTACTCATGCCAGAAACAATCTGGATGCTTTAATTTTTAACGCTGAAGTAAAAGGATTCCATGATATTAAAACAAAAAATTCGCAAGTAGAATGGGGTTTTAAATACACTCGAGAAGATATTCGTGATCGTATTGTGGAGTGGGAAGTTGTTGACTCTGCCGGTTTTTCGCTTCCAAACCCAATACTTGATATCCCTAATGAGCAACCGTATAATCCATACTACGGACCTTTAGCACCATATCATAATATACGAGCTACAAATTTTGTAAAAATTAACCGTCTTTCGGGTTATGCACAATGGAATTATAGAGGGACTTTAGGAACAAATCAAATTTGGATTAATGCCGGTGCAAGAGCGCATCAATGGCAAGTAACTGGTGATAATTTTGAAGGCAAAAGCCAGATAGTATTTAGTCCGCGTGCTCAATTTGCTATCAAACCCAGCTGGAATAAAGATATGGTTTTTCGTTTATCGGGAGGAATGTACTATCAACCACCGTTTTATCGAGAGCTGAGAGATAATAGTGGAACCGTGCATCCTGATGTGAAAGCACAGCAATCCATACATGTAGTTTTAAGTAACGATTACAGTTTTAAAATTTGGGATAGACCCTTTAAGTTAGTTTCTGAGGCGTATTACAAGAATTTATCGGATGTGAATACCTACACTATAGATAATGTTCGTATTCGTTATCGAGCTAACAATGATGCGGTGGCTTATGTATATGGAGCTGATTTCCGTTTGAATGGAGAATTTGTTCCGGGAACCGAATCTTGGTTTAGCTTTGGTTATCTTAAAACCGAAGAAAATCAAAATGATAGAGGGTATATTGCCAGACCAACCGATCAACGTTTGAAATTCGGCTTATTGTTCCAGGATTATATGCCGAACATTCCTAATGTAAAAATGTATTTGAATTTGGTCTATAATACCGGACTTCCGGGAGGTTCGCCTTCCTATGCAGATCCATACGCTTATCAATTGCGTTTGAATGATTACCGTCGAGCTGATGCTGGATTTTCGTATGTTTTTAAAGATGCAACTATTAAATCAAACCGTAATTGGTTAAAGCATTTTAAAGAAATGGCAATCGGACTTGAAATTTATAATATGTTCAACAATCAGAATGCAATTACCAATACTTGGGTGCGAGACGTATATACGAAAAGCCAATACGGTATTCCGAATTACATGACAACACGAACTTTCAATGTCAAGTTAAATATTCGATTATAGTTGTTTTAAAAGTTTTATATTTGATAGACCAATTTGTTTGCTATGAAAAACTTCTCAAAATATATTTTAATTGCTGCACTAGGGCTTATGGCGAGCTG
Organism: Flavobacterium sp. IC2-16; assembly: GCF_055521455.1. Lineage (NCBI taxonomy): Bacteria > Pseudomonadati > Bacteroidota > Flavobacteriia > Flavobacteriales > Flavobacteriaceae > Flavobacterium > Flavobacterium sp. IC2-16. The sequence continues at coordinate 623,386 of NZ_CM145480.1, read as the reverse complement.
TAAGAAAGAAGTAGAAAAGCCTAAGGTAATTTACGCTACGCCAAAGAATGCGGAAAGTAATAGTGCTGTAAAAAGAGATTCATCGCAAATAAAAATTGCCGATTTGCCTATCCATATGGAAGGAACTAAATATCTTATTCATGCAATTGGTGATGTTCGAGTTTCGGCAGAACGTGGAAGCTATGGCTCGAGTAAAACTAATGCGGTGAGCTACGCATTGTCGAATTATAACCGCTTTGAATTAACCGGTTATTTTGAGAATTTGAAGTTTCAGCACATCGATTCAACAGCCCTACATCCACTTACCGATAAAGTAGTTCAAATTCAAACGGCAACATATTTAAATACGATTGCCGAAAAAACTAAAAAGCAGTTTTTAGTATATATGCTGGTAGATTCGGATACAAATCTTGATAATAAAATAGATTCTAACGATATCAAGTCGTTATACATCAGTAATTTTAATGGTACGAATTTCACTAAATTATCTACCGATTTACAGGAACTTATCGATTGGAGTGTGATTGAAGCGCAAAACAGACTGTATTTTAGAACTATTGAGGATAACAACAAAAACGGAGCTTTTGATAAGAGCGATAAGGTTCATTATTATTATGTAGATCTTTTGGCTAAAGAATGGAAAGCTGAAGAATATAAGCCTATTTAAGCGTTTTTATATAAGAATATCGCTTTCCAAATCTGATTTTTCAATAGTGAAATTGAATCCCAATTTACTTACCACTTCAATCACTAATTTTTTATACCAGTTTTCACTTTTAGGGTGAATGTAAATCTTTTCAATTAACTGGTTAATGTCGACGTTAATTTTTAATCCATCATTAATGGATAAACGTTGCGAGGTTACATCCGAAATTATTCGTATTTCATTTTCGTATTGAAAACTTTTTCGTTTGAATAAAAATGGAAAAAAGGCATCATCAAAAGGAATTAATTCTTTTTTGTAATCAATGTAATTAACCTCTCCGATATATTGTTCAAAATTACGCTCTAATGCCAAGGCTTCTTTTAGTTTTCCAATGGTAGATTGTATGGCGAGTCCTTCATGGTTCTTGGTGAAAACTTGCCACATTGCGAAACTTTCATATTCATTGGTATGCCAACTGCTAATGACTACATTTTCACGATGCGATTTGTAATAATCCAAGAATTTCGGATTGTTGACAGAGATCTTCTTTATTTCTTCAAAAGTAGGTTCGCTAAATGTGCCTTCATATTGATCTTCGAATTTATCAGATCGAGACATAAACATTTTTCCCGAAATTAAAAGGTCTAAGAATTTAGACAAATCCATGTATTTCCAAATAATAGTATCCGGATTATCAGGAATTTTAATATTAGGGTTGTTTATATACATTTATTCAAACGATTGCATCATCACAAGTTTGGAATACATTCCGTTTTTAGCCAGTAGTTCATCATGGGTTCCTTCTTCGGCAATTTCTCCTTTCTGCATTACAACAATTTTATCTGCTTTTTGAATGGTGGATAGGCGGTGTGCAATTACAATAGATGTTCTGTTTTCCATCATTTTTTCCAAAGCTTGTTGTACTAAACGTTCGCTTTCGGTATCAAGTGCTGAAGTAGCTTCGTCCAATATCATAATAGGAGGATTTTTAAGTACAGCTCTTGCGATAGACAAACGTTGTTTTTGTCCGCCGGATAATTTATTTCCAGCATCCCCAATATTGGTATTTATACCGTTTGGAAGGTCTTTTACAAATTCGTAAGCGTTAGCTATTTTTAATGCGTCAATAATTTCCTCATCGGAAGCATTTTCTTTTCCTAGAAGAATATTGTTTTTAATAGTGTCGTTGAAAAGTATGCTGTCTTGTGTAACTAAGCCCATCAAATGTCTTAAGGAATGCATAGACATATCGCGTATGTCTGTTTGGTCAATAGTGATGCTTCCTTCTTGAACATCATAAAATCGGGTTAATAAATTAGCAATTGTACTTTTTCCACTACCGGATTGCCCAACCAAAGCAACGGTTTTGCCTTTAGGGATTTCAAGCGAAAAGTTCTTCAAGACATTTTCGTCTTCATATTTGAAGTTGATGTTTTGAAGTGAAATGTTAGTTTCAAAATTTTTCTTCTCTACAGCATTCGGTTTGTCTGTAATGGTGTTTTCAACTTCTAAAATTTCAAAAACACGTTCTGCTGCTGCAAGACCATTCTTTACTTGATAAGAAGCTTTCGAAATGGTTTTTGCAGGAGTTAGAATGTTGTAAGCAAGTCCCATATAGGTTAGGAAAACCGCGCCATTAAGTGTTTTTTCAATTAGTACTAAGTTTCCACCGTACCATAAAAGAATGGCGATGGTTATAATGCCAAGGAATTCACTTAAAGGTGAAGCTAAATTATTCTTGTTTCCGATGCTATTGTTTAATTTAAGTAAGCGAAGATCGGATGCATCAAATAAACTTCTGAATTTTTTTTCGGCATTGTACCCTTTAACAACTTTTAATCCGCCAAGACTTTCTTCAACAATTGAAATTAAATATCCTTTTTCTTTTTGAACTCGGGTTGATTTAGATTTTAAACTTTTTCCTATTTGTGAAATAATGAATCCAGAAATTGGAATAAAAATGAATACAAAAATGGTCAGTTTTGCACTGATATTGAACATTGCAATAATTGTAAAAACAATAGTAAGTGGTTCTTTAATAATTAATTCTAAAATCGAAAAAAACGAATTTTGCACTTCGTTTACGTCTCCCAAAATACGAGCCATTACATCCCCTTTTCTTTTTTCGGAGTAGTAGGAGATAGGAAGGTTTACAATCTTCTCATACATGTTTTTTCTTAAATCACTTAATACACCATTTTTAATGTGTAGTAAATGATAGGATGCTAGGTAATTGAAGAGGTTTTTTAGTAAAAAAGTTATGATTATTAATGCTACAACCAGTAGAAGAGCATATTGAGCTCCTCTGTTTTCGGTTAATTGAGTAATTTGGTAGTACAAATAATCTTTACCGAATTTAGTAATGTTCCAAATGCCATTATAGATTGGTTTTTCGGTTACTTTTTCAGCATCATCAAATAAAACCTGCATCATTGGGATAAGGGCAATAAATGAGAGTGTGCTAAATAAAGCAAACAAAATGTTGTAAATAACGTTCCAAACGATATGAAATTTATATCGCATGGCATACGGAATGATTTTTATTAAATTTTTATCCATTAGTTTAATTGCATCTCAGCAATAATGTTTTTAATTTTTGTGTCCAGAAAAACTTCTGCTTCCGGAATATCTGCAATCGAATCTACAGTACAATTCACGCTAAAATAGAATTTTATTTTAGGCTCAGTTCCGCTTGGGCGTGCACAAATTTTGCTTCCGTCTTCTAGATAATAGATTAGAACATTCGATTTTGGAATTGCTATCGAAAATTCTTCATTGTTCATAAAGTCTTTTCCTTTAGACGTTTGGTAGTCTTCAATGCAAACTATGCGTTCACCATTAATTTCTTTTAGTGGGTTTTCACGTAAATCAATCATCATTTGTTTGATTTCGTTGGCGCCATCCATTCCTTTTTTGGTAATCGATATTAAATGTTCTTTGTAAAATCCGAAGTCAACATACATTTGTAATAACTCTTGATACAACGAACTTCCTTTTTCTTTGGCTTGAGCAGCAATTTCGCATACCAATAAAATGGCAGCGATAGCATCTTTGTCGCGAACGGCATCTCCAACCATAAATCCGAAACTTTCTTCACCACCTCCAATAAATTTTTGGTTTGGAAAATCTTTTATGAATTTAGCAATCCATTTGAATCCAGTTAAACCAACTTTGCATTCTACATCAAATCCGGAAGCCAATTCCAACATCATAGGAGTGGAAACGATTGTTGAGCCAACAAATTCTGTTCCAGTTAGTTTTCCTTGGTTTTTCCATTGTTGAAGCAGAAAATGTGTCATGACAACCATGGTTTGATTTCCATTTAATAAAATCATTTTACCATTAGTGTCACGCACTGCAACTCCCAAACGATCCGAATCTGGGTCGGTTCCTAGTACAATGTCCGCATTAATTTTATCTGCCAGTTCCATAGCCATGTTTAAAGCTTCTGGCTCTTCAGGGTTTGGCGAAACAACAGTTGGGAAGTTTCCGTTTGGTTCGGCCTGTTCTTTTACAATATTTACATCGGTATATCCTGCTTTTTCCAAAACACCGGGTAAAGCTTTAATTGAGGTTCCATGTAAAGAAGTATAAACAATTTTTAGATTTTCTTTAGCCGACTTTGACGTGTTGAAACTTGCATTCGCAATAGTAGAGTCGCGAAAAGCTTCATCTATAGCAATGTCAATATATTCGATTAGATTTTCGTTAGCAGTGAAATTAACATCGGAATATTCTAAACTTTCAATCTCTTTGATAATTTCTCCGTCTTGAGGAGGTACAATTTGACCACCATCTTGCCAATATACTTTATAACCGTTGTATTCAGGTGGGTTGTGCGAAGCAGTTAATACAATACCGGCATGACATTTTAAATGACGTACCGTGAACGATAACTCTGGAGTTGGACGCATATCTGAAAAAAGATACACTTTTATTCCGTTTGCTGAAAAAACATCAGCAACAAGTTTAGCTAGCGTATTACTATTATGACGACAATCGTAAGCAATTGCAACTTTGATTTCCTCGTTTGGAAAACATGTTTTCAGGTAATTAGAAAGTCCTTGTGTGTTTTTACCTAAAGTGTATTTGTTGATACGATTGGTTCCAACGCCCATGATGCCGCGCATACCACCGGTTCCGAATTCTAAGTCCTTATAGAAGCTGTCTTCTAGTTCTTTAGGAGCAGAGGTCATCATTTCACGGATGCTATTATGTGTGGCTGAGTCGAATGTTGGAGAAAGCCAAATATTTACTTTGTCTAAAATTGTAGTATCGATATGCATTGTAATTCTGTTTTACAGATTTAACTCTTTTGAAATTTTATAACGTTCTTCGTTGTTTTTGGTTCTCAATATTATTTCGCCTAAAAAGCCGGCTAGAAAAAGTTGTGTTCCAATAATCATTGTGGTTAGGGCAATGTAAAACCAGGGGTTGTTGGTTACTAAAATTGCAGCTTCATGACTGTAAATTTTGTAAAGTTTCATAATACCAATATATCCGGCTGATAAAAAACCGATTAGAAACATTACAACACCCAAAGCGCCAAATAAGTGCATTGGTCGTTTTCCAAATTTAGACAAAAACCAAATAGTAATCAAGTCTAGGAAGCCATTAATAAATCGGCTCATTCCAAATTTAGAACTACCGTATTTACGAGCTTGATGGATAACAACCTTTTCGCCAATATTGCCAAAGCCGGCATTTTTCGCCAAAACAGGAATATATCGGTGCATTTCACCTGAAACCTCTACGTTTTTTACTACGATATTTTTGTAGGCTTTTAGTCCGCAGTTAAAATCGTTTAATGTTACGCCAGAAGTTTTTCTCGCTGCCCAATTGAATAATTTCGACGGTAAATTTTTAGCAACAACCGAATCGTAGCGTTTCTTCTTCCAGCCCGATACCAAATCGTAATTGTCTTTGGTGATCATGGTGTAAAGTTCAGGGATTTCATCGGGACTATCTTGTAAATCGGCATCCATAGTGATGATAACATCGCCTTGAGCTTTGGCAAAACCAGCGTGTAAAGCTTGTGATTTACCGTAATTGCGTAAAAAACGAATTCCTTTTACATTCGAATCGATTTCCGAAAGCGTTTCTATTGTTTTCCATGAATCATCGGTACTGCCATCGTCGATGAAAATAACTTCGTATGAGAAATCATGGGCAACCATGACTCTGGCAATCCAAGAATGGAGTTCAGGCAACGATTCCTGTTCGTTGAGTAAAGGAATTATAATGGATAAATTCATTAATTTATTCTAAGGTGTTCGATGATTTATTTCTGAAAATTAAAGCTAAAATTGCTCCAAATACAGCTGAAAAGATAAAGTTGAAAATCAAACCTTTTGACAAATTTGCAATGGAGTAATTGTCTGTTTCCTGTAATATTTTTGCTTGTTTGGTTATTTCTTCAGCAGGGGCTCCAAATTTTTGCATCATTTTTACAGTTGTTTCGACTGCAAGTTGGTTTAATTCGGCTTTAGCATCAGTGTCGAAAAAATTAAAAAGTAACATATTGAAAATCACAGACATCGTAGCTCCAATTACTGCAGCAATAAAATATACAGTGAAAGCCTCCTTAAAAGTAATAAAACCATTAAGTTGTTTTTTGGTTTTAGAAACAAGCATAACTCCAATGATGATGAAAATTGCAATAATAGAAAGGCCTAGCCACATGTTTACAAATAGATTTAAATTTGTGGCGTAAATCCCTGCAGTAATTAAAATGGAGATAGTTCCAATAGCAATTCCGTAATTAATTCCGTTTTGTTTGATAATTGGATTCATAAAAGTTTCTGTTTTTGGTTTAATTAATTTACAAATATAACAATTAAGTAGTATCTGTAGTTAGTAGGTTGTGTTTAAAAAAAGTTACAGAACATATTTGATATTTAAAATATAGTTGTAAATTTGCAGCCTGAAATAAAAAGTTTATAAACAAAAAGTTACAGTTCGTTTATACCTTTTAGAGAATAAAAGCATCAGAATCACTGTAGCCATTAATAAAAAGATTTACCATGAAAAAAGGAATTCACCCGGAAAATTACAGATTAGTAGCATTCAAAGATATGTCGAATGAAGATGTATTTATTACTAAATCTACAGTAGAAACTAAAGAAACTATCACTGTTGACGGTGTAGAGTATCCAGTATACAAAATGGAGATTTCAAGAACATCTCACCCTTTCTATACAGGTAAATCGAAACTTATCGATACTGCAGGACGTATTGATAAATTCAAAAACAAATACGCTAAATTCAGTAAATAATCACTGTTTTACGATAATAAAGAGCCTCTCAATTTTTGAGAGGCTTTTTTTATTTATCTGAAAGAAAACTTTGTAACTTTGGTTTTCGGTTAACCAAATCAACAAACAAACAGAAAATGAACTATATACTTTTTGATGGAACGGTTCGCAATGCATTGCTTCCATTTACATTCACTCGCCCAGTTGCCGATATTCGTGTTGGAATTTTAACGATTCGTGAGAAATGGGAAAAATACCTAGGATACACCACAACTACGTTAACCGAGGAATATTTAATGGAGAAGTTTCCAATGGTGGAAATGGAAGAAAATGTAATGATTAACGCTTCTTTTTTGCCAAACGAAGTTTTAGTGGAAATGGTTTTAAATCTGGAAAAAAACCAAGCTATTATTGCAGGTGAAGAAATTATTGCATTTTATACCAATGATACTCAAGAAGGTGTTGATTTTGACGAATATGAATTAATTGATTACGACGAAGAATTTATCCGAATAGAAAATACTTGGGATATTTTTTCTAAAAATGATGTTGCTATTCGTGAAGATTTCGAACTAATCACTAGCGGAAGATCATCACAACCCATTCCTAAAAGTGTAAATGTAATTGCTTCAGAAAATATTTTTATTGAAGAAGGGGCTAAGTTGGAGTTTGTAACCTTAAATGCATCAACTGGACCTATTTACATTGGTAGAAATTCTGAAATTATGGAGGGTTCTGTTATTCGCGGACCATTTGCTTTGTGTGAAGAATCGCAGGTAAAGTTGGCTACTAAAGTTTATGGGGCTACAACTGTAGGGCCGCATTCCAGAATTGGTGGAGAAGTAAACAACTCGGTGTTGTTTGGGTATTCAAACAAAGGACACGATGGGTTTTTAGGGAATTCAGTTCTTGGGGAATGGTGTAATATTGGAGCAGATAGTAATAATTCTAATTTGAAAAATAATTACGAAGAAGTTAAACTTTGGAGCTATGAAACCGAAGGATTTGCAAAAACCGGACTCCAATTTTGTGGTTTGATGATGGGCGATCATAGTAAATGCGGTATAAACACCATGTTCAATACCGGAACTGTGGTTGGTGTAAGTGCTAATATTTTTGGCAGTGGGTTTCCGCGTAATTTTGTGCCAAGTTTTTCTTGGGGCGGCGCTTCAGGTTTTACTACATATTTGACCAAAAAAGCCTTTGAAACGGCTAAAATAGTAATGTCACGCAGGCATATGGAATTTACAGAGCAAGATGCTAATATATTAGAACACGTGTTTGAAGAAACAAAAAAATTCAGAAAAGAATAATTGTCTATAATTTGATAGTGAGTTAATTGAATTTGATATTTAATTAACTCATTTTCAAATTGCTTTAAATTTCAAAATACATTACCTTTGCACTCCTCAATTTTTTGACAACGATTTCATTAATTGAGAGTTACTATGGAAAATAAGAAAAAAGTAGCCTTTTATACTTTAGGCTGTAAATTGAACTTCTCTGAAACTTCTACAATTGCCCGTAATTTTCAAGATGAAGGATTCGAACGGGTAGATTTCGAAGAAGTAGCCGATATGTATGTGATTAACACATGTTCGGTTACCGAAAACGCCGATAAACAATTCAAACAAATCGTAAAAAAAGCCTTAAAGCTTAATGAAAAAGCTTTTGTTGCTGCCGTAGGGTGTTATGCCCAATTGAAACCGGAAGAACTGGCTGCGGTAGATGGTGTGGATTTGGTTTTGGGAGCTACTGAAAAATTTAAAATCACCGATTATATAAACGACTTGTCTAAAAACGACATGGGTGAAGTGCATTCTTGCGAAATTGAAGAAGCCGATTTTTATGTTGGAAGTTATTCATTTGGCGATAGAACCCGTGCGTTTTTAAAAGTTCAAGACGGTTGCGATTATAAATGTACGTATTGTACCATTCCATTAGCGCGTGGAATTTCTCGAAGTGATACCATGGAAGGTGTTTTGAAAAACGCTAAAGAAATTTCGGCTAAAGGAATTAAAGAAATCGTTTTAACAGGTGTAAATATTGGTGATTACGGAAAAGGAGAGTTCGGGAATAAAAAACACGAGCACACTTTTTTAGATTTAGTGACCGAACTGGATAAGGTTGAAGGGATTGAACGTCTAAGAATTTCGTCTATCGAACCTAATTTGCTGAAAAACGAAACTATCGATTTGGTCTCTAAATCAAGAGCTTTTGTACCGCATTTTCATATTCCGTTGCAATCGGGATCTAATGATATTCTGAAGAAAATGAAGCGTCGTTATTTGCGTGAATTATATGCTGATAGAGTAGCTAAAATTCGCGAAGTAATGCCGCATGCTTGTATTGGTGTCGATGTAATTGTAGGCTTTCCTGGTGAAACTGATGAGCATTTTTTGGAAACCTATAACTTTTTAAACGAGTTAGAGATATCGTATTTGCATGTGTTTACGTATTCAGAACGCGACAATACAGAAGCTGCTGTAATGGAAGGTGTAGTACCTATGAATGTTCGAAGTAAACGTAGCAAAATGTTACGCGGTTTATCGGTTAAAAAACGACGTGCCTTTTACGAAAGTCAAATTGGAACAACTAGAACCGTGCTATTTGAAGGGGAAAATAAAGAAGGATATATTTACGGATTTACAGAAAATTACGTAAAAGTTAAAACGCCATGGAACCCGGAGTTGGTCAACACGTTGCATGAAGTTAATTTGACTAAAATAGACGAAGAAGGTTCAGTTCGAATGGAGTTTGTGAATGTTACAGTGTAATTTACTGGAATTTTAGTTGTTAATATTTATAGTGGAATCGTAATTTGGTTACACGATAAACATTTTCGCCAAGTTGTTCAATAAATTCGAATTTATTTCGTCCCGGTTGGGTGAACGAAATGATGGAACCAGCAGCAATTTCATAATACATTCCAATGCCTTCCATCATAAAGCGGTCACCGTTTTTTCGATATGCCGAACGAATCAATTCAAATTCGAAAAGATTCCATGTAGATAAATCGGCGTCAAAACTCATTTGTGAAGTACAAATACCTTCGGTTATATCGGCTTTACTACCGTAGTACTTATCGATATTCTCAAAAAAATGAATGATGTCGGTGTAAAATTCTTCGGGACTCATGAATTAAAAGTAAACTATTTTTGTTGAAAATAAAAAAGTCATTCAGGTTTTGAATGACTTTTTAGTTTAAATTTTAATTCCTGGAGGGAGAAGTTCTTTGTAAAGCGGATTTTTTTTGAAAAAACTAATGATTTTCGCATGTGTCGGAACAACCTTGCATTTTTTCTCAACAGCTATTTCCATAATATTCTTCAAAAACTCATCAACCGTATCGGGGTCTAATGTCTCATCGTGATTTAACTTGGTTAAAAAAAGTTTTCGTTCCTGAAGTGAATATTCCAAAGCTAATAAACCTTTATCGGTCTGATTTTCAAACTGTCGAAGTAATTCGTTGTTTTTAATTTCCATAATTGATGTTCCTTTCTTGAAATTTAATACTAAATTAAGAGGAGGTTACGTTGTGAATTCCTTTATAATGAATTATTTTTATGCAAATTTCGGTAAAATCTATCAGATTTCCTGATAATGAAGCGTTAAAACCTTTTCCATGCAAAAAATCCATGTTTATTTTATGCCGGGTTTGGCAGCGAGTCCAAAGATATTTGAGCGAATACTGTTGCCTTCAGAACAATTCGAAATGCATTATTTGGAATGGTTTTTGCCTAATAAAAATGAAACGCTATCGGAATATGCCTTGCGTATGACTAAAAACATCAAACATGAAAATCCGGTTTTAATTGGAGTTTCCTTTGGTGGTATTTTGGTTCAGGAGATGGCTGAAATTATAAAGGTGCATAAAACGATAATTATTTCGAGTGTTAAGTCGAAAGACGAGTTTCCACTCCGATTAAAATTAGCGAAAAACACCAAAATGTATAAACTGATTCCAACGAGTTTGTTTTCGCATGTAGAAGTGTTGATGAAGTTTGGAACAACCGAAAAAGTAAAAGAGCGTTTGGAGTTGTATAAAACGTATCTTTCGGTTAACGATAAAAAATACCTGGATTGGGCCATTGAGCATGTGTTAATCTGGGATAGAAAAAAAATAAACGAAAAAGTAATTCATATCCATGGTGATAACGATGATGTTTTTCCTATAAAGAATATTTCAAATTGTATTCCAGTTAAAGGGGGAACACACGCTATGATTTTGTTTAAATACAAATGGATGAATGAAAACTTGCCTAAAATAATATTAGAATAAAATGATGGATGTATTAAAGAGAATTGCAGCAGCAGGTTTAGTGGTAGTGCTTAGTGGAGTGTTGATTTATGCTACTTCAAATAAAAGTGCTTTGAAAAGAGATTATGAGTTTACGGCTGTACCTACAACTATTGATTTTGCGGGTGAAAAAGCTCCATTAACCGTAACCGATGTTCGTGAACGTTTTGATCGCGAATTAACAGTAAATGCTAATTTGCACGCTACTACAGAATTAGTAATTAAGCGTGCTAACAGGGTTTTTCCGGTTATTGAGCCTATTTTAAAACAGTATGGGATTCCAGATGATTTTAAATATTTGGCCGTAATTGAAAGTGGGTTAATTAATGTAACATCACCGTCAGGCGCAAAAGGTGTTTGGCAGTTTATGCCGTTAACTGCAAAAGAAATGGGTATGGAGGTTAATGATGTCGTTGATGAACGCTACCATTTGGTTAAATCTACCGAAACAGCATGTAAGTATCTGTTGAAAGCTAAAGAAAAAGCAGGTTCTTGGACGTTGGCAGCGGCTTCATATAATGGTGGAACCAATGGGGTTTTGCGTCAAATGGAAGCTCAAAAAATGAACGATTACTACGATTTGTTGCTTAATGATGAAACATCTCGTTATGTTTTCAGAATTTTAGCTTTGAAAGAAATTATGCAATGTCCGTCTAAATATGGTTTTGATTTGCCGAAAGATATTTTATATCAGCCAATACCAACACGTAAAGTTGAAGTTTCAGCTACCATAGATGATTTGGCTCAGTTTGCCATAGATCAAGGAATCAATTATAAAATATTGAAAATTCACAATCCGTGGTTACGCGACACCAAATTGGTGGTTCAATCCAATAAAGTTTATCAAATCGAAATTCCTTTAGAAGGGTATTCTAAATCCTAATGAAAAAAATGACTTTATCTTTAGTTATTGCTTTAATGGTCGTAGGACTGTTGGCAGGTATTTTAAGCGGCTTGATTGGTGTTGGAGGCGGAATCATTATTGTGCCTCTATTGGTTGTGCTAGGGTTTTCTCAACATCAGGCTCAAGGCACAAGTTTGGCTGCATTATTGCCGCCGGTAACATTGTTGGCGGTTCTGAATTATTATAAAGAAGGCTATATCGACTGGAAATACGCAATCATTATCTCGGCAGTGTTTATTGTAGGAGGCTTCCTAGGAAGTAAATTAGCAATAAGTATTGATGAGAAGGTATTGAAAAAGATTTTTGGAGTGATTTTGCTGCTTATTGCAGGTAAGATGATTTTGAGTAAATAGTTGAAATAAAAAAGCGCCTTTATGGGCGCTTTTTGTTATATCTTCTTCAATTGATCTTTCATCATTTTTACTTGGTCTTTTAGCATGTTTTGTTTGTCTAGCTTTTTAACCTCGTTTAATAAATTGGTTGCTTCCACTTTTCTTCGTTTAGTCATTGCAATTCCTGCTAATTGTAGTTTGGCTAGAGCTAAATCCTGATCCATGTTTAATCCTAATTCAATTGCTTTTTTGAAATATTTTTCAGCAGCCGATAAATTAGTTTGCGAATTCATGATTCCGTGCAAGTAATTGAAATAACCTTGTTGTTTTCTAACCAAAGAAGCTTCAGGATTTTTAATGTAATTCAACCATTTTTTTGCGCCATCAAAGTCTTGTTTGCGTAAATGAAAGAACGCTAGTAGTATGAATTCATTTTTAAAATACAATAGTATAAAAATAGAAGAAAGCAGTAATAAGAAAATTCCATTACCAATATTACTTTCAGTAAATTGCCATATTCCCAAAGCAATGATTAAGCCGGCTAGTATTAATTTGATATTTTTGTGAAACATAAGATTGTTTAGTTTAAGGATTGCAAATGTAGTAAATTGAAACGAGTCGTCAAATTTGTTTTTTGAAACTGCTAATGCCTTTTTTATAGCGGCAGACAAAGTAATTGGGATAGATAAATTCAAAAAATGAAATATTTTTATAAAAGAACTTGTCAGAAATAAAAGTCTTTGTATATTTGCACTCGGTTTTGAAGCGAGGTATTTTCAAAGCTGAACCAATTTAAAATCACGATTTAAAGATAAAAGCAATGAGTAAGAGAACGTTTCAACCATCGAAAAGAAAAAGAAGAAACAAACACGGTTTCATGGATAGAATGGCTTCTGCTAACGGAAGAAAAGTATTAGCACGCAGAAGAGCTAAAGGAAGACATAAGTTAACGGTTTCATCTGAGCCAAGACACAAAAAATAATGGTTTTTTAAATCATAAATAGAGCGTTACTTTCAATCGGTAACGCTTTTTTTGTACCTTTTTCATAAATTTTTTACGCAACATACAACAACACAACACAATGCCTAAAGACACTTCAATAAAATCGGTTTTAATTATTGGTTCCGGTCCAATTGTTATCGGACAAGCCTGTGAGTTTGATTATTCAGGATCTCAATCTGCACGTTCTTTACGTGAAGAAGGAATTGAAGTTATTCTGATTAACTCTAATCCTGCAACCATCATGACCGACCCTTCCATGGCCGATCATGTGTATTTAAAGCCACTTACTACAAAATCTATAATCGAAATTCTTAAAGCACACCCGCAAATCGATGCGGTATTGCCAACAATGGGTGGTCAAACGGCTTTAAATTTATGTTTGGAAGCTGATGAAAAAGGAATTTGGCAAGATTTCGGAGTGCGATTAATCGGAGTAGATGTAAATGCTATTAATGTTACTGAAGATCGTGAGCAGTTCAAACAATTATTGGCTAAAATCGAAATTCCAGTTGCACCTGCAAAAACAGCCAACTCTTTCTTAAAAGGTAAAGAAATTGCTCAAGAATTCGGATTCCCATTGGTAATTCGCCCTTCGTTTACTTTAGGGGGAACTGGAGCGGCTTTCGTACACAAGAAAGAAGATTTCGACGATTTATTAACTCGTGGTTTAGAGGCTTCTCCAATCCATGAAGTACTTATTGACAAAGCACTTTTAGGCTGGAAAGAATACGAATTAGAATTATTACGCGATAAAAACGACAACGTTGTCATCATCTGTACTATCGAGAATATGGATCCTATGGGAATCCATACTGGTGATAGTATCACAGTGGCGCCAGCCATGACGCTTTCCGATAGAACGTTCCAAAGAATGCGTGACATGGCGATTTTAATGATGCGTAGTATTGGTAATTTTGCAGGCGGATGTAACGTACAGTTTGCGGTTTCTCCAGATGAAAAAGAAGATATTGTTGCCATTGAAATCAATCCGCGTGTATCGCGTTCTTCTGCATTAGCATCAAAAGCAACAGGATATCCAATTGCTAAGATTGCTACTAAATTGGCGTTAGGGTATTCGCTAGATGAGTTGCAAAATCAAATTACAAAATCAACTTCAGCATTATTCGAACCAACTTTGGATTACGTGATTGTAAAAATCCCACGTTGGAACTTCGATAAATTTGAAGGTGCCGACAGAACTTTAGGATTGCAAATGAAATCGGTAGGTGAAGTTATGGGAATTGGCCGTTCATTTCAAGAGGCCTTACACAAAGCGACACAATCTTTGGAAATCAAACGTAATGGTTTGGGTGCTGATGGAAAAGGATATAAGAACTACGATCAGATTATCGAAAAACTTACCTATGCAAGTTGGGACCGCGTTTTCGTAATTTACGATGCAATTGCGATGGGGATTCCGTTGTCAAGAATTCACGAAATCACGAAAATTGATATGTGGTTCTTGAAGCAATACGAAGAATTATACGCTTTAGAAAAAGAAATTTCTAGCTTTAAAATAGATACATTACCTAAAGAATTGCTTTTAGAAGCTAAACAAAAAGGATATGGTGATCGTCAGATTGCTCATATGTTAGGATGTTTGGAAAGTCAGGTGCATAAACTACGTGATGAAATGGGTGTGAAACGTGTGTATAAATTGGTAGATACTTGTGCGGCTGAATTTAAAGCGCAAACACCTTACTACTATTCAACGTTCGAAGCCGAAATTGAAAGACCAGACGGAACACGTTATGTAGACAATGAAAGTGTGGTAACCGATAAGAAAAAAGTTGTGGTTTTAGGTTCTGGACCCAACCGAATCGGGCAAGGAATTGAGTTTGATTACTCATGTGTTCACGGTGTTTTAGCAGCTGCGGAATGTGGTTATGAAACCATTATGATTAACTGTAATCCAGAAACAGTTTCAACCGATTTTGATACAGCACATAAGTTGTATTTTGAACCAGTGTTTTGGGAACATATTTACGATATCATACAACATGAAAAACCGGAAGGTGTAATTGTACAGTTGGGTGGTCAGACAGCGCTTAAATTGGCAGAAAAATTGAACAAATACGGAATTAAAATTCTTGGTACTAGCTTCGATGCTTTGGATTTAGCCGAAGACAGAGGGCGTTTTTCAGAATTGTTAACCGAATTGAATATTCCGTTCCCGAAATTCGGAGTGGCGGAAAGCGCCGAAGAAGCTTCTAAATTAGCCGATACGTTAGATTTTCCATTGTTGGTGCGTCCTTCGTATGTATTAGGAGGTCAGGGTATGAAAATCGTAATCAACAAACAAGAGTTAGAAGAGCATGTAATTGATTTGTTGAAATCGATTCCGGGTAATAAATTGTTGTTGGATCATTATTTAGATGGTGCTATCGAAGCAGAAGCAGATGCTATTTGCGATGCTGATGGTAATGTGTATATTATCGGAATTATGGAGCATATTGAGCCTTGTGGTGTGCATTCTGGCGATAGTAATGCAACATTGCCACCTTTTAACTTGGGTGAGTTTGTAATGCAACAGATTAAAGAGCATACAAATAAAATTGCGAGAGCTTTAAAAACAGTTGGATTAATCAATATTCAATTTGCGATTAAAGATGATACGGTTTATATCATTGAGGCAAATCCAAGGGCTTCGCGTACCGTGCCGTTTATTGCTAAAGCGTATGGGGAACCGTATGTAAATTATGCAACTAAAGTAATGTTAGGACATAATAAAGTAACCGACTTTACTTTTAATCCGCAATTAAAAGGATACGCTATCAAACAGCCAGTATTTTCATTCAGTAAGTTTAAAAATGTAAATAAAGCTTTAGGACCTGAGATGAAATCAACGGGAGAAAGTATTTTGTTCATTGACGACTTGAAAGACGATCAGTTCTACGAATTGTATTCAAGACGTAAAATGTACTTGAGTAAATAAAATAAAAAAAGCTTCTCTAAAGAAGCTTTTTTTATTTTGATCAAATTAATAGCTTTACTTCTTATTTTATAGAATTAAATTATGGTATTACTCAGACGAATCAATTCGAGGGCTAAAACCGAATCCAATACTGGTTTTGGAACAAATGCTTCTAGCTATGGCGGTCGTTTTATTGATAAAGACGGAAATGCTAATGTAAAAAAAGAAGGAATCGGCTTCATGGAAAGTATCAGTTGGTATCATGCTATGCTTGTGGTGCCACGTTGGAAGTTCCTGTTTGTAATTTTCTTTTTTTACTTATTGGTGAACCTTTTTTTTGCGACTTTATATTGTGTTATTGGGGTTGAAAATTTACATGGAATAACAGCATCTACACCCATGGAAAAGTTTGGTCAAGCCTTCTTTTTTAGCGTGCAAACTTATACAACAGTAGGGTATGGGCATATTAGTCCGTCGGGTTTTTGGGCTAGTTTTTTGGCTTCTATAGAGGCGTTGTTTGGGTTGTTGAGTTTTGCAATAGCAACAGGTTTATTTTATGGACGTTTTAGCAAACCAAAAGCCTATATACGATTTTCGGAAAATGCTATTATCGCTCCTTATGAAGAAATTACAGCACTTATGCTTCGAATGACACCCTATAAAAACACCAATCTTACAGATGCTGAAGCGCGATTGACTTTAGGAATGAGTGTGGAAGAAGATGGGAAGTTGGTGAATAAATTTTATTCGTTGGATTTGGAAATGGAGCGTATCAATGCTTTAACATTGAGCTGGACGTTGGTGCATCCAATTACTGAAGAAAGTCCGTTATTTAATTTGGGAAAAGATGACTTTGATAAAATTAGAGGTGAACTTGTAGTGTTTATTAAAGTTTTTGATGATATGTTTAGTACTTCAGTGGTAAAACGAACCTCATATACTTTTGATGAAATTGTTTTTGGAGCGAAGTTCTTACCTATGTTTTCAAGAAGTAATTCTAGTGATAAAACTATTCTTTTTATCGATAAGTTAAACCATCATGAACGAATTGAATTATAAAAAAAAGACTTTCAAATTAATGAAAGTCTTTATGAACTATAACTAACTTTATTTAAGGACACAGTTTAAACTGATGTTTACTTTTTTTGCGACTTTATTGCTTACGACTTTCGGGATTTGAATGTTGTAGTCGTCGGTCATAACACTGAAATTTGTTTTTAATTCTATTCCGTTGCTAGTTTTCTTGATTTTCGCAGGAATGGTAATTTGTTTTGATTCTCCATGAAGTTCTAGAGTTCCTTTTATGTTGAAATCTTTAAAATCATCTGTGAGTTTAGAGGCATCAAAGTCCGAAACTTTTCCTTTAAAAGTGGCTTTAGGATATCGATTGCTTTCCATGTAATTTTCGTTGAAATGTTCTTCCATTAAAGCAATTTTAAATCGAAAACTTTTAATTAAAACCAAAGCGGCAATTTCACCACTTTCACTATTAAGTATAACCGTTGTGGTATTGCTATTTGCGGCGACTTCTTCAAATGACGGAACCGAAGCTTCAAAATGAATTTCACCGGTTTTGGTAATTTTTTTTGACTGTGCGAATAAAACACCGCTACATAAAATACAACTTAAAAAAAATAGAATTCGTTTCATAAAACTGGAATTAATTATTCTGGGAAACCTGCATTTTTCCATGCGATAATCTGGTCAATTTGCGGTTGAGGTAAACGCGTACCACCAAACGGCATTAAGAAATCGGGATCAAAACTGGAAATTCTGTTAATTAAACCACGGTTAATAACGGCATCTTTTACCAAATCGTATGATAATAAGGCCATTGGAGCGCCATTTTGCGTGGGTTGTGTGTGACAAATGATGCAGTTGCTATCGACAATTGATTTTACAGTGGTGTTGTATGTTACTGCATCGGTTGGTTTGTAATTGTACAAATCTGATTCTGAATCGTTTGAACAACTCGTTATTATCAAGGGAAACACCGCTAAGCAAATAATCTTTTTGTTAATCATGGTTTAATTAATTGCATATTATCGATTAATTTATAGAATATGTCTTAAAGTTACTATTAAAAATGTAAAAATAAAATAATATTTCGTTAAATTTGTGAGAAATAATTTATTTCTATTGTATGAAGAAAATTGGATATCTATTAATTGGAGGTATTGTAGGACTTCTTGCACTTTCGGTGTATTTCTATTTGTATAAATCACATAGAGATATTTCTTCGGAAAAAGAAAGTTATAAAATTACGGCCGATTCAATTCATAAAGAATTTATGACCAATGAAGAAATGGCAAATGCTAAGTTCTTAGACAAAACAATAGAAGTATATGGAAAGGTTTCGGCATTAGACACAAAAGAAAACACTTTGGTTTTAGATGATAAAATGTTTGTTTCCTTTCAAGGTAAAATTCCCGACGATGTTAGAGTGTCTTCGGTAATTCATGTTAAAGGACGTTTTTTAGGGTATGATAATTTACTGGAAGAGATGAAAATGGATCAAAGTAGCACTGTAAACGATTAGTTATGAAAAAATTTATTACGCTAGTATTTTGCTTTTTTGTAGTTCTTGTGGGTTATGCACAGAAGGATGTTTTTGATATAGCCCGTTCAGGAACTGTTGAGGAACTAAAAGTTGTTTTAAAAGAAAACCCAACAGCAATAAATTCCGTAAATAATGATGGTTATAATTTGCTAACATTGGCAACCTACAGAGGTAATAATGCAGTTGCTGCATTTTTAATACGTAACGGTGCAAACATTGATGGGAAAAGTAACTATGGATCACCGCTTATGGCGGCTGTGGTAAAAGGAAATACCGAAATTGCAAAATTACTAATTGAGGCAGGTGCCGATTTAAATGTTTCAGATGCTAGTGGTAATACTGCTTTAATCTATGCAACTATTTTCAAAAAATATGATATCGCAGAAATGCTTGTAAAGGCTTCGGCTATTATAGATTTAAAAGATATACGAGGGAATTCGGCATTAGATTATGCAAAAATAACCAACGATGAAAAATTAATCAATCTCTTCAAAAAACAATAAATTATGAAAAAAACTACGCTCACTTTGTTTGGTTTGCTGTTGGCGACTCTTGCCATGGCACAAACCTATTCAACAGGAACAGTTACTTTTTTTAGTGATTATTCCGGAAAAATAGACGTAACCAGTTCTACAGTTACGCTAACGCTAATTGGCCCTTCAACAAGTTGGCTTGGGGTTGGATTTGATGCAACATCTATGGATGATGTTGGAAGCGATGCTGTTATTTTTGATGGAACATCTATGACCGATAGAACTTTTAACGGAGTAGGGATAATTCCTCCTTTAGACGCTACGCAAAACTGGTCGGTTTCTTCTAATACAGTAGTTACTGGAGTTCGAACGGTAGTAGCAACAAGAGCAAGAAATACGGGTGATAGTAATGATTATGTTTTTCCATTGGCTGCTCAGCCTATCAATATTATATTCGCTAGAAGAGTAGGTTCTACTACTATTGGGTATCATGGTGGTGGTAATTGTGGGGCAACTACAGTTAATCTGGTGTTAGGAACTGATAGTTTTAACATGGAGGCGTTTAAAATTTATCCCAATCCTGCAAAATCGTTTGTTACTATAGATTTACCACAATTGGTTACTGAAGCTAATGTGATATTATACGATTTGCAAGGAAAAAAAGTTTTGGAAAGCAAAGTTAACACCGAAAACAATCGTCTTGACACCTCAATGCTAAATTCGGGTTCTTATTTATTGACCATAAAAACGAGTGAAGGCGAAGGAACCAAAACATTAGTAATTAACTAATTTTCTATGAGGAAATATATACTAGCATTGTTGCTTATTCCTTTTCTAGGAAATGCACAAGATGATTTATTGTCTGAAATAGACACGGTTAAAGTTGATACCAAGGTAGAATCGGCTTTTAAATCTTTGAAAATAGTTAATCTGGAATCAACAAAATTAGCTGCCAGAAAAGATTTTTACTTTATTGTAGCACATCGTTTTGATTATTTGAAGCACGGGTTCGATGATTTTTTTGGTCTAGATAACGCCAATACACAACTTAAATTTGTTTATGGTTTAACCGATTGGCTAACGGTGCATGTTTCACGAAGTGGTTTTCAAGAAACGTACGATATGGCTGCCAAGTATAGATTGGTTCAGCAAACAACTGATGGTTCGCTGTTTACAATTGTAGGTTTTAATAGTATTGCAATTAATACCGAAATGAAGAAAAAAAATTATCCGGAAATGGATTTTAATAATAGGTTGAGTTATGTAACGCAATTGCTCATTTCAAGAAAGTTTAATGAAAAAATTTCTTTAGAATTGGCACCTACTTTTTTCCATGAAAACACGGTTCGCGATACTTTTGATGATACCGGAAGTGTGATTTTACCAAATCCTCAAAGCAATAGCCAATTTGCAATTGGAATGGGAGGACGATACAAATTAACACATCGATGGTCTGTAAACATGGATTATGCGGCTCATTTAAACCGAGCTTCAGAATCGTTGTACCGAAACCCACTTTCTGTTGGTGTGGATTTAGAAACCGGAGGGCATGTTTTTCAAATGCATTTTACCAATTCCAGGGCTATGCATGAAACCGGCTTCTTAGGACAAACTGCCGGAAGTTGGAGTAAAGGAGAAATTTGCTTCGGATTTAATTTGGTTCGTGTTTTTTAAAAAAATAAGCCTGTACATCGTACAGGCTTTTATATAAGATTACTTTAAGGTTTCAAAACTTCGTTTAACAAACGCGGTCAATGCTTCTCCTTTTAAAAGACCTTGCGATAGTTTTGCCAAATCCAGCGCTTGATTTACTAAATTTGTTTTCACTGCTTCATTTTCGGTATTTAAGATGGTAGCAGCTAAATTGGAATTGGTATTTACAACCAAGTTATACATGTCAGGGAAGTTACCCATTCCAAACATTCCGCCACCGCCACTCTGACTCATTTCTTTCATACGTCTCATGAATTCCGGTTGTGTTATTATAAAAGGCGAAGCCGAACTGTCTAAAGCTTCCATTTGAACGGTATAATTTTCTTTAGGAACTATAGTTTCTAGTGTAGCTTTTAGTTTTTCAGTTTCCTCTTCAGATAATTTTGAATGTTGTGTGTCTTCTTTCTGAATCAACTTATCAATATGATCAGCATCAACACGAACAAATGTTACGTTTTCGTTATCTGCTTCCAATTTCTGAATTAAATGCGATACAATTGGCGAATCCAATAAAACTACTTTATATCCTTTTTCTTTGGCAATATCAATATAACTGTGTTGCGCATCAATATTAGAGGCATATAAAACTACGAGTTTATTGTTTTTGTCAGTTTGATTGTCCTTTAATGTTTCTTTTAATTCCTCTAAAGTATAATAGTTTTGGTCTGTAGTAGGATACAGCATAAAAGAACCGGCTTTTTCGTAGAATTTAGGTTCCGATAGCATTCCGTACTCTAAAACAATTTTGATGTCATTCCATTTGGCTTCAAAATCTTCACGGTTTTCGGTAAATAACGATTTTAGCTTGTCTGAAACTTTACGCGTGATATAGTTGGAGATTTTCTTAACATTACCATCAGCTTGAAGATAAGAACGTGAAACATTCAGCGGAATATCTGGTGAATCAATTACTCCTTTCAGCATAGTTAAAAATTCAGGTACAATTCCTTCTACATTATCAGTTACAAAAACTTGATTTTGATAAAGTTGAATTTTATCCTTTTGAATTTGAAGATTGGCATCCAATTTTGGAAAATATAATATTCCGGTAAGGTTAAATGGATAGTCTACATTCAAATGGATATTGAATAAAGGTTCGTCAAATTGCATAGGATACAATTCGCGATAAAAGTTTTTATAATCATCGTCACTTAAATCTGTTGGTTGTTTGGTCCAAGCCGGATTCGGATTGTTTATAATGTTATCAACCTCTTGATATTCCGGTTTGTAATCGTCTCCTGCATTTTCAGGTTTAGGTAATGCTTCTTGTTTGGTTCCGAATTTAATTGGAACCGGCATGAATTTATTAT
Organism: Flavobacterium sp. IC2-16; assembly: GCF_055521455.1. Lineage (NCBI taxonomy): Bacteria > Pseudomonadati > Bacteroidota > Flavobacteriia > Flavobacteriales > Flavobacteriaceae > Flavobacterium > Flavobacterium sp. IC2-16. The sequence continues at coordinate 600,977 of NZ_CM145480.1, read as the reverse complement.
ACTTGGTTAAGAGTTCTTTAATGCGAAACTCTTCCAAAAACTCTAAAGAATCCTCAGCGATATGTAAAATAATTTCGGTTCCACGTTCTGTTTTGGTGTGTGGCTCTAAAGTGAATTCAGGGCTGCCATCACATATCCAATGCGCAGCAGGTTCGTCTTTAAACGATTTAGTGATGATTTCAACTTTTTCAGCAACCATAAAAGCGGAATAAAATCCTAATCCGAAATGTCCTATAATTCCTGAATCTTTGGCAGAATCTTTATACTTGTTCAAGAATTCTTCTGCTCCGGAAAAAGCAACCTGATTGATGTATTTCTCTACTTCTTCGGCAGTCATACCCAATCCTTGATCGATGATGTGAAGTTTTTTACCTTCTTTGTCGATTTTTACTTCAATAATTGGATTTCCGTATTCGGTTTTAGCTTCTCCAATGCTGGTTAAATGTTTTAATTTTAAAGTAGCATCAGTGGCATTGGAAACCAATTCACGAAGAAAAATTTCATGGTCACTGTATAGAAATTTCTTGATTAACGGGAAGATGTTTTCAACCGAAACATTAATTTTTCCTGTAGTCATAGTGTATTAATTTTTAAATGTTTCTTGATGGTTGTCAAAAAAAATACCAAAGCGTAAAATGTGACAAAATGACCGAATTGGGTTGAATTAATTTTTTGTTAATATGAGATGTTAAAGAATATTTGTGTTAAATTTGTAAGAACATTCAAATTAAAAAAACTATGAAGCGATTAATTTTATTGATGCTGATTTCAATTTTTGCAGTTGGTTGTAAGAGCAATCCGGCTACAAAATTGGATATGAAATCGGAAGTTGGATTAAAAGGAAATTGGAAGATTACATCAGTTAACTATACCGGTTCCGAATACTTTAAAGTAACTTCATTTAATATTGCCGACTCTAAGTGTTTTGTAGGAAGTAATTGGAAATTTGTATCCAATAATAATACGGGAGAAATGGCACTTACAAGTTCAAATTGCGTTTCTTATGCAAGTAAAATAACTTGGTTTATTAATAAGGAAGGTAATATTGTAATGAAGTTCTTGACAGAAGGTGTTAAAGCAAAACACACTACATCTGGATATGTATTACGTGTGGCAAATCAAACTGGCAATGCTTTTCAATTGATTGATAAAGTAAATGTTGGAGGTAATACATCGGATATTGTTTATCAATTTGAAAAAACTAACTAAAAGTATAAAAGATGAAAAAAATAAGTATATGTGTTCTGGCATTATCAATTACTTTAGGTGCTAGTTTTACAAGTTGTGAATCGGTAAAAAACACAAATAAAACACAAAGAGGTGCGGCTATCGGAGCTGTTGGTGGAGCTGTTATTGGTGGAATTCTAGGGAATAACATTGGAAAAGGAGGAAAAGGTGCTTTAGGAGCTGTTATTGGTGGTGTTGTTGGTGGTGTTGCCGGTGGTTTAATCGGAAACAAAATGGATAAGCAAGCTCGTCAAATACAAGAGGCTTTACCTGGCGTTGAAGTAGAGCGTGTAGGAGAAGGTATCAAATTGGTTTTGGGTGAGAATTCGGTAAATTTCGATTTCAACAAAGCTACATTAACTGCTACTGCAAAACAAAATTTAGACAAATTGGTGCCTGTTTTTAAAGAGTATCCAGATACTGACATTCAAATTTTTGGATATACTGATAGTAAAGGTTCTGATGAGTATAACTTAAACCTTTCAAATCAACGTGCGGCGGCTGTAATGAATTATTTGAGTTCAAAAGGTTTAGTTTCATCTCGTTTTAAAACAGTTGGAATGGGAGAGGCAGATCCTATTGCTGATAACGAAACCGATGCAGGAAGAGCTAAAAACCGTCGTGTAGAATTTGCTATCACAGCAAATGAAAAAATGGTTCAAGACGCTAAACAACAAGCGGGACAATAATCATAAAATTGTTAGAAATAAAAAAAACCAATATCATTCGATATTGGTTTTTTTATTTTAGAAACAGTAAGTTTTTATTCGCTACCAAACGTATATGAAAGTCCTACTGTGAAATTGTATATAAATGTTGAAGTTGCATTTGGTGAACCATGAAACTCAGGGCTGGTATAGGTGTAATTACCATCAAACCAATAATGTTGCGAAAGATGTATAATACCAGTAGCATCTACACCAACAGCTAAATTATCAGTAATTGAAAATTGAGGGTTAATTCCAAAAATAATATTTCCAATCTCGTCAGTTCCACCTTGGGGTATGGTAACCGATTTGATCATTGAATATCCAACTCCGGCATGAGTTAATACATTAAATGTTTGATTGTAAAAATAACTTCTTTGATCCAATAAGTTTGTTAAGTTACAAACAGCTTGAATCGAAATTCGAGACACATCAACTCCTTTTTCTTTTGGGGTTTCTTGTGTTCTGAACTTATCCATACCATAATCAAGTTTAACACCCCATGTGTCTCCAAGCATATATCGCAAACCGAAATCTAAGTGAGATAAATCATGTAAACCTGGGTCTTTTACTCCAGAAATACCATAATTGGCATCAATGGAAAAGTTGTTGTAAACTCTTTGGCTAAAAGTTACAGAAGAAATCAAAAGGAATATGATTGTCAGTTTTTTAGCTGAAAAAATCATTTTTAGTAGGTTAAAAATTTCATGCAATATTAGGCATAAACTTTCAATTATCGAAAAAAGTTGATTTAAAAAACAGATAAACATTGTGTTAGCCAAATAATAACCCTTTACTTTTGTAGTGAAAATTAAGTTAGATGTTAGAGTTAAAGTCCGTTTCTTTTGGATATACAGACCAAAAAATAATTAATGAAATATCTTTTCAGTTAAAGGAAGGTGATAACATTGCCATAATTGGAGAAAGTGGTTGTGGGAAAAGTACGTTACTAAAACTGATTTATGGCTTACACGATGTAGATGAAGGCACTATTTTTTGGAAAGATGAACAAGTATTGGGGCCAAAATTCAATTTGGTACCAGGGATGCCTTATATGAAGTATTTGGCTCAAGATTTTGATTTAATGCCTTATATAACTGTAGCCGAAAATGTTGGAAAATACCTTTCTAATTTTTTTCCAAATGAAAAAAAAGAACGTATTGCCGAACTTTTAGAAGTTGTGGAAATGACGGAATATGCTAACGTGAAAGCAAAATTTTTAAGTGGCGGACAGCAACAGCGTGTCGCTTTAGCAAGGGTTTTAGCACTTGAACCTGAACTTCTGCTTTTAGATGAACCTTTCAGTCATATTGATAATTTTAGAAAAAACGCATTGCGAAGAAATTTGTTCGCCTATTTAAAGTCGAAAGGAATTTCGGTACTTATTGCCACTCACGATAGTGTTGATGCGCTTTCCTTTTCCGATGAAACAATAATACTAAAAGAAGGCAGCATACTCGATAAAAGAAAATCATTTGATGTTTACAATACACCATTGTCAAAATATGGAGCTTCGTTGTTTGGCGAAGTAAACGAAATAAACCTTTCAGAATTGCTAATAGATGAGTCGGATGATAAAATAGTTTATTTATACCCACATCAGTTAAAGGTAGTTGAAAACGGTATTTTTAAAGTAAGTGTCCGACAGTCCTATTTTAAAGGCAATCACTATTTAATCAAAGCTGCCCGAAATAACAAAGCTATTTTTTTCGAGCACACAACCGAACTGAATAAAAACGATGAGGTTATACTTGGGTTAGCTAGATAGAATCTGTTCTCTTGTTATAAAACCTTTTTAGTTAGGTGTTTTAGTTAGGAATTGTTAAATTAGTAGTTCAATTTTTATAAAAATAAAGAAATGTATCATTCAAAAATTTCAGGATTAGGTTATTACGTTCCAGAGAATGTTGTTACCAATGATGATTTGTCTAAAATAATGGATACCAATGACGAATGGATCCAAGAAAGAACGGGAATTAAAGAAAGACGACATATTATACGCGGTGAAGATACGACCACTTCAATGGGCGTAAAAGCTGCTAAAATTGCTATTGAGCGCTCTGGAGTTGCTAAAGAAGATATCGATTTTGTAATCTTTGCAACATTGAGTCCGGATTATTATTTTCCAGGTCCGGGCGTTTTAGTGCAACGTGATTTAGGATTGAAAACGGTTGGTGCACTCGATGTTCGTAACCAATGTTCTGGATTTGTTTATGCTGTTTCCGTTGCCGATCAATTTATTAAAACCGGAATGTATAAGAATGTTTTGGTTATTGGTTCCGAATTGCATTCTACAGGTTTAGACATGACTACACGTGGTCGCGGAGTTTCTGTGATTTTTGGAGATGGAGCTGGAGCTGCCGTTTTAAGTCGAACGGAAGATACTACAAAAGGGATTTTATCAACTCATTTGCATTCTGAAGGACAGCATGCCGAAGAATTAGCTTTAATTGCTCCGGGAATGGGGAAACGATGGATTACTGATGTGATACAAGATAATGATCCTAACGACGAGAGTTATTATCCGTACATGAACGGACAATTTGTATTTAAAAATGCAGTAGTTCGTTTTAGTGAAGTGATTATGGAAGGACTTCAGGCAAATGATTTACAAGTTTCTGATATTAATATGCTTATTCCACATCAAGCAAATCTTAGAATTTCACAATTCATTCAACAGAAATTTAAACTGCAAGATGACCAAGTGTACAACAACATCCAAAAATATGGAAACACTACTGCTGCGTCTATTCCAATTGCTCTAACAGAAGCTTGGGAACAAGGAAAGATTAAAGAAGGAGACTTGGTGGTATTAGCCGCATTTGGTTCCGGATTTACTTGGGGTAGCGTAATTATTCGATGGTAAATTCTTGTGAATTTTTTCTAAATTCTCAATTTTTTAATTGTTGGTTATAAACTTAATTATCGACAGCATATTTTTTGGATAAGGTTTTTAATACCGCATTCGATTTAAAAAAATATAGAGATGATCTGGTAGTGAAATCTTTAAAGTTTTATAAATAATAAAAAACCTCGAAGTTTAAAAGCCTCGAGGTTTTTTGTAAATATAAAATCGAAAAATAAAAACTCTAAATTAGAACATACCACCACTACCTTGGGTTTCGTTTTGGTCACGTTGCTTGCGTTGTAAAGCTCTGTTTTTTCCACCACCAAACATGTAGTTGAAACCTATGTAGAATGTTTGATTTTCCCAATAGAAAGCACCATACTGTCTGTAAGGAATGTTTCCGTCGAAAGCAAAACGCATGTTGTTGAAAACATCATTAAATCGTCCGGTTATGGTTCCTTTTCCTTTTAAAACATTGTATGTTGCTCCAATATCAGCTTTGTACATTTCTTTTCTTGCAAATTGTAAACTTAAATCACGTCCGCGATACATTCCAAACAATTGAAAACGCAAGTTTTTTGTAGCTGTGAATGTATTGTTGATTCTAGTATTGAATGTGGTAACATCTACGGATGCATTTTCTAATTCATTAGTAGTTGCATTTTGAATGGTTCCGCGAACGGTTTTAAAATACGCATCAGAACTAGCATTTACAGCCCACCATTTTGTGAATTTTAAATTTGCAGAAGCTTCAATACCATAAGCATTATTATCACTAAAGTTATTGTATGATAAAATTTTACGGTTGTTTGAAGGATCGTTAGGGTCGTTAAACACAACTCTTGAAATTTCATCATGAATTCTTCTATAAAAAACGCCAGTAGTAAACGAACCTAATTTTGAATTTCGGGTATAATTTACTTCAAATGAATTGGTAAACTGAGGTTTTAATGACGGATTACCTCTTGATTCCATTAAAGGGGTTGTCCATTCTCTAATCGGACTAATTTGTCCAATGCTTGGCCTGTCTACTCTTCTTGAATAATTAAAGTTAATAGTGTTTTTGTCGTTCATCGCATAGGTTAAAAATGCCGAAGGATAAACAGTGAAAATATCATCCGTAACACGATCTTTCAAGTTCTCTGAAGAAGTTTGTGGTGTTAAATCCGATTGGAAACGAGTTTGGTTGCGTTCAAAATCACCAGTAATGTTGTAATATTCTACCCGTAAACCAATTTGCGAACTCCATTTGCTAGTCCATTCTGTTCCGAAATTAGCATACACCGCACTAATATCTCTGTTGAATTTGAAATTATAATCCGAATTGCTTGAAAAAGTATATGGCGTAACATATTCGTTACCGTTTTCAGTAGCAATGAAATTGTTTTTTGTTGTCTGAATTCTCGTTTCAGCACCCAATTCTAATTTGTTTTTTTCTGTAATTGGATTGGTATAATCGATGTTAACCTGAGTGTAATCTGTAACACCATCAATTAAGTTTCTTGAATTAGAATAACGGTACAGATTGCCCGATGATTCGTGTTCGTCATTTAGATACGATGTGTCTTCTGTATTTTTGGTTTTTGAATGATTTAATTGAAATTCGATTTTCTTATCCTTTTTCTCAAAATCATGTTTATAAGCCAAGTCATACGTCTGATTGTTGTTTTCTGTTTCGCTTCTATTGGATTGATTAGTGTCATTGTTCACTGAAGCATTATAGTTAATGGCAGTGTTTCCGTCACCATCACTATGTGTAATGTTTTGGTTTGTGTAAAACGACAATGTATTTTTTTCATTTATGTAATAATCCATACCTACTTTAATTAAGTGTGAATTATTTCGGTTTCTAAATTCAAAATTCTGCAAATTTTCACGTCCGGGATTAGCACTGTTTACATATCCGTGATTAGCATTAATACCGTGATTGTACCCATAATTGGTATAAAAATTTACTTTTCCAACTTTGTAATTCAGATTTAAAGCCGAGTTGGTTTTTGGAGTTTTACCAAAAGTAACTCCGGTATTGATAGAGCCATTAAAACCGTTGTTGGTATTTTTATGTAAAATAATGTTGATAATACCACTCATTCCTTCTGGGTTGTATTTAGCCGAAGGGTTGGTAATAAGTTCTACTTGTTTGATGGATGACGATGGGATTTGTTGTAGCAATTGCGCTGCTTCAATATTAGAGGGTTTGCCATCAATTAAAACACGAACGTTGCTGTTTCCACGTAAACTAAGTTCTTTCGTTTGTGGGTCAATGCTAACTGTAGGAACGTTGTTTAATATTTCTGAAGCAGTTGTACCCGAAGCGATTAAATCTTTTCCAACGTTAATTACTTTTCTGTCAATTTTTTGAACCATACTCGAGCGTTCGGCAACAACTTGAACGCCTTCTAATTGTGTAGCTTCAGCTTCAATACCTATGGTTCCCATATTTACCGATTTGTTATCGCTGCTTAAAGTTACTTTTTTGGTGTAGTTTTTATATCCAATAAATTGAATTTCAATGGTGTATGTTTTTAATTCAAGATTTGGAATAACAAAGTTTCCATTGTCTTGAGAAATAGCTCCTGTAACCACTTTATCTCCATCTTTAACAGAAACAGAAGCGTAACCAATAGGTTCTCCAGTGATTTTGTCTATAATTTTTCCTGAAATACTTCCAGGGTTCCCTGCGGCACTCATAGCTCCCTGAGCAAATAATGAGCTTATTGACGCAAAAAAACAAACGAGTAATAATTTGATTTTCATGTGATTGATTTGATTGATGATTTTTGTTTTTTTCTGTAGCATAACAGTTTGAGGCAATTATTTTTTACTGTAAAATAGACTGCGAAACTACAACTTTGTTACACTATTTTTGAAAAAAATCTTTATTTGAATAAAATATCCGATAAAAAGCCTTTTTTGAAGCCTTATTTTTGTGAATTTCTAATTTCTAAATTATGGAATTAAGCGTATCTTTGCACGCTTAAAAAACAGATAGCTATGGTACTTCAACAAATTCTTACGGAAAAAATCCAGAAAGCAGTTCAGGATTTATTTGATGTTACACTTGAAAAGGTAGAGTTTCAGGCAACCCGTAGGGAATTTGAGGGCGACATAACCGTAGTTATTTTTCCACTTTTAAAGTTGGTAAAAAGTAATCCTGTTGAGTTAGGAAATAAAATTGGAGATTATTTGGTTCAATATGTGGCCGAAGTAAATCGTTTTAATGTGGTTTCCGGCTTTTTGAATATTGTGATTTCGGATAGTTATTATTCGAATTTCTTCAATACCATAAAAGATGATTCTCATTTTGGGTTTGTTCAACCTCATGAAGGCGATAAAGCTGTTATGGTAGAATATTCTTCGCCTAACACCAACAAACCATTGCATTTAGGTCACATTCGAAACAATCTTTTAGGGTATTCGGTGGCAGAAATTTTAAAAGCTTCGGGTAAAAAAGTATATAAAACACAAATTATCAACGATCGCGGAATCCACATTTGTAAATCGATGTTGGCTTGGCAGAAATTTGGTAATGGAGAAACGCCTCAAACTTCTGGATTAAAAGGCGATAAATTGGTTGGGAAATACTATGTGGAGTTTGATAAGGCATATAAAACTCAAATTAACGATTTAATTGCTCAAGGTAAATCGGAAGATGAAGCTAAAAAGCAAGCACCAATAATTATTGAAGCACAACAAATGCTTTTGGATTGGGAAGCGGGTAAACCTGAAATTATCGAACTTTGGAAAACCATGAACCAATGGGTGTATGATGGTTTTGGCGAGACCTATAAAAATCTTGGTGTAGATTTCGATTCGTATTACTACGAGAGCAATACCTATCTGTTAGGAAAAGAAGTGGTACAATTTGGTTTAGAAAAAGGCATTTTCGAAAAAGATCCGGACGGTTCGGTTTGGATAGATTTGACTGCCGAAGGGTTAGACCGAAAAATTGTGTTGCGTTCAGACGGAACAGCCGTTTACATGACACAAGATATTGGAACTGCTATTCAACGTGTAAAAGACAACCCAGATGTTGGAGGAATGGTGTACACTGTGGGTAACGAGCAGGATTATCATTTTAAAGTATTGTTTCTGATTTTGAAAAAACTTGGCTTCGAATGGGCCGAAGATTTATATCACTTGTCTTATGGAATGGTAGAGTTGCCTTCCGGGAAAATGAAATCGCGTGAAGGAACCGTTGTGGATGCCGATGATTTGATGGAAGAAATGACGGCTACGGCTCAATCGATTTCTGAAGAATTAGGAAAATTAGACGGCTATTCGGATGCAGAAAAAGCCGAATTATATAAAGTTATCGGTCTTGGGGCGTTGAAATATTTCATGCTAAAAGTGGATCCGAAGAAAAACATGATGTTCAACCCGGAAGAATCGGTTGATTTTGCTGGAAATACTGGGCCATTCATTCAGTATACCTATGCAAGAATTCAGTCGATATTAAGAAAGGCTGAATTTAATTTAGATGCCAACATTGTGGTAGAATTACACGAAAAAGAAAAGGAGTTGTTGAAACAAATTGCTCTTTTTTCAGGTGTTATTCAAGATGCGGCTAAAAATCACAGTCCAGCCTTAATAGCAAATTACACTTACGATTTGGTAAAAGAATATAATTCATTCTATCAGTCGGTTTCGATTTTGGGTGAAGAGGATGAAAACAAAAAAATCTTCCGTGTACAATTATCGAAAAAAGTAGGCGAAGTAATTAAATCAGCTTTTGGATTATTGGGAATCAATGTTCCTGAAAGAATGTAAAAAATAAAGCGACAAGTAAAAAGGGAAAAGGAAAAAGTACTTTCTGAGTGAACAGTTTTTGCTTATCTCTTATCCCTTTCAACTTCTCCCTTAAAAACAAAAAAGTGAACCAAAATAAACCATATTTTCTTCAGTCACTAGCCATTTTTGCGGTTTCCATAGCTGCATTTTTGGTGTTTAAATCATTTTTACCAAAGAAAATATTTTCTGAAAGTACTGTAAACGCTAAAAACGTTGTGATTGACAGTTTGCTTTTAGAAGCAATCGAAGAAGATAAAACAGCAGAAGAAGGCGATACACTTTCCAATCAGCCTATCGAATTTCAAGCGGTAAATGGAATTACGTTTCCAGACGAGACCTTTGGCGATTATAAAGGATATCAGCATTTGGTTCAGTTTTATGAAAAATTATATCAATTGGAAACTTCCCATCAAGGCAATGTGCGAATTGCTTATTTTGGGGATTCAATGACCGATGGTGATATGATTGTTCAGGATTTTAGAACGAATTTCCAAAATCAATTTGGAGGTCAAGGTGTTGGATTTGTTAATATTACTTCCGAATCGGCTGCGTCAAGAAATTCTATTAAGCATGAATTCTCCACCAACTGGAAAACGCAATCGTATTTAAATGTAAAAAAACCACGTAGCCCATTTGGGGTTAACGGACATGTTTTCTTCGCGAACGATACGGCTCATGTAGAATGGGTTAAATACAAAGCGAGCAACCTAAAAAACCTAACCGAATTATATAACCCAACGCTGTTTTACGGGAAATCGAGTAATAAAAGTGGAAAAATCGGATTCAGTATTGGCAAGGATACGGTCTATAAAAAGTTAACACCTCAAAAACTTGTCAATACCCTTGTTGTTGGAAATACTGTTAAAAATTTAAAAGTCGATTTTATAAAAGCCGATTCTATTCCTATTTATGGCTTTAATTTTGATGATGGTAAAGGGGTGCATGTGGATAATTTCTCAAATCGTGGAAATTCAGGATTACCAATCGGAACATTTAATACCGAAGTAATGCGCCAATTTCAAGATAAATTGGGATACGATTTAATTGTATTGCATTATGGTACTAATGTGTTAAATTACGGTTCATTGAATTACAGTTGGTATGAAAAACGAATGAAAAACGTTGTTAATCATTTGAAAGAGTGTTTTCCGGGTGTAACGATATTGATTGTTTCTACAGCAGACAAAGCCACGAAATACGATTTAGAAATGAAAACCGATTCGGCAGTCGTACCATTAACTTTAGCCCAAAAAAAATATGCAATTCAGTCGCAAGCGGGGTATGTTAATTTGTACACGTTAATGGGAGGTGATGGTTCGATGGTTAAATGGGTGGACGAAGTACCTTCATCGGCAAATAAAGATTATACGCATTTCAATTACCGTGGTGCGAAAAAAATATCGGCTATGATTTACAATCAAATTTTCGAAGGGTATCAACAGTACAAGAAGTTGAGAGCAAATCGTAAAACCAATTTGCCAGCCAAAAAAAAGGATAGTGTAGTAACTCAAAAAGATAGCCTACGTGAAGAGTAAGTTTTTAATGGTATTGTTTGGTGTTTTTACACTTTCGCTATCGGCTCAAGTAACCGATTCTACTTTCGTGGAAGAAGATACTTTGGGTATGGAAGAAAAATTGAGTTACGGTGAAAATGGAATTTCAAATGTAAAGGCCTTAGATCGTTTTTTTGAGAAACTATATCTGCTAGATACTAAAAAATTGGGTAAGGTTCGAATTGTCCATATGGGTGATTCTCATATTCAAGCGGATTTATTTACGGGTGTTATAAGGAAAAATCTTCAGAATAGATTTGGTAATGGCGGATTGGGTTTTTCGTTTCCTCATAATTTAGCGCGAACCAATGGAAGTTACTTTATTCGTTATTCATCTAATGAATCATGGAGTAATCATCGTTTAACCAAAGAGAAAAACGGAAGTCCAATTGGGCTGAGTGGAATTTCCTTGACAACAAATTCTGATGATTTTGCAGTAGAAATAAATGTAAGGGATACCGCTTATTTGTTTAATTCGTTGAAAATTCTTTCACCTGGAAATCAAAATATGTTTGAATTGGCTACTTCGAAGAAAACCATTACGTTAGAATCGAATGTGCCTAAAAAAATAACGCACAAAATTAAAAAAGGTGAAGCTATTTCAATTATAGCCGATAAGTATAATGTTTCTATTGCCGAGTTGAAAAGAGTGAATCATTTAAAATCGAATGCTATTCAAGCGGGTAAAACATTGAAAATCCCAACAAGTGAAATGCAAAAACGAAGTATAAGTCGCTCAGAATTCATTCCGTTAGGGATTAATACAGAGGTAAACACGCATTCGTTTTACGCTGAAAAGCCAATGGATAAAATCTATTTGATAGCGAATAAAACCGCACAAACATTTGCTCTTAATGGTTTAATTTTTGAAAATAACGAACCGGGTATAACTTATAGTACCATTGGTGTAAACGGTGCGAAAGCTTCCGATTATAATAAATATCCGTTGTTTTTTGAACAAACTCCAGCCTTAGAAGCCGATTTAATTGTAGTGTCTTTGGGTACGAATGAAACGTTTGATAAGATGCAAGTGAGTGATTATATGGCTCAATTGAATCAGTTTGTAGCTAATATCAAGCAAAAAAATCCAAACGTAGAGATTTTAGTGATGTCACCTCCACCATCGTTGTTGTATCGTCGTTCTTTAAATCGTTTTGCTGATGATTATGCAAAAGCGATAAATGCACAGGCAAGTGTTGAAAATTTTGCAGCTTACGATTTATTTGCTGTCATGGGAGGGATGTATGGCGTAAATAAAAATTATAAAAACGGATTAATGTCTGGTGATAAAGTGCATTACACAAAAGCGGGCTATGAAAAGCAAGGCACACTTTTTAGTGAAGCACTTTTAAATGCTTACGAGAATTTTAAAGCAAACAAGAAGAATTAATATGCAGGATTGGTTTACCCAAAATTTTGTCTCTCTTTTTACAGATATAACAGCCGAAACTGTAAAAAATTGGTTTGTTTATAATCCTAAAGAACCAATTTTATTTAATACAGCCTTGTTTTTAGGCTTGTTTTTGTTTTTCTATAGTGGGTATATAGCCTTAAAAAACACGTTTTATCCGCGGTTGGTTTATGTGATTGCTTTTTCCTTGTTTTTCTACTATAAATCAAGTGGAATATTCTTTTTGCTTTTGCTCGGTTCTTCAATAGTTGATTATAATCTGGGGAATTTAGTCTATCGAACTCAAAGCGTTTTAAACAAAAAACTTTGTTTGGCTTTTAGTGTGGTTTTAAATCTTGGATTCTTAGGGTATTTTAAATATACCAACTTTATTATTGATACTTATAATAGTGTATCTGGAGCTAATTTTGCATTTCAGAAAATTATTCTGCCAGTAGGAATTTCATTTTACACGTTTCAGTCTATTAGTTATATCATTGAAATTTATCGCAAAGAAATAGAGCCTACTAAAAACTATGTAGATTATCTGTTTTTTGTTTCGTTTTTCCCGCAATTAGTGGCTGGGCCTATTGTTAGGGCTAAAGACTTTTTACCTCAAATTTATCAGAAATTAAATGTAACTCAAGACGATATTAATCGTGCTTTTCTTTTGATTATTGGAGGATTGATTAAAAAAACGGTTATTTCCGATTATATCTCGATTAACTTCGTAGATCGTGTATTCGATGCGCCTTCGAGTTATACCGCTTTTGAGAATTTGATGGCTTCATACGGTTATGCGATTCAGATTTATTGCGATTTCTCTGGATATTCCGATATGGCTATCGGTGTAGCTTTATTGCTTGGGTTTAAATTGCCAACCAATTTCCGAACGCCTTATCAATCGGCTTCAATAACCGAGTTCTGGAGAAGATGGCATATATCGTTGTCTACCTGGTTAAAAGACTTTTTATACATTTCTGTTGGAGGAAACCGCAACGGAACATTTGCCGGATTTTTATTCCCTACGTTATTTTTTTTCGGACTAATTGTTTGGGGAATTACTTACGCGCCTGCTAATCCTATACCAATGATTATAGCTGTGGCATCTACTGTAATTTTTTCACTTACGTTTTTACTATCGAAAGAGAAGGAAAGAACCATGTTTACGAATGTGAACTTAATGACTACAATGTTGTTGGGAGGTTTATGGCATGGAGCAAGTTTACGTTTTATTATTTGGGGAGCACTTCACGGTTTGGCTTTAGCAGTACATAAAATTTTCATGGAATATTTTCCATCGAAAGAAAATAACAACATCTTCAGTAAAATATGGAAATTTTGCGCTATTGTTTTCACCTTTCATTTTGTGACCTTTTGTTGGATTTTCTTTAGAGCGAAAGATTTTGATACGGCTTTACAGGTAATTTCAAATATTGGTAAAGTAACTTTCGATTGGCATCAGTGGGTTGTTATAGGGGAAGGTTATAAAAATGTTTTCTTATTAATGGCAATTGGTTTTATCTGGCATTTTTTACCGGAAAAGCTTGTGAATGCTATGCAATTGGTATTTAAAAAGTTACCAATAGCTGGGAAAGCAATTATTTTAGGATTGGTGTATTGGTTGGTTTATGCTATGGCTTCAGCAGGTCCGCAACCATTTATTTATTTTCAGTTTTAATTTTAATAAAATATTAAGTTTTTAAAAAATTTCATAATTCATTTTTTTTTCTACATTTGAAGTAATGAAGTTTTTAACAGCAATAGTATCAGTTTATTTGGTGGTTCTTTTAGGGTTGCCAACAGTGCGTATTGTAAAAGCTCATTTTTCTACACAATGTTCGGAAATGACAAAAAGTTGTGGCGGATGTTGCCAAAACGATGAAATGGAAGAAGGTTGTCAAAAGCAAAAATGTATTTTAAACATTAACTTCTCAACGGGACAGTTTTTAGTGGAGCAAATTCAAAATATCTCTTTTCCAACTGTTTTTGAAACAGAAAAAAAAGAAAAGTTGATGTACGAACAAAATTTAATTCCGAATTATTACCATACTTTTTGGCATCCTCCGGAAGTAGCAAACTCCTAAATCAAAAATCATTAATCAAATAGAAACAACAAATAATTTAATAAAACATAAACAAATTTTAAAGATGAAAAATATCGTAGCAATTTTAGCAGTAGCATTATTTACAGTATCAATGAATGTAAATGCACAAGAGAAAAAAGTAAGTACAGCTACTAAAAAAGAAGCAACTACTAAAAAAGAATGTAGTAAAGATGAGAAAAAAGAGTGTGCTTCTGGTGAGAAAAAAGCTTGTTGCGCACACAAAAAAGCATAATTTTTGCAAATAATTTTGAACGCCTTGTGTTTTACAAGGCGTTTTTTATTTTGTTAAATTACATGATTTTCGTACTTTTAATAATTAAAAAAAATAAAGATGAAAAAGATACTTTTAAGCTTATTTGTCATAGCATCGATGTTTATGGGTGCTAGTTGTAGTAGCGATAGTAGTAGTGATAATACTCCGTCAAATAATAGCCAATTAATAGCAGCAATTAAAACAACTGTTGTTTCTGGGACATGGAGAGTAACTTATTTTTACGATAACGACACCGATGAAACAACTAACTTTTCTGGTTTCGGCTTCATATTTGCTTCGAATGGAGCATTAACTGCTTCCGATGGTATTAGTACTTATACGGGTACTTGGTCTGTAACAGATAGTAATAGTAATGATGATAATCCAAGTGATGTTCATTTTAATGTTGGATTTTCCTCTCCTGCTAATTTTGTTGACCTTACTGATGATTGGGAAGTTATTAGTAGAACAAATACCAAAATTCAGTTAAAAGATGTAAGCGGTGGCGGTGGCGGTACCGATTATTTAACTTTCGAGAAAAATTAATCATTTTCAATTTGATACTCAAAAACCAGCTTTTATAGCTGGTTTTTTATTTGTAGACTTTGTAAAACTTTGCGGCACTGTCACTTTGCAACTTTCCTACTTTATAGTATCTTTGCACCTCATTAAACACCAATATCATGTTTGATAATTTAAGCGACAAGCTCGATAAAGCCTTCCATATATTAAAAGGACACGGAAAAATTACTGAAGTAAACGTAGCCGATACGTTGAAAGAAGTACGCCGCGCCTTATTAGATGCCGATGTTAACTTTAAAATTGCTAAAGATTTTACCACTCGTGTAAAAGATAAAGCAATCGGTCAGGATGTATTAACAACATTACAACCTGGACAATTAATGATTAAAATCGTAAAAGATGAATTAACCGAATTAATGGGAGGTGATGCTGCCGGTGTTAATCTTTCTGGAAATCCGTCTATCATTTTAATGTCTGGTTTACAAGGTTCGGGTAAAACCACTTTCTCTGGTAAATTGGCAAATTTCCTTAAAACCAAAAAAGGGAAAAAACCACTTTTGGTTGCCTGTGATATTTACCGTCCAGCTGCGATCAATCAGTTGCATGTTGTTGGAGAACAAATTGGTGTTGAAGTTTATTCGGAACCTGAAAATAAAAATGCTGTTTCCATAGCCGAAAATGCTATCAAGCATGCTAAATCAAACGGATTCAATGTTGTTATCGTCGATACGGCCGGTCGTTTGGCTGTAGATGAGGAAATGATGACGGAAATTGCCAACGTTCACAAAGCAATACAACCGCAAGAAACTTTGTTCGTGGTTGATTCCATGACAGGTCAGGATGCTGTAAATACAGCAAAAGCATTTAACGACCGTTTGAATTTTGATGGGGTTGTTTTAACGAAATTAGATGGTGATACTCGAGGTGGAGCTGCTATTTCTATTAAATCGGTTGTAAATAAACCAATTAAATTCATCGGTACTGGTGAGAAGATGGAAGCAATTGACGTGTTCTATCCGAACCGTATGGCTGACAGAATCTTAGGGATGGGAGACGTTGTTTCCTTAGTAGAAAGAGCCCAAGAGCAATATGATGAAGAAGAAGCGCGTAAACTACAAAAGAAGATTGCTAAAAATGAATTTGGTTTCGACGATTTCTTAACACAAATCCAACAGGTAAAGAAAATGGGTAACATGAAAGACCTAGTTGGAATGATTCCTGGTGCTGGAAAAGCATTAAAAGATGTTGAGATTGAAGACGATGCTTTTAAACATATTGAAGCTATTATTTATTCTATGACACCTGCAGAACGTAGCAAACCTACATTGTTAGACGCAAAACGTAAAACAAGAATCGCAAAAGGGTCAGGGACAAATATTCAGCAAGTAAATCAGTTGTTGAAGCAATTCGACCAAATGAGTAAAATGATGAAGATGATGCAAGGTGCAGGAGGAAAGAACCTAATGCGCATGATGGGAGGAATGAAAGGTATGAGACCATAACTATAAAGACGCGACTATTCGCGTCTTCTTTTTTTATATATAACAACACACAAACAATACAAAAAGAATGCAACTACTAGACGGAAAAAAAGTTTCGGAAGACATTAAAAATGAAATTGCTGCAGAAGTTCAGCACATGCGTGATAATGGTGAAAAAGTGCCTCATCTTGCTGCCATTATTGTTGGTAACGACGGTGCCAGTTTAACCTATGTTGGAAGTAAAGTTAAAGCTTGTGAAAGAGTTGGTTTTGAATCGACATTGATTAAAATGCCAAGTACAACTTCTGAAACAGAACTACTAAAAAAAATTAAAGAGTTAAACGAAGACGATAATATTGATGGTTTCATCGTGCAGTTGCCTTTACCGGACCAAATCGATACACAAGAGGTTTTAATGGCTATCGATCCAAGTAAAGATGTTGATGGGTTTCACCCGGAAAATTTCGGAAAAATGGCACTAGATATGAGTACATTTATTCCAGCTACACCTTTCGGAATTTTAGAATTGCTAGAGCGTTACAATGTTGAAACCAAAGGGAAACATACTGTTGTAATTGGACGTAGTCATATCGTTGGGCGCCCCATGAGTATTTTAATGGGACGTAAAGGTTTTCCTGGAAATTCAACCGTAACCTTAACTCATAGTCATACTAAAAACATCAATCAGATAACCTCACAGGCCGATATTATTATTACAGCTTTAGGGGTGCCTAATTATTTAAAAGCCGAAATGGTTAAAGATGATGTGGTTATTATAGATGTGGGTATCACGCGTGTAAACGATGAGTCTCATCCAAAAGGTTATGTAATTACCGGTGATGTGGATTTTGATAATGTTGCCAAAAAAGCATCATACATTACTCCGGTTCCTGGAGGAGTTGGACCAATGACAATTGCCATGTTGCTTAAAAATACCCTTTTAGCACGTGAAAATCGTAAAATAAAATAAATGCAAATAAGTAAAGCAAATCATAGTCAACTTCATATTATTCGCGATTTAGCCTATACAATATGGCCGGATGCTTACGGTCAAATTTTATCAGAAGCACAATTGGATTATATGTTGGAAAACTTCTATTCGCTGCATTCATTAGAAGAACAACTGGATAAAGGTCATGTTTTTCTTTTAGCGTTCGAAAACGATAAGTACTATGGTTTTGCTTCCTATGAAATAAATTGTCACGATTCACACAAAACAAAACTTCATAAAATTTATATTTTGCCCGAAGTACAAGGTAAAGGGGTTGGGAAGTTGCTTTTAGCAGATGTTGAACAAGCCGCTGCATTGGCCCAAAACACTCATGTTTTTCTTAATGTGAATCGGTATAATATTGCGCAGGAATTTTATAAGCGATTGGGTTTTGAAATCGTTCATGAAGAAAATATTGATATTGGTCAAGGTTATTTCATGGAAGACTTTATCATGGAAAAGAGTATTTAATCTGACAATAATCATTTTTTAAATAAAAGATTTTTCATTTTTAGTTTGTTAATTTAAAATATATTTTAACTTTGTATTTCAAAGTACTTTAATTATGATTGAGAAGCATCAAGAAGATTTATCGCATATTCGTTCCATGATGGAGCGTTCTTCACGTTTTATATCATTAAGCGGCCTTTCGGGTGTTTTTGCGGGTTTGGCAGCATTGTTTGGAGGCTTGTATGCATGGTATATCTTCGAAAAGCAAGGAGTTTTATATTTTGATGGAACTGAAAAAACTTATAGTGATGATTTGGTTACCCAATTGTTTATCATTGCTGTCATTGTATTGGTTTTAGCTTTATTCTTTGGGATCTTCTTTACAATTAGAAAAAGTAGAAAACTTAACTTACCCGTTTGGACAACCGCTACCAAACAAATGTTGTTTAATTTAAGTATTCCATTGTTTGTTGGTGGAGTATTTTGTTTGGCTCTTTTTTATTATCAGTTATTTGGATTGATTGCTCCAGCAACTTTACTTTTTTACGGATTGGCTCTTATTAATGCTGAAAAATATACTTTCTCTGATGTTAAATATTTAGGTTTTTCTGAAGTGTTATTAGGCTGTATTTCTCTTTTTTGGCTTGGAAAAGGACTGGTTTTCTGGATTATTGGATTTGGTATCTTACATATTCTATATGGATTGATTATGTTTAAAAAATACAAATAGATCCATGGGAATCATTGATAAATTAAATAAGGATTTCGAAAGTCGTGTGCGATTGGGTATTATGTCAATACTAATGGTAAACGATTGGGTGGATTTTTCCGAAATGAAGTCGTTATTAAATATTACGGACGGTAATTTGGCTAGTCATTCCTCTGCGCTTGAAAAATCGGAATACATTGTTGTTAAGAAAGAATTTGTGGGTAAAAAACCTCGAACATCTTATCAAGTAACTGAAAGTGGACGTAGGGCTTTTATTGAGCATCTGAATAGTCTTGAAAAATTGATGAAATCGAATAAATAAAAATTTTTTAATCTTAAACTTTGAAATACAAAGTACTTTTAAATTTAAAACTATGAAAAAACACCATTTAATTTTGATTTGCAGTTTAATTTTTACACTGCTTTTTTACAAAGAATCGCTTGGCGTGAATCTTTCCCTTTTCGGATTATGTATTACGGGATTGATTTGTTATTTTTTTAAAGATAAATTCAAAGATACTTCCAATTGGATATTAGTATCAACTTCTGTTTTATCATGCTTGGCATTTGCTTGGTATGGTGATTTTGTTTCATTTGCAGCAGTAGTATTTTCATTGCTTTTTCTCCGATTTAGAACGCAAGATTCTAAATTAAAAATTATTCAAATGTTTCCATTGGCATTTATCAATCAGTTCACTTCTATTGTTCGTATATTTTACTTTAATCAATGGCTGCCCGAATGGAAATCGGATAATAATTTCGTTAAAAAGCTCATTGCATATTTTGTTATTCCGTTACTATTTCTGGTTGTTTTTTATATAGTATATTCTTTTGGGAGTGACCATTTTTCTGGTTTGTTTTTTAATTATACATTAGATTTAAACCTAGTTGAAGTTGTTTTAATTAGTGCTTTAGGTTTCTATATTTCATTTACTTTCTGGAATTATTGGGTGCCTCAGTACGCTTACGATAACAATGCCAAACTCGATAATGATTTTAGTTTAGATAAACGAAACGAGCATAAGCCAACGTTTTCTTTTCTCGACCTTGATTTTGAAAGAAATAGTGGAGTTATCTCTTTGTTCCTTTTGAACTGTATGTTGATAGTATTTATTTTGACGTACAATTACGAGCAGTTTTTTCAAACACAAAATGTTAGTTCTTTAAGTTATGCCACACACGAAAGGGTGAATGCAGTTATCTTTTCAATTATTATGGCAGTGGGAGTAATGCTGTTTTATTTTAAAAGCGGTTTCAATTTTGATGAAAAAGCTAACAGTCTTAAAATATTATCTAAAATTTGGATTGCTTTAAATGGTTTACTGATTTTGAGTACCTTACTTAAAAACTCCGAATATGTCGCTTTTTATGGTTTAACCTATAAAAGGTTAGGTGTTTATGCCTTTTTAATTTTAGCTTTAATTGGCTTAGTGGTTACATTTATTAAAATTTCAAAACGCAAAACCAATGCTTTTTTGTTTAATCAAATGGTTTGGTATTTTTATGGAACCGTACTACTTTGTAGTTATATAAATTGGGGAAGTATAATTACATCGTATAATATTATGGTAAACAAGGGTGTAGATGTTTTCTTCTTAGGGAACTTAAATTTTAATGAAAACCAATGCTTTGAGTTCTTTTCAGATAAACCCGAAGAAATCGAAAATCTTGGATTTGTGAAATATAAGATTGAAAGTCGAAAAAAAGAAAATTTTCTTTCTAAAGCACTTTATTATGAGACTGTTACTGTAAAGTAAATAAATAAAAACCCAAGATGTACTCTTGGGTTTTTTGTTGTATCGAATTAATTTTTCCTTCTGAAATTGGATCGATTATTTTTTTGATATGAATTTCCTTTTGGAACGATTTTTTTTGTTGTGGGTGTTGCATTAGCTGGAACTTTTGGCAAACTTGCTTCTTCTGTTTTACTAGAAGGTTCTATAAGACTATTAAGTTCCTGAATTTCTTTATTGGTTAATTCTCGATAGCGTCCAACAGGAACATCTAACGAAATATTGATGATTCGAATTCGTTTTAGCGCAGTCACTTCGTAATCTAGATATTCACACATTCTACGAATTTGACGGTTTAACCCTTGAGTTAAAATGATTCTAAAAACAAATTTACTGATTTGCTCCACTTTACATTCTCGAGTAACCGTATCCAAAATAGGAACTCCATTGCCCATTCGTTGAATAAATCGGTCGGTTATGGGTTTGTTTACCGTAACGATATATTCTTTTTCGTGGTTGTTACGCGCACGAAGAATTTTATTTACAATGTCCCCATCATCTGTCATGAAAATTAAACCTTCACTGGCTTTATCCAATCGTCCAATCGGAAAAATACGCTTCGGATAATTAATGTAATCCACGATATTATTTCTAACACTTTGGTTGGTTGTACACTCAATTCCAACAGGTTTGTGAAATGCTAAATATATAGGTTTAGATGTTTTTTCACGAATTAGTTTTCCGTTAACGCGAATTTCGTCTTCCGAAGATACTTTTGTGCCTAATTCCGGAATTTTGCCATTAATGGTAATTCTGCCTTCTTCTAAAAGACGGTCGGCTTCTCTACGGGAACAATATCCGGTTTCAGACAGGAATTTATTTATTCGGGTTTTATTCTCTTCCATAGTGCAAAAATACTACTTATTTGATTAAAACAAGCCTAGCACGATTTTAAGACTTACTTTTTTATATCTTTGAGCATTAATTTGTTAGCCTTTTGAAACGAATTGCTATTTTGTTTTTATTTCTGAGTTTCAATCTTTTTGCTCAAAGTAGAAAGGGTGATTTTCATTTGGCTCCAAATTCCAATTCACATGATCTTTATGTGGCTTTTACTTCCGATATACATTTTACTTCTAATGATTATGCCAATATATTGATTGGTAAAATACCTGATATTCAATCGTTAGTAGAAATGTATGGGATTCAATTTCAAAAAGGAATTTCAATTTCAGAAGATAAATTATCCAATATGTCCGAAGAAGCAATTCGAATTTCAAAATCGGATGCATCGGTTCAAAAACTGAAAAATATTTTGAAAGTGGTAATCGATTCGCCAACCAACGAGCGATTGTTCGATTTAGCAGGGAAACTAGAATCTTTTACAGAAGTTGAATATTGTTCGCTAATGTCTAAAACACCCATTGCACCTCCGTCGGATATTCCTCCAACAACAAATAACTATGAAGGAAATCAAACGTATTTAGCATCAAATCCTGGAGTTAATATGAATTACGCTTGGGGTTTAGGTCTTTCCGGTAGCGGAATTCGGGTTCGTGATGTGGAATATGGTTTTAATCCGAATCATGAAGATTTAAACGAAGTTAATGTTTCTATTGCCTCTGGGATGACAATTAACAGCTCGGCAACTACAACTTATACAGAACACGGAACACCGGTTTTTGGGTTAATCATGGCCGATAAAGGGAGTTACGGCATTTCGGGTATGGCGTACGGAGCGCAAGAAATGATATTGTATCCAGAATGGCAACAAACGGGATATGATCGCGTATATGCTGTTACACAGGCTATTGCAAATTCGCAAGCGGGTGATGTAATTTTGTTTGAAATGCAAGCTTATGGACAAAGCAGCAATTATGTTCCTGCAGAGTTTGATTCCGTTGTTTGGGATTTAACAAAAGCTGCAACCGATGCCGGAATTGTTATAGTTGAAGCCGCTGCCAATGGAAATCAAAATTTAGATTCTAGTTATTATTCGTCTTATATGGCGCGTGGTAATTCGGGTGCAATAATAGTAGGAGGGGGAAAGGCTAATTCGGCACATAATAGGATTTCATACAGTACTTACGGTTCAAGAGTTGATGTTCAAGGTTGGGCTGAAAACGTATTTGCTTGTGGTTATGGTGATGTAATTCAGGTTGGAGGAGATTTTAATCAAGGATATACCAATTTTTCAGGAACAAGCTCGGCCACGCCAATGGTAGCGGCTTGTGTTATTGTTTTACAATCGTACTATTTCGGATTGACAGGAACATACATGACGCCTCAACAAATGCGAACATTGTTACAAACAACCGGAATTCCACAAGGAACAGGCGTTAGCGGACATATTGGTCCGTTGCCAAATATGCAAGCTGCCATACTACAGATAGATGCTAATTTAGCGGTTGAATCACCTAGTGTGTTGCCTGTATCATTTTATCCTAATCCCATGCGTAATAAACTTACCATTACGGTGGCGGATACTACTTCAGACTCAATTAGTTTAGAGATATTTGATGCTTTGGGTAGAAACGTATTGGAGCAAAAGAATATAGCTGCAACCGCCGAAATCGATATTTCTAATTTACCTGCGGGAATTTATTTTGCTAAAGTCTTTTCTGGGGCAAAAGCAACCATGAAAAAATTACTTAAAGAATAGTTTATTCTTCTAAAAGGAAGTCGCAAATTTGCTGATATAAGTGTGTGTCGTGCATGCTGTGTCCTAAGCCTTTGGTTTCTATGAATGTGGCCGATTTCCAGGCTTCTGCAATTTTTTTTCCTTCAGAAAAGGAAACTACCGTATCATCTATGTCGTGTGCAATTAGCCCTTTTATGGTAAAAGCTGATGCGAATTTTTTTCCCGAAAAATCAGTTGGATGAATATCGAATCGCTCTTCAATTTTTTTGATAAGACTATGAAATACTCGACCATTTAAACTAATGGTTTTTTTGTAATTGTGTAATAGTTTAACAAACTCACTTGGAGCTCCCAGGATGACCATTTTTTTAAGAAGCGGATTGTTGTATTTGTATTGGTAATACAAGCAGGTTGCGCCTCCCATAGAATGGCCAATTAAATACTGTGGTTGAAATTTTTGAATAAGCGCATCAACAAAACGGGCATATTGCGGGATGTTAAATTCGGTACCACTGGATAAACCTTGAGCCGGTCCATCTAATGCAATTATAGTACTACCTGTTTTTTGAAGTTGTGGTATAATGAGTTCCCATCGTGAGGCATTACTTTCCCAACCGTGAATTAAAAGGATTTTATTTTCATTTCCATTCCAAACGTAAGTTTGAATTTTACCTTCTTCGATGTTTAGCGTTTGTTGCTCCGATTCACGTAGAATTTTTGGGATTGCATTCGGACTCAATTTGCCTTCGCGGGGTTCTGTAAAGTACTTGTAAGCTATTTTTGTTGCCGTTTGCGGATGAACATAACTAATCGCATTGATATATAAGCCAATGGACTTTGTGAGAACATAATAAGAAATACGGTTAAGATATTCCATAAAAAAATCCCGATGTTTATCGGGATTTAAGTTACTTATATTTTTGCAAATAATTGGTGCATTTTCTCTTTTTCTTCATCAGCTAACAAGTTGTCAACCAAGATTCTTCCACTGTGCTCATCAGTTAAAATTTTCTTACGAGAAGCAATTTCCATTTGAGTTTGTGGTGGAATGGTGAAGAATGAACCAGCAGATGCTCCTCTTTCAATAGAAACAACAGCTAAACCGTTTCTAACACTTCCTCTAATTCTGTCGTAAGCCATTAACAAACGATCTTCAATTTGTCCTCTGAATTCTTCAGATTTTCCTAATAAGAAGTTTTCTTCTTTTTCAGTTTCAGACATGATATCGCTTAATTCAGCTTTTTTGTGTTTTAAATGCGTTTGTTTAGCATCTAAACGATCTTTAGTTTCACCTAAAACCACTTTTTTGTGCTCGATAGAAGCTTTCATTTCTTTAATGTGCTTCTCAGCTAACTGAATTTCTAATTCTTGAAACTCAACTTCTTTAGTTAAAGCGTTGAATTCACGATTGTTACGAACTTCTTTTTGTTGAGTGTTGTATTTTTTGATGGATTCTTTGTGACCATCAATTGCATTTTTTTTGTCTTTGATTTGTTCTTCAATAGACTCCAAATCAGTTTTCAATTTCTCTAAACGAGTGCTTAATCCGGCAACTTCATCCTCTAAATCTTCCACTTCAAGAGGAAGTTCACCTCTTACGTTTCTGATTTCATCAATTCGTGAATCTATTAACTGTAAGTCATAAAGAGCTCTTAACTTTTCTTCTACACTTAATTCTTTAACGTTTGCCATATTTAAAAGTACTTAACTGGATTTGTATTTTCTTCCGATAAAATGATTGCAAAATTACTAATTTTTTTCGTAAGATAATCAACTATATAATTTTTTGTAAATCTTTCACTTTCATAATGCCCAATATCGGCTAAAAGGAGTTTGTTTTCGGCTTCATAAAACTGATGGTATTTTAAGTCGGCCGTAAGAAAAGCATCAGCTCCGGCACTTATAGCGTTCTTAATGGCAAAACTTCCGGAACCTCCTAAAACAGCAACTTTTTTAACGGGTTTGTTTAGAAATTGGCTGTGACGAATACCACCGGTTTTCATTTTTTCGGAAACCATTTTTAAAAAATCAATTTCAGTTAGTGCGGTTTCCAATTCACCAATCATCCCTAAACCTATATTTTGATGTACGTTCTGCAAATCGTAGATTTCGTAGGCTACTTCTTCATAAACATGATTGGAGAATAGTGCTTTTAGTATTTTGCTTTGCAATTGTTTCTCGAATGTGACCTCTATTTTAATTTCTTCGGCTTCAACAAATTCGAAACGTTCGCCAATTTCGGGATTGCTATTTTCGTTACCCATATAAGTTCCAATTCCTTTGGTGTTGAAACTACAATCGTCGTAATTGCCAATCTTTCCGGCACCAGCATCAAACAAAGCATTGCGAACTTGTTCTACATTTTCTGGTATGGTGTACGTAACTAGTTTTTGAATAAAATTTTGTTTAGGTACTAATATTTTAGTGTTACTTAATCCCAAAGCATCACAGAAAATTTTATTTACACCATGTTGATGGTTGTCTAATGCAGTATGAACCGCATAAATAGCAATGTCGTTTTTTATGGCTTTAATTACCGCGCGCTCTACGTAATTCTTTCCAGTGATTTTTTTTAAACCGGAAAACAAAATAGGATGGAAGCAAACAATTAAATTACATTTTTTAGCGATTGCTTCTTCTATAACCGATTCTAACGCGTCATGGCAAACTAAAACACCAGAAACTTCCGCTGTTATGTCGCCTACCAGAAGTCCGACGTTGTCAAAATCTTCAGCATAAGCTAATGGTGCCATTTCTTCAAGAATGGAAATAATTTCTTTGATTTTCATGAGAATATTTTCTGTAAAACAAAGTAACGAATTTATACTAAAGATAAAAAATGTTACATTCGTACTATGATTTTTTTCAGAAAGTTACTCTTTCCGTTTGCGGTTTTATACGGTTTTATAACCTCAGTTCGTAATTTTTTATACGATAAAGGTATTTTTAAATCGTATTCTTTTGATTTACCCATACTTGCCGTAGGAAACTTAAGTGTTGGAGGCACCGGAAAAACACCTCAAATTGAATATTTAATTCGTTTGCTTCAGGATCGATTTCAGATTGCTACCTTGAGTAGGGGATATAAGCGAAAATCGGAAGGTTTTGTTTTGGCTGATGAAACCTCTAATGCGCTGGTTTTGGGCGATGAGCCGTATCAGTTTTATCAAAAATTTCCGAGAATCCAAGTGGCAGTCGATGCGAATCGGGTAAATGGTATTACACAATTGCTTGCTCAGAAAGAAAAGCCGGAAGTGATTTTGTTAGATGATGCTTTTCAGCACAGAAAAGTGAAAGCTGGTTTTTATATCATGCTTAGTGCATATAATGATTTGTATTGTAATGATTTGATTTTACCTGCCGGAAACTTAAGAGAAAGCAGGGCTGGAGCACAACGTGCCGATGTGATAATCGTTACCAAATGCCCGCCGCAAATGGCTGTTGCTGAGCAAAAAGAACTTCGTAGCCGATTGAAAATACAATCTCATCAGAAATTATTTTTCACAAGTATTGCCTACGATGAATATGTGTTTTCGGAAGAAAAGCAGATTTTGGTTACTGATATTGCTTCAGTTGATAAAATACTTTTAGCAGGAATTGCAAAACCGGAATCTTTTTTTGCATATTTGCAGGCTGCCAAAGAAGCAACGATGGTTTTTCCAGATCATCACGATTTTACGCAGCAGGATATTGAAAATATTAAGCAAAAAGCTGGAAATAGAATAATAATTACAACCGAGAAAGATTTCGTACGTTTAAAAGGAAAGTTGCCTGCAGCGCAGTTGTTTTACCTGCCAATTAGAACTTCTTTCCTCTCCGATGAATCTGATTTCGATAAAACTATTTTGAATTATGTGGGAACAAGTACAGGAAACCGTTAATTATATTAAAGCAAAAACTAATTTTATACCCGATTACGGAGTTATATTAGGTTCTGGGTTAGGTGGTTTTACAGACGATATCAATATTGAGTTTACATTGCCGTATAATGAAATTCCAAATTTTCCAGTTTCTACAGTAGAAGGACACAAAGGTGCTTTGGTTTTTGGAACAATAGGAACAAAAAAAGTAGTTGCTATGCAAGGAAGATTTCATTATTATGAAGGCTATTCCATGAAAGAAGTGACTTTTCCGGTTCGTGTTATGAAGTGCTTAGGTGTTCAAAAATTAATTGTTTCTAACGCTTCAGGAGGTGTTAATCCGAGTTATAAGGTTGGATCTATAGTAATTATTAAAGATCATATTAACTTCATGCCAGAGCATCCGCTTCGAGGGAAAAATGATTTGAGATTCGGACCTCGTTTTGTTAATATGAGTGCTCCATATAGTCGTAAAATGATTGCAAAAGCCAAAGAACTTGCTTCAGAATTAGATATTGAAGTGCGTGATGGTGTATATCTTGGTTTACAAGGCCCGACTTTTGAAACGCTTTCGGAATATAGAATGGTGAAAATTTTAGGTGCAGATTGCGTGGGAATGTCTACTGTTCCAGAAGTTATTGTTGCAGCTCATATGAGTTTGGAAACATTCGGGATTTCTGTGATTACCGATATGGGTAATGAAGAAAGTATTGATACGATTACGCATGAAGAAGTTTTGGAAGCAGCTAAAGAAGCAGAACCAAAAGTTCGTAATCTAATTAAAAACTTGATTATCCAATATTAATTTTTGCAGCTATAGTTGCGGCAATTACTTCATAAAATTTATCGGGATCAAACGGTTTGGTTATTACATCGTTCATGCCGAATGATAAGAGCATTTCCCTGTTTTCATTTAATGATATGGCGGTTAATGCTACTATTGGGGTATCGGTGTCAAATTTCCGAATTTGCTCGGTAGCCGTTGTTCCATTAATACCAGGAAGGTGAACATCCATAAGTACTAAGTCGTATGTTTTGTTGTCTCTAATATGAGTAACGGCATCTTCTCCGTTCTCAATAATATCGCATAACATATTTTTACGCTCAAGCATTTTTTTGGTAATCATCTGATTGATTTTGTTGTCTTCAACCAATAAAATGCGTTTACCATTTAAGAATTCGTCGGAATAATTAAATTGGATTTTCTTTTCGATAACTTTTTCAGTTTTCTTAAAGGTCAATTCGAAGAAAAATTTACAACCCTTATCAACATCACTTTCAAGGTTTATTTTTCCGCCAAGCAAATGAACTAAGCGTTTTACAATAGCTAAACCTAGCCCTGTTCCGCCGTATTTTCTGTTAATTTCTACTGAACCTTGGGTGAAACTGTCGAAAATAGTTGCTTGTTTGTCTTTTGGAATACCGATTCCACTATCTTTTACTTCAAAATAAATTTTAACCGATTTATCCTTGTCTTTCGTTTGGCTAACACTAATCCAAACATCACCTTTTTTAGTGAATTTAATCGCGTTATTAATTAAATTGATGAAAATTTGTGATAGCTTAGTTGGGTCGCCAATTAGTGTTGCCGGTATTTTTTCATCAATTTGTAGATGGTAAACGGTTTTGTTTTTGTTGGCAATTTCTGTAAACGAATTCAAAATATTTTCGAGTAATTCTCGTAAATCAAATGGTATTTTTTCAACTTCAACGACATCCGATTCTACACGATTAATTTCTAAGATATCGTTAATGAAAGTTAGGAGGTAATTTCCTGAAAACTTAAGTGAATTTAAGTATTGTTTTTGTTCTGGTTTTGGATTGTCTTCAATTAAAATATGCGTGATACCATTAATTGCATTCAATGGTGTTCGTAGTTCATGGCTTACTGTAGATAAGAATTCTGCACGTGCTTTTGAGGCTCTTTCGGCTTTCTCTTTAGCGGCTTCAAGCTCTGAATTTTTCTCTTTTAATAATTGATAGGTTTTGGTACGAATGATATTGTTTTTGTATAGCGATAAACTTAATAACGATAAAATTGAAATCAATGCAATACTCAAAATACTGATGAGTTTTGAAAATTTTACAGATCGTTCCTGTGATTTAGATTCTTTTCCAAGTTTGTCGATGTTTCTGAATTGATCTTCAATACTCAGTTTTTCGAATGAGCTTTGTCCGATATTATGATTTTTTTTCGCGAAAATGGAGTCGTGTAGCGATACAAATTCCTCTAGGTACTTAAGTGCTTGTTTTTGATTGTTGTTTTCTTCAGAAAGTTTTGCAAGACGTTTTAAAATTTTTGTAGTTTGCCTGCTGTTTGAGTTTTCTTTTGCAATTTGTAAGGCTGTTTGCAAACTTTTTATGGCAAGACTTTTATTTTGTTGTATTTCCGATAACTGATAGTACGCTTCAGCTTTTGTGTCAAAAACATCATTTATATCGCTTTTTCGAATGATGGTATTGAAGCTTTTTTGAGCGTTTTCAATGTCGCCTTTTTGTTTGAAAACAATTCCTTTTTGTAACGAAATGAGGTTTTTAGCTTCTTGAATATGCATGGATTCATATTCGTTTTCAGCTTTGTTAAAATAGCTTTCGGCAAGATTTACATTTCCTTTTTTTAGATAACTTATTCCTAACGAGTAGTAGCAATAAGCTCTATTTGATGAAGCTCCGAAAGTATTGTAAAGGGTTAAGGCCCGAATGAAATTCTCTATAGCTTCATTGTTTCGGTTTATCTCGTAATATACAGTGCCTACTGAAAGATAGGCATCTGCTAACCCCTTTTTATCGTTCGATTTTTCGGCAAATTTTATTGCTTTTTCGGCAAATGAAAACGCTTTGTCAAATGCTAAATTATTTTTGTGGAAATTGGACAATTCAATATAATACGATACACTATCCTTGTCGGTTCCAGCATTTTCATTTTGTGAAAATCCTGTAAAATAGAATAATATGTATATAATAAGTAAAAAATATCTCATCGTTTGCGAATAACCCGTATAAATGTAAGGAATTATTTCTTAGAAATGAAATCAATTAAATTTATTATGCGAGACGAGTATCCTATTTCATTGTCGTACCAACCAACAACTTTCACCATT
This sequence comes from Flavobacterium sp. IC2-16, assembly GCF_055521455.1. NCBI lineage: Bacteria > Pseudomonadati > Bacteroidota > Flavobacteriia > Flavobacteriales > Flavobacteriaceae > Flavobacterium > Flavobacterium sp. IC2-16. The sequence goes on along the minus strand of NZ_CM145480.1, from coordinate 570,612 downwards.
TGGTCGATAACAGAAGTAAGTTGTGCATCGAATAAACAGGAGTTGGTATTTCCTAAAATATCAACTGAAACGATCGGGTCTTCGGTATAAGCAAGAATACCTTTAAGTTCGCTTTCGGCTTTTTCTTTGAAGGCTCTATTGATTTCTTCAATAGATACAGGTCTTTTAACATTGAAGGTGATATCGGTTAATGACCCGTCAGGTACTGGAACTCGAATTCCGCAGCCTCCAATTTTCCCTTCCAATTCCGGGAAAATTTTGGTTATGGCTTTAGCAGCTCCTGTTGTTGTAGGAACAATAGATTGTGATGCGGCACGAGCTCTACGTAAATCTTTGTGTGGTTGATCGTGCAGACTTTGGTCGGTTGTGTATGAATGTACCGTTGTAATGTAGGCTTGTTCAATTCCGCATAAATCCTGTATGATTTTAATCATAGGAGCGGCATTGTTTGTGGTACAACTTGCGTTGGATATAATAAGTTCGCTACCATCTAAAATTTGTTCATTAACACCTAAAACAACAGTTTTTATAGTGTCATCTGCTGGTGGTGCTGAAAGAATTACTTTTTTTGCTCCAGCAGTAATGTGCTTTTCTGCTGCAGAATAATTTAAGAATTTACCGGTAGATTCTACGACAATATCAATGTCTAATGATTTCCAATCGAGAGAACTTATTTCTTTTTCGCTAAAGTATAAAAAGGATTTTTCTTCTACTGAAATCGAATGGGATGTAGTGCAGATATTTTGATGTAAAACGCCATGAATACTATCGTATTTTAGTAAATGTGCCATGGTTTTGATATCGGAAATATCATTAATGGCAACAACTTCAATAGTTGGATTGTTAAGTAATAGTCGAAATAAATTTCGTCCAATTCTTCCGAATCCATTAATAGCAATTCTTGTTTTTTTCAATGTTCAACCAGTTTTGAGTTCGTTGCGGTTTATAGAATGTGTTTTTGTGCATGATAAGACGAACGAACCAATGCACCACTTTCAACATGTCTGAAACCTAATTCTTTACCTATTTTTTCATATTTCTCGAATTGCTCAGGAGTGATGAACTCTTTAACAGGTAAGTGCTTTTTGCTGGGTTGTAAATATTGACCGATAGTAACAATATCAACATTGGCCTCGCGTAAATCCTTCATGGTTTGGATTACTTCTTCTTCTGTTTCGCCTAATCCAAGCATAATACCTGATTTTGTTCTGCGGATGCCTTGGTCTTTTAAATATTTTAAAACCGCTAAACTACGGTCGTATTTGGCTTGAATACGCACTTCTCGGGTTAAACGTCTGACTGTTTCCATATTATGTGAAACAACTTCAGGGCTAACTTCAACGATACGGTCTAAATTTCGTTCCACACCTTGAAAGTCCGGTATAAGGGTTTCTAGGGTCGTTTCAGGATTCATTCGACGAATCGCTTTTACGGTTTCAGCCCAAATGATTGACCCCATGTCTTTTATGTCGTCACGGTCTACACTTGTAATAACTGCATGCTTGATATTCATAATTTTAATAGAACGCGCCACTTTTTCAGGTTCATCCCAATCAACAGTTTCCGGTCTTCCGGTTTTTACCCCACAAAAACCACAAGAACGCGTACAAACGTTTCCAAGAATCATGAATGTTGCTGTTCCTTCTCCCCAACATTCCCCCATGTTAGGGCAGCTTCCGGAAGTACAAATAGTGTTTAACTTGTATTTGTCTACCAAGCCACGAAGTTCAGTATATTTTTGGCCAGTAGGGAGTTTTACTCTAAGCCATTTCGGTTTCCCTTTAGGTAGTATGTTGGAGTCTAGTACGCTTTCCATAAGTTTAAAATATTCAGCAAAGATACTAATTGTTGTGTATATGAATGTCTGTTTAACGCTTTTTTAAAGGTTCTAATAGGTAAAATATACTAAAAGATTCGTCTAAAATTAGTATTTTTGTTTTTCTTATTAAAATGCCAAAATCACTTTATAACATATGAAAGCAACTAAGCTGTTTACTGAGTTTTTTGAAAATGAAAAAGCTTCAGGTATTGTATTGATTGTATGTACCTTATTGTCTCTTTTTCTTGCAAATTCTATTTATCAGGAAAGTTATGAAAGTATATGGCATTATCAAATTGGAAACCATTCATTTGAACATTGGATTAACGATGGGTTAATGACTATTTTCTTTTTGTTAATTGGTTTGGAGTTAGAACGAGAGGTGTATATTGGTGAGCTTTCGAGTTTAAAAAATGCTTTGTTGCCAATATTAGCTGCTTTAGGAGGGATGTTGGTTCCTGCCGGATTGTATATGATGTTGAATAACGGAACGCCTACTCAAGCGGGAGCGGGTATACCTATGGCTACAGATATAGCTTTTGCACTAGGAGTGTTGTCTTTATTAGGAAGTCGAGTGCCTACATCGTTAAAAGTTTTTTTAACTGCCCTTGCTGTTATTGATGATTTGGGTGCGATTTTAGTGATTGCTATTTTTTATACAGATCATCTTTCTATTTTTAATTTAACCATTGCCTTGGCTATAATGGCTGTTCTGTTTGTTTTAAATAGAATGAAAGTGAACATTTGGATACCTTATGTAATTGGTGGTTTCGGAATGTGGTATTTTATGATGAATTCTGGAATACATGCAACTATAGCGGGAGTTTTGTTGGCTTTTGTAATTCCTTTTGGAGATGGGGGTGATACGACTATTTCTACACGAATGCAGCATTTTTTACACAAACCGGTCGCTTTTGTTATTCTGCCTTTGTTTGCATTGGCTAACACCGCGATTATTGTTGGGGATAATTGGGTTGAAGGTTTATCACATACTAATAGTTTAGGTGTTTTTTTAGGATTGATACTAGGAAAACCTTTGGGTGTTTTTATGTTTAGTTTTGTTTTTTGCACATTTGGAGTTTGTAAACTTCCTGAAGACTTAAATTGGAAACAAATTCTTGCGACAGGATTCTTGGCGGGGATTGGATTTACAATGTCAATATTTATTACTTTGTTAGCCTTTAAAGGTCAGCCAGACGATGTGACGATTTCAAAAATTGCAATTTTATTGTCTTCACTGATAGCGGGTGTTATAGGGTTTTTATTTTTGAAATTTAATTTAAGAAATAACCATGTAGAATAAATAATAAAAAGCAGAAGTAAACCTTCTGCTTTTTATTATTTAACTTCAATCATAATTGGGAGATTGAAAGCGGTTCGTACGGGTTGTCCGTTTTTATAACCAGGTGACCATTTGGTTTTCATTTTGTTTAAAACTCGAGTGGCTTCTTTTCCTAAATTATATCCTGGGTCTCTTGTTACTCTTATGTTTGATAAAGAACCGTCTTTTTCAATTACAAAATAGACCATTACTTTTAAGGTGTTAGATTCTTCATTTTCAATTTTAGGAGTGTCGAATTTTTTTCCAACCTCTTTAAGAAAAGCTGCTATTCCACCTGGATATTCTGGTTGTTTTTCTAATGTAACCGGTAACTCAACTACATTGCCATTTGTTTCAATATGTTCTTCTCCGCCATTCCCTTTTACAGGTGTTACTGTTGTGTGGTTGTCTGTAGGGCCACCTTCATTAGTGTCTGAACCAATTACAGCGTTTGTTAATTCTTCATTGGTAGCAACATCTTCATTTGAAGGCTTGTCAGAAGCTTTCATTTTAATATATTTTACCATTTTCTCATTAGTCAATTCTTTTGAACCTACTGGACCAAGGTCTTCAAATTTTGGTTTTGGTTTGTTGAAAAGATTGGCATCGACCAAAACAACAATATCGTTATTTGGCTTTTTGATAACTGCTGCAACTTTTTCTTCTGACCACAAATAGTTGTATAGGGCAGGTATTAAAGCAATGCAGGCGAATAATGACAAAGTGATAAATAATGCTCGTAAAGTTGTTTTAGGGTTTTCGGTTCTTAATTGATAGGCACCATAGGCTTTGTTTCGTCCTTCGAAAACCATGTCTAGCCAGCGGGTTTCGTAAATGTTGATTTTAGACATAATAGATAGTTTTTGAGGTTAATTAAATTATTTATTTAAGTTAATAACGAAAACTATGCTATTCTAGTATTTTAATTGTTAATTCTTTTATAATTATTTTAACAATTAACAAAATATGTAGTGATTTATTGTTTTTGAAGTAAAGTGTTAGCTGTTCTTTTGAATGATTTCAGCGAGTAGTTTTTTTGCCCTTAGGAGTTTAATTTTGATATTGTTTAAAGGTTCTTCCAGTTGATCTGCAATTTCCTGATAACTCATTTCTTGAAAATAACGCAATTGTATCACTTCTTGGTATGCAGGTTTCAATTCTTTTATCAACAAAAGCAATCGGGCAAGATTTTGTTCTTTAATAATTTCGTCTTCAATGGAAGGGCTTGTGTCGGCAACATTGTAGGCATGTTGGTCTTCTTCATCGTTTATTTCTACAAATAATGAAGACTTTTTTTTGCGTAACATGTCAATATGAACATTTTTCGCAATTGCAATCAACCAAGTATTGAAGCCGTATTCGGGGTTGTAGGTAGCTATTTTATCAAATGCTTTAGCAAAGGTTTCAATGGCAATGTCTTCAGTATCGGTTTCGTTTTCAGTGCGTTTAAGCATAAACCCATAGACTTCATTCCAGAAAAAATCCAATAGAAAAGTGAAAGCTACTTGGTCGCCCGTTTTAGCTTTTTCAATATTTTTTTGAATAATTTCTGAAGTTATTTCCAATGTACTGGTTTTGAAACTAAATTGGTGAAAAACACATTCAATTGAGTGAAGATAAGAATTATTTCAATGATTGGAAACCAGTAGATAATATCTTTTTCGTGCAGTTTTCCGGCTGCATATCCTAAAGTAGTCCAAGCAAAAATATATCTAAAAACCACAAGTCCGCCAACAATCATCCATTGAAATTGAAAACTTAATAATAAAACCGCTAAAAGAACAAATAGCAACTGTGAGGTGAAATAAAGTCCGAGTTGGAATTTATCAAAACCTTTGTAAAGTTTTGCGGTGGATACATGGCGTCTTTTTTGATTGAACCATGCTTTCCATGTTTTTTTAGGTTCAGAAATAGTAAAACTTTCCGGAGTGTAGCAAACCGTTGTATTTCCACTTGTAGCCGCTTGATTGATGAATAAATCATCATCTCCAGAGCGAATACTCATGTGGTCAATGAACCCATTAACTCGGAAAAATTCCTCGCGCTTATACGCTAAATTTCGGCCAACCCCCATGTAAGGTCGCCCTATTTTAGCCCATGCAAAGTATTGGGTTGCGGTTAAAAGAGTTTCAAATCGTATAATTTTATTTAGAAATGAGCCTTTAATTTTTTCATAAGCGCCATAGCCTAAAACAATGGTTTTGTGCATGGTGAATTGCGCACTCATATTTAAAATCCAATCGTTGGATGTAGGGTAACAATCGGCATCGGTAAAAAGCAGGTATTCTTTAGAAGCCGCTTTAATACCTAGGGTTAAGGCGAATTTTTTATTACCCCAAAAAGCTTCGTTGTTTTGTACTTTAACTAGTTTAATGTTGCTGTATTGTTTTTCGAAAGCTTCAAATAGTTCTAAAGTTTCATCACTGGAAGCGTCATCGATTAATACAATTTCGTAGTCGGGATAATTTTGTGAAGCCAATAGAGGAATAAAACGTTGTACATTTTCTTCTTCATTTTTAGCGCAAACGATTACCGAAATTGGGATTCGTTTTGGAGTGATTTGTTGTTTTTTAGCAAAGGCAAATTTTCCAAATATTACAATGTAGTAAATGAATTGAATGGCAATTATTCCGATAAAAACATAAAGTAAAATTAACAACATAGTGACCCCTGAAAAATGTTAAATTCTGCGCAAATTTAGTGAAAAGAGTTTACTAAAGAAGAATTAGTTTTTAACAAATAGAGTAATTATTTTCGTTGTTTTTTCATGGCTTCTGCAATGGCATGCGAATTACTATCGTTTCTGTCTTTTAACTCCGAAATGATAGCAGAATGGTTGGCTGAATCTCGATTTTGAGAAAGTTTTGCAACACCTTGTATTTCGGTTATTTCAATTTCAAAAGCAACAATACCATTAACTTGATTCATGGTTTTAGCTGAAAGATTTTCTATTTTAATTGGGTTTTTAGAAAAAGCTTCATGTTTATTGACCAATTTTTTCATGGCAAACATCATTTCTTCGCCTTCAATAATTTTCACTTTGCCATAAACATGAACCGCAATATAATTCCAGGTTGGAACATTTTCATGGTCATACCACGAGGAGGAAATATAGGCGTGTGGACCGTTGAAAATTGCCAGTACATTATTGTTGTTTTCGAAACCTTTCCATTGCGGATTTTCTTTAGAAATATGTCCGAACAAAACTTCTTTTCCATGAAGATTCGTTTCTAGTTCTAACGGGATATGTGTTCCCCAAAGTTTTTCATCAGTAGTGTTTACTAAAATCCCAAAGCTGTTATTTCGAATAAAACTTTTGATTTCTTCACCGTTTTCGGTTTTATAAAGTTCGGGAATATACATGGGAGATTGTATTTAGAAAACCTTTTTCTCTTTTACTGATAAGTAGTTACTATAAAAAGTAACCTTAAATTATATAATATTAACTTCAGCTTCTATATGAATTCCGAATTTATCGTAAACTGTTTTTTGGATGTTTCTGGAAAGTTCTAAAATTTCTTGACCTGTTGCATTGCCATAATTTACAAGAACTAAAGCTTGTAAGTTGTGAACTCCGGCGTCACCAAAACGTTTGCCTTTAAAACCGGCTTGCTCAATAAGCCATCCTGCAGGTACTTTAACTTCGTTTTCAGATACAGTATAATGTGGCATTTCAGGATATTGCATGTGTGCCTTTTCGTATACGCTTTTTGGAACAATAGGATTTTTGAAAAAACTGCCGCTGTTTCCTAATACTGCCGGATCGGGTAGTTTGCTTTGGCGAATCGAAATCACAGCATTACTCACCTCTTTAATAGTAGGATTTGTGATTCCGTTTTTTGCTAATTCTCCATCTATTGCACCATAAGAGGTGTTAATAGTGTGATTGTTTTTAGTTAGTTTAAATGTTACCGAAGTAATAATGTATTGATTTTTAGCTTCATTTTTGAAGATACTTTCTCGATACCCAAATTTACACTCTTTATTGTTGAAAGTTACTATTTCTTGAGTGTTGATATTCATTGCTTGGCACGAAACAAAAGTGTCTTTTATTTCTGCTCCATACGCGCCAATGTTTTGTATAGGAGTTGTGCCAACATTTCCAGGAATCAAAGACATGTTTTCAATGCCTCCGAAGTTTTGCTCCAGATTCCATAACACAAATTCATGCCAATTTTCACCAGCTTTGCCTTCTACCCAAACAAAATTATCATCTTCTTTAATGATTTCTTTTCCTTTTAGATTGATGTAAATGACCAAGGCGTCAATGTCTTTGGTTAATAACATGTTGCTGCCTCCACCAAGTATAAATAAATTCTCGTTATGATGTTTTTGTAATATATCTGCTAATTCTGCAGTAGAAGTAACTTCAACGAACGATTTGGCTTTCGCTTCAATTCCAAAAGTGTTGTATTGCTTTAAAGAAAAATTATGTTGAATTTGCATTAGGGTAAGTGGCGATTAAATTAATTTAATTGGGCTTTTAATTCTTCTTCAGAAACAAAACCATTCTTTTTCCATACTTCTTTTCCGTTTTTGAAAACAAGAACCACAGGCAGTTCTTGATAGCCAAGGCCATTGAATAATGATTTGTTTTTATCGGCATCAATACGAATAATTTTAGCTTTCCCTTCATACTCTTTTTCCATTTTAGCTAGATATGGAGCCATTTTTTTACAAGGTCCGCACCATTCAGCATAGAAATCGATTACGACTGTTTTATCTGAAGCAATCAGTTTTTCGTAATCTGCCTTACTCATCCCAGAATCAGCTTTTTTTGTTGCAGACGGATGCTCAGCGCTCCATTTCATATAACCACCAGCCATGTCGTATACTTGCGCAAACCCTAAATCGTGAAGTTTGTTGGCAGCTTTTTTACTTCGACCACCAGCCAAACAATACACAAAAACGGGTTTAGATTTGTCTAATTTGTTGACTTCTGTTTCAAAACTAGTTCCGTTCCAGTCGATGTTTTTGGCATTATTAAGTGCTCCTTCATTGTATTCTCCTGGGGTTCTTACATCTAGAAGTTGGGCATTTGGGGTGGATTTTAGTTTGGTTTCGAATTCGGATACTGAAATAGTTTCGATATTCTGACTCTTACTACAGCTGCTAAATAATAGTGTAGATAATAATGCTAAAAAAATGGAGTATGTTTTCATTTTGTGTGCTTTAGTGGTGTAAAATTACAAATTAAATAGTTTGTACGACTGGTGTGTTGATTTTACAATATTTTCTGTTCTTTCGGGATGCGTATCTGAAATAAAAAGCTGTCCAAAGGCTTCATCGTTAACCATTTCTACAATTTTTTCAACCCGTGTTTCATCTAGTTTGTCAAAAATATCATCAAAAAGCAAGATAGGCAATACGCCCGATTGTTTTTTTATGAATTCAAATTGAGCAAGTTTTAATGCTATTAAAAAGGATTTTTGTTGTCCTTGTGAACCAAACTTTTTTATAGGAAACTGATCAATTTGAAACAGCAAGTCGTCTTTGTGAATTCCGACACTGGTGTATTGTAAAACGCGATCTTTTGCTAACGATTCGTTTAATAGTTCCAGAAGCGGTTTTTCGGAAAGCTGACTATCATATACAATTTGAACAGTTTCGGCCGAATTGGTTATTTTTTGATGATGCGTATTGAAAATCGGAATAAAATCCTGTAAAAACTGTTTCCTTGTATGATGTATTTTAGAGCCTAAATCGTTTAATTGGTCGTTATATATGGATAAGGTTTCGTTATCGAAAGTTTTGTTTAAGGCGAAATATTTTAATAAAGCGTTACGTTGCGCTATAATTTTTTGATAGTGTATAAGTTGCTGTAGGTATTGGTTGTTAAGTTGCGAAATAACATTGTCAATGAATTTTCGTCGGGTTTCACTGCCTTCAATAATTAAATCTTGATCGGAAGGAGAGATAATCACTAACGGAATAAAACCGATATGTTCCGAAAAACGTTCGTAGGGTTTGTTGTTTCGCTTTAAAACTTTTTTCTGCCCTTTTTTTAAACTGCAAACTATTTGTTCTTCGCGGTTTTCTTTTTCAAAAACACCGTCAATCACAAAAAAATCTTCACCGTGTTTTATGTTTTGAACGGCTAGCGGATTAAAATAACTTTTGCCATTAGATAAATGGTAAATGGCATCCAAAATGTTGGTTTTTCCAATGCCGTTTTTCCCTACGAAACAATTTATTTTCGCATCAAAATCAAAGGATTGCTCGGCAATATTTTTGTAATTAAATAGGGAAAGTTTCTTAAGATGCACGTGAAATTAAATTAATTTTCAAATGAGGGTGCAAATTATTGAAAAATATCAACAAAAAGGATTTTCATATATGAATAAATATTTTATTTTTGCCGTTCATTAAATTAAAAATAGATGGCAACATATAACAAAAGAGGTTATAAGCAACCAAAACCGAAAGACGAAGCAATTGAAAACCAAGTTGAAGTTGATGCATTAGATAACATCAATGAAGAAAATAGCGCCACGGCTGAGGTATTTAACAAATTAGACGAAAGTGCTAATAAACTAGAAGACTGGGTTGCTGAAAATCAAAAATACATTTTTGGTTTTGTGGGTGCAATTGCATTAATCGCTGTAGGTTATTTGTTGTATAATAAATTTATTGTAGAGCCTAAAGAAACTGAAGCTGCTAACGAAATGTTCCAAGCACAACAGTATTTCCAACAAGCTGTAGATGGTCAAACCGCTAACGATTCATTGTATAACTTAGCATTAAAAGGTGGTGAAGGTAAATTAGGATTCTTAGGGATTTCTGAGCAATTTTCGGGTACTAAAGCTGCTAATTTAGCTCATTATTATGCAGGGATGTCGTATTTAAATACTGGAAAATTCAAAGAAGCTGTTGAGCAATTAGAGCAATTCAAATCGAAAGATATGTTCTTAAAAGCAATTGCAGTTGGTGCTATTGGTGATGCTTTTTCTGAATTAGGTCAAAAAGAAGACGCTTTAACATATTACAAAAATGCAGCAGATGCTAACGTTAACGATTTTACAACACCACGATACATGTACAAAGCTGCTTTGGTAGCGATGGACTTAGGTAAAAAAGGTGAAGCTTTGAAATTGTTTACCGATATTAAAGAAAGATTCGAAACTTCTCAAGAAGCTCAAAATATTGATGCAATGATTGCAATGGCTGAATAACATGGCAACAGCAAATAAAAATTTATCCAATTACGATAAAAACACAATCCCAAACGCGAAAGATTTTCGGTTTGGGATTGTTGTTTCAGAATGGAACGATAAAATCACCGAAGGACTATATTCGGGTGCAGAAGCGGCTTTGTTAGATTGTGGTGCATTGCCTGAAAATATAATTCGTTGGAATGTGCCGGGTAGTTTTGAACTTGTATATGGTGCACAACGTATGATTGTTACACAAGAAGTAGATTGTGTTATAACAATTGGTTGTGTAATAAAAGGAGAAACAATGCATTTCGAATTTGTTTGTGAAGGGGTTACACAAGGTATCAAAGACCTTAACGTGCAAACCGATGTGCCTGTTATCTTTTGTTTGTTAACCGATAATAACGAACAGCAATCTATAGACAGAAGTGGAGGTAAGCACGGGAATAAAGGAACGGAAGCTGCTATTGCTGCTATCAAAATGGCCGATTTGAGAAAAAATACTGCAGTTTAAAATCGAATGATTTATACACATATTCAAAAACCTATTCGAAAGAGTAGGTTTTTTGTTTTTTATGATTTTATAAAAGATAAAACACCACAGAAATTCTTTAAATTTGTGAACTTGGGTTTTCCCAATTTTAATCCGAAACCAAAACCATAATGTCAAGCATCATTCAATTACTTCCTGATCATGTTGCCAATCAAATTGCCGCAGGTGAAGTTGTTCAGCGACCTGCATCTGTAGTAAAAGAATTGGTAGAAAATGCTGTCGATGCTGGTGCTACCGAAATCAAACTTATTGTTAAAGATGCAGGTAAAACCTTAATTCAGGTAATTGATAATGGTAAAGGAATGTCGGTTACCGATGCACGACTTTGTTTTGAACGTCATGCTACATCCAAAATTAGACATGCTGAAGATTTGTTCTCACTTCACACGAAAGGTTTTAGGGGGGAAGCATTAGCATCTATTGCGGCTATTGCTCATGTTGAATTGAAAACCAAACAAGACCAAGACGAATTAGGAACGCATTTGATTGTTGAAGGTAGTAAATTTGTTTCGCAAGATGTGGCTGTGTTACCTAAAGGGACATCGTTTTCGGTTAAAAACCTTTTTTTTAATATTCCTGCCCGACGTAATTTTTTAAAATCAGATACAGTTGAATTTCGTCATATTGTAGATGATTTCGAGCGAATTGCGCTAGCGCATCCATCTATCCATTTTGTTTTGATGCACAACGGTAGTGAAATGTTTAATTTGCCTATTTCCAATGCAAGACAGCGTATTGTAAATGTGTTTGGAGGAAAGACAAACGAGAAATTGGTTCCTGTTGCAGAGAATACTGAAATAGTTGAAATTCAAGGTTTTGTTGGGAAGCCGGAATTTGCTAAAAAGAATCGTGGTGAGCAATTTTTCTTTGTTAACAATAGATTTATAAAGAGCCCTTATTTACATCATGCAATAATGGCGGCTTATGAAGGACTCCTGAAAGATGGAAGTCAACCTAGCTATTTTTTGTTTTTAGATGTTCCACCACATACTATTGATATCAATATTCATCCAACCAAAACCGAAATTAAGTTTGATGACGATCAGTCGATGTACGCAATTATTCGTTCTTCCGTAAAACATAGTTTAGGACAATTTAATGTTGCTCCGGTTTTAGATTTTGAACGTGATGCATCTTTAGATATACCGTATGATTATAAAGATAAGGAAAGCGAAACACCATTAATCCAGGTAGATTCGAACTTTAATCCGTTTGATGATGAAAAACCAAGTAGGACATTTTCGTCGTCTATAAGTAGTAGTTCAAGTTATGGAGGTAGCTATAAAAGAAAGGAGTCTGTTGGAAATTGGGATAGTCTTTACGTAGGATTAACTCATGCTTCAGATGAAATTGAAACGAAAGAAATTCAGTTTGAAAGCGAAGAAGTAACCGGTTCATTATTTGAAGAAACTACAACGGAAACAGCTTCTAACAAAACATATCAATTACAGAAAAAATACATTGTGAGTCCCATTAAGTCGGGAATGTTGGTAATCAATCAAAAAAGAGCACATCAACGTATATTATATGAACAATATCTGACGAATATAACTATACAACATGCCGCTAGCCAGCAATTGTTATTTCCTTTGGAATTGCATTTTTCGCCTTCGGAGATTGTCATGCTACAAGAATTAAAATCTTCTTTGGAAAATACCGGTTTTGTTTTTGATAAGCTAATTTCAGAAGTTGTGGTAATATCGGGAATGCCGGTTAATGTTAAAGAAAGCGAAGTACGGCAACTATTTGAAGAACTATTACATGATTTGCATGGTGAAATTCCTGAAAGCAGTTTTAGCCAGAGTGACCGTATTGCCAAATCGATGGCGCGAAGTATATCGGTGAAAACCGGAACATATTTAACCGAAAAAGAACAGGAAAACTTAGTGAATTCGTTGTTTGCTTGTAAGGAGCCAAATGTTTCACCTTTTAATAAACCAACTTTCATTACTTTAGGAGTGGAAGATTTAGATAAACGATTCGAGGTATGATGAACATGACCGAAACTGTTAAACAGTTAATAATTATCAATGTAATCTTTTTTATAGGCTCACAAATTATTGGTGAACCGGTTTATGATTTTTTGTCGCTGTATTATTTTGAAAATGATAACTTTAAAATATGGCAGCCTTTAACGCATATGTTTATGCATGCACCATTTCCCAACTTGATGCATATATTTTTCAATATGTTCGCGTTGTATTCTTTTGGTAGTGCATTGGAACATTTTTGGGGTGGTAAGAAATTCTTATTTTTCTATGTTTCTTGCGGATTGGGGGCAGCATTGTTGCATACTGGTGTGAATTATGTTGAGATTCATTCGTTGTTAGATAAAGTATCAAGTTTGAATTTATCTGAAAAAGATATGAATCTTGTTTTAAACATGGATTATCGATCTCTATTCGATAGCAATGGGCAAATGGTGGCTGGGCAAATAAAGACTATTCTTGATAATGCTCATTGTACACAAGAGCAATTTAATATCTTAAGTCAAGCTTCAATGGTTTATCAATCTACTGCGGTAGGGGCTTCTGGTGCAATTTATGGGTTACTGGTTGCTTTTGCCTTTATGTTTCCAAATGCAGAACTGGCTTTAATGTTTGTTCCAATTCCAATCAAAGCTAAATATTTTGTTCCGGGATTACTTCTTTTGGATTTGTATTTAGGTGTTTCGGGAAGATCTATTTTTGGAGGAAGTAGTGGTGTTGCCCATTTTGCTCACTTAGGAGGTGCTGTTGTTGGTTTTGTTATGATGTGGTATTGGAAGAAAAATCAGTTTAACAAGAATCGTTGGAATTAGAGTATGAATATTTTAGACGATTTAAAATTGCAATATAGAACAGGAGGAGTTACGCAACAATTCATTTTTTGGAATGTTGGGATTGCAATTCCATTGTTTATTTTGAGTAGCTATTTTGGTAACTGGTATCAAATGATACTAGATTGGTCGGCATTATCATCTAATTATCATCAATTTGTAATTAAGCCTTGGACTTTCGTTACCTATAGTTTTTTACATGCCGGAATAGGACATTTGCTATTTAATATGCTTATGTTGTTTTTTGCTGGCCGACTATTTTTGACCTATTTTACTCAAAAACAATTTGTTGGTGTTTATGTTTTAGGGGCTATATTTTCTGGTTTAGCTTTTGTTTTATCCAATATGATTTTAGGGACTAGTGGCACTTTGGTTGGAGCGTCTGGTGCTATAATGGCAATACTTTTTGGAGCAGTGTGTTATTCACCACTGTCTGAAATTCAATTGTTGTTGATTGGTAGAGTAAAACTATGGCATATTGGATTGTTTTTGTTGGTTTTCGATTTAATTCAAATTCCATTGTCTAACACAGGTGGGCATATTGCTCATTTAGGAGGGACTTTGTTAGGATACATTTTTATTTTAATGTTGAAGAATGGGACAGATTTAAGTAAAATTGTGACAAACGTTATAGATTATTTTGTTTCTTTGTTCAGCCCAAAAAAATCTACGCCTTTTAAAAAAGTTCATAAAAATATGAACACCACTTCAAGGCCAAGTCAACCGAAACCGCAAAAGGACTTTACCCAGCAACAAATTGATGATATTTTAGATAAGATTAGTAAATCCGGATACGATAGCTTATCTAAAGAAGAAAAAGATTTTTTGTTTAAAGCAGGGAAAGAATAGGTATAGTACGTAAAGCTATCAGATGGCCGATGAAGAATTTATCGTTGTTTAATAAGATTATCTTTTTCTTTAATATCGTACTGACGATACTAACGATAGTGGCTTATATTCTGCCATTTTTAGCACCTAAAATGTTTCCTTTTTTATCGGTATTAACATTGGTTTTGCCCTTGATGTTAATTCTTAATTTACTGTTTTTGTTTTATTGGTTAATTCAGTTTAAGCGACAAGTACTTTTGTCGGCTGTGGTTTTTTTAATTGGGATTACTTTTTTTAATAAATTTTATAAGTTTTCTGGAAAAGACACAGTTAAGGAAGATGCTGATTTTACAGTAATGAGCTATAATGTTCGGTTGTTTAATGTTTTTGAATGGATGAGCAAGCAAAATATTCCGGAAGATATAATCGATTTTATTGGTGCTCATGATCCGGATGTTTTGTGTATACAAGAGTATTCTACATCTGCAGATGTTACTTTATCGGCCTATAAATACAAATACATTTTAATGCAAGGGAATAACATACGCACCGGGCAAGCAATATTTTCTAAATTCCCAATTGTAAACAAAGGCGAAATCGAGTTTCCGAACTCTAATAATAATGTGATTTTTGCAGATATCAAATTGCGTAGAGATACGATAAGAGTGTATAGCATTCATTTGCAATCGACTAAAATTAGTCCTGATATTAAAGAAGAAATTGACGAAGCGAAGTCTAAAAAAATATTCCGAAGAATGAGTGAAGCTTTTGCCGAACAGCAAGAACAATCAGAACTCATTAAATTGCATAAAGAAGAATGCTTGTATCCTAAAATTATTTGTGGTGATATGAATAACAGCGCTTTTTCATACGTGTATCGAAATATTAAAGGAAGCATGAAAGATGCTTTCGAAGAAGCCGGAGAAGGTTTTGGTAAAACGTATGACTTCGAATTTTATCCGGCTCGTATCGACTATATATTGGTTGATAAAGCTTTCGATGTTAAGCAGTTTAAAACGTATGATACGTTTGTTAATTCAGATCACTTCCCAATTCTAACGCGAATCGAATTAAAAGACACTACTGAATAGATCTACAGTTCTTGGTTTTTTAAATAATCTACAGCGTATCTCCCTTCATTAAACAACAAATCTAAAATACTTAAGTTGTTTAAAAAGCCATGTTTTTCCTCAAAAACCTGAGTGTAGGGTTCGAACTGTAATGTGTCTTTTTTACCGTTTACTAAATGACGAAAATCAGATTTATCAGTAACACTGCGAAAATATTCTTCAGTTTTAGAATAGTCCAAATTAATACCCAAGCAATCTGTAACAATTTCAATGGTTTTAAAGTTTAAATCCATCATGAAATCGTGTTTTTTTTCAAAAAGAGGGCGGATATCATCTTCAAAATACTCGAAAAAAGGTGAAGTTCTGTAAGCTGCTTCTAACGATTTAAAATGATTTTTTTGCCAATTAAAATCGTTTTCAATGCGTACATCTTTAAACTTTTGATGGATTTCATTTGAATGTTTTACGGGTATATTCAGCATTTGAATACCGTTTGGAGAATAAATATACATCCTGTTTCTGTTGGTTTGTTTTTGGAAATTATCTTCCATTTCAAATACAATAGAATCGGCCTTAACCATAGCCGTAAAGTGGCTAATAGAAGGAAAGTATGTGGGGTGTATAAGAATGTCCATTTGTTTATTTGTGAATTTGATTATTTGAAGAATTTGTTACTGTTGATGATTTCTCGATTTGATAATTTCGTAATGAATTCAGTTTGTTTGTAATGCTTTCTAAATTCATTCGCAAATCAAAATATTCCTTTTCAGTAATAAATTTTAATTCGTAGCAAATAATTAATTGGTTTAAAACTTCTACAGCTGATGCAAATGCGATTGTTGTAAAATGAATTTTTTCTTTAAATGTATTTCTTGCAGAACCTTCGGCAATATTTGAACATATTGAGACGGAGGCTCTTCTTAATTGAGTGATTAACCCAAATTTTTCTGTTTCTGGAAGCTTTGACGTTGTCAAATAAATTGCTTTTGAAAACTCTTTAGCTTCAATCCAAACGTCTAACTTCTCAAATGAAAAAATATACATTGCCAGCTTTGATCACCAAATTAACAAAAAACCAAATTAATTCGCTTTAGCTTTTTTCTTTTTATAAAAGTTAAATCCAAAGTACCCTAACAAAGCAAGTAAGAAATATTTAAAGTATGATATTGGTTCACCATCACCACCAACAGTAGTGAATAACCTTTCCCAACGAATTTTATCAATAGCTTTACTCCAAGGAATATTTTGATCTAAACTCATCCAAATGAAAACGGGTTTTCCTACAACGTGATCTTCTGGAACATAACCCCAATATCTTGAATCTTCAGAACGTTGACGGTTGTCTCCCATCATCCAATAATAATTTTGCTTAAAAGTATATTCTGTTGCGGGTTTTCCATTAATAAGAATTTCGTTTCCGTTAACTTTAATGTCATTATGTTCGTACTCTTTAATGGCATATTCATAGAACGGAAGTGTTTCTTTATTTAATGCAACAGTTTTCCCGGCTTCTGGAATGTAAATAGGGCCGTAGTTATCAATGCTCCAATCTTTGGTATGAGGAAAAACATCTTTAGTTGTCTCTGCAATATATTTTTTAACAGCAGCTATTCTAGAATCGGATTTTAATTTTTCACCTACTTCTTCTGTTCCATTAAAGTTTATGATAGTACGAGAAACATCCATTTGTAACTTATCAAACGCTTCACGATTTATATAGCCATCAACAGTTACCAATGTACTATCGCTAGCAATCTCTTTTAAATTTCCAGATTCTTTAATGAATTGTTGAATAACCGGATTGGTCCAAAGTTCTTTTTTAATAGTGTAAAAAGGCTGGTACTCGTTTATTTTATAATCATTCATCACACTTTCAAGGTTATTGTCCTTTACAGTAACCGTAAAATAATGCTGAATATGTTGTCTGTCTTGAAAAGGTAATTGTTTTCCATTAACAAAAACAACTCCGTCTTTAATAGAAAGACTGTCCCCAGGAATTGCTAAACATCGTTTAACATAGTTTGATTTTTTGTCAATAGGCTTTTCAGCTCTACCCATTTTTTTATCAAAAAACTGATAGACAGTATCCATAGGCCAGTTAAAAACCACGATGTCATTGCGTTGAATTTTTTGAAAACCAGGAAAACGGAATGAAGGAATTTGTGGCCAACTGGTATAAGATTTTGTTTTTAAAATTGGAATAGTATCATGTGCAATTACTGGAACAGAAACCGCAGTCATTGGTGTTCTTGCGCCGTAATGAAATTTACTAACAAAAAGGAAATCACCAATTAATAACGATTTCTCTAACGAAGAAGATGGAATCGTAAACGGTTGCATAACGTATGTGTGAACCAATGTAGCAACTACTAATGCAAAAATTAAGGAGCTAACCGTGTTTTCTTTGGTTACAGCATTTTTATTCGGAATGTAGGTTGCATCCTGAGTATAATTGATGTAATATATGTAGAATCCAAAAGTTACAATACCAAGAATAGTATCTGCTGTAGATTTTTTTCCAAAAGCACGTAACGTTTCTACCCAAACCACTGGAAACATCATTAAGTTAACCACAGGGATAAAAAGTAAAGCTGTCCACCAAGTTGGGCGGTCTATGATTTTCATTAAAACGATAGCGTTATAAACAGGAATAGCTGCTTCCCATGATTTTCTACCTGCTTTTTCATAAAGTTTCCATGTTCCTACATAGTGAACAATTTGAACAGCTAGAAAAAATATAAACCATTGTAATAGTGTCATAATTGAAAATGTTAGACTTCTTAGATTGTTAGATTTTCCGTATGGGTAGATTTCTTAATCTTTTTGAAGTGTGTTATATTTTGTTTTATTTTTTATTGTGCTATCTTATTCTCTTGTTTGGCTTAAATTCAATTATAGAACATTTAAACTGTCTAATAATTAATGGTCAAACGAGTCTAACGATCTATATTTAAAACGTCTTTCATTGTGAAAATGCCTTTTTTTCCTATTATCCATTCGGCAGCCACAACAGCTCCTAAAGCAAAACCTTCTCTGCTATGTGCTGTGTGTTTTATTTCAATTTGATCAACATCAGAATTATAAAAAACACTATGTGTGCCGGGAACATTTTCTATTCTTTTTGCATCAATATGGATTTCGTTGGCGGCGGCATTGTCTAACGTCCATTTTGTGTAATCCGTATTTTCAATAATTCCGTTTGCTAATGAAATAGCTGTACCACTTGGAGCATCTAGTTTTTGAGTATGATGTATTTCCTCCATGGAAACCTGATATTGTTTTAGGTTTGCCATCATTTTAGCAAGGTAATTGTTCAATTCAAAAAAAATATTTACTCCCAAGCTAAAGTTTGAGCCATAAATAAAGGCACCATTTTTTATTTTACATAGCTCAGTCATTTCGGTATATTGGTCTAGCCAACCTGTTGTTCCCGAAACTACTGGGATATTAGTAGTAAAACATTCGGAAATGTTACTAACTGCCGCAGAAGGAATGCTGAAATCGATTGCAACATCGGCATTTTCAAGTCCGTTAAATGAACTGTCATGGTCTTTTCTAAGCACGATTTCGTGACCTCTTTCTAAAGCAATTCGTTCAATTACTTTTCCCATTTTTCCATAACCCAAAAGTGCTATTTTCATTTTGCAGTAGTGTTAGAATTGATAACTGAGTGTTAACCCTAAGTTGCGTTTGTAATCGATATCGTTTTGGTTGTAATCAGGACGTAAGGTAAGGTTTTCGTTTACGTTAAATTGCATCAAATGTGCATCTACATTGGCGTCAACAACATTTAATATGTATATGGCTGCAGTGATTAATGCTGATAGATCTCTATTTTTTTGATAAAATTTCTGTCCGTCGATTAATCTGCTATTGTCAAGATTTCCAAAATAAGGGTCGTTCGGATCGGCAGTTCCATTTAATCGTTTTTTGTATTCATCACGGAAACTGTGGTATTTTTTGTTGTTGTTGGCGTAAAAATAAATTCCAACCCCAAGACCTGCATATACTATGGGAACTTTCCAATATTTTTTATTGTAAACTTGCCCAAGTCCTGGAACAACGGCCGAGTAAAAAGCAGCTTTTGAGGGCGCTAAAACATTAGCCTTTTTTGGGGCAACCGTGTCGTTAGCAATTAAAAGAGGCTTTTCAGTTTGTGAATGGACAACTGACGATGTTAAAAACAACGCAACAATGCATATGAGGAGTAACCGATTCACTATCCGTTGATTAACTTAATGATTCTGTTGAAATCTTCTTCAGAGTGAAAAGGAATTGTAATTTTACCTTTTCCGTTACCAGCAACTTTTACGTCTACTTTTGTTCCAAAGAAGTCGGTTATTGCTTTTTTCTTGTCAGAACTTACATCAAACGAAGCACTTTTCCCAGTTTTAACCGGTGTAGGTTTTAAACTTTCATGATAGTTTTTAACCAAAGCTTCGGTTTCACGAACCGATAAATTTTGACTTACTATTTTTTGATAAATATCCGTTTGAATATCGTGGTCTTCAATGTTGATGATTGCACGACCATGACCCATTGAAATAAAACCATCACGAATTCCGGTTTGAATAATTGGGTCTAATTTTAGTAAACGAAGATAGTTCGCAATGGTAGAGCGTTTTTTTCCAACACGCTCACTCATTTGTTCTTGAGTTAACTGAATTTCATCAATTAAACGTTGGTATGATAATGCAATTTCTATAGGATCTAAATCATGACGTTGAATGTTTTCCACCAAAGCCATAACTAACGAATCATTGTCGTTTGCCAAGCGTATGTATGCTGGAACCGTAGTTAGTCCGATTAGTTTTGAAGCGCGTAAACGACGTTCTCCTGAAATTAACTGGTATTTGTTGAAATCGGTTTTACGAACGGTAATGGGTTGAATAACACCTAATTCACGAATAGACGACGCTAATTCTTGAAGCGATTCTTCATTGAAATTGGTTCTGGGTTGAAACGGATTAATTTCAATAGCTTCAATTTCCAATTCAATGATATTTCCAACAACTTTATCCGCATTTTTATCTTCTACCGATTTAATATCGTTATCTGGATCTTTTAAAAGTGCCGATAATCCTCTTCCTAATGCCTGTTTTTTTATCGCTTTTGTCATACAATGATTAATTGCTGTTTTTCTTGATAATTTCTTCTGCTAAGTTTAAATAATTTGAAGCGCCTTTACTTGTAGCATCATAGTTAATAATGCTTTCACCAAAACTTGGTGCTTCACTTAGCTTGATATTGCGTTGTATGATGGTTTCGAAAACCATATTGTTAAAATGTTTTTGAACTTCTTCAACTACCTGATTTGATAAACGTAAACGTGAATCGTACATGGTTAATAGTAAACCTTCGATATCTAATTCTGGATTGTGGATTTTTTGAACACTTTTTATGGTATTCAATAATTTACCAAGACCTTCCAAAGCGAAATATTCACACTGAATCGGGATTACTACAGAATCAGCAGCCGTTAAAGCATTTAATGTAAGTAATCCTAAAGAAGGAGCACAGTCGATAATGATGTAATCGTATTTATCTTTAATACTAGCTAAAGCTTGTTTTAGCATGTATTCACGGTTTTCTTTATCTACAAGTTCAATTTCGATAGCAACCAAGTCAATATGAGCTGGAATAACTGATACATTCGGAGCCGAACAGCCTATAGTCGCTTCATCGGGTGTATTGCTATGTTCTAGAATTTGATAGGTGCCGATTTCTACACTTTCCACATCAATCCCTAACCCTGAAGAAGCATTCGCTTGTGGGTCAGCATCAATAAGAAGCACTTTTTTTTCTAAAACACCCAAAGATGCTGCTAAATTTACTGAAGTAGTAGTTTTTCCAACACCGCCTTTTTGATTGGCAATAGCAATGATTTTACCCATTTTGTCTTTACAAATTTTGAAGCGTAAAAATACAATTTATTATCGTTTCTGAAAATGTTATTTGTTAACAATCTCTCAAAGTTTATCCTAGCAGTTTGAAGCCGTAGTTTATAGTCACAGTTTTCAGTATCTTTATTATTTTGTGATATTTTAAAATAAGAAAATATGTGCTTGACTTCTTTGATATGGCAAATTTGTTTCTGAAGTGTTTTACTGAAAACTGCGACTGCGACTGAAAACTGTTTTTGATATTTTATTTTAATAAAAAAGTTAGCCCGAATTTCTTCAAACTAACCTCTGTTTTTTAAGTCTGTAAACTGTGACTGCTACAGAAAACTATTTATTTCCTTTCGATTTAATCATCATTTCTAACATGTCCCATAATTCTTTTGGTACTTGTTCTAACAAATTGAATTGTCCAGCGCCTTGAAGCCATTCACCGCCATCTATCGTTACAACTTCACCATTGATATATGCTGAAAAATCGGAAACTAAGTAGGCTGCTAAATTGGCTAACTCTTGGTGATCTCCAACACGTTTAAGAGGCACTTTTTTGGCCAAATCGAATTTTTCTTTTAAATCGCCAGGTAAAAGTCTGTCCCATGCCCCTTTTGTAGGGAATGGCCCTGGAGCAATAGCATTCATGCGTATACCATATTTAGCCCATTCTACTGCCAAACTTCTTGTCATAGCTAAAACTCCGGCTTTCGCTGTAGCAGAAGGAACTACAAACGCCGAACCTGTCCATGCATAGGTAGTCACTATATTTAAAACGTTGCAATTGGTTTGTTTGGCATCAATCCAATGTTTACCAAAAGCAAGAGTACAGTTTTTTGAACCTTTTAAAACGATGTCGATAATCGTATCCCAGGCATTAGCAGATAATCTCTCTGTTGGAGAGATAAAGTTTCCGGCAGCGTTATTTAACAAAACATCAACTCTACCAAAAGTTTCTAACGTTTTAGCTAACATAGCTTCCACTTGGTCGTAATGGCGTACATCGCACTGGATAGCTAAACATTGTCCACCAGTTTCGGCTTCTAACTCTTTAGCTGTGGTTTGTAATTTTTCTAAATCTCTTGATGTAATAGCTACTTTCGCACCTAATTCAAGGAAATATTTTGTCATGGCTTTTCCCAGCCCACTTCCGCCTCCAGTAACAACAATTACTTTGTCTGCAAGCGCATTATCGCGTAGCATTTTTGCTGAAAAATTCATAATGTTATTTTTTTAGAAACGTAAAGATAAGTAATTATACTATGCTTGCATAATATTTGATTAGTTTTTGAGCAGATAATCCTCTAAGCGATCCAAGGTTCCTTTAAAGCTTAATTCCATGTTTTCG
Source organism: Flavobacterium sp. IC2-16 (assembly GCF_055521455.1). Lineage (NCBI taxonomy): Bacteria > Pseudomonadati > Bacteroidota > Flavobacteriia > Flavobacteriales > Flavobacteriaceae > Flavobacterium > Flavobacterium sp. IC2-16. The sequence goes on along the minus strand of NZ_CM145480.1, from coordinate 547,810 downwards.
TGGTTTTCGCTAAAGGTTTTCATTTCTGCATCGGATGCATTGTATGGTGCTATAATAAACGTTAATACTGTGATGCCGTTATTTTCTTCAACAGTAATAATGTTGAACATTTCTAAAGGCCATGTTTCGTTAAAGGGAGCTCGAATTATACCCGCATTTTCATCAGAAAAGCAATTGAGGAATTCTATTTTTTTGTTGGGGAGTATCTCTTTAAATACAAATCGTCCCCACATTTTAATCCCATCGGGTGATTCTATGCAATAATGACAAATGCCATCCGGACGAAAATCAAAAGTAAGAGCGCTGGTAGTGAAACCCTCAGGCCCCCACCATTTTTCGAATCTGTCGACTTCTGATAAGGCTTTAAAGACTAGGTTTTTTGGGGCTTTAAAATCTCTTGATATGACAAGCTTGTTGTCAATATACAGATTGTGCTGCGACATAGTTATAAAAATTTGCTTTTCCTAAAGATAATAAAAAAATATTACAAATTGTTATTTTTTTAAATCAAATTGAGCTAAGTTTTTTTGCAGCTTCTATAAGTGTTTCTGTTGTTTTGGCAAAGCAAAAACGAAGCATGTGTTTGTCGGTTGCATCTTCATAAAAAACCGAGATTGGAATAGCTGCTACTCCATGTTCGGTAATTAATTTTCTGGCGAAATCTACGTCGTTTTCTTTAGAAATAGCACTGTAATTAACGACTTGAAAATAGGTGCCATCACAGGGTAGTATTTCAAATCTGCTGTCTTTTATCAAATTTTGGAACAAATCACGTTTTTCCAAATACATTTTTGAAATCGCACTGAAATCTACCACATCTAAATATTCAGCAATGGCATGTTGGGAAAAACTATTGACACTGAATACTAAAAATTGGTGTACTTTTTTCATTTCGTACATCAAATGTTCAGGTGCAATTAAATAACCAACTTTCCAGCCGGTAACGTGTAACGATTTTCCAAATGAAGAAGCAATAATGGTTCTGTGTTTTAATTTTTCTCTCGTATTAAATGAGATATGTGGCTGAGTAAATGTAATGTATTCGTATACTTCATCGCCCAAGACTAAAATTTGAGGATGTTTTTCCAAAATGGTTTCTAAGCTTTCAAAATCTTGTACTGTCCATATACGCCCTGTTGGATTGTGCGGATTATTCACCACAATCATTTTGGTTTTTGGTGTAATCGCAGCTTCAATTGTATTGAAATTTGGCGTGTAATCTAAATTCAACGAAACACGAACAGGTTTTCCACCCGCTACTAAAACCGAAGGTTCGTAACTGTCATAACTTGGATCTAAAATCAATACTTCATCGCCTTGATTAACAAAGGTGTTAATTGCTGTATAGATGCCTTGAGTTGCTCCAGCAGTGATTAGTATTTCGGATGTAATATCTACTTTTCTATTGTATTGTTTTTGTGTTTGAGAAGCAATCTTTTCTAACAACAAAGGCAAGCCCGCCATCGGGGTATATTGGTGTATGTTTTTACGAATGATACGTTCTGAAATTTCTAACAAACGTTCATCTTCTGGAAAATTAGGGAAACCTTGCGATAAATTGATTGCGCCGTGTTTGTTCGCTAATTGCGACATCACAGAGAAGATGCTGGTGGTAATATTGGGTAGTTTTGACATGATGTAAAAATAAAAAAGGTTGGTAAACTTGCCAACCTTTTTTCTCAAACTAAAAACCACAACTCTAATTGAAAAAAACTACTTATTTTTTAATCACACGAAGGGTAGTAGTACCTTCTTGGCTTGTTATTTTAAACAAATACACGCCAGTTTGCAAGTTTTCGATATTTATAGTGTTTGTGTTTAGTAAATTTTGTGTTTGTAATACACGTCCGTTAATATCCATTATTTGTAATGAAGCATTGGTTAGTTCGTTAGCTTCAATGGTTACTTGGTTTTGTGTTGGGTTGGGGTATAGTTTTAATTTATTAGCTATATCGAAACTATTAGTTGCTAAAGTTGTTACAGTAATACAGTTAGAATAATAACCACAACCTGCGGGCTCTTCTATATACACCATATAATCGCCAACTACTGTTGGTGTATACGATTGTTGTGTTGCTCCAGGAATATCATCATCGGTACAAGTACGCCATTGATAACTTACTCCAGTAGCTTGTGTAGCTGTTAATACACCGTTATTTTCTGTAATAGTATTGTCTGGAGGTGGTGGTGATGTAATGGTTACACTTTTTGTAATAGAATTACTTGCCGCATCTGTAGCAACACAAGTGTAAGTGCCTGGTGTAAATGGATAAACATTGGTTGCTCCTGTTTCTCCACTTGGCGACCACAGATACGTATATGGTGGTGTACCACCAGTAGGTGTCATAGTTGCAGAACCATTCTCTGCAGTGGAACAGCTTAAGTTGGTTTGCGTGATTGTAGCGTTTAGGTTTGTGGTGCTAGGACCATTTACTTGTGTTACATTACAAGGACCAAAGGTAGTTGTCCAGTTCGCAATAGTGAAATCTGGTGGGTTTGGACTTGTATTAGTCGAGCTATGAAAATTTACTGAGTTTCCATTAATTTTCCCATCAATATGCCATTGAGATAATGGGCCATACCAAAATATATCTAAGTAATTATTAAAATCTTGATAAACACTATATGCATTTTTTCCTCCAAAACCACCTGTTCCAGCATAAGACAATGTGTAAACAGTAGGATTACAATTAAATTGTATATTTACTTGGGCTTTAGTGGTATTTGCAATAAATAGTAATATAGTACTAAGTACTATGTTTTTGTAAAAATATTTCATATTTAAATGTTTAAGATTTTTTTATTGATTTTATTTATTATTTAAAGGAGAATATTCTTTATATTAATACCAAATGTAAATCGATACAAAATACAAACCCCAAATCTGTTGCAGACAACCATTTTTTGTTGTGAATGGACTTTATATAATAAAAATGCCCCGACAAAGTCGGGGCATTTTAGTATTGAGCAAACCTAAAAACTATCTTTAAACGATCTTGAAACCGGAATTTCTATTTTATCAATAAAAACAGAATTGGTTGTTTTGTAAGTTATCTGATTTGTATTAATAATATACGAACGATGCACCCTAATAAACGTGTCGTCTAGCTGTTCTAAAAAATCTTTTAAATTAATGCGTTTGGTATAACGGTTGGTTGTGGTAACAATGTCGGTATAGGAACCGTTGGCTTCACAATATAAAATGTCTTCTAAAAAAACTTCTACGTCTTTAGCTACATTTTCAAATACTAATTTAGGTTTTAAATTCTGTTTTATCTTGATAAGTTCTAAAGCCGCAATAATATCAGTATTTTTAAAAGGTTTGGAGATATAAGTGACCGGATTTGTTTTTACGGCTTCTTTAAGCGTTGTAATTTCGGTATTGGCAGTAATATATATAAATGGAATGTTTTGCTCGTTTAATATTTTACCAAAGTCGATGCCGTTACTGTCGTTTTTTAACTGAATGTCTAAAAATGCAAAATTAGGATTCAATTTTAAAGCTTTGGTGGCTTCATCAATAGTTTGAGCAATAGCAATAACAGTGCAGTTGTTTTTTTCTAAAATATCTTCTAATTGTTCGGCAATTAAAAGTTCGTCTTCTACCAATAATACTTTCATTGTTTATACTTTAATTTTTGCATTGTAATGGAAACCATTCTCTTTTTCCGTTGTAAAATTGGCTTCAATTTGTTTCGATAATGTATTAATTAATTTTACTTTTTTATCTGTTGTAATACCAATTCCATTGTCGTAATAATCGATTTCGATATGTTTTTTAAAATTTGAAATCGTAAGTTTAACACGCTTGTCTTCTTGAGCTGGAAAAGCATGCTTAATGGAGTTAATTATCAGTTCATTGATGATTAATCCTATATATAAAGACGTGTTTGATTCGATTTCAATATTGTCAATCTCTCTTTCAATAATGATGTTGTTTTGTTTTAAAAAGGGATATATGGTATTGATAATTTCATCAATATATTGTTTTAGATATACTGTTTTTAATTCTTCATTGAGATAAAGCTGTTTGTGCAAGGAAGCAATCGATTCTATTTTAGAGGCCAAATTGGTTAAACCGGTCATTTCAGAATTATCGGTTTTATTGGTTTCTCTGGTGGTAAGGGAAACGATTAATTGTAAATTGTTTTTAATGCGATGATTTAATTCGGTCATTAAAAAATTGTTTTTGTCTAATAGTTTGTTAAGTTTTTGGTTTTTATTACGAATATAAATCACAAACGGAATAGCCAGTAAAAGCAATGCGGCTAAACCCGTAATTAAGTAGAGTAACGATTTACTTTCGGTTTCTTTCTTCGCAAGCAATTCGTCTTTTTCTTTGGTTTGGTATTTTATTAATAAATCGTTGTATTGTGTATCAGCATTCAAATTTTCATTTTTTATTGTTTCATCTCGATGATGAAATAAATATTTATAATAATTAATACTATCTCCTAGTGATTTGTGATTTTGAGCCAATATGTCGTAGATGTAAACTTTTTTATCAAACCATTTTGTAGTGTCTATTTGTGCTAAATTATCTTTAAGCATTTGATTAGATTCCTTGTATCTTTTTAATAATGCAAAACATCTTGCTTTGTTTAAATAGGTATTGCTATAGGTTCTTAAGTCATTTTTACTTAAATTCAAGACATTGTCATAATATTTTATAGCTAATGGAAAGTTTCTTTGTCGTTCGTAGGAATACCCAATTTCGTTATAAAGAGTAACTAAATCTGGTGTTGAATTTAGTTCTTTTGCTAATTGAATACCTTTGGTAGCATTCGCAATTGCCGAATCCATTTTTACAACTTGATTATAATAGAAAGCTTTTCGGTGATAATAATACAAATGTGTTTTTTTGGGATAAGATTTATTTGGGTATTTCTTCAGAAAAAATGCACCTGCCAAATCATTTTCGCCTTTCATTAAATGCATATTTGCTATAGCAATTTCAGTCTTAAATTCTAAAACTTTGTAATTTAACTTTTTGGATAAATTAAGTGCTTGTGTAAATGTTGCAAAAGCGTCAGTGTATTTTAGTTTTCCTTGCTCATCTTTAGCTTTTTTAAGTAGATTTTCAATAGCAATACTGTCTTGTTTAGTTTGTGAAAAACCAATAGTGAAGCTGAACAAAAAGAAAAAGAGACCAATGTTTTTCATGTTAAATTTCGAAGGGGACTATTGAGTTACAAACGTAAAGAAGATTCAGATTGAAAACATTAATCTGTTGTGAATGGTTGTTTTTTGTTGTGAATGGATTTCTTTATGAAAAATTTTTAAGAGTATTGACCAAAGTTTATATTCCAAATATAAGAAAAGTCTTTTTTAATCTTTAGGATTATAATTTCTAAAGGAAATTTTATACTTGTTATTGCTGTTATTTCTATTCTGAAAAAGAGGAGGCATTACCAGTTATGTTTGGTGACTAAAACGATAAATTTATTATAAAGTCACATCTTTTGTGACTAAATTTTATTTTTATAAAAAAAGGCACAATAATTGTAACTGCTTGTAAAAAAACAAAAATAAGTAACAAATGATAAAGCGCCCAGAAATTAAAAATATATTAGGAGTAACACAGGAAGAAATGGCCATGCTGTTGCGAATATCTCTAAGCCAGTGGAAAATGTTTAAATCCAGAAAACGTGATATACCTCTTAATGCAATGGAGCAATTAGCATTTTTGATGCAGGGAGCTACGGAAAGAAAGCAGCCGTCTAAAGAAGTATTGCAGTTAGTGATTGCAGAACAGCAAAAAGCAAAAGATAAAATCAAAAACGATTATCTAAAGGTGAAAGGCAAACAGTACCGGATAGAAAAAGAAATAGAATCTGTTGAAAAGCATCGCAAGGAAAGTATTGCTGCGCTTGAGTTGGTTGTGTTTTTAGAAAATCAACAGGAGGTAACCATTGAACCTGAGTTGTTACATAGTATTAGAACCCGAGCCCTAAAAGCATTGCATAGGCATAGTTTGTATAAACTCGAACAGTTGCAGCTTCAAAAAGAAAATTTGGAGTGGTTATCCCATAAATTGAAAGAAAAAAAATCATAAATAAAAAGAGCGGTACTTGCCGCTCTTTTTATTTTAGTCTTCCAATAAAACGTCTAAAATTGTAATAGCCGCTTCACTGATTTTGGTTCCAGGACCAAAAACAGCTACAGCACCTGCGTCAAATAAATATTGATAATCCTGTGCTGGGATTACGCCACCCACAATCACCATAATATCTTCACGACCGTATTTTTTCAGTTCTTCAATAACTTGTGGCACCAACGTTTTGTGTCCGGCAGCTAAAGAGGAAACCCCTAATATATGCACGTCGTTTTCCACCGCTTGCTTGGCTGCTTCGGCTGGGGTTTGGAATAGTGGTCCAATGTCCACGTCAAAACCTACGTCGGCATAACCGGTAGCGACAACTTTTGCGCCACGGTCGTGTCCATCTTGACCCATTTTGGCAATCATAATACGCGGTCGACGGCCTTCTTTTTTGGCGAAGGCGTCGGCTAATTGTTTTGCTTTTTCAAAACTTTCGTCGTTTTTAATCTCTTTGCTATACACGCCGCTAAACGATTTGATTTGTGCTTTGTAACGTCCGAAAACAGTTTCTAAGGCATCGCTGATTTCCCCTAACGTGGCTCTGTTGCGCGCTGCATCTACTGCTAAATCTAATAAGTTGCCCGGTTCACCTTTGGCACAAGCCGTTAGTTTGGCTAAACATTCCTGTACTTTGGCATTGTCGCGGGTCGCTTTAATATGGTCTAAACGCTCGATTTGTTGTTTTCGAACGGTTTGGTTGTCTACTTCTAAAATGTGTAAAGGATCTTCTTTCTCCAGACGGTATTTGTTTACGCCAACGATTATATCCTGTCCGCTGTCAATACGGGCTTGTTTTCTTGCCGCCGCTTCTTCAATGCGTAGTTTCGGAATACCGGCTTCAATCGCTTTGGTCATGCCGCCTAATTCTTCCACTTCTTCAATCAATGCCCAAGCTTTGTCCGCGATTTCCTTAGTTAATGATTCTACGTAATAACTTCCTGCCCAAGGATCTACGGTTTTACAGATTTTAGTTTCTTCCTGTAAAAAGATTTGGGTGTTTCGGGCGATACGTGCCGAGAAATCCGTTGGTAAAGCGATGGCTTCATCTAAAGCATTCGTGTGTAACGACTGGGTTCCTCCAAAAGCCGCTGCTGCTGCTTCAATTGCGGTACGGGCTACGTTGTTGAAAGGATCCTGTTCGGTTAAACTCCAACCCGATGTTTGGCAGTGGGTTCGTAACGCTAACGATTTATCGTCTTTCGGATTAAATTGCTTCAGAAGTTTTGCCCACAACATACGTCCAGCTCTCATTTTGGCTATCTCCATAAAATGGTTCATTCCAATTGCCCAGAAGAACGATAAACGTGGTGCGAAAGTATCAATGTCCATGCCTGCTGCCAATCCGGTTCGGATGTATTCCAAACCATCGGCTAGGGTATAGGCCAACTCAATGTCTGCGGTAGCTCCGGCTTCCTGCATGTGGTAACCCGAAATCGAAATCGAGTTAAACTTCGGCATATTGTTACTGGTATATTCGAAAATATCCGCAATAATTTTCATGGATGGTGTAGGCGGGTAGATGTAGGTATTACGCACCATAAACTCTTTCAAAATATCATTCTGAATGGTTCCGGATAATAATTTCGCATCAACACCTTGTTCTTCAGCGGCTACAATATAAAATGCCATAATCGGCAATACCGCTCCGTTCATGGTCATCGAAACCGACATTTCTCCCAAAGGAATCTGGTCGAACAAGATTTTCATGTCTTCCACCGAGTCGATGGCTACACCTGCTTTTCCAACGTCTCCCACAACTCTTTCGTGGTCGGAATCGTAACCGCGGTGTGTGGCTAAGTCGAAAGCAACGGATAGTCCTTTTTGTCCGGCTGCTAAGTTTCTGCGGTAAAACGCGTTACTTTCTTCGGCAGTGGAAAATCCTGCGTATTGACGGATGGTCCAAGGTCTGCGCACGTACATGGTCGCGTACGGTCCGCGTAAGTTAGGTGCAAATCCGGCTCCGAATTCCAAATGCTCCAGATTCGCTAAATCGGCTTCGGAATAATTGGATTTTACCTCGATGCCTTCAGCGGTTGTAAAGGATTTGTCTTGTGACTTTTCACTTTTTCCTTCTGCCTTATCTAATTGTATATGTTGAATGTCTTTTCTCATTGCTGTGGCAATTACTTATTGCTTTTCAGTTTCCAAACGTTCCTGTTCCATTTTTTCCGCCAAGCGCTTTTCGATAATTGGTGTAATCAACGTTTTTCGCGGATTGGTTTTTACAAACGGGAACAATTCCAAATCATGGCTCATACGGTCTTCTTTATTCGGGTATTTGTTGGTTCCCAATAAGATTTCCTTACCACTGTCGAACAATTCCTGTTCTTTGTCGGCACTTTCTTTGATTTTGCGTTGAATGGTGCCTTCAATCAATTGTGTGATGAAACCACCGTTCGCTTCTATGTCTTTAAACAACGTCAAGGCTTTCTCAGCTAGTTGTTGGGTTAAATTCTCAATATAATACGCTCCGTCAGACGGGTTGTTTACGATGTCAAAATAACTTTCGTGTTTTAAAACCAACAACTGGTTACGCGAAATTCTATCCCCAAATTCGTTGTCTTTGTGGTAAATAGCGTCGTAAGCTAAATTGGCTACAGCATCGGCTCCGCCTAAAATCGCACTCATGCACTCTGTCGTCGTACGCAACATGTTTACATTGTAATCGTATAAGGTTTTGTTGCGTTTAGTGGGTGTTGCCAGAATATGACAATCGAATGTATGGTTGTATTCTTTGGCTAAAGTGTTGAATAACAATCGAAGTGCGCGAAGTTTAGCAATTTCAAAAAAGTAATTCGTTCCAACGGCTACTTTAAGAGTAATCGGTTTGCTGATGTTCGCAACTCTGTTGAAGTATTCGTTTGCATGAGCTAAAGTATACGCTAATTGCTGCACGATATTGGCGCCGGCATTTTGATATAAAGCGGTGTCAATGCTCAAGAAAGTAATGTTTTGACAAGATTGACTCAAATCGTTTAACACGGTAAAATCGGAATCTACGTTTATAAACAGATTTCCGTCTTTGGCTAATTGTCCGATTGGGTCAACTTCTACAAAAACAGTAGCGTTGCGTTTGGTAGCAATACTGTCAATTTTTTTGATGAAATCGATGTTTAAAAATTCGAAATGAAAGTATACAGCAACATTTGTTGGAATACTATTTAGTAATCTTTCAATGTCAACTTGATCGTTTTCTAAAGTGAATCGAATACTTTCAGCACCTCTGTTTAAAGTTTCGTTGGCTCTAGTAATGGATTTTTCTAAATCGTGAACGAAAATATTTTGTACAATTTTAAAACTTTCTGATAAAGTTGGAATTGGTAATGGCTTTTCGGCTTCATCAATATGATAAAAAGGTTTAACCTTAATACCTTCAAGGCTCTCCCATACAAGAGTTTCGTTGTAATCGGCACCTTTCAGTTCGTATTGAATTTGATTTTTCCATTGTTTGGAATTTACTTTTTCAAATTCAGTAAACAGCTTTTCGCTCATAATATTTTTTTTGAGTTATTCTGCACCATTGGTAGGTACATCTTCTTCAAATTCAATGATATATATGTCTTCGTTGTCGCGTTTCATATAATATTTTTCGCGCGCATATTTTTCAGTTTGACTCGGATTTTTTAGTTTTTTGATATTCTCATTATCTTTTCTGATTTCTTCCTGATAGTATTTTTTATTGTCTTCCAGTTCATCGATTTCTTTATTCAAGATTCGATGTTCTAAATACGAGTAGTTATCCAAAAATAACATCCAGATTGAAAAGAAAATAAGCACCAATACATATCGGTTTCCTAAAAATTTCAGGAAAGGGTATTTGGTAATTAACTTTTCGAGTGCTTTTTTCATTAACGATACTATTGTGAGGCTTTAGAAAATCAAATATACTGAAAATTAAGCTATTCGTTGGTTGATAACGGCGCGTACTACATCAATGGCAACGGTGTTGTACTTGTCGTTAGGGATAATAATGTCTGCAAAAGCTTTGGTTGGTTCGATAAACTGTTCGTGCATGGGTTTTAACGTAGTTTGGTAACGGTTTAAAACTTCTTCCATGTCACGACCGCGTTCTGCAATATCTCGTTTTAAGCGACGGATTAAACGCTCATCAGAATCGGCATGAACGAAAATTTTGATATCGAACAATTCACGTAATTCTGGGTTGGTTAGAATTAAGATTCCTTCCACAATCATTACTTTTCGAGGTAAAGTATGAATGGTGTCACCGGTTCTGTTATGCTGTACAAATGAATAAACAGGTTGGTCTATGGCTTTACCTTCTTTTAAATCTTTTAAGTGTTGGGTTAACAACTCAAAATCGATTGCTCTTGGATGGTCAAAATTAATTTTTGAACGTTCTTCTAGACTTAAATCGTGAGTTTCTTTATAATAATGGTCTTGAGAAATGATTCCTACTTCTGTTTCGGGTAATTCATTCATGATTTGATGAACCACTGTTGTTTTTCCACTTCCAGTACCGCCTGCAATTCCAATAATTAGCATAAAATGTTGTGTTAATTTATCTTGACAAAAATAGGAATTTCTAGGTTTAAAAAAAGTGTATTGGAAAGGATTTGTTGTTCTCGTGCAGGATTACTTCGTGATCCTGCTTGAAGGTATGTTGCTAAACGAATTCCTTTCAAGATTGCTTTGCAATCTTTGGTCTTTTTTGTTTCCGGAAAAATTCCAAGCGAGCTTGAATTTTCCTGGAAACAAAAAATCCCTTCAGCAAAGCTGAAAGGATTTGTTTGTCGGGGTGGCAGGATTCGAACCTGCGACCTCCTGGTCCCAAACCAGGCGCGATGACCGGGCTACGCTACACCCCGTGTAAATGTGGGTGCAAATATAGAACTTAAATTTTATTTGCAAAAAGATTTTTTAAATAAATCGTTTTTATTTTTCAATAGTTAAATCTGATATCTTTTTTGGAAAACTTTTTCAATTAAAACTTACATTTGTGGACTTCAAAATAAATAATTAAGATACATATGTCTGATACTATAGAACACGTAAAATGCCTTATAATAGGTTCTGGTCCTGCGGGATATACGGCTGCAATTTATGCCGCTAGAGCGAATATGTTTCCTGTTTTATATCAAGGAACACAACCTGGAGGTCAGTTGACCACAACTAACGAAGTTGAAAATTTTCCTGGATATCCTGATGGAATTACAGGACCTGAAATGATGGTTGAATTGCAAAATCAAGCGCAACGATTTGGAACTGATGTTCGTGATGGTTGGGTTACAAAAGTTGATTTTACAGGACCGGTTCATAAAATTTGGGTTAATGATGTTAAAGAAATTCATTGTGATACGGTAATTATTTCAACTGGTGCGTCAGCTAAGTATTTAGGATTACCTTCGGAACAGCATTATTTGCAAATGGGTGGAGGCGTTTCTGCTTGTGCTGTTTGTGATGGTTTTTTCTACAGAAATCAGGAAGTAATTATTGTTGGAGCAGGGGATAGTGCTTGTGAAGAGGCACATTATTTGTCGAAATTGTGTAAAAAAGTAACGATGTTGGTTCGTAGTGAAGTTTTTAGAGCTTCAAAAATTATGGAACAACGCGTTCGAAATACTGAAAACATCGAAATTTTATTGCATACTGAAACCGAAGAAGTATTGGGAGATGGTAATGTAGTGACAGGAGTACGTGTTAAAAACAACACAACTGGAGAAGTAAAAGAAATTCCGGCTACAGGATTTTTCGTTGCGATAGGTCACAAACCAAATACGGATATTTTTAAAGATTTCTTGAAATTGGATGAAACCGGTTATATCATTAACGTGCCTGGAACTTCAAAAACAAATGTTCCTGGGGTTTTTGTGGGTGGTGATGCTGCAGATCATGTATACCGTCAGGCTGTTACAGCGGCTGGAACAGGTTGTATGGCTGCGTTAGATGCTGAACGTTATTTGGCTGCTCAAGGACATTAATAAAAATAGAAATAGATAAAAAAAACCAGCCTTAGGCTGGTTTTTTGTTAGAACATCTTCTTGTATAAAGTTGCGGTATCAGTGAATTTAATCATTTCGATTTTCGCTTCTCCGTATAATTGAATTTCTGTTTTTCCCGTTGCTGTAATGCTAATGTTTTTGGAGACATTGACACTAACATTAGAATACGATTCGGCCACAAGTTCCAAATCGGCAGCAGTTAATTTTTTAGCTGTAAGATTAGTGTTGTTATCCAATCGTATTTTTGCCTGAGCTGCATCTCCTTCAATAGTAGCTTCTGCTTTTTGGTATAAATCTGATTTTAAATTTTGAGTAGCTACTAGTGCTTTTAATTCGGCATTTTTACTTAACTCTAATGTAACCGACTCTGATTTTGCATTCAATTCGGCTTTCGATTTGTCGTTCATGATAAGCGTGAAATGTGTTGCTTTCACATTTAAGTACGATTTAGAATAATCGTAGTTTTTCACGGTAATATTGTCGCCTTGTAAATCAGCTAGTGAGTTTAATTGTGCTTCATTTCTAACGGTAACCAATTTTAAATCGTCGGTATACGTTACTCGAATACTAAATTTTTTGGCACCACTAACATCTTTGGTTGTACTTAAACGCAGTGAACTTCCTACCATTTCGTATTTTAGTACGTCATGAAGGTTGTCATCGGCTTCAATTTCTAAGCTTTGCTTATCACCCTTAATAATGAAAATTTCGAGGTTGTCATCAATTTCTAAATTTTGAAAAGGTTCCACTTCTTTTTGTGTAACCGTAACAATTTTAGAACCTTTTATTTTTTCTTTTTTCTGAGCAAATGCAGTCGAGCAAATAACTAATGCAAATAGTAGTAAGTACAACTTTTTCATTTGGGTATTGTCTTTTAGTTTTCACAAATATAAAAAAAAACACCAGCTAAAGCTGATGTTTTTAAATTTTGATTGGATGTTTAATTTTTTGAAATACTACCTCCAGAATGTTCTTTTTTATTAATGGTTTTTGGATCCCCAAGATAAGAGATCGAGCTACCACTAGAAGCTTCTGCATTTAATGATTCGGTTAGCTGTAGTGCAATGCTACTTCCGCTCGATGAATTGGCTGTTGCATTTTTACTGTTTAAATTTTCTGCATCAATTGAACTTCCGCTGGAAGAATCGGTTTTAATGTTTTCCGCTTTTCCGCTTAATTTGATTTCACTACCACTACTGCTTTCGCAAGTTACTGTTTCTGCATTAACTACCAGATTGATTTCACTTCCGCTATTTGAAGTAATAGCCATGTTTTTACTTTCTAAAACACCTTGATTGGATGCCGATGCACCGCTAGAAGTTTCTAATTTTTTAAGTTCTGGTAATACAACATACACTTTGATTGCTTTGGCATTACGAAAATTAGCATCAGAATAAATAACTAGTTCTCCGTTTTTTACTTCGGTTTTAATGTGTGAAATCAAATTGTCATCGGCTTCAACATTTACACTTGTATTTTCTCCTTGTTTGATAATCGCTTCTATACCGTTGCTGACTGAAATTTCTGAAAAACTTTCTCCAAATTTTCGGTTTTCCGAAGTTACTTTTCCGTTTCCTTCTACTTTTTGTAGTGAAACACCATTGAAATTACATGAGCTAACTAATATAGCTGTAGTTATTGCTATTGCAATTTTTGCTAAATGAATAATTACTTTTACCATTGTGTTTGTTTTTTCGATTGATTATAGTTTTGATTGAATAATGTCGCCAGTTGCTATAGTTCCTATTTTGATTACTTTCTTTTCGGAACCTAAATATTGATAGAAATTGCTAAAATACGATGGAAGCCCTTCAGAATCATGATGTAACCCATTTCGTACTTCGAAGTGAAGGTGTGGGAAAAAAGAACTTCCAGATGCGCCTATTTGACCAATTGCCTGCCCTTTTTTAACGTTATCTCCAACTTTATATTGTTTTGAACTACCTTTTTTAAGATGCCCATACATGCTGTACGTTCCATTATTGTGTTTTACTACAACGTAGTTGCCATATAACGCTAAAGGATTGCTTTTAAGAGCTGGAACATTGAATGATTTGTCATCATTTTGACCGAATTCTAGCGCTACAATTTTACCTTCAGCAACTGCAAAAACATCATTACCAAATCCGTACCAGTCTTCAATGTCTTCTCCGTTGGTTTTATATTGTTTTCCTTCAGGATTTAGTACCACAAAATCGTATGCATAGCGCATAAAATTACTAGTAAACCCTAATTGTTTAATCGGGGGAAATTCATAATCGAATCTTCTGTGATGTGAGTTTAAATCGTGCCCGTCATACAAGAGTAATTTCGACTTTAAAGGCAATTCAAACGCGATAGTTTGTTCGAATGCAATCGGATTTACTTTGTCGATAATTTCAATGGAATCATTAAAAGTAAACGTGTACTCTAATCGTTTGGTTGCTGCATAAACTTCTGGAAAAGGGTTGAAAAGTATTTTTGTTGAAACACCATTCCATTCGGTATCCGGGATAGTTTTAATGCTTGGTGCCGTACCATTATTGTCTAAGAACTTTTGCTGAAGTAATTGGTTGTTTTTATCGTAAAGCCGTACTTCAAGTCGTGTTAATTGTAAAGAATCTTTTGTGTTGTTATTGATGATGAAGTCAAAGTTTAACACATTATTGTTTTGATTTTTCTCAAGTAAAGGCTGCTCAGGATGATGTTTGATTAGGACAGCGTCCTGAGCATTTGAAAACCATGTGCCTAAACCTAAAATAATAATCGAAAAAAAAGTTTTGATTGATGATTGCATGTTTATTATTTTGTGGAAATGATTACTTTATCGTCGGTGATTTCAACACCTTTCACTTCCTTAGTGGTTACTTTTTTACTTTCTTTAATTTGAAGCCCGTTTTCGTCTACCGTTACAGTTGTTGTTTTACTTTCGTCATCCGATTCATCGTTGTTATCGTCTTGATCTTCGTTTGGACAATTCAAACATTTTAACTCGGTATTTTCTACTTTGTACATATAGCCTTCTGGACCATAGAAGTAATCGAAATCGGCATTATGAGAATCTAAGTAATGCGTTACGTTTTTCTCAGGAGCGTAAACAATTCCGTTTGGTAAATACAAATACACTTCAACGTTTTGATTGCGTAATCTGTTTTTAACATCGGTTAGTAAATAGTTGTCTAAAACCAATGTGTTTCCAATTATTTTAAAACCATACTGTATTTTTTCAGCACGCTCATTAGCTTCGGTAAACGATTTTCCATGTGCAATTTTTTCTATATGAATGTATGGAAATTGTTTGTCGGTCGATTTTAAATGTAAACTCACATTGTTGGAATAAATAACTTCATTACCGGCAGTATCTTGTTTGATTTTGATGTCGAAACGATCGTCTATGTTTTTAGAAAAGAAATCGTTATTAGCAAATTTCACATGTAAGGTATCTGTGCTTGTAAGTGGAATGTTTACCTTTTGAACCACTTTGCCTTCCATTGCCATTTGACTGGCTTCTTTAATACCAATTGCAATTAAAGCTGCAGTTGCTATTAACCAAATACCTAATAAAGTGTATTTGAATGCATTTCCGATAGATTTAAGGTTTGTGAACAATAATTTCAATCCTAAAATCAAAAGGAAAAAGAATGGAATTCCAAAAACAAATAGAAACAATATTCCTTGAATCCAGAATGGCGTTTCAATACCTAATGGAGTGCTAATAAACTCTAATGCAGCATTATCTGGTAATGATGAAGAAAAAATCATGATAACCGAAGCAATGATGATTCCGATTAATGAAAATCCGGCACCAATAGTAATGAAAGCTCCTAGAATTTTAGCGAAAACTTTAAAAATGCTTAAAAAAACATCTTCTAGCGAACCGGCTACTTTTTTAGCACCATCTTTAGCACCACTAGCAATTTTTTGATGATCTATATTAGAGATGGTTTCTGAAATTTCACCGAATCCTTCCTTTACTTTTTTCTCAATATTTGAAATCGTAATAGGCTGTCCGGTCATTTCTAATTTTTCGGCAGTAGTTTTGGCTTCAGGAACTAAAATCCAGAATATGATGTACGGAATAATACCAATTCCCCAACTGAACAATAGAATAACCATAATGATGCGCAACCAAAGCGGGTCAACCCCAAAATAATGTCCGAAACCAGCTATCACACCACCTAACATGCCTTTTTCCTTGTCACGATACAGTTTTTTGGAACCAGTTGGGTTATAGGTTGTATATGTAGTTTGTGTGTTTTCGTCTTCGATACGATAATCTTCCGGCTGTCCCATCACAGCAATAACTTGGTCAATTTCAGTTAACCCGATTACTTGTTTTTCATTCGAAAGTTTTTCAGATAATAATTCTGCTATTCTACTTTCAATGTCGTTCATGATTTCGTCTCTTCCGTCTGGCGAAAGTGAACGCTTGATAGCATCAAAATAACGACTTAACTTTTGATAGGCGTCTTCGTCAATATTGAATGGAAAACCTCCTAAATTTATGCTTACTGTTTTATTCATGACTATTAGTTTTGGCTAGTTATTGTGTTTACGGCTCCGGCTAATTCGTTCCAAGTGCCATTTAATTCTTTTAAAAATTCTTTTCCTTCATCGGTTAGACCGTAATATTTTCTAGGTGGTCCAGATGTTGATTCTTCCCAACGGTAATTTAATAAGCCGTCGTTTTTTAATCGTGTAAGTAAAGGGTATACCGTGCCTTCCACAACTAGTAGTTTTGCGTTTTTTAGAGTGTCTAAGATTTCTGAAGTATAGGCATCTTTTTCTTTTAATACCGAAAGGATACAGAACTCTAAAACTCCTTTACGCATCTGAGCTTTGGTGTTCTCAATGTTCATAGATTTTCTTTTTTAATGATTAAACTGTTCATTTTTTGATTGATGTGATGATGTGATGATTGATTGATTGATTGATTGATTGATTGATTGATTGATTGATTGATTGATTGATTGATTGATTGAAACTCTTTTATTTTAAAAATGCTATGCTAAAAGGATATTTGAAATTTTCTCCGTAACTGGCTTTAACTGCTGCATATATGATTAAGAAAAATTCAACTAATTTTAATGTGCAAAAAATAAAAGCGGCGGAT
Source organism: Flavobacterium sp. IC2-16 (assembly GCF_055521455.1). Classification (NCBI taxonomy): domain Bacteria; kingdom Pseudomonadati; phylum Bacteroidota; class Flavobacteriia; order Flavobacteriales; family Flavobacteriaceae; genus Flavobacterium; species Flavobacterium sp. IC2-16. The sequence goes on along the minus strand of NZ_CM145480.1, from coordinate 530,658 downwards.
AGTGCAACTAATATTATTCCTGTGCTGTTGCTGTTTGCTATTTGTTCTATTTCAAAATGATTGTTTCCAAATTCCATTACGTTCACATTGTGAAATACTGCATATAAAATAGCTGGAATTGCAATTATTAGAAGGATACACGAATACAATAACATACTTAACTGGAAATTAAGTGCCTGTTTTCCGTTGCAATCCACAAATTGTGATTTGTCTTTTTTAAATGCCCATAAAAGAGTAGGGAATAAATAGTTTCCTAATGGAATAAAATACTGTGTTAGTGCACTTAAGTGAACTAAGGTAGCGGTGTTTTTTTCGGTTACTGTTGTCATACTGTTTTGTTTTTGATTTTACCGTTGCTTTTTAATTACTTTAGAATGCTTCGGATGATGATTGTTTTTAAAATTATATAATACTTTCTATAGCTTATTAATTTCTTATACAAAGATAAGGTCAAAAGAAGATACCTTGCAATACAAAGTACTAATAATTAACATTTTTTTAACATATTAAAAATATTATGAGTGCATACTATTTTTTTGTACATTAGCGTAAAATATAGCCTTATGGAGTTTACACCCTCAAAACTGAATACTTTTTTGTTTTTTAAATTGCCTTCTGCATTTTGGAGCGGAGTGCGTGTAAAACAAATTTCTACAGATAAATGTACAGTAACTGTAAAACACCGTTGGATCAATCAAAACCCATTTAATTCAATGTATTTTGCGGTACAGGCCATGGCAGCAGAACTAACTACTGGTGCATTAGTTATGTATCAAATTAAAAAAAGTGGTAAAAACATATCGATGTTAGTTGCTAATAATAAAGGTAACTTTAGCAAAAAAGCAAAAGGGAGAATAACATTTACCTGTAGTGACGGACACTTATTGGAGGAAGCCATTCGAAAAGCTATTGATACAAATGAAGGACAAACATTTTGGATGAAATCTATTGGTGTTGATGAGAAAGGTGACCAAGTATCTGAAATGGATTTTGAATGGAGTATTAAAGTAAAGTAAATTCCTCATAAAAGTTAAACCTACCTTAATTAACATTATTTTTTATAACTTGGCTTTTAAATTTGTAATAAAAAGCTGATTATGAAAGTTTTAGTTACTGGAGCAACTGGGTTGATTGGAAAAGAGCTGGTGTCGTTGCTACTGCAAAATGGTGTTGTAATTCACTATTTAACTACATCAAAAAAGAAAATAGAAGGAGAGCCTAACTATCAAGGTTTTTTTTGGGATCCCCAAGCAGGAATCATCGATGAGAATTGTTTGTTGGGGGTAGATGCTATTGTTCATTTAGCAGGGGCTAATATTGCCAAACGCTGGACTAATTCGTATAAACAAGAAATTATTGAAAGCCGAATTTTAACTTCCGATTTGCTTTTCAACGCTTTAAAAAATAATCCCAATCAAGTTAAACATATTGTTTCTGCTTCTGCTATTGGAATTTACCCTAGCAGTCTAACTACGGTATATACCGAAGAGAATACACAAATAAATCCCACTTTTTTAGGAACTGTAACCGAAAAATGGGAGGATTCGGTAGAGAAATTCAAACGTTTGGATATAGCAGTTTGTAGGCTCCGTATCGGATTGGTTTTAGCCAAAGATGGTGGAGCGCTGCCTCAAATGGTAAAACCCATTAAATTGGGCTTTGGTTCTGCTTTTGGTTCTGGAAAACAAATGCAGTCTTGGATTCATATTCACGATTTAGCAGCAATGTTTTTTTATGCTCTAACAAACCGTTGGAATGGAATATACAATGCAGTAGCTCCTCATCCAGTTACGAATTCGGAACTTATTCAAGGAATTGCAAAAGTTTTGGACAAAGACATTTATTTGCCAAATGTTCCAAAGTTGGTTTTGAAATTAATGTTAGGAGAAATGCATGTTTTGCTTATTGATAGTCAAAATGTAAGTGCTCAAAAAGCACTAAATGAAGGATTTCGATACAAATATAAAATCCTAGAAAAAGCATTAGATAGCCTGTTAGAATAAAAAAGCACCCAAAAATGGGTGCTTCAAATTATAACGTAAGATGAATTAATAATTATTTAGTTGCTTTAATAGTTATTTTAACTTCTACTTCATCGTTGATGAATTTGTCTTTTAAATCACCAAAAATAGACTTAGAGGCGTAATTAATTTTCCAATAGGTACGGTTAATCATTAAAGGCTCACTTTCAATAGTAACTAAAGAATCGGTTACCGATACTTTTGCTGGAAAATTAACTGCTTTGGTAACACCTTTAATAGATAAGTTTCCAAATACAATTGTTTTTCCATTTTCTTCAGCAACATTAATGACGGTGAAATCTCCAGTTGGATACTTTTTTACATTAAAAAAATGATCTTGCCCTTCTTTATCTCCAGTTCCTTTTAAGTGTGCTTCCAAATCTTCTTTGCCATCACCAGGTTTTAAATCGGTAACAGTTATAGAATTCATGTTTAAAGTAAATTTACCAGCTACAATCTGACTGTCTTTTACGGTTAATTGACCTTCTTTTAAAAGAATAGTCCCTGTATGTTTTCCGGTTGGCTTAAAACCTGTCCAATCAATTACAGAAGCTGTAGTGTCGGCTTTAAAAATAGTACCAGAATCATTTGCTGCAGGTAAAGTAACATCTGTGGTTTCAGTAGTTTGTTCTTTTTTACAAGAAACTAGCACTACAGAAGAAATAAGAAATAAGCTAAGGAAAATTTTTTTCATAAAATTTCAGTGTTGTTTGTTGTTCTTAACTACAAATCTATCCATTTTGAAATTAAATTCTTCTTAAAAAAGTATTAAAATAATTTTAGTAGAGAATAATATTTTAAAATTTATAAAAAAAGAGAATGACAAATTGACATTTTTAAAGAAATGGCAATACTTTTGCAATCTCAATTTTGGAACACATTTATGTTTAAAAAAAGAAATAAAAATATGACTAAAGAAAGTACTGAAAATATCGAAAAAGAGCCTTTGCAAAATGAGAATGTTTCAGAAAATCAAGAAATCACAAATGCAGAACTAACTGTTGAAGAAAAGCTTCAGGAAGATTTAGCAAAAGAAAAAGATAAATTTTTGCGTTTGTTTGCCGAATTTGAAAACTATAAAAAGCGAACAACTAAAGAACGTGTAGAATTATTTAAAACAGCCGGACAAGAAGTTTTACAAGCTATGTTGCCGGTAATGGATGATTTTGACCGCGCACTTACGCAAATTTCAAAGTCGGAAGACGAAGCTTTGGTTAAAGGTGTAGAATTGATTTACGATAAGCTAAAATCAACTTTAATTTCAAAAGGTTTGGAAGAAGTTGAGGTGAAATCTGGTGATGATTTTAATGCCGATTTTGCTGAAGCCATAACCCAAATTCCTGCCGGTGATGAAATGAAAGGTAAGGTGGTAGATGTTGTGGAAAAAGGATATAAATTGGGCGAAAAAATTATTCGTTTCCCTAAAGTAGTGATTGGGGCCTAAATCCCTAAAATTGAACTGTCAATGAAAAAAAGAGACTTATACGAAGTACTTGGTGTAGATAAAAACGCTACGGCTGAACAAATTAAAAAAGCGTATCGTAAAAAAGCCATTGAGTTTCATCCAGATAAAAATCCGGGTGACAAAGTTGCTGAAGATAAATTTAAAGAGGCAGCCGAAGCCTATGAGATTTTAGGAGATGCTGACAAAAAAGCACGTTACGATCAATACGGTCATGCTGCTTTTGATGGTGCTGGTGGTTTCGGAGGTGGTGGTCATCACATGAATATGGATGATATTTTCAGCCAATTTGGAGACATCTTCGGTGGTGCTTTTGGTGGCGGCTTTGGTGGTTTCGGCGGAGGCGGCGGTCAACGCAGAATGAAAGGGAGCAACTTGCGAATTAAAGTAAAACTTAATTTGGAAGAAATTGCCAATGGCGTTGAGAAAAAAGTAAAAGTAAAACGTAAAGTTCAAGCCAAAGGAGTTACTTACAGAACGTGTCCAACCTGTCATGGTTCCGGACAAGTAACTCGTGTAACCAATACCATTTTAGGGAGAATGCAAACAGCCTCTCCATGTAATGCTTGTGGCGGAACGGGTCAAATGATAGATAGTAAACCTGCAGGAGCCGATGCGCACGGAATGGTTTTAGAAGACGAAACAGTTTCAATCAAAATTCCTGCTGGTGTAGTAGATGGCATGCAGTTAAAAGTTGCTGGAAAAGGTAATGATGCTCCAGGCTCTAATGGTATACCAGGTGATTTAATTGTTGCTATCGAAGAAGTAGAACACGAATTCTTAAAACGCGAAGGTGAAAATTTGCATTACGATTTATACATCAGTTTTGCTGAAGCTGCCCTAGGAACATCTAAAGATATTGAAGCAGTAGGAGGTAAAGTCCGCATTAAATTGGAAGAAGGTATTCAATCGGGTAAAATTTTACGCTTAAAAGGAAAAGGAATTCCAAGTTTAAATAGTTATGGAAGTGGTGACTTGTTGGTTCATGTTAATGTTTGGACACCAAAAACTCTAAACAAAGAACAGAAGCAGTTTTTTGAGAAAATGATAGACGATCCAAATTTCACTCCGAAACCTGAAAAATCAGATAAATCTTTCTTTGAAAAAGTCAAAGATATGTTTTCATAATATCAAGTAGTTATATCTAAAACCCGTTTACAGACGGGTTTTTTTATGTAACAAATTCAGCTATTTCGTTACAAATACGTATTTTTACAAAAAACATACTAAATTCATGAGTTCAATTCTTGAAGTGAATAATGTTGTCAAGCAATATGGCGACTATACCGCATTAAACAGTGTTTCGCTTAAAGTTCCAAAAGGAAGTATTTATGGTCTGCTAGGGCCAAATGGAGCTGGAAAAACCTCGTTAATTCGAATTATCAACCAAATAACCATGCCCGATAGTGGCGAGGTTATTCTTGATGGCGAAAAATTAGCGCCTCATCATGTGCAATATATTGGGTATATGCCCGAAGAAAGAGGTTTGTATAAAACCATGAAGGTTGGGGAACAGTGTTTGTATTTAGCCCAACTTAAAGGGTTGTCACACGCCGAAGCCAAAAAACAATTAAAATATTGGTTTGAAAAATTTGAGATTCAAGGATGGTGGGATAAAAAAATCCAAGAACTTTCTAAAGGAATGGCTCAAAAAATTCAATTTGTGGTAACCGTTTTGCATCAACCGAAACTACTTATTTTCGATGAGCCGTTTTCAGGGTTTGACCCGGTAAATGCCAATCTTATAAAAGATGAAATTATCGAATTAAAAAAGAAAGGATCAACTATAATTTTTTCTACGCATCGTATGGAAAGTGTGGAAGAAATGTGCGATGATATTGCCTTAATCCATAAATCGAATAAATTAATCGAAGGAAAACTTATCGATGTCAAAAAAGAACATCGAACCAATGCCTACGAAGTTGGAATTCTTTCGGGTAATGTAGAGCGATTAATGTATGATTTAACACAGAAATTCAAATTGCAATCAACCGATTTTAAATCGCTTAACGACGAATTAAAGTTAGAAGTGCAATTGGATAAGGCTACACCAAACGAGCTACTGAATATTTTAACGCAAAACGGGCAAGTAACTCATTTTGTTGAAAAAATTCCTAGTATCAACGATATTTTCATTCAAACGGTAACAAATAAAAACTAATAAATTCTTAGAGCTAAATTTCAAATTCATTGTTTGAAAATTGGAGTTTTATTTTTAGGGATTTTGAATTTTAAAAAATATGAGTGTATTAAGTTTAATCATAAAAAGAGAGTTTATTGCCAAAGTACGCAATAAGTCATTTATTGTAATGACTTTCTTAGGGCCATTACTTATAGTAGGTATGACGGTTTTAATTGCGTATTTATCAAATATCAACGAAGGCGAAATAAAAAAGATAGCGGTTCACGACGAAGCTGGAGTTTTCGTGAAAGATTTTAAAGATTCTGAAGGAATTAAGTACATCGACTTGTCTAAAATGCCATTTCAAGTAGCTAAAAACACGGCAAGCAAGAGTTACGAAGGTATGATTTATGTGCCTAAAGTGGCTAACCTGTCCGATTTGGCTACTAAAACGCAATATATTTCAGATGACAGCCCAAGAATCGAGTTTATCATGGGTCTTGAAAGCGTTATAAATACTAAATTAAGTAACGATAGCCTTCAAAAACTTGGTTTTGATACTAAGAAAATTGAAGAAGCTAAAGTGAAATCAGATATTCATGTTACTAAGTTTTCGGGAGAAGAAGGACTGAAATACTTAAACGAAATAAAAATCGGAATTGGTTTTGCTTTCGGTTATTTGATTATGATGTTCATTATCATCTATGGTAACATGGTTATGCGAAGTGTAATTGAAGAAAAAACAAATCGAATTATCGAAATTATTATTTCTTCGGTTAAACCCTTTAAGCTCATGATGGGTAAAATTATCGGTACTTCATTAGCCGGTATTTTGCAGTTTTTGGTATGGATTATTTTAGGTTTTGTATTGTTGATTGTACTAACCATGTTTATGGGCGGTCAAGCCGATATGACATCTACAACTCAATTATCTGCCGAACAAATGCAAGTTGCTACAAGTTTTGCAGGAAAAATTCAGTTGTATCTTAATGAAATTCCAACCTTAACCATAGTTGTGTTTTTTGTAATTTATTTCATCGGAGGATACTTTTTATACAGCTCGCTTTATGCCGCTATTGGTGCTGCCGTTGATAGTGAAACCGATTCGCAACAGTTTTTATTGCCAATTATTATGCCTTTAATGTTAGGGGTCTATGTAGGGTTTTTTACTGTAATGAACGACCCTCACGGTACAGTTGCTACAGTATTTTCCATGATACCATTTACCTCGCCAATAGTAATGCTAATGCGTATTCCTTTTGGAGTGCCTTGGTGGCAAATTGCAATCTCAATTGCGTTGTTATTCGGGACTTTTATTGGAGTAGTTTGGTTTGCCTCTAAAATTTATAGAGTGGGAATTTTAATGTATGGTAAAAAACCAACATGGAAAGAACTTTTCAAATGGTTGAAATATTAAACCAATAAGCAATGTTAGAACACATAGGTAGCATATTGAAATATCAATTAATCAATACTAAAACTATTGATTTTACCGTAGCCGATTTAATTATTTTGGTTATGGTATTAATCATGACTACTGTTGTTCTAAGATTAGCAAGAAAAATTATTACCAGAAATTTACCTGATGAAGACAAAAACAAATTCATTAGCGTATTTCAATTCATCAAGTATGTAGTTTATGTACTGGTTTTTATGTTCACACTGCATTCGTGTGGAGTAAATATGAATGTTTTTTTAACAGCGTCAGCAGCTTTGTTTGTTGGTGTTGGATTTGCCTTGCAAACATTCTTTCAGGATATTATTTCGGGAATCTTAATAATATTAGATCAATCGTTGCATGTAGGAGATATTATTGAAGTAGACGGAAAAGTAGGCGAAGTAAAAGAAATAAAACTACGTACAACACGTATGGTTACTAGAAACGATAGGGTTATGATTATTCCAAACCATAAATTTATGGTAGAAACTCTTTTCAATTGGACACAAAACAATAGAACAAATCGGGAACAAGTAATAGTAGGTGTAGCCTATGGGAGTGATGTGCAGTTGGTGAGGCAGTTACTTATTAACGCTGCAAAAACAACCGAAGGTGTATTGACAACCGAAAATATTATTGTTCTATTTGAAGATTTTGCCGATTCGTCACTTAATTTTTCAGTGAATTTTTTCGTCGAAAATGGTATGCGAAGTCCGAGAATTCAAAGCGAAATTCGTTTTAAAATTGACGATTCCTTCCGTAGAAACAATATTTCAATTCCTTTCCCGCAACGAGAGGTTCGAATGATCAATTAATCAAATTAGTAAGTAAAAGAAATGTCAAAAATATTAATCATAGAAGATGAAGCGGCAATTCGAAGAGTTTTAACCAAAATTCTATCGGAAGAAAATGATACATATAAAGTAGAGGAAGCCGAAGATGGTTTGGAAGGCTTAGAAAAAATCAAAAATGAAGATTATGATTTAGTGCTTTGTGATATCAAAATGCCAAAAATGGATGGGGAAGAAGTATTAGAAGCCGCAAAAAAAATAAAACCCGAAATTCCAATCGTGATGATTTCAGGTCACGGCGATTTGGAAACGGCTGTTAATACAATGCGATTAGGCGCTTTTGATTATATTTCGAAACCACCCGATTTAAACCGATTGCTTAATACAGTTCGTAATGCTTTAGATCGAAAACAATTGGTGGTTGAAAATAAAATTCTGAAGAAGAAAGTTTCTAAAAACTACGAAATGGTTGGTGAAAGCGAACCTATTAACCATATCAAGGAAATGGTTGATAAAGTTGCACCAACAGAAGCAAGAGTTTTAATAACCGGGCCTAATGGAACAGGTAAAGAACTAGTAGCACATCAGTTGCATGAAAAAAGCGAGCGTTCGGCTGCGCCTTTAATTGAAGTAAACTGTGCTGCAATACCATCCGAGCTTATAGAAAGCGAATTGTTCGGTCATGTGAAAGGAGCCTTTACTTCGGCAGTAAAAGACAGAGCTGGTAAATTTGAAGCAGCCAATGGAGGAACTATTTTTTTAGATGAAATTGGTGATATGAGTTTGCCTGCACAAGCCAAAGTATTACGTGCATTGCAGGAAAATTTAATTCAACGTGTAGGAGCAGATAAAGACATAAAAATTGATGTTCGTGTTGTGGCTGCTACCAATAAAGATTTAAAAAAGGAAATCGCTGAAGGTAGATTCCGTGAAGATTTGTACCATCGTTTGGCAGTTATTTTAATTAAAGTTCCGGCATTAAACGACAGACGTGATGATATTCCGTTATTAATAGGACATTTTACCGATAAAATCGCTTCAGAGCAAGGAACAGCCGTTAAGAAATTTTCGCCAGGCGCAATAAAATTACTTCAAGAATACGACTGGACCGGTAATATCCGAGAGTTACGTAATGTGGTAGAACGCCTTATTATTTTAGGTGGGAATGAAATTTCAGAAAATGATGTAAAACTCTTCGCGAGCAAATAAATTTAAGTAATAAGGGATAAGTAACAAGGTAAAAGTTGTAAATTAAAAATAACTTTTCCCTTACCCCTTTTAACTTTTCACTTACTAGTTATGCAATTAAAAAAAATAAACCCGAACCTTCAAAAAGCACTTATTGAATTTGATTTAATCGAAGCCAATGAAATGCAACAAGAAACATTTTCTACAATTAAAAGTGGAGCTGATGCTGTAATACAGTCGATTGGAGGAAGTGGAAAAACAACCACAATAGTTTTGAATGTTATTCAGCGATTGGAGAAAGCGCATATGATTTCTCCTCGCGCACTTATCGTTGTGGAAACCAAAGAAAAAGTGCTTGAAATGATGGATATGTTTTCAGTTTTGGGGAAATATACCGATTTGAGAATATACGGAACTCACGATAAAAGCGATTTGGATTACGATAAAAACCAAATATCGGTTGGTATCGATGTGCTAATTGGAACACCCAATCGGTTAAACGATATGTTTGCTACTGCAGGATACGATGTAAATCAATTAAAAATGTTTGTGGTAGATGATGCCGATGTACTTTTTAAGAACCGAATGGATCCTAAAATTATTCGAATTTCCGACAGTATCACAAAAACACAGCGCATTTTCTTTTGCACAGAAATTACAGAAAAGATAGAAATTATGGCCGATAGAGTTATGATTGAGCCTTTGTTTTTCGAAATGGACGATGAATAAAAGTGAATGATTTTTTTAAGTTTTTAATGAAATTTAGTAACTTTAAGAACTAAAATATTTTAACTATGAGAGCATTACTTTTATTTTTACTGATAAGTTTTTCATCTTTTGCACAAGACAGCAAGCAAATATATGTGCCATCGGAAGTGACTATGGCATTTAATAAAAAATATTCCAATGCAAACGACGTAATGTGGAATATGACCTATAGAGGTGATAACGGAACTTCGCAACGATATGAAGCCACTTTCTTAAATAATAAAGTTAAATATTTGGTGAGTTACGATAAAGAAGGGCATGAAAAAGCAGTAGAAAAAGCAATTAAAATCAATCGCCTTTCCACATCAGTTAAAAATTATCTAAAAGCGAATTATCCAACATTTAAAGTACTTGAAGCATCAGAGGTAAGTATGGACAACGGAGATAAAAATGTTGAAGTAGGGTTAAATAATGATGACAAGTTTTTAGTAGCGGTATTTAATGTAAAAGGAGATTTCCTTTTTATGAAAGAAGAGTAATTTTATAAAATTATAGTTCAAAAGGCAGCAGTAGCTGCCTTTTTTTATTGCAACAAGTTGTTTTTAACTGATTTTCAAATTGGCGCATTATCAAATTCAATTATCTTTGCACCTTCAAAATTCGGAGAACCAATTAACCGAATCAACAAATTAACAAATATGATTACAGTAAACGATATCGCAGTAGAGTTTGGAGGGACAACATTGTTCAGTGACATCACTTTTGCTATTAATGAAAATGATAAAATTGCCTTAATGGGTAAGAATGGTGCCGGAAAATCGACACTGTTAAAAATTGTAGCCGGTGAAAACAAACCAACTCGTGGTGGAATTTCTGCGCCAAGCGATGCTGTAATCGCGTATTTGCCACAGCATTTACTTACTGCTGACGATTGCACGGTAATGGAAGAAACATCGAAAGCTTTTGCAGAGGTGTTGAACATGAAGAAAGAAATTGATGATATCAACGAGCAATTAACCATTCGTACCGATTACGAAAGTGACGAGTATATGAAATTAATCGAACGTGTTTCGGAACTTTCTGAAAAATATTATTCGATTGAAGAAGTAAATTATGAAGCTGAGGTTGAAAAAGTACTGAAAGGTTTAGGTTTCGAAAGAGAAGATTTTACGCGATCAACTTCTGAGTTTTCAGGAGGATGGAGAATGCGTATTGAACTAGCGAAAATCCTTTTGAAAAAACCGGATTTGATTTTGTTGGATGAGCCGACGAATCACTTAGATATGGAAAGTATTCAGTGGTTGGAAGAGTTTTTAATCAATCAAGCCAAAGCGGTAATGGTAATTTCTCACGACCGTGCGTTTGTAGACAATATTACCAATCGTACCATCGAAGTAACCATGGGACGTATTTACGATTACAAAGCAAAATACTCTGATTATTTAGTTTTACGTCAAGATCGACGTATACACCAGCAAAAAGCGTACGATGAGCAACAAAAGTTCATTGCCGAAAATCAAGCGTTCATTGAGCGTTTCCGAGGTACTTTCTCTAAAACCGAGCAAGTACAATCTCGAGTTCGTATGTTAGAAAAGTTAGTGCTTGTTGAGGTAGATGAGGTGGATACATCGGCTTTGAAATTAAAATTCCCACCATCACCACGTTCAGGACAATATCCTGTGGTTGTAGCAGAATTGACAAAAAAATACGGCGACCATGTAGTTTTCAATAACGCAAGTATGGTTATCGAGCGCGGACAGAAAGTCGCTTTCGTAGGTAAAAACGGTGAAGGAAAGTCAACCATGATTAAAGCCATCATGAAAGAAATCGATCATGACGGTGGAAAACTGGAAATCGGGCATAATGTTCAAATTGGTTATTTTGCACAAAATCAAGCAGCTTTATTGGATGGCGAATTGTCTATTTTCGATACTATCGATCAAATTGCAGTAGGCGATGTGCGTACCAAAATTAAAGATTTATTAGGAGCATTTATGTTTAAGGGTGATGACATCCAAAAGAAAGTAAAAGTGCTTTCTGGTGGTGAAAAAACCCGCTTAGCCATGATTAAATTGTTGTTGGAACCCGTAAACGTTTTAATTCTGGATGAGCCTACCAACCACTTAGATATGAAAACCAAAGATATCATTAAAGATGCTCTACGTGATTTCGACGGAACCTTGATATTAGTATCCCACGACCGTGATTTCTTAGACGGTTTAGCCGAAAAAGTTTTCGAATTCGGACACAAACGCGTGAAAGAACATTTCGAAGATATTAAAGGTTTCTTGGCTCACAAGAAAATGGAAAGCTTGAAAGAGATTGAGAAATAAAAATAAAAAACCCTGAAAGAATATTTCAGGGTTTTTTTGTTGTAAGTAATTGTTAATTTACAGCTTCCACCAAGCGAATGAATTCTGATTTGTAACCTTCATCATCGTTATATAAACCTTGTTTGGCAAGAGTTAGAATATGATTTGAATCTTTATCTGAAATAAATTTTGATTCTCTTAGTTTCAACCCAAACCAAGCAACAGCCGAAGCAAATTTAAAATCTTTAGAGACTTCCTTCAAAGAAGTAGTTTTTTTGGCAATAGTTTCAACTATTTCAATGCTTTTTTCACCATCTGGTTTTTTATATCGAAACTTAACAGTGGCTAATTCATTACTGTTGTTGCCAGATTCATTGTTTACAGATGTGTATTTTAATTTTGGAAGGCTGTAGTCACTTTCTATACCGATAGGTATGATTTCATACAAAGCAGTAACAGTGTGTCCGCTCCCCAGTTCTCCTGCATCAACGGCATCGTTTTTAAAGTCTTCTGTTTTTAGTTTTCTATTTTCGTAGCCAATTAATCTATAGGCCTGAACATATTTTGGGTTAAATTCTATCTGTATTTTTACATCCTTAGCAATTGCAAACATATTGCCTTTAAATTCTTTACCTAAAAAACGGTTGGCTTCTTGCATGTTGTCTATGTATGCATAGTTACCATTACCTTTATCAGCTAATATTTCCATTTTGCTATCTTTGTAGTTGCCCATTCCATAGCCCAAACAAGTTAAGAAAACACCCGATTTTCGTTTCTCTTCAATTAATTTTTCCATGTCTTGATCCGAAGCTCCTCCTACATTAAAATCGCCATCCGTTGCTAATACAATTCTGTTGTTTCCTCCTTTAATAAAGTTTTCTTCAGCAATTTTATATGCTAATGTAATCCCGGCTCCTCCAGCTGTACTACCTCCAGCAGATAACTCGTCGAATGCATCCATGATTTTGTTTTTTTCATCACCAGATGTTGGTGGTAAAACCAAACCTGCAGCACCAGCATAAACAACAATAGAAACCTTGTCTATTGGTCTAAGTTCTTTAACCATTCGTTTCATAGATTCTTTTAAAAGCGGAAGTTTGTTGTCATCTGACATTGAGCCCGAAACGTCAATTAGAAATACAATGTTAGAAGCTGGAAGATTATCCATTTCAATATTTCGTCCTTGTATTCCAATTTTCAAAAGTTGGTGCTTTTTATTCCACGGACAATCACTATATTCCGTGTTAATTGAAAACGGATGTTGGTTTGTAGGTTGTGGATAGCTATATTTGAAAAAATTCATCATTTCTTCAACGCGTACAGCTTCTTTTGGGACTTTTTGACCGTTATTGATAAAACGACGTATGTTGGTATAGGAAGCATTGTCTACATCTATTGAAAAAGTAGATAATGGGCTTTGTTGTGGACTTTCGAAGGGGTTTTCTTCTAGTGCAGCATAACTTTCTTGGTTTTCAGGTTCGGGGAGCAAAAAATCACCGGATTCAATTACAATTTCTTCTGTGGTTTCATTTGCATCATAAACTTCGGGTTTAGCTTCTCTGCAACTAAATTGGGTAAGCAATACTGTGCTGCTCAAGATAATGAAAGTCTTTTTCATCGTTTTCTTTTGTGGTTAAGCGTTAATTTTTACAGAATTATTTTTTCAGATTTAGTTGAAAGATATTAGCTTTTAATACCTCAGTATCGTTGTCCTCACAAAGTAAAAAGCTAATTTCACTATCTGTTTCTTGATATAACGCTAAACCTTCAAATTTATGCGTGTCGGTAATTTTTTTTGTAAAATCGATTTTCATAGTACTTGTATCAATACGCCCAATAATGCTTCCTAAAACTTCACCATCACTGTAGGTAGAAGTTGTGTTTTCGGCCGTAGCTAAAAAATAGATTTTTTTGCCCACCAAAATGGCATCGGTAAAACCGGTGCGAACACCTTTAATTTTAGGGAGTTTGTATTCGTTGGTAATGATATTAAATTCTTCTGTGAGGTTTTTACCTTGAACCGTAAAAATTATGTTTTTTCCTTTGCTGCCATTACCGCGATTAAAGAAAAACCATTCATCGGTATTTCGTACTACACCTTCAATATTTAAATCACCTTCGGGCAATTCGGCAAAGGTTTGCATAGAAAGGTACAAATCGCTTAAGTCGGAAGTGGCTTCAACGGTTTTTGTTTTAGCATCCAATTGTACCATTTTGGTACGTTTTTCGGTAGAGCCGGAGCCAAAAACATAAATTTTCCCATCAAACTCGGTGATGGCTTCAAAATCTGGTTTTTCTTTTTTGGCTATATTTTCTGTTGGGTTTTCCGTAAGCGGATGGCGATCCAGTGTTTTATTTTCAATGTTGTATTCGTATAAATAACTACTATTGTCGCCTACAACCAATACCTGATTGTCTTTAAAGATAAGTCCGGAAGCCGAACCAATTCCGATAATTTGAAATAAAATTTCTAAAGTGAATTTGTGCATACTTGTGGTTTATGGTTTTAGCCCCGATAGCAGCGACATCCTTTTTTTTGCTTTGAAAAATGGCAAAAAAAGATACAGCGGATAGCGGGAACGAGCTTCTAAAATTACTTATATTTACGAATATAAACCCAAAGAATATGGCAGTATTTAATCCGGATGATTTTAAAATTACCAAGCCGTTTGCATTGCAAAACTTCCCAACGGAGTTGCAAACTCATTTGAATGATAACGATAAAGAGGAAAAGCTGGATAAAGTTCAGGCCAAACTTAGTGAGCTGCAAGATGTAATGTATGCGCACAACCGTTATGGGGTTTTAATTTGTTTGCAGGGAATGGATACTTCGGGAAAAGACAGTTTGATTCGGGAGGTTTTCAAAGAATTTAATCCGCGTGGGGTAGTGGTGCACAGTTTTAAAACGCCAAATTCCACCGAGTTGGAACATGATTATTTGTGGCGTCATTATCTTGCCTTACCCGAAAAAGGGAAATTTGCGGTTTTTAACAGAACCCATTATGAAAATGTATTGGTAACCCGTGTGCATCCGGAATATATTCTGAATGAAAATTTACCAGGCATTGAAAAAGTAGAAGATATCAAACCCGAATTTTGGGAAAATCGTTTTGAACAGATTAATAATTTTGAAAAACATATAACCCAAAACGGAACAATAGTGCTAAAGTTTTACTTTCATATGAGCAAAGAAGAGCAGCGTAAAAGGTTACTACGTCGTTTGGAAGAAGAACAGCATCATTGGAAATTTTCACCCGGCGATTTGAAAGAACGAGAGCGTTGGGACGATTATATGAAGTATTATGAAGAAGCCATTAATAAAACGTCTAAACCTCATGCACCTTGGTACATCATTCCTTCAGATGATAAAGAAATGGCGCGTTATATGGTTGCCAAAATCATTTGGGAAGAAATGCAAAAGTATACCGACATTAAAGAGCCAGAACTCGATGCGAAAATTAAAGCCGATTTCGAATTGTATCGCAATCAGTTAAGTAAGTAATAAAAAACGCCTTCTGTATTTAGAAGGCGTTTTTGTTTTATACCAGATGTGTGAGCTGAATAAGCCCGTCTTTTTCTGCAATGTAATATTTTTCCCTATTTTTTGTTTGATATGAAAAAAGACTTAATATTTTTGTGAAATAATCATCAACAAAATAAATAATGAAAGAAAAAAATCTATCTGAATTAACAGATCAAGAATTGCTACAAGAAGCCAAGAAAAGAAAGTCTAATGTATTATTAAACGCACTTTTAATAGGGTTTTGTATTGGAATTGTGTTTTACAGTATAGTTAAAAACACACTTGGATTACTAACATTAATTCCTTTATTTTTTGCATACAAGTTGCTTAATAAGGACAAGTATAATAATCAGGAGTTGGATGCTATTTTAAAAGAACGAAATTTAAAATAAGTAATAATAATAAACCGCAGATTCACAGCTATTAAAGACTTTAATTCATGAAGCTGCGGTTATTTTTTTGTTTTATAATTTAAACCCATAGGCTAAACGAAGCGAAACCTGTCCGGTATCATAATCGTTGTAGTTTTCGTAGCGTAAACTCACATCAATGTGCTTGGTAGCAATTCCAATTCCGGGTGCCCATAAAACCGAATTACCAAGCTCTTTAGTAGTTCCAAAAGCGCCACCAGCTTCTCCTAAAACATAAAATTGATTGCCTAAAAATGCTTTAAATCCTAATTTAGCAGGTATAAATCCGGCATCGGTTCCCGAACTAAATAAATGAGTATAGCCCGTTGTGGCAGCCAATGAGGTTTTGGTAGATAAATCGTATTGCAAGCGAGCATCTCCTCCTAAACTAAAACTATACGACTCTTTTACAGGTACACCACCGTTCAGTCCGAAGCCTAATCGCCAAACATGTAAGTATTTAGGTTGCTCAGTTTCTTGAGCGAATCCTTCTCCAGAAATAAATAGTGCCGATACAAATAATGTAATTGCCGAAATAAATTTTGCATGTCTCATGGGTAAAATAATTTAGTATTGAATTAGTATAAAAACTGCCGTTTTCAGGATTTGTTTTGCATAAAAAGATAAACTTCTGTTAAAAAAGCTTAATGTTTCTTAAAGAGGACGCCTATATGCTTAGTAGTCAAATTGTTATCATGTATGTCATTTTTTAAGAAATAGATACAATTCTCGAAAATCTACTTCTTACCTTTGCGCAAAATTTTTAACCATGCGTTGGGCTAACTATACAAAAGAGTTTTCGTCAAATTTAAAACTGGCATACCCAATTATCTTAGGAATGCTCGGGCATACCTTGGTGAGTATTGTCGATAATGTTATGGTTGGAAAATTAGGACCAACCGAATTAGCAGCGGCCTCTTTGGCTAATAGTTTTGTGTTTATAGCCATGTCTATTGGTTTGGGTTTTTCTACCGCCATTACGCCATTGGTTGCAGAAGCAGATGGAGAAAAGAATGTGGATAAAGAACGTACCATTTTTCATCACGGACTTATTTTATGTACAATCCTAGGAATTAGTTTATTTTCAATAATCTATTTTTCTAAGCCCTTAATAGAATTAATGGGCCAGCCGGCAGCTGTCGTTAAATTGGCAAAGCCTTTTTTGGATATTGTGGCGTTTTCACTAATTCCGCTTATTATTTTTCAAGGATATAAGCAGTTTGCCGATGGGAAATCGGAGACCAAAGTAGCCATGTGGGCTAACTTACTATGTAATGTGGTGCATTTCTTCTTGAATGTAGTTTTGATTTATGGCCTGTGGTTCTTCCCAAAATTAGGAATGTTGGGTGCCGCATACGGAACCGTTATTTCTCGTTTTGTAATGCTAATTTTCATTCATTTTTCTTTAAAAAATAAAGCGCGATTTAAAACCTATTTCGATGGGTTTTCATTCAAAGAATTGCAAAAGGATATTGTTCAAAAAATCATCAATTTAGGATTGCCGTCTTCCATGCAAATGTTTTTTGAAGTTGCCTTGTTTACAGGAGCCATTTGGCTTTCGGGTAGACTTGGTACAGCTTCGCAAGCAGCCAACCAAATTGCTTTAAGTTTAGCAACGTTTACTTTTATGTTTGTGTCTGGTTTAGGCGTGGCAGGTATGGTTCGTGTCGGAAATTGCAAAGGAGCGCAAGACTTTAAAATGCTACAAACAGTAGCACGTTCCTTGTTTTTATTAGCCATTATCATTCAAGGTATTTTTGCTGTTATTTTTGTGATATTGCATCCGTACTTACCAGAATTGTTCATGAATGCCGAAAATGTTTCAACATTGGCGAATAGTGCCGAGGTGATTTCCATTGCGGCTCATTTAATTATAATTGCGGCTATTTTTCAAATTTCCGATGGAATTCAGGTAGTGGTTTTAGGAGCACTTCGCGGATTACAAGATGTTAAAGTACCCATGTACATAACCTTTATTGCGTATTGGATTATTGGTTTTCCAATTTCCATTTATCTGGGATTGTACACCGAACTAAAAGCGATTGGTATTTGGATCGGATTACTATCCGGACTAACAGCTGCAGCAGTATTTTTGTATCTTCGCTTTAATTATTTAAGCAATAAGTTGATAGTGGAAAGTGATAAGAGATAAGAGAAAAGAGAAAAGGAAGTAAATGATTTGCAATCTTTTTACTCATCCCTTATCCCTCTTAATATATAGTTTTAAACTCATAATTCATAATTTGTATGGAATTACCAAAATTCGTTTTAGCAGACAACACCGATTTTCCAGATGATATTTTCATTATTCATTTAGAATTTCCACGTTTTTTAATCAATTTAAAAGATGATTCAGTTGAATTTTTAGAAGAAATCGATGAAGAAGACGAACAAGAAATGGAATCTGAAATGGAACATTTAATCACGTTGGCGGGTGAGTTTTACGATCGCGAAATGGAACGCTACGAGGACTAACGTTTAGTCGCAGTTTTCAGTCGCAGGAGTAGTTTTTTTAGTGATTAGTTGTTAGTAATTAGTTGTTAGTTAGCAATCACTAATTCCTATTTCCTAACTCCTAATGACCTAAATACTTATTCAAAAGCAACTGAGCGGCGGCAAACGGTGAAATTTCATTGTTTTGTACCGCTTTTTTATTTTCCTCTAGTAATTTCTGAATTTCAGGGTGGTTATAGAAATTTTGTTTTAACTGCTCGTTTATGGTTTCAATTAACCAATACTGGTTTTGTTCCTTACGTTTTTGCTCAAAAAAATGGTTTTCTTTGGTTAAGTTGAAATAGTCGGTTATCGTTTCCCAAACATCAGCAATCCCATCGTTGTGTAATGCGCTGCATGTGGTAACTTTTGGGGACCAACCCGAATTTTTCATTGGAAATAGATGTAACGCACGGTTGTATTCGGTTTTGGCCAATCGGGCGCGTTTGACGTTGTCGCCGTCGGCTTTGTTGATTACGATTAAATCGGCCATTTCCATAATTCCGCGTTTGATGCCTTGTAATTCATCACCGGCACCGGCTAAATTCAGTAACAAAAAGAAATCAACCATGCTGTGTACGGCGGTTTCGCTTTGTCCTACACCCACAGTTTCAATTAAAATGGTATCAAACCCACAAGCTTCACATAAAATAATAGATTCTCGCGTTTTTCGGGCCACACCACCCAAACTTTCACCGGAAGCGCTAGGTCGTATATAAGCGTTTTCATCTTTTACGAGCTCTTCCATACGGGTTTTATCGCCTAAAATACTACCATGTGAAATCGAACTGCTCGGGTCGACAGCTAACACAGCTACTTTTTTGCCTAATGATGTCAAAAACTTCCCAAAAGCCTCAATGAAAGTCGATTTTCCAACACCAGGAACACCGGTAATCCCAATTCGAACCGATTTATTAGCATGTGGTAAACAGCCTTTAATGATTTCATTAGCTTTTTCCAGGTGTTTTTCGCTGGTGCTTTCCACTAAAGTAATAGCACGACTTAAAGCGGTTTTGTCGCCTTTTAAAATGTTGGCAATCAGTTCTTCGGCGGTAGGTTGTGCTCTTCTAAACTTTTGGATTTGTTCCACAGAAGCCGCACTAATGATTTCCGGTTGTTCGATACCGTCATTTTCTTTTAAGGCCGATTTTTTATGCGAAGAATTCAAAACAAAGCTTTTCGTAAAAGTAGTAAATAGATTTCAAATTAATAATATCTTTGTTAGTCAACCGCTGTTATGGACAACATTCTACTCATTTTTGTTTGTATGCTTTTGGGTTTTTTGCTCAAACGCTCCGCCGCATTTCCTCCGTTAAGTTATAAAACACTCAATCAGTTTGTCATTCATATTTCGCTTCCGGCAGTAGCCTTGTATTATATTCCAAAGTTGGAAATTAGTACGAAGTTGTTGTTCCCATTAGGGGTAGCATGGTTGGGTTTTGCGTTGTCGTACGTGTTCTTTAGTGTTTTTTCCAAAATCTTCGGATGGTCAAAACGGCTTACGGGCTGTTTAATCATTGTGGCAGGTTTAGGCAATACCTCGTTTGTTGGTTTTCCGGTAATAGAAGCCGTGTACGGCAAGAAAGCTTTAGAAACCGCCGTTATTGTAGATCAACCGGGGTCGTTTGTCGTGGTTTCTACCTTAGCTATTTTAGTGGCAACGCTGTATTCCAGACATTCGAACAATTCGTTAAACGCTATTTTTAGAAAAATACTGTTTTTCCCGCCTTTTGTGGCGTTTGTTATTGCCGTAGGGTTAAATGTATGTCAACTCGATTTTCCAGAAATGCTGCAATCGGTTTTTCAGCGCTTGGGGAGTACAGTTACCCCAATTGCTTTGGTTGCGGTAGGCATGCAACTGGAATTCGATTGGAAAAGCAAACACTGGAAGTTTTTATCTCTAGGGTTACTGTTTAAGCTTTTTGTCACTCCGGCTTTCTTTTATCTGTTCTATGTACTTGTTCTAAAAGCACACGGACTCGAAGTTCAGGTTTCGGTGCTGGAATCGGCTATGGCGCCTATGATTACCGGAGCCATTGTAGCGGTAAATTACGGTTTGAAACCCAAACTGGCTAATATGATGATTGGCTTTGGGATTCCACTTTCGTTTTTAACCTTGGTGTTTTGGTGGTGGGTCTTGAAGGGGGTGTAAACCGCTTGTTGGGAATGACTATTTTTTGATAATTTTTTTAACAATAATGTTTTTATTCGAGTATATGACTAAAGTATAAACCCCATTGTTAATATTAGTTAATGAATATATGTTTTGTTTTACAGACCAAAATTGTATCATTCTACCTGTTAAATCATAAAGTTCAACTTTACTATAGAAATCTGTCATAGCAATTTCGAAAGTGTCCGTTGTAGGATTAGGTAAAATCGTTACAGAATTATTTTGAACATCAAAATCTACAGTATCTAAATTGGTACAATTAATTTGATATGGAGATGATAAATTTATTGTATTACCGTTTGCAAGTTGTCCAATGTTATTAGCACCCCAGCTGTAAATTTCAGAATTAGTTTTTAAAGCAAGTGTATGTGCTTGTCCAGAGAAAATTCCCGACCAATTACTGTCTATACCAATTTGAGTTGGTATTAATTTGTTAGTAAAAGTACCATCCCCTATATTGCCTTGAGAATTTTCACCCCAACACCACAATGTTCCATCAGCTTTAATAGCTTTTGAGCTTAAATAGCTTGCATCAATATACTGCCAATCATTGTTAGAGCCTATTTGAGAAGGTGTAGTTGCAGTTGTAGTAGTGTTGTTTCCAAGTTCTCCATATGCATTTCTACCCCATGCCCATAATGTATTATCACTCTTTAGCGCAAGGGTATGATTTAAACCGCTCGATACAGAAAGCCAATTATTATCAGTTCCTACTTGAGTAGGAATGTTTTGGGTAGCGTAATTACCCAAACCTAAATAACCATAAGTGTTTGTTCCCCAAGCCCAAAGCGTTCCATCATTTTTAATAGCTAACGCAAAATTATTTTTAGCAGCATTAATTTTTGACCAATTCGTATCGTTCCCCACTTGAACTGGTACAATTTGATTTACCGTAGTGCCAATTCCTAATTGTCCACTCTGATTGTTACCCCAAGCCCATAATGAACCGTCGTTTTTTATTGCTAATGAAAAATTTTGACCTGCCGAAATAGCTACCCAATTATTTTCTAGGCCAATCTGGATTGGAATATTTTTGTTTGTTAAGCTATTATCTCCTAACTGTCCTTCACCATTCCATCCCATAGCCCATAAAGTACCATTTGATTTTAATAGTAAAACATGACGATTCCCTCCGTCTATCTTAGCCCAATTTTCATCAATCCCTATTTGTGTTACATTAGTTTGCATACCAGAAGAGGTATTCAAATCAAAATCTAATGTTGAACCCCATCCATATAATTTGTTATCAAGTCCTATTGCTAATGAAGCCGCATTTAATGTAGTAACTTCTTTAAATACACATTGGCTACTAATATTTTGTAAGTTAAAAAGTATTATAATTATTAGTATTCTTATTTTCATCTGTTTTGTATTTTATTGAAATTACTTTCAACGTCCCGCCGACTTTGTGAAGGCGTGGATTTTTGTTACTGGTGTTTACAAAAATACCGAAAAGTTTGAAAGAAAAAACTTGATTTCGGAGAAGAAAGTTGGAGCACAGCTCTTTCCATTAAACACTGTTCCTCGCTTATATAAAACCGCTGTTGGCAGTAGTTATGGCTTGTTAAAATTTTTCAATTAGCGTAGTAACAACATCTTCTTGAATTTCTGTTACACCAGCGACATTTTGAAGTAAAACCCTAATATACTTTTTTTGCTTTTCTTCGGTAAATGATTTTAGTCTTTGTAAACTAGATGGAACATCTTTAAAATATTTTTCGAGAAAGTCAGATAAATATTTTTCCATATTAAGTTCAGCTAGCGCATATTCATCTATAGCGCTCACAAAGTCCTGAGTAGCCTTGATTAGTGCAGCTGTTTCTTTGAAAGTAAAATCCCCTTTTGATTCCCATGTTTTTTTCAACATTGAAATTTCCAACCCTGAAAATCGATTTTTAAGTTCTTCAGAATTTGTAATCAGATATTGTAAACTTGAATCTCTTATTTCATTATCGATGTCATAATGAAAAGTATAATTACGCCAAGTTATTAAAACCTCCATTAAGGCAATTAACATTGGGTCTACTTTTATTTCATCAGCTATATAAATTGTTTTTTTGTAAATAGACTGTCCAGCTCTAGAAAATAATTCTGTAAACTTTTCTGATTCCAATAATTTTGGTTTTCTATTTAGCTCTGTCATGTACATCTCAAGCGATTCAACCGCCCATGCTAAAAAAGATTTTAGAACAAAAATGCGAGAACGATTCGCTGATTTTTTTGGGTCTTTTGGCTCCCAAGTTGTGCTAAAGCTATCAGGCTTTTTAGTTATCATTCCACTTTGAATAGCATCAATTCCAACAAGTGCAGTAATCAAAAAATGATTTGCTTGACCAAATCTTTCTTTGAATTCTTTTTTTGCAGGGCTTTTTGTCATTTTTCCTTTTTTTGTGCATCTGGCAGGAGTTGAACCTGCTCTCTTCCTTTCAGAAGACTCCATTTAGGAGTGTTTAAGGGAAGCGCCCCGCGGCCTCAGATGCGAATAATTACCACTAACTAGTAGATATGTATGAAAGAAACATTTCTACACTGAGATATTTTCCAAACTTACCCATAAAAAACATACTGCACAATCACTAAATTTAGTGATATTTCAAACTTTTTTTGCTGTGGCAAATAAGTCAAACAAAAAAACCTGCCACGAATTTGTGGCAAAAAAACCGTGGCAAAAATGTTGCCACAGAAAAAATGCCACAAAATCAAAATCAACAACCAAATCAAAGCACCTTCAACCTGGTTTTTATCCTAAAAACTTTCCCCATAATTACGCCGTACTTAAGCCGTATATACCCCGTATATAAGCCGAGTAAACCCGAATAAAAAAAACATCGCAAATTGGGTAATTTTAACCAAGGATTTTGGAGCAGCGAAAGTCGTTTAAAAGGAACTGCCATGACACAGTAAAATCTCTTTTAAAAGAAAAAGAAAAACAACTAAATTTGTTTGAAAATAAGTACCAT
Organism: Flavobacterium sp. IC2-16; assembly: GCF_055521455.1. Taxonomy (NCBI): domain Bacteria; kingdom Pseudomonadati; phylum Bacteroidota; class Flavobacteriia; order Flavobacteriales; family Flavobacteriaceae; genus Flavobacterium; species Flavobacterium sp. IC2-16. Next base: position 507,057 of record NZ_CM145480.1, on the reverse strand, counting down.
GGCAATCACACCCGAAATACTACAAAAATTACAAGCAATTGTAGGTTCATCGTATGTTTTTACCGACAGCGAAACCCGCAACCATTACGGTCATGACGAAACTGAAGATTATATGTTTCCGCCTACGGTTGTCGTGAAACCGGCTTCGGCACTGGAAATAGCAGAAATCATTAAACTGGCCAATCAATATAAAATTCCAACGGTACCCATTGGGGGCAGAACCGGCTTAAGTGGTGGGGCGCTTAGTATTTATGAAGGTATTGCATTGGCTACAGACCGACTAAATTCCATCATCGAAATAGACGAGAAAAACCTTCAAGTTACCACCGAGCCTGCTGTAATTACTCAAGTATTGCAGGAAACGCTTTTAGAAAAAGGTTTGTTTTATCCGGTAGACCCAAGCAGTCGTGGTAGTTGTTTTATTGGCGGAAATGTAGCCGAAAACGCAGGTGGGGCAAGAGCTGTTAAGTACGGTGTCACCAAAGATTATGTCATTAACCTAGAAGTGGTTTTGCCTTCCGGAGAAATCATCTGGACGGGAGCTAATACACTAAAAAACTCTACGGGCTATAATCTTACCCAATTGATGGTGGGAAGCGAAGGAACGCTCGGGATTATCACCAAAATTGTTTTAAAACTGCTTCCTAAAAACTCGCATAACGTTTTAATGTTGGTTCCGTTTTACAAGGCCGAACAAGCTTGCGAAGCCGTTTCTGCTATTTTTAGAGCTGGAGTAGTGCCTAGTGCTTTAGAATTCATGGAGCGCGATGCAATCGATTGGGCTATCAAATACATAGACGGGGTAAATGTGGCGATAAAAGAGAACATTCAGGCACATTTGCTTATTGAAGTGGATGGCAATTATCCTGATATTTTAATGCAGGAAGCCGAAAAAATTATGGGTGTTGTTGAGCAATTTGAGATCGATCAGATTTTGTTTGCCGATACCGAAGATCAAAAAAATGCCTTATGGCGCATGCGTCGTGGTGTAGCTGAAGCGGTAAAATCCAATTCGGTGTATAAGGAAGAAGATACGGTTGTCCCGCGTTACGAATTGCCAGCGCTTTTAAAAGGGATTAAAACCATAGGGGATAAGTACGGATTTAAATCGGTTTGTTACGGCCATGCCGGCGATGGGAACCTGCACGTCAACATCATCAAAGCCGATATGACCGATGAGAATTGGAAAACCGAAGTACCTAAAGGTATACGAGAAATTTTTGAACTAACGGTGGCTTTAAAAGGAACGCTATCGGGCGAACACGGTATAGGCTTGGTTCAAAAAAACTACATGGATATAGCATTTACCAAAGTACACTTGGAGCTAATGGAACGCATTAAAGCCGTATTCGACCCCAACAATATATTAAATCCCGGAAAAATATTTCCAGACGAAATGTAAAACACAAAAAGGATGTACGTAAGGTATGTCCTTTTTTATTTCTGCTACTTTATTTGGAATTCCTAAAAGCTACCAAAGTAGCATCGGGATTTTGAAAGGTAGGTGGCTGTTCGGTAATCGAAGCTACTCGTTTTTTGTTTAGTTTCAAGGTGTAATCAGCCTCTGTAGTAAACAATAAAAGCCATAGAAACGGATTGTTGATGTAAGGCGTAAGTTCGGCTTCTACGTCATTTAATTCAACAATTTTATCAATTTCCTGCAAGCCTTCTTTGTAGCTTTTAAACGTTACATTGGCTTTTAAGGTGTCGTCCACAACAATGGTTCTCACATAAATATTCAGCAATTCGGGTTTGCCTACCGTTTTGGTAAGGGTTAATTTAGCAAAAGTACCCTCGGCTATACTGGATAATACTTGGTTAAAAAAGGCGCTGTATACTATGGTGTTCGACATTGTTTTTTTGATAAAAGTAGCATTAACATTATTGCTCGATACAAAATTACCCTTTTGTTCCTGATACTGGTATTTTCTTTTAAAAAATATCTTTTGGAGAAGAAAAATTTCAATTTGAGTCGTACTTTTGCCCCGTGAAAAAAGCCATAGTACTTATCGTATTTTTATTTGTTTTAAAGCCCGTTCTTCCGGTTTTAGAATATGTTTTTAATTACGATTACATTGTAAAAGAACTATGTGAAAATAAAGCAAAACCTCAATTGAAATGTAACGGTAAATGTCATTTGATGAAAGAAATGGCTAAAAATGCCGAAACAGACACGCCTTTGTCTTCCGATAAAAAAGCATCCCATCAAGAATTGGAAGTATTATTTATCGAGAACGGAATTTCGTATACGTTTTCAACTCCAAACTATTTCGTTTCAAAAGAAGTAAATTCAAGATACACGAATACCTACAACTACACCTCTCAAACGGCAGTATTTCATCCGCCTTCGTATTTAATTTAAACTGGTTTTATTCTTTTTGATTCTGTTCAACAATAGCATTAAGAAGGTTTTTGTATTCGGATTTTTCCGAATGAATTACTAATGTTTTAAATTAAAAAATGAAAAATACACTTAAAAACACGATTGCTGCATTAGCAATGGTTACTACTTTGGCATCTTGTACCAACGATAATGCAAACGATATTTCTGGAAAAGGAAGTTTAGCCATTGAATTTGATAATATTTTTAACGGAGCGGATTTAATTTTAGATACGCAAGCCAATACCACTTCGCAAGATGAGGTTCTGAAAATAAGTAAGGTAAAATATATCGTAAGTAATATTGAGCTTACGAAAGAAGATGGTACCACTGTGGTTTACCCGAAATCGGAAAGCTATTTTATAGTGAATGAAGCCGATGAAAACACTCATGTATTAGAACTTTCTAATATTCCGGCGGGTAATTATACGGCAATTAAATTCGGAATTGGTGTAGATCATGCACAATACGATTTAGGTGAAACCGCACAAGGGAATTTGATTGCATTGGCAGAAACAGAAGCAATGATTTCGTCGTGGGCAGCTGGCTATAAATTTGTTGCTTTCGAAGGGGTGTTCACATCGCCTACGGTTAGTACAGAAACGTCATTTATGGTGCATACGGGTAAAACAGGAACCGATTACAACTACACCGAAATAACATTAAATTTCCCAGACAAAGCGTTGGTTAGAACGACAATTACTCCAGAAGTACACATTATGGCCGATGTGGCTAAATTTATTGACGGAGTAAATAAAATAAAGCTTTCGGATAACAACACTAGCGGTACTGGAACTACAATTACAAGCGGATCTAATTTGTCGTTAATTACAGCAAATCTTCAAGGGATGTTTTCTGTAAATCATGTGCATAATGATTAAAACATAGTGCACACGAATGCATTTGTTTTGTTTCACTTTTCAGAATTCAATTTTATGAGAAAATATATAGGTTGTTTGCTGCTGTTTTGTTTTTCCGTTTCGGGAGCTACTGTTCACGACAGTTTACCGGTAATGAATGAATTTAAAAGGCAAATGCTTTTGTTGGAAGACGATTGCGATGCTTGCGGTTGTTCTGCCAGTGGAGGGAGTATGGGTTTTGCCTCAATGCTAAATTCTAATTTCATTGGGTTACGCTATTTTAATCAGTTATACCGCAGCAACGATATGCTGTACACCAATTCGAAATGGAATAACGAAAACTTTAATACTATACAGCTCTGGGGCCGAATTCCAGTAACGCAAAATATTCAAATCTCGGCCTTATTACCATACCATTTTAACACGCGAGAAACCGATAGTGGTAACCAGTCTATTTCGGGAATAGGTGATATGACCGTTTTAGGAATGTACCGCGTATATCAAACGCATCGGGATAGTACTTTTTTTGTACATACCTTGCAAATGGGTGGTGGGGTTAAAATGCCAATTGGCAAATACGATGCGGCTAACAATGGGAGTGTGAATCCGAGCTTTCAATTGGGAACCGGGAGCTGGGATTATTTGCTGGTTTCGGAATACACAATTAAACACAAATCGATTGGTTTAAATACAATGGTAAATTATATTGTAAAAACTGAGAATCAAAAGCATTATCAGTTTGGCAATCAATTGAATTATGCCGGAACGTTCTTTTATCTTATGGAAAATGAAGTCTTTTCTTTTGCACCTCAATTTGGACTTGCAGGCGAAGTGTACGAATCTAATAAGCAATACGGAGAAAAAGTTCGAAATACTGCTGGGAATGTTGTGTTTGGTAAATTGGGTTTAGAAGCTGGGAAAGGCAAATATTCTTTGGGTACCAATGTGATGTTGCCTATAAGTCAGAATTTAACAGGAGGAAGGGTAGAAGCCCAATACCGTTGGAGCATTAATTTTAATTATAGTTTATAAAAAAAAACGCCTCTGTATGCAGAGGCGTTTTTTTTTATAATCCTAGTTGTTTTCGAGTATCGCTAGTAATAATTCGATCAAGAAAATCTACTTGTTGGCTGTCGTAGTTTAGAAATCGCCATTGTTTGTTTGTTGTTTCATCAAAAACGGCAATAAGCATATCGTTACCTTCTAATAGAAAACTGTTGCGTTCTTTTTCGTAGGTGATTTTTTTATCGTTCATGCTTTCTTTGAAGGCAGCAATCATTGCAGCTACAGTTTCATCGTCTAAGGGTTCTTCAAATTTCATACGCATAGCATTATCGTATGTAATGATGCAAAACTTCTGCTTTCCAATAGTTTTTATCTCAGAATACTTAAATTTCGGATTTGGATAAACAAAGCGAATGCTAAATTCCTCATTTTGAAAGGTTTTGTCGAGCGTTTCATACATGGTTTTACGGTCTACTATTTCAAATACTTTCGGATACGTATAATCTAAAATAGTATTAAAATCCATATTGTAGGTTGCTTCGTAAACTTTTAGCGTTGCAGTTTTTAGATTGTTTAAGGATTGAGACCAACTTTGCAAGCTCAATAGTAAAACCAATAAAAATAAGCGTTGTTTCATAATATATGTTTGCATAAATGTAATAAAAAAATCCCTAAATACAGTGTAATTAGGGATTTGCTTTATTGTTTTGGAAAAACTATTCGTTAACGATAATCCATTCTCCAGAAGCTAATAGCGATTCTGCTTTTTTGAATTTCATAGTTTCTGTTTTACCACTCATTACATGTTTAATGGTAACATTGTCGTTACGATTAATTTTTGGAGCATCACGAACAATCGTTTCGGTTACATGCTGTTGTGCTTGGTGTTGCGCTTGAGCTGCTTCACGATTTCTGGCTGCCATTTCATCGGTATTTAAAACTTCTTCTTTAGAAGTAGTATACTCTTCACGTTGTTGTGCAACTTCTTCGGCTTCTTGAATGTTGTTAGGGTTTTGTGAAGGTAAATCACCTTTGAATAAGAATGAAATAACTTCTTTATTAACACCGTCTAACATGTTTTTGAACAAGTTAAATGCTTCAAATTTATAAATCAACAATGGGTCTTTTTGCTCATGAACGGCTAATTGTACCGATTGTTTTAATTCGTCCATTTTGCGTAAATGCTTTTTCCAAGCTTCATCTACAATGGCTAATGTGATATTCTTTTCGAAATCGGCTAATAACGATTTTCCTTCCGATGTGTAAGCTTTCTCTAAGTCGGTTACTACATTTAACGATTTGATACCGTCTGTGAAAGGAACAACAATGCGTTCAAACTGACCGTTGTTGTTTTCATATACATTTTTAATAACAGCGTAAGCTTCTTTAGCGTTTCGGTTTTGTTTATCCGTATAAGCTTCCATAGCCGCTTTATACACTTTACCTGATATTTCAATTTCGGTTAATTTGTTGAAATCGCTTTCTGAAACCGGAGACTCGATTGCGAAATAACGAATCAATTCGAATTCGAAATTTTTGAAATCTTTAGCGGTTTTGTTGTTTTCAACAATTAATTCTGCCAAATCATACATCATGTTGGCAATATCAACTTTTAAGCGTTCTCCGTGTAAAGCGTGACGACGACGTTTGTAAACTACTTCACGTTGAGCATTCATTACATCGTCATATTCTAATAAACGTTTACGAACACCAAAGTTGTTTTCTTCTACTTTTTTCTGAGCTCTTTCGATAGACTTGGTCATCATAGAATGTTGAATCACTTCTCCTTCTTTGATTCCCATACGGTCCATTAGTTTTGCAACTCGCTCAGAACCAAATAAACGCATTAAGTTGTCTTCTAATGAAACATAGAATTGTGAACTTCCTGGATCTCCTTGACGACCTGCACGACCACGTAACTGACGGTCTACACGACGCGAATCGTGACGTTCTGTACCGATAATAGCTAAACCACCAGCCGCTTTTACTTCGTCGGTTAATTTAATGTCGGTACCACGACCTGCCATATTGGTAGCAATAGTTACAACTCCAGGTTTACCAGCTTCAGCTACAATTTGAGCTTCTTGCTTGTGTAATTTTGCATTCAATACGTTGTGTTCTACACCACGCATTTTTAACATACGACTTAATAACTCAGAAATCTCAACCGAAGTTGTACCAATAAGTACTGGACGACCAGAAGCAGCAATTTGCTGAACATCTTCTGCAACGGCGTTGAATTTTTCACGAACAGTACGGTAAATTAAATCTTCTTTATCTTTTCGAGCAATTCCACGATTGGTTGGAATTTCTACAACGTCTAATTTGTAAATTTCCCAAAACTCTCCCGCTTCAGTTACAGCAGTACCGGTCATACCCGATAATTTTTTGTACATACGGAAATAGTTCTGAAGGGTAATGGTAGCAAACGTTTGAGTAGCAGCTTCAATAGTTACATTTTCTTTTGCCTCAATAGCTTGGTGTAATCCGTCAGAATAACGACGACCATCCATGATACGACCTGTTTGTTCATCAACAATCAAAATCTTGTTGTCCATGATTACATATTCCGTATCTTTTTCAAATAAAGTATAGGCTTTAAGTAATTGCGTTAACGTGTGAATACGCTCGCTTTTTACACCAAAATCCTGAAACAATGTTTCTTTGGCTTGCGCTTCTTCTTCTTTTGATAATTTTTGTCTTTCAATATTGGCAATTTCAGTACCAATGTCCGGTAAAATAAAGAAATCGTCAGATGTGTCTTTAGAAAGGAATTTGATACCGTTATCGGTTAATTCCACCTGATTGTTTTTCTCTTCAATTACAAAATACAACGCTTCGTCCACAATTGGCATTTTGCGGTTGTTATCTTGCATGTATTCGTTTTCTGTTTTCTGAAGAATTTGTTTTACACCTTCTTCCGATAAGAATTTGATTAACGCTTTGTTTTTTGGTAAAGAACGGTAAGCACGTAATAACTGGAATCCTCCATCTTTCGTGTTTCCTTCTTTGATAAGTTTTTTAGCTTCGGTTAAGAAACCGTTAGCCAACTGACGTTGAAGGTTGTATAAGTTTTCGATTTTAGGTTTTAATTCGTTAAATTCATGACGATCACCTTGTGGAACCGGTCCTGAAATGATTAACGGCGTTCTAGCATCGTCAATTAATACCGAGTCAACCTCGTCGACAATGGCGTAATTGTGTTTACGTTGTACTAACTCTCCTGGAGTATGCGACATGTTGTCACGTAAATAATCGAAACCAAATTCGTTGTTGGTACCATAAGTAATGTCTGCATTATATGCGCGACGTCTTGCATCGGTATTAGGTTGGTGATTGTCAATACAGTCTACCGTCATACCATGGAACTCGAACAATGGTGCTTTCCAGGTGCTGTCACGTTTAGCAAGGTAGTCGTTCACGGTAACCAAATGTACACCATTACCGGTTAAAGCATTTAAATACAAAGGTAATGTTGCTACTAGGGTTTTACCTTCACCGGTTTGCATTTCGGCAATTTTACCTTGATGTAAAACAGTACCACCAATTAACTGAACATCATAGTGAATCATGTCCCAAGTAATGGCTTTTCCGGCAGCATCCCATGAATTAGACCATATAGCATTGTCACCTTCGATGTTAATATATGCTTTAGTAGCTGATAATTCACGATCTTTTGGAGTTGCTGTAACTGTTATTTGTGTATTGTCTTTAAAACGACGTGCTGTTTCTTTTACCACAGCAAAAGCTTCTGGAAGTATGTCGTTTAAAACTTTTTCAGAAATTTCATAAGCTTCACCTTCTAAAACATCAATAGCAGCATATAAATCTTCTCTTTTGTCGATGTCTTCAGTAGCCTCTGCTTCCAATTTTAAAGCTTCAATTTTAGCATCTTTTTCAGCTCTAGCATTTTTAATTTGCTCTTTGAAAAAAGTTGTTTTAGCTCTTAACTCATCGTTAGTTAGTGCAGCAAGAGCACCTTCAAACGATTTAACTTTAGTTATAAGGGGTTGTATTGCTTTTACGTCTTTTTGAGATTTATCTCCCACAAAGGCTTTTAATATGCTATTTATGAAACTCATAATTTTGTTTGTTTGTTTTCTATATAATGTGTGCAAATTTACACAAAAAAAAAGCCTCATTTGAGACTTTTTCGCTGTGTGTTTATTTTTTAATATTCATCCTCGTTCCAAAGATAATCTTCGTCTGTTGGATAATCCGGCCAAATCTCCTCCATCGACTCGTAGATCTCGCCTTCATCTTCTATAGACTGAAGGTTTTCAACAACTTCCAGTGGAGCTCCGGTTCTAATCGCATAGTCGATAAGCTCATCTTTAGTAGCTGGCCAAGGGGCATCGCTTAAATAAGATGCTAATTCTAATGTCCAATACATCTTTAATGTGGATTTATAGTTTTATGCAAAAATAAATTTTATACTGAAAAAATCAAGTAATTTTTTTTTTATTTTAAAAAAAGTTAAGAACGTTGGTTTTTTGGAGTTTAATTTTTAGATGAAATCACCTGTTTTTTTGTGGTTAAACACCAGAACTGATTACTGTTTTCTGGGAATCCATTTCACTTCGTCAGCCTGCAGGTCAAAAGACAACTTTCGTGCCAAGACAAAAAGGTAGTCAGAAAGTCGGTTTAAGTAGGTTAAAACCAGTCCGTCTATCACTTCAATTTCGTTTAAGTGTGTGGCTAAACGTTCGGCGCGACGGCATACACAGCGCGCAATATGACAATATGACACGGTGGTGTGTCCTCCGGGAAGTACAAAGTGTGTCATAGGGGGTAATTTCTCCTCCATTTGGTCAATTTCATTCTCTAGGAGTGTGATGTCTTCATCGGAAATTCGGTTTATATTTAAACGTTGTTGTCCGTTTTTAAGAACTTCTTTTTCTGGGGGAGTTGCTAGTATGGCACCAACAGTAAACAATCGGTCTTGAATTTCGATTAGAATATTTTTATATAACGGATTGATGTCCTGATCGCGAATTAATCCGATATAGGAGTTTAATTCATCTACGGTTCCATAACTTTCAATACGGATGTGATGTTTTGGAACGCGCGTTCCTCCAAATAAAACCGTTGTTCCTTTATCGCCGGTTTTGGTATATACTTTCATTTTTTGTGAGTTGCTAAGTGTCGAAGTCGCTAAGTTACTGAGTTTTTAGTTTACAGTTATTACGAATGAATGTTTTAGATTGTTTAAACCAAAACTAAATAGTAATAATTGAAATTGTTAGGTAGTGTTGCAGCTTAAAACTGTGAGTGAATACTACCTGTTTGGATTGTCACTTTCTATTACACCATCTTTTAAACGGATGATTCGATGCGCGTGCTTAGCAATATCTTCTTCGTGTGTAACTAAAATAACAGTGTTTCCGTTAGCGTGAATTTCATCAAAAAGATTCATGATTTCTACCGATGTTTTACTGTCAAGATTTCCTGTTGGTTCATCGGCTAAAATAATTGACGGATGGTTTACTAAAGCTCTTGCTACAGCAACACGTTGACGTTGACCTCCAGATAATTGATTGGGTTTGTGATCCATACGATCGGATAAACCAACCTGGGTTAAAACGGTTGTAGCTCTTTTGTTACGACTTTCTTTATTGTGTCCGGCATAAATCATGGGCAAGGCAACATTGTCTAAAGCTGTAGTTCTAGGCATCAAGTTAAAGGTTTGAAAAACGAAACCAATTTCGGTATTACGTATTGCAGCCAATTCATCATCCTCCATTTTGCTGACATCTTTTCCGTTAAGAATGTAACTCCCAGATGTAGGTGTATCTAGACAACCCAATAAATTCATTAAAGTTGACTTCCCAGAACCTGATGGTCCCATTAATGCTACATATTCACCTTTGTTGATTTGTAAATCGATTCCTTTAAGGACATATACGGTTTCGTTTCCTAAAGGGAAATTACGTGTAATCCCTTTGATGTCGATTATTGGCTGTGACATTTTAATTTATTTTGCGGTTTAAAAATAGTAAAACGAAATATGATATGCACATAAGTAGCTAAAATTGGGTATTTGTTACAAAATAAAACTCCTTGTTCATCTACAACAAGGAGTCTTAAAAAAAGTATGATGTGCGATGAGCTACTGCTCATCTGCCGATGGGCTATAACTCAATGTAAAGTTATTGATTATAAGTTGATTATATTTGTTTTTGATGTTATATGTTTGTTAAAAATCAATTTTGTAAATTTCTGAGATTCCTTTAAGTATTTCAGAGAAATCGATTTGTAAATCAATTAGTTTTCCAGTATGGATGTCGAAAATCCAGCCGTAAACTCGTAAACCTCTTTCTTGAAATGCGCGTTGTACTTCGGCAGTTTTTATAACATTAATGCATTGTTCTTGAACATTTAGTTCGGTAAGTCTTTGATAGCGTTTCTCTTCATCTTCAATAGCATTCAATTCTTTTTTATGAATACGATAGACATCTCGTATGTTTCGTAACCAAGGATTTAAAATTCCTAAATCTGCTTGCTGCATTGCTGCTTTAACACCACCACAACCATAATGGCCACAAACCACAATGTGATTTACTTTTAGATGTACAACGGCATAGTTGATAACGGACATCGAATTCAAATCGGTGTTAGGAACCATGTTGGCAATGTTTCTGTGAACAAAAACCTGACCGGGTGCTAAGCCCATTAATTCTTCAGCAGTTACGCGGCTGTCAGAACAACCAATGTATAAGAATTCTGGCGTTTGTCCTTCAGAAAGTTTATCAAAATATTGAGAATCTGCTTGTAATTGCTTTGTAATCCAGTCTTTATTGTTCTCAAAGATTTGCTCAATATTCATATGCGTTGTTTTAGAGTTTTAAAAGTACAAAAAAGCTAAATACGTATGGTAAAATGTTCTTTTTCCTGCTCGTAACGGAAAAAAACAAAGCCCCATTGAAAGGTGTCTATTGTAACTGTTACGCTTGGATGGTTTTTGATGATTTCCCATGCAGATTCCATATCTTCAGACCAGTGAATGTCGTCAAAAATCCAAACTGTATCATTGGTAATGGTGGGAAGTAAAAGTTCGAAATAGTCTAGCGTCGCTTTTTTGGAATGGTTGCCATCAAAATAGATTAGTTGATAGTGTTCAACATTCTGTTGGTAGTTTTTTAAGTAGTCTGTAAATTCAGCGACAACAGGCGTAATGTTATTGAGTTGAAATGTGTGAAACTGCTTTTGAGCAATACTGGATGTTTCCGGACAACCTTCCAAAGTAGTGATTTTTCCCTTCGGGCTTCCCAAAGACAGGGCAGACGTAGCCAACCCAAGTGAAGTGCCGATTTCCAAAATCGATTCCGGCTTAAAATAATTTGTTATTCTGTACAGTAATTCAGCTCGTTTTGGTGTAATTCCTGCGGTTTGGGCAATTTTTGAAATTTGTCTGATATTTGATTTAAACACTCGCGAACCCGCTCCAAAATCAGTGACTTCAATGGTGTTTTTATTCTTTAAAAGTGAATTTCTGTATTCTTTTAAAACGGAGTATTCAGGTTTCGATTTTTTATCATAAAAACACTTTGTTACCAAAGAATAGACAAACGGCGAATGAACTCCGTGTTGGTTTTTGGAATGCCAAAGAAAATTAAGATAGGCTTTTATTTGAAACAGCATAGTCGAGTACAAGGTTTTACAAACAGAGGGCGAAGATACAAAGTCATTTTAAAGCATGGAATCGTTTGCCGTAAAAAGTTGAAACCAGATTTAAAAACTATATTTGCATCCTTAGCAGTTCTGCCAAGAACAATATCTTGATTTATGATGACGAAAGATGAAATAGAAATTCCCAATGCCATAACTTCGGAAGAAATTGACAAATGCATTGCACTCTTAACTCAGTTAAACACCAATACCGACCAAATATTTGAGATTCCTAAAGAACAGCGAACAGCCTTGATAAAAGCGGCAGGGCAATTTTCCAGACCCAACCGCGATGAACTTTCCCGCAGAAAAAAAGACGGGAAATTAGTAGCCAAACGCAAAAAGGAAAATGCCGACAAAACCGCACGAAAGGAAACCGGAATTCGGACTGCCCGCGAAGCAAGTGTGTTTGTGGCACCAAAATTATTAGCCGCCGCAGATCTTGCCAGCAAAGAGCAATTGGAATTGGAAACACCCAGAAATTGTTACGTCTGTAAAACGCCTTTTACGAAACTCCATCATTTTTACGATACGATGTGTACCGATTGTGGTGATTTTAATTATGCCAAACGCTTTCAAACGGCCAATGTAAAACGGCAAATCGCCGTGGTGACAGGCTCTCGTTTAAAAATCGGGTATCATATTACGTTGATGCTTTTACGGGGTGGCGCAACGGTGGTTGCAACTACTCGTTTTCCTGTAGATTCCGCTTTGCGTTTTGCTCAGGAAGCCGATTTTATGGAATGGGGACACCGCTTAAAAATTCACGGATTAGATTTAAGACATATTCCCAGCGTAGAGATTTTTTGCAATTTTATCGAGCAAAAATACGGTCGCTTAGACATTCTGATTAACAACGCTGCACAAACCGTAAGACGTCCGGCAGGATTTTATGCGCACTTAATGGAAAATGAAGAACGTCCGGTTGGTTCTTTACCGAAACAAGTTCAGGACTTATTGTTTGATCACACCGATTGTTTGCAGGAATTGAAACTATTAACTTCTGGTGCATCTTCCAATGAGAATATGCCGGTAACCTGGCATGGACCGGAACCGGGAATTGGGTTGCGGGCTTCAGCGCAGTTGTCGCAAATTCCGTATTCTTTTGATAATGCACTGGTGGCCAACGAAGTTTTTCCGGAAGGAGCATTGGATGCCGATTTACAGCAAGTCGATTTACGAAAAACCAACAGCTGGCGTTTAAAATTAGGACAAATTGAAACTACCGAAATGCTTGAAGTGCAATTGGTAAATTCGGTGGCGCCTTTTGTGTTGTGTAATCGTCTTGCGGAAGTCATGAAGAAGGATAAAACGGGGCAAAAGCACATCATCAATGTTTCTGCGATGGAAGGCAAGTTCTATTACGGTTATAAAGATGCCCGTCATCCGCACACCAACATGGCTAAAGCAGCATTGAATATGTTAACGCACACGGCTGCAGGCGAATTGGCTAAAGAGGGGATTTTTATGAATGCGGTAGATACGGGTTGGGTTACCGATGAAGATCCTGCTGAAATGGCAAAAAGAAAGCAGGAGGAAGAAGATTTTCAACCGCCTCTTGATATCGTTGATGGAGCCGCAAGAGTTATGGATCCGTTGTTTGATGGTATTAATACAGGCAAGCATTGGAGCGGCAAATTCTTGAAAGATTATGTGCCGATAGCTTGGTAAAGGCCTTTTTTAAATAAAAAACCACAACAGAATTAATTCTGTTGTGGTTTTATTTTTTCAAGCTATTTCGTTATCCTTCCATTTTAGACGAAAGTTCAAACCAGCGTTCTTCTTTTTCTTCTATTTTTTTGATGATATTCTGCAATTCGTTGGCTTTCTTTTCGATATCAGCATCGGCTACTTTTCCGTCTGAAAACAATTGTTCGATTTCCTTTTTCTTCTGTTCCAAATCTTTGATTTCGCGCTCAATTTTCTGAAACTCTTTCTGCTCGTTAAACGATAAACCTGATGAAACCGGATTGCTCTGTTTCCAGTTCACCTTTTCTTTTGGTTCGTCTTTTACAGGTTCCACGCTGTCTTCGTAGGCTCTAAAATCAGAATAATTTCCAGGGAAGTTTTCAATCTCACCTTGTCCTCTGAATACAAACAAATGATCCACAATTTTATCCATGAAATAACGGTCGTGGGATACTACTAATAAACATCCCGGATAATCCAAAAGGAAACTTTCAAGAACGTTCAATGTCACGATATCCAAATCATTCGTTGGCTCATCCAGAATCAAAAAGTTCGGATTCTGAATCAAAACAGTACACAAGTACAAACGTTTTAATTCGCCACCACTTAATTTTTCAACGTAATCGTATTGTTTTTTGGCATCGAATAAAAAGCGTTCTAACAACTGTGAAGCCGAAATAATTCTTCCTTTCGCCAATGGGATGTATTCGCCGTATTCTTTGATAATGTCAATGACACGCTGTCCCGGTTTGGGGTTGATGCCGCTTTGGGTGTAGTAGCCAATTTTGATGGTATCGCCAACGACAACTTTCCCACCGTCAAGCGGAAGCGTTCCGGTTAATAAGTTCAGAAACGTGGATTTTCCTGTTCCGTTTTTTCCGATGATACCGATTCGGGCACCGCGTTGAAAATCGAAACTGAAATCATTCAAAATAACTTTTTCGCCGAATTTTTTGGAGATTTTGTGAAGCTCGATAATCTTACTTCCCATGCGCTCCATATTAATTTCCAGCTCGACTACATTTTCTTTTCTGCGGCTTTCAGCTACTTCTTTAATTTTATAGAAATCGTCTTGGCGTGATTTCGATTTCGTCGTACGCGCTTTAGGCTGACGGCGCATCCAAGCCAATTCTTTAACGAAAAGGTTTTGCGCTTTATCAATCGTTGCATTTTCCGAAGCGATTCGCTCTTCTTTTTTCTCTAAATAATAGGAGTAATTTCCTTTGTATTGGTATAGTTTTCCGTTGTCCAATTCGATGATTTCGTTACAAACACGCTCCAAAAAGAAACGGTCGTGCGTAACCATGAACAACGTGATGTTTTCTTTAGCGAAGTAGCTTTCCAACCATTCAATCATTTCCAAATCCAAGTGATTGGTGGGCTCATCCAGAATTAATAAATCCGGACGGTTGATTAAAATAATGGCTAGCGACAAGCGTTTTTTCTGTCCACCGGAAAGATTTTTTACTTTCAGTTTGAAATCTTCTAATTTCAGCTTGAATAAAATCTGTTTGAACTGGGTTTCAAAATCCCAAGCGTTGTGACGGTCCATGTCGTCGAAGGCTTTTTGATAGGCTTCTTCGTCTTCCGGGTGCTCCAATGCTTTTTCGTAGCGTTCAATTACCTTTAAAATTTCGTTGTCCGAGGCGAAAATGCTTTCTTCAATTGTTAATTCGTCCTGTAAATTGTGATCCTGTGATAAAAAAGCCATTTTGATGTCTTTACGCACTACCACTTGACCTGTATCGGGTTCGTCTTCGCCATTGATGATTTTCATGATGCAGGTTTTTCCCGAACCGTTTTTGGCAATGAAGGCAATTTTTTGGTCCTTGTTAATTCCGAAAGAGATGTCTTTGAATAAGGTTCTTTCACCAAATGATTTGGAAATATTTTCGACTGATAAGTAATTCACAATAATAAATTTCTGCAAAAGTAAGCTATTTCAAACGCAATCAAAATTTTCAAATTTTCAAATTGATTAATTTTCACATTATATTTGTCTGATGCAACTATCTGTAATTATTCTCAACTATAATGTCCGCTATTTCTTGGAACAATGTGTTTTTAGTGTTCAAAAAGCACTTTCAACCATTGAAAGCGAAATTATTGTAGTCGATAATTGTTCAGCAGATGATAGTTGCGAAATGATGAAACTACGCTTCCCTAATGTAAAACTCATTGAGAACAAAGCTAATCTTGGGTTTCCTAAAGGGAATAATATTGGTGTAGCTGAAGCAAAAGGCGAATACATTTGTATTTTAAATCCTGATACTGTAGTTGCGGAAGATACATTTGAAAAGGTATTAGCTTTCGCAAAATCAAAAACCGATGTTGGAATAGTAGGCTGCAAGCTAATTGACGGGACCGGAAATTTTTTGCCCGAATGCAAACGTGGTGTGCCAACGCCATGGGTGGCATTTACCAAAATCTTTGGCTTGTATAAAATCTTTCCAAAATCTACTTTATTCAATAAATATTATGCACAACAGTTGTTGGAAAACCAAACTGGTAAAGTTGATATACTGGTAGGTGCTTTTATGGTAATGCAACGTGATTTGTATTTAAAGGTAGGCGGTTTCGACGAAGACTGTTTTATGTATTCCGATGATATCGATTTGAGTTATATGGTTTTAAAATCGGGGAAATCCAATTATTATTTTCATGAAACTTCGGTGATACATTATAAAGGAGAAAGTACGGTGCGTGACGGAATGTATATGAAACGCTTTCGGGAGGCGATGCGGTTTTTCTATAAAAAACATTTTGGTGGTTCTGTAGTATTTGATGTTTTGATGCAAATTGGCGCGTTTGCTTTTTCGCTGTTGAAGAAATCTCAGCAAAAAAAAGTTGTTTATGCTGTAGATGAATACATTTTGTTTTCTACGGTTGAATCGCTGAAAAGCAAATTGGAAAAACAACTACAAAAAATGATAACATGCATTACTAATATTAAGGAAAATGATTTATTTTCGCAAGCAAATACTCCAGATAAACATGTAGAAGTTCTTTTGGACGGCACTAGTTTTTCATTCAAAGAAATCATTGCTTTTATGGAGAAAAATAAGAACAGAGGATTTACCTTTAAAATCATTCCTGAAAACAATAGTTTTATGATTGGAAGTAATAGTAGTAATGATAGAGGTGAAATAATCGAAATTGAGTAAAAAAATGCATATTGTGAAATTATAAATCGAAATAATTAGTAATTTTGCAATCCAAATACGAAAACACAACTTTAGTTTAAAGATATGGCAAAGTTTGAATTGAAATTGCCCAAAATGGGAGAAAGTGTTGCTGAGGCAACAGTAACCAACTGGTTGAAAAAAGTTGGAGATAGAATTGAAATGGACGAAGCAGTACTTGAAATTGCTACCGATAAAGTAGATAGCGAGGTGCCTTCAGAAGTTGCTGGAACCCTTGTGGAAATTCTTTTCAATACAGACGATGTGGTTCAGGTAGGACAAACGATTGCTATTATCGAAACAGAAGGTGGTGCAGTTGCAGCAGAAGCTCCAAAAGCAGAAGTGGTTGCGGCTCCGGTTGCAGAAGTAGTAAAAACTGTTGAAACAGCTAAAGAAATGGCTGCTCCTGCAGATTTTTCAGCATCAGATAAATTCTTCTCGCCATTGGTTAAAAACATTGCTAAAGAAGAAGGAATCTCTTTAACAGAACTAGAATCAATTCAAGGTTCAGGAAAAGATGGAAGAGTTAATAAAGAAGATATTCTAAATTATATCAAAAACAGAGGAAGTCAGCCAGTTGCGGCAGCTCCTGTGGCAGCAGCTCCGGTAGCAGCGGCACCAGTTGCGGAAGTAGCTAAAGCGGCACCGGTATCTGTAAATGGTGGCGATGAAATCGTGGAAATGGACAGAATGCGTAAGCTAATTTCCAAATACATGGTGGAATCGGTACAAACTTCGGCGCACGTTCAGTCATTCATCGAAGTAGATGTAACCAACATCGTGAAATGGAGAGACAAAGTGAAAAACGCTTTCGAAAAGAGAGAAGGTGAGAAATTGACGTTCACGCCAATCTTCATGGAAGCAGTTGCAAAAGCTTTGAAAGATTTTCCAGGAATGAACATTTCAGTTGATGGTGAATACATCATCAAACGTAAAAATATCAACTTAGGTATGGCTGCGGCTTTACCAAACGGAAACTTAATCGTGCCGGTAATTAAAAATGCAGACCAACTAAACTTGGTTGGTATGGCCAAAGCGGTTAACGATTTAGGAAACAGAGCAAAAGCAGGTAAATTAAAACCAGACGATACACAAGGTGGTACTTACACGGTAACCAATGTGGGTACTTTTGGATCTGTTTTCGGAACGCCAATCATCAACCAGCCGCAAGTGGGAATTTTAGCTTTAGGGGCTATCCGTAAAGTGCCTGCGGTTATTGAAACTCCAGAAGGTGATTTCATTGGTATCCGTCAGAAAATGTTCTTATCGCACTCTTACGACCACCGTGTTGTAGATGGAGCGTTAGGAGGAAGCTTTGTAAAACGTGTTGCGGATTACTTAGAAGCTTGGGATATCAACAGAGATATTTAATACAGAATAATAGATATAAAACCCGTCACTTACTTGGCGGGTTTTTCTTTTGAATTGATTTTGATTCGACTATATTTGTAAATACATAATAAAGAATAATGGAGTTAAAACTAAACAGACCTATTTGCTTTTTCGATTTGGAAACTACCGGAATAGATGTGGCTCGCGACAGAATTGTAGAAATTGCAATAGTTAAAATATATCCCAACGGAAATAAAGAAAGTAAAACTTGGTTGGTAAATCCGACTATTCCGATACCACCTCAGTCAACTGCTGTACACGGAATCACAAATGAGAAAGTAGCGAATGAACCGACTTTTAAGGAATTGGCTTCTCAGGTTCACAACATGATTAAAGATTCGGATTTGGCAGGATTTAATTCCGATCGCTTCGATATACCGTTGTTGGCAGAAGAATTGTTACGTGCCGAAGTCGATTTTGATATGAAAAACCGAGTTTCGGTAGATGTACAAACAATCTTTCACAAGATGGAAGAACGTACGTTGAGTGCAGCGTATAAGTTTTATTGCGGACAAACGCTAGATAATGCGCACAGCGCGGAAGCCGATACCATGGCAACCTATGAAATATTAAAAGCCCAATTGGAACGTTATCCGGAATTGGAAAACGATATGAAAACCTTGTCGGAATTTACAACACGTAAAAAATCTGTTGATTTTGCCGGATTCATTGCCTTGAATGCTGAAGGGCAGGAGATTTTTACCTTTGGAAAACACAAAGGTGCTTTGGTGGATGAGGTGTTGGAAAAAGAACCTGGGTATTTTGGATGGATCCAAAACGCCGACTTCCCATTATATACCAAAAAAGTACTTACTGGAATCAAATTAAGAAAACTGAATACTAAGTAGTAATGACTAAGTCACAGTGGACAGTTGCAGTAAGCAGGCTGAAAACTGAGACTGAAAACTGAGACTGAAAACTATGAAGATTATCTGCATCGGTCGCAATTACGCCGACCATATTTCAGAATTAAATAACGAACGTCCGTCAGAACCGGTTATCTTTATGAAGCCGGATACTGCCATTTTGCCAAAACAATTTCCTTTTGTGATTCCAGAATTTACCAATGAAGTACATCATGAAGTAGAGGTTTTGGTAAAAATCAATAAAGTAGGAAAATATATAGATTCTAAATTTGCTCATAAATATTATGATGAAATTGGTCTTGGAATCGATTTTACAGCTCGAGATTTACAAGCCGAATTAAAAAGTAAAGGACTTCCGTGGGAAAAAGCAAAGGCATTTGACCATTCAGCGATAATAAGTGACTTTTTATCGAAAAAAAACTTCAGTTCACTTGAAAATATTAACTTTGAATTGCTGAACAACGGAGCGGTCGTTCAACGTGGAAATACAAGTCATATGTTGTGGAAAATTGACGAGCTGATTGCCTATGTTTCTCAGTTTTTTACACTTCGAACAGGTGACATAATTTTTACAGGAACACCGGCCGGAGTAGGCAAAGTGCAACCGAATGATGTTTTGGAAGGTTATATGGAAGGACAACAACTTTTTAGAATTCAGGTAAAGTAAATGGCGATACATTATAATTTATCAAAAGTCTATGAAATTTCGGATAACGATACGGAATTCGCACAGCAAATTATTAACCTTTTTATAGAGGAAGTTCCGGTAGAATTAAAATCTATTAAGGAAGGAATCGAAGAGAAAGATTATACGAAAACTTACGCTTCATCCCATAAAATCAAACCTACTTTGGATTTATTGGGAATGGATTTGGCCTACGAAGAAAACCTTCAGGTAATGGAGTGGACCAAAGCTAAAGGAAAGCGAAAAGAAATAAAAGAAGTGTTTAAAAGTTTAAGAGAACACATCGAAAATGCCCTGAAAGAAGTAAAAAAAGATTACAATTTATAGCTTTCAGTTACAATGTCAAATACCATTAAATTAAAGAACCACTTTAAAGTGGATGTGCAGTTGTTTGATGCTGCATTTTTTGAAGATGAATTAGTGAAAAAAGGAGTTAGTTACCATGTAGAAACTGGTGCAGATGCTTCGGTAAATCGTGTAACTTATTCTATTTTAGATAAAGACCGAAAAATTGTTGAGGAATCTTTACAGGAAAAAGGAATTCATTATACCTTCGATACATTTCAATTTTTAAATAACTTTGAAGAAAAGAAAATTATTGGGTTATACCTGAAATTTGTTTCAGTTTTCGCTGTTTTAATGGTGGGGCTGAAAGTGATGCAGCTTTTTATTAAGCCATAATCTTCAGTTTTACTTTAAAAAATTTCTATTTATAGGGTTGCTTAGGTGCTACTTTTTTACCTTTGTTTCATATACTAAATTATAATGAAAGCAACCATTGTGACTATTGGTGATGAAATTCTCATCGGACAAATAGTAGATACGAATTCTGCTTACATAGCAAAAGCATTGGATAAAATAGGAGTAGGTGTATATGAAATGTTATCAATAACCGATAGCAAAGAACATATTTTAGAAACACTATCTTTTTTACAAAACGATTCAGATGTTGTGGTGATAACTGGAGGTCTTGGGCCTACTAAAGATGATATTACCAAAAAAACATTGTGCGAATACCTTAATGATGAATTGGTTTACGATGAGACGGTTTTAGCTCATGTAACCCAATTAATCGAAGGTTTTTTTAAACGACCAATTACTCAAATTAATAAAGATCAGGCTCTTGTTCCGTCTAAATCTCAGGTGTTGTTCAATAAAGTTGGTACGGCTCCTGGAATGTGGATGGAAAAAGAAAATACGGTATTTATATCGCTTCCAGGGGTTCCGTTTGAAATGAAATACCTTATGGAAAACGAAGTAATTACTAGATTAGTTGCTAAATACAACAGACCGTATATTATTCATAGGACCATTAGAACTTATGGGATAGGTGAAAGTCTTTTGGCTGAGCAAATCGAAAATTGGGAAAATGCACTTCCAGGATTTATAAAACTAGCCTATTTGCCAAGTCCGGGTCAAGTGCGCTTGCGTTTGTCTGCTCGAGGTGAAGATGAAAACAAGTTGCTTGTCGAGTTGGATAATCAAGTTGAAAAATTACATCAAATTATTGGAGATGCCATTGTTGGATTCGACGATGGAGAAGCTATAGAGGTGGTTTTAGGTAAATTACTTGCAGAAAAAAAATTAACCTTGGCAACTGCAGAAAGTTGCACAGGAGGAAAGATTGCTGCTACAGTAACATCAGTATCGGGTTCTTCCAGTTATTTTAAAGGTAGTGTGGTAAGTTATGCTACAGAAACAAAAATAAATGTATTGGGAATTTCGAAGGAATTAATTGAAAAACATACTGTTGTGAGTGTGGAAGTTGCTGAAGCCATGGCTTTAGGAGTACAGCGATTAATGAAAACAGATTATGCGTTGGCGACAACTGGAAATGCAGGGCCAAACAAAGGTGATTCTGATGCGGAAGTTGGAACCGTTGTGGTTGCATTAGCTACTCCAAAAGGAGTTTATGCAGAGGAATTTAACTTCGGACAACCCCGAGAGAAAGTCATTGATAGGGCAGTAACAAAGGCGTTGGAGAAAATTTATAAAGAAATTTTAAAAAACTAATCAGAATAGTTTGTGTATTAGGTTTCTTTTTTGTTACTTTGCACCCTGATTTTGAATAACGAATATAAAGATAAGTATAATGTCAAGAGTTTGTGAACTTACAGGTAAGAGAGCAATGGTTGGAAACAATGTTTCTCACGCTATGAACAAAACTAAAAGAAAATTTAGTGTAAACTTAGTTAAGAAACGTTTCTACATTCCTGAAGAAGACAGATGGGTAACCTTAAAAATTTCTACATCTGCATTGAAAACTATTAATAAAAACGGTATTGCTGCAGTTTTAAAACAAGCTAAAGCTAACGGATTAGTAAAATAATTCGAACCTAATAATATATATCAAAGATGGCAAAGAAAGGTAATAGAATCCAGGTTATTTTAGAGTGTACTGAGCACAAAGCTTCTGGTGTTCCAGGAACGTCTCGTTACATCACTACAAAAAATAAAAAAAATACTCCAGACAGATTAGAGATTAAAAAATTCAATCCAATTTTGAAGAGAGTAACTGTTCATAAAGAAATTAAATAATTAGAGATTTGAAACAAATCTCAAATGATTTCATTGGAGATTTTTTTAAGTTCAAATAAAACATAAAGAGTCATGGCAAAGAAAACCGTAGCAACTTTACAGACAGCTTCAAAAAGATTGACTAAAGCAATCAAAATGGTAAAATCACCTAAAAGCGGTGCTTACACATTCGTTGAAGCAGTAATGTCTCCTGAAGAAGTGGATGAATTCTTGAAAAAGAAATAATTCCGTTATACAATATATAGAAAAGCTACTTTCATTAGAAAGTGGCTTTTTTGTTTTTATGTTTTCTTGTTTAATATTTGGTTAAACAAGAAAAGAGCTCGTAAAAAATTTATATTTTTGATGGAAATTAAAATCGTTTGATTTAGAATGTTCATTTGAAGTCAAACGCTAGGATGTTTTTAAATGTATTTCCTGCTGTTCGCTATATCTTTTTAATGGTTTAGACCATTAAAAAGGATGCCGCTTCCATCAGGACTAGAGAATAACTAGAGGGATTTAAAAACATAATTTATAACGCTAATTCATAATTAAAAAAATGAATTTTTTTAAAAAAATATTTTCTTCCGAAAAGAAAGAGACCTTAGATAAAGGTCTTGAAAAATCAAGCTCCTCCTTTTTATCCAAACTTACTAAAGCAGTTGCCGGTAAATCGAAAGTTGACGATGATGTTTTAGATAATTTAGAAGAAGTTTTAGTGTCTTCCGATGTTGGAGTAAATACTACTTTAAAAATCATTGAGCGTATTGAAGAACGTGTTTCTAAAGACAAGTATCTTGGTACCGATGAATTGAATGGTATTTTGCGGGAAGAAATAGCGGGACTTCTTTCTGAAACCAATTCGGGAGAAGCAACTGAATTTGAAATACCAGCCAACAAAAAACCATATGTTATCATGGTGGTTGGTGTTAATGGTGTGGGTAAAACCACGACAATTGGTAAATTAGCCTATCAGTTTAAAAAAGCAGGTCATAGTGTTGTTTTAGGCGCTGCAGATACTTTCCGTGCAGCCGCGATAGATCAGTTGAAAATTTGGGCGGATAGAGTAGGTGTGCCTATCGTTCGTCAGCAAATGGGAAGTGATCCTGCTTCTGTCGCTTTCGATACCTTACAATCAGCCGTAGCACAAAATGCCGATATTGTTATTATTGATACTGCAGGACGTTTGCACAATAAAGTTGGTTTAATGAACGAGCTTACGAAAGTGAAACGTGTAATGCAAAAAGTTGTTGAAGATGCGCCACACGATGTTTTGTTGGTGTTGGATGGTTCAACGGGTCAAAATGCATTTGAACAAGCAAAACAATTTACTGCCGCAACAGAGGTTTCTTGTCTAGCGGTTACAAAACTAGACGGAACAGCTAAAGGCGGGGTTGTAATCGGTATTTCAGACCAATTCCAAATTCCGGTGAAGTATATAGGAGTAGGCGAAGGAATTGAAGATTTACAAGTCTTTAATAAATATGAATTTGTAGATTCATTTTTTAAATAATAAAAAAGCGCTATTCGTATAGCGCTTTTATTTTTTGCCAAAGGACTTCATCAAAATCGGAAAGTGCAAAATTACTTCCGTCAGCCATATCTCCCATGCGGATTACCACCATTTTTTTACTCGGAATAACATAAATCTTTTGATCGTTTTTCCCTAAAGCACAATACATATCATTAGGAGCCGATGGAATTAAACTTCCTGAAAATTGAAGTTGTGTTTGGGGTAAATGATAACTCGTTTTACCATTGAGCCACCATAGATACCCATAAGCTAAATTTATATTTTGCGAAGTGGTTGTGGCTTCGTTGTGATAATTGGAATTGATGATTTGTGTGCCATTCCAATTACCATTGTTCAGTGCCATTAAGCCAAATCGCGCCATGCTTCTAGTAGTGCTCCAATACACGCTTAAATCGCCGTTAGCAATCCAAGTACCATTCATGCCAATTTTATCTCTCAATTTTGTATTGAAATAATTGTTCCACGTTTGTCCTGTAGCTTCAGCAACAACATCTTGTAATTTAACATAAACATTGTGATAGGCCCATCGGATTCCAGCATCTGCTATGTATTGTAAATTTGCTGGTGAAACATCATCTCCTAAGCTATCATCCAAACCTGAGGTCATAGTTAAAAGATGCTTACAGGTTATTAAATTTTCTTGGGTTGGTGTGGAGCTGGTCCATCCATCGCCAAGATAATCCGAAACGGGGTTGTTGATGTTTATATAACCTTCCTGTTGTGCTATTCCTGTTACAGTTGCAGTTAATGTTTTTCCAGCGCTTGCCCAATACCAATTTGAGGTAGCTGTATGTCCATTGAAATAATTCTCCAGTACAATACGTCCATTTACCAATACTATAAAACCTTTGGTGTGTTTTTCTTCCAAGTAGCTTAATAAAGGTGCTACAGCATTTGTGTTCCAACCTAATGATGAAACCGATTTTGTTTCCCAAGTTGTTCCTGATATCGGAGGAAAATACATAGCTTCAGGATTTGGCTGCGGATTTTGAACCGCATCTGACTCAGAACTGCATCCAGTGCAAATCGTTGCTAAAAGAAGAATAGAGCGGAATAGCTTTTTCATTGTTTGTTTTATACTTTGACACTAAAAGTACAAAATAGTTTAACGGTATTTATTTTTCCAGATTGGATTTTCAGAGTACATTTGTGAAACCGAAATCCAAATCACGATGAAAAAACTTGTTTTATTTTTGCTTTTAGGGATATTGACTATCGCTTGTAAGAAAGAAATATCTGAAAATGAACTGGTAAATTTAAACGGGTATTGGGAAATTGAAAAAGCTGAAATGCCTGATGGAACCAAGAAAGAATATGGCATTAACACCACTATAGATTTTTTTGAAATTAAAAATAAAGCTGGAATTCGAAAAAAAGTCATGCCTCAAATAGACGGACACTATTTAGTAAACGATTTGGCTGAAAAAATAATGATAATCAAAAAAAACGGCGATTTCGAACTACATTATACAACTCCGTATGCCAAATGGAAGGAAGAGATACTAGAGCTTTCTAACGAACATATGGTACTTAAGAACGAACACGATATCGTCTATTACTACAAACGACCAACTCCTTTTTCTCTAAAATAATGGCAAAACGCTTCAACGAAGAAAGTCCAATAGGCGATGTACTAAAACAATTTATTCAAGATAATAAATTGCAAAGCGGTATGGACCGAATTAATGTTCAAGAAGCGTGGAAGAATTTAATGGGTAGTGGCGTAAATAATTATACTTCTGAAGTTCTTCTTAAAGGTTCTACACTGTATGTAGCTATTTCTTCAGCTGTTTTGCGTGAAGAATTAAGCTACGGAAAAGAAAAAATTATAGCCATGATAAATGAAGAACTAAAAAATGATATTGTAAAAGAATTGGTTCTCAGATAATTACAAATATTATTTTTATTTATTCTAAATAAACTTGTTTTTTTTTATTTGCTTGCATAGTTTTGCACTCAAATTATAATTAATCTAAATAAGTTTAAATAGAATGAAAAGCCCAATCAACTATTTATTAGCAATTTTTTTCTTCGTTTTCCAAATTAATGCACAATCTAATGCTGTAGTAAAAGGTAAAGTAGTCTCAATAACGAATTTACCAATTGAAAAAGTTAGTGTAACTTCTAAAAACGCTTCTTTTCATACAGTTACAAATGCTCAAGGGGAATTTGTGCTAAACCATATAATCCCTGGAAAATATCATTTGATGTTTTCTCATGTTGGTTATACTAGTGTAACTTCACATGTTGTTGTAAAAGACAACAATTCGGTTGTTGAAATCGAAATTGTTATGGACGAAGTTTCGAATGAACTTGCCGAAGTAGTTATCTCAGGGAGTATCATCAAAAAAAGTTTTGTTTCCGGAAAAAGTGGTGTAAAATCATTCGATTTGCCTCAGAGCGTACAAGTTGTTGATCATAAAACATTGGAGCAACAACAAACAATTCGTTTAAGCGATGTGATTAAGAATGTGAATGGAGTTTATGTTGGCTCGGCTCGTGGTGGTTCGCAAGAATCGTTTTGGTCTAGAGGTTACGATATGAGCGCTAATAATATGTTTAAAAACGGATTTAGAATTAGCTCTGGCTCTATGCCTGAAGTTGCATCTTTAGAGCAGGTAGAATCGTTAAAAGGAAGTTCTGCTTTATTGTATGGTAATGTTGCGCCTGGCGGAATTATTAATATGGTGACCAAAACGCCATCGTTTACTAAAGGTGGAAGTATTTCCTTTCAAGCGGGAAGTTATGCGTACTACAAGCCTTCATTTGACTTTTACGGACCATTAAATAAATCAATTGCTTATCGCGTAATTGGATCGTATGAGAACTCGGAGAGTTATAGAGATGTGGTAACTAGAGAGCGCTATTATATTAATCCATCTTTTTTGTTTAAAATAAGCAACAGAACTACTGTTTTATTGCAAGGAGATTATTTACGTGATTACTGGACTCCCGATTTTGGAACGGGTGCAATTGGAAGAGAAATTGCCGATGTGCCTCGTAACGCGTATCTTGGTGCGAAATGGTCCAATGGTTTAACTACACAAACGTCTGTTTCAGGATTAATTACACATAAATTCAATAATAACTGGCGTTTTAGTTCAAATACATCATTACAAGATTACGGAAGAATGTTTGAAGGAACTCAGCGTATTCAACCACAAGCAGATGGAACATGGGATAGACCATTGGGTAAAAATAACAACACCGAGCTTATTTTAGCACAACAATTTAATTTTCAAGGAACATTTAATACAGGAAAAATTAAACATCAATTATCTACGGGTATTGATACTGATTATTCGTTTGCTCAAGCATATACGTACACATATAGTCCAACTACTTACGATCAGATTAATATTTTTGATCCTGCATCCTACGAAAATGAACCTGGATTTAGAGATGGAACAAATTCTAAAATTGTAAAAACTGATACCAATCGATTTGGAATCTATGCGCAAGATATGATTTCATTTACGAATCAAATTAAATTGCTAGCAGGTATTCGTTGGTCTTGGCAAGAATCTTTTGCGACGACCTATCTTGATCAGGGCGATGGTAATCCAAATAATGATGCAAATCCAACGGAAGATCCGAAACGTATTGATAAGGCCTTTTCTCCAAAAGTAGGATTGGTGTATCAACCAGTGAAAACAATTTCATTATTTGCAAGTTATGCTAATTCGTTCGCACCAAATACAGGATTAGATATTAATAACAATACAATTAAACCTTCTATTATTGATCAGTTTGAAGCTGGAATTAAAAATGAATTTTGGAATGGTGTTTTAACAACCAATGTAACCGCTTATCATATTGTTAATAATAATCTGGCTCAAATGGCGCAGTTTTTAGCAGATGGTTCGTTGAATAATAATTCAAATATCAAAACATTATCAGGTCAAACCACAAGTAAAGGTGTCGAGTTTGATGTTAATATAAAGCCTATTGATGGAATGAATATTTTAATGGGGTATAGTTATAATGATATGCGTTATACCAAAACCAGCGGTTTGACAGGTAGCTTTATTGAAGGTGATAGATTGGTTAGAACGCCATCAAATACAGCTAATTTAAGTTTGTTTTACACCGTTCCTTCTGGGGTTTTAAAAGGTTTTTCAGTTGGAAGTATGGCTAGCTACATTGGAAAGCGATTAGGGGGATGGAATAATACTAATGGTCAAACTATTCCTGATAGAACGATTCCTGTGGATGCATATACAACTATTGATGTTTCGGCGGGTTATACTTGGAAACAATTTTCGTTACTTTGCAAACTGTCTAATATTACCAACGAGTTGAATTATACGGTTCATGAAAATTACAGTGTGAATCCAATTGCGCCTCGTCAAGTAATGGCAACATTAAAATATAAATTCTAATTCATGAAAAAAAGAGACAAAAATCTTAGAGTAATTCACCGAGACCTAGGTTATTTCTATATCGGATTGATTATTTCTTTTGCTACTTCTGGTATTCTAATGAATCATAGAGATAGTTGGCATGCTGAGAAATACACAGTTGAAACAAGAAGTGTTGAAGTTAAACTTCCTTCAGAAGATAAAATCGATGAAAAGTTTGCTGAAAATCTTGGGAAAGAAATAGGCGTTGAAGATAAATTCAGAAGACATAATGTCAAGAAAGGGGAATTACGACTTTCTTTTGAAAACACCGATGTGGAAATTGATATGGAAACAGGTAAAGGTGAAGTAACTTCGTTTCGAAAAACACCAATTATCAGTCAGATGATGAAGTTGCATAAAAATACTTCAAATTGGTGGATTTATTATTCGGATATTTTTGGATTATCTTTAATTACTATAGCTGTTACTGGGGCAATGATGATTTCAGTTGGTAAAAATACTTTTAAACGAAGAGGGTGGAAATTGGCTTTGGCCGGAATTTTATTTCCATTGTTGTTCTTGTTTTTACTAGCTTAGTTTAGTTTATATATAAAAAAATCCCGATTCATTGAATCGGGATTTTTTTATATTAAGTTCTGAATTATTAGAACTGCTCTCTTCCAGCAAAATGGAAAGCACCTTCGATAGCTGCATTCTCATCACTGTCTGATCCGTGAACTGCATTTTCTCCAATTGAAGTTGCATATTTTTTACGGATTGTTCCTTCAGCAGCATCAGCAGGGTTTGTAGCACCAATTAATGTTCTGAATGAATCAACAGCATTGTCTTTCTCTAAAATTGCAGCAACAATAGGACCTCTTGTCATGAATTCAACTAACTCACCAAAGAATGGTCTTTCGCTATGAACAGCATAAAATTTCTGAGCATCAGCTACTGTTAATTGTGTCAATTTCATTGAAACGATTCTGAAACCAGCTTCAGTAATCATATTTAAAATTCCTCCGATGTGTCCGTTTTCAACCGCATCAGGTTTAATCATTGTAAATGTTCTGTTCGTTGCCATTTTTTAATTTTTAAATTCGGCGCAAAAGTACTGCTTTCTAATTGAAAAACAATTCAGTTAACGTAAAATTATTTTACAGTACGAACAACTCTAAATCCAAAAAACTCATTAGTTGTACTTGGATTCCAGTTTAATTGGTTAGTAGTAGGATTTAAATAATCCAATTTGCTACTATCCCAAGAACCACCACGAATACATCTTTTATCACCACGGTCTGGTCCAGATGGATTTGTTCTTTTTTCAACTTTATGATAAATAGGACTGTAGTAATCCCAACACCATTCCCAAACATTTCCACTCATATCATAGATACCAAGTTCGTTAGCTAATTTTGTACCAATTTCTTTTGGCGCTTTTTCACTGTTTGAAGCATACCAAGCAATCATATCTAAATCATTTCCACCAGCATAAGTGAAGTTTTTAGATTTATTACCTCCTCTTGCTGCAAATTCCCATTCAGCATCTGTTGGTAAACGATATCCGTCTGCATTTAAATCACAAGTATATTTATCTCCTTTTTTGCTGTAAGCAGGTTTTAAATTGTTTACTTTACTTAACCAGTTACAGTAGTTAATAGCATCTTTCCAAGTGATATTGGTAATTGGAAAATCATCATGCCACCCCCAAGTTGGTCTGTTAGGCATAACAATTTTGCTAGATGTAGTATAAGCTTTCCAATCGGCTACGGTTACTTCGTATTGTGCCATTTCAAAAGAAGAAACTGTTACATCGTAAGCTACTTTCTTCTTAGTTTTAGGATCAATAGAATTATCTCTTGGAGACATTTTAAATGTTCCTCCTTCAACTAAAACCATTTTAGGCTTTGTATTACTTAGCTGATAAAAAGAGCATAAAAAAAGTGCCAAAGCACCCAAACCAATCTTAACGTAATTTTTCATCATATAAAATTTTAACTTTCCATTAATTTAATGTTGCGAAAGTAACATTTTTTGGTTACTAACCTAATTTTTAGTCCAAAATGTTAGACGAAGTGCTTGAAAAAATCGACAAAATGCACTATTTTGAAAAAATAAAGCATTTAAGATGTGATAATAATCGAAAACTTAAAGTCAAGTGGATTAAGGTTTTGGAGTAATTTTATTTGAAAATCGGAACCCATTTCCAAATAAAATTCTGAAAAATTTGCAAAACGTTCCTGCAAACTTTGATGGGGAAATAATTCGTTTTGTAAATGAGTAATACTGGAAATTTGATTTTGATATACTTTTTTCTCAGCTTTTAATAATCTTTTTTCCAAATTATCTAAACCATTTAGCTGCTTTTTTTGTTGTGCATTAACTGCACCTATAAAAGAAGCGTCGGTTTTTTTTGCTATTTCGACAAGTTGGTCAAATTGCTGTTTTAAAAATGCTTTTTGTTCTGAAAAGTCGATTGTGAACTCGGAAAACTCATTGGTTTTTGTATCAATTAATTTTGATTGTTTCTGAAACAAATCATTCCAAGATAAGTTTAGTTTTTCTGCTTTGGCATACTCCTTAGGGTTTACAAGCAAGACCGAATTACGTAATACTACTATTGGAAATGTGATCGATTGGTTTTCAAACATTCTTTTTAACTGAAGCCAATAAGCAATCTCACCGCCACCACCTACATAGCAAAGATTTGGAAGAACAATCTCTTGATACAAAGGTCTTAAAATTACATTCGGACTAAATTTTTCCGGAAAACGATTCACTTCGTCAAGTATCTCCGATTCCGAAAACTGAATATTTGTATTTAAAACGGAGTATATTCCGTTATCGAAAACAATGCGTTCTCTCAAGTGGGTTTCAATATAAAATAAATTAATTTCCCTCGGAGTAACCTGAATAGTGTATTTATCGAGTTTCTTGTTGGTTTCATTTACATCGTTAAAAGATGTTTTCTGAATAATTTCCTTCTGGCAATATGGAGCAAAAAGTGTTTTTAGTTCTTTGTCATCACCATCAAGAATTACAAGTCCTTCATTTTTAAATAATTCGTTAACAAGAAATCGTGTTGCTTGTGCTAAATTAGAATGCTCTAAATATGATTTTTGGAATAACGTTTTAAGCTTTTCGGCATGGTTTCCTAAGCCTAATTCATTTGCAAAAACTTTAAAAATATTCTCCAAACCTTCAGTAGATAGCCTTCCCACTGGACCGGAACTTTTTTTATTCCAGTGAATTTGTTTTCCTTTAAAATTGAAATGATTTATTTCTTCAAAATCATGATCCTCTGTAGCCATCCAATACACTGGCACAAAATTATGGCTGGGATATTTGTTTTTTAATTCTTTGCAAAGATTAATAACAGATGCAATTTTGTAATGAAAGTATAATGGTCCGGTAAATAAATTCAGTTGATGCCCGGTTGTAATAGTAAAAGTCTCGGAATGTTCTAAAAGCGAAATGTTTTTTTGAGTAACCTCCGAAATTTCGAAACCATTATATTGCTCTTTTAAAGCATCAACAAGGATTTTACGATTTTCAAAAGGGTAGTTTTTTCCCTTTTCCTCCATTTGAAGTTTAAAGTTTTCCAGAGTAGGAAACCTATGGTAAAGCGGCTGTACGTTTGAGTCCTGATTCAAATAATCAACAATAAGTTTTGAAAAATATCCTGAATTTTGGTAGCTAATACAGTCGCTTGGCATAATACTTCTTTATTTCTGCTAAATTAACAAAAATAAATGTAGGTAAAATCGGTTTAACACCGACTTATGATTTAAAATATTAAACTTATTTTTGCAAAAACAATTCGCTTTGCAAGACATCCTGCTTATCACACCTCCTTTTACTCAACTGAATACACCGTATCCGGCAACAGCTTATTTGAAAGGGTTTCTGAACACGAAAAACATTACCTCTTTTCAAATGGATTTGGGTATCGAAGTGATTTTAGAATTGTTTTCAAAAGAAGGGTTGATGCAACTTTTTAAGTATTCAGAAGCTAATGCAAGTAGCCTTTCTGATAATGCACAGCGTATTTTTGCACTTCAAAACGACTATATAAAAACCATTGATTCGGTTGTTACTTTTCTGCAAGGGAATAATCTAACCTTGGCGCGACAAATCTGTTTGGATGGTTTTTTACCCGAAGCGTCCCGTTTTTCACAACTGGAAAACATGGATTGGGCGTTCGGTTCCATGGGATTACAGGACAAAGCCAAGCATTTAGCAACTTTGTATTTGGAAGATGTGTCCGATTTTATCGTAGAATGCATCGATGAAAATTTCGGTTTCAGTCGCTATGCCGAACGTTTGGGCAGAAGCGCCAATTCTTTTGATGAATTGTATGAATACCTCCAATCGGAACCTACGTATATTGATAGAATTACGCTGGAAATATTAGCGAAGCGACTAGAAGAAGTTCATCCAAAATTAGTTTGTTTGTCTGTTCCGTTTCCTGGAAATCTGTACAGTGCCTTTCGTTGTGCCCAGTTCATCAAAGCCAATTATCCGACGATAAAAGTGTCGATGGGTGGTGGTTTTCCCAATACAGAATTACGCGAACTAAAAGACCAACGCGTTTTTGAGTTTTTTGATTTCATCACGTTAGACGATGGCGAATTACCGGTAGAGTTGTTGCATACGCATATCAATAATCCGGAACACCACGAGTTCAAAAGAACGTTTCTTGTTGAGAATAGTGAATTAGTATATAAAAACAACACCTTGCGTCACGATTACAAGCAAAGTGAAGTAGGAACACCCGATTATACAGATTTACCTTTAGAAAAGTATATTTCAGTAATCGAAATCGCTAATCCGATGCATAGCCTTTGGAGTGATGGTCGATGGAATAAACTCACCATGGCGCATGGATGTTATTGGGGGAAATGTACTTTCTGTGATATTTCGTTAGATTATATCAAAATTTACGAACCGATTGCAGCCAAAACCTTGGTGGATCGAATGGAGGAACTCATTGCTCAAACTGGTCACAACGGATTTCATTTCGTAGATGAAGCCGCGCCACCTGCTTTAATGCGTGAAGTAGCTTTGGAAATTCTGCGCCGTAATGTAACAGTTACCTGGTGGACAAATATTCGATTTGAGAAAAGTTTTACTTCCGATTTGTGTGTTTTACTGAAAGCATCGGGTTGTATTGCCGTTTCCGGTGGTTTGGAAGTTGCTTCCGACCGATTGTTGGAATTGATTAAGAAAGGCGTTACCGTAGAACAAGTGGCCAAAGTAACCCGAAATTTCACCGAAGCGGGTATCATGGTTCATTCGTATTTAATGTACGGCTATCCAACACAAACAATCCAGGAAACTGTAGATAGTTTGGAAATGGTGCGTCAGATGTTTGAATTAGGAATTTTGCAATCTGGTTTTTGGCACCAATTTGCCATGACAGCACACAGCCCGGTAGGAATGTTTCCTGAAGAGTTTGGGGTGATACCGGAACTTAATGATATTACTTTCGCCAATAACGATATTCAGTTTAAAGATAAAACAGGGATCAATCATGATAAATTCAGTTTCGGACTGAAGAAGTCATTATTCAATTACATGCACGGCATTTGTTTTGATTATCCGTTGCAAGATTGGTTTGATTTCAAAATTCCTAATACCAAAGTCGAATCTGATTTTATATATAATTGCCTTCAAGAAGAAAATGATTTTAAAATAAAACCTAATGCTAAAGTGGTTTGGCTAGGTGGATACCCAATTGTAGATTATTTTACAAAGAGTAAAAAAGGCAATACTTGGCAAATGATGCAACTTATGTTTCATACCAAACAAGATGCATTTGAGATTCAATTGGAAAAAGAAAACGGCGAATGGTTGCTCGAAATACTTTCTAAAATTTCAGTTACAAACGAAACGCTATATACTTTATCGGCTCTAAAAGCTGATTATGAGTCTTTTGGGTTGTTTGATTTTGAATTATTTTGGTTTTCAAAACCAATTATGAAACTTCAAGACATGGGGTTGTTGGTCTTGTAGTTTTATTCTTCTTATTTGTAAAAATTTCACATTTTTTCGTAAAAATGTGTTGGATTTGGATAAAACTTTCTAA
Source organism: Flavobacterium sp. IC2-16 (assembly GCF_055521455.1). Lineage (NCBI taxonomy): Bacteria > Pseudomonadati > Bacteroidota > Flavobacteriia > Flavobacteriales > Flavobacteriaceae > Flavobacterium > Flavobacterium sp. IC2-16. Next base: position 472,845 of record NZ_CM145480.1, on the reverse strand, counting down.
ATTTAATATATCATCCGAAAACAAAAATGCTGAAATCATTCTTCAAAAAGTATAAATATTCTACCTATTCTAAGGTTATAACGTTGCTTTCAATAGTTACGTTGTGCTTACTTTTACTAGTGCTCTCGCTTTATTTTTACATGAGGGTACAGGAAAAACAAATTTTTAAATCCAGTAACGAATTATATAACAATGAAATTGAATCGTTGTTAAAATTGAATTCAGAATCGTATGTTTCGGTGATTTCAGATGCTACCTATTGGGATGAATTTGTCACTTTTACCAAAACAAAAGATGTAAATTGGTTTAATCAATCGGTTGCTAATATTATTGATACTTATAAAGTAGAATACTTATGTTCCTACGATCTTGAGGGGAATTTTATTACCAAAGTTTCAACACTAAAAATTAAAACCCGAGAATTTATTCCAAAGGAAGCACTACAGAGGGTTTATGATAAGAAAATTGATAAATTTTATTTAAAAATCCCGGAAGGCGTTGTAGAGGTGTATGGTGCGACCATTAATCCTTCGGATGATCCCTATAAAAACAAGCACAAGCCATCCGGATATTTCTTCATGGTTCGATTATTAGACTCGGATTATTTTGCCAATATTGAAGAAATTTGCAGCTCTAAAATTAAGTTTTACACTGGAAAGGAAACTGCGAAAAAAACCGTGTTTCATATTGTTCCTCTTAAAGATTATAAAAATGAGACAGTAGCCAGTTTGTATTTTAAAAGAGCCTACGATATTGATTTTTCGATTACGAAGCGAATCTTATTAATTACGGCTTTAGCGTTAATTTTAACTTGGCTTGTTTATTGTTACTATGCTAATATATGGGCTAAATTGCCTATTAGTTTTATTAAAAAAATATTGGTAAATCAAGATCAAAACGCCATTAATTCCTTGAAAAACATTAAAGGTGAATTTAGATATATTGGAAAACTCTTCGAGGAAAATAAAATAAAAACTCAGCAACTTAATGCAGCGAAACTTAAAGCGGAAGAAAGCGATAAACTCAAATCGTCTTTTTTAATGAACCTTTCGCATGAGATTCGTACCCCAATGAATGCTATTCTTGGCTTTACGGATTTACTTTCTAATCCGGAACTTTCAGATGAAGAGAGAAAGGAGTATATCGACATCATCCAATTGAGCGGTAAAAATTTAATTGAAATAATAGACGATTTGGTAGAAATGTCTAAAATCGATTCGAATATTATAAAACCTAATTTGTACTCGGTTGATTTAGATGAATTGGTTGTAGGGACATTCAATTCTTGTAAAGGACTTTCGCTTCAAAAAAGTATCGATTTTAAGTTGACTGCTCCAAAAAAAGCATTGACTAAAAATATTGTTACTGACGGCACCAAGCTTAAAGAAGTATTGATCAATCTAATAAATAATGCATTTAAATTTACAGAAGAAGGTTTTGTATATGTGGATTATGAAATTGATGAAGAAAACAGCAAGATTCAGTTTAATGTAAAAGATTCAGGTATTGGAATACCGGAAGAATTTCATAAAAATATTTTTAAACGTTTTAGTAAAATTAATGCCAAAGGAATTTCCGCTAATGAAGGGTTAGGGCTTGGTCTGGCAATATCACAAGCTTATGTTTCTATGCTTGGAGGCACTATCGATTTTCAATCGCAATTGGGTGTAGGAACCGTTTTTTCTTTTTCAATAGATTTGGTTTACGATGAAAATCAAACTGCAAACGAGCCCAAAGTAATTCAGTTGGTAACACCTATAGATGTTGGGGAAGAGAAAATAATTCTAGTTGCCGAAGACGATAATATTAATTTTTTACTGATTGAAAAACTTCTTAAGGTTCACAATTTTAAAATACTAAGGGCTAAAGATGGTCTGGAAGCTGTTGAAATTTGTAAATCAAATAATGAAATTGATTTGATATTTATGGATATAAAAATGCCCAATTTAAATGGGTATGAAGCTTACCAAAAGATTAGGGAATTTAATAAGTCTATTCCAATTATTGCACAAACATCATTTTCTTTCTCCGAAGAAATTGATCGTATTAAAGAAATTGGTTTTGATGACTTTGTTTCTAAACCGTTGAAAAAAGAAATAATTAACGAATTGCTAAAAAAGTATTTCGATGAAACTTAAAAAAATCCGGCATAAGCCGGATTTTTTCTAACAAAACAACTAATCTAAATGGCGTGTATCACTTTACCATCTGTAAAGCTTCTTTTTCTATAATAGCAACTAATTTTTTTAAGTCGGTTTTTGTTATTTCATATTGATCATTATCCAATAAGAAATTTTGATAATCTAGCATTTTTCTATATTTATGTAGCGGCATTCTACTATTAGAATCTAAATAATCATTGCGGTATTCTCGCCATAGATTCATTTTTTCAATCATAAAAGTCATATAATGATAATGTAGTTCGCGGCGTGCGTCAAAACCTACAAACGCTATTTTATGTAAAGGAATTTCCGTTTTTTCAACATCAGATAATTGTTTAATACAGTTGTTAATACGTCTGTACATGTTTAAAATCTGACTTGTTTCTTCACAAACTTCTAATGGAATTTCTTCAGTATTTACATCAAAAATTTCATAATACTGTTCTGTAAAACCATTTTCCAAAATTTCTATTTTAGTTGCATAATCGTTAACATCGCTTTCCATTTTTGAAAGGATACGAAACTGGTTCACTAAAATTTGACGTTCTACAATAGATAAGCTTTCCGGTATCATACTGTTAGGTTTTAAATTGATATTGCAATATTAAATAGAGTTTGAAAAATTGAATTGTGGTTTTTCCGCAATAATTGTTAAAATAAAGTTTGAGAATATTTGTCTAAATTTACGACCGATAAATTCTAACCAATGAGTAAAACGTATAAACTTACCGTAAATAAAACGGTTACTGTTGAGTTATCTGAAAACGAATTGGACACTTTTGATGCCATTTCAACAGGGGCTTCAACGTATCATGTTTTAAAGAACAATTCACCGTATACTGCAGAAGTTGTGTCTGCCGATTTTAATGCTAAAAAATACTCCGTTCAAATAAACAACACGGTGTATGATGTGGATATCGCTAATCAGCTTGACCAATTAATAAAAGAAATGGGATTTGCAATCGGAGCGACAAAGCAAGTAAACTCGATTAAAGCACCAATGCCAGGCTTAATTCTTGAAATTAATGTTGAAGTGGGTCAGGAAGTTAAAGAAAACGATCCTATCCTAATTCTTGGAGCAATGAAAATGGAAAATAGTTTCCTTTCGCCAAGAGATGGAGTAATTAAAGCTATTGCTGTTACGAAAGATCAAGCGGTAGATAAAGGTCAATTGTTAATCGAATTCGAATAAGTAGTATGAAGAAGATATTAGTAGCCAATCGTGGGGAAATAGCCCTTCGCGTGATGAAAACGGCTCGTAAAATGGGAATTAAAACAGTAGCGGTGTATTCCGTTGCCGATAGAAATGCGCCTCATGTAAAATTTGCAGATGAAGCCGTTTGTATTGGAGAAGCACCATCAAATCAATCGTATTTGTTAGGGGATAAAATTATTGAAGTTTGTAAAGAGCTTGGAGTAGATGGTATTCACCCAGGATACGGTTTCTTGAGTGAAAATGCCGATTTCGCCGAATTAGCCGAGAAAAACGGAATCACATTTATCGGACCGAAATCCAAAGCGATTCACATCATGGGAAGTAAATTAGCAGCCAAAGATGCTGTAAAAGCCTATGATATTCCAATGGTTCCAGGAGTGGATAAAGCAATTACCGATATCGAAGAAGCGAAACAGGTTGCAAAGCAAATCGGTTTTCCAATCTTGATTAAAGCGTCTGCTGGGGGTGGAGGTAAAGGAATGCGTGTGGTAGAAAACGAAGGAGAATTCGAATCGCAAATGAATCGCGCTATCAGTGAGGCGGTTTCTGCTTTCGGAGACGGTTCGGTTTTCATCGAAAAATATGTTGGATCACCGCGTCACATCGAAATTCAAGTAATGGCAGATAGTCACGGAAATATTCTTTATTTATTTGAAAGAGAATGTTCTATCCAACGTCGCCACCAAAAAGTTGTAGAAGAAGCGCCTTCATCAGTGTTAACACCGGAAATCCGTAAAGCAATGGGAGAAGCAGCTGTGAAAGTTGCTCAATCTTGCGATTATTTAGGAGCGGGAACGGTGGAATTCCTTTTGGATGAAAACAAAAACTTCTACTTCCTAGAAATGAATACGCGTTTGCAAGTAGAACATCCAGTAACCGAAATGATTACCGGCATGGACTTGGTAGAAATGCAAATTCGTGTAGCAAGAGGTGAGGCCTTAAGCATCAAACAGGAAGATTTGAAAATCAACGGGCATGCTATGGAATTGCGCGTTTATTGTGAAGATCCGTTAAACGATTTCCTTCCAAACGTTGGAACATTAGATGTTTATAAAGTGCCACAAGGCGAAGGCATTCGTGTAGACGACGGTTTCGAAGAAGGAATGGAAGTGCCGATTTATTACGATCCGATGCTTTCCAAATTGATTACTTACGGAAAAACGCGTGAAGAATCTATCCAGAAAATGATTGAAGCTATTAAAGCATATAAAATTGAGGGGGTTCACACAACATTACCGTTTGGTACTTTCGTAATGGAACACGAAGCTTTTCGTTCGGGTGATTTCGATACGCATTTTGTTAAGAAATATTACGACAGCGAAGTATTGAAAGTTCAAATGGACAAAGAAGCTGAAATTGCAGCTTATGTAGCCTTGAAACAGTATTTAGCCGATCAGAAAATCTTACGCTTACCAACACAATTGTAGTTTAAAGGGGAAAGTGAAAAGTGAAAAGGGAACTGAACTGAACTGAACACTGAACACTGTAAACTGATTACTAAAAATTAAATTATGGAATCAAATAAATTCGAAATATTAAATAAGAAAATTGCCGAATCCAAACTAGGAGGCGGTGAAAAAAGAATAGCAACGCAACATGCCAAAAAGAAATTAACGGCGCGTGAGCGTATCGAATATTTCTTTGACGAAGGCTCGTTCGAAGAAATTGGAGCTTTTGTAACACATCGTACCAAAGATTTCGGTATGGACAAAGAGCATTATCTAGGCGATGGTGTTATCACCGGTTACGGAACGGTTAATGGTCGTTTGGTGTATGCCTTCGCTCAGGATTTTACCGTTTTTGGAGGCGCTTTATCGGAAACACATGCGGAGAAAATCTGTAAAGTGATGGATATGGCTTTGAAAGTGGGTGCGCCAATGATTGGTTTAAACGATTCCGGTGGTGCGCGTATTCAGGAAGGTGTTCGTTCGTTAGGTGGTTATGCGGATATTTTCTATAGAAATGTTCAATCTTCTGGGGTAATTCCGCAAATTTCTGCTATTATGGGACCTTGTGCCGGCGGAGCGGTGTATTCTCCTGCAATGACCGATTTTACCATGATGGTGGAAAATACTTCGTATATGTTCGTAACTGGACCTAACGTAGTAAAAACGGTTACCAATGAAGAAGTAACTTCCGAAGAATTAGGAGGTGCATCTACACACTCAACAAAATCGGGTGTGGCGCATACAACTTCTGCGAACGATGTAGAATGTTTGGAAGACGTGAAACGCTTGTTAAGCTATATTCCACAGAACAATACCGAAACCGTTGAAGATTTGCCGTATGAATTAGGAGAAGAACTTCGCGAGCAGTTGAACAATATCGTTCCGGACAACCCGAACAAACCGTACGACATGCACGATGTGGTTAATGCGATCATCGACGAGGAAAGTTTCTTCGAAATCCATAAAAATTACGCCGAAAACATCATTGTTGGTTTTGCAAGAATCGGAGGGAAAAGCATTGGTGTAGTGGCCAATAATCCTATGTTCTTAGCCGGATGTTTGGATGTGAACAGTTCGATTAAAGCGGCACGTTTTACTCGTTTTTGTGATGCGTTCAACATTCCGTTGTTGGTGTTGGTGGATGTGCCGGGCTTTTTACCGGGAACCGACCAAGAATGGAACGGAATTATCGTTCACGGAGCAAAATTATTGTATGCCTTAAGCGAAGCAACAGTTCCGAAAGTAACGGTAATTACCAGAAAAGCTTATGGTGGTGCATATGACGTTATGAACTCAAAACACATCGGTGCCGATATGAACTTTGCATGGCCGGGAGCAGAAATCGCGGTTATGGGAGCTAAAGGTGCTTCGGAAATTATCTTCAAAAAAGAAATTGCTGAAGCGGCCGATCCAGCGGCTAAATTGCTTGAAAAAGAAGCAGATTATGCAGAGAAATTTGCAAATCCATACAGAGCAGCACAACGTGGTTTTATCGATGAAGTTATCTTCCCGCAAGACACCCGTCGTAAATTGATTAAAGCGTTCAAAATGTTAGAAAACAAAGTTGTGGATACACCAAAACGTAAACACGGAAACATTCCGTTGTAGTTATAAATAAAAAACCGCCTATTCTGGCGGTTTTTTTATCTCATATTTTTTAGCGTTTCCAGTTTTATGGTTCGTTCTTTAATTATAGTGTCAAATTTTACTTTTTGATCTTTATTTAAAAAACTAATAATCTCTCGATCAGTATTAGCTAATAATGCTTCCATTTCAACAATTTTGTTTTCCTCTGAAGCATTACTTGATGCAATTCCGGCTTGCTTTTTTTGGTTTTCGGTAATAACTTTCGTAATTACTATAACTTGCAACTCATCCAATTGTAATTCACGTTTAAGTTTTGCGATGGTTTTGGTAACTGTTTCAGCTCGAATGTCATCTTGTTCGTTTTTTGAAAGCTTCGAAATATCACGCATTGGCATATTTCGCCTTCTTCCGTAACCTGTAACTCCTGCTTTACTGTTAGCTCCATAAGGATCTTCATAACCTTCTTGTGCATAGGTGCCAGAGAAAGTGATTAAACACAGAAAAACGAATAAGATTGTTGAATTGAATTTCATAGAATCAGATTATAATACCCGATAAAATTACATTTTTAAACAGTTGGTTCACCATAAAGGTCGAATTCTGTAGCATCGGTAATCGTAACATTTACAAAATCACCTGTTTTTAAATAGAATTTAGCAGCATCAATCAATACTTCATTATCTACATCTGGGCTGTCAAATTCGGTTCTTCCTATAAAATATTGTCCTTCTTTTCTATCAATGATACATTTGAATGTCTGACCAATTTTCTCTTGATTCAAATCCCAAGAAATCTGTGCCTGAATATCCATAATTTCAGCAGCACGTGCTTGTTTTACTTCATCCGGAACATCATCTACTAAACTGTACGCATGTGTGTTTTCCTCGTGAGAATAGGTAAAACAACCTAAACGCTCGAAACGCATTTCCTCTACCCAATTTTTAAGGATTTGGAAATCTTCTTCGGTTTCTCCAGGATATCCTACGATTAAAGTGGTACGAATAGCCATTTCTGGAACTGCAGCACGGAATTCTTTCAATAATTTCGTGGTTTTTTCATAGGTCGTTCCGCGACGCATCGATTTCAACACGTTATCGGCAATATGCTGCAACGGAATATCAATATAGTTACAGATTTTCGGCTCACGCTTCATTAAATCCAAAACTTCCATCGGGAAACCGGTAGGGAAGGCGTAATGCAAACGAATCCACTCGATGCCTTCCACTTTTACCAAAGCTTCTAAAAGCTCAGCTAAGTTTCTCTTTTTGTATAAATCTAAACCGTAATAGGTTAAATCCTGAGCGATAAGAATTAATTCTTTTACGCCGTTTTTCGCTAATTTTTCGGCTTCAATTACCAGATTTTCAATTGGAGTCGAAACATGTTTTCCACGCATTAATGGAATCGCACAAAAACTACACGGACGGTCACAGCCTTCCGAAATTTTTAAATACGCATAGTTTTTAGGAGTAGTCGTTAAACGTTCTCCAATTAACTCGTGTTTGTAATCTGCGCCTAAAGCTTTTAATAATAAAGGCAATTCCGTAGTTCCGAAATATTGATCTACATTCGGAATTTCTTTTTCTAAGTCTGGACGGTAACGCTCGCTCAAACAACCTGTAACGAAAACTTTATCTACCAAGCCTTGCTCTTTTTTATCGGCATATTCTAAAATCGTATTTACCGATTCCTCTTTGGCATTGTCGATAAAACCACAAGTGTTAATCACCACGATGTTTCCTTCTTGCTCGTGCACAACTTCTTTTCCGTTGGCTTTCAACTGTCCCATTAAAACTTCGCTATCGTAGGTGTTTTTAGAACAACCTAAAGTGATAACATTGATTTTATTTTTCTTTAACGACTTGGTTCTCATATATTTACAAAATTATTTTAGTAAAGTGGGCAAAATTACACTTTTTATAATTAGCAGCACTATCGTTTGGGATTTTTTTAAGGGTTTGTTCCCGCCATTCGTTATATCTTTTCAGAACAAAGATTTTGAATGTCTCTATAGTTGTTCTGAAAAGGATGTCACTGCTGTCGGGGCTAAAACAAACATTTGGTAATAAAAAAGTCGCTTGAATTCAAGCGACTTTATTTTTGATTTTATAGTTTTTTTAAAAATCGATTGTATATGATAATGTGATGTTGTTGTTTTTAACATTCACACGAGCTGCATCGGTCATTCCAGACGAAACAAATGGTAAGTCCATTTCGCGTTTCGAAAAAGCATACGCTAAGTCTAAACGTGAGCCGTTAAAGTTATATCCTAAGCCAGTAGAATAGCCTGTTAAATCTCCCATTGTTTTGCCATTTTTATACGGACTTTCCTCAAATCGATATCCGGCACGAAGACTTAATTGTTTGATTTTGTATTCACCTCCTAAACGGAATTCGTTAGCGGCAGTCAAGTTGTTAGACATTGTATTATTCAACCTGCTGAAAGTTTTATCTCTTTCTGGTTTGAATGTGGTAGATGAATAATCTTTTAATCCATAATCAAAACTAATGAAACCTTTGTTTCCAAAAATGTAAGCCAAACTACCAGTTAATTTTCCTGGAGTTTGTAATCTGTAAGGTGCATAAACGTTAGTGACTTGTGGGTATACAGTATCGGTAAAAGTGTCGGTTCCATCGGTACTTACACCAACCAGTCCTTGGGTAAGTTCATCATTCATTCTGTACCAAGTTGGTGATTCGTAGGCGATACCAAGTCTGAATTCAGGTGATATTTTAGCAATAGCTCCCAAATTAAATGAGAAACCATTTCCATAAGTGTACAAATCGTTTTCAAATTGCATTCTTTGAACGCCAAGCGATGGGTTGTTGCTGTTGCTTTCGTATACAATTGATGATTTGCGATAATCTGTGAAATGCGCATTCAGATTAAATCCTAAATACAATTTGTCTTTGTATTGTGTTGCAAAATTTCCAGTAAATTTACTGTTATAGCCAGTAGTTGAAATAGTATTTTCCTGATAAAAACTTCCTGGAGCTACATTGGAAACATAAGTATTTCCAGTACTATCGTAATCATATAAAAATGCTTGATATCCTAAAAATGCTTGTTGGGCTCCAAAACCAGAAATGTTTGGATATGTAGCATTAGGAAGAGTAGCCAAATAACTGTATAGATCAGCTATAGTTTCGCCAGATTGTAATTCTACTAACTCAACAGGAATGCTATTACCGCTATTAGCTGAATTGGCAAAATTCAAAAAGTAATTACTGATTGAGGAATTTGGATTTGTACCTTGGGCATAAAAATTATTGTCGAAATTATTTGTGATTTCATAATTCAGCGCAATAGTAAATTTTTTCCAATCGCTTTTTCCTTTGTCGTTAAAAACAAAAACGCCACCTAGTTGATTTATATCTAATATACTTTTATTATCGGATGCATTTGTTCCAAAGTATGAGGCATTATTTTTTGTGTTATAATTTGTAGCCGAACCAGTAGCAGAATTGAAATTAAAAATTGCTGAACCTGCAGGATTGACGTTAATTGAGGATAAGTCGCCTCCAACGGCACCAAAAGCGCCGCTAATTGCTCTATATCGAGCTGTTCCAGTGATATCATCAATTGCATAACGCAAAGCGTCTGAAGGAGTGGTTTCTTGCGCATAGCTACCACCAATTGATAAAACTGTAAGTATGAAAGGTATGTGTAGTTTCATAATTAATAGAGTATTATGTATTAATAATCCCAAGCGGTTAAGCTTGGGAAATTGTTTTATCTTCTACCGCCGCCGCCTGAACGACCGCCACCGCCGCCAAATCCGCCGCCGCCAAAGCTTCCGCCTCCACCGCCACCAAATGAGCCTCCAGAGCTTCTAGGATTCGAAAAGCCTCCCGAACGTGGTTCACTGCTACGTGGTGATGAACTTCTTGGTTCGCTGTATTGTCTTGGCGATGAGCTTCTTGGTTCACTGTATGTTCTTGGTGAATTAGCTTGATTGCCAGAGTTCGATCTTGGATTTGAAAATGTATTTCTTGGGCGAGGATTATTCGCGTCTTGTACGTTTCCAGTACCTCTTGGATTACTGAAAGAACTTCTAGGGTTTGCAAAAGAGCTTCTTGGATTTGCAAAAGAACTTCTAGGGCTAACACCATTATTGGTAACACTGTTTCTTCTTCCGTTATAACCGGTAGAATATCCGTTTCCATAACCAGAACGACCTCTATATCCACTATTGTAGGCTACGTTTCGGTAATATCCACCGTGGTAGTATGGATTTCCGTACCAGCCATTCCATCCGCCCCATCCAGGACCATAATATCCGTATGAGTATGGGTAACCCCATCCCCAGCCATAGTAAGGAGAATTCCATCCCCAACCTATATTCCAGTAGCTTCCATAGTATGAATTCCATCCCCAATTCCATCCTGGAGAGTACCAAGAACTGTAACCATAATATGGAGAATTCCATCCCCAGCCATAATTACCGTACCATGGAGAGTTGTTGTAGTAGTTAATAGTAACATTGTCGGAATTGTTTCCCCATCCTGCATAATTTTGTTTGGATGTGGTATTTTGTATAGAATCGTTTTGTCGTGATGAATAACTATCTACATCTGTGAAAACTTCATTAGAGTTGTCGGGATATTCCTCTCTATAAGAACCAAATAGTTCTTTGTATTTGTTTGCTTGAGCGACATTTTCTTCGCTGTACTTGTTTTCAGTTTCGTAACGTGGTCTATCAGAGTTTCCATAAACGCCATCGTTATCATAATACGACGAGTTCTGATAAGAACCACAAGAAGAAGCCAAAAGTCCTACTAGTCCAAATACTGCGTAAATGGATAATTTTCGGCCAGATAAGTAATTAGTTTTCATATCACTGGTTTTTTTATTGTTGGACATAACAAAAATAGTTAGTTTTGTCGAACTATTTTATCAAAGATAAGTTAAACAATATTTGTGCCAAAGTATTAAAAATGAGTAAGAACTTAACAAAAAGAGCAGAAGATTATTCCAAATGGTATAATGAACTGGTTGTGAAAGCAGATTTAGCAGAGAATTCAGGTGTGCGTGGTTGTATGGTAATCAAGCCGTATGGTTATGCAATCTGGGAAAAAATGCAAAAAGAATTAGACCGTATGTTTAAAGAAACAGGTCATAGCAACGCATATTTTCCTCTTTTTGTTCCCAAAAGCATGTTTGAAGCTGAAGAGAAAAATGCAGAAGGATTTGCTAAAGAATGTGCCATTGTTACTCATTATCGTTTAAAAACCGATGAAGAAAACAAAGGAAAACTTATTGTTGACCCAAATGCAAAATTAGAAGAAGAGTTAATTGTGCGTCCAACGAGTGAGGCTATTATATGGTCTACCTATAAAGGATGGGTACAGTCTTATAGAGATTTGCCATTGTTGATTAATCAGTGGGCAAACGTAGTGCGTTGGGAAATGCGTACCCGTTTGTTCTTGCGTACGGCTGAGTTTTTATGGCAAGAAGGTCATACGGCTCATGCTACCAAACAAGAAGCGATTGAAGAATCAATCCAAATGATGAATGTTTACGCCGATTTCGCGGAGAATTTCATGGCGATTCCAGTAGTAAAAGGAGTGAAAACTGAAACAGAACGTTTTGCTGGAGCAGAAGAAACCTATTGTATAGAGGCTTTGATGCAAGATGGTAAAGCACTTCAGGCAGGAACATCACACTTTTTAGGACAAAACTTTGCAAAAGCTTTCGATGTGAAGTTTGCGAACAAAGAGGGGAAACAAGAACATGTTTGGGGAACGTCTTGGGGAGTTTCTACGCGTTTGATGGGAGCTTTGGTTATGACGCATTCTGATGACAATGGTTTGGTATTGCCTCCAAATTTAGCGCCAATTCAAGTGGTGATTGTTCCAATTCATAGAACCGATGAGCAATTAGAAGCTATTTCTACGCAGGTTAATGATTTGATGAAAGAATTGCGTAAAGTGGGTATTTCTGTGAAGTATGACGATAGAGATACGCAAAAGCCAGGATTTAAATTTGCTGAATACGAATTAAAAGGTGTGCCAGTTCGTTTGGCTATCGGTCCGAATGATTTGGAAAACGGAACGTATGAAGTAGCTCGTCGCGATACTTTAACAAAAGAAACGGTTTCTAAAGATGGAATTGTAGCCTATCTTCAAAATTTATTGGAGCAAATCCAGAACGATTTATTCACTAAAGCTTTGAATTACAGAAATTCTCATATTACTGAAGTGAATTCTTTTGAGGAGTTTAAAGATGTTCTTGAAAACAAAGGAGGTTTTGTTGCTGCACATTGGGATGGTACTGCAGAAACCGAAGAAAAAATAAAAGAGCTAACAAAAGCGACGATTCGTTGTATTGCTTTAGATAGAAAAGATGAGGCTGGAAGCTGCGTGTTTACTGGGAAACCATCGGTTGGGCGTGTGCTTTTTGCTAAAGCATATTAAAAAAATATATTTTTTTTGAATTTAGACTTGCAAGAATAAAAATTAGTTGTATTTTTGCAACCGCAATAAAGAAAAAAGACGGCCCGTTCGTCTATCGGTTAGGACGCCAGGTTTTCATCCTGGTAAGAGGGGTTCGATTCCCCTACGGGCTACAACTTTTTTCTTTATTGTTTTTACTGGCCCGTTCGTCTATCGGTTAGGACGCCAGGTTTTCATCCTGGTAAGAGGGGTTCGATTCCCCTACGGGCTACAAAATTAGTTGTGAAATAGTTTTATAAAATAAAACTTTAGTGTCTCAAAGTCTTATTTTATTAGTTAAAACCAAAGTGATTGCTAATGTAATTGTGGGAGGTTTTTCTTTTTTAACTAGTAGTTTAAACAATTATTACAATTAAAAAAAGAACAAAATGGCAAATCATAAATCTGCTTTAAAGAGAATTAGAAGTAACGAGAAGAAAAGAGTATTAAACAGATACCAACACAAAACTACTCGTAACGCTATCAAAGCTATTCGTTTAGCTACAGATAAAGCTGAGGCTTCTGCGAAATTAGCATCTGTAATTTCTATGATTGACAAATTAGCTAAGAAAAATATCATTCACGCTAATAAAGCTTCAAACTTAAAATCAAAATTAACTAGACACGTTGCTGCTTTATAAGTAGTCCGTTTCTAACGAAAATAATCAAGCTCTCATACTCTGAGAGCTTTTTTTATAGTATTAAATGATTAATCTTCCTAACTACTTCATAATTAGTAGTTTTAATCCAAAAAATAGTTGTACTTTTGCACCTTCAAAATTAGTATATGACTTCAATTAGAAACATCGCAATTATTGCCCACGTTGACCACGGTAAAACTACGTTGGTTGACAAAATCATGTATCATTGCCAATTGTTCCGTGATAACGAGAACACAGGTGATTTAATATTAGACAACAACGACCTTGAAAGAGAGCGTGGAATTACAATTGTTTCCAAAAACGTTTCTGTAACGTACAAAGGGACTAAAATCAATATTATTGATACTCCTGGTCACGCCGATTTTGGTGGTGAAGTAGAGCGTGTGTTAAACATGGCTGATGGTGTTTTATTGTTGGTAGATGCTTTTGAAGGACCAATGCCACAAACGCGTTTCGTATTGCAAAAAGCAATCGATTTAGGATTGAAACCATGTGTTGTGGTTAATAAAGTGGACAAAGAAAACTGTACTCCGGAAGAAGTTCATGAAAAAGTTTTCGATTTAATGTTCGAATTAGGTGCTGAAGAATGGCAGTTGGATTTCCCAACGGTTTACGGTTCGGCAAAAAACAACTGGATGTCTACAGATTTCAGAAATCAAACTGAAAACATCGAGCCGTTGTTGGATATGGTATTGGAACACATTCCTGCGCCAAAAGTATCTGAAGGAACGCCTCAAATGTTGATTACATCTCTAGATTTCTCTTCATTTACAGGTCGTATCGCCATCGGTCGTTTGCAAAGAGGTGAATTAAAAGAAAACCAAAATGTTTCTCTTGTGAAACGTGATGGTAAAATCATCAAAACTAAAATAAAAGAGTTACATGTTTTTGACGGTTTAGGTCGTAAAAAAGTAGAAAGTGTAACTGCAGGTGATATTTGTGCTATTGTTGGATTAGAAGGTTTTGAAATTGGTGATACTGTTGCTGATTTTGAAAATCCTGAAGCATTGGCAACTATTGCTATTGATGAGCCAACAATGAGTATGTTGTTTACTATTAACGATTCTCCTTTCTTTGGAAAAGAAGGTAAATTTGTTACTTCTCGTCACGTAAAAGATCGTTTAACTAAAGAGTTAGAGAAAAACCTAGCTTTACGTGTAAACGAAACAGATTCTGCTGATAAATTCATGGTGTTTGGTCGTGGTGTATTGCACTTATCGGTTTTGATTGAAACGATGCGTCGTGAAGGATATGAGTTGCAAATTGGTCAGCCACAAGTAATTATCAAGGAAATTGATGGGGTTAAATGTGAGCCGGTTGAGGAATTAACTATCGATTTGCCAGAGAACGTTTCGGGTAGAGCAGTTGAATTTGTAACTGTTCGTAAAGGTGAAATGTTGAGCATGGAGCCAAGAGGTGAGCGTATGATTATCAAATTTAATATTCCATCTCGTGGAATTATTGGTTTGAGAAATCAGTTGTTAACAGCAACAGCAGGTGAAGCTATTATGTCACACCGTTTCTTGGAATATCAACCATATAAAGGGGAAATTGCTGGTCGTATCAACGGTTCATTGATTTCTATGGAAAATGGTAAAGCAATTCCGTATTCAATTAATAAATTACAAGATCGAGGTAAATTCTTTGTTGATCCTAATGAAGATATTTATGAAGGTCAAGTAGTTGGTGAAAACTCTCGTGGAGACGATATGGTTATCAACATTACTAAAACTAAGCAGTTGACGAATTTCCGTTCTGCTGGTGCTGATGATAAAACACGTATTGTTCCTGCAATTAAGTTTTCATTAGAAGAAGCATTAGAGTATATTCAAAAAGACGAATATGTAGAAGTAACGCCAAAATCAATACGTTTACGTAAAATCTATTTGAATGAAAACGATAGAAAACGTTTTAAAATTGATTAATTTCAATTTGTAGAATAATAAAGAAAAACCACTCTTACAGAGTGGTTTTTTTATTTTCCTTTGAATATTAAATTGATTAAGGCTAATATCACAATTGCGCCTACGGCTCCTGTTAGAATAGCGCCTAAAATGCCATCTCCAAGATTAATGCCTAATTTTCCGAGTAGCCAGTAACCCACAAAACTGCCTAAGATACCTACAACAATGTTTCCTAGTAAACCTAAACTACTACCTCTGAAGATTTGACTTCCTAGCCAACCCGCCACAGCTCCAATAATTAATGTGATGATAATTTCCATAAGTATTGATTTTTAATGTGATAACTATAAAGTTACGATTATTTATTCAATAGTTTAGGGAATTTTATTTTGTATAGGTTAACGCTTCAGTGAAAAGTGACCTTTAACTGTTCGGCCATCTTCAAGTTCAATAACATACCAATAATCTGATGCAGGAACTTGTTGGCCATTGAAAATACCGTTCCAGCCATCTCCAGCAGGATTCATTTGTTTTAGTAATTTGCCGTATCGGTCGAAAATGTAAATGATACTATTTTTATAATGTCCTTTTTCCATTCCTGTTATTTTCCATGTATCATTTATTCCATCGGCATTTGGAGTAAAGAAATTAGGGATATCCAGAACAGAAACTTCATATTTAATTGTTCCACAACCGTCTTTGTCAGTTATGTATACGTTGTGTAGCCCAGGAGTAACATCGTAGAAATAATTGCTGTCTTGGAAAGGACCGTTTGGTAAATCAAGACTATAACTGTAATCGTTTTCATCGCCGTCAACAAAAATCGTAATCGAATTCACATCGCTTAAGTCAACAATTGATACATTTTCCACTATAGCTAAATCAGAGCCTTTTACTACAATGGTTCTTGTCTTCGAGCAATTGTTTGAATTGGTAACAGTAACCGTATAGGTACCGGGCGCATAAACGTCTATAGTTGGGGTGGTTTCTCCATCCGGTGTCCAACTAAAAGTAAAATTATTTGGATTTTGGCTGCCTAATCCTGCATTTAAAGTAACAGGGACTGTTGGTGTGTTAAAACAATAAACGGCATTGTCATCAGTGACAATATTAGGAAGCTTGTCAACAATTAAATCGATAATGTTTATTCCAATACAATCATTTCCATTTTCAATTCGGGCAAAAACACGTTGTGAATTAATCTGTGTATTAGTAAAAATTGGTGTAAGAGGATTGTTTTCTAACAAGGCATCTGCGCTCGACTGATAGTAAGTAATAGTATTCCCTCCAGTTTGATAACCAGCGTTGTCTAAATTAAAGGAAACGAATCCATCTTCTGTGCCATCATCATCACAATGACGAAGAGGTGTTGTTATGGTTGGGTTTACATTTACATTTAAAGTTAATGTGGTAATACTATAACAACCTGTAACTGTATCAGTAACACGAACACCAAGTGTTTGAGGGTTTTGTGTGTTGGTAAAAGTATTATTTAATACGCCAGTATTTGACGATGCATCTGCTGTGTTTAAATAAAAAGCAGTGGTGTAATTCTGATTCCCTCCAGTTATGGCTGAATTTGCCTGTGTTAAATTAAATGTAGTAAATCCATCAGGGTTTAATTGAAAATCACATTGAGTTAATTGGCTTGATGTAACAGTTGGTGGACTTAAAACAATTAAATCGAATGATTTAAATGCATAACAACCCGATGCTGTATTTGTTATTTTTGCCCATACAGTTTCATTGGTAAAAGCAATTTGATTGGTATAGTTGTTAGGAAGTACAATAGGACTATTTGCCGCTGGATGATAGGAAATAACAAGATCTGGATTTCCACCTGTTAATACAGAATCATTATCGTTTAAATGAAATACAGTAAAACCATCATTGTCTAGATCACATTCTTCAATAGTAACTGGCGAGTTGGTTTGATATGGAGTTACTGTTAATGTAAAAGATTCTGTAACAAAACAACCAGTTATTGAATTGGTAAGACGTATATAAATAGATTGTGGATTACTAGTATTTGAAAATGATGAGGGATTCACTATTGGATTAGAATTAGTTACAGCATCATTTATTGAAGTGTGGAAAGAGGCATTGATGTCAGTTTGAGTACCAATTGCTAAATTGGTATTTTGTGATAAATCGAAAGCTGTAGAGTTATCTTGAATGTTGTCTGAATCACATTTACTTAGGTTTAAAGTAGCTCCACCAGTGGTGTTATTTACAACAGGAGGGACGCTAAAAGTAGCTGTTCCTGTCCAGTTTAATGAAAAATTACTAGTTCCTATTGGCCGATCAATAACAATAAAATAAGTTTCACCTGCTTGAACATCTAACCAACGAACATAGCTGTTACCTTCTCTACCTGGGCCTTCACTTGTATCGGTTTCAGAACCATTAAGTCCGGTGTGATTATTTCTTTGACCTGCAGCTTCTGGGTTTGTCGTTGAACATCGAATAGCAGTACCCAAGCTTCCACAAGTAGCATTAGGTCCAAAAACAAAAAAATCGAAGTCTATAGTAATATTACTACTGTCGGGAATAAGGTCAAAGCCTAGTGTACCACCGTTAGCTATAGTTACTTTTAACCATAATGAATTGTTTTCTTCACTACTACAGTTGTTTGATCCAGGAAATAATTCTTGAAATCCTGACCCTGTTGCTGATAATCCACTAAAACTACTATTACCACATACTACAATAGCATCAACGCAATCGTTTTGTGAGAAACAAAGTTGAGTAAAAAACAATATGATAAAAGCAATTCTTTTAGGTGATAACAAAAACATGGGGACAAAATTTTGAGCAAAAGTAATTAAAATCCTTTAGCGTTTTAAAGAAAAATGGCCTTTAATTGTTCTTCCGTTGTCAAGTTGCAATAAAAACCAATAGTCGTCTGAAGGTAATGGCTGATTGTTATATTGCCCATTCCAACCATTTCCGTTAGGAGCGATTTGCTTTAATAATTTTCCGAATCGATCAAAAACGTAAAGTTGTGAATTTGGGTACTGACTATCTAAATTCTTTATTTGCCAGTAATCGTTGTATCCATCACCATTTGGAGTAAAGAAATTGGGATAATCTAAAACGTAAACTGGGTATGAAGCAACGCTTCCGCAACCGTTTTTGTCTCGAACATATACAATGTATTCTCCCGCTTGAACCCCAATAAAAACATTACTGTCTTGAAAAACAGCATTGTCTAGCGAATATTCATAATCTCCTGTTCCTGTAACCAAAACTGTAATGGAGTTGCCATTGTTGGAAAAACTAACAACATCAATATTCGTAATTGTTGGCGGTCCAGAAGTTACAACCGTAAATTTTTTTGAAGCTTGGCAATTATCTGAATTTGTAATGGTAACAGTATAAGTTCCATCATTAGTAGCATTTATGGTTTGTGTAGTTTGAACAGGGTTTGTGTTCCAACTATATGATGTGTAACCATTACCTGCATCTAGAATTACTGAAGTATTTTCACAGATTGGGACCAATTCATCTGTAACATCTGCTTGTGCAAAAGCGCTAACAGACAATGAAACCGCTAGTGGATTGTAACAATCAGTAGTGTTAGTAACTTGGGCATAAATTGTTTGAGTGTATGGATTTGTATTAAAATATGGATTAGGTAATAGATTTTGAGAATTTACTGCGTCTTGTAATGTGCTATAGTATTGAATAACAGAACCGGCTGGAAGCGTGTTGTTAGTTTGTATGGTTTGTGTAATATTATTTAAGTTGAATTGGTATAAACCATCCTGCATCTGATCTAAATCACAAGTTTTTACCGTGTTGATTGGGTTCAATGAAACATTGTTTTTTACACTTAAAGTAATGGTAGCGTAACCAATGCACCCAAAAGTATTTTGAACGCGTGCTATTACAGTATTACCATCGGTATTTGAATAAGTTTGAGGATTTGCAATAGCCGATTGTTGGTTTTGAGCTTCAATTATGCTGTGATAAAATCCAGTAACAGTCATTTGAGGATCATTTGCTGTAATAGCGCTATTAGCAGTAGTTAGGTTGAAAGTAGCATTATTGTTTGCACCACATTTAACTAAAGTAGTGTTGTTTGCTGTAACGGGAGCATATTCAACATTAATATAGCCTTTAACAGTACAAGTGCCAACATCAGCTATTAAGGTGTATACACCAGCGGAACTAATAGTGTAAGTTGGAGAGCTAACATTAGTATAACCTGGAATCGGAACATCATTCTTAAACCACGAATAACTTAACGTTCCTGGAACTTGATAATCGGGTGTTACCGTTAAAGTTTCTCCGGGACAAAGCGGATTCCCATCTGCAATTAACCGATCATCGCCCATGACAAAATCGTTGCTAAAGCTTTGACCGCCGATAAATATTGCAGAATCGTATAAGTTGTTACCTTGATCGGCAATAACCATTTTGATATGATAGGATGCACCAGGAGTAATATCGGCTTCTACAGCAAGCACTTTTGTTTGTCCGTTAAAGTTAGTAGGATGTTCACTACCATTAAATCCACCGAAATATTGCTCATTAGCTGGTGGGCAAACGGTTCCAGAACCTCTAACAGTTGTTACTTTTACTGGAATATTTGTTCCAGGAACTACAGCTAAGTTCTGATATGAAGAGCCGCTATTTTGTTTTAAAAGAAAGGCAAAACCATCAGAATAATTACATTGATTTTGACTCGGATTTGTTAAATATTGCTCGGAGGAAAAAATGTAATTAAACGACATGTAGTTGGTAACTGCCACAAAATCAAATTCTACAACTGTAGCGTTAATAGTATTGTTTTCGTTTATCGCATTTTCTAAGTCGCTATCACCTGGCCACGATGTAGGGCCTTCACTCAACAAGGAAGTATTTGGTCCAATTGCAGATGATGCTCTACCGGTAGATATTATTAATCCAGAAGAAAGCGGAAATCCTGATGAATTACTATAAAATGCGGCGTAACTTTTTTCGCCATTTCCAAAATCGTAACCGTTAATCGTAATGTTTGTAGGCTGTAAACAAGTTCCTGCGGGGAATAAGTTTTGAACCAATTGATCTGGGGTTTGACCATTATCAATAGCAATATATTGTCCGAAAACAAACGTAGTGAACAGTACTGAAACCAGTAGGTAAAGTCTATTTATTAATGCACGCATAGTATCGACAAAGATACTATAAATCTCTTTTCATAAGAATTTTATACGATAATAAGATAAATATGACCGTCCAAATAATTACAATGGTTATGGAAGAAAAATGTACGCTGTAATCTTTGATGTTTTCTACACCTATTTGCGTTTCAATTGTTTTGATAAACGAAAGTCGTGTAAAAGGTTCTATTATTAAATTCCACATCGATTCTAATGGGAAGAATTGATATACTTTGTCAACCATAGGATTTTTATCAAACACATTGTATTTTAAGTATCCATATGAGAATTTTTCAACAATGAACCAAATACATAAAAATCCCAAAGCAAAGGCTGAACGTTTGATTAATATTCCTAAAAACAAGCAAAAACTAAAAAATCCAATCAGTTTCACAAAGTAGGCTGCTAAATATTCTAAATCACTAAATACAATTGAAAATTCGGTATAAGATGAAAAACTATATCCTAAAAGCAAGGACATGATGAACACGAAAACAGTTGAAATTCCCGCTAAAAAAACAACAGTTAAAAACTTCGATAGGATGAATTCTTTTTTACTCATTCCGTCAATTAAGTTTTGTTTTAGCGTACCATAGCTATATTCATTGGCCATCATTGAAACAATTACAACACCAAGAAATATTTTTAAAAGTGCAGCAATAAAGGTGTTGAAATGCCATATAAAAGGAAAATTAAAAATACCAGTTTCGGCAATGTCAATATGTATCGGACCAATATCAAATTTTATGGAGGCAATTAACGCAATAAATGAAAGCAAAACAAAATATGTAATTATTAGTATTTTGCTGGATCTGTTTTTCCAAAGCTTTTGTAATTCTATATCTAAAAGACGTTTCATGTCGTAGGTGTTATTTGATTATTGATGATTGGTAAGTTGTAAAAATTGCTCTTCAAGGCTGTGTTTTCTTTTTACTAAATGTTTTAAAACAATATTGTTCTGAAATAAATAGCGGTTCAATTCATCGGCTTCTAGAGGTGATTTTAAATACATGACAATCTTGTCGTTGTCTTCTTCAATTTTTTCGACAGCCGGATGTTGTAACAAAATAGGTTTCAGTGCCATATTATCATGAGCTTGAAGTTCGAAAAAGCCTTCATTGGCAATAATTCCATCAACAGAACCCGAAAACAAAACTTCTCCTTTGCGAAGTACTACAACATGAGTACATACTTTTTCAACTTCATCCAAAAGATGAGAAGCTAATAATATTGTTGTGCCTAATGAAGCAATGTGTTTGATTATATCTCGAATTTGACGAATTCCTTGTGGATCTAATCCGTTTGTTGGTTCATCTAAAATTAAAATCTCTGGATCGTTTAACAGGGCAGAAGCAATTGCTAACCGTTGTTTCATACCCAATGAAAATGTTTTAAACTTACTGTCTTTTCGGTCTATAAGGCCAACCAACTCTAATTTTTCAGTTACCTTGTCAAAATGAATGCCTTTAATTTTACAGACTAACTTTAAGTTTTCTTCGGCAGTCATGTACGGATAAAAATTAGGACGTTCAATTATTGCACCTACTTTTTTCAGTGCTTGATGCGTGTCTAACTTTCCGTCAAACCAATAATATTCGCCAGAAGTTCGGTTTACAACATTAAGAATAATGCCCAAAGTGGTTGATTTTCCACTTCCGTTTGGTCCTAATATACCATAAACATTTCCTTTTTGGATTTCGAAAGAAACATTATTCACAGCATGGATAGCACCATATTTTTTATTTAAACGGTCAATTTTAAGAATCGTTTCCAAGATATTTGCATTTTGATTGATAAAGGTAAGACGAAAGATAATCGGTTTTGTTACGTAACTTTTTACTCGTACGGAGTGATATATGGTCTTCCTGTTTGAAAATCAGGTAATTGTAAGTCGCTATTTTTAAAAGTATTTGTTTTTATGATGTTGTTTCCATCACCAGGGATACTCGGGTAATAGGCCAATGATATTTGAAATCTATTGAAAACCAAATAATCGTTACTAATCATAAATCCTAATCCAAATTTCGAATACAATCTACTGCCTAATAATTTTTGATTTTCATCGGAAAGCATCCCAAAGGTAGCATTGAAAAAAGGGCTTAATCGAAATCCGTTCCAACTTCCGGGAACATACGATTGTGTTTGTAATGTGATTAATAGTTTTTTACTTCCGTAAACTTGATTGTTAAAACCTTGAATACCATTGGGTTCATTTAAACTTATGAGGTCATTTTTTATAGGAATCCTGTTGCTTCCAACGGTTAATTGAGGTTTGATGAACTGTCGGAATTTCCAATTTCTAATAAGTCCGAGAAATATAACGTTTCCAGTCGAATTGTAGTTTGTTCCGACACTCCATTGTTGATGAAAGTTCCGGCTTCAATGTTGGTACTAAAATAGCCCCAAGGATAAAAACCACCTAAGGCAAATCTTCCCCCGAAATAACTCCGTTTAGAATCATTTTTATCCATAAATCCGGAAGTTATCGAATAGGTTTTTCCAATTTGTACGTATTCTGTAATTCCGTTATTGAAAATATAATGGTTAGCCGAGAATTTCCGTGAATTAACTCCTAAGCTCATTAGAAATAGCCTCGAATTGCTAAAGTATCTGTAGGGGTCATAGGTAATATCTGGATGTTCAATGTATTTCTGATTTTCGAATCGTAGGGTAGTAGCTAAATTTGAAATTCTATCGTTTTCCGTAGCACCTTTAAAAATTTGAAAAGCATGTCCGCCCCATACATCTATAGTTTCATGTTTGAAATTGAGTTTAGCTTTTTCATTTATACTATTGGTTAGCGAGTCCCTATAAAACCGTTGCTGAAATCCAACACCACCAGCCCATCTAGTGTAAGGTGAGAAAAACGATCGATTTACGGTAACGCTTTTTAAATAATTATTGTCAAAATCTACATCGTATAAAAAAGTTGAATTAATGAAAGTGTTTTTAAAGTTGGGTATGCTGTATCGCATGGAATAAGCACTTTCACTATCTGTAAAACGTTGTCGGATTGTGTTTTCAAATTCATGACCAATGCCTAAAAAATTACGTTCTGTAATTTCTAAATTCCCTTGAGAAGACGATAAATAACCAGTCGGAATTAAACTCCAGGAATCTAATACGCGAACCGAAATATCCACAGAGTCTTTCGAATTTGGTATAGGTACTGGTCTAATTATTACGTTACGAACAAAGCGTAATTGTTGAACCAGACGTTCCGATTCTTTAATGAGCAACGAATCTAAAGGTTCATTTTTTTTGAAAAGCAAGTAATTGCGAATGGTCCATTTTTGAGTTTTGACATGTATGGTATTACCCGCTTTTTCAATCCATTTTTTAGGAAGTTTGTTTTTATTTTCTACAGAATATCCAAAAGGATCTAAAGTTTCAATGTCTATATTTCTGATAATTTTACAGTCGTAGCCTTTAAAAACGGATGCTACAGCGTGAGTAGGTTTTTTTTTGTGTTTGGTATTTGCTTTCTCGGTAGGTTTAAAAATTAATCGGTGTATAAATTTGGTGAAATTTCTTTTTTTCGAATAATTTTCAATGGTTTTATACACTTTTACCGAATCTTTTTTTATAGGCTTATCCTGAGCCAGAACCAACTGACTACAAGCAATAAGCAATATAAGTAAAGATTTTTTCAGCATACTTCATACCAATTATTTTAAAGGCAATTGAATACTAAAATTAAGCGTCTGTTTCAGATAAATTTTCCTTTTTCGGAGTTTTATTTGTCATTAAGCCAACCATCATAACCAAACTGGTTAATATGATTACTTGTATAATTAACGACTTATTGACCAAATTTGTTGTTTGTTCTATAGGAATTGAAAGGAAAATTAAAATCGTAATTAATCCACGAGGTGCAATAAACAATAAAGGTCTTATAGATAATTTAAGCATTTTAAGGAAAATGTAACGCAGTATAAAAAGTCCGAGTGTTATTCCAACAGCCCAAAAAATCGTTTCAGAATTTAGAAGTTCACGGGTTTCAATTAGGTAGCCAAATAGTAAAAAGAATAAGGCTCTAATTAAAAATGAAATTTCGGTTGTTAGTTCTTTAAACTTATGCGATTCTTTGTTTAAAATTTCAGGTTGTAGTTTTTGAATGAATTTATATTGTTTGAATTCATCCAAATTACCAAGAAAAATACCGAAGAGTAAAATGAAAACCAAAGCCGGTAAATGATAAATCTTTGAAATATCATAGATTAAAACTACCATTAGAATGATTGGAGCAAATTTTACATGGTGCTTAATTTTACTTAAAAGGTAAGCAAGTCCCAATGAAGCAATAAACGAAACCACTAAAATAAGTAGCAAGTCCATGAAAAATCGGATGAAAGAATAGACTACAATTTCTTCGTTTCGAAGTATGAAATTAAAGAAAATAACCCCAAAAATATCGGATAAACCACTTTCATAAGTGATAAATTCTTTGTTTCGAAAAATAAGGTTCTGAGCACTCGGAATTGCAATTGCACTACTAATTACCGCAAAAGGAATGGCATTGGCCAATGCGTGTTTGTATGTAATTTCATAATCGAAATAATAAAACGCATAGGCTAATAATAAACTCATAATAAGCATTGGGAAAAACGCCATTACGGATGATTTACCTATGAAAACAAGTTTTCGGTGGTTGAGTTCTAATTCTAATGAACCTTCAAGTACAATTAATACTAATCCAATGGTACCTAAAATGGGCAAAATAGGAGTTAGATCGGGAATTTCAATTTTAAAAAATGTAGAACCTTGTTTAACGGCCCATCCTAGAAAGAGTAATAAAATGACGCTAGGTATTTTAGTCCTTGAGGAACTTATATCGAAAATATAAGCCAAAAGCAACAGAATACATATGGTTATTATAATTGAAGCCGACATTAAGTTTGGTTTTGCTGAGCGCCAAATTACTAAAAATATGTCAGATTTATTCTGCTATTACTTGTAAAGTTTTTCATTTAATAAAAAAACCTCGCACAATTTTGTACGAGGCTTTTATTGAATATGAATTTTGATTAGCTTTTTTGCTCTTTATTGAAATATACAAGGTAATAGTACATTTGTTTTTCTTCGTCCCAGCCTTTTTCTACAAATTTCTCAGCACTTTCTGGATTGATGAAATCCAATTTAATTTGAATGTTTGTGTCTAATTCAATAACATTTTTCATTTTACGACGCGCGTCAGAAACCGCAGCATTAGCAATAGGGAAAGAAGTTAAATCTTCGATACTGTATTTTTCGCCTTTGTCTACTTTGTAGTTTTTGAATTCCGAGATCAAATCTGGGTTGTCAATTACTTCGTTCAAAAACATCGATTCTTCAAAATTGTCATTTTTAGCAAAGTGATTTACCGCTCGGTTCATAAACATTACTTCTTCTTTTTTGTCTTCGGCAGGTAAAACTACTTCTTTGGCAAAATCTTGACAGAATTTCAAATATTTTTTAGTGATAAAATTTTCATCTTGAAACGCATCTACCGAAAGGAAATGCTCCAACCAGTAGCGTGCATCATAGCGATTACTGTCTACAGTTAAAATTTTATACCCTTCTTCTTTTTTGTAATTGAAAATTAAACACCCTTTGTCTAGTTTGTTTAAGTTAATTCCTTGTTGAAGAATCATTTCCAAATTGGCTTCTTTCTCTTCAAATTGAAGAAAATCGGCTTTTAATTCACTTTTAAAAACACCAATAGCATCAACTACATTATTATCTATAGAAACGTTAGTAAGGTACGTAACATAAACTTCCCCATTTTTAATATGCGGATGATTTGATTGCTCGAAAAGGTGTTTTGTTATTTTTTTTGATACTTCATGAATACTACCCGGATTAGTGAAAATTTCATTAGCGAAATTGTACATTTCGTTGTAATCCAAATCCACATCATGCGCAAATTGAAAATAGTTTTCTTCTTTATCGCGAAAAGGTTTAAAGAAAAATTCTTTTAAAAGAGGCATAATCTCATCGTTTAGATTATAGGGCTGTTCAGACAGGAAAATAGCCTCGTTTCGACTTTTGTTTCCAACACGGTGGATGGATAAGTTGTCGATGTGGGTGTTGAATAAATTAATCATAGTTTATTAAAAGTTCTTAGGAACTAAGACGCTAAGGAGTTAAGGTTTAGCTTCGTTTTTCAATTTTATCGATAAAGGAAACTAACATTCGCTCTACCTCGCGGCTTTTTTCATATATGTTGTTAAATTCTAATTCGGTAAGGTAATCAATATTATAAGCAATTTCTATTTGTGTCTGATATTCGAATAATGATGATAAAGAAATATTCAGAAACTTTAAATAGTCATTTTTGCCGTTTCTACCATAACCTTCAGCAATATTACTCGGAATTGAGATTACGCTTCTTCTTATTTGTGATGTTAAACCAAAGAGTTCTTCTTTAGGGAATTTTTTTGTGGTTTTATAGCATTCTGTGACAAGGTTCATTCCTTTTTGCCAAATTAAAAGGTCTCTGAAAGTACTCATTTTTTGTATTTTTAAAAGATACAAAAATAATAAAATCCTTACACAAAATCCTTAATTGCTTAGCACCTCAGAACCTTAGTATCTCAAAAAAAACTAGTTCCAGTTTTCTTCGTAACCAAAATCTTCAAAAGTGTCATCGTCACTAAACATGTCGAAATCTTCATCGTCCATGTCGTCTTCAAAATCACCATAAATATCATCGTTGGTTAAATCACCACCTCTGAAACCGCTACTAGCTGCTTCTGCGGGTAGTTCACCATGTGAAAATAATAAGGCTGGGTACGTTTCACCATCTTCTTTTTCTTCAATAGCGGCTAATTCTAAAAAGAAGGTCCACATACTGAAGAAATCGTATACATAAACCATTTTTGTACTGTCACGGTGCAATAAGTCGTTTAGTTTAAAATCGACCATGGTTTTCATTTCACCTGGAACATCGCCGGTATCAAACAATGGAATTTCGTCTTCTTCATTCCAAGTCCAATCGTCTTCACAAGTGAAAAACGACCCTGTCTCGGTACCATCAAAACCAAATGCATTTACAATAGCGTTGTGTAAATCTTCTAAACTGTCTTCTTCAAGAATGGCAATATCACGAAAAATGTCTTCTTCAGCGTCTAATATCACTCTAAATTTATAAACCATGATTCAATATTTTGTAAAGGTCAAAGGTAAAATTTAATTGCGAATTATGAATTGAGAAAAGCTAATTGTTGATAAGATTTTAATTAACTCTCGTAGAATTCTATAGGTAAATCATCTGGGTCTGAAATAAAGAAAAAACGTTTGTGCGTATATTCGTCTATTCTTATTTCTTCTGCTAAAATGTTGTTTTGGGTTAAATGCTTTCGTATTTCTTCAATATTGTTTACTTCAAAAGCCAAGTGTCTTAATCCAGATGCTTCGGGTCGTGAAACACGTTTGGGTGGGTTCGGAAATGAAAATAATTCGATGCAATACTGTCCGTTTATTGCCAAGTCAAGTTTGTACGATTGGCGTTCTTCTCGATACACTTCTTGCACAATTTCCAAACCAAGAATTTGTGTGTAAAAGTGTTTTGATAGTTCATAATCAGAACAAATTATAGCAACATGATGTATTTTATTGAGTTGAATCATTTTGGGTAATGCTGATTTTACTTGTAAATTTCTTTTTGAATTTTGTAAACTTTTTATTGGTAGGGTATTGTCGGTTCGCGGTCATGTTATTGAAAATTAATGCAACAATCAATAAAATAAGAGCACCACTTAAAACGGGAGAAAGTACATACCAGTATCCTAATTTTAGTATCGTTGGAGAACCGGTAACGGCTATTAATGCAGTTGCTCCTCCAGGTGGATGTAATGTTTTAGTAATTTGCATTACAACAATTGCTGAAGCCACAGCTACTGAAGAAGCAAGCCACATGGTGTCCGGAAAAAGTTTTGCAGCGGTAACACCAACTATTGCAGAAATTACATGTCCGCCAATAAGATTACGCGGTTGTGCTAAAGGACTTTGTATTACCCCATAAACCAATACGCATGAGGCACCAAAAGAACCAATTAAAAAAACAAAATCTTCTTTTGGGAACATATTATACTGTAAGTAGGCAATAATTCCAATACCTACAAAAGCACCAACAAACGCCCAAAAATGTTCTCTAAAATCGACTAAGGTTTCTTTATAAAGTACATATTTGGCTTTTCGGTAATTGCGTTTGATTTTTTCTGTAGGCATGGTTTTTAGATTGTTGGGTTTGGCTGATAAGTATATACAGTATATGGATAAATAAGTTTAGCAGTTGTTTTAGAAACCATACAAACAATTAATAAAGGAAAAAACAAGGTATAGTCATTTATTAACCCGCAGATTAAAAACAAGGCAGTAAAAGGAGCGTGAATACTAGCGCTTAGCATAGCAGCCATTCCAATAATTATAAAATTGAGAGGAATTATTTCAGCATCAAAAAAGGTGTTTAAAATTGTAGCCACTAACAATCCAAGAAAAGCACCAATAAACATGCTTGGCGCAAATACACCTCCATCGCCACCAGACGCTAAAGTAATAGAGGTGATGATAGGTTTTAAAAATAGAATTCCTATAGTAGTCAATAAGAATGAGGTTGTTAATATGATAGATTCAGGATTTATAAACAATTTTTTTACTGCATGATAGCCTTCACCATATAATTCTGGAAAAATAAATAATGAAGCACTTATAAGTACAGAACCGAAAATAATTTTTGAAGATTGATTGTTTATTTTAGAAAATTGTTTTTTTATGTACAATACACATTTAGTAAGATAAATAGAATTTAATCCTGATATTACTCCTAACAATAAAAAATACGGCATCGCATAAAGATTCCATGTTTCTACTCTGACCTGAAACAGCGGTTTTTCATCTAAAACAAGAATAAACGAATAAGCAATAATAACGGCAATACTTGTAGTTAGTGCAAAGGTTTTGGAAACTTTTCTGGAGATAACCTCATAAGAAAATAGAATACCTGCCAACGGACTGCTAAATAAGGCAGTAATTCCGGCAGCGACTCCTGCACATATCAATTCAGTTTTATGGCGCTTAAAGACGTTTTCTTTTTGTTGCGCAACTGAACCAATAGCGGCAGATGCAACTACAGTAGAGACTTCAATGCCTGTTGATCCTCCAAATGCTACTGTCAGTAATCCGTTAAAAAAATGCGACGGGATTTTATAAATAGCGAGTTTTTTTGTTGGAGAATCAGTACTTTCAAAAATTTCTTTTATTCCTTTGTTTTCTTTCTTTTTGAATAAATAATATCTTAAAAAGTAAATTGCAGACAATCCTATTATAGGGAAAACGATAAAAAATGACGAATTTAGAGTTGCTTTATCGAATAAAATACTTTCATAATGTTCCGTCAAGTGTTTTAGCGAAACCGCAAGAAATGAACAAAGAAATCCTATTATTACCGAAACGATGCTAAGTTTTTGAAGCGTAATGCGTTTGTGGTTTTTGCGAAGGTGAGTGGTTTTATTCATTGAAAATGGAAATTCAAATTAATTTTCAACTACAAAAATAAGTAATGAAAAAACAAAAGAGCTGCTCTAAACGTTAAAGTTTATGGTTGAACGATTCATAATTATTCGAATAACAATCATGAATTCATCTGAATAGACATTCGTTATTGTTAACCCTGAAAATTAAATTAATTGCTTTTTAATTTTTACCGGAAGTTTTTCTTTTACAAGGTTATACGATTGTGTAACATAATGTTTCCATTCGCTTGCCGATAAAGTTGTAATATCTTCTACTAAAACCCATTTGTAACGCGCTACATATGGAGCAGGAATAAAGCCTTTTCGTGTGGATAATTCTTCAAATTCGTCATCTAAAACTTTAAATGAAGCTGTTGTTGGCGATTGACTTAGTCCCACCACACAAAACATTTTCCCACCGATACAAAAACACAAATCGCTGCCCCATTTTACATCTTCGGTTACATGTGGCAGTGATTTACAAAGTTGTTGGAGTTCTTCGATATTCATGACTAAATTTTAGTTTTTGAAATTTTTTCATGAAGGTTTGAAACTTCCATTAAAGCTGCAGAACTATACCAAGGTATTAGTTCTACTTCAAATATTTTAGCTTTTACTGCTGGATCGGTGTCTACTAATTTCTGTGCTTCTTCAACGGTAGAACAATTAAAAATGAAAATCCCTCGATAGTTACGATCGTTTTTCATGAATGGCCCTGCAACAACTAATTTGCCTTCTTTGGCTAAACGGTTAATATTAGCCATATGTCCTTCAAAATATTTTTGTCTTTCTTCGGCTGTGGCAGTAGTATTGCTTCCGGTTTTTAAAATGCAAAAAACATAATTTTTCATTCCGTATTCATCTGCACCTAGTTCTTTGGCTAGTTTTTCATCATACGTATTTTTCGTTTCCTGCGAATATATTGATGTCCAGCATAAAAGAAATAAAAGAATGTATTTCATAATATGATTGTTGATGTATCTTCAAAAGTACAAATTTTTTTTGCGGTACGGTTCATCCATAAAAAATAACAATTCAGGATGTTTTTTTAGAGTATCTTGTGTTTCTAATGGAAATTTGTTCCATTAAAAAGTAATACAATGTATAAAGTTATTTCATTTTTGTTTTTGTTGTGTCAATTCCAGATGATGGCTCAAACAACAATTTCAGGTACAATCATCGATAAAAAAGGAAAGCCTTTAGCTGGAGCAAATGTTTTTATTGAAGGCGCTTACGATGGTAGTACATCAGATAGTAATGGTAATTTTTCGTTCGAAACCCATGAAAAAGGAAACCAAATTTTAGTGGTTACTTTTTTGAGTTTTGATACTTTTAGAATGCCAATTGTTGTAGAAACTTACCAGACACAAACTTTAAAACTTAAAGAAAGCGAAAATGTACTCGATGCAGTTGTAATTTCTGCTGGTTCATTTAAAGCGGGTGACAATTCGAAAGTTTCCGCCCTCAAGCCTTTGGATATCGTTACTACGGCAGGAGCTGCCGGAAATATTATTGGAGCATTGCAAACGTTACCAGGAGCTCAAATTGTTGGCGAAAGTGGTCGTTTGTTTGTGCGTGGTGGGGAGTCTGATGAAACTCAAACGTATGTAGATGGTATTCGAGTGGCACAGCCCTATGGTGCTTCAGCAAATAATTTGCCAACTCGCGGCCGTTTTTCGCCATTTCTTTTTAGTGGAATGACATTTTCTACGGGAGGTTATTCTGCCGAGTTTGGTGATGCTTTATCAAGTGTTTTATTGCTTAACACCAAAGATGAAGCCGAACAAAATCAAACCGATTTGTCGTTTATGACGGTAGGTTTAGGTCTGGGAAATACTCAAAAATGGAAGAAAGCATCGTTGACATTTAATTTGTCTTATATCAATTTAGAACCGTATCAAAAAGTAATTAAACAAAATGTAGATTGGAATAAACCATATCAGTCGTTGTCGGGAGAAACAGTTTTTCGACGTCATTTTGATAACGGATTGTTTAAATTTTATGCGGCTTTCGATTATGCTACTTTCGATTTAAATCAGAAAGACATTAATTATGCTGAGCCATTACGAGTTGATACTCAAAACAATAATTTTTATTTGAATTCTTCTTATAAAGGTAATTTTGGTTCAGGTTGGAGCGTGCAAACCGGAATGAGCTTCGGGTATAGTCAGAATAAAATGGGACTCAATTTGAACCAACTTTACAATCGTGAAAATGCATCTCATCTAAAACTGAAATTCACCAAAAAAATATCCACAGCTTTTAATCTTACGTTTGGTGGAGATTATTTTATTACCGATTTCGATGAAAATTATTCCGATTATGCTACTGGGACTTATTTCAGCGGATTTAGAAATGATATTGGAGCAATTTATGCCGAATCGGATATATTCTTTTCAAGAAAATTTGCAGCTAAAGTGGGGGTTCGCGCTATGAATAGCGATTTACTTCAAAAAAGTATTGTAGACCCGAGAATTTCTATTGCCTATAAAACCAGTAAAAAAGGACAGTTGTCTTTTGCATATGGCGATTTCCACCAAAACCCGAAGCAGGATTATTTAAAATATCATTCCAATTTCGATTACGAAAAAACAGCACATTATATTCTTAATTATTTATACAGTAATAATGGAAAAACGCTACGTGCAGAGCTTTTTTTTAAAGATTATTCCAATTTGGTGAAATATGATTCCAACTCGCCAATGTTTTCGAGTAATTATACCAATGATGGTTTCGGTTATGCAAAAGGACTGGATGTGTTTTGGCGCGATAATAAGTCGGTTAAGTATTTAGATTACTGGATTTCGTACTCATTTATTGATAGTAAAAGAGATTATAAAAACTATACTGCCGAAGTTACGCCAAGTTTTGTAGCGCGTCACACCTTATCGTTAGTAGGGAAATATTGGATAAACGATTGGAAATCGCAATTAAGTGTTACCAATACATTTGCTACGGGAAGGCCCTATAACAATCCGAATAAAACGGAATTCATGAATGGGAAAACAAAACAATACAATAGTTTGAGTATGAGTTGGGCGTATTTGCTTTCGCCTCAAAAGATTTTGTACTTTTCGGTGTCTAATGTTTTAGGAAGAGACAATGTTTTTGGGTATCAGTATGCTAATTCAGCCGATTTAAGTGGGCAATTTCAGCGTCAAGCAATTACACAGCCGGCCGATCGCTTTTTTTTCATTGGCTTCTTTTGGACAATCAGTCAGGATAAAGCCAAAAATCAATTGGATAACTTGTAGTTTTCAAAGCATGAGGACTACTTTGCAACTCTCAAAAAAACAGTTCATCCTTAAAAAATAACAATTCGGTAAACTTAAGTTTTATAGGAATGCAATCTGAAATACATTTGAACTATAATTAATTACAAAAACATTAAAAATATAAAACAACTTAAACTTTTAATTATGACACGAGTTATCACATCTTTAGTTTTATTCATTTGCAGTTTAACTTTCGCGCAATCACCTACTCAATACGAACAAGGTATGGAAAAAGCTTTAAAATTGTGGAAAGAAGGGAAATCGACAGAAGCTGCAGCAATTTTCGAAAGAATAGCCTCAGTTGAGAAAAACAATTGGTTGCCAAATTATTATGTAGCATTCATTAATACTATTGAAGCTTTTAAATCGCAAGATAAAAGTAAAAATCCAGCGTATTTAGAAAAAGCACAAACCGCATTAGATGATGCGGCAATGGTAAGCGCAAATAATCCAGAGATAATGGTGGTTCAGGCGATGATTTATACAGCATGGATTATTCAGGATCCAATGGCTAACGGAATGAAGTACTCTTCTAAGGCAATGGAACAATATTATAAAGCTCAGGCTATTGCTCCAGAAAATCCTAGAGTTGTTTTTTCTAAAGCGGAATTTGAAATTGGAGGAGCTAAATATTGGGGTAAAGATACGAAGCCAATGTGTGCAGAAGTTGAGCGTTCTATCGGACTTTTCGCTAAATTTAAACCCGAAACTCCTTTTCATCCAAGCTGGGGATTAGAACGTGCTAATGAAGTTTTATCAAACTGTGGTAAATAATTATCTTAAAAATTTAAATCATGGAAAATAGAAATAGAGTTGCAAGCGGTGTGTTTATTGGATGTATGTTTTTAGGCATAGGTTTAGGAATGTATTTCGATAAAATGACAGTTGGTGTGCTTATCGGAATGGGAATAGGGTTTATTGCATCGGCTTATTTAAAAGCTAAATTATAGTTCATATACAATGAATAAATATCTAAAAGAATTTTTAAGAGGAATTGGTATTGGAATTGCCATTTTTATGGTGATAACTTTCTTGAGTTGGCTAACCGGAAGTACAATTGCATGGAATCATGCTTTGTTAATGAACTTTCAATACACCTTACTGTATACCGTTTGTTTGTATATGGTTAATTATTCGGTATTTGTTTTTTTAGATAGAATTTTCACCAACGATAGATTTACCCTAAAGCGAATTTTTATAGGCTTTGCAAGTTCGTTTGTCGTTTCAATTGGTACTATTTTTTTGTTGCGTCTTTTTGAAGTTGTGGTGATTGAAAAAGCAACATTAGACGAGTTTTTTAGTCATGAAAAAGCGTCAAATTATATAGTATCATCTATAATTACATTGGTTCTTACCTTACTAGCGCATACCATATTTTTTTACAGAGCTTATCAGGAAAACCGAGTAAAGCAACAAAAAATTATTGCAGGAACGGCTTCGGCGCAGTTTGAAAGTTTAAAAAATCAAATCGATCCGCATTTTTTGTTTAACAGTTTAAATGTATTGAGCTCGCTTATTGAAGAAAATCCGGATAGTGCCCAAAAGTTTACGGCCTCACTTTCTAAAATTTACCGCTACGTTTTAGAACAGCGGGATAAAGAATTGGTAAGTGTGGAAGAAGAATTAGCTTTTGCAAAAACCTATATGAACTTGTTAAAAATGCGTTTCGAAAACAGTATTTTTTATGAACTACCAGAAAAAATAAGCAATCCAGAAGCGAAAGTTGTTCCGTTGTCGCTGCAATTGTTGTTGGAAAATGCCGTAAAACATAATGTCGTAAGCGAACAGAAACCACTTTACATCCGAATTTTTGAACGCAACGGTAATTTAATTGTTCAAAACGATTTACAAAAGAAGGAAGTACTCAGCGATAGAAAAGGCGTAGGCTTACAAAACATTATCAGTCGATATGCTTTAGTAACCAATAGGAAGGTTATGGTTTATCAAAATGAAAAAGAATTTACTGTAGAATTACCACTATTAACCAAACAAGTAGGAGTAATGGAAATTAAAAAGGAAACTACTGATGATACGGCTTATTATAGAGCTAAGAAAAAGGTAGAAGCGCTTAAAGGTTTTTACGGAAGTTTAATGTCGTATTGTATTGTGATTCCAATATTAATAGTAATCAATTTAAAAACATCCGATTTCCAATGGTTTTGGTTTCCAATGCTAGGTTGGGGAAGTGGTTTGGTAATACATGCCTTCGGAGTATTTGGGTATGGTTCACACTGGGAAGAACGAAAAATCAAAGAAATCATGAATAAAAACAACTCTAAAACAAACTGGAAATAATATGAATGCAAATTTTAATGAACAAGAGCAGTATGAAAGAGCTAAAAAAAGAGTTCATGAAATAAAAGGTTTTTACGGACATCTTTCAGCGTATATCATAGTTAATATTTTTTTTATTGTAGTAAACATTATGACATCGCCTAACGATATTTGGTTTTATTGGCCTTTGTTAGGTTGGGGCATAGGGTTGTTAATGCATGGATTACGTGTATTTAATTTGCTTCCCTTTTTAGGAAAAGACTGGGAAGAAAATAAGATTAAAGAATTAATGGAAGAAGATGAACGAAGAAAAAATGACTGGAAATAACATGGAAAACACAAACGATTCTTTTGAAGAACGCTATAAACATGCCGAGAAAAGAGTTCGAAGACTCAAAGGATTTTACTCACACTTAACGGCTTACATTTTGGTTAATGTTTTGATTGTTTTTTTAAACATCAGTAATTTGAAACCTGGAGAAAGTTATTTTAAATTTGAAAACTTCTTCACAGCCTTTTTTTGGGGGATTGGATTGCTTTCACACGCTGTTAGTGTATTTGGACACAATTTAATTTTTAATAGCAATTGGGAACAACGAAAAATTAAAGAGTTTATGGAGAAAGAAAATGCAAATCAGAATAAATGGGAATAATATAATCCAATCAAAAACAAATGAAAAAATACTTGCCAATTATACTGCTGCTATCCGCTGTTAAACTGATAATACAACTTTTTGGAAATATAAATTACGGGTTTCATCGTGATGAGTTACTTCATTTGTCTGTTAGCGAACACATGGCTTGGGGGTATATGGAATTTCCTCCGTTTATTGCTGTAATTGGAAAAATTGCTCATTTTCTTTTTGGGTATTCATTAGCGGGGGTACGTTTATTTCCAACTTTGGCAGGTGTCGCAATATTAATTTTATGTTGTTTGATGGCAAAAGAACTCGGAGGCAAAAGAAATTCAGTTTTCTTAGCAGGTATTTCGGTGTTGGCTTTTGTACCATTTTTTAGAAATCATACTTTATTTCAGCCAGTAGCTTTCGATCAGTTTTTCTGGACTTTAGGTTTTTATTTTTTAATAAAATACATCAATACTAAAAACGTTAAGTTTTTGGTTTATTTAGGAATTGCTTCAGGGATAGGTTTGTTAAACAAATATACTTTTTTGGTATTCGGTTTTGGTGTGGCAATAGGCTTGCTATTTTATGAAAAAGGCGCGCTTTTTAAAAACAAATGGATTTATATTTCGGGAGTTCTTGCCTTACTTTTAATGTTGCCAAATATTTATTGGCAATTCGAGCACCATTTTCCCCTTTTTACTCATTTGCAGAAATTAAAAGAATCACAACTAGATGAATTAGGGCCTTTTGATTTTGCACTAGAACAGCTTAAATCACCTTTTACTTTAGCCATAAGTTTAATTGGTTTATTCGCTTCGTTTTTTGCTTCAGAACTTAAAAAATATAAAAGTATAGGGGTAGCAGTGTTGGTTGTTTTCTTAACTATGTGGGCATTGCAGTCTAAAGGCTATTATTTCTTTATAGTTTATCCTGTTTTGTTTGCTTTAGGTGCTGTTGCTATTGAAAAGATATTTCAAAGAAAACCATATTGGAATTACATTGTAGGGGCAATACTTTTGCTTCCTGCGGTTTATTTTATTCCTAAAGCTACACCAGTTTTACCTATTGATACTTATGTAAAGTATGCAAAACTTAAGCCTGAAAGTGATGGACGAATCATACTAACAAACGATTATGCAGATATGTTCGGGTGGGACGAACAAGTAAAATTGGTCGATAGTTTATACCAGTCGTTGCCTAAAACTGAAAGAGCCAAATGTGTTATTTTAGCCGAAAACTATGGAGAAGCAGGAGCTATAAAAATTCTCGGAGACACCTATAATTTACCAGATCCGGTTTGCGCACACGGCAGTTTTTGGACTTGGGGTCCGGGTAATATGGATGGTGAAGTATTTATAAGTATTGGAAATGAAGATGAAGTAATTTATAGTTTGTTTGATGAGCACATTTTGGTAAAAAAAATACATCACAAATATGCCATAGATGAAGAGAATAACATTCCGGTTTATGTATGCAGAAAACCAAAAATAAATCTGAAGCAAAAGTGGCCTGATTTAGAAAAATATATATTCGATTAAATTCATAGTACAAAATGAATATTATAGTTATTGAAGACGAAAAACCAGCAGCAAGACTGCTTCAGCGAAAAGTTGAAAAATTAGGTTTCGAAATTAAAACCATGTTGCATTCTGTAGAAGAATCGCTGCAGTATTTCGCGAGCAATCCGCATCCTGATTTGATTTTTTTAGACATACAATTGTCTGACGGTTTATCGTTTGAAATTTTTGAGCAAATCGATATTAAAAGCGCAATCATTTTTACTACTGCCTACGATGAGTACGCACTGCGCGCTTTCAAATTAAACAGCATTGATTATTTGTTAAAACCCATAGATGAAGATGATTTATTGGTAGCTTTAAACAAGTTCAAAGAAAGGAGTCAACCTCAGAATTTGGCTTTAGACTTTGAAACCATCAAGAAAATGTTGGTCAATCCAATTGATAAATCCTATAAAAAACGATTTACCGTTAAAATTGGCTCACAACTAAAGCTAATAAACATAGAAGAAGTTGAATGTTTCTTCAGTCAGGATAAAGGTACTTATTTGCATACTTACGATAACAGAGATTATCTTTTAGAAGGTACTTTGGAGCAAATTGAGGCAGAGCTAGATCCGAAAGAGTATTATCGTGTTAATCGTAAATTCATTATTGCTTTAAAAGCCATAAAAGAAATTCAAATGCACAGTAATTCAAGGCTAAAAGTAATCTTACCATCCTATCATGATGATGAGGTTATTGTAGCCCGTGAAAGAGTAAACGACTTTAAAGATTGGATAGGCTAGTTATTTTTTGTTCGATTCCAATAACATATAGAATTGTACTCCAAACAATATAGAAGCCATAACCAAGTGAATCGTTTGGCTGCCAAAAGGGAAATGTAAATAATACATGGCAATTCCAGATGCGACTTCAGCCAAAATAAGCAGCATAACCCAGTTTATTTTATTGAAACCTAAGTTTAAACGTTTGTTTCTG
Source organism: Flavobacterium sp. IC2-16 (assembly GCF_055521455.1). NCBI lineage: Bacteria > Pseudomonadati > Bacteroidota > Flavobacteriia > Flavobacteriales > Flavobacteriaceae > Flavobacterium > Flavobacterium sp. IC2-16. The sequence continues at coordinate 434,117 of NZ_CM145480.1, read as the reverse complement.
AGGTATAAGAACAAATTGGAAAACAATACGATAAATGAAAATGTTCTATGGAAATAAAACGTAACCTCAGGATTGCTTAGCCATAAGGTTTCATTTCCAATTCCCGATTTTATTTGTTCGTCTACAAATTGACGGACTTGCGTTCCTAAAGCCACTTGGATTAGCGTTAAAAAGATAGAAATCCATAATACATTTCTAAAAGCAGCATTAAATATTTTTGGATTTTCAGATGGTTTTGCTAAACGAATAATATATAGAATGACTGCTACTACCAGTAAAGCCATTATCATGTGTAATGTTATTTTTATAGGGTTCAATACGCTGTAAACCACAGTAGCACCAAGCCATCCTTGAAACCCCATCATGAAAACAACGAGCCAAGAAAGCAAAGTGATTTTTTTGCTTTTTTCCCATTGCCAAAATGAAGCTACAGCCATAGTGAAACACGCAATTCCAGCCAAAGCACCAAACAAACGGTTAATATATTCTACCCATGTATGAGTAGGGTTGAAAAGTGCATAATCATGTTTGGTGTATTTCTCCCAATTTTCGGGATTGTAAGTTGCTCCTGTTTTAAAATTGGTTTTTGCAACCCAAAGCGCCTCATCTTTTATAATCACTTGTCCTTTTTTGAATTCGTGATTTTCTTCCCATGTTAATTCTTTTACATCGGTTGGCGGAATATAATATCCAAAGCATTTGGGCCAATCGGGGCAACCCATGCCAGAACCAGTCATACGAACAAGTGCTCCTGCTATAATTACGAGATAAACTAAAACTAAAGCGGTTTTGGCAATTTTATTAAAGTTCATAGTGCTTCTACTTTATGAGTGCAAATGTTGTTTGTTTTATTTTGAAAGAATATGATAAATGTTAGTTTTATCATATTCAATTTATGAATTTGGTTTTAGACCCATTTTTTCAGCTCGATTTAATACAAAATCATAGGCTGCTTGATATTCGTTTGGAATTTCACCTTCTAAAATCGCTTCTTTTACAGCTTCTTTTAAAACACCAATTTCACGTGAAGGCTTTAAATTAAAGAGTTGCATGATTTCTTCACCGGTAATTGGTGGCTGAAAATTACGAACCTGATCTCTTTCTTCTACTTCAACTATTTTCTGACGAACAATTTTAAAATTGTTATGGTATTTCTGAAATTTTTTAGGATTTTTGGTGGTAATGTCTGCTTCACATAAAGTCATTAAGTTTTCTACATCATTGCCTGCATCAAATACCAAACGACGCACTGCAGAATCGGTTACAATATCTTGAGCTAATACAATTGGTCGCGAGCTCATCATAACCATTTTTTGAACAAACTTCATTTTTTGGTTAAGCGGCATATGAAGACGTTCAAAAATAGATTTGACCATTTTTCCGCCTAAAAATTCATGACCGTGAAAGGTCCAACCTTGTTTTTTATTAAATTTTTTAGTGGGCGCTTTACCAATATCATGTAATAGGGCAGCCCAACGTAGCCAAACATCATCGGTATTCGGACAAATATTATCAACTACTTCCAATGTATGGTAGAAATTGTTTTTATGCGTATGACCTTCAATTTCTTCCACCTGATTTAAAGCGGTAAGTTCCGGTAAAATAATATCTAATAATCCGGTTTGGTATAAAAGCAAGAATCCTATCGAAGGCTTATCGGAGATTAAAATTTTATTCAATTCATCTACTATACGTTCCCCCGAAATAATAGTAATACGATCTTTATTTCTGGAAATTGCTTCAAAAGATTCAATTTCTATCTCAAATTTTAATTGCGAGGCAAATCGAATCGCACGCATCATTCGTAACGGATCGTCAGAATAGGTGATGTCGGGATTTAAAGGCGTTCTAATAATTTTATTCTCTAAATCGGTTAACCCATTGAATGGATCAATTAAGTCGCCAAAATTGGATTGGTTTAGTGAAATAGCCAAGGCATTAATAGTGAAATCACGTCGGTCCTGATCATCTTCTAAAGTACCGTTTTCGACTACTGGATTTCTACTTTCAAACTGATAACTTTCTTTTCTGGCACCAACAAATTCGATATCCATATCCTGATAACGAAGCATGGCGGTTCCATAGTTTTTAAAAACTTGAACTTTCGGGTTGTGGGGTATTAACTCAGAAACTTTTAAAGCCAAATCGATTCCACTACCTACTGCAACAACATCGATGTCTTTTTTATGGTTTCTTTTTAAAATTAAATCACGTACAAATCCGCCAATAACGTAGGTTTCAATGTTAAGTTCCTGTGCGGCTTGAGCTATGATTTCGAATATTTTATCTTGTAAAGCTTCTTTGTAATTCATTGGGCTATTTAAAGCATAAATGTTTAGTATTTAAGCTTTTGGCTGTAAATCGTAAACTATAAACTGTGATTTACTCGGCAGTTGTTAACTAATAAAGCAAACTATTTTCGAATAATTTTCACTTGACTGTCACCACTTAACTTGATTATGGTTGAGGGTTTGTCGCAAATTTTATCGTGGTGCAAATTTACCACATAGTCTACACCTTTTAAAATTTCAGGACTTATTTCTTTGAAAGATTTTGGAGTAGGTTGTCCGGAAATATTTGCTGAGGTTGAAACCAAAGGCTTTTTCATTCGTTCCATGAGTTTAAAGCAAAAAGGTTCTTTAACCAACCTAACGCCCAATGTTTTATCTTCTGCAACGATATTGTCTGCTACATTTCTCGGATTGTCCAGAATAAGCGTAGTAGGCTTTTCCGATAAATCTAAAATCTGCCAAGCAACTTCAGGGATAGTTGAAAAAACATTGTGCATCATCCGCTCACCATTCATTAATACAATCATACTTTTGCTTTCTTCCCGCTGTTTTAAAGCATAAATTTTCTTAACTGCTTCAGGATTGGTGGCATCACAACCTATTCCCCATACTGTATCTGTGGGGTATAAAATAATGCCTCCGTTTTTTATGATTTCGTACGCATTGTGTACTTCAGTATTCATGATGAAAATTATTATACATTTGTAAAAAACAAAATTACATTAAATTCAAGAATAATTGTTTGTTGCTTGAATTTGGTAATAAAATAATATTCATGCGTGTCCTTTATTTCTATCCCGATTATCCGTTGCATGTAAGTCAAGGTAACAATGCCAGAGCACTTGCCCTTTTGAAGTATTTTGAAGATAGAAAAATTGAGGTTGATTTTGTTTCTGAGCACTCCAAAACCATGACTGAAGATACTCTACAAGTTATGAAGGACAGAAATATAATTAAGAATGGTTTCTTATTGAATAGACTAAGTATTCGAAATAACAGATTAAAGTATTTGCTTTTGCATTCTATTCCGAGAAAATTTTTTGGGGGACTAAAAGATTTTGATCGAACGAAATACAAACAAAAAGAAGCGTTTGCAACTATTGTTCAGTCAAATTCTTATGATTTTGTAATCATTTCGTATGCTTGTTGGGCACCGTTGTTGGATAAATTGCCTAAAAATATAAAATCTACGTTTATAGTTGATACTCATGATTTTTTAACATCTCAATTTAAAATTCTTAAACGATTTAAATTAGGTGCTTATTTCGAAGAAGAAATGCGGTTGTTAAATAGATTCGATAGAGTATGGGTAATTTCAAATGAAGAAAAATACCTGTTTTCACAATTTGTAAATGCTAAAATTGATTTGGTTCCTCATAGTTTGCCAAATCATTTCAACAATAGATTGCACCCAAAAACAATTGATATTTTATATGTGGCCAGTGATAATAGTCATAACGTCAATTCTGCAAATTGGTTTTTCGAAAATGTTTATCCAAAATTACCTAAAGAATATAATATTACTATAATTGGTAGTATCACAAAGCATATACCTAATTTTGATAATATTGAAATGGTTTCGTATGTGGAGGATTTATCAGATTTTTATAAAAGAAGTAAGATTACGATTTGTCCGATGTTGTCAGGAACCGGTTTAAAAATTAAAGTAGTAGAGTCGTTATCGTTTGGAGTTCCTGTAGTTTGTACCGAGAAAGGTGTTGATGGACTACCGAACAAAACCAATAACGGTTGTTTGTATTCTGACGATGTACAAATATTTGCATCGAATATAGCTAAATTACTTTCGGATACTGTATTTTACAAGGAAATCGAAAACCAGGCAAAAACATTTTTCACGGATTTTTTTGATATTCAAACCAACTATAAAAAACTAGATACAGTTTTTTTAAATACTGATGCTTAAATGAAAAAAATTAAAATAGAGTTACGAAAATTCTGGTACAGACAATTTAATAAGAAAAAATATTTCGAATATAAAATCTCGCTTAAGGCACAAAAGTATCTCGATAAATTTAATCCAGATTTACAATCGAAATACAATGCAATTTGGGAAGCTGTTGAAAATGAAAAGGTATTAAACTTCAAACATTCGGGACATTTAGGGGATATACTATACGCATTGCCTGTTATAAAAGAACTTTCAAAAACACATACTTGTAATTTGTTTTTGCATACCAATCAGTCTGAAGGGGGAGATTATTTTAAGCATCCCTCAGGCAATATTATGCTTTCAAACCGTTCTGCACAAATGTTACTTCCGTTGTTACAGGAACAATCGTATTTGAATACTGTTGGAGTGTTTAACGATGAAGAAGTGCATGTAAACCTAGATTTGTTTAGGAAGTTACCTATCTCGCATGCTTTTCATTCAGAACGTTGGTATTTTCATTTAACTGGAGTCCATGCGAATATGTCTAATTCATATTTAGATGTTGCTGCACACCCTACAATTAAAAATAAAATTGTTGTAGTAAGGACATTCAGATCGCGAAATCCATTTGTTGATTACAGTTTTCTTAACTCCTATACTGATGTATTGTTTCTAGGAACTAAAGATGAATATGCCGATTTTAAAATTGGAGTTCCTAATAGCGAATTTTATGATGTGAAAGATTTTATGGAAATGGCTAGTATTATTAAATCTTCTCGTTTTGTAATTGCTAATCAAACTTTTGCATACGCTATTGCCGAAGGATTGAAACATCCACGATTGCTAGAGGCAAATCCGGATAATCCAGTGGTTTTTCCTGTTGGTAATACACCAGGTTACGATTTCTATTTTCAAACGCACTTCGAAAAATTGGTTCGAAAAATGAATAATTTACCTATAAATTAGGTTGTATTTTTTGCTTGGTTTTTAAGGAATCACTTAAGGAAGCACCTTTAAATAAGACTTTAAATAAAGGCCAATATTTTGGTTTGAATAGGCTCTTAAAGAAATATTGTACTTGTAGGTAGTGTAATAAAAAGCAATGCCAAATGAAGCCATAATGCTTTCGGATGATATATAAAAATGAAATTTTTAATTCAGTTTTTATTAAAATTGAACTTGGTGTGCTTACTCCGTGGTAGTGGATAAATTGCGCTTCAGGAATTAAAAAAGCCTTTTTTCCTATTTTCAGTAAACGTTTGCATAAATCGGTTTCTTCGTAATAAAGAAAAATATTGGTATCAAAACCTCCCACTGCGTTAAAATCAGCTGCGCGTAATATCATAAAACTTCCAGACACAAATTCAGCTTGTTGTGGAATAGTATATTGTTTTTTTCGGTTTGGATATCTTTTCGGATTAATCTTTTCAAGAAATTTTCTACCCAATACTTCTTTTAAAGGTGATGCAAAATGATCGATTGTTGGCAGCAAGGTCATGTCTTCTTTAAAGCACAAAGGACCACATATTCCATAATCAGAATTATTTTGCATGGTTTTCACCAGTATAGAAAGACAGTCATTTAAAAAGATAGAATCATTATTCACAAAAGCATAATATTCTGAATTGGCATAATGAACTCCCATCATGTTTCCACCACCAAACCCAGTATTGATATTACTTCGGGTTAATGTTAGGTTTGGTAAATTAGTGGTATTGCAAAAGTTTTGTACTTTGAGAAAGTCTGTTGTTTCTGATGCATTATCAACAACAATAATCTGATACGAAAGTGATGTGTCTGTTTTTTCAACAATTTTTCGGATACAGTTTATGGTGAAATCACTAGAATTGTAATTAATTAGAATTACTGCAACCGTATATTTCGAATTTGAACTCATAAATATTGGTTTATTCCTTTTTCAATTGTTGTTAACTTCTTTTCGGTGGTTTCTTGCTCAATTAAATTATTGATTTCAATATGACTTTTCGACTGTTCTTTATGATAAATATGATAAGCAAGTCCGGCAAACTTTAATCTTTTTCCTTTAATCCCGATATTGTGAAGTCGTTGAATCATTTCGGAATCATCAATTCCCCAGCCTACTAAGGTTTCATTAAAACCGTTTACTTTTATAAAATCCGATTTCCAAAACGACATGTTGCAGCCTCTTAATTTTTGAGAGCGTTCGGAGTAGGTTTTTGCAAAATGCATCAAAAAAGGGATGTGTAATGTTCGACCTCGTTTTTTAATCCCTTTTGAAAAATAATTGAAGGAAACGATTTTTTGGTTAAAAATTGTTTGTAGAATGCTTTGTTGAATATTAACACGAGAACCAAAAAGATAAAAACCTTTTTCGGCATAAGTAAGATGGTCTTTTACAAAATCTTTGTGCATGATAATATCGCCATCAATCTCAACAATATAATCGTATTTTGCTTTTGCAATGGCTTTGTTCATGATTTTCGGCTTTTGATTGCCGTTATCTTCATGCCATATATGAATCAATGGAACCGGGAAATCTTTTTGAAATTTTTCGATTAACTCTTTTGTTTCTTGTCTTGAACCGTCGTCTGCAATTATCACTTCATTAGGCATAACACTTTGTTTTGTAATGCTAAGTAGCAATAACTCTAGAGCATCAGGCCAGTTATATGTTGGTGTTACCAAGGTGCAAGTTGGTAGGTTTTTCATACGATGCAAATTATACTCAAAAGTAAATGAAAATAATGAGTAAGTCAATTTAAAGGTAGGTTATTCAATTTTTCGGTACATCATCCACAATTGGAGGTATCTTTTAAATACCGAAAATGCGTGAACATATGCCAAAATAAAACCCTCTTTTCCATCCAAAAAGCCTAGTCTGTATATGTATTGCCAGAAGAATCTATATTTTGGTCGAATAAAGAAATGATAAGCATTTGGGCGTTTGTTTTTTACATACAAACTTTCCGCCTGTAGTTTACTATATAAATTAAGTTTACTATTGTAATTGTCGAAATTTTTATAGCTATAATGATTAACACGTTCTTTAACATATCCTACTTTTCCAATACTTTTTATGGTTTCATGAACCAACCCATCATAATGGCAAAACTTTTTATTGAAGATTCGAATAGCTTTATCAGACTGCCAACCGCCATATTTTATTTTTTTTCCTAAAAAATGGAAGTTTCGTTTTACGTAATAAGCAACAAATTCTGATGCAGAGTGGGTTACATAAATTATTTCAGCTTCTAATTGAGGTGTAACGATTTCATCAAGATCAAAAAAAACAATCCAATCATTTTTGGCTTGTGAAATGGCATAATTGCGTTGGCTGGAAAAATTATCAAATTCCCTTTGATACACTGTAACGCCCATGCTTTTAGCAAGTTCTACAGTATTGTCTGTACTAAATGAATCTACAAAAATAATTTCATCAGCAAAAGATAAACTGTCAACATAACGTTTTACGTTTTCTTCTTCATTTAAAGTAATTGCTAAAGCAGTAATCTTGGGTTTCAAATTATTTTTGGCTTCAAATTAGTAACGGTACCGACAAATGTAATAATTTTACACATATTTACTAATTTTTGATAACGAAATGGCAAGATTACCTATACTAATGTATCATAATGTTTCTGAAAATTACTCGAAAGGGCTTACCATTTCAGAACAATTGCTTGAAGCTCATTTTCGTTATTTGAGTGAGAATAACTATACAACGTTCCATATGTTTGAGTTGGAACAAAAAACCCAATTACCACCAAAAAGTGTTGTAATCACTTTTGATGATGTAACAGTTAATCAATTTAAAGCGGTTGATTTACTTCAGAAATACAATCTTAAAGCTACTTTTTTTGTTCCGTTTGCGTATATCGGTAAATCTGATGAATGGAATAAAGGAGATGAGGCAATTATGACTCTTGATCAGCTTAAAAACTTACCGGATACTATCGAACTAGGATTTCATTCTTTTCACCATAACAAGTATTCAGAGATGAGTCAAGACGATATTTATTCCGATTTTGAAAAATGCTTTGATATAATTGAAAAATCTAATTTATCAGTACATCATTCTGTTGCATTTCCTTATGGAAATTATCCTAAGAAAGAACCTAAAAAATCAGCTTTTCATTCGGTTTTAAAAGCAAATAAAATGGTTTTTGGTTTGCGAATTGGAAATCGAGTAAACCGTTTTCCATTTAAAAACCCTTTTGAAATTTATAGAATAGATATAAAAGGAGAGGATAAACTGTTTAAATTCAGATGGAAATTGTTGTTTGGGAAAACGAAATTATTTTGATCCTTTTTGAATTAAAAGCATTTTAACATATCTTGAAAATACACCATAGGCATTAATACTGGCTAGTGCTAATCCAGGAACACCGTCCATAAAACCTCTCTTTAATATATAAGAAGAGAAAAAACGGTAAAATGGTTTAAAAAACAAATGAAAATAAGTTACTCGTTTTCCTTTTTTTATTGATGTATTGGCCTGAAACCATGCATACGAATCCTTTTTTTGTAAAAGATGGAATAAGCCTTTATAGGTATAGTGAATCATAAAGTTTTTCAAAATACCAATACTTCCATTAACATGTAGTTTTTCATGAACGTCACCCGTAAAATGAACATTTTGATTTTTCACTAAACGAATTACTTTGTCTACTTTATGGTATAAAAAGCGATTCATATAAAAATGGGGGAAGCATATTTTATAGCCGGCATGATTTCCTTTTTGGATAACGTCTATAATTTCGAATTTAAGTTTTTGAGTTACACGCTCATCTGCATCTAAAAACAATATCCAATCGCCAGAAGCACTTGCAATCGCATGATTTTTTTGGCTTGAAAAATTATCGAATTTACGTTCTAAAACCGTACACCCTAACGCAATGGCTTTTTCTTTGGTTCCGTCTGTACTGAAAGAGTCTATAACAATAATTTCGTCAGCAAAATCTACCGATTTAATAGCATCTTCAATATAATTTGATTCGTTATAAGTAGGAATGATAACCGAAAGCCTATTCATTATTTCATTTTATGAAAAACAAATTTAACAAAATTAGGTTACCTTTGCAGCATTATGCAAAAGAATATTTCTATTGTTATCAGTACATACAATTCACCCGAATGGCTTAAAAAAGTAATTTGGGGGTATAACACGCAAACCTATCGAAATTTCGAAATGGTTATTGCGGATGATGGCTCTCGGCAGGATACTTTTGATTTAATCGAGCAAATGAAAAAAGAGGTTTTTTACCCAATTATTCATGTTTGGCATGAAGATAACGGGTTTCAGAAGTCTCAAATTTTGAATAAAGCCATTGTAGCTTGTACTACCGATTATATTATGATGTCCGATGGCGATTGTATTCCGCGTCCGGATTTTGTAGAGCAGCATATTAAATTTCGCGAAGAAGGATACTTTTTATCCGGAGGATATCATAAGCTTCCTATGGAATTGTCTAAAAGTATCACCCAAGAAGATATTTATTCCGGAAAATGTTTTGAAATCGAATGGTTGAAAAATAACGGAATGAAAGCTTCGTTTAAAAATAACAAAGTAGATGCTGAAGGTATAAAAAGCTGGCTTCTTAATTTAATAACGCCTACAACACCTAGTTGGAATGGTCACAATGCTTCGGGTTGGAAGAAAGATATTTTGGCAATCAACGGATTCGATGAGCGCATGCAATATGGTGGTCAGGATCGAGAATTGGGAGAACGATTGGTAAATTTTGGTATTAAGCCGAAACAAATTCGTTACAGTACCGTTTGTTTGCACTTGGATCACCCACGTGGATATGCTACTCCAGAATCAATCAATAAAAATCTTGCAATTCGAAAAGAAACAAAAGATAAAAAGAAAAAATGGACCGATTTTGGAATCATTAAATAATGGTTGTTTATAAAATAAAAAGCTCCACTTTAAGTGGAGCTTTTTATTTTATAAATTATTTTTAAGGAATTTTTCAAGTTCAGGTATAATTAATTCAGGAGTGAGCTGTTTGTATAATTCGTCTGGGTTAGCTTCAATTTTTTTTCTTTCTTCAAAAGTAAAACTATCAAACAAATCTGGTTTCATCTCCAGTAAATGAACAGAATGATGGAATTTCCCATCTTCAAAACTTGCCCAGTGATCTTTGTTTACATAGGGTGAGAAAATGGTAAACGTAGGCTTGTTTAGTGCTTTTGCTATATGTACTGTTCCGCCTTCATTAGAAACCAAAGCGTCACAATTTGACATTAGCTTTACAAAATCCCTAATACTTGGCGCATATATATCTATAATAATGTTGTCCTTTTTTTGACACATCTCATAGATTTTCATGGCTTCGTTTTTTTGATGTGGTGCATAATTGAACAATAGATTTACATCGTATTTTTCAGTAATAAAATCAATTAGTTTAGCAACATAGTCATAAGGCATCGATTTTTGTGGTGTGCTTCCTAAAACGCCTAATACAATCACTTTTTTAGTAGCATATTTGCCTAGCCAATCTTCTTTTTTTTCGGATTCTGATAAATAGATTCTGGGTTCATAATCGATTGGTTCAAAATCTCCTGCTTGGTTAAGTAGATGGATGCGATCTTCGATGGCTTTACCACAGATTTGGGTTTTTTCTTTTGAAATTTCTACCGGATTTGTGTAATATCCCCAGTTTCCAAGTTTTTTGCGACTTTTATGTCCAATTGTTTTTTTGGCTCCTGAGAACTTACAAATTAACCGACTTTGGGTCTTAGAATACGGATCAAAAATTATATCGTACTTTTCTTTTCGAATTTGACGGATCAATCGAAGTAAAACTGAAAGTTTTTTTAGTTCTTTATCATTGATAGAAATGATTTTGTCAATATTCGGATTGTTGATTATTACACCATGTGTGAAATCATAGGCTAAAAAATGAATTTCACTGTCAGGATATTTTGCTTTAAAATTGTTAGCAATTACCGAGCTGATTAAAACATCACCGATGCGCTTGTTCTGAATGATTAAAATCTTCTTCATAAAACTAAAAGTTGTCGCAAAGTACTATTTTTTATACTTTTAAACCAAAATATTATTTAACGCTGTGCGAATTATCACCCATTCGAAATATAAGGAACATGAAAAGGCTTTGCTTCAATTAGTTAAATCTTTTTTTAATGAAGGAAGTCTGATTGTAAAAGGTTCAAGAAACATTATTAAATCGAATGTTTTAGGTGACGAAAGAGTTAATATAAAATACTTTAAGAAACCAGGAGCTTTTAAATCGGTAATCTATTCTTTTTTTAGAAGTACAAAAGCCAAACGCTCGTTTGATTATGCAAACTATTTATTGAAGCATACTATTCCAACTCCTTTTCCAATTGCATATCTGGAAGAACGAAATAGTTTAGGTTTTTTAGGTGATAGTTATTACGTCTGTGAGCAATTGGATTACGATTTTACCATTCGAGAATTAATCCATGATCCGTTATTTCCAGAGCGAAATATAATTTTAGAGCAATTTGCCGAGTTTACTTATAAAATGCATCAAGCCAATGTTAACTTTTTGGATCACTCGCCTGGGAATACATTAATTGTTAAAAAAACTCCGGGTGAATACGATTTTTATTTAATTGATTTAAATCGTATGAAATTTGAAAAAATGAGTATTGAAGCACGTATGGATAATTTCAAAAAAATGTGGTTATCCCGTACAATGGTAAAAGTAATTGCAAAAAAATATGCTGAGCTTATTGGTGAACCCGAAGAAAAATTACAAATCTTATTGTTGCAAAAAACAATAGAATTTAAACGGAAAATAACCAAAAAGAAATGGTTGAAACGAAAACTGAAACGAAAATAAATAAAAACTCCAGCTTTTAAAGCTGGAGTTTTTTTATTTGTAACGGATACTGAAAATGACCTTGATTAAACTGCCACATCATATTCGCGTAACGCATTGTTTAAGGATGTTTTCAAATCGGTTGACGGTTTACGTTTTCCAATGATTAAAGCGCACGGTACTTGATATTCACCAGCAGCAAATTTTTTGGTATAACTTCCCGGAATTACCACCGAACGTGCCGGAACAACACCCTTCATTTCAACAGGAGTATCACCGGTAACATCAATTATTTTTGTAGAAGCCGTTAAACAAACATTTGCTCCTAAAACCGCTTCAGTTTCTACACGAACACCTTCCACTACAATACAACGTGATCCAATAAAAGCGCCATCTTCAATGATAACTGGAGCAGCTTGTAAAGGCTCTAAAACGCCACCAATTCCAACACCACCACTTAAGTGTACATTTTTGCCAATTTGTGCACAGCTTCCTACGGTTGCCCATGTATCTACCATAGTGCCTTCATCTACATAAGCACCAATATTAACATAACTTGGCATTAAAATTACGCCGCTCGAAATATAAGCACCATGACGCGCAACAGCATTAGGAACTACACGAATTCCTTTTTCTGCATAATTGCGTTTCAAAGGCATTTTGTCATGGTATTCAAAAATTCCAGCTTCTAAAGTCTCCATTTTCTGAATTGGGAAATACATCACTACGGCTTTTTTAACCCATTCGTTTACTTGCCAACCACCGCTTATGGGTTCGGCAACTCTAAGTTTTCCAGAATCTAAAAGTTCAATTACTTCTCGAATGGCTTTGGTTGTATTTTCTTCTTGCAATAAAGCGCGGTTTTCCCATGCTTTTTCTATAATTGTTTGTAGTGCTTCCATGATTTAATTATTTGGGAACAAATATAATTATTGTCTGTTTGATGTGCTAATTTACTACAATTGATATTTTGGCATTTTCCATTTATAACCTTTGATAATCTTGTGAAAAGTTTTTTGGAAAAAGGTTTTCTTTTTATAATCCAGTTTGGGTTGGGCTAAAATTTCGGGATCAATTTTAGAGCTTTCTAGTATTAATTCGTCTAATGTTTTGGATTGATTTACTTCGAAAAAATCTGCAAGAACATTTCGAAATTCTTTAAAATACCAGTAATGGAGAATATAACTTTCAGTAGCTTCTAGTTTGTTTGTTTTCTCAAAAAAATAGCCAAGTGCTAATTGTTCTACAATGAATACCTTATTTATTTCGAAAAGTTGATCCAATAATTCAATAGCCAAATTTAGCATATTGTCATACTGCTTATTTAATCCAATTACTCCAGAATTCCATACTTTATAGGACTTTTCAAAAACAATTTTTTCTGAGTTTGAAAGCGTGAAAATATTTTTTTTACGAAACATTTTTCTGGCTTTTTTAGCGATACCCCCTTTTTTACCTTCTAATAAACCTTCACATTGATCTAAGAGCAAATGATTTTGTTCAATTTTAAGAAAAAGATCATCAATGTTTTTTCGAAATACAGTATCGGTATCAACAAAAAGAAAATTTCCAGAGTGGTTTGCCAAAACATCTTGAAGGACTTTAATTTTAATGCGATACACATATTTTTCTGGCCCTTTCCAATCTTCTATTTCGGATGTTGTAATCAACCGGGTCGTAAAATTTGGATTGGTTATTTTACCAAAATACTCCGGAGAATCAGTGTAAACAATTACTTTTATATTGGAATTTGGGTGGAATTTATAAAAGGTAAGTAGCGAAAACAGTGCTTCATTCAGATAATCTGTTGCGCCAACTGCTAGAAGTATTAAATAACGATTCAATATAATCAGAATAAAATCAAATATACGATTTTAGAAATACTTTCCATAAATAACGTATTTTTACCTAAAAAAGAATGCCAAGAATACTCGCCATAGACTACGGACAAAAACGAACCGGTATTGCTGTTACCGATGAAATGCAAATAATAGCATCGGGGCTAACTACGGTAGCATCTGAAACGGTTTTTAGTTTTTTAACGGATTACTTTAGTAAAGAAAAAGTTGAAAAGGTTTTGATAGGTGAGCCCAAGCAAATGAATGGTGAACCATCTGAAAGTGCTCCTATAATTGAAGCTTTTGTAGAAAAGTTTAAATCTACTTTTCCAACGATGATTTTAGAGCGTGTTGATGAGCGTTTTACTTCCAAAATGGCGTTTCAAACTATGATTGATAGCGGACTTAAAAAGAAGCAACGTCAAAATAAAGCACTGATTGATGAAATTTCCGCAACAATTATGTTGCAAGATTACTTATCCCGAAAAATGTTCTAAAAATCATTTTCATTTTCTTAAAAATCATTTTCATGCGCTAAAGTGTTGAAAATTAAGAGAATTTTAGCATTGATAAGCCGTAAATTTGTGCTTTAATTCAATACAATGACAACAACACACAAAATTGAAGCAGATGTAGTTTTAATTGGTGCCGGAATTATGAGCGCTACATTAGGATTACTTCTCAAAGAACTACAACCTAATTTAAAAATTGAAATTTTTGAACGTCTAGATGTGGCTGCAGCCGAAAGTTCTGATGCCTGGAATAATGCAGGAACAGGTCATGCTGCATTTTGCGAATTGAACTACACGCCCGAAAAACAAGATGGAACTATAGATACTTCTAAAGCAGTTAAAATTGTTGAAGCTTTTGAGGTTTCCAGACAATTTTGGTCGTATTTGGTTGAAAAAGATATTCTTAAAAATCCTGAAAATTTTATCAAAAGTGTTCCTCATATGAGCTTTGTTTGGGGCGATAAAAATGTAAAATATTTAAAGAAACGTTTTGAAGCTTTGCAACAGTTTCATTTGTTTCAGGATATGGAATTTACAGAGGATGCCGAAACAATTGAAAAGTGGGCTCCTCTTATTATGGAAGGAAGAAATGGTGCCGAAAAATTAGCGGCAACTTCTATGAAATATGGTACCGATGTTAACTTTGGTGCATTAACACGTAGTATTTTTAAATATTTAGAAACACAAGACGGCGTTACTTTACACTTCAATCACGAAGTGCGTAATTTGAAAAAATATGATGATGGTCGCTGGAAGGTTAAGGTAAAAGATATAGAATCGGGTAACAAGAAAAGAGTAAAAGCAAAGTTTGTTTTTATTGGTGCTGGAGGTGGTTCACTTTTACTTCTTGAAAAAGCAAATATTCCTGAAGGAGAAGGGTATGGTGGTTTTCCAGTAAGCGGTCAGTGGTTAAAATGTACAAACGAAGAACTAATCGCCAAACACAAAGCAAAGGTTTACGGAAAGGCAGCTGTTGGCGCTCCGCCTATGTCCGTTCCTCACATCGATACTCGTATGATTGATGGTAAGAAAGCTTTATTGTTTGGTCCTTATGCCGGTTTTTCAACTAAGTTTTTAAAGAACGGTTCGTACTTCGATTTAGCAAAATCCATTCAATTGGATAATATTAAACCGATGCTTTCAGCAGGAATTAATAATATACCACTTACCAAATATCTTATTGAACAAGTGTTTCAGTCTACGGAAGATCGAATGGAAGCTTTAAAAGAATATCTTCCAAATGCTAAGGCGGAAGATTGGACTTTGGAAAATGCAGGTCAGCGTGTGCAAGTGATTAAGAAAGATAAAAACGGAAAAGGAATTTTAGAGTTTGGTACCGAAATAGTAAATTGTAAAGATGGTTCGTTAGCGGTATTATTAGGAGCGTCTCCAGGAGCTTCAACTGCGGTGTCTATAATGTTGGACTTAATTGGACGTTGTTTTAATGAAGAATTAGTCACAACTGCATGGCAAGATAAATTAAAAGAAATGATTCCGTCGTACGGACAAAAGTTAAATGATAATCCGGTTTTAGCAGATGAAATCCGTGAAAAAACAGGAACTGTTTTGAAATTGAAGACTTTAGCCGTGAATGCAAACTAACTGTTTTTTTGTTACTTTTGCATGATTTTCGGCTGGAACGAGATTCAAGAATTCAAATTATAAGAAAATGATTTTACCAATTATAGGATACGGAGATCCGGTTTTGCGCAAAGTAGGAGAGGAAGTTTCTAAAGAATATCCCAATCTTAACGATGTGATTGCCAATATGTACGAGACCATGTATAATGCTCATGGAGTTGGTTTGGCAGCGCCACAGGTAGGTTTGCCTATCCGAATTTTTATTGTGGATTGCGAGCCGTTTAGCGATAGCGACGATTTGTCAAAAGAAGAAGAAGAACAATTGAAAAACTTCAAAAAAACCTTTATTAATGCCAAAATTCTAAAAGAAGAAGGTGAAGAATGGGGTTTTAACGAAGGTTGTTTGAGTATTCCAGATGTGCGTGAAGATGTTTTCCGTCATGAGAAAATTACCATCGAATATTTTGATGAAAACTTTACGAAACATACCGATGTTTACGACGGTTTGATTGCTCGTGTAATTCAGCATGAATACGATCATATTGAAGGAATTTTATTCACCGATAGAATATCGTCACTAAAAAAGCGTTTAATCTCTAAGAAATTGCAGAATATTATGGAAGGGAAAGCCCGTCCGGATTATAAAATGAAATTTGCAGCCAAAAAAGGAAGATAATTTTGTTTTTCTGCATAAAGATTAGATATTTGTCACCCTTAAAAATAATACACAATGAGCATAGAAAGAATATTAGCCATTTCAGGTAAACCAGGATTATACGATTTAAAATTACAAACCCGTACAGGATTTATTGCCGAGTCGTTACTTGACGGTAAGAAAATAACTGTAGGAATGAGAAGCAATGTAAGTTTGCTTTCTGAAATTTCAATTTATACGTACGGAGAAGAAATTCGTTTGTCTGAAATTTTTAGAAAAATTGCTGAAAAAGAAAACAATGGTGCTGCAATTTCGCACAAAGAAGACAACGCTAAATTAGAAACTTATTTTAGAGAAGTTTTACCAGAATACGATGAAGATAGAGTCTATGCTTCAGATATTAAAAAAGTATTAAACTGGTATAACATTCTTCAAGCAAAAGGGTTGGTGTCTAAAGATGCTCCGGTTGAAGTAGAAGCTGATAAAACGGAAGAATAATCTCCTGTTAAAAGATATTTTAAATAAATCCTGCCTTCGGGCGGGATTTCTTATTTTTGTACAAATTCTATACTATGAACACACGTCAGCAACAACTCGATGCGTTTAACCGTCTTTTGGATATTATGGATGATTTGCGGGCTAAATGTCCGTGGGACAAAAAGCAAACGCTCGAGAGTCTACGCCATTTAACCATTGAAGAAGTATACGAACTGGGTGATGCAATTTTAGATAACGACTTAGATGAGATTAAAAAAGAATTAGGTGATGTTTTATTGCACATTGTTTTTTATGCCAAAATAGGAAGTGAGAAAAAAGCGTTCGATATTGCTGATGTAGCTAATTCTATTTGTGATAAGTTAATAGACAGACATCCACATATTTACGGTGATGTAGTAGTGGAGAATGAAGAACAAGTCAAACAAAATTGGGAAAAACTAAAACTAAAAGAAGGTAAAAAATCGGTATTAGAAGGTGTACCAAAAAGTTTACCGGCTTTAGTAAAAGCAAGTAGAATTCAGGATAAAGTAAAAGGAGTTGGTTTCGATTGGGAAGAACCCGAACAAGTTTGGGAAAAGGTTCAGGAAGAATTATCTGAGCTGCAACATGAAGTAACCAATGCCAATGCCGATAAAATTGAAGCCGAATTTGGCGATGTTTTGTTTTCTATGATAAATTATGCACGGTTTTTGAATGTTAACCCAGAAGATGCTTTAGAACGAACCAATAAGAAGTTTATCAAGCGTTTCCAATATCTAGAAACTAAAGCAGGAGAAATTGGAAAACCACTTTCGGAAATGACATTAGCAGAGATGGATGTGTTTTGGGAGGAAGCAAAGAAATTATAAGAACAGTTAAGATGATTGCAAAAACACCAGAGCCACCGTATTACGCTGTGATTTTTACTTCGGTAAAAACCGATATTGAAGCTGGATATTCTCAAACAGCCAAAAGAATGATGGAATTAGCCGAAGTACAGCCTGGTTTTTTAGGTGTTGAATCGGCTAGAAATGAAGTAGGAATTACCGTTTCGTATTGGAAGGATTTAGAAGCAATTAAAAACTGGAAATTGAATGCAGAACATACTATAGCGCGCGAAACCGGTAGAAGCGATTGGTATCAGTCTTTTAAAGTTCGCATTGCTTTAGTTGAACGCGATTACGACTTTACAAAATAATGAATTTAACGATGAAACAATTGACATTGTTGTTCCTGTTAGTGGCAAACAACATCATAGCTCAAAAAACCGTAAAAGTAACTGAGCAGACCATAAAAATTAAACCCAATACTACCGAAGAATTGTTGTTTGGGTTTGCTGATGGCGACCGAATTATATTGACTTTTATCGAAACAAACGGAAAGAATATTGATGAGTTATCGGTTTCGGAATATCCACAAGCAGTAAAATTCAAAGTTGTAGATGTTAAAAAAGTGAAGAAACAAGAAATTCTGGTGAATCATAAATCGGTTTACAAATTTCAGTTTAAAAACGACAGCAATGAAGTGCTATTAGGGAAACTTTTAATTCAGAGAAAATCAGCCGATGAAAAAGTGGCTAACTTTAACACATCTGTGAAATGGGTTACAGAAGTAGATACGGCATGGAATTCGGTAACTCGTGATGTGCCAATAGGCTATGATACTTTAAAAACGCAAAAAACGCGAAAAGTGGCTTATTATGAGAAGAAATATGAAGAAATGATATTCGATAAAAGCCAACGCGTGAATGCTAAAACCTCATTTGGTTCAAGTAGCAGCACAGTTCAATTTACATTGCCTAAAAATCAAATTACAGACGAGGAAAGCAAAAAAGTAATTGCTTGGGCTTATTGGGTAGGTGTTGGAAAAGAAAGTAACGAATATTGGAATCAAAACAGAAAAATGATTGTTGGGGCTGTTCAAGGGGTTGCATCATATTTTACGACACCTTTAGGCGGAATTGCTGCTGGAGCAATAACAAATTTAGCAATGCCTTCTAACGGTGAAGATGTGGAATATGCATTGGTCAACGAAGAAAATAAAAAAATGTTTCTTGATGAAAAAGCATTTAAATCGCTAGATGAAGGAAAAGGGATTGCAACCTATAAAAGGTTTACCGAGGCAAATTCGTTGCAAGGAACGTATTTTATAATGCTTAAAAACGATAATTATGTTCAGCCTATAGATGTTAATGTAAAAGTTGCTGCGATTATGGAACATAAAAAGTATAAAACGGAAACGTATATGGATGTACAGATTACCCAAAAATATGGTAAACAAATCATCACAGAACCTACACTTTCCGTACGAACCTTTCCGGTAACATTTGATTATAAAAAGAAATAAAAAAAATCCCAACGCAAGTTGGGATTTTTTTATACTATTCTTGTTTCAAACTTCTAATTTGTTTCAGCTTTTCTTTCCAAAGTTTTAATTCTTCTTTCTGGCGGTCAATGTTTTTATTGACTTCTTTCAAGAATGGATTATCGGCTTTGGCGTTGGTAATAAACTGAATGTTATTTTCCAATTGAAAAATTTCGTTCTGAACTTCGTCAATTTTACGAATAATGAAAAGTTGTTCGTTTTGTAACTGACGTTCGTCGCCATCGGCTAGTTGTTCCAAACGATTGCTAAATTTAGCCATTTCAGCATCTTTTTTAGAAAGACTCAACTTGTCGAATAACGCATCTAGAATTTTATTGAATTTCCCTTCAATATGACGTTTGTTATGAGCAACCTTACCAATTGCTTTCCAATTTTCAATATGCTTTTTAATAGCGTCTAAATCGGTTTTATGTTCACCCGTTAATTGAAATTCTTTCAATGCATCCAAATAGTTTTTCTTTTGTTCAAATGCTTCGTTTTCTTCAGCGTTTGATTCGTTTCTTTTGGCGTGCATTCTATCAAAATAATGATTGCAGGCGCTTTTGAAATCTTTCCAAACCGAATCGGAATATTTTCTTGGCACATGCCCAATTTTTTTCCACTCTTCCTGAATTTGCTTCATGATAGGAGTAGTAGCATTAAAATCGTCATTATCTTTTAACGCATTAGCTTTTTCAACCAAAGCTAATTTTTTATTCAGATTGACTTGTTGGTCTTTTTTAATGTCTTTGTAAAACGCATTTTTTTGCGAATTGAAATGGCGAACGGCATCTTTAAAAGCAGTCCAGGTTTCTTCATTCACTTCGATGGGAACTTTACCTGCGTTGAAAAAGTTGGTTCTAAGCGCTTCAATTTTTTCGATTTGTTCTTGCCAACCGTTGTGAGAAGCAACTTCTTCGCCAGCAATTGCGTTTATTTTAGCAATTATTTCTTTCTTTTTGGCAAGATTTTCGGTTTCAAGTTCTTTAGCTTTTGCGTAAATAGCTTCGCGTTTATCGTGTAACTGTTTCGTTAAATCACTAAAGGTATTCCATAATTCTTCGCGATGTTCTTTAGATACGGGTCCGATTTCTTCTTTCCAGATTTTATGCAACGATTGCAATTCACGAAATGCTTTTAAAACATCTTGTTCTTGCAATAATTCTTCAACACGAGCAATTATTTTTTGTTTTTGCTCCAGGTTGTGTTTAAAGTCTAAATCACGAGCTTCGCGATCCAAATGTAAATGATCGTAAAAGCGCTCGATATGGAAATGGAAATTGTTCCAAACATGGTTGTATTTATCACGCGGAATAGCGCCCGCTTTTTTCCAACGCTCTCTAATGTCGTTTACGTGTTTTAGGGCGTCAGAAATATTTTCTTCAGAATTATCAACCAAATTTTTCAATTCTTCAATTATAGCCAATCTGTTGTTCAGATTGTTTTTTAAGTTGCTTTGAAGTTGTTTGTAATATTGGTTTTTTTGATCTCTATAACTGTTGTATATGGAGTCGAATTTGCTTTTTAATGGAAAATGATAGTAAAAACCTGAAGTGTCACCGTTGTTATCATGACTGTATTCATCTCGTTTTTCATCTATAAAATGATGGTATTTTGAGGTGAACTCTTTTCGAATTTCTTCCACATGATTTTGGATAGCCATAACTTTTTCATTGGAAACTAATCGGTCCAATTCGTCAGTTAACGCTTCCATGGAAAGGCTTTCGTAATTCAGGAACGGAATTTCATGCGATTCGGTAATCGATTCGTCTTCATTTTCTTCGGCATTTGAACTTTCAATGGCTTCAATGGCATTGGTGTTCTCGTTTTTTAAAGTTTCCTCTTGAATCACATCTTCATGTCCTTCTGCAGCTTGCAGGTTATCATTCTTTTCTTCTAACATTGTAATTAATGCTTAAGTTTAACAAAATTGAGCCGAAAGATAATAAAGCACAAGGATAATTCAAAAGAAATGGGGTTAAATAAACCGTTTTTTCTGTTGAACTGTATGAATTGTTTTTAAGGTATTCATATTTTGCTTTGCTGTAACTGAAAGTGTACCTTTGCACCTTTCTGAATATAACACTAACTTGACTTTCTTTCCTGAATTTCAAGCCTCGAAATGACTTCGTAATGAAAAAAGTTTTCAACCTATTCGATTTTTCAAAAGAAATAGATTACCGTATCGAAATATTAGCGGGATTAACTGTTGCAATGACCATGATACCGGAATCGCTTTCTTTTGCAATATTGGCTGGATTTCCGCCATTAGTTGGGCTTTATGGTGCGTTTATCATGGGATTGGTTACGGCGGTTTTTGGAGGTCGCCCCGGATTAATATCTGGTGGTGCTGGAGCAACGGTAATAGTGTTAATTGCGTTGATGAAATCGCACGGACTTGAATTTGTTTTTGGTGCTATTGCTCTTGCAGGAATACTTCAAATTAGTATCGGACTCCTAAAACTTGGAAAATTCATACGATTGGTTCCGCAACCTGTTATGTTTGGATTTGTAAACGGATTGGCAATCGTTATTTTTCTATCACAACTTGAACAATTTAAAACCGTTGTGAATGGTCAGGTAGAATGGCTTAGTGGTACGCCTTTTTTAATCATGATGGCATTGGTAGCGTTAACTATTGGGATTGTCTTGGTAGTGCCCAAAATAACTAAGGTAATACCGTCTTCATTGGTGGCTATTCTTATTGTATTTGCTTTAGTTTTCTTTTTAAATATTGATACCAAACAGGTTAAAGATATTGCTTCAATAAGTGGAAGTTTACCACCTTTTCATATTCCTCAAATTGCTTTAACGTTCGAAAACTTAAAAATTATCTTTCCGTATGCTATGGTAATGGCAGCTGTTGGACTTACCGAAGGTTTATTAACGCTAAATTTGGTGGATGAAATTACAGCCTCTAAAGGGAATAGTAATAGGGAATGTCTAGCGCAAGGAAGTGCTAATTTGCTAAATGGTTTTTTCTTTGGAATGGGAGGCTGTCCTATGATTGCTCAAACATTGGTCAATTTATCGGCTGGTTCTAGAGCGAGATTATCTGGAATAATTGCATCGTTAACAATACTCTTAATTATTTTAATTGGTGCCCCAGTTATTGAAAAAGTACCTATTGCGGCTTTAACTGGCGTGATGATTATGGTGGCTATTGGAACTTTTGAGTGGGCTAGTTTGCGTATTTTCAGACGTATGCCTAAATCGGATATTATTGTAATGCTTATAGTAATGCTAATTACCGTTTTTCTTCATAATCTGGCTTTGGCCGTTTTAATAGGAGTAATAATATCGGCTTTGGTTTTCGCATGGGATAATGCCAAACGAATTCGCGCTCGAAAACATATTGATGAAAAAGGTATTAAACATTATGAAATATACGGACCACTATTTTTTGGTTCCATAACTGCTTTTAATGAAAAGTTCGATGTGCAGAACGATCCCAATGAAATTATAATTGATTTTAATGAGAGTAGAGTAGTGGATATGTCGGCAATTGAAGCTTTAAATGCTTTAACAGGAAGATATCATAAGAATGGAAAAAAAGTACATCTTCGTTATTTAAGTCAGGATTGTATTAACCTGCTTAAAAATGCTGAAGCTATTATTGATGTTAATATAATGGAAGACCCGAACTATATGGTCATGACAAACGAAAAATAATAGTTTATTCGTTCCAAATTTCCCAAGCTTTTTCGGCTTGAAATACCAACATATCATAGCCGTTTTTAATTTTAGCACCGTGTTGTTTGGCTAACGCTAAAAATTTTGATTGCTCCGGATTGTATACCAAATCAAAAGCAATATGTTTTTCTGTGAAGTACGAATACTCTAGTGTTGGACATTCATCTGTATTAGGAAAAGTGCCTGTTGGTGTTGTGTTAATTATAATCGTGTAATCATCAAATACTTCTTTCGATAATTCATCGTATGAGAATTCATATTCAGAGGGTGTTCTTGATACAAAATCGAATTCAATATTTAATTTTCGTAAGGCAAAAGCAACGGCTTTACTAGCGCCTCCTGTTCCTAAAATAAGTGCTTTGGTATGGTGTTTTTTAAGCAAGGGCTTAAGCGCTTTTTTAAAACCGTAAAAGTCTGTGTTGTAACCTTTTAAATTTCCTTTTTTTGATATTTTAATAACATTAACTGCGCCAATACGTTCGGCATTTTTAGACAGTTTGTTCAGATAAGGAATAATAGCTTCTTTATAAGGAATGGTTACGTTTAATCCTTTGAGATTTTTTTTGGTACATATATTTCGAAATTCATCAATGGTTTCAATATCGAAATTTTCATAAGAATAATGATCAAACCCAATATTTTCGAACTTCTCGGAAAAGTATTTTTTAGAAAATGAATAACTAATATTCCTTCCGAGTAAGCCAAATTTCTTTTTTTTGAGTTTTTGCATAAAAAAATACGGTTAGTTAAAAAGTAACTAACCGTAAATTTAATAGTAAAATGTGGTATTTGGTTTACTATTCGTCAACTTTTTTATGTTTTTTTATGGCATTTTGCACAGAAATTTTATTCCAAATTGCCGGAAACAGTTCTTCTAGAAGCGATTTGTTTTCAAAATTCAATCGTAAACCGTTTGCCAAATGAAATTGGCCTTTGGTTTCGTCATGCAGCATGAAATATAAACCTGCCAAACGATATTCCACTTCGTATTCTTCAGGGAAATATTCAGAAGCTTGTAATAAAGTTTTAACGGCGCTTTCAAATTCGCCTAAAAATTGTAAAATATCCACCCAAAACAACCAAGTGTCTAATTCGTAATCGCCATATTCAACGGCTTTACGATAGCCATATTCGGCTTCTTCGTAGAAATTTAAGGCCTTATTAATAGTAGCATATCGTTTCCAATATAGTTTATTTTCATTGTCAATTCCAATAGCTTTATTGGCATAATAAAGAGCTTTTTGGAAGTTTTTTTGACGGATGTAAAAATCAGTTATTGAAATCCATGCTTTGTCTAACAACGGGTCTTCGTGTACAGTTTTAAGATAAAATTGAAGTGCAAGTTCAGAATTCCCTAATTTTTCATGGCATTTTCCTACTCGTAGTAATGCAAACGATGTTGCATCGTCCAATTCCATTGTTATGCTGTAGCAATCAATAGCTTCTTGATATTTTTTTAATTTCTCTAATGACTTTGCTTTTTCAAGATAGGCACCAAGAAAATTTTCATCGATTAACGTTGCGTAATCAAATGCGCGAACTGCTTGGTCATAATCTTTTATAGTGTAATACTGGCGCCCTAATTGATGCCATGCTACTTCACTATATGGATTTTTATCGATGAAGTTGTTTAGAAACAATATTGCTTCGTTAAACTGATCTAAAAAATCAAAACAGTATACTACGTTATATAAAGCCGAATGGTCTTCCATATCTTCATCCAAACATTTGATGAAGTTTTCTTTGGCTAGTTCCAATTCGTCCATAAACAAATACTCCATACCAATAAGATTGTATACATCGGCATTGTCGTCGGTATATTTTAATGCTGTTTTAAGCATTTCTACCGCTTTGTCGTGCTCATCTCTTTTTGAATGGATATTGGCTTTCTGGATGTAAACTTCTTCGTTGGTGGGTTCTATGGCAAACAATTCGTTGCATAGTTTTTCAGCGATGTCGAGCTTATCTTCATACACTAAAAGTTCAACTTGAACTAACTTCAAACCGGTAGATTTGGGATGTTGTTCTAAACCTAATTTTAAAGCCTTTTTGGCTAAGTTTATTCTCCCCGTGTCAAGATAATGAAGAATGATATCTTCAAACTCTTCAGAGTCAAAGAAGAATACCTTGTTGGTTTTCAACATGGATTCAAACTTCGATAAGGATAAACTATTCTCTTCTTCCTCGTTACTCAAATACATACTCCAATTGTTTAAAATTATCCTTATTAAAATTACTAAGACTTTTCAGCCTTTTTATGATGAACGTAAGTAGGTTGTAAACAATATTATTAACAATCTTGTTCCATAGCTTGTTCGGCCATCACTTCATTCATAGCTTCAATAATGATGCCACAACCTTTTTCAATTTCTTCGTTAGAAAGTGTTAATGGTGGGGTTATACGAATGGCACAGCCTTCAAAGAGCAGCCAGAATAGAATAAGTCCTTTTTCCTGACATTTAAAAATGATTTTATTAGTGATTTCAGGACTTTCTGTCATAGGAGCCAGCATTAAGCCTTCACCGCGAATTTCTTTGATTAATGGATGTACAAGTAATTTACGGATTATTTTTTCTTTTTCAAGAGCTTGAGCCATTAAATCCGTTTCTAATAATTCTTGTAATGTAGCCAAACAAGCAGCCGCAATTACCGGATGACCTCCAAAGGTTGTAATGTGCCCTAATTTTGGATCATGACTTAATAAATCCATATATGCCGATTTAGCCATAAAAGCACCAACAGGCATTCCGCCGCCCATGCCTTTTCCCATTACAACTACATCGGGAACGATATCGTAATTTTGAAACCCGAATAGTTTTCCGGTACGACCAAATCCGGGTTGAATTTCATCTAATATTAGTAAAGCGCCAACTTCATCACAACGTTGGCGGACTTTCTTTAGAAAATCGTTATGAGGTTGAATAAAACCAGCACCACCTTGAATGGTTTCCAAAATAATTCCGGCTGTTTTATCAGTGATTTTTAGTAAATCTTCTTCGTTATTAAAAGTGATGAAATCAACATCGGGAATTAATGGGCGGAAAACTTGTTTGCGTTCTTCAAAGCCCATTACACTCATAGAACCCATGGTGTTGCCGTGGTAAGCATTATAACAAGAAATAAGCTGACTTCTTCCTGTAACACGACGGGCAAGTTTTAAAGCGCCTTCTGTTGCTTCGGTTCCAGAGTTAACCAAGTACACTTTGTCTAAAGGTTCTGGAGTGTTTTCAACTAAAAGTTTACATAAATCTACTGCAGGATCCTGCGCATATTCGCCATAAACCATGACGTGAGCATATTTGTCAAGCTGATTTACAATAGCTTCCCTCACACGTGGATGTTGATGGCCCAATGTACAAGCGGAAACCCCAGCTACAAAGTCTAGGTATGCTTTTCCGTTGGTATCATATATATAGGAGCCTTTGGCATGAGAAACCTCCATTCCGAGTGGGTAAGGTGAGGTTTGCGCCTGATATTTATAGAAATCTTTTAACATTATCGGTAATTTGGTGTTGGGTAATCCGTTTTATTTGAAAGTCAGGAATGAAGACTATTTCTTCTTCTCGACTTTCGACTTTTTACTTTCGACTTTCTTAGGTTTTCCGTATTCTAATGTTTCTTTTTTGATTTCCATTGGTTTTTCATCTTCTAGAGCGTCGATTTTGCTTTGTGATTGAATTTTAGCATCCAGTGCTAATTCTTCTTTAGGAAAAATATCTTCCAAACGTGTAATTTCTTCATCACCACGCCAAATGAAGCCTTTCAGCTTTCTGGCATTTTCTGGGAAATCTTTTTCAGGATAAATTTGACCTTCAGGATTTACTAACTTAGTAACACTTTGTATTTGGTTGTCTTCTAATTCTAAGTGAATTGAACTACAAACACCTTTATCGATGCCTACGAGTTCTTGGTCGTCGTTATACATATAGTAAATCATCTCGGAATTTTTAACAACATCTACACTGTATAGTTTGTTGTCTTTAAATTTTCCGTAAAGATTCATTCCTTTTACCTGATTAAAACCATTCCCAATGGTGTCTTTTTGAACAATAAAAGCATTGTTTATTACCTTTAATGAGTCTAGTTTTTCGGTTTTGTTATTGCCAATAAGATGCATGATATCACCAGTTAATTGGCTTTTTTGACTCCATAAAACAGGTCTGCCAATAAGTTGTGTTAAGCCTTTATTTTGGTCGGAATGAATAGAATCACATTTTCCACTCATGTCGGATTTGAAAATACGGGCATTTTTAAAACCTCTTACAATACGTTCGCCTTGTTTGCCTGTAACTAATATTTTTTCGGCGTGAATGTATACCGAATCATTTTCTACAAAACTGGCAATTAATGCTTTTTTAGTAATAAACATAGAATCTTTAGCACGGTGCATTTCGGCATAATGACCTGTAACAACCATACGATTTATGGAGTCGGTTATTTTTACGTTATTCGTAGCCGATGAGAAATTCCGTTTACCGTCGTAATATATTTTCTCTCCCTTAATTTTCCTGTTTTCATAGGTGATGGTGGAATTTTTGGAGAGGTTTGAAGTTTGATTTTTGGTATCGTAAAAACCGTTTTCCGTATAAATGATATTTCCTTTGTTGTTAATGGTAGAAGGACCAAATACATAAGCATGTCCAGATTCTTCATAGTAATCCAAATGATTGGTTTTGATGGTGGATTCTGGATTGGTAACGGTTACTGCGGTTGTAAACTGGTATTTTTTTTCATTAACAAAATAACGACCTGACTTACTACGCAAGGTATTTTCTTTATTGATAATGGTTCCGTATGTATTGTAATAGGCTTGCTGAATACCTCTGTCGAAATTAATAGTATCTGTAGTCAATGTGGATTCTGGAGAACGTAAAACTACATTTCCGGTAGCAAAGGCAAATTTTTCATTTCCGTTGTATTCGGCATATTTGCTGGTCATGGTAATAGTGTCTCCTTGATTCAAACGCACATTACCAAAGACTTTTACATAGTTTTCATCTTTAAAATGATAAGCTTTGTTACAGCTAATTAAAACGCCATCGTGTTCCACCTGAACATTTCCAGTAAACAATATTGCTCCTGGAATTTCGGTTTGATTCATATCAATGAAATCGGAATGTAGAATTTTAATAACTTTCTTTTCCTGTGCCGATAATGACAATCCAATGAAAAGACAGTAAATTATGTATAGAAAATAGTTTCTCAATGTCTGAAATTTTGCCCAAATTTAACTAAAATCTGCGAATGACGATTTTCGTTAAGAATTATTTATGTGTTAAGTAGCAAGTGAAAAGTGAAAAGCAGAAAGAATGGGAAAAGAGAATAAGATTGAAATAGGGTTAAAAAAAATGCTTTCCTAAGAAAGCATTTTGTTATTTATAAAGAATTACAAACCAACAAGCATTATTGGGATTAAATAATCCTAAGCCGGGTGTGTAAAGTAAAAAACCTACTTTGGCATTATTGTTTGTGTAATTGTTAGTTATTTCAAGATTTTTTACAGCATTCCAAATGGCTTGGTAGTCAAAATCTGTATTTTGTCCTTCATAACCAAGATCGTTAGCTGTAGGAGTGAAATATTCTGCAGTAGAGAGATTAACTAGTGCATCAGTTGTAGTTGTGGAGTAATGATTTGAGGCATTTTCAACAGGGTAATTATAATCACCGCCCAACCAAATAATAGGTCCATCGAAAACGGTTGTGTCGGTAGGAGAGTAGTTCAGCGAATAATAACTTCCAAAATCAGAAGGAGGAACTAAGGTTTCCTCAAACGGAATAGTTTCTGTCATCGGAACATCTTCAAAATGATATTCTGTACCCCCAAGGAACGTATTTGTTTGAAAATCTACTTTTAAGAAGACTAAATCTCTTGATGTATTGGGAGTTACGGGAACTGTAATAGTATCGTCTTGATCGGTACATGACAAAAACGTTACCAAAATTAGTAGTCCTGAAAATATTTTCTTCATTGTATTGTGTGTTTTAAAGTATGCAATTTACTAAAAAAAAATGCTTTCCTAAGAAAGCATTTTTTTTAACTATTATTTTACTATCGTTTGTGTTCTGTCTGGTCCAACCGAGATTACTCGAATTGGTACACCAACTTCACTTTCAATAAATTCTACATATTCTTTCAATTCTGCAGGAAGTTCGTCGTATTTAGTCATGCCTGTTAAATCGGCTTTCCATCCTTTTTTCTCCACATAAACCGGTGTAACATTTTCTTCTTCGATATTGTAAGGTAAATGGTTGATTATTTCGCCATTGTATTTATAACCGGTACAAACTTTCAGGGTGTCGAATCCAGAAAGAACATCGCCTTTCATCATGTACAATTCGGTTACACCATTTACTTGAACAGCATATTTTAGTGCTACTAAATCCAACCAACCGCAACGGCGCGCGCGCCCAGTTACCGAGCCGAACTCGTTACCTACTTTAGCAATGGTTTGACCAATTTCGTCAAACAATTCCGTAGGGAAAGGACCACTTCCAACACGTGTAGTGTAGGCTTTAAAAATACCAAATACTTCTTTTACACGATTAGGTGCAATTCCTAAACCGGTACAAGCTCCAGCAGCTGTAGTGTTTGAAGAAGTTACAAAAGGATAGGTTCCAAAATCAATATCCAATAACGAACCTTGAGCACCTTCAGCTAAAATCGATTTTCCTTCTTTAAGTGCGTTGTTTAAAAATTCTTCGCTATCAATAAATTGAAGTGTTTTTAAAACTTCAATTGAAGCAAAAAACTCATCTTCCATTTCTTTTAAATTGTACTGCATGTCAACATCGTAGAACGCAATCATAGCTTCGTGTTTATCCGCTAAATTTCTGTATCGTTCTTTGAAATCGGCTAATTCTATATCTCCTACACGGATTCCGTTTCTGCCGGTTTTGTCCATATAGGTTGGGCCAATACCTTTAAGCGTAGATCCAATTTTTGCTTTTCCTTTAGACGCTTCAGAAGCAGCATCTAGTAATCGGTGGGTAGGTAAGATAAGATGTGCTTTTCTGGAAATCAATAATTTAGATTTAAGATCCATGTTGAATTTTTCAAGACCTTCTAATTCTTTTTGAAAAACCACAGGGTCGATAACGACACCATTTCCAATAATATTGATAGAATTTTTGTGGAAAATACCCGATGGAATGGTTCTTAAAACATGTTTTATTCCGTCGAATTCTAAAGTGTGTCCGGCATTTGGTCCGCCTTGAAAACGAGCGATAATGTCGTATTTAGAGGTAAGTACATCAACGATTTTTCCTTTTCCTTCGTCGCCCCATTGTAGGCCTAGCAGCAAATCTACTGTCATTGTGTTGTGTGTTGTTTTAGTTGTTGTTATTTCTGTACGATTATTATCGTTTATTCTTGTTTTTTTGTTCCGTAAAAATAAAGAGAATGATTGGTGATTGTGATGCCAAAAATTTCTTCTATGGTTTGTTTGATGGATTGAATTCGCGGATCGCAAAATTCGATTACTTCTCCGGTATCGGTTAAAATAATGTGATCGTGTTGCTTGTCGAAATATGATTTTTCGTAATGCGCTTGATTTTGACCAAACTGATGACGGCGTACCAAGTTACACTCCAACAATAATTCAATGGTGTTGTATAGTGTTGCACGAC
This sequence comes from Flavobacterium sp. IC2-16, assembly GCF_055521455.1. Lineage (NCBI taxonomy): Bacteria > Pseudomonadati > Bacteroidota > Flavobacteriia > Flavobacteriales > Flavobacteriaceae > Flavobacterium > Flavobacterium sp. IC2-16. The sequence goes on along the minus strand of NZ_CM145480.1, from coordinate 403,393 downwards.
TAACGCGATAGTTTTTATTTTTCATTTTGATATACAACGATTCAATATCAAAATGCTCTTGACTTTCGTATATTTCCTGAAGTATAGCATAGCGTTCAGGAGTTTTTCGATGCCCTTTTTCTTCAAGATATTTTGTAAAAACATTTTTTACAATTTCCTGATTTGTATTGTTTTCCATAGGATTTTCAATCAAAGACCCGCAAAGATAAGTTTTTTAAAGTGGATAAATGTGATTGAATTGTATTTTTTTATGAAAGTGATATAAACATGAAAAGGATATCTGACACCAGATATCCTTTTGAAAGAATTTCGTTGTTGGAAATTATTGTTTGATTATTTTTTTGAAATAAACGGTTTTATTTTTTGTAGTAACTTTTACAAAGTAAGTCCCAGCGGATAAGTCGGATGTGTCAATTTCAGTTGATTTCGAACTGTTTTTCACGATAGATCCTACTAGATTTGCTATTTGTACTGTTTCAATTTCATCATTCAAACGGATATTTAATTTGTCTTTTACCGGGTTAGGGTAAATGCTAATAAAGCTACCATCCTCAAAGGATTCAGTACTTAAAGTGCCAGTTACTGTTACATCATCAATAGTCCAGTTGTCTCCATCATCTTGTGCCATTACAAAAGCAATGTAAATTTGTTGCCCGTTATAGGCACTTAAGTCAACCGTTTTTTGGTTGGTCATAGGTTGGGTGTACCCAAAGCTTGTTTCGCCATAGGTAGCAACGGTAGTAAATGAATTTCTATCAGTTTGCGAAGTCGTAGAAACTTTTACGGTATAGGTTGTTCCATAATCCATTAACGGGTATGTTTCGGCACCATAAAAACTTAAGGAGCAGCCTGAATAGCCTGTAAGATTGATTAATGGAGTTACCAACCAGTCTTCGGCAAGGCCTCCACTCACATTTTCATAATGAACATGCGCTCCATTGGTAGTAGAATGGTATTGAGTGTCTGAAATACCCCAAGTACTAACTGTGCCTAATCCGTTGCTTCCAGGATACGTTACCCAGCCACTTGGTAAAGAGTTTGAACTTTCGAAGTTTTCACTAAACTGACCAAAGGCAGCAAAAGAGCATAAGAAAAGTAAAAAATAGCTTTTGTAAAAAAATTTCATAAAAAATGTATTAATAAATAAATGAATTCAGAGTGGTTGTTATTGAAATTTGGCAAGGGAGAGCCTCTTTTTTTGAAACAATTATGAGGCTCTTCTTGCCAACCCAACTAAAAAAACTAACGAGAGAAAATGACTTTATCCTATTTTAAAATGTGCTTCTTGGTTATAACTGTATTGTTATTAAGTGTGATTTTAAGAAGTAATACACTTTCTGAGGTTAAAGTATTTTCAATGATTATTTTGTTGTTGTTAATGTTGTTGTATTCTTTGATTTTTTTGCCGGTTACTTCGTAAACTACTACCGAATCAATAGTTTGTGTTTGTGCGTTTATCAGGATTCCGTTCTCATTACTGATTATAATACCACTATTGGATTCTTGGTTGTTTGTAGTATTTAGAGTGTTGTTTGTGTATCGTACCAGAAATCTATCGTCAAAACTTCCTGATCCGGTATTGAATTGATATGGAGCTACTTTTAAATCATGAATGATGTTTAATAGTCGGTCTTCTAAATAAATTGATATATCGTCAAAACCTTCTGTAGCATTGATGCCAATTTTAGCATTTCCTGAAATCGGACTAAAATAGCCTAATGGAACTAAATCCATAGTATCAAATGGCCAACCTCTACCTTGAATGGATAATTTTTTATTTTCACAAACAGAATATAGTTTTAACGTAGTTCCTTTTAGTGCATCTCCATCATAACCCCAATCCAAACCATTTGTAGCAGAAGGAGTATAGCCTATTAAAATTTGATTAAAATCGTTGACATCATTGGTTAGATTAAGCCATAATCGTTTTCTGTCTGCCGAAGTATCGTTTGCATTTCTAAAGAAATTGTTGTTGTTATTTATAACCCTCATGGAATTTGTAAACGTAATAGTGGAGGTTGAACCATTTGGCATTCCATCATTAGCACTTACAAAAAAGGATTGACCGGAAGCAATATATTGTGTTGGAGTAGTTCCGCCAGAAATTGCCGTAGCAGTGCTTCCCATTAAATTAATAGTAGCATAATCATTGATAGTATAATTGTATACATAATTACCATAGAACGGGTCTGCAATAGAATTTGAAGGAAGAGTGTTATGTGTCCATAGATACACGGTTCCATCTGTTGCTGTTGTATTTGCAGGTAAGTTTAAGAAAGATAGAATATCAATAGCTGATGGATATGGGTTTCCAATTAGATTCCATTCGTCATCTGCATCGGTTACTGCAGTGCTACTTCCATTTACAAAAGCACCAATATTAGCATTTGAGCCTTTAGAAATAGGAGTTGTGATTGTTCCATTGTTTGGTGTTCCTACAAATGTGTTTGTAAATATTTGTTTTACTCCACTTATTGGAAATGAACTTGGGGCTCTTGCTATTACAGCTTCCGATGGATTCATGGTACTTGAAGGACTTAAAGTTTGCCATGTTCCGTTTCCACCTGAAACAGTAGGGAGATATTTAAAAATAAAACTTGTACCCGGACTTAAGTTTCCTACTGTGAAATTTGAAGCTTGTGTAACTGGTGAATTCCAATAGGTATAATCATATTTATACATGGGCTGCGTTGCTCTTTTAATATGAGCTACACCTGTATTGGCAACGTTGTTGGTTTGAACTAACGAAGCCGAATTTTCAAGGATTAAATCACCACCTGAAGCAATGTTAACAAAATCAACTATCGAAAGTGTATTGTTCGAATTCACTGTTAATGTTGCCCCATTGTATATTGTGATGTTTTTTCCTAGTCCAATATACCCTGTTCCACTAATAACAGGATTGTTAGGTGTTGAAGGTACTAGAATACAGTCTGCCGCAGTTGGTATAGCATTGCCAGACCAATTGCTAGCGGTATTCCAATCGGAGTTTGTGTTTCCTAACCATGTTTTAGACCCGCTAATGATGGCGCTTCCGGTAAGGTTAGCACTAATTGCATTACAGTTAGCATCAGAAAGGGCAGAAAGGGTGTACGTTGTAGGTGTACTTGGGCTAACTGTAAATGAATAAGGGCTACTTGTAATACCGGAAACTGTTACTGGAGTTGTGCCATCTGTATACGTTACCGTCCAAGGTTGACTGCCGGTTAGATTGATGTTGATTGTGGTATTGGTGTCACAAATACTTCCATTTCCGCTAATTGAACCTGTTGGGCCACTAATTATGAAATCGGTAGGAGTTCTTACCGCTGATCCATTGCTGGTACAGGCTGCATAATAGGTGTATGTTCCAGGAGTATTGGTATCCGCCAATCCGGATCCTGGCACACCTACAGGATTGAATGGTGATCCATAACCTATCGGAGTTCCCCCTGTTGCCGTGGTATACCATTCAATGTTACTTGTAGCTGGAGAAACAGTTCCTCCGCTAATATTCCATGTGTAACTTCCGTCATAGGTGCAATCACATACCGAATTATATGTTGAAGAATATAGGGTATATGTAACACCCATAGTTAAATATGCTGTTAAAGTAGGCTCTTGGAAACCATTTGCTCCATTACCATCATCGTTCATACCGTAGATAAACGTACCACTACCACATTGACCTGGGATAAATGGACCAGTAGTGATATAGCCTTGACCTTGATAGGCAGTATTGTCTGCCATTGTAAAAGTGTATGGTCCCGTTGTGTTTACTTGAAAAGTATACGCCGTATAATTTGCAGTGTGAGGTGAGAAAGTGATTCCGTAATGGGGATCACTTGTACCACAATAGCTGCCTGGATATGATAAGATTAATTGATTTGTAACAGGGTCAGTGGCAGAATTCCAGGTACCATTTATAACATTTGTAGGGGCACCAAGGGTAACGCAAGATCCTATAGCACTAATCTGACTTGTGTAACCAGGACAAATAGTCGTACCTGTTGTTGTTGGAGGTAGGGAAGTATCTCCTGTTACAAATGTTAGAGGCACCCAAGCCATTTTAATGATTCCATCACAGTTGGAACGTACCCATACGTAATAAAACGTATCGGGAGTTAAGCCGGTAATATTTACCGAGGTTCCCATAATGCCCGTTCCTGTTGCCACAGTCGAGGCTGTTGGGGGAGTGGGTGATGTTGATAGATAATATTCATACCCGTTAGCAGGTGCAGGCGATGCGGCTGTCCAGTTTACGGTTGCTGTTGTATTGGTGATAGGGGTTACGGTAATGTCTGTTGGATTACCACTACAAATAACGGTAAGTGTATAATCTTCAGTCTCACCCTCCATAACTGTTCCGCATGCAGGAGGATTGGCATCTGCCAAATGACATCGAATTCTCATGATGTGGTCACCAAAGGCAGCACCGGCAGGTACAGTGAAACTTCCTGTAAAAGAGGTAGCTGTTGTTGCATTTGTGTAAACAGTTTCTCCAGCATCTGCAAAATCTAGGTCATCATTCCAGTCAACGTAAATTCTAAATCCTTGTGTTCCGGTATTGTTCGCATAAAAATTAATAGTGCCGCCGCGTCCTTGGCTTACGATTTGTGAAGTGAAATTTCCATATCCGTTTGTGGAAAGTCCTGAACCATTATTGGTAATATTTAATGTACCTCCTGTCGTAGAGAAATCATTCATATAGTCAGGTGTAGTGGTATTCATCGTTGTTGCTGAACAATGTCCTGTATGAAATGCCACGGGAGAACTCCATTCGCTATAATCACTTCCTCCACAAAAACTTCTAACAAACACGTAATAATCTGTTTCGGAGATTAAACCCGTTACGTTTGCTGTCAGTACGCCTGCTCCAACGGCTGTCCCAGCTCCTGTAGGAGTAGTGTTGCTGGTTGAAACAACATATTCATATCCATTGGAAGGAGCTGGTGAAGCGGCATTCCAGTTGATGGTTGCGGTGGTAGTTAATACGTTGGTTGCGGCTATTACCGTTGGAACAAAACAAGTTGGAGTAGGTTTAACAACTAGTTTATCGGCATACATATTATCTCCAAAAGCAGAATCAAAATATAAACCTACATACAGAGTGGATTGGTTTCCTGCCCCAGCCGGTAAAACTAAAGATTTTGTAACCCATCCCGCCGGCGCCGATGGAACATATCTTGTGTATAATGGACCTACATTCGTCCAAGTCGAGCCATTGGTTGACCATTGTACTTGTACTCCGTCTGGAAGCGTGCTTCCGGATCCTGTTTCGAACCAGTCAAATTCTACGGTTACACTAGATGTTCCCGTTGTGATTATAGGCGGGGTATATACCCGTCCGGCTTCTGTAGCCGAAGCACTAAATGAATTGTATTTAATAAAACGGGTTCCTTCACTAGGAGTACTGCAGGTTGGAGAGCTTGAAGATGTTTCATACGTGATTCTATCTGAACCGGTCACGATTTGTTCAACTGTACAGGTGACAGGAGTTGTAGTGTTTACGGCATTAAAACCTTGAGTGTATGGTAAAGTTACTGATGAACAAGGTGTAGTCAAGTTACCTGTAACATAAGAACTGTTGCATCCGTTTCCGGCTAAAATTCTGTAATAATAGGTTGTTGCAGATGATAGTCCGCTTATAACTTGAGAGACTGTTGGATCTATTATCGAAAATGGAGATCCAGCAATGTTTGCAGTATAACCTGCGTCCGTTGTTACTTGAAGGCTATAGGTTATAGAGGAAGCTGTGCCTCCGGTTGGAGTAGTCCATCCTAATGTGAAACTACTAGTGGTAATGGCTGATGCGGTCACTGCATTGGGTACAGCCGGACAAGTGATTGCGTTGTTTGATAATGGACTTGCTGTATTGTAGGCGGGTGCTCCAGTACAAGAAGAATTATAGGAATAAATGTAATAGTAATATTGTGTGTTCCCGGCAAGTCCTGAACTGGTAAAAGTGGTTGTTGTGCTGTTGGCAACTACAGAGGTTCCTGCTCCCAAAGCTGTAGAACCTACGGCATATGTAGTTCCGTTAATTGGGGCTGTTGGAGGGGTCGCGCTTGTACTACGTACCACCATATATCCCGATGGTGCTGGTGAGGCTGCCGTAAAAGAGCCGTTTAGGGAAGTACTTGTAATGCTTGAAAATGTTAATGCCGTTGGTTGGTTGGTTGGAGTTACGCAGGGAGCTGGAGCGGATGAAACCAACGAAATGTCGTCAATGGCGGCAGGCGGTTGTGTACCACTGGTCGTGTCGTTTTTCCATTCAAAGACCAATCTGAAGGTTGTTCCCGCGTAGATAGCAGGTATAGTGATTGTCGCAGCGTTGGTCCAAGTGCTTTGGAGTTTGTATTGTGTCAAACCTTGTTGTATTCTTCCAGTTGGAGCTGTTCCTGTAGCAGTAATGACTGTCCCGTATACTGGGGTGTAAGAGGTTGGAACGAGCCAAACAGTCATATAGTCCCAATTTGTTTCTCCTTGTCCCATCCACTTGAAATTCAAATAAATATTGGTTTCTCCTGCTGGTACAGTAATATCTCTATAGATATGCGAATATCTATTGGCTGACGAAGATGTTGCGTATGTGTGTGGAGGAGGTGTTCCTGCTGTATTGTTAGTTATATAAGCGGCTCTGGCTCCTGAAAATCCAGCTGTGGCTCCTGTATTACATACCCATTGGCTAAGAGTTGTAGTAGCGCTTCCTGTTGAGTTCCAACCGTTGGCAGCAAATGTAGTTCCGTTTTCAAATCCTCCATCAGTTGCAGGATTTATATGAACAGTTTGAGCAGAGGTTTTAAATCCAAACAATAAACTACTGGTAATAAAAAAATAAAAGATAGTTTTTAAAAAGATCTTTTTTAGATTATTTTTTTTCATAGTTAGTAAGAGTTAAATCTTTTTATAATTTTGTCTTAGTCAATTTTTTTTGAATTACACGGCAACTTTTAATGTCATTTGTAAATCCAAAGCAAAATTATATTTAGCTAAAGGTTAACCGATATTAACTGCTACTACAATACTACTACACTATATGTTTTTAAGTCATTTAACCTTTTTTTTCAGTGCGATTGGTTTTTTACTCTTCGTTATTAAGAGTTATCGTCAGAAAGGTTTTGAAAGGTTTTTGACCTTGTTTTCGTTTTTGTATTTTTCCTTGAGCGGAATATGGCTTTTTATCAATTCGTATACTACAGAGCGATTTATTGCCTTAGATCATTATGCGGCTATTGTAGAAAATTTAGCGTTACTACTACCAGTGGCCATAATCTATTTGTTCAATAAAGGAAATCAATCAACTCATTTTTATAAAACGATTTTTACTGTTTTAGGGATTTCAGTAGGGTTTTATATGCTTCATTTGCTGATAAGCAATAATGATGTAAACGGACTTGTCTTTGCCATTGAAAATAAAAACATTGTAAATAATGCTGTTTTACAGATTGCTTACAATGTAATTTTAATGTTAATTTTTATTCTTGGTTTACGAAAAATTGATGTTTCCGGCAGTGGAGAGCTTTTTGACGGATTGTATCGAAAAGTATTTATTTCATTGTTTTTGGTATATTATTCTCAAGATATACTTTATTTTCTGATGGTAATTTTTTCGGTTACCATCGATAAGCAGTTTTACTGGCTATACATAATTTCGCTTTTGATTAATCTCTTGGTTTCAGTATTGCTAATTACTTTGGCAGTATATACGAATTGGTTGTCGTTGTTTAATAAAATCAAAGCCGAACCACAAATTGTAGAAGTGTCGCCTTCTGAAGAAAATAATCGTATTTTTCATTTCGATAAAGACGATTTCCGTGCCAAGACCTGGATGGAGTTTAAAAATGAAATTGTTAAAGATTATCCAGATTTGATTGATAATATTGAAGGACTGGAATTCCTTTCCAAAACAGAAAAACTGTATGCCGGATTACTTCCATTTGAATTATCGCATAAAGAAGTTGCCGACTTGTTAAATGTTTCGCTTCGGACTGTAGAAACCAATTTTTACAGATTAAGGGCAAAATTAAAAGAACAGAATTTCACCCTTATTTATCCGTATAAATTTGATGATACTATAGCTTAATTGTTCATACGAACAACTTTATCCACGCCATCAATTTTCTTGATGTTATCTATTAGTTTTTTAAGAATAATATTATTCGGAACGACTACAGTTAGCTGTCCGTTGAATAAACCAGCTTCACCACTAAGTGAAATACTTTGAATGTTTACATTCATTTGGTTCGAAATAACCTTGGTTAACTCATTGGTTAATCCTAAGGTATCCATTCCAGTAATTTTTAGTGTAGCTTTAAATTCTTCTTGCGAAGAGTCAATCCATTTCGCCTGAATAATTCGATATGCAAAATTCGATTGTAAGCTTATGGCATTCGGACAATCTTTTCGATGCACTTTTATACCTTCATTTATAGTCACAAAACCAAATACATCGTCACCGGGTATAGGATTACAGCAAGTCGATAGCTTGTAGTCCAATTTATCTTGTTCACTTCCAAAAACCAATAAATCGTAGTTTTTACTGATTTCTTCCTTGTGAATATGTTCCGAATGCGAATTGGTGCCTCGTTTGATTGTTTTCTTAAAAAAGTTAACCAGTGTATTGCTTTTTTGGGCAGCAAAATCTTTTAACTTTTGATTGTCAATAGTACCCAACCCAGCACGATAAAACAAATCTAGACTGGTTTGTAGTTTAAAGAAGTTAACAAGTTCATTAACGGTTTGTTCGTTCATCGTGATTTTTAGATGACGAAGTTTACGCGTTAAGATTTCCTTACCGTCTTCAGCTATTTTCTTGGTGTTCTCGTTAAGAACATTTTTGATTTTATTTCTTGCTCTAGAGGTCGTAACATATTCCAACCAGTTTGCTGTAGGTTTTTGAGTTGTAGATGTGATAATTTCTACCTGATCGCCACTGTTTAAAACATGATTTAACGGCACTAGTTTTCCGTTAACGCGTGTTCCTCTAGTTTTAATTCCGATTTCGGAGTGAATGCTAAAAGCAAAATCCAATGTGGTAGCCCCTTTAGGTAGCGATTTGATTTCACCTTTTGGTGTAAACACATAAATTTCTTTAGCGTAGAGATTTAATTTGAAATCCTCTACAAAGTCAACCGCATTACTTTCTGCGTTTTCCAGCGCTTCTTTTAGCTGGTTAAGCCAAACATCAAGGCTGTTTTCTTCCGTAGCCCCTTGTTTGTATTTGTAATGGGCAGCATATCCTTTTTCGGCAATTTCATCCATACGTTCACTGCGAACCTGGATTTCAACCCAACGCCCCTTAGGTCCCATGACCGTGATGTGAAGCGCTTCGTATCCTGTAGATTTTGGGGATGAAATCCAGTCTCTTAAACGACTAGGGCTCGGGCGATAATGATCGGTTACTATCGAATAGATTTTCCAAGCTAAGAACTTTTCGTCGTGGGCATTATCCGATTTGTAGATAATTCGTAAGGCAAATTTATCATACACTTCATCAAAAGTAACGCCTTGAGCTAGCATTTTTCTTCGGATGGAATACACCGATTTTGGTCGGCCTTTCATGGTAAATTCAATGCCTTCGTCATCTAATGATTTTTGAAGCACATCGGCAATCGATTTGATATAAGCCTGTTGTTCTTCTTTACTTTCCTTCATTTTACTAACAATATCGTTGTAAACATCAGGTTCAGTATATTTTAATCCGAGATCTTCTAATTGTGTTTTTATGTTGTATAGACCCAAGCGATGGGCTAGTGGCGCATAAATGTAAAGTGTTTCCGAAGCAATTTTGGCCTGTTTGTAATCGGCCATACTTCCCATAGTTTGCATGTTGTGCAAACGGTCGGCTATTTTAATGAGAATTACACGAACATCATCGTTTAGGGTAAGCAGCATTTTACGGAAGTTTTCGGCTTGCATCGAAATTTCCTGATCGGTTTTAACCTTTGCCATTTTGGTTAAACCATCAACAATACGGGCTATTTTAGGATTGAACATGCGCTCAATATCTTCAACCGTAATGTCGGTATCTTCAACAACGTCGTGCATTAAAGCAGCAGCAATAGAAGTAGCGCCCAATCCAATCTCTGAAGCAACAATTTTAGCTACAGCAATTGGGTGGAAAATATAGGCTTCTCCCGATTTTCTACGTTGGTCTTTATGTGCATCAACGGCAACGTCAAAAGCTTTTCGTATAAGTTTTTTGTCGTCTTCAGATAAGGTTTGGTAACTAATGCGAAGTAGTTCTTTATATTCTTTCGCAATCGCTTTGTTTTCCGCTTCTAAATCAAGTTCTGTCATTGTAAATCATTCAGTACCTAAAAATAAGCTAAAGAAAGCGAATTTCCAAATTAATTCACGCGGTTAAAGTCTAAATCTTGAAAGTCGTAACTAAAATCCGTTAAAGGAGAAATGGGCTTCATGGTTAAATTAACTGCGTTTCCATTTGTATCGTAGGTAACATACATAAAAGCATCTGCATCAAAGTAGCGATTGAACCATTTTACAGCAAAAACGGCATCTTTGTAATATAAGATTTCGCCGGCTAGTTTTGGAGAGCGTTTCGAATGAAAATAATACTTTCCTTTTTTCTCTGTAATGGAAATATCGCCTAACCAATTGTCTCTATAATTTCCAACAAGATTTTTACCTTTTGTTTTTAAGGTTTTATCTTTCAGATTTTGAGTTGTGATTTTCCAAACTTCTTGTGTTACTTTATCAGCATCTTCAGTTCTTGATTTGACCAAATCACTATATTTTTTCACATAATCTTGCTTAGGAAGACCGAGATAGCTGTCTTTAATAGTGTTTGAAATGGCAATAAAAGCAGCTCCAGATTGTTGGTTTGTAAGTACAACGATGCCTAAGTTTAGTTCTGGGATCATTAAAGTTTGTGTCACGTTTCCTTCTAAACCTCCTGTGTGCGACACTTCAAGTTTTCCGGCAACATCTTGTAACTGCCAACCTAATCCATAAGTTTTAAAATGCGTGTTGTATGGAGCTACAGTACGAACTGGTTCTAGCGTTTGTGGAGTCCACATTTCGGAATGTTGTTTTGTACTGAAAAGCGCATTACCAGAACCATATTTTCCTTTGTTCATTTGTACGATAAGCCATTTGCTCAAATCGTTTACACTAGAATAAATTCCGCCAGCAGCATCCATAATTCTGCTTTTGTAACGGGTTATTACTTTTAACTTACCGTCTATTGGAACATGAGGCACAATAGTGTTTGTAGTGTCTTTTAACTGTGACCATGTGCCAACACTATTGCTCATTCCAATAGGTTTCATAATTCGGTTTTCAACAAATTGTGCCCACGATTGTTTGCTTACACGTTCAATTACTTCTCCAGCAATTACATAAAGTAAATTGTCGTAATCGTATTTGGTTCTAAAACCAGAAACAGGTTTTAAGAATTTAATATTGTTTACAATGTCTTTTGGTGTGAAATCATGTCCATCAGGCCAAATCATTAAATCACCTGCGCCTAAACCAAGTCCGCTACGGTGGGTTAACAAGTCACGAATGGTAAATTCGTTGGTAACATAATCGTTATACATTTTAAATTCGGGAATGTAGGTTGTTACTTTGTCATCCCAATTTAATTTGCCTTCGTCTACTAAAATTGCCAAAGCGGCTGTGGTAAACGATTTACTGTTGGATGCTATTCCGAATAAGGTATTGGCATCAACTTTTTGTTTTGTTGCAATTGAAGTAACGCCATAACCTTTAGCGTGAATAATTTGCCCGTCTTTTACAACAGCAACTGCTATTCCTGGAACATCGAAGGCTTTTAGGGTTCTTTCTACTAAGGTATCAAGTTCTGTGGAAGAAATTTGTGCTGAAGCACCAAAACCCAATAAAAAAGCTACTAATGCTACTGTGTATTTCATAATCTTGATTTTTCGTTGAATTGTTATTTAAAATCCGCGTTGTCTTTTCGCTTCAAAAATTAAAATTGCAGCAGCAACAGACACATTCATGGAGTCGATTTCTCCTTGCATTGGAATATTTATGTTTTTTGTACTAGAATCCCTCCACGCTTGTGTTAAGCCAGTAGCTTCGGTACCAACAACCAAAGCGGTAGGAGTAGTGTAATCTTGTGCGTGATAAGAAGTAGAATCCTGCAAAGTGGCACAATAGGTTGAAATATTGTTTTCTTTTAAAAATTGAATGACTTCTTCCGTCGATCCAATTGCAATTTGTCGTGTAAACAAACAGCCTACACTAGAACGAACAATATTTGGATTGTATAAATCGCTTTTCGGATTGGCAATAATAACAGCATCTAGATTGGCAGCATCAGCAGTTCGTAAAATTGCACCGATGTTGCCTGGTTTTTCGGTGGCTTCTGCAACTAAAATTAATGGATTTTTAGAAAGTTTTAAATCGGATAATAGCAATGATTTACTTTTAGCGACGGCTAGTATACCTTCTGTTGTATCGCGATAAGCTAGTTTTTGATAGACTTCTTTAGAGATTTCTATTAACGCAATTCGGTTGTTTGTTAATTTGGTTATTTGTTCTGTAGAAATTAATTCTGGTAAGAATAAAATTGTTTCCAGTTCATAGCCTCCTTTTTGTGCCAGCATGATTTCGCGTTGTCCTTCAATGAGAAAAGTTCCGGTTTGTTTACGGGTTTTTGCTTTTTCCTGAAGTTGAACTAAGGATTTTATATATGGATTTTGAGCAGAGGTAATTTGTTTCATATGTATAATTATTTATACAGGGTAACCTATAGATGCTTTGCTAATTCGTGTCCCTTTTTTAGCTATTGCATTTTCTTACACAACTTTTTCTATTGGCAATTTCAATTCGCAAAAATATGACTTAATTGGAATACGATTACAAAATGCCCCTTGCTTTAATTTCAAGATACTTGTTAATCGTGTCTAAAGTTAAATTTTCCGGTTGGGTTAATACCGAATAAATACCATATTTTTTTAATTCATTTACAATTAATCGTTTTTCGAAAGCAAATTTTTCTGCGATGGTTTGGTCGTAAACATCTTGAATAGTGGTTGCTTTTTTATGAATTAGTTCGTTTAATTCGGTATTGTTAAAGAAAACAACTACCAACAAATGGTTTTTAGCTATTCCTTTTAGATAGGGTAGCTGCCTGTGTAAACCATCTAGTGTTTCAAAATTTGTATATAAAACAATTAAACTACGGTGGTTGATGTTTTTCTTAATGTCAACATACAAACGGCTATAGTCACTTTCAAAGAAGTCGGTTTTAATGTTGTACAGATTTTCCATAATCTGATTCATCTGCGACTGACGGCGTTCTGCAATAACGCGATTCTCTACTTTTTTTGAGAAAGAAAACATACCGGCTTTATCACCTTTTTTCAAAATGACATTAGATAACACCAATGTAGCATTAATGGCATAGTCAAGTAAGCTTAAACCGTTAAATGGCATTTTCATGACACGACCTTTGTCGATTAACATGTAAACGGTTTGCGATTTTTCGTCTTGAAACTGATTTACCATCAGTTGATTTCGTTTGGCCGTGGCTTTCCAGTTTAAGGTTCGGATATCATCACCTTGAACATACTCTTTAATTTGTTCAAATTCCATGGTATGTCCAATTCGTCTAATTTTTTTTAAGCCATACTGAAATAAATGGTTCGAAAAGGCCATCAAATCATATTTTCGCAATTGAACATACGACGGATAGGTAGGAACCATTTGGTTTTTAGCAAAGGTAAATCGACGAGAAACCAATCGTATTGGTGAAGAAACATAAATATTTAAATTACCAAAAAAGTATTCACCACGTTCGGTTGGGCGTAAGTGATAATTAAATTTATCCTTAGTATTGGGTGCTATTTTTCGGTTGACCTCAAAATTTCGCATTTGAAATTGAAACGGAATTTCGTCTACAATCTTAGTAAAAATACTGAAGCTGTATTGATTGTTAATTTTTACAACAATGGTGTTTTCATCTCCGTTGGAAAGTTTTTCGGGTGCATTTCGCGATGCTTTGATGAATTGTTTTGTTGCAAAAAGTAAAATAATATCAATAAAAGTTACCGATAAAAGAATAAACAATAGCAGCCAGATTGCTTTGTATAAACTTGGGAAAAAATAAGCCAAAACAAATCCGCCCATAATGCCAAGAAGCATATAGAAAAACAGGTTGTTGAGGTATAGTTTTTTAAAAAACTCCATTAGCGAGGAATTTCAACGGTATCTATAATTTGACGAATAATTTCAGCACTTGTAATTCCTTCCATTTCGCGCTCCGGAGTAACTACAACGCGATGTTGTAAAACAGGTACAGCTGCATCTTTAATGTCTTCTGGAGTAACAAAATCACGACCACGTAAAGCAGCAAATCCTTTAGCTGCGTTTAAAATTGCGATAGAAGCTCTTGGAGAAGCACCTAGATATAAAAAGGCATTTTCACGAGTATTCATGACAATTTTAGCGATATATTCAACCAAATGTCTTTCAATCATGATTTTCTTAACTAGGTTTTGATAGTTTTGAATATCCGATTTAGAAAGAATTTTGCGAATATTATCCAATTTGTTTCGCTCCTGAAGCGCATTTTCTTTTTGAAGAATATGAATTTCTTCTTCTAAATTAGGATAATCGATACTTATTTTGAAAAGGAAACGATCCAATTGTGCTTCCGGTAAACGATATGTTCCTTCTTGTTCAATTGGGTTTTGAGTAGCGATAACTAAAAACGGAGTATTCATTGCATAAGCCTGACCATCAATGGTAATTTGGCGTTCTTCCATCACTTCAAACAAAGCAGCCTGGGTTTTGGCAGGAGCTCTATTAATCTCATCAATTAAGATGAAATTTGAAAATACGGGACCTTTTTTGAATTGAAATTCCGATTTCGATAAATCGAATACCGAAGTTCCAATAATATCTGAAGGCATTAAATCCGGTGTGAATTGAATACGACTAAAGCCTAAATCTAATGTTTTAGAAAGTAGTTTTGCCGTAATGGTCTTGGCAACTCCGGGAACGCCTTCTAATAGCACATGTCCGTTTGATAGTACGGCAACTAAAAGCTGGTCAATCATTTTGTGCTGTCCCACAATAACAGTACTTAATTCGGCTTTAATTTCATTTACGCTTTGTAAAAGTGGTGCCAGATTAATACGTGTTTCGAAATTTACGTTTTCTCCTTGCGGATTGTGATTGGTATTTTCAAAAGTATCCATAATATCGTTTTGTTACTTTAATTTATCAATTGCTTTACTGATGTCGATAACATCTTTTTCTGTACTTGGCAAGTTATTGCGATGTCTTTTAATTAATCGAATAACAGCTTCAATATCATCTTTGTTTTTTCCTGTTTTTTGATGCAATCGGTTAACAAATGTATCATCAAGATTGAAAGTGTCGATTAAATAATCGGTTCGAATCTTTTCAAGGAAATAAATTATTTTCTTTTCTATAATCAAGTGATGAGCGCCTTCCTGTAGGTATAAATTTCCAATAGTTTTAGTAAAATCAACGGTTGTGTTTTGTAACGGAACCTTGATTGGAATAATACGCTGTCTTCTTTTTGCATTAAAAAGCATAAAAGTAAACATACCAATTAAAAATAAATACCAAGCCCATTTTAATGCTGGCTGACTTAAAATGTAGCGCATTGGCGAACTTGAAATAACGTTGTTTCCAAAGCTTTTAGCCTGCCAAAAAACCCTTTCATCTGGAATATAGCTCAATAGATTGGCGCAATACTCGTAATTCTGGTTTTGTAACAAATTATAATTGGAAAAAGCCGTAGGTTGGGTATGTAAATAAAAATAACCATTGTAATAGGGTACTTTAATAAAGTTGACTTTTTTTAAAGTATCAACTTCTTGGTAACCTAGAATTGTTGTGCTAAGGGTATCTATTTTATTGAAATACGAATAGCTAATTCCCTTTTTAAAAGCATATGATTTATTTTTAAATGCCGGATTGCATAATTTGAAATTAAGGCTGTCTGACAATAAATATTGATTTTCAAAATCAAACCCAAGTGAATCGCGTAACTGGTCTGGAAAGTCTTTCATACTTAAAAAAGCAGCATTTCCATGACTAACAAAATAGAGGAGTTCTTCTAGCGAAGTTTTGTCAAATTCGTTGTTTTCTGAGATTAGAATTACAGTGCCTTTCTCAGAGTAAGTTGAATCTGTTGCATTGTATTTTGGGTCGAAATATTCATACAACGTATTACCAAAGCGATGTATTTTTTGATTTGGTAGTATTTTTTCAATTTCATTATTCAATACAAATAAACCAAAAGGAATTTTATCGCGCGTTGCATACGTTGGCGACCAGTCAATAGGTTTTGGGCGGTTTGCATCCAAGGCAATGATTCCAATAATAATTAGAAACAGAATCGAAAGGTATATTTTGAGCGTTCTGTTCATGTTAAATGGAATTTAATGTCTTTATAAATGCTTTTTCAGCCTTGTCAAACAAAGCATCATCTATAGCGAATTCGCCATACCAGCTATAATCATATATGTATGAAAGGTATTGGAAATCTTCTTTTAAGGCATTTCGGTTAATTTCATACAAATAATCGGTATTGGTTTTTTCGATATCCCATTCAATAACACCATTATCCGACATTTTTTTTAGCAACCATAAATAATAATATCTGATTGATAATCGGTGGTTGTTTGCAGCTTTACTTTTTTCAATAATCGATCTGAAATCGATGTTATGAATGTCTTCTTCGATAATCTCTGAAGTTGTAATTCTCTTTTTTGAAGATTTCCCAAATATCCAACCGCCTTCTTTATTGATGATTGCTTTTACGATTAGATACACCACAAAGGCAATAATTGCAAAAGCAATAATTTTAATGACAACCTCAAAAAAGGTCATGTTTCCGCCTTCACCAAACGAAAAAATTCGACTAAGCCAGTAACGAAGCCATGCTATGAAATTATCCCATTTAGAAGTATCTTTTTCAATTGGAGTTTCGTATTGGAAATCATCTGATTTATAATCGGATTGAAAATCTTTACGAAATGATTTTGGTTTAAGTGTGTCGTTATCTTCGTAAAGTTCTATTTTTTCTTGGGTAGCAACAGAAATACTGTCGGTTTTAGAAAAAACAGAAAGTGTTACAAAAAGTAATATGTAATAGAAATATTTATTCACTTTGAGAACCTATCAAATCGATTTCACTTTGAGGAGTGTTGTTTTCGTTTTCCTCTCTTAAACTATAATAGATGATGCCTTGATTCACCATGATGAAGTTTTGAAAAATGAAATTCATCAATAACGACAAAATCATAGTAATGCCCATCATTACCATGAAAAAGGAAATTTTATCTTTGTTGAAATCGGGCGCACCTGTACTGCTGTCTAAATCGGTAAACATGGAGAAAAAGCCAATAAAATATGGAATCATGGTTACGATTCCCATTACAACTTGCATAATTATATACATTACAGCTGTTGAGCCTACGGAAGGCCAAAATTTTTGACGCAACAAACGAAAACCAGTTCCGATAGCATCAAAATAACCTTTGTCGGTTGAGATATAGTCGTAAAAACTCAATGAAAACCAACACATAAATGCAGGAATTAATATAAATAGAAGCGGTATTCCAATAATAATGAAAATTAATGCAAAACTTAGCATGAACATTATTAGCATTAAGGGTATCATGGTGAAAAGCGATGCTATAAAAAAGATAATGATTTTACCGATTTTGCTTTTTATAAGAGTAATTATTTCTTGCGTTGTGAAATCAGATTTTCGCTCCAATAATTTTAAATAAGCAACTGGAAAGGCATAACTTAAAATGCTTAAAAAAATGGCTGCTAAAGCGGTTAATATACCTAGACTTATCACTAGAGTCAGGTTTTCACTCATATAGCTTTCAAATTGATTTGCATTACCATATCCACCAATATTAGTAAAAGCGGCATCAAAAAATACTTTCATTATAAAGTAAACCAAAACCAAAAGAACTAACAAGATACCTCCATTTATAATGAAATAATTGCGATAATAGTGTTTTCCATGCATTTTGAAAAACGAAAAAGTATCGCCAACCAATTCGCTGAAATTTCTTTTTTTAAAGACTTGAAACATAATTTTTGTTTAATTTTCGATTAACAATGAAAGGATAAATAAGGTAGTAATATGAAATTATTGCTAGCGTTCCTAAAATGATAGTCACATTTAGAACTCTTGGCATATCGATAGAATAGCGTGTAATGAAGCCTTCAAGAAAGCCTGCAGCAATGGTGAAAGGAACGGTGCTTAAAAATATTTTCATACTGTTTTTTACTCCAATTTTCAACGAATAAACCCTTGAAAACGTTTTTGGGAATAAAATGCTTGCTCCTAAAATAAAGCCGCAACCAGCTTCGATGACCATTCCGAAAATTTCCATAGCGCCATGAATCCATATTCCTCGAACACTTTCCCAGAATACATTTTCTTTGTAAAAAAAGTATTGAAACGAACCCAACATTATACTGTTTTGTATAAGAGCTATAAAGGTTCCTATCCCAGCAAAAATTCCGTAGATGTAACATTTGGCTCCAACAATTAAGTTGTTTAAGGTAATTCCAATGAAGCTGCTCCAATTGGCACTGCTTTTATATACAGCAACTGGATTTCCTTTTTCAATATTCTCTAAGGTCATGTTTACATAAGCATCACCCATAATCAAGCGCACAAAGGTTGCATCATTATGTGCCGAAATTACACCTATGCTTACACACATGAAGAATAACAAAAATGCATACAAAACGTATCGTCGGTATTCATAAACTAAAAGAGGAACTTCAGTTTTAAAAAAATAAACCAGTCGGTTAGTTTCTTCTCTTTTTGTTTTATAAATTTTTTGGTAAATCTGAGATGCTAAATGATTTAAGTAAACAGTTGTTTTACTTTTAGGGTAATAACTTTGCGAATACGATAAGTCATTCACTAAATGAATGTACAGACTCGCTAATTCATCGGGATTTTTTTTAGCTTTGCCAAAAATAGCCTGTTCAAATTCAAGCCATTTTTCCTTATTTTGTTTTATAAACGCAACTTCTCTCATGGAAGTGCTAAAATAAAAAATATGTCAGAATTATCGATAACAACAACCCAAAATGTGAATATTAATTTTACAGCTGCTTCCGTAGGAGACAGAATTGTTGGGCAACTACTTGATTTAGTGATTAAGATAGCCTATGGTATTGTGATTTGGTTTCTCTTTTTTTATTTGTTGGGGTTAAGTGATTTTATGAAAGATGCCGATAATTGGACAATTTTTGCTGTAGTTATGATTTTTGCAATACCAGTTATTTTTTATTCATTGCTGCAAGAGACTCTTATGGAAGGGCAAACTTTCGGTAAGAAAATCATAAAAATAAAAGTAATTAAACTAGACGGCTATCAGGCTAGTTTTGGAGATTATTTAATTCGATGGTTGTTTCGGTTGATTGAGATTAGTATCGGAAATGGAATTGTTGGATTAATAGCGATTGTAGTAAGTAGTAAAAACCAACGCTTAGGGGATATGGCAGCAGGAACAGCGGTTATTACACTAAAAAATAAAATCAACATCAATCATACCATTCTTCAGGAAATTAATGAGGGATATATACCAACTTATCCTATGGTTATTAAGCTTTCGGACAACGATGCACGTATTATTAAAGAGACTTTTGAATCGGCTTTGAAAAACAGAGATTTTAATTTGATTTTCAAATTACGTGAAAAAGTAGAAGCGGTTACTGGAATTAAAAACCAGTCGGGTAACGATACCGATTTTATTCGAACGGTTTTGAAAGATTATAATTATTATACCCGAAATATGTAATGATGTTTCAATGGATTGATATAGTTGGGACTATTGCCTTCGCAGTTTCAGGTTCGTTAACAGCCATGAACAAAAAGTTAGACCCATTTGGTGTGTTTATTATTGCTTTCGTAACTTCTGTTGGTGGAGGAACTTTACGTGATGTTTTAATTGGAAGAACACCTGTAGGTTGGATGCTTAATCTAAACTATGTTTATGCTATAATTTTCGGCTACTTTTTAGCTGTTATTTTTAGGAAGAAACTGGATCGTTTTAGAACCTCAATGTTTTTGTTTGATACCATTGGTTTAGGGGTTTTTACTCTTATTGGGTTGGAAAAAGGAATTGAAATCAACTTGCATCCTGTTATTTGTATTGCATTAGGTACAATGACAGCTTGTTTTGGAGGTGTTATTCGAGATATTTTGTGTAACGAAATCCCCGTTATTTTTAGAAAAGAGATTTATGCCACTATTTGCATTTTAGGCGGACTTGTTTTCTTTGTAATGCAGCACTTAAACTTCCCAAAAGATGTGATTTATCTAATAACATCATTGGTCATTATCATAGTTCGATTAATGGCAGTTATTTCCGGTTGGTCGCTTCCAACATTAACCCGAAAATAGTTAGCGACTCAGATACAGATATCCAGTTAACGGATCCGGATAATCAGAATCATGTAATTTTAAGATGTAATAATAGGTTCCGCCAGGTGCTATTGTCCCACCAACACCATCTTTTACGTATCCATTCCATTCGGGAGCGTTTTTATCTCCAGTCCATATCAATCTTCCCCAACGGTTGTATATAAAAAGTTCGAAATTGTTGAAAATCGTGTATAAACCGTCAATATGAAATGTGTCGTTTAGGCCATCTCCATTAGGTGAAATAGCGTTGTAAACTGTAGGAGGACAGTTTTTAGTGACAAGTAGAAAAGAAGTAATCGAAAAACAACCGTTTTCATTTTCAATACGAATGAAAATTTCATGCGGCGTGCTTGTTGCGAAATAGTTTGTGGTGTTTAGAATCGGATTTTGATTTAATTCGGCATCGGTATAGCTTTCATGGAACGTAACACTATGATTCGGATTTGTTTTTACACTTTGTTCGTATGAAGAAAAATCAAAATGAGCAGCAGTGAAGCCTTCATTGCAAGCTTCCATTGGTTGTAATGGTATAAATGAGGGGAGTAACGCTTGAGTAATTACAAATGAGGCAGAATTGTTGTTTTCTTTTATTTCGCTTACCAAATTTTGTTGATCTACAACAATTTGAAGTGAAAAATAATTTGGGGTTCCGGAAGGAATTGTTATAATTTGATTTAGTGTTATACTTTCATCAATTTGTATATCTGAAGGAGTTTGATTTGTTGCCACAAGTGTTCCTTCAACATAAATTGAAAGTGTTGTTCCAGCAGGTAGGAGTGAAGTACAATTTGTGTTATAAATAGTATATTCAATTGGTACTTCAAGTGAGTTACAAGCAACAGAATAATTGTCAATGGTTACCGATGCGTCGGGTAATTTACTGTTTAAAGTCGTTGCAATTGCATTCATCATTACAAAATCTTGTCCGGATGTTAAGCTAATTTGGGCTGTAGTATCACCTATGCGTATATTGTTTTGGATATTGTATATGTCCAAATCCATATTGTACAACGTATTGCTATTTGTGATGCTGTTAGTTCCATTAAAAGCATTGTTTATTGGGTTTAATGGAGGGTTTCCAATAACAGTTCCATTAATTATTAGTTGCTCACTTACTTGAATATTAGCGTCTCCTTCCCATGCAAGAAAACCAATTTTAGCTCCTTGATTGTCAATTACATTAAGATTTGTAAGATTGATATCGATTCTGTTTGGAATAGCTTCTAAGCCGTCATAGATATTTACCTGATTTAAGGGTAATGAATTTTTTTCATAAACTATTAAAATGGCCCACCCAGCAAAATTCGTTCTTCGATTAAAATGTTGTGCAATAAAAGCCGTCACATCCAAATCGGAAAGAGTGTACATTCCATTTCCAGTATTTTGTACTAATGTCGTTATGTCGGCAAAAGCACTAAAATAATCATATTGTACATTTGAAAAGAAACGTTGATGATCAAAAGTGCGTTCTGGTGTAATCGAAACATTATTTAGTTTTACATCAAAATCACCAGTTCCACAACCTGCCCAATATAAATATGCTTTTTTAACTGTTTCGTCTGGATTTAAATTTAGACTGGCGGATGAAGAGGTGTAAATTGTTGGTGTAAATTGATAGGAGTTTTCTTGAGGATTTAGGGTGTTTCCAATAAAAGTAAAATCATATCGTCCGAAAAATTGTTCATATAGAGACATAGTTTGAGCGTTACTTTCATAATGCGTCAAACATAGCAGTACACTAAAAAAACAAAATATTTTTATTTTCACTTGAAATATTTTGCTAAAAATAGCAAATGTTTGAAAAACAAACACAATAAAAACAATGAAATATCGATATGTTTTTGTGAAAAATTGAGCTAAAATTAGTACTTTTCGAAAGTTTATCAGCAATTGTGAAAAATTACACCGTTAGAAAATACCAAAAATCGGATTATACACTTTGGAATGATTTTGTAAATCAGGCAAAAAACGCAACTTTTTTGTTTCATCGTGATTTTATGGAATATCACGCCGATAGATTTCAGGACTTTTCGCTCCTAATTTTTAAAGAAGATAAATTAGTTGGGTTGTTACCGGCAAACTTTAGTGGTAACACAGTGTATTCTCATCAAGGGTTAACCTATGGTGGATTTGTTGTTTCTGAAAAATTGAAGTTTAAAGACAGTCTTTTTGTATTTCAGAAAGCATTTCAGTTTTTACATGAAAATGGTTTTGAAATTCTGAATGTTAAAGAAATCCCTTTTTTCTATACCCGAAAAATTGCAGATGAATTCAAATACTTGTTTTTTACGGTAAATGCCAAATTGTATCGAAGAGATTTACTTTCTGTAATCGATTTAAAAGCTAAAGTGAAGTTGTCTAACGCGCGCCAAGAAGGTGTTAAACGCGGTGTGAAAAATAACCTTATTGTTTCCGAAGTAAAGGACTTTACGGAATTTTGGAATGAAATTTTACTTCCCAACTTACATGAAAAACATAAGGCAAAACCGGTACATTCGTTAGCTGAAATTACTTTGCTTCATTCTCGATTTCCAAATAATATCAGGCAATTTAATGTGTATTTTGAAAGTGAAATTGTTGGAGGAATTACTGTTTTTGAAACCGATTTGGTGGCTCATGCGCAGTATATATCAGCGAATTCATCTAAAAACGAATTGGGGAGCCTTGATTTTTTACATCATAAATTGCTTACTGAAGTTTTTGCACATAAGAAATATTTCGATTTTGGCATTTCAAACGAAAACCAAGGAAGAAATATTAATGAAGGATTGCTTTTTTGGAAAGAAGGTTTTGGAGGTGGAAGCGTTTGTCAGGATTTCTATGAAATCCAAACAGGAAATTATAAATTGTTAGATGCCGTTTTACTATGATTCCTTTTTTAGACATACAAGCCATTAATAAGCCTTATGAAGAGATGTTTCATGAAAAGCTTCAAGGTTTTCTTGACAAAGGATGGTATATTTTAGGTGATGAAGTAAAGGCTTTTGAAACGGAGTTTGCCAACTATTGTGGCTCGAAATATTGTGTTGGAGTAGGGAATGGTTTAGATGCTATTGTGCTGACCTTTAAAGCATACATCGAGCTAAGGCATCTTCATGTTGGAGACGAAATTATAGTGCCAGCCAATACTTACATTGCATCTATTTTAGGAATTATCCATGCGGGATTGGTGCCCGTTTTAGTAGAACCCGATGCTGCTACATTTAATATCGACCCAAAACAGATTGAAGCTAAAATAACTCCAAAAACAAAAGGAATTTTGGTAGTCCATTTGTACGGTCAATTAGCTGCTATGGACGAAATTATGGAGCTTGGTTATAAATACAATTTGTTACTAGTTGAAGATGCTGCTCAAGGTCATGGTTTGCCGTTTAAAGGAAGTCATACACGAGCTTTTAGTTTTTATCCGGGTAAAAATCTTGGGGCTTTAGGTGATGCTGGTGCTGTTGTTACAAATGATGAAAGATTAGCAACAACTATTAAGTCGCTTTCAAATTATGGTTCTGAGAAAAAATACTATAATGATTATTTGGGATATAATTCCCGTTTGGATGAATTACAGGCTGCTTTTTTAAGAATTAAATTGCCTGATTTAGACAGAGACAACGAAATTAGGAGAGCAATTGCTAAACGCTATTTGTCGGAGATAAAAAACAGTAAAATCATATTGCCTTTTTATGATGGCTCCGATAATCATGTGTTTCATTTGTTTGTTATTCGAACGGAAAACCGAAACCATTTGCAACAGTATTTGGCAGATAATGGTATTCAAACACTAATTCATTATCCAATTGCACCGCACAAGCAAATTGCTATGAAGGGCTATCATCAATTATCTTTTCCAATAACCGAAAAAATGCATGATGAGGTACTAAGCTTGCCTATGAGTCAGGTGTTGTCTGAAGAGACAGTAACTTGTATTATTAATGTTTTAAACAAGTATTAATGAGTTTAGCTGGTAAAATAGTACGTTTTTTTTCTATCCGATTTAGAATTTGGAAATATAAATTATTATCCGATTGCAAGTTGGTTAAAGGGGAAGTGGTACAAAATTATCCAATGCTTTTAAAGGGATTAGGAAAGATAACGTTTAATGAAAATGTTGTAATTGGAGTAGAACAATCACCAGGTTTTTACTCAACTTACGGTTATATAGAGGCTAGATCTACTGCTAGTAAGATTGTTATTGGTAACGATGTATTTATAAATAACGGATTTTCAATGGTTTCGTTAGACGAAATCGTAATCGGAAATAAAACCGTTATCGGAACAAATTTTTCTGCCTACGATAGTGATTTTCATCATTTAGATTCGGATAAAAGACATGCTCCAAATCCACCATCAGCCCCCATTTTTATTGGTGAAAATGTTTTTATAGGAAACAATGTAACGGTGTTGAAAGGTGTTTCTATAGGAAATAATTCGGTTATAGGAAGTAATTCTGTTGTAACCAATTCTATACCCGACAATGTAATAGCAGCGGGTAATCCTGCTAGAATTATAAGAAATCTCTAAATTGAAGTTTTTACTCAAAAATAAGCTCGTTAAAGTTTTATCTCTGAATTCAATTTCGGTTGGAATCAATTTTATCTTAGGGTTAATTACCGTTAGGATTATAGCTCAATTTTTAGGGCCTTCTGGTATGGCATTAATGGGAAGTTTTAGAAACTTTACTACATTATCCAAATCATTAGCAACACTTGGAATTAACGCATCTGTTGTTCGTCTTTTTGTTGAAAATAAGGAGGATAAAGATGCGCTAACTAAAATTTATGCAACATTTTTTTGGATTTTAACGCTCATTTCTGTTTTTGTTGGAATTCTTATTGTGCTTTTTTCAAAATCGATAAGCTTCTATCTTTTTGAAGTTCCCAATTATAATTTTGCTGTTCGATTATTCGGGTTACTGCTTCCTTTGTTTGTTTTAAATACGTTTTGGATTGCCATATATAATGGTTTGAAGTTGTTTAAAACAATTATTGCTGTTCAAATTTGTTCTTCGGTCTTCGTGTTTTTATTGACTATCGGACTTATATATAACAATAGATTGGAGGGTGCAATACTATCTGTGGCAATTTCGGATATTATTATGTTTGGAATTACCTTGGTTTTGGTGATGCGAAATCAAGATTATTTTGCCTTGAAGCCTGAGCAAACAATTAGTAAACAATATTTGTCTGTTATAGGAAAGTTTTCAATAATGGCACTTTTAAGTGCGATAATTGTGCCGGGAACATCGATAGTAATTCGGAATACAATAATCGACTTTTATTCGGTTGATAAGGCTGGAATTTGGGATGCAGTAAATCGTATTTCAGGGTTCTATATGTTGTTTTTTTCTTCGGGTCTCTCGTTGTATTATATGCCAAAACTAGCTGAAATTACAACAGATTTCGAATTTAAAAACGAACTGAAATTTTATCTAAAAACAATAATTCCAATTTTTACATTGGTTTTGATTTTGGTGTTTTTGTTTAAAGATTTAATTATCACTTTCGCACTAACAGAACAGTTTAAAGAAGTTGGTGATATTTTATTTTGGCAACTTTTAGGAGATTTTCTTCGGATGATTAGTCTTGCTTTTGGCTATCAAATTTTGGTTAAAGCTATTACAAAGCAATATTTTGCAGTAGAGATATTGTTTAATGTGGTGTATTTTCTTTTGAGTTATGTGATGATGCAACATTATGAGTTAAAAGGTGTCGTAATGGCTTATTTTTGGGCGAATTTAGTAACCTTACTCTTAATGCTTTATTTCTTTAGAAATATTTTCAAAAAAAACGAAGTTTGAGTTCTATAGAAATATATTTCAAGAACAATAAATAATCACCAGTTTCTATTGCTTTAGTCATTTCAAAATGAACTCTTTTTAACAAGGCCTTGTTTTCTTCTTTTGAAGTGTTTTGCTGTATTGCTTTTTGAATGATTTTATATGTGGAACGGTTTAGTTTTTTAGTTTGGGCATTGTTCTTTATAAAAAACTGAGACCCCAGAGAAGTGGCAAGTTCCCTTTTCTGAATCAGTACTTCAGGAATAAATTCAAAGTTATATCTTCTCGACGCTCTTATCCACAAATCCAAATCTTCATAAGCTAGGTTTTCGTCGTATGCGCCCAGTTTGTCATATACTTCCCGTTTCACGATTGAAGAAACCGAACAGATTTTCTTGTACTGACCTAAAACAGACAAATAGATATTTCCGCTGGGTGGGGAATTGATGATTTTTCCATCATTATTCATCTCATAATAATAGCCTAAATGAGCATTTGTTTCTGAGATGATTTCCGCATTTCCGTACACAATACCCACATTTTCCAATTTTGATTTTTTGAAGGCATTAATTTGTTTTTCAACACAATCCGGTACTAAAACATCATCTGCAGCCAAATCAATAATATAGTCGCCTTTGGATAACGCTAACATTTTATTGAAGGTTTTAGTGTTTCCGATGTTGGTTGGATTGGCGACGAAAATAACTTCAGGGTGGTTTTTTAGCCAGTTTTCAATAACAGCTTTTGAATTGTCGGGACTACAGTCGTCTGCAATTAAAAGTTCAATGTTTTTGTAGGTTTGATTGAGAACCGAATTCAGGGCTTCTTCCACAAATTGAGAATGATTGTAACTCAAGCAAATGATACTTACCAACGGAGAATTTTGCATGTCCTGAATAAAACTTTATATTAGTCGCTAAAATACACATTAGTGAATGAATATTCCAAAAAGGAACCATAAAATAGCCCTGATCGGCTACACTTTAAACAGCGGCGGATTGGAGCGGGTGATGTCTTCGCTTTCGCTTTATTTTGGTTCTCAGGGGATTGATGTTCATAATATTGTATTGGTGGATGATGTCAACTATCCTTATTCGGGGACTTTGGTGAACATCGGAAAAATGAAAGAGGAATACAAAGGGATTTTTGGAAAGCTGAAACTACTGCGTTTTTTAAAAAAATACCTTTTACAGGAAAATTTCGATTTCATTATTGATTTTAGATACCGTATCAAACCTTTTCAGGAGGTGATTATGGCGAACTGGGTATATAAATCCAAAACCATTTATACAGTTCACAGCGGAAATACAGCAACTTACATTCCGGAAAACACATTTTTGGCCAATCTGATTTTTAAAAATAAATATGCTGTGGTTTGTGTGTCTGATGCCATAAAAAAAAGTGTTTCAAAGCAATATGGTTTTCAGAACCTCCATCTTATTTACAACCCGATTAATCTTCAGGAAATAACTAAAAAAAGTAACGACGCAATCCCTTTTGATTTTCAGTATGTAATTGGGATGGGTAGATTCGACTATAAAAACGTAAAGCAGTTTGATAAATTGATTTTGGCTTATCTGAAATCGGATTTACCACAAAAAAATATTCATTTGGTTTTGGTTGGCGATGGAGAAAGGAAGTCGGATGTTGAAAAAATCGCCGAAAAGAATCCTAAAATTCATTTTGTTGGTTTTCAGGAAAATCCATATCCGTATCTGAAAAGTTCTTTGTTTTTGATTGTTTGCAGTAAATACGAGGGATTCCCGATGTCTGTCATAGAGGCTATGGCCTGCGGAACTCCGGTTGTGGCTTTCGATGGTATTTCGGGTCCGAATGAGGTTATTGAGCATGAAAAAAACGGTTTGTTGGTGGAAAACCAAAATTTTGACGATTTGAAAAATAAGATGAATCTTTTTGTGAATGATGTAGAATTATATCAAAACTGTAAAGAACAAACTATGTCATCCGTTGCATCTTTTTCGACCGATAAAATCGGGAAGCAATGGTTGGATTTGATGAAAATAGAAGTACATTCGTAATATGAACACAGAACTGATTTCTCTTCCCAAAATAGAAGATTACAGAGGAAATATCGCTGTAATCGAAAAAGACGTTATTCCTTTTGAGATTAAAAGAGTGTATTATCTCTTTGATGTTCCGAGTACGGCGAAAAGGGGAGGTCATGCTCATAAAGAGCAGTTTGAATTGCTGATTCCGCTTTCCGGTAGTTTTGAAGTTCAGTTGAAAGACGGCAAAGAAGAACAAACCGTTACGCTGAATAAACCGGATAAAGGCTTACTGATCAAAGCGAATGTATGGCGCGAATTGGATAACTTTTCTGCCGGATCGGTTTGCCTGGTTATTTCATCCGGGGAATTCGATGAAGGCGATTATATTAGGGAATACGATGAGTATCTTAAATATCTTAATGATATACCGTAAAATTAATCCCCACTTTCTTTAATCCGCGTTTTACTTTCAGAAGACTTCTAAGGAAGAATCCGGGTAGTGCGAAAAGGATTTGGGTTTTGTAAGCCAGATTTTCCGTATCAATATCTTTCAGGTAAAAACGCATTTTTTTATCATCGCCAAACATGTGATAGTGCAAGGCATACTCGATACGGTAGATGTCTAAAAACTTTTTTAATGATGGATTTTTCTGTTCTGCTTCCGAAAATTGACTGAAATCCATTAGTTTTTTATTCAGAATGCTTCTCTTAGCCAGGCTGTCGCTTATTTCGTAGTGATAATGTGCTGTAACCGTATCGGAAATAGCGACCGGAAATTTAACTGCAATACGAATCCATAAATCCAAATCCTGACCGTTGGAAACCTCAGTATTAAATCCTTCTATATTATTTAAAATTTCTTTGGGAATGGCTACAATAGAGGTCCACGCAATTCGGTCGACGTAGCTTGAATGAAAAAAATCAGGAACAATTCCTCTGAATTTCTCTGAAATAGCAATCAGTTTTGGGGTATAAAGATTATTGTCTGCAAATTTTGTTTTGTAACGGGAGCAATACATTCCGGCATCCGGAAAATCATTGTGCAGGTCATAAAGTATTTGCAGGTGATTCGGAAACCAATAATCATCAGCATCGAGCAAAGCCATCAGTTTACCGCCAGCTTTTTCAATTCCACGGTTTCTGGCGGCAGATACCCCTTTATTGGGCTGTTCCACTACTATAATTCTGGAATCGCTGAACCGTCTGATAACTTCGGGTCCGTTATCTGTAGAGCCATCGTTTACAATGATGACCTCGAAGTCGGTAAACGACTGAGCAAGGACACATTTTAGAGTGTTTTCAATGTAGCTCTCTTTATTGTAAAGCGGTATGATTACAGAAAAAAACGGCATAGTGATGTTTTCGAATTTCAAATATAGTCAAATCTGGTTTCCCCCGTTTAAAATAGTATATTTGTGAAATAGAAATGAGCGAAAAAGTACTGCATATCATCAGTTTTGATAATCCGTATCCACCCAATTACGGAGGTGTTATAGATGTTTTTTATAAAATCAAAGCCCTTCATAAAATTGGTGTTCAGATTCATTTGCATTGTTTTGTAAAAGAAATTCCAGCTGATTTTGAAGAACTTAAAAAGCATTGTAAATCCATTTATTTCTATGAAATAACTAAAAATCCCTTCCATTTTTTTAGTGGGCTGCCTTTTTCAGTAATTTCAAGAAGTAATCATAAATTGGTTCTTAATATCTCCAAAGTTGAAGCTCCAATTTTATATGAAGGGTTGAAAACCACCTGTTCGGTGTACGATTCCCGTTTTCGTGACTACAAAAAGGTGCTGCGCCTTCAAAATATCGAAGAAGATTATTTTAATGGGATTGCAAAAAGTGAAAATTCGCTTCTCAAGAAATTCGCCTTTAAATTGGAAGCCTTAAAATACAAGAAGTATAAAGATGTTTTTTCAAGATTTGATGAAGTAATCACGTTGTCGAAATTTGAAAACCAACAAGCGCTTCAATACTGTAAAAAGGCAACGTATGTTCCGGTTTTTCATGGAAATGATACCGTTTTACCATTGGAAGGTTTTGGCGAATATGCTATTTATCATGGCGATTTGAATACGTCTGATAACAGGAAGTGTGTAGTGTTTCTCATTGATGTTTTCAGGAAACTGCCACATCGTAAATTGGTTATCGCTTCAGGCTCAAATGAAGATTTTGTCCGAAAACATATAGGCGGAAGCGAGAATGTTCAGTTTGTGAAACTTACCGATTTTGATCAGTTGAAAAAGATGCTTCAAAAGTCCCATATCAGTATCAGTTGGTCGTTTCAGAAATCAGGTACAAAATTAAAGGCGATTAATTCCCTTTTCAATACACGGTTTTGCATTATCAACGAGAATATTATTGATGACCCCGTGGTTTCAGAGCTGTGCGTGATGGTAAAAAATGAAGAAGAATTGATTGCCCAAATAGAAGCACTGTCTGTGAAAAGTTTTTCGGATTATCCCAGAAGAAAAGAGGTGCTGGAAAATTATATGAATGATACCAATAATGCCTTAAAAATTGAAAAATTGATTTATCATGAATAGGGAAGCATTTGCACAGCAGATTTTTGATTCCGTTAATCGTAACAAAGAGATCCTGAAAGAACAATACGAAGCTTCCAAAGGGAGTATTGGCTTTTTTTTCTTGGACGATCTGCTTCCGGAAAGTCTGGCAACCGAACTGCATCGCGTTTTTCCGTCGCCCGAATCAATGGTGCTGAAAAAGAGCATACGCGAGAATAAGTATGTAGCTGCTCAGATGGATAAGTACAATCCTTTGCTGGAGGAAATTATATATGCTTTTCAGGATAAAAAAGTGGTAGGGCTTGTCGCTGAGATTTGTGGAATTACCAACGCACTTCCGGATGAAAACTTATATGCGGGCGGAATTTCATTAATGGGAAACAATCAGTTTTTAAACCCTCATTTGGATAATTCGCATGACAAAGACAGAAATCTTTGGCGCGTTTTAAACCTGCTTTATTATGTTACTCCGGATTGGAAAGAAGAATATGGCGGAAATTTGGAATTATGGCCCAATGGGTTGAAAAATCCACAAATCACCATTCATAGCAAATTCAATAGGCTTGTGGTTATGGCAACCCATAACAATTCACTTCATTCGGTTTCTCCGGTTGTTTTTGAGGGGAACAGATGTTGTGTTTCCAACTACTATTTTTCAAAACAACCGTTGTTACAATCCGACGAATTTCATGTAACTTCTTTTAGAGGAAGACCTGAAAATAAGTTGACCGATATCTTGTTGCAATGCGATACTTGGCTCCGAATGGGAGTTCGAAAATTATTTAAAAAAGGTATTGTGGAAAATCCACATGTCTACAAAAAAGACAAATAATTACACTGTTCTCTGAACTACTTCAAAAACTTTCCCTTCGTCACATTTTAAAGTTTTGGCAGGGTATTTCATAATCAAAGCGTAATCGTGTGTAGCCATAATAATGGTTTTACCGTTTTGATTAATTTTTCGAAGCACTTCCATTACTTCAACGCTGGTTTGTGGATCCAGGTTTCCAGTAGGTTCATCGGCTAAAATCAGTTCAGGGTCGTTTAGTAGTGCACGTGCAATAGCAACACGTTGTTGTTCACCACCCGAAAGTTGATGAGGCATTTTATGAATCATAGATTTCATGCCTACTTTGTCTAAAACTTCTTCAATTTTTACTTGAATTTCTCTTTTTTCAACCCATCCCGTAGCACGTAATACAAATTCTAAATTATCGTGAACATTTCGGTCCGGTAACAATTTAAAATCCTGAAAAACAACACCCAGTTTTCTTCGTAGGTAAGGAATGTCTTTCTCTTTTAGGTTGTTCAAACTGTAATCAACTATGGTTCCTTCACCATCCGTTAAATTTAAATCGGCATACAATGTTTTCATGAAACTACTCTTACCAGACCCCGTTTTTCCAATGATATATAAAAATTCACCATGGTTTACATCCAAATTAATGTTAGTAAGTACAGGATTGCCTTCTTGGTATACAGTTACATCTTTAAGGGAAAGAATTGTTTGCGACATGTGTATAAATTTAATTTTGGTAAAAGTACTAAGTAGCACTCACTTATTCAAAAAATCAGATATATTTTCCGAAGAAATAATTTTCTGCGTTTAAAAATGGTTCAAAATTTGTTGAAAAGATATATAATAAACCCCAAAAACAACACGTTAATAAACTGGAGAAATTGATATATTTACATCTTTAAAAAGCCAAAATTATGCGAAAACTGAATAGGTTTCTATGTACCTCTCTCATTTTAAGTGCCCTAAATCTCTCTGCGCAACAGTCGAACATCTATACACACGAACTTACCGATTTCGACAAAGCCGTAGCTCTATATAACGACAAGCAATACCAAGCAGCTCAAATTTTGTTTGATCGCGTAAAATCGGTTAATCCAAACCAGGAAGTGAAATCCGATTGTGCGTACTATAGTGCTAATTGTGCGATTCGTTTGGAGCAGTCGGGTGCCGATACCATGATGGAAGAATTTGTTCAGAATTATCCAACTTCATCCAAACAAAATCAAGCGTTTATTGAAGTTGCGCATTATTATTTTGAGCAAGGAAACTATCCACAGGCTTTAAAATATTTTGAAAGGGTAGATGAGGGTTCTATGACAAATGACGAACGTGAAAAATTCAACTTTCAAAAAGGATACTGTTTCTTTTCTGCAAAAAATAAGAAAGAAGCCGAAAAATATTTCAATAAAGTAGTCAATTCTAAAGAATTTGGTTCTCAAGCAAAGTACTATTTAGGGTACATGGCGTATGAAACTGATAATTACAAAGAAGCGAATCAATATTTCGATCAGGTTCAGGATAAAGATAAGTACAAAGAGAAAATGTCTTATTTCCAAGCTGATATGAATTTCAAATTAGGAAATTTTCAAAAGGCTATCGAATTGGGTGTGCCGCAACTTTCTAAATCGAATGCCGAAGAAAAATCGGAATTGAATAAAATCATTGGAGAAAGTTATTTCAATTTAAAACAGTACGATAAAGCGCTTCCGTATTTGAAAGAATACCGAGGGAAAAAGGGAAAATGGAATAATACCGATTTCTACCAATTAGGGTATGCATATTATAAAGCAGGCGATTACGAGAATGCAATTGGGGAATTCAATAAAATCATTAACGGACAAGATGGTGTGGCTCAAAATGCATACTATCATCTTGGAGAAAGCTACTTGAAAGTAAATAAAAAACAAGAAGCTTTAAATGCGTTTAAAAATGCATCTGAAATGGAATTCGATTTGAAAATTCAAGAAGATGCACATTTAAACTATGCTAAATTGAGTTACGAAATTGGAAATCCATATCAAAGTGTTCCCGAAGTATTAACCGGTTATTTGAATAAATATCCTCAAACGGCTTACAAGCAAGAAATCGAAAACTTGTTGATTAATTCTTATATCACATCTAAAAATTATAAGGAAGCATTGACATTGTTAGAGAAAAATAAAAACCCTCAAAATCGTCAAGCGTATCAAAAAGTTGCCTTTTATAGAGGTTTAGAATTGTATACCGATGGTAGTTATGCTGATGCTCTTTCGTTATTCGATAAATCAATTCGTGAGCCAAGAGATCCGAAATTTACAGCAAGAGCAACTTTTTGGAAAGCAGAAACCGAGTATAATCTGGATAAATTTAGCGAAGCACTAATCAGTTTTAAACAATTCATGGGTTCCGATGAAGCTAAAAATACTCCGGAAGCTAAAAACGCCGATTACAACTTAGCGTATACTTATTTTAAATTGAAAGAATATGAAAATGCAGCACAGTATTTTCAAAATTATATTACAACCAATCCGTCCGATAAAATTCGTTTAAACGATGCGTATTTGCGCATGGGAGATAGTTATTTCGTTTCAACAAAATACTGGCCTGCCATGGATGCTTACAATAAAGCTATCGAATTAAAAAGTGTGGATGCGGATTATGCACATTTCCAAAAAGCAATTTCATATGGTTTTGTAGGTAAGAACGATAAGAAAATAGAAGATTTAAACGCTTTTATGAAAATGCATCCAAATTCAAAATATGCAGATGATGCTTTATATGAATTGGGTAACACCTATGTGAATCAAAATAATGTTGAGAAAGCTGTTGAAGCATACGACCGATTAATTGCAAATTACAAAGGAAGTTCTTATGCTTCAAAAGCAATTTTGCGTCAAGGTTTAGTGTATTACAATAACGATAAATCGGCTCAGGCTTTAACGAAATTCAAGAAAGTTGTGTCCGAATATCCAAGAACGGAAGAGTCTTTACAAGCGGTTCAAACAGCACGTTTGATTTATATGGATCAAGGTAAAGTAGATGAATATGCTGCTTGGGTTAAAACACTTGACTTTGTTGAGGTTTCTAATGCCGATTTGGATAACGATACCTATGAAGCTGCCGAAAAACAATATTTGCAAAACAATAGCAAACAGGCAATTTCTGGATTTAGCGGATATTTGGCTAACTTCCCGAATGGCTTACATGCTTTAAAAGCTAATTTCTATTTGGCGCAATTGTATTTTGCAGATGGTTTAGGTAACAATGCCGTTCCAAATTACGAATATGTAATTGGGAAATCCAGAAATGAATTCACTGAGCAATCGTTAGCTCGTTTGTGCGAAATTCATTTGAAAAACAAAGATTACGATAAAGCGATTCCAGTTCTAAAACGTTTAGAAGCCGAAGCCGATTTTCCTCAAAATATCACTTTTGCGCAATCCAATTTGATGAAGTCGTATTACGAACAGAAATCGTATTCAGAAGCGGTTATGTATGCTGATAAAGTATTAGCGAATGCGAAAGTTGACGATAAAATTAAAAGTGATGCGCAAATTATTGTAGCGCGTGCTGCAATAAAAACCAACGACGAAGCTAAGGCAAAAGAGGCTTATGCTAAACTGCAAAAAATTGCAAAAGGAGAATTAGCTGCCGAAGCACTGTATTATGATGCTTATTTCAAAAATAAAGAAGAAAAATTCGAAGCGTCTAACACTGCTGTTCAAAAACTGGCGAAAGATTATTCAGGATATAAATATTTTGGAGCTAAAGGGTTGATTGTAATGGCGAAAAACTTCTACGGATTGAAAGATAGTTTTCAAGCTACCTACATTTTGGAAAGTGTGATTAAAAACTTTGCGCAATATGAAGATGTTGTTGCCGAAGCACAAACCGAATTGGATATCATTAAAGGAGAAGAAGCCAAACGTAATTCATCCATTACAAACTAATTAACTATAAGCCATAATTAAAATTTAAAGAGATGAGTAAGACTTTCAAATATATAGTAGCCCTAAGTTTGTTTTTAACAGGATTACAAACCTACGCACAAAAGAAAGATGAAAATATCGGTACCGAAGTCGTAAACGTAGTTAAACCGTATACGCCAACAATATCTGATGCTTTCAAAGTAAAAGAAACGCCTGTTATTGATGACGAAACAAATGCCCAAAAGGAAGAAATCAAGTATAATATTTTTTCCTTCCCGGTAGCATCAACTTTTACACCAGCAAAAGGTAAAGCGGCAGGTGTCGATAAATCGGCTAAAGAAAAAATATTTAAAAATTATGCCACTTTAGGTGTTGGTAACTACGGGACTATAAATGGGGAGTTGTTCATTACAGAAAATTTGAGCAGTACCGATTATGTAGGCGGTATGTTACGTCATTTATCATCGCAAGGTGGAATAAAAGATGTTAAATTGGATGACAAATATTATAATACAGCACTCGATTTAACCTATGGAAGTCGTACGCGTGAAATAGATTGGAATGCCGATTTAGGATACAAACATCAATTGTATAATTGGTACGGATTGCCAACAGAATTTGTTGCTTTTACCGATGATGTTATTCAAAATATTAACGAACAACAAACCTACCAAACCATAACTCTAGGGGCTAAATTTGCACTAAAAGAAAGTTTTATGGATGAATCTTCCCTTCAATTTAAACGTTTTTGGGATTCTCACGGTTCACAGGAAAACCGATTTTTTGCTAAACCGGCTATAAAGTTTGAGGTAAACGATTTTAAATTTAAAACCGGATTTGTCGTTGATTATGTAGGTGGTAGCTTTGAAAAAGATTATTTCAATGCTGCAGATATTAGTTATTCTTATTTGAATTTCGGTGCACAACCTGCTATTTTGTTACAACAAGACGATTTATCTGTTCAGGCCGGAGCTGGTTTCTTTTACAGTTCAGGTAAATTCAATAATGAAACCGACGGTAAATTTTATATTTTTCCTCAAGTTAAGGCATCTTACAAGCTAGTTGGAGATATCATGATTGCTTATGCTGGCGCCGAAGGAACTTTAAAGCAAAACACATTTGCTGATTTTGTAGATGAAAATAAATTTGTTTCGCCTACGTTGGCAATTGGACCAACCAATCAGCAATATGATATTTATGTTGGGTTAAAAGGTAAATTAGCCAATACGGTTACTTTTAATGTTAGAGGTTCGTATTTAAAAGAAGAAGATCGTCCTTTCTTTGTTGCTAACCAATATGAAACTGCAAATACAAATCAGGAAGGGTATGTATACGGTAATTCATTTGGGTTGGTTTACGACGATTTAAAAACCATTAGTATTTTTGGTGAATTGAAAATGGATTTTTCAAAGAATGCTACGTTTGGTATAAACGGTACATTTAATAGTTATACGACCAATCAGGCCGAAGCTTGGAACTTGCCATCAATGAAAATAGCAGCTAATTTAGATGTCAACATAACACCAAAATGGTATGCTGGAACCTCAATTTTCTTTGTTGGAGAACGTAAAGATCAATTTTACTACAACGATATCTCATTGGTAGAACCGCTTACTAAAACGGTAACGTTAGACAGTTATTTCGACTTGAACGCGCATTTAGGTTACAAATACAACCAACGTTTAACAGGTTTCTTAAAGCTTAATAATATTGCCAATCAACAATACCAACGTTGGATGAATTACCCGGTTCAAGGGTTTCAATTCTTAATAGGAGCAAATTATAAATTCGATTTTTAAGAAAAGCTGCTAAGTTGCTAAGGGACTAAGATTTTAAATGAATCTTTAAACTCAGTGCCTTAGTTTCTATGTGTCTTAGAATCTTTTCAAAATGACATTCAAAGAAAAAATACGCCAACATCACATCACTTTATTACAAGATAAAATTGATGTGTACCGAGATATGATTTCGGGATTGGCAGATGATGCGCAAAATGATGCCAAAAGCTCGGCGGGTGATAAGCATGAAACCGCATTGTCGATGATGCATTTGGAACAAGAAAAATTGAGCGCCAAATTGCAGGAAGCAATTCATCTTAAAGAGGTTTTAACTAAAATTGATGTATCGTTCGAAAGTAAAAAAGTTGTCCTCGGAAGTTTAGTTACAGCAAACGGTTTGCAATTATTCATAAGCGCAGCATTGCCTAAATCTACTATTGAAGGTGTTTCGGTTTTAGCGCTTTCACCTCAATCGCCATTGGGCTCGCAATTAATGGGTAAAGAAGTTGGAGCTTTTGTGGAAGTAAACGGTTCAAAATTTACAATTACCAAAATAGACTAATTCGAATTATATAATGAAACTAAAATATATTTTCCTGCTTTTGATGTCGGTTTCGATTTTCGCACAGAAAAAACAAACAGCATTACCAAAGAAAAAAATCAAAGTCGATTTAATTGTTAAAAACGCAAAAGTTTATACGGTAAACAAAGTTTTTGAAATAGTGCAAGCCTTTGCGGTTCAAAACGGAAAGATTATTGAAATAGGCAATTCTTCAGTTTTTGAGAATTGGTACGTAGCCGATAAAACCATTGATGCTTCCGGGAAGTTTATTTACCCTGGTTTTTACGATGCTCATGCTCATTTTTATAACTTCGGATTAAGTCTTCAAAATGTTGATTTACGGGGTACTAAGAGCTTTGATGAGGTTGTTGCTAAAATAGTTGCTTTTCAGAAGGAAAGAAATCTAAATTACATTCAAGGTAGAGGCTGGGATCAAAACGATTGGGATGTAAAAGAGTTTCCATCTAAAGAACAACTCGATAAACTTTTTCCCAATACTCCAGTAGCAATTACCCGAATTGATGGTCATGCTTTGTTGGCTAATTCTAAAGCCTTGCAAATGGCTGGGATTACATCGAAAACAAGAGTTGAAGGTGGTGAAATTGAAATGAAAAACGGTAAGCTTACAGGCATTGTTATTGATAACCCGATGGAACTGATTTACAACAGCATTCCCAAACCATCGAAACAAATCCAGGTGGAAGCGCTGAAAGCTGCCGAAAGAGTAATGTTCGATTATGGGTTGACCACTATTAACGAAGCTGGTCTGGAGCGAGAAACTATCGATTTGATTGATAGTTTGCAACAGGAAAATCAACTAGATGTTAACATCTATGCTATGGCACTGGCTACTAAAGAAAATGTGGATTACTATACACAAATTGGGATTTATAAAACCGATAAATTAAATGTTCGTTCCTTTAAGTTTATGGGTGATGGTGCTTTAGGTTCTCGCGGAGCATGTTTGCATAAGCCGTATTCCGACAAACCAAAACATTTTGGAGCATTGCTGTCTCCAATTAAAGAAATACGCACAATAGCTTTGCAAATAGCTGATTCCGATTTTCAAATGAATACACATGCTATTGGAGATTCAACCAATAGTGTTTTGTTAAAAATTTATAAAGAAGTTCTAGATGGTAAACCTGATAGACGTTGGAAAATTGAACATGCTCAAATTATGCAGGAATCCGATTTTGATTATTTCAAATTAGGAATCATACCATCAGTACAACCTATACATGCTACATCCGATATGTATTGGGCTCAGGAGAGAGTGGGTAAGGAACGCATTAAAAATTCCTATGCGTATAAAAAAATGTTGGATAAGGCAGGGATGATTGCGCTAGGCACCGATTTTCCTATTGAAGAGGTTAACCCAATGTATACATTTTACGCAGCTGTAGCACGAAAAGATTTGAAAAAATATCCGGAAGGTGGTTTTCAGTCTGAAAATGCTTTAACCCGTGAAGAAACGCTAAAAGGAATGACCATTTGGGCCGCCTATTCTGATTTTGAAGAAAATGAAAAAGGTAGTCTTGAAGTTGGAAAATGGGCCGATTTTACCATTTTCGATGAAGATATAATGCAAATCGATATAGATAAAGTGCCCTTTATAAAACCTTTGCATACTTTTATTAAAGGAAAACAAGTTAAATAATTAAAATCCCAAGCATTTTGTTTGGGATTTTTCATAAAACGATGCTGTAAATTACAATTTGCAAGTAAAATATTCTTTTTCATATTCTTAATCTTATCTATTCTCTGTATTTTTTATTTATAGGTTGTAAATTATAAGTTATAAGCTGTTTAATATTTCATAATGAAATTTTATAACCCAATTTTGTTTAATAATAAAATTAAAAAAAAGATTATGTGCGGAATATTAGCGGTTATAGGTAAAGATGTTGATGTAGCAACAGTTAAGTTATTGTCTGAAAGAATGTCTCATCGCGGACCTGATGAAAGGGATGTGTATGTTTCTGAGACAGGGTATTGTTTAAGTCATGAACGTTTGTCGATTGTTGATTTAAGAACAGGGAAACAACCCATACAAGGAACATCAACGGCCTGGATGGTGCATAACGGAGAAATATATAACCACAAACATTTGCGTGATACTGTATTGAAGAATCATGTATTTCGTACCACTTCCGATTCTGAAGTTATTGTCCATTTATTTGAAGAGTTTGGCTATGATTTTTGCGATAAACTTGACGGAATTTTTGCATTTGTAGTCATTGATGGTGAGGATTTTATGGCAGGACGCGATCCGCTAGGGGTTAAACCATTGTATTACGGTTCTGATGAAACGGGACGTATGTATTTTGCTTCCGAAATGAAAGCGCTATCCGACCAATGCGTAACTTTTGAAGCCTTTCCTCCAGGATATTATTATACACCAAGTACAGGTTTTGTGAAATATTATCAACCTAAATGGGAAGATGAAACTTTGGCCGTTGAAAAATTGGATTTGACTTTGCTTCGCGAAAAGTTAACTCAAGCCGTTGATAAAAGATTAATGAGTGATGTGCCGGTTGGTGTTTTACTTTCTGGAGGTTTAGATTCTTCGGTTATAGCTTCTATTGCTTCAAGATTGCTTCAAGAGAAAGGGCAAAATACCTTGCATTCATTTTCTATTGGACTTGATGCGATGGCTCCCGATGCACTTGCGGCTCGCGAAGTGGCTGATTTTTTGGGTACAGAACATCATGAAATTCACTTTACGATTGAAGAAGGTATTTCAATCTTAGAAAAACTTATTTGGCATCTGGAAACCTACGATGTGACGTCTATTCGTGCAAGTACACCTATGTATTTTCTTTCTAAAGCAATAACTGAACGAGGTATAAAAGTGGTTCTTTCTGGTGAAGGTTCAGATGAAATTTTTGGTGGGTATTTGTATTTCAGAAATGCACCAAGTGAATCCGATTTCCATAAAGAAACGATTGAGCGTGTTCAGCGTTTGTCGACAGCCGATTTATTGCGTGCGGACAAATCAACTATGGCTCATGGTTTGGAGGCTAGGGTTCCGTTTTTAGATAAAGCATTTTTGGAGACCGCTATCAAAATTCAGCCTTTTGAAAAAATGCCTAAAACATACAATGGTGTTGAAAAATATATTTTGCGTAAAGCATTTGATACTCCCGAAAAACCATATTTGCCTGAAAGTGTTTTGTGGCGTCAAAAAGAGCAGTTTTCAGATGGTGTTGGCTATAGTTGGATCGATACGCTAATCGAATATTGTTCTGCAGAAGTAACCGATGAGCAATTGGAACATGCCGCTGTAGAATTTCCATATAACACACCAACTACAAAGGAAGCGTATTTTTATCGTGTTATTTTTCATAAATTTTTTCCGCAAGAAAGTGCAGCGAAAACAGTTCGAAAATGGATACCGAAGTGGCAAAAAAATCAAGACCCAAGCGGAAGGGCTAATACAGCACATATAAATGCAGATGTAGCAATTGCAGCTACTGAAAATACAATTGCATAGTTTAATGTGATTAGTTTGTTTGTTGAAAGGCGTTATCGTTTGATAACGCTTTTTTTGTGGAAAACATTCGTATTTTGTTGATAACTTACCTGTTAATAGGCTGTGTTTTTGACTCATAATCGTCATCGATTTTATATATTTGCTCGTTAGACATTTTATTACACATTCAGAAGATAAATTATGAGCGAAGAAGTAAAAAAGAGCAATTATTCGGCAGACAGCATTCAGGCACTTGAAGGAATGGAGCATGTTAGAATGCGACCTTCAATGTATATTGGTGATACGGGAGTAAGAGGTCTTCATCACCTTGTATATGAAGTAGTGGATAACTCTATTGATGAGGCATTAGCCGGACATTGTGATACTATTACTGTTTGCATTAATGAAGATAATTCCATAACTGTTGAAGATAACGGACGAGGAATTCCTGTTGACATGCACAAAAAAGAAGGTGTTTCTGCCCTTGAGGTAGTTATGACGAAAATTGGTGCAGGTGGTAAATTCGATAAAGATTCGTATAAAGTTTCCGGAGGTTTACACGGGGTTGGTGTATCGTGTGTTAACGCTTTGTCAGATCATTTAAAAGCTACGGTTTTTAGAGATGGTAAAGTGTATGAACAAGAGTATGAAAGAGGAAAAGCAATGTATCCTGTTAAACAAACAGGAGAAACCGATAAAAGAGGTACTACGGTTTGGTTTAA
This sequence comes from Flavobacterium sp. IC2-16, assembly GCF_055521455.1. Taxonomy (NCBI): domain Bacteria; kingdom Pseudomonadati; phylum Bacteroidota; class Flavobacteriia; order Flavobacteriales; family Flavobacteriaceae; genus Flavobacterium; species Flavobacterium sp. IC2-16. The sequence continues at coordinate 361,427 of NZ_CM145480.1, read as the reverse complement.
ACCTGATGGAACTATTTTTACACAAACCTTAGAGTATTCATATGATACGTTGGCTGCTCGTATGCGTGAGTTGGCCTTTTTGAATAAAGGAATTACAATTACGCTTACCGATAGAAGAGAAACGGATAAAGACGGGAATTATGTGGGAGAGACCTTTCATTCGAAAGAAGGTTTGAAGGAATTTGTTAAGTTTTTAGATGGAAATCGTGTGCCAATCATCGGACATGTAATTAGCATGGAAAATGAAAAAGGTGAGATTCCAGTTGAAGTAGCTTTAATTTATAATGATAGTTATTCTGAGAATATTTTCTCATATGTAAATAACATTAACACACACGAAGGAGGTACGCATTTGCAAGGTTTCCGTATGGGATTAACTCGTACTTTGAAGAAATATGCAGATGCTTCTGGTTTGTTGGATAAATTGAAATTTGAAATTTCCGGAGATGACTTCCGTGAAGGTTTAACAGCAATTATTTCGGTAAAAGTGGCTGAGCCTCAGTTTGAAGGACAGACTAAAACCAAATTAGGAAACAGAGAGGTGGTTTCACCGGTTTCTCAAGCGGTTGCCGAAATGTTGGAAAACTATTTAGAGGAAAATCCAAACGATGCTAAAATTATCGTTCAGAAGGTTATTTTGGCAGCGCAAGCCCGTCATGCCGCTAAAAAAGCGCGTGAAATGGTGCAACGTAAAACCGTTATGGGTGGCGGTGGATTACCTGGAAAACTATCAGATTGTTCTGAGCAGGATCCGGCAAAATGTGAAGTATTCCTTGTCGAGGGTGACTCGGCGGGTGGAACCGCAAAACAAGGTCGTGATCGTGCATTCCAAGCGATTATGCCATTACGTGGTAAGATTTTGAATGTAGAAAAAGCGATGCATCATAAAGTGTTTGAAAACGAAGAAATTCGTAACATTTTCACGGCTTTAGGTGTTACCATCGGAACTGAAGAAGATAGCAAAGCATTAAATTTAGAGAAATTACGTTATCATAAAGTGGTTATCATGTGTGATGCCGATGTCGATGGTAGTCACATTTCTACTTTAATTTTGACTTTCTTTTTCCGTTACATGAAAGAGTTGATTGAAAACGGTTATGTATATATAGCAACTCCGCCATTGTATATGGTTAAGAAAGGAAATAAGAAAGAATATGCTTGGACCGATGCGCAACGTGATGAGATTTCTGAACGTATGGGTGGAGGAACAAATATCCAACGTTATAAAGGTCTTGGAGAGATGAACGCGGAGCAATTGTGGGAAACTACTATGAATCCGGAGTTTAGAACTTTACGACAAGTAGGAATCGATAGTCTAGCTGAAGCGGATCGTGTGTTTTCTATGTTGATGGGAGATGAGGTTCCGCCTCGTAGAGAATTTATCGAGAAAAATGCTGCTTACGCAAAAATTGATGCCTAATAGTAGGTTAATACTGAGTTTGTTTTTTGTGCTGACTTGTTTAAGTCAACAAACGTATGCGCAATCTCAACAAGCTTTGGAAGACATTGGTAATCTGTTGAATGATGCTATTTTGTTTTCTGACAAATACATTACCCCAGCTACCGATGCCGCTGTATATCAAGCGGCATCGGGTTGGGTTTCTTCTCCCAAGAAAAGGGATTTGTGGGATGTAACTTTAGGGGTTCATACCAATTTATTTGTGGTTCCCAATCGGGATCGAAGTTTTCAAATTAAAAACTCGGATTTTACTTTTTTTCAAATTGAAGGTGCTTCATCTGCAACTGTGCCAACGGCATTAGGTAATGATAATCAAGTATATTTAACAGGTGATTTGGATGGTGAAACAATCCGACTAAAGACACCAGAAGGGGTTAATCAACAAACAATTTTTTATCCGTATTTACAAGGCTCGTTAAGTGTTTGGTATGGAACCGAAGTCTTGGTTAAATTTTCTCCTAAAACTAAATTAAAGAAAGGGGATTATCAGGTTTATGGTTTCGGATTGAAACATAACTTAAGTCAGTATTTTAAAGGTTTGGAATCGAAAAAAATACATTTGGCAGCTACGGCTTTGTATTCTAAAGAAGATATAAGTTTTGATTTTATCAGTATTCCAACACAATATGGAAGTTTGGGAATTAACCAATTAAACGGATTGGTTGATACTTGGCAATTTCAGATAAATGCTTCAAAAGAATATAAAAACTTTGAAGTGATGGGCGGACTAATTGCTAACGTAAGTCATTTTAAATACAAAGTAGGTGGCGAAAAAGGCGAAATTGAAAATGTAATTCCGTTACAAGAAATTTTAAATAAAAAATTAGAAGAAATATATAAGACCAAAACGAATCTGTTGGGAGAAATATCGGGGAGGTACCAAATCAAAAAGTTTTACCTGCAATCGGTAATTGGTTTCGGTAAATTTGTTAACACGAATTTTTCTGTCCAATATGAATTTTAATTGTATTATATTTATAACCTTAAATTAACCATTTCAAAAATTATATAGTATTATGAAAGTAACTATAGTGGGTGCCGGTAACGTAGGTGCCACTTGTGCAGACGTAATTTCATACAGAGGAATTGCAAGTGAGGTAGTTTTGTTGGATATCAAAGAAGGTTTTGCGGAAGGTAAAGCTATGGATATTTCTCAATGTGCAACAACTACAGGATTTAACACAAGAGTGTCGGGAAGTACAAATGATTATGCTAAAACTGCAGGAAGTGATGTAGTAGTAATTACATCAGGAATTCCAAGAAAACCAGGAATGACTCGTGAAGAGTTAATTGGTATTAACGCAGGGATTGTAAAATCGGTTGCCGATAATGTTTTACAACATTCTCCAAACGCAATTATTGTGGTGGTATCTAATCCAATGGATACTATGACATATTTAACATTGAAAGCAACGGGATTGCCTAAAAACAGAATCATCGGAATGGGTGGTGCTTTAGATAGTTCTCGTTTTAAATATTATTTATCAAAAGCATTGAACAAACCATCTAACGACGTTGATGGAATGGTAATTGGAGGTCACGGTGATACAACGATGATTCCTTTAACTCGTTTAGCTTCATATTGCGGAACTCCGGTTTCAACGTATTTGTCGCAAGAAGAGATGGATAAAGTGGCTGCCGATACTATGGTAGGTGGTGCAACTTTAACAGGATTGTTAGGTACTTCTGCATGGTATGCGCCTGGTGCATCTGTGGCATATTTAGTAGATAGTATTTTAAATGATCAACGTAAAATGATTCCTTGTTCGGTATTGTTAGAAGGTGAATACGGTCAAGAAGATATCTGTTTAGGAGTACCATGTATTATCGGTAAAAACGGAATCGAATCTATTGTAGATATCAAATTAAATGATGCTGAAAAAGCATTGTTTGCGAAAAGTGCTGACGCAGTTCGCGCCATGAATGGTGATTTGAAATCCGTTTTAGCATAGCCTTTATTTAAATAGCACAAAAAGACTGCTTTTGGCAGTCTTTTTTTTGATATAATTAAGAAATAAATTGGTAAATAGTATTGTAAAGTATATATTTGCTCGTTTTTGAAAAAAATAATTAATTTTTAGTAATAATGCAGAATAAAGGACTCATTAAATTTTTTGCAATTATATTTGCATTGGTAAGTATTTACCAACTTTCCTTCACATTTGTTACCAATAATATAGAGGATAAAGCTAAAGCTTTTGCTAATGGTGATTCTAAAAAAGAATTGGCCTATTTAGACTCTATGGGTAGAGAGAAAGTGTTTTTAGGATACACTTTTAAAGAAGTAAGGGAAAAACAAATTAACAAAGGTCTGGATCTTGAAGGAGGTATTAACGTAACTCTTCAAATCTCAATTAAAGACGTGTTAAAAGGATTGGCAAACAATTCTAAAAATCCAGTTTTCAATCAGGCTTTAGCTGAAGCAACAAAAAACAGAGAAGGTAACCAAGATTATTTGGATGCGTTCTTTATTGCTTTTGATAAAGTATCTAACGGTTCAATAAAATTATCGTCTCCTGAAATTTTCTCAAATAGAAATCTTACTGAGATTAATTTTAAAATGTCTGATGCTGAAGTAAAACCAATCTTAAAAAGAAAAGTTGCAGAATCAGTTGAAAGTGCATTTAACGTATTACGTGAGCGTATTGATAAATTTGGTGTAACACAACCGAATATTCAAAAAATTGGAGAGTCTGGAAGAATTTTAGTAGAATTACCGGGTGCAAAAGATGTAGACCGTATTACTAAATTATTACAAAGTACTGCACAATTAGAATTTTGGGAAGCTTATAAAGTTGAAGAAATTGGAAACTTTATCTTAGCAGCTAATGAGGCTTTGAAAAAAACTGAAAAACCAGTTGTTGAGAAAGAAGCTCCTAAAACATCTCAAATCGATTCGTTATTAACCGGTAGCGCTGCAAAAGATACTACAGCTGCTGCTTTGGCTGCGAACAATCCTTTACTTGGATTAGTTAAAGGTGGTGGTCAGCAAGGCGGACCGGTTTTAGCATATTTTAATCCAAAAGATACTGCTAAAGTTAACGGATACTTAAAAAGAGAAGAGATTCGTAATTTATTACCTGCTGAACAACGTTTTGCACGTTTTGTATGGGGTAAAGTAAATCCTAAAACTCCAGATGTAGTTGAGTTATATGCTTTAAAAACAAACCGTGATGGAGTTCCACCTTTAAGTGGTGGTGTAATTACCGATGCTTCTGAGTCATTCGACCAAATGGGAAGACCATCAGTAACCATGCAAATGAATGCAACGGGTGCTAAAACTTGGGAAGAACTTACTGGAAAAGCTTTTAGAGAAAGAAGTAATATCGCTATTGTTTTGGATAATATTGTGTACTCTGCTCCTGGAGTATCTACTGGTCCAATTGCAGGTGGTCGTTCTGAAATTTCAGGGGTATTTGATATCGCTGAAACAAAAGATTTAGCTAATATTTTGAGAGCTGGAAAATTACCAGCTTCTGCAGAAATTGTACAAAAAGAAGTTGTTGGTCCATCTTTGGGTCAAGAATCAATTGATAACGGTATTTTATCATCTGTTGTAGGAATGATTTTAGTTTGTTTCTGGATGGTATTTTACTATGGTAGAGCAGGTTGGTATGCTAACGTGGCTTTGATTGTTAACTTGTTGTTCTTATTTGGAGTATTGGCAAGTTTAGGTGCTGTATTAACATTACCGGGTATTGCGGGTATCGTTTTAACAATGGGTACTGCCGTAGATGCTAACATCATTATTTATGAGCGAGCGAAAGAAGAATTACGTCACGGGCATTCGTTGGCCGATTCAGTTATAACTTCTTATAGCTGGAAAGGTGCTATGCGCGCTATTATCGATGCTAACGTTACTCACGTATTAACAGGTTTAATCCTTTTCATTTTTGGAACAGGACCAATTAAAGGTTTTGCTACAACATTGTTGATCGGTATTTTTACCTCATTATTTACTGCAATTTTCATCGCTAGAATGTTCATCGATAGAGATATTGCTGCTGGTAGATCATTAATGTTCTCAACGAATATTACTAAAAATTGGTTTACTAACTTCCATTTCGACTTTATTAAAGTGAAGAAATTTACTTATATCTTCTCTTCATTGGTGGTTGTTGTTAGTTGTATTTCATTCTATATTAATGGATTAGATGAAGGTGTGGATTTTGTTGGAGGTAGAACGTTCCAAGTGAAATTCGAAAAACCGGTTGTTCCAACTGAAGTTTCAGACGAATTATCAAAAGTTTTTGGTGTTAACGTAGAGGTTAAAGAGTTTGGTAACCCAAGCCAAATGCGTATCATCACCAAATATAAAGTGCAAGAAGATGGAGTAGGAGTTGATAAAGAAGTTAATGAAAAATTATACGAAGGTTTAAAAGGACGTTATTCTAAGGCTATTTCTTACGAAGATTTTACTAACATTTATGAAGGTAAAAAATTAGGTGTGGTTCAATCATCTAAAGTAAGTGCAACAGTTTCCGATGATATCAAAACAAACTCATACTGGGCTGTAATTGGTGCTATGTTAGTTGTTGGATTGTACTTGGTTGTATCTTTCCGTAAATGGCAGTATTCTTTAGGAGCTATTGCTGCTGTAGCGCACGATGTTATTTTCGTATTAGGTGCATATTCGTTATTGTATAAGTTCATGCCATTCCATATGGAAATGGATCAGCACTTTATCGCTGCTATCCTTACCGTTATTGGTTACTCTATGAACGATACCGTAATTGTATTCGACCGTATTCGTGAGTTTATCGCAGGTAACACTAAAGGTGATTTCAATAAAATTGTAAACGATTCAGTTAATACAACGTTATCAAGAACAATCAATACATCATTAACCATGATTTTAGTATTATCAATCATGTTTGTTTTTGGTGGTGAGTCAATCCGTGGATTTATCTTTGCGATGTTAATAGGTATTATTATTGGTACATATTCATCTCTATTCTTAGCTACACCGGTATTGGTAGACAGTATGCCAAAATCGGATAAGAAAGAAGTAGAAAGACTTCACGAAGAAGCAAATAAAGAAGCTTAATAGTATAAGTTTTAAATATAGAAAAGCTGTCCAGTAATGGGCAGCTTTTTTTTGTTTTGTACAGCATGGTTTTGGCTGGTTTGTGTTAGTATTTCCTGCCATTCACTACAATCTGCTAAGGCTGGATTTTCGTTGCTGTCAGGAGTAGAAGTAAACCATTTTAGTATCGGTTAAGTTTGGTTCTATGCCATGAAGGAACCTAGAGTTTACTCCATAAAAAAAAAGACTGCATGTGCAGTCTTTTTTAAGGGATATTGTATAGTGAAAAGTATTATGCTTTTTTAGTAGCTTTTGCAACCAAATAAGCCCCAATTGCTATGAAAGGTAGGCTTAGCCATTGACCGGTCGAAAAAACACCTAGAGCGCTCTCAAAACCACCTTGACTTTCTTTTACAAACTCAACTAGAAAACGAATAGTCCATAGCATTACTAAAAATAAGCCAAATAGATATCCTTGTTTCTCTCTAGCATTGGTTTTCCAGTATAAATAAAACAAAATAGCAAATACAACTACATAACCAGCGGCTTCGTATAATTGCGCCGGATGTTTTACAACTACATTGTTAAGTAATTCGGCATATTGCGGATTTGTTTCAATTGCTTTATACGCTTCATTAGCATTTGGAATGCCTGTTTTTTCAATTGCTTCTCTTGCAGTATATTGGTCTCTAATAAATTTAATTCCAAGCGAAGAATTCGTTTCTTTTCCAACAATTTCCGAGTTGAAAAAATTCCCTAAACGAACAAAAATGGCACCACTGGAAACCGGTATAACAATGCGATCTAAAATCCAAAGCATGGGTTTGTGGATGATTTTTTTACTGTAATAATACATTACTAAAATAATAGCAATAGCTGCACCATGACTGGCTAATCCGGCAAATCCAGTGAACTCAAAGTGTGGCTCAAATCGAAATGGTAATAAAATTTCTAGTTTGTGATTTTTGAAATAATCCCAATCGTAAAAAAACACATGTCCAAGTCGAGCGCCCAACAATGTTGCAAAAACGGTATAGATAAATAATGAATCTAATTTTTCAAGCGATTCGCCTTCTCTTTCGTATATATGTTTCATGATATACCAGCCTAAGCCAAAGGCAACTATAAACATTAAGCTGTAAAAACGAATCATAAAAAAGCCTAAATCTATGCCTTCCGATGGATTCCAAACCGTATATAACGTATGTGTCATAGTGAAAATGTAAGTGTTATTTTGGTAAAAATAATAAATGAAAAATAGTCAGACTATTAAATCAAGTTAATTTAATTAGAAAATTTATGGAACGGGGTCGTAACCACTGCCTCCCCATGGATGACAACTGCTAATGCGTTTAATTGCTAGCCAACCACCCTTTAATAATCCGTGTTTTTTTAAAGCATCAACAGTATAATGAGAGCAAGTAGGGGAATAGCGGCAAACTCCAGGGGTGTATGGAGAAATAGCTACTTGATAAAACCGTATCAAAAGCAAAAAAGGAAATATTAAAATAGATTTTAGCATAATAAAAAAATGATGACTGTTTCAATCATCATTTCGTTTACGGATTGTTATTGTACAATAAAGGAAGTTCCTTCTTTGCCATCTTTAAGTTGAATTCCAAGAGCTAATAATTTATCTCTTATCTCATCAGACAATGCCCAATTTTTATTTGCTCTGGCTTCGTTTCGCATTTCAATAAGCATGTTAACTACGCCATCTAATTTACCCGCATCTTCATTGGTGGCCGATTCGGTGCGTAATCCTAAAACTTCAAAAACAAACGAATGCATAGTGTTTTTAAGCAGGGTTAAATCGGTTTCAGAAATGGTTTCTTTACCATCTTTTATTAAGTTGATAAATCGAACAGCTTCAAACAGTTGTGCAATTAAAATAGGCGTGTTAAAATCATCATTCATGGCATCATAACATGATTGTTTCCATGAAGTGATATCAATGCTGGACGTATTGCTTGATTGGATATTGGATAAATTAGAAATAGCCTCCATTAATCGGTTAAATCCTTTTTCGCTAGCCAACATCCCATCGTTCGAAATGTCTAAAATGCTTCTGTAATGTGCTTGTAAGAAACAAAAACGAACTACATGTGGCGGGAAAGGTTTTTCGAAAAAAGTGTTTTCACCATTAAATAATTCCATCGGAAGGATATAGTTTCCGGTAGATTTACTCATTCGTTGCCCATTCATGGTAAGCATGTTAGCGTGCATCCAATATTTAACAGGTTCGGTTCCGTTGCAAGCTTTTCCTTGTGCAATTTCACATTCGTGGTGTGGAAATTTTAAATCCATTCCACCGCCATGTATATCGAATTGATCACCAAGATATTTGGTACTCATGGCTGTACATTCTAGATGCCAACCTGGAAAGCCTACGCCCCAAGGTGAGTTCCAACGCATAATGTGAGCTGGTGTGGCTTTTTTCCAAAGCGCAAAATCCGGTGCGTTTCTTTTTTCGTCTTGTCCGTCTAAATCACGTGTGTTTGCAAATAATTCATCGATATTTCGATTGCTTAATTCGCCGTAATTAAGACCTCTTTTATTGTATTCTAATACGTCAAAATACACAGAACCATTGCTTTCGTAGGCAAAACCAGTCTCAATTAACTTCTGAGTTAACTCAATCTGCTCAATAATGTGTCCAGTAGCTGTTGGTTCGATATTAGGAGGAAGTAAGTTGAATAATTCCAAGATTTTATGAAAATCAACTGTATATTTTTGAACCACTTCCATTGGCTCAAGCTTCTCCAAACGTGATTGTTTTACAAAGCGATCGTTTTCAATGTTTCCGTCATCGGTTAAATGACCCGCATCTGTAATGTTTCGGATATAACGAACCTTGTATTCTAAATGCTTCAAATACCTGTAAATCATGTCGAAAGACATAAACGTTCTACAATTTCCTAAGTGAACATTGCTATAAACTGTAGGTCCACAAACATACATTCCGATATGACCATCGTGAATAGGTTTGAAAACTTCTTTTTCGGCACTTAATGAATTGTATACTTTTAATTCTTGATTTTGGTATAGATGCATGGGATTATTGATTAATGTCAATAATTATTTGATTAAAAATTGGTTTCGAGCTTAATGTAATCTAAAAACTCACGACGTACCTTTTCCTCTTTGAACTTACCGCCAAATTCTGCAGTTACTGTGCTGCTTTCAATATCGCGAATACCTCTTGAGTTAACACATAAATGTTTTGCATCAATAACGCAGGCCACATCTTCTGTATTAAGAACTTGTTGTAGTTCTCTAACAACTTGTATGGTAAGACGTTCTTGAACTTGAGGGCGTTTTGCAAAATAATCCACAATACGATTCATTTTCGATAAACCAACAACCGTTCCATTAGAAATATAGGCAACGTGAGCACGCCCTACAATTGGAAGTAAGTGATGTTCGCAAGTGGAGTAGATGGTAATGTTTTTCTCTACAAGCATTTCACCGTATTTGTATTTGTTTTCGAAAGTTGAAGAACTTGGTTTTTTATTTGGATGTAATCCGCCAAATATTTCTTTTACAAACATTTTGGCAACACGATTTGGAGTTCCTTTAAGACTGTCGTCTGTCAAGTCAAGTCCAAGTGTGTTCATTATGCTCTCTACGTCTTTTTTTATGGAATTTATTTTGTCTTCGTCAGACATATCGAATGCGTCAGGACGTAAAGGTGTTTCTGTATTTGTAGCTATGTGATTCTCTCCTAATTGATCGTTCAAATCGTCGTTGTGATTCATATTCAGATTTTGGTTTATAAGAATTTAAGGAGCAAAGATAATTAATAAAACTGAATAGATAATAATCGTTTAATTGAATAAAAAATCGGATAAAAGTCACTTTTTTCCTTACAACTTTTTAACAAAACAGTGGTAAAATGTTTTATTAAAACACTGCTGTGTGCTAATTTTTGAGGGGTTTTGAAGGTAATGTAACAATATTTCAATATTTTTTTAAATATGTTTTTTTTATTGATAAAGTTTTGCATATTTGTTAATTAACATAAATTTAATATTTTGGGTAATTCTGTTTTAGATAAGCAGTTACTTCATTAATAATTTTTTTAGTATGAAAAATAATTACGTTAACCTACAAAAAATTGGTTTTGTTTTAATTCTTGTATTGGGATTTGTGACGACTTCATTTTCACAGAAATACCAAGTTTACGGGAATGAATTAACACCAATAAATCGTGATTCGAATGGCAATTTCATGAATGAAAAGCAAATGTTGAAAAACGATTTTAAAAAAATTGAAGGGACTTATCAAATTCAAGTTTCTAAACCTGAGTATAGTGTTTTTCTAACAGAATCACTATACCAGAAAATTCAAACTGAAAGAAAAGATAATGAAGATGTTTATTTGATTTTGGACGAATTTTCAAAATTATACTTGCCTTCTAAGCAAAAAATTAAATCCGCAGGATTTATTGCTTTAACTACAATTAAATATATCACTAAATAACTTCGATATGATAGAAAGAATTACTCATTGTAAGACTTTATTAGCGAGTTTACTTTTATTTTTTGCCTCAATATCATTAGCACAGGAAACTTGTGCTACTGCTACTACGGTTTCCGATTTAACAGGTGGTACTTGTGCTACTTCATCTGTGGGAACTGTAAATGATATTGGTTCTGGTGGATGTGAAGAAGGGGTTCTAGATACTTGGTTTACGTTTGTGGCCCAAGGACCTAGTGCTACTATTAATATTTCGGCAACAGCTGCTGGTTTTAGACCAGAATTTGTTGTTGCATCATCAAGTACAGGAACTTGTGGCGGAACTTTTTCTGTTGAAGGTTGTGTGGATGGTGCAGGAAATTATACCACTATAAACGGAACTGTTAATGGTTTAACTGCAGGAACAAGATATTGGATTATTGTTTCAAGTAATGGAGATGTTACTACTGGAACATTGTCTGCCTGTGTAACTAATGCAGCAGTTGTTGCGAGTTGTGTGGACAATCAGGCTTGTACATCACCGGCAACTCTAACATTAAATCCCGTTGGAGGTGCTGCAGCTTGTGTTACCGACTGTAATAACGGCGCTAGTGCAGGACCAGATTTTGCAGGTAACAACTGTTATGATTTACCTAATCCAACGGTTTGGTATTCTATTACAACATCAGCCGCAGCAGCTTCATTAAACATTTCTGTGACGAGTTCTACTATGGGAACTCCAGAATTTACATTGTTTACTAATAACTGTTCTACATTCAGTATTGTAAACTGTGTTGAAGGTTCCGGAACAACAGCAACGGGGAATAATATTCCAATTGCAGCCAATACCACTTATTTAATAGCTGTTTCTAATACAACAGGTGCCCAAGGGAATTTTAATTTGTGTGTTACACAAAATGGTGATAATAGTGCCTGTAATACAACAAGTGCTTTAACAGTTGTTTCCACTTCTATGGGGTCTCCTTTAGCTGGACCATATCAAGCTGGTGAACAAGTTACATATCAATATACTTTAACGAATTTTCAACAGGTTAACTGTAACTATATAGGTGCTTTTGTGCCCACTTTTGGAAATTGTTGGGATCCTTCATCTTTTAATGCTCAAGGGATGCCTCTTAATGTTAGTACTCCTTTAAATGTTAATGGAGTAATTCAGCCATGTCCTCCTGGTCCGCCTTGTGCTTACGGAGCTTGTGCTGGTACACCGGCTGGTTCATGGAACTGGTTCCCTGCTGGAGCTGCAACTTATAACGTAGCAGGATATTATCCAGCTGGAACAGCGATGCCGGCAGGTTGGTATTTCCTATCATCATACAACCCAGCTACTGGTGCTTGTACAGGAGGGGATCCTACAGATCCTGATAATACTTATGGAGATGGTAACTTTCCAGCATGTGGAACGAACACATTTGATTATACTTTAGTGTTTACATTAACCGCAGGGAGCAATGCAAATTGTGGGGCAGGTACTACAGATTGTGGTGTTTCAATCAAAACGTTTGCAGATGGTGAGTTTGGTTTCTGGAATAATATTGGTTGTACAGCCGATTTACCGGATACAGCTCCTGCATCATTCTTGTGTTGTACGCCTCCTGTAATGACAAATTTAACGTCATCTACAATATGTAATAATACAAATGCTAACTTTTCTTTAACTGCAGATTTACCTTCAACATTTTCATGGGTAGCAACAGCAAATCCAAATGTTACAGGTGAAAGTACTACTGCTCAAACAGGTGCTACAATAACAGATGTTTTAGTTAATACTACTGCAGTTAATCAAATTGTAACGTATACTGTTACACCAACGTCTTCACCTGGAGGTTGTGTTGGTTTACCACAAACAATTAATATTACTGTCAGCCCTGCTTCAATTATTACTTTAACATCTGCTGCAGCTACAACTAATCAAACAGTATGTATTAATAGTGCTATTACTAATATAACTTACAGTGTTACTGGAAGTGCAACTGGTGCAACTGTTACTGGTTTACCTGCTGGAGTTTCTGGTAATTATTCTGCAGGTGTATACACAATTAGTGGAACGCCAACTGCAAGTGGAACCTTCAACTATACGGTAACAACCTCTGGAGGTTGTGTACCTAATGCTACAGCTACTGGTACAATAACTGTAAGACCACAAAACACGATAGCAGCGGGTACTAGCCAAACGGTTTGTATCAACACGGCTATCACGCCAATCACTTTGGCTACAACGGGCGCAACCGGAGCAACGTTCTCCGGCTTACCGGCAGGCGTAACGGGATCATGGGCGGCTAATACGGTAACCATCAGTGGAACACCAACAGCAAGTGGAACCTTCAACTATACGGTAACGACTACCGGAGGATGTCCACCGGCTACTACAACGGGAACCATTACGGTTACACCACAAAACACGATAGCAGCAGGAACAAGCCAAACGGTTTGTATCAACACGGCTATCACGACAATCACATTGGCTACAACGGGTGCAACAGGAGCAACGTTCTCGGGCTTACCGGCAGGAGTAACAGGGTCATGGGCAGCCAATACGGTAACCATCAGTGGTACACCAACAGCAAGCGGAACGTTCAACTATACGGTAACGACTACCGGCGGATGTCCACCGGCTACAACAACAGGAACCATTACGGTTACTCCACAAAACACGATAGCAGCAGGTACAAGCCAAACGGTTTGTATCAACACGGCTATTACCCCAATCACTTTGGCTACAACTGGCGCAACCGGAGCAACGTTCTCCGGCTTACCGGCAGGAGTAACAGGGTCATGGGCAGCCAATACGGTAACCATCAGTGGTACACCAACAGCAAGTGGAACCTTCAACTATACGGTAACGACTACCGGAGGATGTCCACCGGCTACTACAACGGGAACCATTACGGTTACACCACAAAACACGATAGCAGCAGGTACAAGCCAAACGGTTTGTATCAACACGGCTATCACGCCAATCACCTTGGCTACAACGGGTGCAACCGGAGCAACGTTCTCGGGCTTACCGGCAGGTGTAACAGGATCATGGGCAGCCAATACGGTAACCATCAGTGGTACACCAACAGCAAGCGGAACGTTCAACTATACGGTAACGACTACCGGCGGATGTCCACCGGCTACAACAACAGGAACCATTACGGTTACTCCACAAAACACGATAGCAGCGGGTACAAGCCAAACGGTTTGTATCAACACGGCTATTACCCCAATCACTTTGGCTACAACGGGCGCAACCGGAGCAACGTTCTCCGGCTTACCGGCAGGAGTAACAGGGTCATGGGCAGCCAATACGGTAACCATCAGTGGTACACCAACAGCAAGTGGAACGTTCAACTATACGGTAACGACTACCGGCGGATGTCCACCGGCTACAACCACGGGAACCATTACGGTTACACCACAAAACACGATAGCAGCAGGTACAAGCCAAACGGTTTGTATCAACACGGCTATTACCCCAATCACTTTGGCTACCACAGGAGCTACTGGAGCAACGTTCTCCGGCTTACCGGCAGGAGTAACAGGATCATGGGCAGCCAATACGGTAACCATCAGTGGTACACCAACAGCAAGCGGAACGTTCAACTATACGGTAACGACTACCGGCGGATGTCCACCGGCTACAACAACAGGAACCATTACGGTTACTCCACAAAACACGATAGCAGCAGGAACAAGCCAAACGGTTTGTATCAACACGGCTATTACCCCAATCACTTTGGCTACAACGGGTGCAACAGGAGCAACGTTCTCCGGCTTACCGGCAGGAGTAACGGGATCATGGGCAGCCAATACGGTAACCATCAGTGGTACACCAACAGCAAGCGGAACGTTCAACTATACGGTAACGACTACCGGAGGATGTCCACCGGCTACTACAACGGGAACCATTACGGTTACTCCACAAAACACGATAGCAGCAGGAACAAGCCAAACGGTTTGTATCAACACGGCTATCACGCCAATCACCTTGGCTACAACGGGTGCAACCGGAGCAACGTTCTCGGGCTTACCGGCAGGTGTAACAGGATCATGGGCAGCCAATACGGTAACCATCAGTGGTACACCAACAGCAAGCGGAACGTTCAACTATACGGTAACGACTACCGGCGGATGTCCACCGGCTACAACAACGGGAACCATTACGGTTACCCCACAAAACACGATAGCAGCAGGAACAAGCCAAACGGTTTGTATCAACACGGCTATTACCCCAATCACTTTGGCTACCACAGGAGCTACTGGAGCAACGTTCTCGGGCTTACCGGCAGGAGTAACAGGATCATGGGCAGCCAATACGGTAACCATCAGTGGTACACCAACAGCAAGTGGAACCTTTAACTATACGGTAACGACTACCGGCGGATGTCCACCGGCTACTACCACAGGAACTATTACGGTTAATTCCATGATTGTACCGGTAACAGGATTCAGTTATACCACACCAGTATGTTATGATGCTGCAAATCAAATGCCTGTTCCGGTTCCTGGGTTTACTACTGGAGGAACGTATACCTCTACAGTAGGATTAACATTGAATGGAACAACAGGAGAAATAACACCTAGTTCAAGTACACCGGGAACTTATACGGTTACTTACACTTATCCTGCATCGGCATGTGGTGCTTTAGGTAGTAGTACTTTCAATATTACTATTACCCCACAAAACACGATAGCAGCAGGTACAAGCCAAACGGTTTGTATCAACACGGCTATTACCCCAATCACTTTGGCTACAACGGGCGCTACAGGAGCAACGTTCTCGGGCTTACCGGCAGGCGTAACGGGATCATGGGCAGCCAATACGGTAACCATTAGCGGTACTCCAACAGCATCAGGTACATTCAACTATACGGTAACGACTACCGGCGGATGTCCACCGGCTACAACCACGGGAACCATTACGGTTACACCACAAAACACGATAGCAGCAGGCACAAGCCAAACGGTTTGTATCAATACGGCTATCACGCCAATCACTTTGGCTACAACGGGCGCAACCGGAGCAACGTTCTCCGGCTTACCGGCAGGAGTAACGGGATCATGGGCAGCCAATACGGTAACCATCAGTGGTACACCAACAGCAAGCGGAACGTTCAACTATACGGTAACGACTACCGGAGGATGTCCACCGGCTACTACAACGGGAACCATTACGGTTACTCCACAAAACACGATAGCAGCAGGAACAAGCCAAACGGTTTGTATCAACACGGCTATCACGCCAATCACCTTGGCTACAACGGGTGCAACCGGAGCAACGTTCTCGGGCTTACCGGCAGGTGTAACAGGATCATGGGCAGCCAATACGGTAACCATCAGTGGTACACCAACAGCAAGTGGAACCTTTAACTATACGGTAACGACTACCGGCGGATGTCCACCGGCTACAACAACGGGAACCATTACGGTTACCCCACAAAACACGATAGCAGCAGGAACAAGCCAAACGGTTTGTATCAACACGGCTATTACCCCAATCACTTTGGCTACCACAGGAGCTACTGGAGCAACGTTCTCGGGCTTACCGGCAGGAGTAACAGGATCATGGGCAGCCAATACGGTAACCATCAGTGGTACACCAACAGCAAGCGGAATCTTCAACTATACGGTAACGACTACCGGCGGATGTCCACCGGCTACAACCACAGGAACCATTACGGTTACTCCACAAAACACGATAGCAGCAGGTACAAGCCAAACGGTTTGTATCAATACGGCTATCACGCCAATCACTTTGGCTACAACTGGCGCAACAGGAGCAACGTTCTCGGGCTTACCGGCAGGAGTAACAGGATCATGGGCAGCCAATACGGTAACCATCAGTGGTACACCAACAGCAAGTGGAACCTTCAACTATACGGTAACGACTACCGGAGGGTGTCCACCGGCTACTACAACGGGAACCATTACGGTTACACCTATACCAACAGCTACCATCAGTTATGTAGGAACACCATTCTGTACGAGTTTAACAACCGGTCAGACAGTTACCTTAACAGGAACAGGCGCTTATACAGGTGGAACATACTCTTCAACAGCAGGATTGACAATCGATTCTGTAACAGGAGCTATTACACCAAGTACAAGTACACCGGGCACTTATACGGTAACTTATACAGTTCCGGCAAGTGGCGGATGTGCTTCGGTTACGGCTACTACTAGCGTAACGATTACATTGGCACCAACAGCTACCATCAGTTATGCAGGAACACCATTCTGTACGAGTTTGACAACCGGTCAGACGGTTACCTTAACAGGAACAGGCGCTTATACAGGTGGAACTTACTCTTCAACAGCAGGATTGACAATCGATTCTGTAACAGGAGATATCACGCCAAGTACAAGTACACCAGGAACTTATACGGTAACTTATACAGTTCCAGCGAGTGGCGGATGTGCTTCGATTACAGCTACTACTAGCGTAACGATTACATTGGCACCAACAGCTACAATAAGTTATGTAGGTTCACCATATTGCGCAGGACCTGGAAATGCAGTGGTAACTCAAACCGGAGTTGGAGGTGGAACTTACTCTTCAACAGCAGGGTTGGTTATTAATACAACTACTGGTGACGTGGATTTATCATTGAGTACTCCTGGTGCTTATACCGTTACATATACAATTTCGGCAAGTGGTGGTTGTGCTGCATTTAGTACAACGGGGTCAATTACAATTAACCCAACAAATATTCCGGTTACCGGATTTAGTTATCCAACACCGGTATGTCAGAATGCAACTAATCCTACACCAACAGAAGTTGGAGGTTTTACAACTGGTGGAACCTACTCTTCAACAGTAGGATTGAGTTTAAATGCTACTACTGGTGAAATTAACTTGTCGACTAGCATACCAGGTACTTATACTGTAACCTATACTGTACCTGCTACTGTTTGCGGTCCAGTAGGAAGTAGTACTTTTAATATTACTATTACAGAAGTTCCAACGGCAACAATTAGTTATGCAGGAACACCATTTTGTACGAGTTTGACAACCGGTCAGACGGTTACCTTAACAGGAACAGGTGCTTATACAGGTGGAACTTATTCTTCTACAGCAGGATTGACAATCGATTCTGTAACAGGAGCTGTTACACCAAGTACAAGTACACCAGGAACTTATACGGTAACTTATACAGTTCCAGCGAGCGGCGGATGTGCTTCGGTTACAGCTACCACTAGTGTAACCATTACATTGGCACCAACAGCTACCATCAGTTATGCAGGAACACCATTCTGTACGAGTTTAGCAACCGGTCAGACGGTTACCTTAACAGGAACAGGTGCATATACAGGTGGAACTTACTCTTCTACAGCAGGATTGACAATCGATTCTGTAACAGGAGCTGTTACACCAAGTACAAGTACACCAGGAACTTATACGGTAACTTATACAGTTCCAGCGAGTGGCGGATGTGCATCGGTTACAGCTACTACTAGTGTAACCATTACATTGGCACCAACAGCAACCATCAGTTATGCAGGAACACCATTCTGTACGAGTTTAACAACAGGTCAGGCGGTTACTTTAACAGGAACAGGTGCTTATACAGGTGGAACTTATTCTTCAACAGCAGGATTAACAATTGATTCTGTAACAGGAGCTATCACACCAAGTACAAGTACACCAGGAACTTATACGGTAACTTATACAGTTCCAGCGAGTGGCGGATGTGCATCGGTTACAGCTACTACTAGTGTAACCATTACATTGGCGCCAACAGCTACCATCAGTTATGCAGGAACACCATTCTGTACGAGTTTAACAACCGGTCAGGCGGTTACCTTAACAGGAACAGGTGCTTATACAGGTGGAACTTATTCTTCAACAGCAGGATTAACAATTGATTCTGTAACAGGAGCTATCACACCAAGTACAAGTACACCGGGCACTTATACGGTAACTTATACAGTTCCAGCAAGTGGTGGATGTGCATCGGTTACAGCTACTACTAGTGTAACCATTACATTGGCACCAACGGCTACCATCAGTTATGCAGGAACACCATTCTGTACGAGTTTAACAACCGGTCAGGCGGTTACTTTAACAGGAACAGGTGCTTATACAGGTGGAACATACTCTTCAACAGCAGGATTGACAATCGATTCTGTAACAGGAGCTATTACACCAAGTACAAGTACACCGGGCACTTATACGGTAACTTATACGGTTCCAGCAAGTGGCGGATGTGCATCGGTTACAGCTACTACTAGTGTAACCATTACATTGGCACCAACAGCAACCATCAGTTATGCAGGAACACCATTCTGTACGAGTTTAACAACAGGTCAGGTGGTTACCTTAACAGGAACAGGTGCTTATACAGGTGGAACATACTCTTCAACAGCAGGATTGACAATCGATTCTGTAACAGGAGCTATTACACCAAGTACAAGTACACCGGGCACTTATACGGTAACTTATACGGTTCCAGCAAGTGGCGGATGTGCTTCGGTTACAGCTACTACTAGCGTAACCATTACATTGGCACCAACAGCTACCATCAGTTATGCAGGAACACCATTCTGTACGAGTTTAACAACAGGTCAGGTGGTTACTTTAACAGGAACAGGTGCTTATACAGGTGGAACATACTCTTCAACAGCAGGATTGACAATCGATTCTGTAACAGGAGCTATTACACCAAGTACAAGTACACCGGGCACTTATACGGTAACTTATACAGTTCCAGCGAGTGGCGGATGTGCTTCGGTTACAGCTACTACTAGTGTAACCATTACATTGGCACCAACAGCTACCATCAGTTATGCAGGAACACCATTCTGTACAAGTTTAACAACAGGTCAGGCGGTTACCTTAACTGGAACAGGCGCTTATACAGGTGGAACATACTCTTCAACAGCAGGATTGACAATCGATTCTGTAACAGGAGCTGTTACACCAAGTACAAGTACACCAGGAACTTATACGGTAACTTATACAGTTCCAGCGAGTGGCGGATGTGCATCGGTTACAGCTACTACTAGTGTAACCATTACATTGGCACCAACAGCAACCATCAGTTATGCAGGAACACCATTCTGTACGAGTTTAACAACAGGTCAGGCGGTTACTTTAACAGGAACAGGTGCTTATACAGGTGGAACTTATTCTTCAACAGCAGGATTAACAATTGATTCTGTAACAGGAGCTATCACACCAAGTACAAGTACACCGGGCACTTATACGGTAACTTATACAGTTCCGACAAGTGGTGGATGTGCTTCGGTTACAGCTACTACTAGTGTAACCATTACATTGGCGCCAACAGCTACCATCAGTTATGCAGGAACACCATTCTGTACGAGTTTAACAACCGGTCAGGCGGTTACCTTAACAGGAACAGGTGCTTATACAGGTGGAACTTATTCTTCAACAGCAGGATTAACAATTGATTCTGTAACAGGAGCTATCACACCAAGTACAAGTACACCGGGCACTTATACGGTAACTTATACAGTTCCAGCAAGTGGTGGATGTGCATCGGTTACAGCTACTACTAGTGTAACCATTACATTGGCACCAACGGCTACCATCAGTTATGCAGGAACACCATTCTGTACGAGTTTAACAACCGGTCAGGCGGTTACTTTAACAGGAACAGGTGCTTATACAGGTGGAACTTATTCTTCAACAGCAGGATTAACAATTGATTCTGTAACAGGAGCTATTACACCAAGTACAAGTACACCAGGAACTTATACGGTAACTTATACAGTTCCAGCAAGTGGCGGATGTGCTTCGGTTACAGCTACTACTAGCTTAACGATTACATTGGCACCAACAGCTACCATCAGTTATTCGCCAAGTTTATATTGTGTGGCGGTGTCATCACCTCAATCTGTTACGTTAAGTGGAGGAGTTGGAGCTTATACTGGAGGCGTGTATAGTGCGTCGCCTGCAGGATTAAGTATAAATCCTACAACTGGAGCTGTTACGCCAAGTGGAAGTATTCCAGGAACGTACACTGTAACCTATACTATTCCGGCAAGTGGAGGTTGTTCTTCAGTTCCGGTAACAACAAGTATTGAAATTGCTCCAAGACCAACAGTAATTCCACAAGTTACGACACCGGTTTGTGATGGAAGTACTTTGGATTTTGTTTTAGGAAGTAATATTTCAACAACTACTTTTACTTGGTCGGCAACGATGAGTAATATAAACGGAAGTTATCCTTCGAGTGGAACCGAAGCTAATATCAACGACGTTGTTCAGTTGGTAGATCCGATGGTTTCAGGTTCAATTACATATAGTATTTTACCAACGGCCAACAATTGTGATGGAGTTCCGGTTCAAGTTACTGTTATTGTAAATCCAATACCGGTTATTTCTACGGTTACTGTTGAGGACGATACTTTATGTACGGGAGAGACTGTTCATATAGAAGCCAATGCTTTACCGACAGGAACAACATTTACATGGCAGGTAATTAATGCTACTGATGTTCAAGTCCAAGGTGGAGCAACAAGTGGAACAAGTTCGGATGGACATATTGATTTAGTTTTGATTGCAACCAATGCAACTTCAGCAGGAACGATTCAGTTTGAGATTACTCCGATTAAAAATGGATGTACAGGATTACCTGTAGATACAGGAGTAATTACAGTTCATCCAGTACCAGGAACACCAATTCCTACGCCAATCTATGAGATTTGTAGTGGAGATTCTACCAATATTAGTGTAAATACATTCCCTGTTCTAACAGGAGCAGAGATTGAATGGGAGGTTGTTAATGTTCAGAATGTTACAGGATATTCTAACGGAACAGGAACTGTACCATATGTGATTGTACAACAGTTGTTCAATTCAACCAATCAGGTAGGTTATGTGACTTATCGAGTTAAATCGACTTTAAATGGATGTGAAGGAGCAAGTACTGATTATATTGTACGAGTGAATCCGCTTCCTATAGTTACTTTGAATGGCGGAACGATTTGTATTGATGCTAATGGAGTAGCCTTTACTTCAGTGGTGTTGAATACAGGATTGAGTAATACCGATTATTTATTCGACTGGACTTTGAATGGAAACCCAATTGTGGGAGGAAGCTCGGTGTTGGTTGATGAGACTGACGAGTTGGGTGAATACAGTGTTATAGTAACTAATATTCTAACCGGATGTACATCGGAGCCAGCAACGGCTACGGTAGTGGGTCACGATGTTGGAGTTAGCTTGAACTTGTTTACAAGTGAAGCTTTCTTAGATATGGGAACCATTACAGCTGTAGTTACCGGAGGAACAGGAGATTACTTGTACTCATTAGACGGTGGTGCATACCAAGAGTCAAATGTGTTTAACAATGTTTCTCCAGGACCGCATCAAGTACATGTAACGGATATTTACAACTGTACCAACTTAACACAGAATACATATTTGGTTAATTATCCACATTTCTTTACGCCAAACAATGACGGATATAACGATACATGGAACATTTGGGATTTACAAGATCAACCAAGTGCAGAGATTTATATCTTCGACCGTTATGGTAAGTTGTTAAAACAAATTACCCCGGCAGGAAACGGATGGGATGGAACACACAACGGACAACCGTTGCCATCAACCGATTACTGGTTCACGGTTAAGTTTATCGATCCGGCAACCAATGCGGAGAGAGTGTTTAAATCGCATTTCTCAATGAAACGTTAAATTTATAGTAGATAACAATGAAAAAGACCCCTTATTTAAGGGGTCTTTTTTTGATTATAGAATAGTGAAATTTGGTAATTAATGATGATTGTTAAAAAAAAACTTATTTTAATGATAATTATGTTTTTTTATATTGATAAAGTTTTGCATATTTGTTAATTAACATTATTTTAATATTTCCAAAAATATTTCAAAAATGATCCGAAAGAACAATTGTGTGTTTTTACATATCATTTAGGTTGTATGATTAATAAGTATAACCTAGATTCAATAATATTTTCCTGCTCTAACATCGTTGGGGTGGGATTTTTTTGTTTAAATCAAATCGTAATATTTTAAAAGTTAGTTGTTATGAAGCACTTGTATTTAATGCTTAGTCTGTTTTTTTTCCTTTTGGCTGATGCAACCTATGCTCAGGATAATTATAATTTGCCACCTGGGGCAAAGCTAAAGCCCAAATTTAAATTTTACGATTTATCGC
The DNA here is from genome assembly GCF_055521455.1 of Flavobacterium sp. IC2-16. Classification (NCBI taxonomy): domain Bacteria; kingdom Pseudomonadati; phylum Bacteroidota; class Flavobacteriia; order Flavobacteriales; family Flavobacteriaceae; genus Flavobacterium; species Flavobacterium sp. IC2-16. The sequence goes on along the minus strand of NZ_CM145480.1, from coordinate 338,332 downwards.
CTAAACTTCATGGTAAAACAGTAGTTTATAAACCAGAAGAAATTAAAATCTTGAAGGATATTCCCAAAAATTCTTTAGAAGATTTAAAAGAACAAGCCCCCGATTATTATACCTACTATATTACTGGAGTTAGTTATATCAGTTCATTGTCTTTAAAAGTCAAGACAATTTATAATGAAGACGAGCTTTGGTATATCTATGCATTAGACCAAAAATTAAAAGAAAAATTAAAAACAATTAAGTAGGTTGGTATGAAAAAAAGATACTTTTTTTGGGTATTATTACTGGTCAGTTTTGGGTTGTATTCCCAAACTTATAACATGGCTAATGGAGCAAATGGAACAATATCAACATGTTCTGGTACTTTTAAAGATGGAGGAGGTAATTCGAATTACTCTAACAGTCAAAGTAGTACAATAACGTTTTGTCCTTCAACGCCTGGTGATAAAATTTCAGTAACTTTTAATTCTTTTTCTACTGAATCTATTGGTAGTACATGTTATGATTATTTAGAAGTTTGGCACGGAACAACCACAACTGGACCAGCAACTGATACTTTTTGTGGAACGTTAACAACTTTTACAGTTACATCAACGAGTCCTGGAGGATGTCTAACTTTTAGATTTACTTCAGATAGTTCTGTGACATATGCAGGTTGGAGTGCAACAATTGCTTGTATAACACCTTGTGTTCCACCAACAGCCGCCTTAACGGTTACTACGCCAGTAAATATTTGTCAGGGCACAGCTTTAAATCCTGGTAGTACAAATGTTGCTTTTAGTGGATCGGCATCAACAACTCCAGCTGGAAGTTTAGTGCGTTATGAGTGGGACTGGGGAGATGGAACTACTAGTGTTACAGCTACTGCAAATACATCTCATACATTTCCAACAACGGGTGGAATATATTTGGTAAGATTAAAGGTAAGAAACAATATAACAACATCCGATCCATTAGGGTGTCAGAGTACTAATTATGCTTCAAGGTTGATAAGGGTAACGCCAAGGCCTAGTTTTGCTGGTACATCGAGTACGCTCAATATAAATTGTGGGGACACGGCCACATTGAATGGAAGTGTTTTATCTCAAACTGTAAATCAAAATCCACCATCTGTAACTTCTGGGACTATTAATTTACCGGATGGATCAGGTGTAAGTTATACATCAGGATTAGATTTTTCTGGATTATTTCCTGCTAGTTCAACGGTTTCGTCCGGATGTTATCCTACATTATCATTTACTATTGAGCACTCATTTACTGCGGATTTGATTATAAAACTTATTTCTCCCACAGGTCAACAAGTTACAGTATTTGATGGTAATAATTTTACATTAGGACTTTTTGGAACCTGTGTTGATGCAGCTACCGATGGTGTTCCAGGATGTCCTGCAACGTATACAGTTGTGAATTCTGGTGGAGTAAACTGGTTTTCTGCCGGATCAACAACCACTACAACCGCTACATGTGCTGCATGGTCAGGCGCTTGTGAAGCCGGAACTTATGCTTTGCCGTTAACATATAATTCTGAGAATTCATTTGCCGCTTTAAATGGAGCAGATTTAAATGGAGTTTGGACACTAAGTATCACTGATGATCAATCGAGTGATGATGGAATTATAACCAGTTGGTCATTGGTTTTCCCTGCATCTTGTTATGGAGGTATAGATACGATTACTCCGGACTTATCAACAGCTGCTTGGACAGCTACAGGAGGTGCACCTGCAGTTCCAGTTCAGTCAACGACCAGTACTGTTGTTAATAATCCTGGTCCAGCAGCATGTCCTTCGGCAGGTGCTTGTGTTGGAAATCAATTAACAAATAATATTACAGTAGGACCTTTTAACACTGCAGGTTCTTATGTATATAATTTTACTGCAACTGATGAATATGGTTGTCAATATAGAACTAGCGCAACGGTTAATGTTTCAGCAGCTTGTCCAACTGCATCTATATCTTATGTAGGTTCGCCATTTTGTAGTACAAGTGGTGCTGTAAATGTGACTCTTACAGGTACGGGATCATATACTACAGGTGTTTTTAGTGCTCCAGCTGGACTTTCTATAAATCCAGTTACAGGACAAATTACTCCTTCGACTAGTACACCTGGTACATATACGGTAACATATACTATTGCACCTAATGCTTGTTGTGCTGTTTCGACAGTAGCGACAACTTCGGTTACAATTAGTACAGGCCCTACCGCAAGTGTAACTTCAACTTCTCCTGTATGTTCTGGAGGAAATGCAGTCTTTAATTTAACAGGAACTCCAAACGCAACTGTTACATATAATATTAATGGAGGTGCTTCAACTACAACTACTTTAAGTGGAGCTGGAACTGCTACAGTTACTATTCCATCAGTTGTAACCAACACTACTTTTAATGGTACTTTAGTGGCTACAGCAGGAACGCCTGTGCTTGCTTATGGATTATCTGCTTCTGGTGGAAACACACCTGCAAATGCTACTGGTACAATATCTGCTTCTGGTGCTGCTGCAAATGGAACAAACTGTGCTTTTGTTGATGGTACAACCACCACATTAACAATTACCTTGCCTAATACGGTACCTGCTGGAACGGTTATTACAATTAGTATTGCTAGAGATACAAATGCAGGGTCGGTTTCAATTTCAGATGGTACTGCTTCGATAGGGACTTTCAATGCTGGTCCAAATGATGTTCTTCAATATATAACTGTTACAACAACTGTTGCAACAAATACAATTGTAATTACTAGAACTGGAGGTATAGTTTGGGTTGATGGTGTAAGATATACATATACACCTCCTGGATGTAGTACAAGTTTGGCAATATCAAGTACTGTAGTTGTTACCCCACAAAACACGATAGCAGCAGGAACAAGCCAAACGGTTTGTATCAACACGGCTATTACCCCAATCACTTTGGCTACAACGGGCGCAACCGGAGCAACGTTCTCCGGCTTACCGGCAGGAGTAACAGGATCATGGGCAGCCAATACGGTAACCATCAGCGGTACACCAACAGCAAGTGGAACCTTCAACTATACGGTAACGACTACCGGCGGATGTCCACCGGCTACAACCACGGGAACCATTACGGTTACACCACAAAACACGATAGCAGCAGGCACAAGCCAAACGGTTTGTATCAACACGGCTATCACGCCAATCACATTGGCTACAACGGGTGCAACAGGAGCAACGTTCTCGGGCTTACCGGCAGGAGTAACAGGGTCATGGGCAGCCAATACGGTAACCATCAGTGGTACACCAACAGCAAGTGGAACCTTCAACTATACGGTAACGACTACCGGAGGATGTCCACCGGCTACTACAACGGGAACCATTACGGTTACACCACAAAACACGATAGCAGCAGGAACAAGCCAAACGGTTTGTATCAACACGGCTATCACGCCAATCACCTTGGCTACAACGGGTGCAACAGGAGCAACGTTCTCGGGCTTACCGGCAGGAGTAACAGGATCATGGGCAGCCAATACGGTAACCATCAGTGGTACACCAACAGCAAGCGGAACGTTCAACTATACGGTAACGACTACCGGCGGATGTCCACCGGCTACAACAACAGGAACCATTACGGTTACTCCACAAAACACGATAGCAGCAGGTACAAGCCAAACGGTTTGTATCAACACGGCTATTACCCCAATCACTTTGGCTACAACGGGTGCAACAGGAGCAACGTTCTCGGGCTTACCGGCAGGAGTAACAGGGTCATGGGCAGCCAATACGGTAACCATCAGTGGTACACCAACAGCAAGTGGAACCTTCAACTATACGGTAACGACTACCGGAGGATGTCCACCGGCTACTACAACGGGAACCATTACGGTTACACCACAAAACACGATAGCAGCAGGAACAAGCCAAACGGTTTGTATCAACACGGCTATCACGCCAATCACATTGGCTACAACGGGTGCAACAGGAGCAACGTTCTCGGGCTTACCGGCAGGAGTAACAGGGTCATGGGCAGCCAATACGGTAACCATCAGTGGTACACCAACAGCAAGTGGAACGTTCAACTATACGGTAACGACTACCGGCGGATGTCCACCGGCTACAACAACAGGAACCATTACGGTTACTCCACAAAACACGATAGCAGCAGGTACAAGCCAAACGGTTTGTATCAACACGGCTATTACCCCAATCACTTTGGCTACCACAGGAGCTACTGGAGCAACGTTCTCGGGCTTACCGGCAGGAGTAACAGGATCATGGGCAGCCAATACGGTAACCATCAGTGGTACACCAACAGCAAGTGGAACCTTTAACTATACGGTAACGACTACCGGCGGATGTCCACCGGCTACTACCACAGGAACTATTACGGTTAATTCCATGATTGTACCGGTAACAGGATTCAGTTATACCACACCAGTATGTTATGATGCTGCAAATCAAATGCCTGTTCCGGTTCCTGGGTTTACTACTGGAGGAACGTATACCTCTACAGTAGGATTAACATTGAATGGAACAACAGGAGAAATAACACCTAGTTCAAGTACACCGGGAACTTATACGGTTACTTACACTTATCCTGCATCGGCATGTGGTGCTTTAGGTAGTAGTACTTTCAATATTACTATTACCCCACAAAACACGATAGCAGCAGGTACAAGCCAAACGGTTTGTATCAACACGGCTATTACCCCAATCACTTTGGCTACAACGGGCGCTACAGGAGCAACGTTCTCGGGCTTACCGGCAGGCGTAACGGGATCATGGGCAGCCAATACGGTAACCATTAGCGGTACTCCAACAGCATCAGGTACATTCAACTATACGGTAACGACTACCGGCGGATGTCCACCGGCTACAACCACGGGAACCATTACGGTTACACCACAAAACACGATAGCAGCAGGCACAAGCCAAACGGTTTGTATCAATACGGCTATCACGCCAATCACTTTGGCTACAACGGGCGCAACCGGAGCAACGTTCTCCGGCTTACCGGCAGGAGTAACGGGATCATGGGCAGCCAATACGGTAACCATCAGTGGTACACCAACAGCAAGCGGAACGTTCAACTATACGGTAACGACTACCGGAGGATGTCCACCGGCTACTACAACGGGAACCATTACGGTTACTCCACAAAACACGATAGCAGCAGGAACAAGCCAAACGGTTTGTATCAACACGGCTATCACGCCAATCACCTTGGCTACAACGGGTGCAACCGGAGCAACGTTCTCGGGCTTACCGGCAGGTGTAACAGGATCATGGGCAGCCAATACGGTAACCATCAGTGGTACACCAACAGCAAGCGGAACGTTCAACTATACGGTAACGACTACCGGCGGATGTCCACCGGCTACAACAACGGGAACCATTACGGTTACCCCACAAAACACGATAGCAGCAGGAACAAGCCAAACGGTTTGTATCAACACGGCTATTACCCCAATCACTTTGGCTACCACAGGAGCTACTGGAGCAACGTTCTCGGGCTTACCGGCAGGTGTAACAGGATCATGGGCAGCCAATACGGTAACCATCAGTGGTACACCAACAGCAAGCGGAATCTTCAACTATACGGTAACGACTACCGGCGGATGTCCACCGGCTACAACCACAGGAACCATTACGGTTACTCCACAAAACACGATAGCAGCAGGTACAAGCCAAACGGTTTGTATCAATACGGCTATCACGCCAATCACTTTGGCTACAACTGGCGCAACAGGAGCAACGTTCTCGGGCTTACCGGCAGGAGTAACAGGATCATGGGCAGCCAATACGGTAACCATCAGTGGTACACCAACAGCAAGTGGAACCTTCAACTATACGGTAACGACTACCGGCGGATGTCCACCGGCTACAACCACGGGAACCATCACGGTTAATCCACTATCGGCTATTGCACTGACTTCGGCTGCAGCAACAACTTCTCAAACAGTGTGTCAAAATACAGCTATTACTACTATTACTTATAATGTTAGTAATGTTACTGGAGCTGCTGTTGTAGGATTACCTACGGGAGTAACAGGAAATTATTTAGGAGGCGTATTAACTATCAGCGGAACACCAACAGTAAGCGGTACGTTCAATTATACAGTAACCACTTCAGGTGGTTGTGCTCCGGACGCTACGGATACAGGTAATATTACTGTAAATCCTTCTATGACACCAGTCACAGATTTTAGTTATCCTACTCCAGTATGTATAAATGCTACTAATCCTACACCGACAGGAGTTGCAGGATTTACCACAGGAGGTACTTATTCTTCTACAGCAGGATTGGTTTTTGTTAGTGCTACTACAGGGGAGATTAATTTGTCAGCAAGCACAGCTGGTACTTATACGATTACGTATAGTTATCCTGCAACTACTTGTGGACCTGCAGGAAGTAGTACATTTAATATTACAATAATTCCATTACCGGCTATTACTTTAACATCTGCTGCAGCTACAACTAATCAAACAGTATGTATTAATAGTGCTATTACTAATATAACTTACAGTGTTACTGGAAGTGCAACTGGTGCAACTGTTACTGGTTTACCTGCTGGAGTTTCTGGTAATTATTCTGCAGGTGTATACACAATTAGTGGAACGCCAACTGCAAACGGTACATTCAACTATACAGTAACAACCTCTGGAGGTTGTGTACCTAATGCTACAGCTACCGGTACAATAACTGTAAGACCACAAAACACAATAGCAGCGGGAACAAGTCAAACGGTTTGTATCAACACGGCTATCACGCCAATCACATTGGCTACAACGGGCGCAACCGGAGCAACGTTCTCCGGCTTACCGGCAGGCGTAACGGGATCATGGGCGGCTAATACGGTAACCATCAGTGGAACACCAACAGCAAGTGGAACCTTCAACTATACGGTAACGACTACCGGAGGATGTCCACCGGCTACTACAACGGGAACCATTACGGTTACACCACAAAACACGATAGCAGCAGGAACAAGCCAAACGGTTTGTATCAACACGGCTATCACGACAATCACATTGGCTACAACGGGTGCAACAGGAGCAACGTTCTCGGGCTTACCGGCAGGAGTAACAGGGTCATGGGCAGCCAATACGGTAACCATCAGTGGTACACCAACAGCAAGCGGAACGTTCAACTATACGGTAACGACTACCGGCGGATGTCCACCGGCTACAACAACAGGAACCATTACGGTTACTCCACAAAACACGATAGCAGCAGGTACAAGCCAAACGGTTTGTATCAACACGGCTATTACCCCAATCACTTTGGCTACAACTGGCGCAACCGGAGCAACGTTCTCCGGCTTACCGGCAGGAGTAACAGGGTCATGGGCAGCCAATACGGTAACCATCAGTGGTACACCAACAGCAAGTGGAACCTTCAACTATACGGTAACGACTACCGGCGGATGTCCACCGGCTACTACAACGGGAACCATTACGGTTACACCACAAAACACGATAGCAGCAGGTACAAGCCAAACGGTTTGTATCAACACGGCTATCACGCCAATCACCTTGGCTACAACGGGTGCAACCGGAGCAACGTTCTCGGGCTTACCGGCAGGTGTAACAGGATCATGGGCAGCCAATACGGTAACCATCAGTGGTACACCAACAGCAAGCGGAACGTTCAACTATACGGTAACGACTACCGGCGGATGTCCACCGGCTACAACAACAGGAACCATTACGGTTACTCCACAAAACACGATAGCAGCGGGTACAAGCCAAACGGTTTGTATCAACACGGCTATTACCCCAATCACTTTGGCTACAACGGGCGCAACCGGAGCAACGTTCTCCGGCTTACCGGCAGGAGTAACAGGGTCATGGGCAGCCAATACGGTAACCATCAGTGGTACACCAACAGCAAGTGGAACGTTCAACTATACGGTAACGACTACCGGCGGATGTCCACCGGCTACAACCACGGGAACCATTACGGTTACACCACAAAACACGATAGCAGCAGGTACAAGCCAAACGGTTTGTATCAACACGGCTATTACCCCAATCACTTTGGCTACCACAGGAGCTACTGGAGCAACGTTCTCCGGCTTACCGGCAGGAGTAACAGGATCATGGGCAGCCAATACGGTAACCATCAGTGGTACACCAACAGCAAGCGGAACGTTCAACTATACGGTAACGACTACCGGCGGATGTCCACCGGCTACAACAACAGGAACCATTACGGTTACTCCACAAAACACGATAGCAGCAGGAACAAGCCAAACGGTTTGTATCAACACGGCTATTACCCCAATCACTTTGGCTACAACGGGTGCAACAGGAGCAACGTTCTCCGGCTTACCGGCAGGAGTAACGGGATCATGGGCAGCCAATACGGTAACCATCAGTGGTACACCAACAGCAAGCGGAACGTTCAACTATACGGTAACGACTACCGGAGGATGTCCACCGGCTACTACAACGGGAACCATTACGGTTACTCCACAAAACACGATAGCAGCAGGAACAAGCCAAACGGTTTGTATCAACACGGCTATCACGCCAATCACCTTGGCTACAACGGGTGCAACCGGAGCAACGTTCTCGGGCTTACCGGCAGGTGTAACAGGATCATGGGCAGCCAATACGGTAACCATCAGTGGTACACCAACAGCAAGCGGAACGTTCAACTATACGGTAACGACTACCGGAGGATGTCCACCGGCTACAACAACGGGAACCATTACGGTTACCCCACAAAACACGATAGCAGCAGGAACAAGCCAAACGGTTTGTATCAACACGGCTATTACCCCAATCACTTTGGCTACCACAGGAGCTACTGGAGCAACGTTCTCGGGCTTACCGGCAGGCGTAACGGGATCATGGGCAGCCAATACGGTAACCATCAGTGGTACACCAACAGCAAGTGGAACCTTCAACTATACGGTAACGACTACCGGCGGATGTCCACCGGCAACTACAACAGGAACCATTACGGTTACTGCTGTGCCTACGGCAGTTATCAATTATGCAGGTTCGCCATACTGTATGAGCTTGACTACAGGTCAGGCGGTTACCTTAACAGGAACAGCAGCGTATACAGGCGGAACTTACTCTTCAACAGCAGGATTGACAATAGACCCTGTAACAGGAGCTATTACGCCAAGTACGAGTACTGCTGGTTCTTATGTGGTGACCTATACTATCCCAGCGAGTGGAGGATGTGCAGCAGTACCAGTAACGGCATCTGTTGTTATTACAGCAGTTCCAACAGCTACCATCAGCTATTCATCAAGTTTATATTGTGTGGCGGTGTCATCACCTCAATCTGTTACGTTAAGTAGTGGAGTTGGAGCTTATACTGGAGGCGTGTATAGTGCGTCGCCTGCAGGATTAAGTATAAATCCTACAACTGGAGCTGTTACGCCAAGTGGAAGTATTCCAGGAACGTACACTGTAACCTATACTATTCCGGCAAGTGGAGGTTGTTCTTCAGTTCCGGTAACAACAAGTATTGAAATTGCTCCAAGACCAACAGTAATTCCACAAGTTACGACACCGGTTTGTGATGGAAGTACTTTGGATTTTGTTTTAGGAAGTAATATTTCAACAACTACTTTTACTTGGTCGGCAACGATGAGTAATATAAACGGAAGTTATCCTTCGAGTGGAACCGAAGCTAATATCAACGACGTTGTTCAGTTGGTAGATCCGATGGTTTCAGGTTCAATTACATATAGTATTTTACCAACGGCCAACAATTGTGATGGAGTTCCGGTTCAAGTTACTGTTATTGTAAATCCAATACCGGTTATTTCTACGGTTACTGTTGAGGACGATACTTTATGTACGGGAGAGACTGTTCATATAGAAGCCAATGCTTTACCGACAGGAACAACATTTACATGGCAGGTAATTAATGCTACTGATGTTCAAGTCCAAGGTGGAGCAACAAGTGGAACAAGTTCGGATGGACATATTGATTTAGTTTTGATTGCAACCAATGCAACTTCAGCAGGAACGATTCAGTTTGAGATTACTCCGATTAAAAATGGATGTACAGGATTACCTGTAGATACAGGAGTAATTACAGTTCATCCAGTACCAGGAACACCAATTCCTACGCCAATCTATGAGATTTGTAGTGGAGATTCTACCAATATTAGTGTAAATACATTCCCTGTTCTAACAGGAGCAGAGATTGAATGGGAGGTTGTTAATGTTCAGAATGTTACAGGATATTCTAACGGAACAGGAACTGTACCATATGTGATTGTACAACAGTTGTTCAATTCAACCAATCAGGTAGGTTATGTGACTTATCGAGTTAAATCGACTTTAAATGGATGTGAAGGAGCAAGTACTGATTATATTGTACGAGTGAATCCGCTTCCTATAGTTACTTTGAATGGCGGAACGATTTGTATTGATGCTAATGGAGTAGCCTTTACTTCAGTGGTGTTGAATACAGGATTGAGTAATACCGATTATTTATTCGACTGGACTTTGAATGGAAACCCAATTGTGGGAGGAAGCTCGGTGTTGGTTGATGAGACTGACGAGTTGGGTGAATACAGTGTTATAGTAACTAATATTCTAACCGGATGTACATCGGAGCCAGCAACGGCTACGGTAGTGGGTCACGATGTTGGAGTTAGCTTGAACTTGTTTACAAGTGAAGCTTTCTTAGATATGGGAACCATTACAGCTGTAGTTACCGGAGGAACAGGAGATTACTTGTACTCATTAGACGGTGGTGCATACCAAGAGTCAAATGTGTTTAACAATGTTTCTCCAGGACCGCATCAAGTACATGTAACGGATATTTACAACTGTACCAACTTAACACAGAATACATATTTGGTTAATTATCCACATTTCTTTACGCCAAACAATGACGGATATAACGATACATGGAACATTTGGGATTTACAAGATCAACCAAGTGCAGAGATTTATATCTTCGACCGTTATGGTAAGTTGTTAAAACAAATTACCCCGGCAGGAAACGGATGGGATGGAACACACAACGGACAACCGTTGCCATCAACCGATTACTGGTTCACGGTTAAGTTTATCGATCCGGCAACCAATGCGGAGAGAGTGTTTAAATCGCATTTCTCAATGAAACGTTAAATTTATAGTAGATAACAATGAAAAAGACCCCTTATTTAAGGGGTCTTTTTTTATTAATAACATTTTATTTGGTTTTTGTGTTATCAATAATTGAGTAAATGTTTAATTATTACTTTAATTAATATTAATTTTGTATTTTAAGATAAATTTATTTGTAATGAAGAATAATTACTTTTACGTATTGTTGTTGAGTTTACTTTCTTTAGGTTTGAATGCTCAAGCTCCAGCACCTATACGTGTTGTAACAAATTCCGCATCACCAATATGTAGCCCGGGTGATGCAACCAGTTTGTCATGTACATTCACACAAACATACCAAACAACAGGTTATAATGTAGCTTCAATTCCTTTTAATCCACCTTTTGGATATACTAATGGAGCTGCTACACAGCTAACAATAGATGATCAATGGACAGGGATAATAGACTTAAAAGGTTTGACACCTCAAGATTTTAACTTTTGTTTTTACGGGAATAGCTATGTAAAGTGTTTGGTATCTACAAACGGAGCTATAACTTTTAGTATAAGTGGCCTAGTAGCTGGAGGTTTATATAATCCTGGTGCATTTAGTACATGGGTTATGTCAGGACCAATACCGTATTCTGGACCATCAGGAAATGCACCCTTTAAAAATTCAATTAATGGCGTTTTTCAGGACACAAATCCCGCCGTTTCAAATGCTTTTGCAAACCCTAACATCAATTATTACACAACAGGAACGTACCCTAATCGTGTTTTTGTAGTTAATATTGCTGATGTTGCACAATATGGTTGTTCATCAGATCCTTCAGTAGGTGCTCAAACCGCTCAAATGATTTTGTATGAAGGAACTAATATTATTGACGTATATGTAAAACGTAGAGTCCCATGTATGTCCTGGACAAGTACAGCACCAGGGAATGGTTTAATTGGGGTCCAAAATGGTACAGGTACCGTAGGAACAGTTGCCCCTGGAAGAAACTGTGTTGCTTCAGGATCTGGGGGGGCTTGGATTGCTAATAATGAAGCATGGCGTTTTTCACCTAATGGTGCCGCTATTACTCCAACATTTGTTTGGAGAGACGATAGTAATGTAGTAGTTGGAACTGGACAAAATATAACGGTTAATCCAACACAAACTACAACCTATACAGTTACGGCAACGTATCCGAGTTGTAGTCCTTCAGTTAATTATGATGTTACAGATGATGTTACAGTCGATTTAATTGATATTCCTACAAATGTACCTCATGATTATACAGTGTGTGATGTAGGTCAGAACCCATATGTATTTGATTTTAGCGATAATACAGATTATATATTGAATGGATTAGATCCATCCTTGTATGTGCTTACCTATCATACTTCGCAATCTAGTGCAGAAGGTACTTACACAGATTTAATTACTAGTGATATTTCTAATTATCAAGTAGCAACGGTGCCACAAACTATTTGGGTAGCTGTTGAAGATTTAATTTGGGGTTGTATTCAAGTGCAATCATTTCAGTTGAACTCACAAAGTTGTCAGGTTTCCGATATGAGTATATGTGATATTGGGAATGATGGCAGTGAATCGTTTAATTTAACACTTCAGGATACACCAATTTTGAATGGTCAGCCTGCAACAGATTACACCATAACCTATCATACCACATTATCTAGTGCAGATGGAACAACTTTAAATAGTGATTTAATTCCTCCGGGAACTGCGCTTGGTCAGGATCAAAATTTTGTTAGTGCAGGACAAATAATCTATTATAGAAAAGTTAATAATTCAAATGCTTCGGATGTTCTTTTCGGAAGTTTTAATTTAATTTTACTTCCAACACCTATAATTAGTGGGACTACTTCTGTTTGTGAAAGTTTTACAACACAACTTTCAGGTAATGGAACACCTGCCTCAACATCACCTTGGACCTCTGATAATACTTCTATAGCGAGTGTAAGTGTAACTGGATTAGTTACAGGAGTTGCTTCGGGAACTGCAAATATTACATATACTAATTCAAATGGATGTCAAGACACTGTTTCAGTAACAGTAAATGCAGCACCAACAATCACAGGAACATTCTCAGCTTGTCAAGGAAACACGACGCAATTGTCAGGTTCAGGGACTCCCTCGTCTACTACACCTTGGTCTTCTAGTAATACGGGTGTAGCAACAGTTAATGCAACTGGATTAGTAACTGGAGTTACTTCAGGTACTTCAACGATAACATATACAGATAGTAATGGTTGTCAAACAACACAAGTAATAACAATTAATAGTTTGCCAACAATTACAGGTGTTGCACCAGTATGTATTGGACAAACAGTACAATTGAGTTCAGGGAATGCTGCAGCAGCCGTTAATCCTTGGGTGTCTTCAAATACTGGTGTGGCAACAGTTAGTGGAACTGGATTGGTAACTGGTGTTACTTCAGGTACTACAACGATAACATATACAGATGTAAATGGTTGTCAATCAAGCTCTAGTATTACTGTAAATGCAATACCTACTGTTACGGTTAATAGCCCAGTTGTTTGTGCTGGAGCTACAGCTACGGTTACTGCGACTCCAGGTATAGCTGGGACATATAATTATGTTTGGACAGTTCCTGCTGCTGCTACCAATCCAGGAAATGTTGCTAGTTTTACAACAACAACAGCTGGTAGCTATTCAGTAGTAATTACAAATACAACAACAAACTGTTCAAGTGCTAGCGCGTCAGGAACAGTTACTCATAACCCTTTACCAACTGTTTCTGTAAATAGTCCTTCTGCTTGTTCAGGGAATAGTGTAACAATGACTGCTACTCCAGGTACAGCTGGGACATATAATTATGTTTGGACAGTTCCAGCTGCAGCTACCAATCCTGGAAATGTTGCTAGTTTTTCAACAACTGTTGCTGGTACTTATAGTGTAGTGATTACTGATACTACAACTAATTGTAGTAGTGCAAGTGCTTCAGGAACCTTTACTGCAAACCCTGCTGGGGGAAGTATGAACTTACAATGTGGTGTATATAATTCTGCTGGACATGCTGGTGAATTATATGTTGATTGGTCGAATGTGCCAGGTATAACTACTTTTAATTATAGTTATTCAATCAATGGAGGTCCAACAATTACAGGTAGTCAAAACAGTCCAAGTTCAATATATATTTTAACTAATGGTCAACCAATAACATTTACATTGTCTGGAGTTGGTAGTGTTTGTGTTGCTGATGAAACAATTACATGTGGTTGTCCAAATCCAGTTATTAATAATAATACTAATCAAACTATTTGTTCTGGCCAAAATGTTGGACAATACAATTTTACAACAACTGATGCATATGATTCTGTAAGTTGGACTAACAGTAATCCAGCTATTGGATTACCGGCTAGTGGAACAACAATGTTTTTGCCTGCATTTGTTGCGCCTGCAGTTGCAACACCTACCGTTGCTACAATTACAGTTAATTTAACAAAATCGGGATGTGAAGGTTCTTCAAGAACATTTACAATTACAATTAATCCACAAAACACGATAGCAGCGGGTACAAGCCAAACGGTTTGTATCAACACGGCTATCACGCCAATCACGTTGGCTACTACGGGCGCAACAGGAGCAACGTTCTCCGGCTTACCGGCAGGCGTAACGGGATCATGGGCAGCCAATACGGTAACCATCAGTGGTACACCAACAGCAAGTGGAACGTTCAACTATACGGTAACGACTACCGGCGGATGTCCACCGGCTACAACCACGGGAACCATTACGGTTACACCACAAAACACGATAGCAGCAGGCACAAGCCAAACGGTTTGTATCAATACGGCTATCACGCCAATCACGTTGGCTACAACGGGTGCAACAGGAGCAACGTTCTCGGGCTTACCGGCAGGAGTAACGGGATCATGGGCAGCCAATACGGTAACCATTAGTGGTACACCAACAGCAAGTGGAACCTTCAACTATACGGTAACGACTACCGGCGGATGTCCACCGGCTACTACAACGGGAACCATTACGGTTACACCACAAAACACGATAGCAGCAGGCACAAGCCAAACGGTTTGTATCAATACGGCTATCACACCAATCACATTGGCTACAACGGGTGCAACAGGAGCAACGTTCTCGGGCTTACCGGCAGGAGTAACGGGATCATGGGCAGCCAATACGGTAACAATCAGTGGTACACCAACAGCAAGCGGAACCTTCAACTATACGGTAACGACTACCGGCGGATGTCCACCAGCTACAACCACGGGAACCATTACGGTTACTCCACAAAACACGATAGCAGCAGGTACAAGCCAAACGGTTTGTATCAATACGGCTATTACGCCAATCACGTTGGCTACAACGGGTGCAACAGGAGCAACGTTCTCCGGCTTACCGGCAGGCGTAACGGGATCATGGGCAGCCAATACGGTAACCATCAGTGGTACACCAACAGCAAGCGGAACCTTCAACTATACGGTAACGACTACCGGCGGATGTCCACCGGCAGTAACAACGGGAACCATTACGGTTACACCACAAAACACGATAGCAGCAGGAACAAGCCAAACGGTTTGTATCAACACGGCTATCACGCCAATCAGGTTGGCTACAACTGGCGCAACAGGAGCAACGTTCTCCGGCTTACCGGCAGGAGTAACGGGATCATGGGCAGCCAATATGGTAACCATTAGCGGTACACCAACAGCAAGTGGAACCTTCAACTATACGGTAACGACTACCGGAGGTTGTCCAACAGCTATTACTAATGGTGTTATAACTGTTAATCCAATTGTAACTCCAACATTTAATTTTGCTACAACATATTGTTCTGGTGTATCTCCATCTCCACTAGCAACAACTTCTTTGGAAGGAATTGTAGGAACATGGTCGCCGGCATTTAGTAATACAACAACTGGTACATATACTTTTACACCAAATGCTGGACAATGTGCTACGACACCGCCTCCTGTGACTATTCAGATAATCCAAGGAGCTTCGTTTACTATGACTAATTCAAGCCCAACCATTTGTGATGGATCATCAGTTAATATTGCCTTATCGAGTACGGTTCCAGGAACTACATTCTCTTGGCATGCTTCATCAAGTAATATTTCTGGGTCTTATCCTACGGATGGAGATGAAACAACTATTAATCAGTCTGTTCAGTTGATAGATCCTTTAGTAAGCGGAAGTATAACTTATATTATTACATCTAATTCTATTAATGGTTGTCCAGGAGAACAAAAAACAACAACAGTAATTATAAATCCTGTTCCGGTTATTTCTACGGTTACTGTAGAGGATGACACTTTGTGTACTGGAGAAACTGTTCATATAGAAGTTAACGCATTACCAACAGGGACTGTATTTAACTGGCAAGTAATTAATGCTACTGATGCTCAGGTTCAAGGAGGAGCAACAAGCGGAACAAGCACAAATGGACATATTGATTTAGTTTTGATTGCAACTAGTGCTACTTCAGTAGGAACAATTCAGTTTGAAATTACTCCAGTTAAAAATGGATGTACAGGTGCAACTCAACAAACTGGTGTAATCACTGTTAATCCAATACCGGGGAAACCAATTCCAACACCTATTTATCAAATTTGTAGTGGAGAATCTACTAATATTTCAATCAACTTGCCTCCAACATCAATAGCTGGTGCAGACATTGAATGGGAAGTGGTTAATGTTCAGAATGTTACAGGATATTCTAACGGAACTGGAACAGTACCATATACTATTGTTCAGCAGCTATTTAACTCTACAGGTCAGATAGGTTATGTGACTTATCGAGTTAAATCGACTTTAAATGGATGTGATGGAGCAAGTACTGATTATATTGTACGAGTTGACCCAGCTCCTGTAGTTACTTTGAATGGCGGAACGATTTGTATTGATGCTAATGGTGTAGCCTTTACTTCTGTGGTGTTAAATACAGGTTTAAGTAGCTCTAATTATTTATTCGACTGGACTTTGAACGGAAACCCAATTGTTGGAGGAAGTTCGGTGTTGGTTGATGAGACTGACGAGTTGGGTGAATACAGTGTAATAGTAACTAATATTACAACAGGATGTACATCGGAACCAGCAACGGCTACGGTAGTAGGTCATGATGTTGGAGTTAGTTTGAACTTGATTACAAGCGAGGCTTTCTTAGATATGGGAACCATTACAGCTGTAGTTACCGGAGGAACAGGAGATTACTTGTACTCATTAGACGGTGGTGCATACCAAGAGTCGAATGTATTTAGCAATGTATCTCCAGGATCTCATCAAGTACATGTAACGGATATTTACAACTGTACCAACTTAACACAGAACACGTATTTAATTAGTTATCCTCATTTCTTTACACCAAATAATGACGGTTATAACGATACATGGAACATTTGGGATTTACAAGATCAACCAAGTGCTGAGATTTATATCTTCGATCGTTATGGTAAATTGATAAAACAAATTACCCCGGCAGGAAACGGATGGGATGGAACTCGTAATGGTCAACTATTGCCATCAACCGATTACTGGTTCACGGTTAAGTTTATCGATCCGGCAACCAATGCGGAGAGAGTGTTTAAATCGCATTTCTCAATGAAGCGATAATATAATTATACAAATAAAAACGCCACCTCACTGAGTGGCGTTTTTATTTGTTATAAAGTTTGATAAAATACAATACGATTATATAGCCCTGATGGGAGCGGCATCCTTTTTACTGTGCTAGGGATTTTCGAATTGGCAGTAAAAAGATATAGCAGACAGCAGGAAACATATTTTGTTTTGAAAACTTAGGTTCTTGCTTTGAATAAAAAAGCCTCCAGTTATATGCTGAAGGCCTTGTTTATTTTAGTTGTTATAAACACTGAGTGCTTCTTTAAGTATTTGTACCGATTTAATTAAATCTTCTTTTTTCAATACATAAGCAATTCGAACTTCGTCTAAACCAACTCCAGGAGTAGAATAGAATCCGGCAGCTGGAGCCACCATTACTGTTTCACCTTGAAAGTTGTATGATTCTAAAAGCCATTGTGCAAAATCATCGGCGTTTTTAACTGGTAATTTGGCAATGCAGTAAAAAGCACCTTTTGGTGTAGCTACTGTAACACCTTCAATTTTGTTTAATTCGGCAATTAACGTATCGCGACGATCTTTGTATTCTGTGATAACATCGTCAAAATAAGATTGAGGTGTATCTAAAGCAGCTTCACTGGCAATTTGAGCATAAGTTGGCGGGCTTAAACGGGCTTGTGCAAATTTCATAGCGGTAGCCATTACTTCTTTGTTTTTAGAAACAATACAACCAATACGAGCCCCACACATACTATAGCGTTTCGAAACGGAATCAATCATAATAGCATGGTCTTCTAAACCCTCAACATTCATCACAGAATGGTGTGTATAACCATCGTAAGCAAATTCACGATATACTTCATCGGCAATTAAAAATAAATCGTGTTTTTTTACCAATTCGGCTAGTTGAAGAATTTCTTCTTTCGAATACAAATAACCTGTTGGATTTCCAGGATTACAGATTAATATTGCTTTGGTTCTTGGAGTTATTAATTTTTCAAAATCAGCAATAGGTGGTAATGCAAAACCTGTTTCGATTCCAGAAATTACAGGCACCACTTTTACTCCCGAAGCAGTAGAGAAACCGTTGTAGTTTGCATAAAAAGGTTCAGGTATAATTATTTCGTCACCAGCATCCATAGTACTTCCCATAGCGAAAAGTAAAGCTTCCGATCCACCAGTGGTGATTATAATATCTGAAGCATCAATGGGAAGTCCGTGTTTTTGATAATAAGCAGACAGTTTGTTTCTGTAGCTTTCAAAACCGGCAGAATGACTGTATTCTAAAACTGAAATATCAGCATTCTTAACGGCATTAAGAGCCACATCTGGAGTTTTGATATCGGGTTGACCAATATTTAAATGATATACTTTATGGCCTTTTTTCTTGGCCATTTCAGAATACGGAACCAGCTTTCTTATAGGTGATTCCGGCATTTGTTTTCCTTTATTAGAAACTTTTGGCATAGCTTATTTTTTTGTCTTGCAAATTTGCGATTATTTTTAAAAATATGATAAAATGAAATGTTATAAATTTTTAAAATATATTGGATTTACATATAAAATGTAGTAATTTTCAGAAAAATAACAGTATGAAAATAGGGTACTTTATTTATTTTTTGTTTTTTTCCTTTTTTGCTATCGCGCAAGATGGATTTCAATGGGAATCCAATCGTGATAAAATTGTTATACCCTTTACTTTCGTAGATAATCTTATTATTATTCCGATGGAGCTTAACAATGTTAAGCTTAATATGTTGTTAGACTCGGGTTCTGAGCCATCATTGCTTTTTAGCTTTCCTGAAAACGATTCAATAAATCTCTATAATACTAGAAAAATAAAAATTTCTGGATTAGGTAATGAAGAAATGGCTGAAGGTATATTTTCAGAAGGTAATTATGCTGGAATTGATGGTTATGTTGATAGAAAATTTCCAATTTTGATTATAATAGATGAAAAACTCAATTTCTCATCTCGAATTGGTATTCCGGTAAATGGAATTTTGGGATATTCATTTTTTAAAAACCACGTACTTGATATTGATTATAGTAGAAAAAAAATTACTCTCTATAAAGATCATGATGTGTTGAAAAAACAAAAGATGTCAACTTATGAACGGTTTCCAATATCAATTGTTAATGATAGGCCTTATTTGGATGTTGAAACCAAGTTAGATGAAAAGGAATATAATTTAAAGTTATTAATTGATACAGGTTTGGGCGATGGTTTATGGCTTTTTGAAAATGATACAATTAAATGTAATTCCAAATTTTTTAATGATGTTTTAGGCGAGGGTGTTGGAGGAACTGTGCTTGGAAAAAAATCAAGACTAGATGAGATTAAATTTTCGAAATTTAAATTTAAAGAACCTTTGGTTTCTTATCCAGACACAGCTTCATACAAACAGCTACAACTGATAAGCAATAGAAATGGTTCTATAGGAGGTGAAATTCTTAAACGATTTCGTATTTTTTTCGATTTTAGAGGGAGTCAATTGTTTTTGAAGAAAAACAATTATTATAATGATCCTTTTAATTACAATATGAGTGGTTTGATGTTAGTTCATTCTGGAGTAGAATGGGTTAGGGAAGAGGTAAATCGTGATGCGTCTTCTAAAAATGAGATTAATGTTAATGATATTGTTTTCGAAAACAGTAAATTACGCTATAAGTTTACCTTAAAACCAGTATACGAAATTGCAACAATACGGAAAGATTCACCTTCAGAAAAAGCAGGATTAATGGTTGGTGATAAGGTTTTAAAAATCAACGGAAAAAACACTGGGAATTATACCAAACAGAAAATAGACGATATGCTACAATCCGAGGAGGGTAAAACAATAGAGTTGGAAATTGAACGAAAAGGAGTTAAAAAGAAATTTTCATTTCAACTTCAAAAATTACTATAATAAAAAAGTCCGCTACTAGCGGACTTTTTTTATTTGTTCATTGGTTTACGATTGCGGACCAACTTTTGCTTTTTGAAGCACATTTTTTTCTTCCTTAACGATAACTTCACCTTTAATACGTATAGCAATTTTTCCTCCTTCAACATTTACTGCGTTAGATTCTACAGTAATGGTTTTAGAAATTTTACCCGGATTCATATTGTATTTTACATCAATTTTCCCTGTTTTTCCAGGCATAATTGGTTCAGTTGGTTTAGAAGGCACAGTACATCCACAAGTAGATTGTACATTAGTAATAATTAAAGGCGCATCACCAGTATTGGTAAATTCAAAAGTTCTGATTCCGTTATCCGAATCTTTAGTTACAGTACCATAATCTATAGTGTTATCCTTTGCCTTGAACTCAATTTTAGGTCCGCTTTGCGCATAAGAAGCAACACCGAAAGCTAAAATGGCTACTAATCCTAATAATTTTTTCATTTCAATACGTTTTAATTGTTAATTGTAAAATTACATTGTTTTAATAAACGAACAAATATTTTAACGCTCTTTTTTTATTTGCTCAGTTATAACTATTTTTGCAGATATATTTACAAAAAGTGTACCAAAAACTATTTCATATCAATCTTTTTTTGGAGCGAGTCAACGGTTTTCGCCTGTAATCTTCGTTCCCGCTGTTCGCACTACGAGGTAGTTTGCTTCCATCGGGGCTAGGCAATACACGTCAAGCACTTTTGTAATCTTAATAAAGTTTAAAAACAATTAAACTTTTCAACATTTAAACATAAAAACTAATGATACCAGCTCAATTTGATGCCAAACTAGTAGAAAAAAAATGGTACGATTACTGGATGGAAAATAAGTATTTTCATTCTAAACCAGACCATAGAACACCATATACCATTGTAATTCCGCCGCCAAATGTTACCGGAGTTTTGCATATGGGACACATGCTTAATAACACCATTCAAGATGTATTAATTCGACGTGCGCGTTTAAAAGGATTTAACGCCTGTTGGGTACCAGGAACCGATCATGCATCTATTGCTACAGAGGCAAAAGTAGTTGCTAAATTGAAAAGCGAGGGTATCAATAAAAACGATTTGTCTCGTGACGAATTTTTAAAGCACGCTTGGGATTGGACCGAAAAATACGGCGGAACAATTTTAGA
This sequence comes from Flavobacterium sp. IC2-16, assembly GCF_055521455.1. Taxonomy (NCBI): domain Bacteria; kingdom Pseudomonadati; phylum Bacteroidota; class Flavobacteriia; order Flavobacteriales; family Flavobacteriaceae; genus Flavobacterium; species Flavobacterium sp. IC2-16. The sequence continues at coordinate 316,663 of NZ_CM145480.1, read as the reverse complement.
ACAGCTTAAGCAATTGGGGTGTTCATGCGATTGGGATCGTACTAAATTTACAATGGACCCCGATATGTCGGCTTCTGTAATTCGTTCGTTCGTTGATTTGTATAACAAAGGAATGATATATCGTGGTTACCGTATGGTAAACTGGGATCCTGAAGCTAAAACAACTTTGTCTGATGAAGAAGTTATTTACGAAGAGCGTCAAGGTAAATTGTACCATTTAAAATACCAAATTGAAGGTTCGAATGAGTTTGTAACTATTGCAACCACGCGTCCTGAAACCATTTTAGGGGATACTGCTATTTGTATTCATCCAGAAGACGAACGTTATTTTCATTTGAAAGGAAAAAAAGCCATTGTACCTATTTGCAATCGCGTTATTCCAATCATTTTTGACGAATATGTAGATAGAGAATTTGGTACGGGATGTTTAAAGGTAACGCCAGCCCACGATGTCAATGATAAAACATTAGGCGAAAAACACAATCTTGAAATTATCGATATTTTCAATGAAGACGCTACCTTAAATTCATTTGGCTTGCATTACGAGGGTAAAGATCGTTTTGTAGTTCGTGAAGAAATTTCTAAAGAACTTGAATCAATAGGAGCATTAGCTAAAGTTGAAAATCATATTAATAATGTAGGTACATCCGAAAGAACCAAAGCTGTAATCGAACCAAGATTATCCGATCAATGGTTTTTGAAAATGGAAGAGCTTGTAAAACCTGCTATTAAAGCTGTTTTAGAGTCGGATGAAATTAAATTATACCCGAGTCGCTTTAATAATACCTACGCTCATTGGTTAAATAATATTCGCGATTGGAATATTTCGCGCCAGTTATGGTGGGGACAACAAATTCCAGCGTATTATTTTGGTGATGGTAAAGAAGATTTTGTAGTTGCTGAAACTATTAACGAAGCGCTTGAACTTGCAAAAGCAAGAACGTCTAACACTGCATTAACTACTGCCGATTTGCGTCAGGATGCCGATGCCTTAGATACTTGGTTTTCGTCATGGTTATGGCCAATGGCTGTTTTTGGGGGTATTATGAATCCTGAGAATGAGGATTTTAAATATTATTATCCAACAAACGACCTAGTTACAGGACCGGATATTTTATTCTTCTGGGTAGCGCGTATGATTATCGCCGGATACGAATATGCCGATGCGAAACCGTTCTCTAATGTTTATTTGACAGGCTTGGTTCGTGATAAACAAGGACGAAAAATGTCGAAATCGTTGGGTAATTCACCGGAACCATTAGGTTTAATCGAAAAATTTGGTGCAGATGGAGTTCGTGTTGGATTGCTTTTAAGTGCTTCTGCAGGAAATGATATTTTATTCGATGAAGAATTATGTAATCAAGGAAAAGCATTTGCTAACAAGATTTGGAATGCATTCCGACTAATAAAAGGTTGGGAAGTTGCCGATATTGCACAGCCAGAATCTTCACGAGTTGCTATAGAATGGTATGAAGCTAAACTGCAACAAACGTTAGTAGAAATTGAAGATAATTTTGATAAATACAGATTGTCTGATGCGTTGATGTCGATTTACAAATTGGTATGGGATGATTTCTGTTCTTGGTTCTTAGAAATGATTAAACCAGGATACCAACAACCAATTGATCGCGTAACATTTAATAAAGCCATCGAAATGTTAGAGTCTAACTTAAAATTGATACACCCTTTCATGCCTTTCTTAACAGAAGAGATTTGGCAACATATTGCAAACAGAACGCCTGAAGAAGCTTTAATTGTTGCAAAATGGCCGGAGGTGAAAAGTTACAACAAACAATTGATTGCAGACTTTGATTTTGCTACCGATGTAATTTCAAGAATACGTACTATTAGAAAAGACAAAAACATTTCGTTTAAAGATACTATCGAATTGAAAGTAGTGAACAATGAAAAAGCCTCCACTCATTTTGATACGGTAATCATGAAACTGGGTAATGTTGTTGATATGGTTTACGTTTCAGAAAAAGTAGATGGTGCTTTATCCTATCGTGTGAAATCAAACGAATATTTTATTCCAATTTCAGGTAATATTGATGTAGATGCCGAAATAACTAAACTAACGGATGAGTTGAATTACACCAAAGGTTTCTTAAAATCGGTTCAAGCTAAATTATCTAATGAGAAATTTGTAGCTGGAGCTCCAGAACAAGTTATCGCAAACGAACGTAAAAAAGAAGCTGATGCTCTTGCTAAAATTGCAACTATAGAGCAGAGTTTAATGAGTTTGAAATAAATAATGAAATAAAAAATCCCAAGTTATGCTTGGGATTTTTTTTGTTTTAATTTAAAGGAAGATGTTTTACGGCTTCCAGATATTTTTTCTCTACAGCTGTCCAATTCACAACATTAAAAAAAGACGAGATATATTCACCACGTCGGTTTTGATGTTTTAAATAATATGCATGTTCCCAAATGTCTAAAGCTAAAATTGGAGTTCCAGATATTGGCATATCAGGCATAATTGGATTATCTTGATTGGAAGTCGAGCCAATTAATAGTTTTCCTTTTTTATCAACAACCAACCAAGCCCATCCTGAGCCAAAATGTTTTCCAGCAGTATTTACAAATTCTTTTTTAAAAGCATCATACGAACCAAAGTCACGATTAATTGCAGCTTCTAAACTGTCTTTCGGTTGACCTCCAGCTTTTGGAGCCATTATTTCCCAATATAAGTTATGGTTGTAATAACCGCCAGCATTATTTCGAATATCTTCATTGTTGATATCCCCCGCTTTTAGTATTTGCTCCAAAGTCCATTTTTCTAAATCGGTTCCTTGAATGGCTTTGTTAAGATTGTTGCAATAGCTTAAATGGTGTTTCGAATAATGGATTTCCATTGTTTTTCCATCTATATATGGCTCAAGAGCATCATAAGCATAATTTAGTCCGCGCATTTTAAATTTACCTTTTTCGGCTTTAACTTCGGCAGGATTGCCATACACCGATTGTGTTTCTTGTGCTTCCGGTTCTGGAATTTGGACTACTTCTTCTAAATTATTTTTGTCGTGACAAGCAATAATTGAACTTAAAGTAAATGAAATAATGAAAAATTGAATAACTCTCATAGTATAAAATAAAAAACGAAATTATATTACAAATTTCGTTCTTTCATTAGGTTGTTTATAATCGTAATGTATTGTTTTTTTGCTTCTTCTGGAGACAATTGATTGACTTGCATCCAGGCATTTAATTTGAAAGCACTTCGAATGTTTTGTGAATCTTGTCGAAAAAAAAACTGTTCAGACATATTTGAAGTGGCTTGCTTGTACAGGCCATACAGTATCAACTGCAAATCTATCGGAACCGAAGATTGCGGTATCAATTGGGCGTTTTCAAAAGCCTCATCAAATAATGTATCTAAATCGTTCGAACTCATTATTTTTTCGTAGCGATAATTGTTTTATTTCCTACTGCTTTTTGATTGAGTTTTACATTAATTTCGGTACCTAAAGGTAAGAATAAATCAACTCTTGAACCAAATTTGATAAAACCCGCATCTGTTCCTTGAACCACTTGCATGCCTTCTTTAGCATAATTAACAATTCTACGTGCTAATGCACCTGCAATTTGTCTATAAAGAATTTCGCCAAAAGCACGATTTTCAATCACTACAGTTGTGCGTTCGTTTTCTTCACTAGCTTTTGGATGCCAAGCTACCAAGTATTTACCAGGATGATATTTGCTAAACTTTACTAATCCGTTTACAGCATAACGTGTAACGTGAACATTTATTGGCGACATAAAAATAGAAACCATTAAACGTTTGTCTTTGAAGTATTCAGGTTCGTAAACTTCTTCAATGACAACTACTTTACCATCAACAGGTGCAACTATTTGGTTGTCATTGGCAACAATACTTCGGTTAGGGTTTCTGAAAAACTGTAAAATCATTATCAAAAAGAACAACGTGATAATTTGTACAGCTTTTTGTAGCCAAAATATAGAAATAAACTCATCGGCTAAAAATATGATAGCTGTTGCAACTACCGTTGCTCCTAAAATAATTTTTGCGCCTTCTTTATGAAACTGTATGAACATAATTTAAAATTTGATAAAACAAATACAAAAATGGTATTACAAATATAACACTATCTAAACGATCTAAGATGCCTCCGTGTCCCGGCATTATTTTTCCACTGTCTTTAACTCCGGCAGTTCTTTTAAATTTTGATTCGATTAAATCGCCAATAGTGCCAAAGAATCCCACAAACAAACCGGTTATTACCCATATTACAGGAGAAAGAAAAGTGAAAAACATACTAAGTACATAACTTCCAATCATGGTAAATACCAATCCTCCAAGAAAGCCTTCTATGGTTTTTTTGGGTGAAATTCGTTCTAAAAGTTTGTGTTTACCCATCGATTTGCCAACGATATAAGCAAATGTGTCGTTTGTCCAAATTAAGATGAAGATGCCAATGATTATTTTCGGATTAAAATTCCCTTGTAAATAAGGCATTTTCATTAATAAAACGAATGGAAGTATGATGTAACCGAACAGTTTTACATATTTTGAAGATGAATCTCCTTTCGGTTTATATTTATGTTGAAACAAATCGACAATAAGCATAACTGAGACAAATAGGGTTGCCAATGTTAATAATAGGTCGGATGTAGAAGTATTGTTGGATTTAAAAAAAACAAAAACGATGTAACTAGTTAAGCTAAGTAGTATAGGAACTGAACTTTTAAGTTGGATTAATTTACAGAACTCAACCACACAAATTAGCATGAAAATACCAAATAGCAATGAAAAGCTGTATTCGGAATAAAGTGTTGCCGAAATCAGAAGTACAATATATACGATTCCTGATAAGGTTCTTGTGAGGCTTTCCTGCATGTTATAAATCTTCTAAAAGCAATAAATACAGATTCTTAGGGCAGCTTCCGTATTGAAGAAAATCTTCTTCTTTTGCTTTTTCGAAATATTTGAAAGTAGTAATATTAGTAGGATATTCTTTGTCGTATTTCTTTTTTATTTCACGAAGACCATCACTTTTGTTTCCAGTAATTTGACTTGTAGTCGCTAAAATCACAATATTATCTGGAAGTTCGTTTGGTTTAAAATGCTTTATCTGTTTCGAAGAAAATAAAATTGAACCTTCGTTTGCTATTAAGTTTTCACAAGATGCTAATAAAAATACCGGAGTTTTAGGATCGTTATGGTTAATCTTGTTTTCGTCTAATAAACTAAAAAGCTTTGGCTCAATGCACATGGCTTCTTGTTCGAACCAGTCGTTTTCTTCGAGTATGCTTTCAAAATTATCGTGAACTTCAGTTAAGTTTTCACAATACAGAAACTTTCCTCCGTTTCGTTTAAAATTGTAGGTAAAAAGTTCATCAGCCGGTAGAATAGGGTCGGGTAGATATGGACTTGTTTTGTCCTTTTCTTTATCTTCATTCGAATCTTCGGATGATGTACCAAAAAATTTTCTGAAAAGACTCATATATTTTATAAAATCTCGAAATTTCACACTTTGACAACAATCAAAGATAAAAAAATCTTAATTCAATAAGCAATCGAATTAAGATTTTTATAAACAATTATGTAATAAAATTGTTAGTTTTCTGTAACAGGTTCAATATCTGATTTTTCAAAAGGTCTTTTTCCGAAAATTGTTTCCAAATCATCTTTGAAAATAACCTCTTTTTCAATCAAAATATCAGCTAATTGCTCCAATTTGTCTTTGTTTTCATTCAAAATTTCAATGGCGCGCTTGTATTGATTTTCAATTAAATCTGAAATTTCTTTGTCAATTACTTTAGCTGTTTCTTCAGAATAAGGTTTTGAAAAGTTATAATCGGTTTGACCTGACGAATCATAATAAGTTATGTTTCCTAATTTATCATTTAAACCATAAACCGTAACCATTGCTCTGGCTTGTTTTGTTACTTTTTCTAAATCGCTTAATGCTCCAGTAGAAATTTTATTAAAAATAACTTTTTCGGCTGCACGACCACCCATAGTAGCACACATTTCATCGAGCATTTGCTCAGGGCGAACAATTAAGCGTTCTTCTGGTAAATACCAAGCTGCACCTAAACTTTGACCACGAGGTACAATTGTTACTTTTACCAAAGGTGCTGCATGCTCCAACATCCAACTTACCGTTGCATGTCCGGCTTCATGAATGGCAATTGCTCTTTTTTCTTCTGGTGTAACAATTTTGTTTTTCTTTTCTAAACCTCCAACAATACGGTCAACTGCATCTAAGAAATCTTGTTTTCCTACTGCTTTTTTGTTTTTTCTTGCGGCAATTAATGCAGCTTCATTACAAACGTTGGCAATATCGGCTCCTGAAAATCCAGGTGTTTGTTTTGCAAGAAAATCGGTATCTAAAGTTTCTTCTTTTTTCAGAGGTTTTAAATGCACCTCAAAAATTTCTTTTCGTTCACGAATATCTGGTAAGTCAACATAAATTTGTCTGTCGAAACGTCCAGCACGCATTAGGGCTTTGTCTAAAATGTCGGCACGGTTGGTAGCTGCTAATACAATTACATGTGTATTTGTTCCAAAACCATCCATTTCAGTTAAAAGCTGGTTTAACGTGTTTTCACGTTCATCATTTGAACCTGAGAAATTGTTTTTACCACGCGCACGACCAACAGCATCAATTTCGTCAATGAAAATAATGGCAGGTGATTTTTCTTTTGCTTGTTTGAATAAATCTCGAACTCGAGAGGCTCCAACACCTACAAACATCTCAACGAAATCAGATCCTGAAAGGGAAAAGAAAGGAACTTTTGCTTCACCAGCAACTGCTTTTGCTAATAATGTTTTTCCTGTTCCTGGAGGTCCAACCAATAAAGCACCTTTAGGAATTTTACCTCCTAATTCGGTATATTTTTCAGGGTTTTTCAAGAATTCTACAATCTCTTGAATTTCTTCTTTAGCGCCTTCTAATCCAGCAACATCTTTAAAAGTGACTTTTACGTCACTCTTTTCGTCGAATAATTTAGCTTTCGATTTTCCAATTGAAAAAATTTGTCCGCCTCCACCAGCACCACCGCTGTTAGACATACGTCGCATTAGATAAATCCAAAAACCTATAATTAGAATTAGTGGTAAATACGTTATTAAAATCTCTCCCCAATTGCTTTCGGGTTCAGAGGCATAATCGTTTAATTTACCTGCTTCACGAGCTTCTTCTAATTTCTTTTGAAAAAGTTCGCTGTTGGTTCCAATGTCTAAACTATAGTGAGGCCCAGTATTTTCTTTTTTAAGTAACGTTTCTTTCGGAACATCTTTATGTGTTTTGCTTTTTAAAGCTTCTTTTTTTAGATATACCTGCGCAGTAGTTTTGTTGAAAATAACTTTGTTTACTTGCGATGAATCTAAAAACTGATAGAATTTAGAAAGTGTTGTAGGTTTAACCTCTTGGAAATTTGCTCCACTGGAAACCAACTGAATGGTAATTAATATAAGTAATACAGCAACATAGATAATCCAAGGATTAAATTTGTTTTTCACTGAATTTGGTTTTTTATCTTTTGACATGAAATGTGCTAATTAATATTTGTTTTCAATTGAAGTAATGGATGCGTCACCCCATAACCCTTCAATATTGTAATATTCACGGATGTGTTTTTGAAATACGTGAACTACAATACTAACATAGTCCATAAGAACCCACTCGGCATTTTCGGTTCCTTCCACATGCCAAGGTTTGTCTTTTAATTCTTTAGATACTACTTTTTGAATGGAGTTAACAATTGCGTTAACTTGTGTATTGGATGTACCGTTGCAAACTACAAAATAATCACAAACGGTATTTTCTATTGCTCTTAAATCTAGAATGTCTATATCACTTCCTTTTACATCTTCAATTCCTTTGATGATATTTGCTAATAAATCATCGTTAATTATCTCCTTATTCGCCATTTATTATTTTTACGTTTTTTGCAAAGTTACCAATTTTTGTGATTATTTTTGACTACTTAACACAAGATTAAAACACTTAAAGGTAAACTTTTTTCATGAATATAATCAAACTCAGTGCCACTTCTTCTACAAATGATTTTCTTAAGCAATTGCTGATAAAACAGTTCGTGGAAAATTTGACTGTTGTAGTTGCTGATAATCAAACAGAAGGCCGTGGACAAATGGGGTCGAATTGGATTGTGGAAGAAGGTAAGAATCTTACATTTAGTGTTTTAGTAAAAGATTTGTTGTTGGATGTATCAGCCATTTTTCATCTGAATGTTGCCATTGCCGTTAGTATAGTGGAAGGGTTAAAAGAATTTGGAATTCCGGGTATGACAATTAAATGGCCAAACGACATTTTGGCAGAAAATAAAAAAATTGCCGGAATTTTAATCGAAAACAGCATCAAGAACGATGGTGAGATTTTTTCAATTGTTGGAATTGGCTTAAATGTGAATCAACAAAATTTTGATAATTTACCCAAAGCAGGATCTCTTCTTACAATTACTCATAAGGAATTTGATAAAGCGATTGTGTTGGATGCAATTCTTAAAAAAATGAAGCAAAATTTAGCATCCTTACGTAATCAAAATTTCTCTGGGTTTTGGAAGTTATATGATGAGATTTTATACAAAAAAGGAATTCCAATGCCTTTTGAAGATAAAGAAGAGCACAAGTTCATGGGAATTATTCAGGGCGTTACACAAACGGGGAAATTGCAGGTGCTGCTTGAAGATGATAGTATAAAAGAATTCGGAATTAAAGAGATTGCATTAATGTATTAATACTTGCATGTATGAGTAAGCTTATTTTAGAGTTGGAAGGAAAAAATTATCCTTTGTTAACCAGTACTTTTAATTCGTACAACCGAGGAACTGATTTAGAATCGTATCCAACAGATAATACCTTTACAGTTCAAATTAAAATTGCAAAAGTCGATAAGTCTTTAAATGATTGGTTTTACAATATTGCTGGGTTAACCAAAAATGGCCGAATTATTTTTATTAATGATGACGATCAACCGGTGTATGAACTTTGTTTTTTAGAAGCACAAACCTCCAGTATTAATGGAAATTTGAATGTAGCGCAGGGCGATTATGGAAACGATTTAATGGTGACACTAATTGCAGAAACTGTTTTCACTAATGTTTTACTTTAAATAAAAAAACCTCTCAAGCGAGAGGTTTTTATGTTATAGGTTATTCATATTACCCACCAAGGTTTCAATGAATTTACTAATAGGTCCTTTTATCATCATGGCCATCATTGGGTTAAACTCCCCATCAAATAACAATTGAACTTCCGATGTGTTTTGTGTTAACGATACAATATTTGCAGTTAATGTAAATGGAAGTTTATCACTTGCAGCGCCCAAAACTACTTTGTTAGGAGCTACCTTGTCTTTCATTTTTAATTTAATTTCAGGCATACCTTTTAGTCCGAAAACAAAAGCGTTTTCGTCTAAAACTTCAAATTTAGCAATGTTTTCCGGCATTAGTTTTTCAAAATTCTTAACATCGGTTAAGGCTGAAAATAAATATTCTGCTGGTTTCTCAACATTTACTTTTGGACTTTCTAAATTCATATTTTTAATTCTTATTATCTTGAATAATTATACTTCAACACCCCATGTAGAAGGATTACTACGCCATTCTTTTAATGTATCTAGTTCTTCTTCAGTAATATACTGTTTAGCAACGGCTTCTTCTAAAAGAGTGGTGTAATTGCCTAATGTGTATACTTCTAAATTGGCGTTTTTGAAATTTTCTGAAGCAATGTCAAAACCATAGGTAAAAATAGCTACCATTCCTTTAACGTTTGCTCCGGCTTCTCTTAACGCTTCTATAGCCTGAAGACTACTTTTACCGGTACTAATCAAATCTTCTACAACTACTACATTTTGTCCTTTTTGTAAAAAACCTTCCACCTGATTTTGACGACCGTGTTTTTTAGGTTCTGGTCTTACATAAACAAAGGGTAGTCCCATTATCTCTGCAACAAGCATACCAATTCCGATGGCTCCGGTGGCAACTCCTGCAATTACATCTGGTTTTCCAAATTGTTTTTCAATGTTCTTAGAAAATTCTTCACGAAGATAATTTCTAATTGGTGGAAATGAGAGTGTTATCCGATTATCACAATAAATTGGTGATTTCCATCCCGAAGCCCATGTAAAAGGATTTTTGGGATTTAATTTAATTGCGTTTATTTGTAAAAGCAATTCGGCAGTTTTTTTAGCTGTGTCTGTGTTAAAAATCATACTACAAATGTATAAAGTTTTTGTAAACGATAAACCACTTTTCCTGACAAATCAAATTGTCAAGGAAACCGATTTCCAACTATTTTTACTTGAAAGCGTTGATATCAAGCAGATTATTGTGAAAATGTTTCAGAATAAAATTGACAAAGCTTTTTTGTATTACCCAGATGAAAAGGAAATACTAACCAAACTCAAAGAAAAGATTCCTGCGGTTAAAGCGGGTGGGGGATTGGTGTATAATGATAATGGTGAGGTACTTTTTATTTTTAGAAATGGAAAGTGGGATTTGCCTAAAGGCGGCATTGAAAAAGGAGAAACTATTGAAGAAACTGCAATTCGTGAAGTAGAAGAAGAAACCGGTGTTGGCGGGTTAACCATAACACGTAAGCTTCAAAAAACGTATCATGTTTTTAAACGAAATGGTCGTTACAAACTTAAAGTTACACACTGGTTTGAAATGAAAAGTAGTTTTAAAGGTATTCCTCAAGGACAAGCCGAAGAAGGCATAGAAAAAGTAGTTTGGTTAGCACCAAATCAAATAAAGGAAGTTTTAGGCAACTCCTATGAAAATATTAAGTTATTGTTTGAAGAAGAAAAGCTCCTCGTTTAGAGGAGCTTTTTTATTAATAGAGCATTTTTTTGTAAATAGGATATTGCAGATAAGCTTTCTCAAAATATTTTGAGTGTTTATACACCCAATCTAACTGGGCTTCTCCACTTTCGACGAACTTTTTGTCTTCTAGACGTTTTTTCTCAAGTTCTTCTTTAAGTTTCGGATTTTCATCCAATACTTTTTTGGCTAAATCTTCAAACACATAAGGAGAATAATATTCTTTTTGTTGTAATACGGTGTCAAAAAAGTTCCAGTTAAAAAATGAATCTGTTGCTTCTGGCTCTAGCGTTTCAAGTAAGTATTTTACGTTTCGTTGATTGGTTTTTACAATATAATCCCCTTTTTTAAATTGAATATTTTCTCGGGTTGTATTTACCGTTGTATTGAAATGAAAATAGTGATTTTCAAAAGGTTGTGTTGCCGTTTTGTAATCTGAAATTTTGTAACTATCAACAGAGATAAGACTGTCTTTTCTCAATTGAGTCATTTCAATACGGTTCAACTTCAACAATTCAATGACATTCCAATATTGTTCCGGAATGATATAATATTCTGGGATAGTTATTTCTTTTTCAGCCTTATAGATTTCGTAAAAAGGAATGTTTTTGTTAAAAGGTTTTTGACGGTCGTAGTACAAACGTGGCTTTCCGGAAACATCACTGTTTTTGTATTTGCCTTCGTAACCTAAAAAAGCTATTTGTTTTACTTTTGCCGAATCGATTTCCCAACGAACTGTGTACTTGTTATGCGGATAATAATTCGAAGCATTTTCAAGTCGTAATTTTTTAATTTCAGCCGAATTTTTATCAGTATAATTTAGCGTTGAAAGCATATACTCATACGTAACCTTTACACGATCGGAGTATTTTTTTAGCATATGAGTTTCAACCATGGCACCCAAAACATTAAACATAGAAGCATACCCGGTAGAGAATCTAGGTGTGTCCATGTTTTTAGCAAATCCATGTTCGGGGGTTTGGTTATAGATATTTACATAAGGAGTTGATTCAATTTTTTTTGATTTCAAATCTTTTAAAATTGCGGGTATCATCTTTTCATTAAAAAAAGTACCAAGATTTCCACCTAGTTTTTGATAATGTGTATCAATATAGGTTAACGTATACTGATAATCAGCCCCATTGCTTACATGATTGTCTATAAATACATCTGGATTAACAGTATTGAATAGTACTTGAAAGCTTCTTGAGTTTCGTGTATCCGATTTAATAAAGTCACGATTCAAATCAAAATTTCTGGCATTTCCTCTAAATCCATAGGCTTCAGGACCATTTTGATTGGCACGTGTAGTAGAGTTACGATTTAAAGAACCACCAATGTTATAAACTGGAATTGCAACTACAATAGTATTTTTAGGAGCAGCAATTTTCCCTGTAGCTAAATCACGTAGTAATAACATTGTAGCATCAATACCATCAGTTTCACCTGGGTGGATTCCGTTATTAATTAACAAGATGGTTTTGTTGGTATTGCTTAATTGTTTGAAATCGAAATATTTGTCAGGGTTGTATGTGACAATATGCAAAGGCTCACCACTATCGGTAACCCCCATTGTTTTCATGGAAATTGTTTCGAAATTTTTATCCAAGTCGCGGTAATAATCTATAGCTTCTTGATAGGTGGCCGATTGGTTTCCATTTCCTTTTTCAAATGGTGTTTTTAAGTTGTTTTGTTGAGCAAATAGGTTGAATGCACTCAAAAACAAACATAAAAGGGCAGTTTTTTTCATTATTTGTGTTGTTTTATTTTTACAGATTCGGGAACCAAAATAGTATAATCACCGCCGTTTCTAATTACATCTCGAACGATACTTGAGCTTATATGCGAAGTATCTATAGCGGTTAAAAGGAAAACGGTTTCAATATCGGATAATTGTCGATTGGTATGTGCAATAGCTTTTTCAAATTCGAAATCAGCTGGATTACGAAGTCCGCGTAAAATGAACTGTGCATTAAGTTTATGGCATAATTCAATAGTTAAGCCCTCGTAGGTAACTACAGATACTTTAGGTTCATTTGCAAATGCTTTTTCAATAAAGGTTTTGCGCTCTTCTAATGAAAACATGTATTTTTTTTCGGCATTGATACCAATAGCAATAACAATCTCATCAAATAGAGGTAATGCTCTTTTAATGATGTCAAAATGACCTAACGTAATTGGATCAAATGACCCAGGAAATATTGCTTTTCTCATAATTAGTTTCTATCGATTGTATAAATACTGTCTTTTTTGAATAAATCGAGTATTTGAGACTTAGAGTAAGTTTTATATTTAGTAGTATAATATCGGTCTTTATTTATTGAAAAAACTTTCATGAATTTTGAAACAGATGTGTCGTTGGCTATAAAGTGAATACTATCATTTTCGATTGCAGCTATTTTCATTGTAGAATATTTTGAAGGTATACAATTTAAGAAATAAATATCACCAACTTTAGGATTGTTTATGAAATCTGCTTTTTTCACACCTGCTTTAGAAGATTGAAGCATAGCCAAAGGAATTAAAATGATTACAATTATCAATCCTGAAAACATCCAAATTGGATTTTTGGCTGGCTTTAATTCGTTTTCTCGCTGAAGCTTAAGCCTTAGATTCTCTGAAAATTGCTTTTGTTCAATAACGCTTCCACATTCACTACACGTTACAATAGTATTTTTTTTATAGGGAAAAACGGGAATCCAATACAAATGGAAATACTTTGAATTTACACTGTATCTCATAGTAGTGTTTTTATCGCAAACACGACAAGAAATCGTATTAATTTGACCTGTTTTTATTTCCTTTTTTTTGGTTCCGAAAAATATCATATCATTTTTTATAAAGCCAACTCAATCGCGTTACTGAATAATTCAGTTAAAGAAATACCCGCTTCTTTGGCTTGTTGTGGTAAAATACTTTCGGTAGTTAATCCCGGTATAGTATTCATTTCTAGCATATAAGGCTCACCGTTCACAATGATAAACTCGCTTCTGGAAAAACCTTTCATTTTTAAAACTTCATACGCTTTTTTAGAAACTGCTTCAATTTTTAAGCGGATATCTTCCGTTAAACGGGCTGGAGTGATTTCTTGTGATTTCCCTAAATATTTGGCTTCATAATCAAAGAAATCATTTTCTGAAACGATTTCAGTAATTGGTAAAACCGTTGTTTCTCCTTTATAATTAATTACGCCAACAGATACTTCGGTTCCATCCAGAAAACTTTCAATAATAATTTCATTGTCTTCTTTATAAGCATTTTCAATAGCTGGAAGTAATTCTTCTTTCGATTTTACCTTCGAAATTCCGAAACTTGAACCGGATTTGTTTGGTTTTACAAATAAAGGTAATCCTAAGGTCTTGATGATTTCATCTTCATTAATTACGTCTCCTTTATCCAAATAAAACGAAGTTGCAGTTTTTATGCCATACGGTTTTAAAACCGAAAGCATATCTCTTTTGTTAAAGGTTAGCGCTGCTTGGTAATATCCACATGAAGTTTGAGGAATTCCAAGCAATTCAAAATATGCTTGCATTAATCCGTCTTCTCCGGGTGTTCCGTGAATAGCATTGAAAACCACATCAAAAGTTACTTTGTTACCAGCGTAGTCTACTGAAAAATCATGTTTGTTTACTGGAAATTCACTTTCGTTTTCATCGACCATTACCCATTTCTCTTTAAAAATGTGAATACGGTAGGCGTTAAATTTATTTTTGTCCAGAAAGTTATACACTACATTTCCGCTTTTTAACGAAATTTGGTACTCGCTGGAATAGCCTCCCATAATAATGGCAACATTTTTCATAGATGGTCGTTATTTAAAAATAGTTCTTACAAAATTATCACTATTTGTTGAAACCCACATCAAAAAATATTTTTCTTCGGATAAAAATAAAAAAGTGGGTTCTAGATAACCTTAGGCTAAGAATTACTTTTTAAGAAGAAACAAAAAATCTTTAGTATTTTATATATTTGCCAAAACCCAAAACATGAGTTGGAAAAATTTTATTAAGAGTCCGGTATTTTTTAAAAATCTTGCAGCAGCATTAGTTATTGTTGTCGCTTTTATTTTTGGTGTCATGAAATTTTTAAGCGTGGCCACCAATCACGGCGAGGAAATCCCGGTACCAAACCTTTCTAAAGCCAATGTAGAGAAAGCAGAGGAGCGTTTAAACGATATCGACTTAAAATTTCAGTTGCTTGATACTGTTGATTATAACCCAGATTTTCCGCCATATTCTATTGTTGAGCAAGACCCATTACCAGGAGTTACTGTAAAATCGGGTAGAAAAGTATATGTGAAAATTAACTCTGGAGGATATTCAAAAGTTGCAATGCCAGATTTAATTCAAAAAACATACCGTCAGGCCTTATCTACATTACGCGCACTTGGCTTGCAAGAAGGCGACGTAAAATATGTTGAATATATGGCGAAAGATGTTGTTTTGGAAATGAAGCAAAACGGTAAAAAAATTAAACCCGGAGATAGAATTTTAAAAGCATCTAAGATAGATTTTGTTTTAGGAGATGGAAAAGCAGGATTTAATGATGAAGAACTTGATAGTATTAACCCGGCAGATATTTTAGAGCCGGCTCCAGCAGTAGAAGATGCAGAATAATATAGACTTTGACCCAGATGAAATTGATGATGATTTATATGAACATCATCGTTTTGAAGTAGCAAAAGGGCAACAACCTTTGCGTGTAGATAAATTTTTAATGAATTTAATTGAAAATGCCACACGTAGTAAAATTCAAAAAGCTGCCGATTCGGGAACTATTTTCGTAAATGACGTTTCAGTAAAATCCAATTATAAGGTAAAACCTAACGATGTTGTTCGTGTGATGTTAGAACATCCACCGTACGAACATTTGTTGAAAGGAGAGAATATTCCTTTGGATATAGTGTATGAAGACGATCAATTAATCGTAGTGAATAAACCAGCAGGTATGGTTGTACATCCAGGTCATGGAAATTACTCTGGAACATTGGTAAACGCGTTGGCTTATCATTTTGATAATTTGCCAATGAATAGCAGTGAAAGACCAGGTTTAGTTCATCGTATCGATAAAGATACTTCAGGACTTTTGGTTGTAGCTAAAACGGAGTTGGCGATGGATTACTTAAGTAAACAGTTTGCCGAAAAAACTTCGGAACGAGAATATATCGCAATTGTTTGGGGAAATATAGAAGAAGAGCAAGGTACCATTGAAGGTAATATTGATCGTCATCCAACCAATAGAATGCAAATGTCGGTTTATCCCGATGGAGATAAAGGTAAACCTGCAATTACCCATTATAAAGTTTTAGAACGTTTAGGATATGTTACTGTTGTTTCATGTAATTTAGAAACTGGTAGAACACACCAGATTAGAGTGCACATGAAATATATTGGGCATACGCTTTTTAACGACGAACGCTACGGTGGAAATGCCATTTTAAAAGGAACAACCTTTACCAAATACAAGCAATTTGTAGATAATTGTTTCAAGGTTTTGCCACGTCAGGCGCTACATGCACGAACATTAGGTTTTGAGCATCCTGTGACTAAAGAATTTATGCGATTTGAATCTGAAATCCCACAAGATATTCAGAATTGTATTGAAAAATGGCGTGTATATTCAAAATCACATACCGCTGAAGACGAAGATTAATTTATGTCCCGTAATATTCTTCTTTCAAAAGAGAATAAACCAACGAATCTTCTAAAATGTTGTCTTTGTAGTAATGCTGTCGTAAATGGCCTTCTTTTTTAAAACCGAATTTTGCTACAAGCCTTAGTGATGCTTCGTTTTTAGTGCCAATAAACGCTTCAATACGATTAAGTTTCATTTCTTTAAAACCATAATCAAGAATAGCCTTTAGGGCTTCGCTCATAATGCCTTTACCTTTAAAGTCATCATGATTTAATGCGTAACCAATTTCCGCACGTGCATGATCGAGATACCAGGTATGAAAACCACAAGCTCCTATGATAGTTTGAGTTTGTTTGTCTATAATTTGAAAATTGACAAAGGATTTATTGTAAGTCCGGATGCCCTGTTGGAATTTTGTTTTTTCTCTTTCAAATTCTTCATCAGATTTTAAAAATAAAAAATGCATAATAGCTTCTTTTTCAAATGAACTGAAAAGAGTATTATATACCTCGGGAGTAAGTTTTTTAAGAAGCAAGTTTTCGGTTTCTAATAATTCGGATAACATGTGATAATTAAAAGTTGATGTGTTAAAGAAAAAGCCCCTTAAAAGGGGCTTCTGTTAATTATGACTAGTCGTTGTCTTCGTCATCTTTTTCAGTTTCTTTTTTCAAGATTTTTCCGCTTGATGAAACAAGTACTTCAAAAACTTCTTTTTCTTTTTTAAGTTTTACTTCATAAACGGTTCCGTTGTTATGTGTTTCGGCTTTTTCAGCTTCTTCAACTTTATAACCCGTAAAATCTTTATTAATTGCAGAAACTACTGTTTTTGGAAGGTCTGAAACTTTAATATCGGTTTCAGTTTCAATCCATTTCCCAGATTTATCAAATTTAGCAGAATGTTTTTTACCATTCATATTGAAATCTGTTTCGTATTCAGAATCGCTTTCCATTTCCCAACCTTTCGCTTGAGCTGAAGGATATTTAGATTTAAAGCTGTTTAGTACTTCATTGGGTACTTTATCAGTTGATATTTTTTGAGCAGATGCCGAATAAAAACCAATTAGTAAGGCACAAGCTGTAATCAATTTTGTTGTTTTCATAGTATAATATTATTTAAGACTTTTTGTGTTTTCTAAATTTTATGAACATCTTAAACAATTGGAGGTCGAAATTTTTTTGATATAAAATCAGTTGTAAATATATTTTTTGAGATAGAATGGATTTTAGTTTTAGAATGATAAATGAATTTATCTTTTAGCAAATCAAAATCATAACTTACAGTTGTGAATAATTGTATAGTATTGGCTAAAAATTGAAATGATTTATGAGGTTTTTGCTCATCGCCATGATCATGAGCGTCAAAAAGGCCATCGAAATTAAGTAAATGATCAGTCACAAAATCAACAAGATCCATATCTGGGTCTTCCGTAATTTTACATTGTGAATACATTTTCGGAAGATTGGGTGCAATAGAAAAGTCACTCATTGGTAAAATGAATGTTCCTAAGGTGTAATAAAAAAAGAATCCAATTGAAATTAGTCGTTTCATTTTTTATTTTAGTGAAAATCTAAAGTAATGATTTTTTTCAAATTTTGGGAAAGAAAAGTTTGAATTCGTTTTGTATTTTTGAAACCCGTAAATTTTTTAAAATGAAAATCGTTATATCTCCAGCTAAATCGTTAGACTTTGAAAAAACATTGCCAACGCAACAATATTCTGAGCTTTGTTTTTTAAAAGAAGCCAATACGGTTCATAAAGTGCTTAAGAAAAAGAAACCTAAGCAATTAATGGAATTGATGGATATTTCGGATAAATTGGCCGATTTGAATTGGCAGCGTAACCAGGATTGGGCAACTCCTTTTACTCCAGAAAATGCCAGACCCGCAGTATATGCATTTAACGGTGATGTATATATTGGTTTGGATGTGTATAATTTGCCAGTTGAAAAATTAGCCGTCTTACAGGACAAACTTCGCATTCTTTCTGGGCTGTACGGACTATTAAAACCACTCGACTTGATTCAACCGTACCGTTTGGAAATGGGAACCCAGCTTCCAATTGGTAAAAATAAAAACCTATATGAGTTTTGGAAGTCGAAAATTACCAAAGAACTTAACAAAGACCTTAAAAAAGGTGATTTGTTCATCAATTTAGCAAGTAATGAATATTTTTCTGCTATCGATGTTAAGGCGTTAAAAGTACCCGTAATTACCCCAGAATTTAAAGATTATAAAGATGGCAAATTAAAAATGATAAGTTTTTTTGCCAAAAAGGCTAGGGGAATGATGGTGCGTTATATTATCGATACAAATGCAGAAACCCTCGAAGACTTGAAAGGGTTCAATTACGAGGGTTATACATTTGATGATTCTTTATCTAAAGGAAATACGTTGGTTTTTACCCGATAGAGCTACCGAAATTGGATATATTCTTCGTAATCACGAATGGTTTCACGTGTTAATTTGTGTTGATCACGTGATAATTCACGTAACGCCTCGACGCCTTTTCGAGCACATCGTTTAACACGTAGCAAACGAGTTGAAAACTCAAGAAGTCGTTTTGCATCGTTTGGCTGAAGTTTCTCACGCAGTTCATCCACTAACTCATTAAATTCATTCACCACATAACTGTTCTCGTCATATTCAGATTGTAAATCTACCAGGAATTCGTCTATTTCTTTTTCGATGTCGTGACAATTGTGTTCACTTTTTCTTAGAAACTCTTCAAGCAGTCTTTTGTCGTTGTTAGTAAAGATTCCCATAATGATGACATTTTTGATTAATACTTAACTATCTATATGTCAATCAAATATATATTAAATTTAAGTTAAGTTATTATTATTGATTTGAAAATCGATTAAATGTTAAAATGCCCGTTTAAAAGAAATTAATGAAAGAAAATCTTTAATGAAATAATTATGCTGTTGCTCTAGGTAAATGGAATAAAAAAAAACTCCGGGAATTCCGGAGTTTTAGTTGGGTTGTATGATTTAGATATTAATGAACGTTCGACATATCTACTTTTCCGGAGCTTTTTTTAATTAAAAGCATAAACGGAATGCAAATCAGGAACATGATGCCTAAGTATAAAAACACGTCCATATAAGAAAGTACGGTACTTTGTTTGATAACAGCACCTTCCAGAGCTTTATGAGCCTTATCTAATGCTTGGCTTGCACTGAAACCTTTCGACATAAAAGCCATTTGCATTTGGTGGATGCGTTGTTGTACTTCAAATTTGGTAGCATCTAGGTTTACAATTAAATCTACGCGGTGTTGCTGATTGAAGCGCGAAATAAATGTTGTAATAATGGCAATTCCAAATGAACCACCCAACTGTCGCATCATACCCGTAAATGCTGCTCCTTCACCAATTTGTTTTCCTTGTAATGTTGATAGGGCTAAAGTTGTAATCGGTACAAAAAGAAACCCTAAACCAACACCTCGTAATATCAATGGCCAAAACATGTGTTCGGTACCAGTATCTGGAGTCATTACGTTGTGCATCCAGAAAGTAAATCCGAAGAAAACCAGAAAACCTATGGAAACCAAATACGCTTGTGGAATTCCTTTTTGAATCAATTTTCCAATAATTGGCATTAATATCGCGGTTGTTATCGAACTTGGAATCAAGAGTAATCC
This sequence comes from Flavobacterium sp. IC2-16, assembly GCF_055521455.1. Classification (NCBI taxonomy): domain Bacteria; kingdom Pseudomonadati; phylum Bacteroidota; class Flavobacteriia; order Flavobacteriales; family Flavobacteriaceae; genus Flavobacterium; species Flavobacterium sp. IC2-16. The sequence goes on along the minus strand of NZ_CM145480.1, from coordinate 296,572 downwards.
TGTATCGGTAGCCGTCCATCCTAAAATGGATTGGGTGTAAATTGGTACGATAAAAGTTGTTCCGTACAAACCAAATCCTAAAATAAAACACATGATGGTTCCTATGCGCAGGTTCTTGTCTTTTAAAACCCGGAGATTTACAATCGGATATTTATAAGTCAATTGGCGCCAGATAAAAAAGATTAAACCAAACACCGATAAAACACTTAATGCTATAATGGTTGGATTTTCAAACCAATCGTCCTGTTGTCCGTGTTCCAGAACAAACTGTAAGGAACCGATAAACGACGCTAAGAATACAATTCCCCACCAATCTACTTGGCTTGCTTTTAGTTTTTCGCCATATTTTGGGCTTTTTACAAATGAAAGTGTCAAAATAGTAGCAATAATCCCTAACGGAATGTTGATATAAAAAATGTAAGGCCATGAAAAGTTATCTACCAAATAACCCCCAAGAGGCGGTCCTAACGTTGGACCTACAATTACACCCATTCCGTAAATTGCCTGTGCCATTCCTCTTTTGGCTGCGGGATAACTTTCGGTAATAATGGTTTGAGCCGTTACCAATAATGCACCACCTCCCATTCCCTGGATGAATCGGAAGAAAACCAATTCCCAAATATTTGTAGCGTTTCCACATAAAAAAGAAGAAACGGTAAAAATGATAATGGAAGCGGCAAAATAATTTCTACGACCAAATTGTTGCGATAACCAACTGGTCATCGGAATAATGATAACGTTGGCAATGGCATAAGCGGTAATCACCCAAGCAACATCAGTTAATGTAGCACCTAATGTACCACGCATGTCGTTAAGCGCAACGTTTACGATAGTAGTATCTACAATTTCAAGCAGCGCACAGAGTACGGCCGTTATTGTGATAATGACTCTGCGAAAGCCATATTCTACTAAATCTTCTGCTTGTGTTGTCATGATTATTTTACGTGTACATCAACTTCAACATTCATACCTGGGCGTAATAATTTTATTTTCTCCGCATCGTTGTTTGCTAAAAGCTTGATTTTAACCGGAAGACGTTGAATGGTTTTAACAAAGTTACCTGTTGCATTATCTGGAGGTAAAATTGAAAACTTAGCTCCAGTTGCAGGAGAGAATGAATTTACCTCACCTTCAAATTCGGTATCAGGATAAGCATCAACTTTTAAAGTTACTTTTTGTCCAACTCTCATTTTGTTTAACTGCGTTTCTTTGAAATTAGCAACTACCCAAGTATCTGTATTGTTAACAATGTAAAACAAAGCTTGTCCTGGTTGAACCATTTGTCCGGCCTGAACATCAACGCTGGATACTTGCCCGTCTAATGCTGCAGTAATTACAGTATAACTCAAGTTTAATTTGGCTGCTTCTAATACGGCTTGTGCACGTTTAATATTTGCAGAAGCAACAGAGGTTTGTTTGTTGGCTACATTTGTTTTTGAAGCTACAGCCTCACGTTGATGAATGTTAGCATTGCGTTGTTGTTGCAGAATTTCAACTTGTTTTTGCGCTTCTTGTTTGGCTGCCAATGCTTGCTCGTATTGTTGTTTGGTAATCGAATGGTTTTGATATAAATTCGAATAACGCTCAAAGTCGTTTGAAGCTCTTTCTAAACGAATTTTTGCAGCATCAATGCTACCGGCATTCGATTGAATTGTTGCATTTGAGATTGAAATGTTAGCTGCTGCAGCTCCAACATCTGCTTTAGAAACTTCGAAAGTGTTTTCTGCTGCTGCTAATGCTGCTTTAGCTTCTTCCACTTTAACCATAAAGTCACGGTTGTCAATAACTAGAAGTGTGTCACCTTTTTTTACAAAGTCATTATCTTTTATGTAAACCTTTGCCACATATCCAGAAACACGTGGAATTATAGGGTTCATGTTTTGTTCAATTTGAGCATCGTCTGTTTCTTCGTGTGCTTGAGCGTGAAGGTATTTGAAAATACCATATACAAGACCAAGAATCACTAAGCTGCTAATGATGATGATGAATTTTTTATTGGATTGTTTCTTTTCCATGACGAATAAGAGATTAGTTTTTTGTTATAGATGTGTTTAATTTTCCTGAAGCTGCCAAAACATCATAATATTTTTGAATAATATCGGCTTTCGAATATGCTTCGTTTATTTTGGTTTGCAATTGCTGAACATCGGCTTCTAATAAATCATTAGTGTCGGCTAAGCCATTGTCGTATTTATCTTTTACAATACGGTAATTTTCGCTGGCTTGTGCTACAGCTTCAAGGTAAACTTGGTTTTGTTTTAAAGCTAAGGCATAATTTTCGTTGGCAGATTGTATTTGGATTTTTGCCTGATCGGTCATTATTTCCAATGTTTCTTCAGCTTCTTTAGCTTTGCTCTTAGCGGCTTTAACGTCTTTTCCATTTTTGAAGATTGAGGTCATATCGTACGATAATCCCACACCAAAGTTCATGGCGTTAGTTACTGTTACTACATTTTGCAGGTCTAGAGCAATGTATCCACCCATTAAACTTATCGCAGGGTAGTAATTGCCTTTTGCAATTTTAATGTTGGCTTCGGCTGCTTTCTGTTGTGCGCGAATTGCGTTTAAATCGTTTCTAGATTTGATATCATCTTCAGAGGTGTTGATTGTCGTCTTTTGGGCAAAAAGGGTAGAAATCGGCGTTATTTGTGTTTCTTGAGGTATTTTCAAAAGAGTAGTCAGTTGAAAATTGATTATTTTACTATTTTTTTGAGCATCTTCAAGCGCTATTTGATAATTGGAAACCTGTAATTGAGCTTTCAATAAATCGTTACGAGCAATAAGTCCGTTTTGCTCCATTGCTTTAAAATCTGTTACACGTTGTTCGGCACGTTTGATGTTTTCCAAAATCAGTTTTTCACTTTCTTGAGCTTTAAAAAGGTTGACATAAAGTTTAACCGTTTCTAAGGCAAGCTGCTCTTTCTTGCTTTTTGCGTTAAATTGTTCGGCTTCCAATAAGCTTTCAGATACCTTAATGCTGTTTTGGATTTTGAATCCAGCAAAAACAGGAGCGGTAACCATAGCATTTCCAAGGAGTAATTGGTTTACTTTTGGTGCTGAGCCACCTTGACTCGGGTTTCCAAGTTTTAAATTTACATCGGCATTGGTTAGGCGTTGGTATTGTCCGTTGATTTTTAAATCGGGATATTGTTTGTTTTTTACAGTTTGCACTTCGAATTCTTTGGTTGCAACTTTAGTGTCTGCTAGTTTGGATTCGGAGCTTTGCGTAACTGCAAGTTGGATAGCTTCTTCAAGCGTAATGGCTTTTTTTTCTTGTGCAGCAGTAGAAAGCGTGCCAAGGAAAAAGAGTATTCCCAAACGAAATGAATTACTTTTCATAGGTTAAAAGTGCTTTAATGGTTTGTTTGATGTGAAGGGTCAGTTCGTTGTAGACATAATTGCTGATGTCTTGTTCCGAATTCAAATTGAGGAATTCTTTGAAAAAAGGCTTGTTCATTTGAAAATGAAAATACGTTCCCATAATTGTTGTTGGAAGTAAAATCACATTTACGTCTTTTCTGAAAACCCCTTTGTCTTGTCCTTCTTTAATAATGTTTTTTAAAACTTCCAGATTGTGTTTTTTCATTTCGTTAAATGCGTCACAATTGATGATTCTTTTTCCTGAAGAAATTTCGAAATGAATAATTTGATACATGCCTTTATTTTGATGAATACGTTTGATGTACAATTCGATTAGGCGATCAACTTTTTCGATAGGGGTAAGTTCTTCACGATACAGATTTTCCATCTGTAAGCGCATGTCCGAAATTCTATAAATGATTAGAGCTTCCAGGAGTTTTTCTTTTGAACCAAAATAGTACGAAATCATCGCAATATTGATATTTGCAATTTTGGCAATATCACGAACTGAAGTTCCGTCAAAACCTTGTTCGGAAAACAAGTTTTCAGCGGCTTGTAAAATTTCAATTTGCTTGTCGTTAAAATCGGTCATTGTATTTTGATTTTAAATTCGAGTACAAAATTAAACACTTGTTTAAATTAAACGTTTGTTTAAATTAATTTTAACCTTTTTTTAACAATGTGTTTTGTGTAATTATTTTGCTTATTTTTGGATAGAGTAGGTGAGTGATTTATTATATAGAAAAGGTGTTTTTTTAAGATTTTTATCACTAACTTTATCCTGTTGAGTTTTCGGTCCGATCCCGAAGATTCAAGATGAGAAAAAGGCTGTTTTTAGTACTAAAAACAGCCTTTTTTAGTATATAAACAAAATCTATAGTAAATATTTAGTTTGTTAATTACCAATAATATAGATTGTTTTATTTAAATAATTGATTTTATATAATTCTCTATAGCTGAAATTTTATTATTTTTAATGAAATTCACAAAAGAACTACCAATAATTGCTCCTTTTTGATGCTTGATTGCCTGATTAAAAGTCTCTCTGTTTGATATTCCGAAACCAACAATTTGTGGATTTTTAAGGTTCATTTGGGCTACTTTTTCGAAGTAGTTTTGTTGGGTTTCGCCGAATGAATTTTGACCTCCGGTAGTACTCGAACTGCTCACCATATAGATAAAACTGTCGCTGATTTTATCGATTTTTCGGATGCGTTCTTCCGAAGTTTGCGGTGTAATCAGGCAAATGTTTTTGAGGTTATAACGGTCAAAAATGGACTTAAAATCCTGCTCAAAAACCTCGATGGAAAGGTCTGGAATGATGAGTCCGTCGATGCCAATTTCGGAACATTTTTTACAAAATTCTTCTACTCCATACTGCAAAATCGGGTTGAAATACCCCATAATTATTAGTGGAATTTGGACCGTTTTTCGGATGTTTTTTAGCTGTTCGAAGAGCAATTTTGTGGTCATTCCGTTGGCTAAAGCGATGGTGGAACTCTGCTGAATTGTCGGTCCGTCAGCCAGCGGATCACTGAAAGATAAGCCAATTTCAATCATGTCCACACCGCTTTTTTCGAGTGTTTCGATGATGGAAACCGTATCATTTAAAGTAGGAAAACCCGCCGTAAAATAGATGGAAAGTAGCTTCTTATTTTCGCTAATTTTGAGGTTTAATCGATTCATTTTTTAGTGTTTTTTACGTGCGTTAGGGATGGAAATGACATCCTTTTTTGTGGTTTTTTCAGCCGAAAAAAAGATATAATGTACAGCCCGACCCTTGTGGTAACGCCCCATAATTAATAGTTAAAATAGTTGATATAGGTGTTCAAATCCTTGTCGCCACGACCCGATAAATTAATGATGACAATATCGTTTTCGTTGAACTTTTTATGGTCTAAAACCGCCAAAGCATGGGCACTTTCGATGGCCGGAATGATGCCTTCAGACTTGCACAAATTATGTCCTGCCAACATGGCTTCATCGTCAGTAATGGATAAAAATTCAGCTCTTTTTGTGGCGTGCAAATGGGCGTGCAATGGGCCAATTCCCGGGTAATCCAAACCTGCGGAAATGGAGTAAGGCTCCGTAATTTGACCATCTTCCGACTGCATCAGGAGGGTTTTACTACCGTGGATTATCCCAATTTTTCCCAATACCGAAGTAGCTGCGCTTTCACCAGAATCAATGCCTTTACCGGCTGCTTCTACAGCAATTAGCTTTACATCTACATCGTCCAGAAAGTGATAAAAAGCACCTGCTGCATTGCTTCCGCCACCCACACAAGCAATTACATAATCGGGGTTTTCACGACCTTCTTTTTCAATTAGCTGTTTCTTAATTTCCTCAGAGATAATGCTTTGGAATTTAGCGACCATATCGGGATAAGGATGCGGCCCGACCACGGAACCAATAATATAAAAGGTGTCCGTTGGGTTGTTAATCCAATCCCTAATAGCTTCATTAGTAGCGTCTTTCAGGGTTTTGGAGCCAGAAGTGGCGGGACGAACTTCGGCGCCGAGCATTTTCATGCGGGCAACATTCGGGGCTTGTCGTTTAATGTCGATTTCACCCATATAAACGATACATTGTAAACCCATTAAGGCACAGACGGTTGCGGTGGCTACGCCGTGCTGTCCGGCACCTGTTTCAGCAATAATTCTGGTTTTTCCTAAGCGTTTAGCCAGTAAAATTTGTCCAATGGTATTGTTGATTTTATGGGCGCCGGTATGACATAAATCTTCTCTTTTTAAGTAGATTTTTGTGTTGTATTTGGCGGATAAACTTTCTGCAAAATACAGTGGTGTTGGACGCCCGACGTAGTCTTTCAAAAGTTGCTGAAACTCGCGTTGAAAGCTTTCGGTTTGTATGATTTTGAGATAGTTTTGTCGCAATTCTTCTACATTTGGATAGAGCATTTCGGGGATAAAAGCGCCTCCAAACTCGCCATAATAGCCTTTATCGTTCACTTGATAGTTCATGTTGTAATTGTTTTATAAGTTGTGTATTTTTTAATCCTGGTTCGATTTCAAATTTGCTGTTCACGTCTATGGCATGAATGGGTAAATCCAGTTGTTTTATGGCTTTGACTTCTTCCAAACCAATGCCTCCGCTTAAAAAGAATGGTTTTTTTGAAGGATAGTCTTTTAAAATTTGCCAGTTGAACTTGGTGCCGTTGCCGCCATGATACATGCCTTTAGTGTCAAACAAGAAGTAATCGCATACCGGTTCATAAGGTATTATGGCTTGAAAATCAAAGGCATCATCAATTGAAAAAGTTTTGATTACCGGTATATTGACCATCTTTAGGATTTCACAAATTTCAACACTTTCATTACCGTGCAACTGAACGAGTTGTAAATCGTATTTTCTGATTGTATCTAAAATTGTTTTTAGGGAAGCATCTACAAAAACACCAACTTTTTGAATAGATTGCGGTATTTTGGGTAATTCACCACTAAAATAACGTGGTGATTTTTCATAGAAAATAAACCCAAGATAATCAGATTGTAACTTAGTAACTTCCTCGATATTAGTCGAATATTTCATGCCGCAGATTTTTAGTTTCATATTTTTGCAAGTGTTGAGTTGATAAATTCTGCTGCCGTTTGTCCCGGATTTTCGGTTTTCATGAAATGTTCTCCGATTAAAAACCCTTGATATCCATATTGTTGTAGGTTGATTACGGCTTCTGTAGTGCTAATTCCGCTTTCAGAAACCTTGACAAATTCATCGGGAATATGTTGAGCCAATTCTTTGCTGTATTCCAAACTGACCTCGAAGGTTTTCAGGTTGCGGTTGTTCACACCAATCATGTCAAGGCTTGGCATAATAGCTTTCTCTAATTCTTCCTTATTGTGAATTTCCAGCAAAACTTCCAGTCCTAAGGATTGCGCAAATTCTGAAAGTTGTTTGATTTCGGAACGGTTTAAAATGGCTGCAATAAGTAGTATAGCGTCGGTACCGTGGGCTTTGGCTTCTAAAATCTGATATTCGTCTATGATGAATTCTTTTCTTAGTAACGGCATATTTACTAAAGCTTTTGCCAGTAGCAAATCGTCTAAGGAGCCACCAAAATATTTGCCATCGGTTAAAACGGAAATACCTGAAACACCCGCATTTTGGTAGCCAATAACTACTTCTTCCACAGAAAAATTGTTGTTGATGACTGATTTCGAGGGTGAACGACGCTTGTGCTCGGCAATGATGCCAACGACATTGTTTCGTAAATTCTTGCCTAAGGAATACGTTCTGCTTCCAAACAAGGCACAATTTTCAAGTTGTGTTACGCAAATCAGTTGTTTTTTAAGAACAACTTCTCTTTTTTTATCGGCTATGATTTTGTCGAGTATTGTCATGATTTTGTGTGTTGAGTTATTAGATGAAAGGGAAAAGGGAATATTTGTCCTTATTGCTTATCCCTTATTACTTATCTCTTGTAGTTTCTTTAGTTTTTCGTAAGCTTTGCCACTAAACAAACATTCTTTTGCCAATTCAAATCCGTCGGAAATGGAACAATTTTTTACTGTTGCAATGGCCATTCCTGCATTAGCGCACACGACATTATTTTGAGCTTCGGTTCCTTTTCCTTTTAAGATGTTGAGGAAGATTTCGGCTGATTTTTCGACGGTAATTCCACCTAAAATTTCATTTTCATGGAGTTTGGTAGCGTTAAAATCTTCGGGTTTAAAAAGTTGCTCGTAGTTTTTGGAAATGATTTTGGTGTTTCCGGTTAACGAGATTTCGTCATAACCTTCCAGACTGTGCAGAATCGTGAAGTTGGTTTCGGTATTCTGATACAGATAGGCGTACATTCTGGCTAATTCTAAACTGAAAACCCCAACCATTTGATGCTTCGGAAAGCTCGGATTGACCATCGGACCTAACATGTTGAAGAAGGTTTTTACGGCTAGTTCTTTACGAATCGGAGCGACATTTTTCATGGCAGGGTGGAAGAGTGGCGCATGCAATACACAGATTCCGGCTTCTTCAATGGATTTTTTCAGGAAAGCCTCATCATTACTGAACTTAACGCCTAGAGCTTCCATCACATTGCTGGATCCCGAAATCGAAGAAACGCCGTAATTGCCGTGTTTCGCGACTTGAATGCCAGCTCCTGCCGTCACAAAAGAAGCTAAAGTTGAAATGTTGAAAGTGTTTTTTCCATCGCCTCCGGTGCCGCATAAATCGATGGTGTTGTAATTAGATAAATCAATGGCAATGCAAAGTTCTAAAAGGGCTTCACGAAATCCTGAAAGTTCTTCAATAGTAATACTTCGCATCATATAAACGGTCAGGAAACTGGCAATCTGACTGGGATTGTAGAGTCCGTTGGAAATGTTTTTAAGTACTTTTTTCGCTTCTTCTTTGGAAAGCGTTTCGTGCTGTATGAGTCTGTTTAATATGGTTTTCATGTTTTTTGCTTTAAATTGTTAGTAATGAGGGATAAGGGATAAGTTTGGGCAATACATCTCAAGCATAGGATGTTAATCCTATGATAACTGTTTGATTATATGGTTTTTAGGTTATTTTATGTACGCAAAGATTCTTGTCACTTTTTACTTTTTCCTTTTGACTTAACTGTTTACCCAATTTTCAAGAATCTTCTTTCCGTTGGGCGTAAGAACACTTTCGGGATGGTATTGTACTCCGCGTACATCGTAGGTTTTGTGTCGAAGTGACATAATCTCTCCGTTTTCATCAACAGAAGTAATCTCTAAAACCTCTGGAAAATTTTCTTTGGAAACGACCCAGGAATGGTAGCGCCCCACTTCAATTTCATCGGCTAAATCTTTAAAAAGAATTTCATCGGGAACCGTGATTTTAACTTGGGTTGCCACACCATGATATACCTTTTCAAGATTAGTCAAACTTCCGCCAAAAACTTCTCCAATGGCTTGTTGGCCCAAACAAACTCCGAGAATACTTTTGGTAGGCGCATAGGTTTTGATGACTTCTTTCAATAAGCCCGCCTCATCAGGAATTCCCGGTCCCGGAGAAAGCAGGATTTTGTCGAAGAATTTTATTTCGTCGATATAGAACTCATCGTTGCGAAAAACGGTTACCTCGCAGTTCAAATCCTCCAAATAATGAACTAAATTGTAAGTGAAACTATCGTAATTGTCTATGACTACTATCTTTTTCATGATTCTAATTTTAAATTGTTTCTGCTAAATCCAGTGCTTTGTTCAAGGCACCTAATTTATTGAAGACTTCTTGTGTTTCGCTTTCTTCATCGGAATTGGCAACTATTCCAGCTCCGGCCTGATAATGTAATTGATGGTTTTTACTCAAAAAAGTTCGGATCATAATGGCGTGGTTAAAATTACCATCAAAATCCATAAAACCAATGGCACCGCCGTAGAAATTTCGATTGGTATTTTCTATGGATTCAATGAGTTGTAAAGCTTTGTGTTTTGGTGCTCCGGATAAAGTTCCGGCCGGAAACGTATCGGCCACGACCTGCATGGTTGATGCTTTTTGGTGTAATTGCCCACTTACTTTGGAAACCAGATGGATTACATGCGAAAAGAACTGAACTTCACGGTAATTTTCAACGTTTACGCTGTGGCCGTTGCGGCTTAAATCGTTTCGGGCTAAATCTACCAGCATCACGTGTTCGCTATTTTCTTTAGGATCTTCAGATAGTTGTTTGGCAAGCAAAGCGTCTTGTTCGTCATTTCCGGTGCGTTTAAATGTTCCTGCAATCGGGTGGATTTCCGCTTTTTGGTTGTTGATAACCAATTGGGCTTCAGGAGAAGAACCCATGATTTTGAAATTGCCATAGTCGAAAAAGAACAGGTAAGGGGAAGGGTTGATACTTCGCAAAGCTCTGTAAACATTGAACTCGTCTCCTTTAAATCCTTGCGTAAATCTTCGGGACAAAACTAATTGGAACACGTTGCCGCGATAACAGTGTTTTTTGGCTAAAGCGACATTGGTTTTAAAATCGGCATCGGATAAATTGGAAACCGAAGCACCTTCTTTTGAAAAGGAATAGGAAGCAAAGTTTTTGGATTGAATTAATTGTTCGATTTCATCAATATTGTTTTGATTATCAAAGCTATGACAAAAAATATAGGCTTCGTTTTTAAAATGATTGATGGCGATAATGTTCTGATATACGGCATAATACAAATCAGGAATTTCTAAATCGGAAGCTTTCTTTTCTACAGTAACTTTTTCAAAATAACGAACGGCATCATAACTGGTAAAACCGAATAATCCGTTGGTAATGAATTTAAAAGCATTGCTTTCTGTTGCAAATTGTGCGGCGAATTCCTGAATGCTTTTCACGACTTCTGTTTGCTTTTCAATAGCTTTTTCTGTTGAAGTACCGTTGGGAAAAGTTGTTGTAATCACTTCGTTTTCCACTATAATAGTCGCAATTGGATTGCAGCAGATAAAGGAAAAACTGTTTTCATTACTGTGGTAATCATTGCTTTCCAGTAAAAGACTGTTCGGAAATTTGTCGCGGATTTTCAAATAAATGCTCACCGGTGTAATAGTATCAGCAAGGATTTGTTTATAGTGGGTATGTAATTTATATTTTGTCATAATCTTAAGTTTTGGAAATAAAAAAAGGCTTGTCGTGATTGACAAGCCTTTATATCTATTTTGGTTTTAAAAATACAGATAGGAGGATTCGCTCACGATTTTCGACGTAAGTTAATCCACCACCAAGTATTGTTTAAAATATTGTTCATTTTGTGTTTTTTGTATGCTGCAAAGTTATAGAAATGTTTTTTGAATAAACAAATATTTGTAATAAAAAAATCCTGAATGTTGAAATTCAGGATTTTACATGTATTTTTTGTTGCTTGAATTAGAATGCTAAGCTTACGTTTAATTCAAATTCGTCGTTGATTGCTTTATCTGCAACAGCTCCAAAACCTGTTGAAGCATATTTAATATCGTACTTAGTTCTATCCACCATTAATTTTGTAGTAGCAACACTTTTGTTTACCACAATATCAAAAGTAATAGGATTTGTAATATCCTTAATAGTTAAATCGGCAGTTACGGTATAAGTATTGTTTCCTTTAGGAGTAATAGTTTTGAAAGCCAATTTTGCAGTTTGGAATTTTTCAACACCAAAGAAATCATCAGCTTTTAAATGACCTTCAAGTTTTTCTTTCCCTTTTCCAGCTTCTAAATCGGTAACTACAATTGAATTCATATCAACAGTAAAATTACCTCCAGCCAATTTTTTTCCTTTAAAAACTAAAGCTCCGTCTTTAAATGAAATTGTACCTTCATGTTGACCTGTGAATTTTTTACCAACCCATTCGATTTTGCTTTCTGATGTTTTTACTTTTTTTGTAGTTTGTGCAGAAGCAGTTAAAGTACCTAAAGTTGTAACTAAGGCAAGTGCAATTAATTTTAATTGTTTCATGGTTTAATTTAATTTAATGATTATAAAGTAATAAATAATTCTTTGTTTGATTTTCGAACTTTAATGTTGTGCTGATTGGCATCTTCTTCATGACGATATCCAACAGTAGCTATAAGTGAAGCGTTAAGTCCGAGTTCGTTAAGTCCTAAAATTTCATTTACCTTTTCCGCTTCAAAACCTTCCATTGGAGTAGCATCAATTTCTAATTCTGCTGCAGCATTAAGTAAATTTCCAAGCGCTAAATAGGTTTGTTTGGCTGTCCAATTGTTTTTAGCATCATCGGGTAAAGTGTTTATTTTCGATTTCATAAAATCACCATAGCCTGAAATATTTTCAATGGGAACACCTCTAGTTTCAGCAATGTTTTTAATGTATTTGTCTATTTCGTTTTCCCCTAAATTGGTAATATTAGCGAAAATAAATAGGTGAGAAGCATCTACAATTTGAGATTGTCCCCAAGCTGCAGGTTGTAATTTTGCACGCAATTCTGGATTTTCGATAATAAATACTTTGTAAGGTTGTAAACCGTATGAAGATGAACTTAAGCGAATGGCTTCTTTTAAAATTTCTAAATTTTCATTTGAAATTTTTTTAGTTGCATCAAATTTTTTGGTGGCATAACGCCAATTTTGAGTTTTTATAAAGTTTGTCATGGTTTAATTTCTATATTTTTCTAGTAAAAGGTTAAGTTGTTCTAATTCTTCTGAAGTAAGCTTATTGGCATAACTATTTTCATGGCTTACAACAATAGGATCTAATTCTTCTAATACTTTAAGTCCTTTTTCGGTTATTGTTATTTCCATTTTTCGTCTATTTTCAGGGCAAACTTTACGGAGCACTAATTCTTTCAATAAAAGTTTGTCGACTAATCGTGTTGTATTACTTGTTCTGGCAATCATACGTTCTTGAATGCATGCCATATTAACAGGTTTTCCTTTTTGACCTCTCAATATTCTTAGTACATTATATTGTTCGCTTGATAAATCGTACGGTTTTAAAATTTCTAAGAATTTTTCACCTATAACATGTCTGGTAAAGGAAAGGTTCAATAAAACTTTCTTTGCAAGTGATAATTTCACCGTGCTTTTTATTTCTTTTTCGATATCCATAACGGTTAATATTTGTATGTACAAATGTATAGAATATTTTAATTTGTATATACAAACATTAGTTAAATTTTTATTAAAAAGAATGAAAACGTCAATGTGTTGGAAATTAGAAGGTTATTTGGATAAAATATCTAATTATTCTTGAATAGTTTTTTACTTTTTTTATTAATATTGCAATCAAGAACTAAATTAACTTAAACTAACCCAATGAAAAGGAAAAATTATTTAATTTTTGCTATCGCGTTTTCTGTTTTTGGAAGCATTAATGCTTTTGCCCAAAACGAAAAATACGATGAAGACAAAGCCCAACAAAAGGCTTTGAGCTTTGATAATCCAACCACCAAGGATTATGCAATAGCTCAATTTTCTAAACTTTACAAACTGGATAAGAATTATTCGTATCAAACTATCCGAACCACAAAGGACGGTACTGGTATGAGCCATGAAAGAATTCAGCAGTTTTATAAAGGAATAAAAGTAGAATACGGTGTATTTATTACACATACTAAAGAAGGGAAAGTAAATTCTATTAATGGAGAATTATACAATGCTTCTTCTGCAAATTTAACACCTAGTATTTCTAAGGAACAAGGTTTTAATAAAGCTAAAATGGCTTTAAATGCTACTCAATTTTTATGGGAAGATGCAGAGCAAGCTAAAGCTATGGATTATGTTAAACCGGTTGGAGAAATGGTTTTATATCCGAATATTAAAACTGGCGAAGTTCGTTTAGCCTATAAATACGATATCTATGCTATAAAGCCAATGGCTAGAGATATTGTGTATATAGATGCAATTACTGGAGATGTTTTGTTTAGAGATGCTGTTATTAAACATGCCGATCGTTTTGTTTCAAGAAAAGAATCTGAAGATGCTTCAAAGACTTTTGAAGTTTTAGTAACTGGATCTGCTGCTACTCGTTACAGCGGAACAAGAAGTATTGAAACTACATTTGATTCTGGTTTAGGAATGTATATATTAAACGACTTTACTAGAGGTAATGGTATTTTAACATACAATAGTGCTGGAACTAATACACGTCCATCAACTAACTTTACAAATGCAACCAATACTTGGAATACTGGAAACTATGCATCAGCTTCTTCTACCAAAGATAATGCTGCTTTAGACGCGCATTGGGGGGCAGAAATGACATTCGATTTCTGGAAGAATGTTTTCAACAGAAATAGTTTTGATGATGCTAATGCTCAAATAAAAAGTTATGTTCACTACGATGATGTTCCTGGAGGTGCTGGTTATAGTAATGCTTTTTGGAATGGAAGTTCAATGACATATGGAGATGGTGGAACAAAACCGTTTACAGCACTTGATGTATGTGGACATGAGATTGGACATGCTATTTGTACCTATACTGCAAATCTTGTTTATGCTCAACATTCGGGTGCTATGAATGAAGGTTTTTCGGATATTTGGGGTGCTTGTATTGAGCACTACGGTAGAACTGGTTCAATGTCTGGTACTCCGGTTTCAAATGTTTGGTTAATTGGTGAAGATATTTCTACTGGAGGATTGCGTTCAATGGCTAATCCAAATTTAATGGGAGATCCAGACTGTGTTAAAGGAACAGGATGGGTAACAACAAGTAGTGAAGGAACATGTAATCCTACTCAAGCTAACGATCAATGTGGTGTACATACCAATAGTGGTGTTTTGAATCACTGGTTTTACATTTTAGCTGTTGGAGAATCTGGAACTAACAATGCCCCAATTGCAGAAAGAGATACGTATGCAGTAACAGGAATCGGACTTTTAAAAGCAGCTCAAATTGCTTATTTTGCTGAGCGTGATTACTTGACTTCAAATTCAACATATACAGATGCAAGAAATGCTACTCTAGCTGTTGCTGCAAGTTTATATTGTGGAAGTAGCCCTGAGTATATTGCTGTAACAAACGCTTGGATGGCTGTAAATGTAGGGAATGCTTATGTGGCTCAAACCAATGATGTGGCTTTAAAAACATTAACAGCTTCTTCTAGTCTTGCTTGTGGTGCACCATACTCTGCTGACATTGTGTTTGAAAATACAGGATCGAATAATATTAGCTCTGTTAATGTAGCTTATTCTATTGATGGAGGTGCTGCAACTAATGCAACATGGAATGGGAGTTTAGCAAATTGTGCTACTCAAAATTATTCAATACCAGTTTCAGGTTTGTCTAGAGGTACTCATTCGTTAAGTGTAACTACAACTGTAACAAGTGATGGTAATGCTACTAACAATACAAAATCATCATTATTAACAGTTAACGATAATGGTATTGTAAATACAATTAACACATTTAATACTACTACAGATAATTTAGTTTCTGTTGATGAAAATGGATTAACAAATACTGTATGGCAACGTGGTTCTTCAGCAAAAGCATTATTAAGCAATACAGTTGCTGGCTCACAAGTTTATGCTACGAAATTATTTGGAAATTATCCTGATAATACAACTTCATATTTGGTTTCTCAATGTTATGATTTAACTAGTTATACCAATACTTCTGTAAGTTTTGATATGGCGTTTGACTTAGAAGCGAATTGGGATATTATTTATTTCGAGTATTCAACTGATGCTGGGTCTTCTTGGAATGTTTTAGGAACTTCTTCAGATCCGAACTGGTATAATAGTAGTCGATTACCAGATGGAAATGACTGTTTTAATTGTATTGGAAAACAATGGACAGGGGATTATGCTACTGCTCCTTCAGGAAGTAATGGTATGAATGGTAACAAACGTAATTATTCTCACTCGTTATCACAATTTGGTTTTGGTGGTGCTTCTCCTGCATCAAGCATTATGTTTAGATTTGCATTTGTTTCTGATGAAGCTGCTAATCAAGAAGGTGCTATCATTGATAATTTCGTGGTTCAAGGAACATTAGCAACGCAAGAGAATACTTTTGAAGCATTTAATGTTTGGCCAAACCCTTCAAACGGAAATATCAATATTCAATTGTCAACTTCAGATAAAGTGAATGTAGTTTTGTTTGATATGAGAGGGAGAAATGTATTTAGTAATACATACCAATCTGGTGGGGCTGTTTTCCAAAAAGAAATCAACTTTAATAGCTTAGAAAAAGGTATTTATTTATTAAGTGTTGAATCTGAAGGTAAAAAAGCAACTAAAAAATTAATTATCAACTAATTAATTTAGTTAATATTTTCAAAAGCGGATAAAAGTTTTTTTATCCGCTTTTTTGTTATTTTTGAAATCAAAATAAAAAACATGGATATTTCACAAGAACAGTGGTGGGAGGGCGTTCAGCAGGATGAAAATGCAGTAATCCTTGATGTGAGAACGGAAGGTGAATGGAACGAAGGCATCATTCCCGGCGCAATGCACATTGACATATACAAAGGACAAGGTTTTATTTATCAGGTGGATGAATTGGATAAAACCAAAAACTATTACATTTATTGCCGTTCCGGTGGACGAAGCGGTCAAGCCTGCAACATCATGCAACAAATGGGATTTGCCACTACATATAATTTAGTTGGTGGAATTATGGACTGGGAAGGACCAGTTGTATCCCCAGAATAAATATTACTGTGATAAATAAAAAAGGAGCAATTTGCTCCTTTTTTTATTCGGCTAATTTTCGCAGCTCTTTTTTATCTTTTAAAATAATTTTCTTTCCGCTAAGCTCTATCCATCCATTTTTGTTAAATTCGGATAATAACCTAATACAACTTTCGGTAGCAGTTCCAATAATGCTGGAAATTTCTTCCCTCGACAAATGTAGTTTTAGCGAATCATCTTCATTAACACCAAAGGTATCGTGCAAATAGAGTAGTGTGGCGGCCAAACGTTCTTTAACGCTTTTCTGGGCTAAGTTCACTAAAACATTATCGGCTTCTTTTAAATCGTGACAAACATTTTTCATCACGCCAAGCGAAAATTTGTTGTTTTGGTTGAAGAAGTCCATTACCTGACTTTTCGGTACAAAACAAACGGTCATGTCTTCTAAAGCAGTAGCACTTAGGTTGGTAGGTTCTTCACTGATTAGAGAGCGTTGTCCTAACAATTCCCCTCGGGTCACCAGTTTCACAATCTGATCTTTTCCGTTGGAACTCAGTTTAGTCAATTTACAAACGCCATCTTTCACACAAAAAATGCCATCCAAATGATCACCTTCGTCAAAAATAACCTCGCCTTTTTTTACAACATAGGAAGTTTTACAATCGGCGAGTTTTAACAATTCGTCCTTGTTCAAAGCCTTTAAAGCACTGAATTCTCTAACGATACATTGTTCACATTTACTCATTTTTTCCGAATGTTTTTGCAAAGATACTAAAGTATGACAAAAATCATATTTTATAAATTTATTGCAAAGGAAATTTGTCTCAGGTAAAATGAGCAAATTATGAGTGCACAAAATTGTTTCCATTGCGGGAATGATATTGTAACAGCGGAAGAAATTCTGTTCGAAGAAAAATCTTTTTGTTGCACCGGATGCAAAACGGTATATGAGATTTTTAGTATGAACGATTTAACCTGCTATTACGATTTCGAAAACGCACCCGGAGCGACTCCTCAGGACATTAAAGGGAAATATGATTTTCTGGACAATGCCGATATTGTAGAAAAGCTACTGGATTTCAACGAGGAGAAAACCCAAATCGTTTTGCTATATATTCCGCATATTCACTGCAGCTCTTGTATTTGGATTTTAGAAAATCTGAATAAATTGAACAAAGGAATTGCCGCTTCACAAGTTAATTTCCACGAGAAAAAAGTGAGAGTTACATTTAGTTTCGAGCATGTTTCGCTTAAGGAAATCGTTTTGTTGTTGAGTTCCATTGGATATGAACCGTATATCAGCTTAGAGAATTACGAAAACAAGAAAAAAGAAGTCGACCGTAGTTTGTATTACAAAATTGGAGTGGCTTTTTTCAGTTTCGGAAATATTATGTTGTTGTCGTTTCCGGAGTATTTCGAAGTAGGCGAATTCTGGATTGAACAATACAAAGGCTTTTTCCGTTGGCTGATTTTTGCTTTGGCTTTACCGCCGTTTTTCTACTCGGCTTCAGGGTACTATATATCTGCTTGGAAAAGCATCAAATCGAAAATGCTGAATATCGACATTCCGATTGCTTTGGGAATTGTGGTAATGTTCATCCGAAGTACCGTAGATATTGCCATGAATTACGGACAAGGCTTCTTCGACAGCATGTGCGGACTTATTTTCTTCATGTTGTTAGGGAAGATGTTTCAGCAGAAAACCTATAATTTTCTTTCGTTCGAGCGCGATTACAAATCCTATTTCCCGATTGCCGTAACTAAGATTTTAAGCGATAAATCGGAAGAAGCCATTCAGGTATATGACATTAAAAAAGGCGATCGTTTGTTAATCCGAAACCAAGAATTAATTCCTGTTGATGGAATCCTGATTTCCGATAAAACCGCGATTGATTACAGTTTCGTTACCGGAGAAGCCGTTGCCATTGATAAAAAATCAGGCGATAAAATTTACGCCGGCGGCAAACAAATAGGAAACGTGGTGGAAATGGAAGTACTGCAATCGGTTTCACAAAGTTATTTAACGCAGTTGTGGAGTAACGATGTGTTCCAAAAAAGAGTAGATCAACACTACAAAACCATTACCGATACCATTAGTCGCTATTTTACACCGGCTTTGTTGTTGTTGTCTTTTGTGGCTTTCGGTTTCTGGATTTTCAGAGATGTGACCACGGCATTCAATGTCTTTACCGCGATTTTGATTGTCGCTTGCCCTTGTGCTTTAGCTTTAACGGCACCTTTTACATTAGGGAACGTACTTCGAATCATGGGCTATAAAAAACTGTATCTGAAAAATGCGACAGTAATCGAGCAATTGGCCAAAGTAGACACCCTAGTTTTTGATAAAACCGGAACGATTACCACTAATAAAAAGACTTCCATTGTATATGAAGGAATGCCTTTAAATGAGGAAGAACTTAAATTATTGAAAAGCACGCTAAGAGGTTCCAATCACCCGTTAAGCCGAAGATTGTACGACTTCATTCCCAATCAGGAAAAACTAGAAACCACACATTTTGAGGAAATTATTGGAAAAGGAATTTTTGCAACTGTTGATAGTCACACGGTAAAGTTGGGTTCATCACAGTTTCTGCAACACATGAGTGAAAACACCCATAAGAAAACGAAAGTGCACGTAGAAATCAACGGAATTTACAAAGGAAGTTATGTGTTCAACAATCAGTACCGAGAAGGCTTAGAGCAATTGTTTGATCGTCTTTCCAAAAAATACAATCTGGTGGTTTTGTCCGGAGATAATGACGGGGAACGCAAGATTTTAGAAAAGATGCTGCCATCCAACACCAACTTGGTTTTCAACCAAAAACCGGAGCAAAAACTGGAATTCATTGAACAACTTCAAAAGGAAGGTAAAAACGTAATGATGGTAGGCGATGGGCTTAACGATGCCGGAGCTTTAGCACAAGCAAACATCGGGATTTCCATATCGGAAAATGTAAATGTGTTTTCACCAGCCTGCGACGGAATTCTGGACGCCACCCAATTTTCGAAAATCGCGTATTTTTTAAAACTGTCCAAGAACGCAATGAAAACCATTTACATGAGTTTCGGGTTGTCGCTCTTGTATAATGTGGTCGGATTGAGCTTTGCCGTGTCCGGAAATTTATCGCCTTTGGTAGCGGCTATCATTATGCCGTTGAGCACCGTAACCATTGTGAGTTTCGTGACGATTATGAGCAATTATTT
Organism: Flavobacterium sp. IC2-16; assembly: GCF_055521455.1. Lineage (NCBI taxonomy): Bacteria > Pseudomonadati > Bacteroidota > Flavobacteriia > Flavobacteriales > Flavobacteriaceae > Flavobacterium > Flavobacterium sp. IC2-16. The sequence continues at coordinate 276,976 of NZ_CM145480.1, read as the reverse complement.
CGCAAGAAAATAAAAATTGTAGCGTATGACAAAAGTCATGTTTTATCTGTAATCACTAAAGTAATTTTGACCTATAAAACGTAAGGTATGAGTGTTATTTATCTGTTAATCTCCATCAGTATCGTTGTGGCGCTGGCGTTCTTGTACATTTTCATAAGAGCGGTAAAAAGCGGTCAGTTTGACGACGATTACACGCCATCGGTTCGAATGTTGTTCGAAGATGAGCTTCAAAACAAAACCCAGAAAGAATCCAAAACACAAATAGAAAAACAAAACTAATTATGGAAGTGCAACAATTTTATTACGATAACAAAATTGTAAAGAAGTTCCTGTATGCTTCAATCCTTTTTGGAGTTGTAGGGATGCTCGTAGGACTTTTAATTGCCACGATGTATTTGTTTCCGAATATGACAGACGGAATCTCGTGGTTAAGCTATGGTCGTTTACGTCCTTTACATACAAATGCGGTAATTTTTGCTTTCGTTGGGAATGCCATTTTTGCCGGAATTTATTATTCATTACAACGGTTATTAAAAACCAGAATGTGGAGCGATGCACTCAGTAATATTAATTTCTGGGGTTGGCAGTTAATTATAGTGGCTGCAGCAATTTCACTTCCATTGGGTTATACCACTTCCAAAGAATATGCCGAATTGGAATGGCCTATTGATATTGCCATTGCTATAATTTGGGTGACGTTTGGGGTTAACATGATTATGACAATTTTACGCCGAAGAGAACGTCATTTGTATGTTGCCATTTGGTTTTACATCGCAACGTTTGTAACGGTAGCGGTATTGCATATTTTCAACAGCTTAGCCTTACCAGTTAGCGGAATGAAAAGTTATTCCGTTTATGCTGGGGTTCAGGATGCTTTGGTACAATGGTGGTACGGTCACAATGCAGTAGCGTTCTTTTTGACAACGCCATTTTTAGGGTTGATGTATTACTTCATTCCTAAGGCTGCTAACCGACCTGTTTATTCGTATCGCTTATCGATTATTCACTTCTGGTCACTTATTTTCTTATACATCTGGGCGGGTCCACACCACTTGTTGTACACGGCTTTACCGGATTGGGCTCAAAACTTAGGAGTAGTTTTCTCGGTTATGCTAATTGCACCATCTTGGGGAGGTATGATTAACGGATTATTAACCCTTCGTGGCGTTTGGGACAAAGTTAGAACTGAGCCAATTTTAAAATTCTTCGTAGTAGCAATTACGGGTTATGGTATGGCCACTTTCGAAGGTCCAATGTTATCTCTTAAAAATGTAAATGCCATTGCACACTTTACCGATTGGATTGTAGCACACGTTCACGTAGGAGCGCTTGCATGGAATGGTTTTATGACCTTCGGTATGATTTATTGGTTGGTTCCAAGAATGACAAAAACCGAATTGTACTCTAAAAAATTAGCCAACTTCCATTTCTGGATTGGAACTTTAGGGATCATTCTATACGCTTTACCAATCTATGTGGCCGGATTCGTTCAGGCGCAAATGTGGAAACAATTCAATCCTGATGGTTCTTTGGTTTATGGAAACTTCCTTGAAACGGTTAAAGAAATCATGCCAATGTATGCCATGCGTGCCGTAGGAGGAACCTTATTCATTATCGGATTGTTTGTATTGGTATACAACATCATCATGACTGTTAAACAAGGTCAACCGGTTGAAGACGAATTAGCAGAAGCTCCAGCATTAGTAAAAATTTCTCCAAACCGATTAAAAGGAGAGAAATTCCACGGATGGTTAGAAAGAAAACCAATTCAGTTAACACTGTTAGCAACGATTGCTATTTTAATTGGAGGAATCATTCAGATTGTACCAACTCTTGTTGTGAAATCGAACATTCCAACGATTACGAGTGTGAAACCTTATACACCGCTAGAGTTAGAAGGACGTGATTTGTACATCCGTGAAGGTTGTGTAGGCTGCCACTCGCAAATGGTACGTCCGTTCCGTTCTGAAGTGTCACGTTACGGAGAGTATTCAAAATCAGGAGAATATGTGTACGATCACCCATTCTTATGGGGTTCAAAACGAACCGGTCCCGATTTAATGCGCGTCGGTGGAAAATACAACGATAACTGGCATTTCAACCACATGTGGGATCCGCAAAGTACATCAGCTGGTTCAATTATGCCAGGTTATAAATGGTTGTTCGATAACAAACCTATGGATTATTCTAAAACAGAAGATAAAATGCGTGTGATGGTGAAATTAGGCGTTCCGTATACCGATGAAGAAATTGCCAATGCTCAAAAAAGTATTGCAACGCAATCGGCTAAAATTGAAGAAAACCTTAAAAATGATCCTGATTTCGTTAAAAGTTATGAGCAAAGTATGAAAAATGCGAAGGCTAGAGGTGAAAACTTTATACCGATGAAAGATCGTGAAATCACCGCCTTAATTGCTTATTTACAACGATTAGGAACCGATATTAAAGTTAAAAAAGCAGAATAATTTAAAAGTTCAGGCCATGTTAAAATTCATCAAACACAATTTGGAAACTATCTCAGGAATTGAAATTTATCCAATCATATCGTTACTTATTTTCTTCTTGTTCTTTGTAGGGTTGTACGCTTGGGTATTTACCTATAAAAAAGAGAAAATCACAGAAATGAGTAACATTCCGTTTAACAATGATAACGCTGTTGAGCTTTAAAATCAGCTAATTATGAAATCGCTTCTAATAAAAAGTTTGTGCAAACAAACACCAATAAAATAAGCGATACCATATGACCTTAAAAAAATGATAAATATTACATATGAAAAAGTATTTTCCCATGTACGTTAGAATTCCGGTTTTATTTGCGATGTTTTTCATTGCCATGGAATTCTTTATAGACTCAGGTGACCGACCGGCTTTCATCAAATATCCGATGGTTTCTTTAATTCTGTTGCTTTTCTTATTCCTTTTAATAGCAATAGAAGTAGTTGTTAAAGCTTCAAATACCATTCTCAATAGTTTATTGTCTGAGGAACAACGCAAACAAAAAGAAATTGAAGACGAATTGCCGTTCACAGAAACACTATTCTATAAAAATTTAATGCAAAAATTAACTCGTTCCCGTAAAATTGAGGAAGAAGGTGAGTTAATGATGGATCACGATTATGATGGAATTAAAGAGTTAGACAATGTATTGCCGCCATGGTGGGTGTATTTATTTTACGGATGTATAGCATTCGCATTCATTTATTTGGTTCGTTTTCACATTTTGGGGCACGACAATCAAACTATGGAATTTGAAAAAGAAATGGCCGAAGCTAAAATTGCTGTTGAAGAATACAAGAAAACCGCTCCGGATTTAATGGATAAAGAAAAAGTAACGTTGCTTACCGATGCATCGGAATTAGCAGCCGGGAAAACCATTTTTGAAGCTAATTGTGTTGCCTGTCACCGCCCAGATGGTGGAGGAGCTATCGGTCCAAACTTAACGGATAATTATTGGATTAATGGAGGTGGTATTAAGAATGTATTTAATACCATTATGGAAGGTGGTCGTTCGGGTAAAGGTATGGTGCCTTGGAAGGAAACTATTAAGCCTTCAGATATTCAAAAAGTGGCTAGTTATGTGTTAAGTCTTCAAGGAAGTAATCCTAAAGATGGAAAAGCACCGGAAGGCGACGTTTGGGTAGATGAAAATACACCAAAACAAGAAGGAACAAAAACCGTAACGGATTCCACTAAAACAGCCGCTCCAACGGTGGCAGTAAACTAAGAATGCCATGTCCAATCAACCTGATGAAAGTTTTAGAGACAGTATAGCCACCATCGATAAAGAAGGGAAGCGCGCCTGGATTTTTCCTAAAATTCCAAAAGGAAAATTATATGAAAGAAGAAAACTGCTGAGTTATTTTTTGTTAGCCTTTCTCTTTTCGGCACCGTTCATTAAAATCAATGGCAATCAGTTTTTACTGTTTAACATTATGGAACGGAAGTTCTCGATATTCGGGTTTCCGTTCTGGCCTCAGGATTTTCATTTGGTAGTCATTTCGATGATTATCGGGGTAGTAGGGTTGGCCTTGTTTACAGTTGCTTTCGGACGTATTTTTTGTGGATGGTTTTGTCCGCAAACAATATTCATGGAAATGCTTTTCAGAAGAATCGAATTTTGGATTGAAGGCGACCGTGGTGCTCAAGTGAAACTTGATAAACAAGAATGGAATGCTGATAAAATCAGAAAGAAAGTTACGAAATGGTTTTTGTTCTTCATCGCATCCTTTGTAATTGCCAACGTGTTTTTGGCTTATTTGGTAGGAAGTGATCAGGTATTAGACATGGTGAGACAAGGACCGTTTCATAATGTTAATACGCTCATTGCCTTATTGATTTTTACAGCAGTTTTCTACTTCATTTACGGATGGTTTCGCGAGCAGGTGTGTATTATTGCGTGTCCTTACGGAAGAATGCAAGGCGTTTTACTCGACAATAAAACAATAAACGTTGCCTACGACCATGTTCGTGGGGAAGGTGCTTCTGGGAGAGCGAAATTCAAGAAAAATGAAGACCGTAAATTGTTCGGAAAGGGCGACTGTATTGATTGCCACCAGTGTGTAAACGTATGTCCGACAGGAATTGATATTCGTAACGGCGTTCAGTTGGAATGTATTAACTGTACTGCTTGTATCGACGAATGCGACCATATCATGGAAAGCGTAAATCTGCCGAAAGGTTTGATTCGTTATGCATCCGAGAATGAAATTGTGAAAAAGGAGAAATTCGTATTCACCACACGAATGAAAGGGTATGCAGCAGTACTTACCATTTTGATTGGTCTTTTAATCGGAATGCTATTTTTAAGAAACGATGTGGAAGCTACGGTTTTACGACTTCCAGGACAATTGTTTCAACATAAAGGCGAAAAAATCAGTAATGTATTTACCTATAAAGTTGTGAACAAAACGGTTCGTGATTTTGATAACATCCATTTCAAATTGGCGAAACCTGAAGGAAAAATACTAATGGTAGGAAAAGACAGTTTTAAAGTCGGAAAAGAAGGTATGGCACAAGGAACTTTGTTTGTAGAAATTCATCCGGCTTTCTTACAAGGTGATAAAACGAAGATTACCATTGAAGTATATAACAATGAAGAACTTCTGGAAACTACGACGACAAATTTTTTAGGACCTAGGAGTTTTGATTGAGAAATAGGGAAAAGGGAAAAGGGAAAAGAGAAAAGGGAAAAGGGAAAAGGGAAAAGGGAAAAGGGAAAAGGGAAAAGGGAAAAGGGAAGCAGTTATCAACTTATTACTTATCCCTTACGACTTATCTCTTGTAATAAAAAAAATATAGACTATGAAAATTAATTGGGGAACAGGAATTGTTATTGCTTTCGGGCTGTTCATGACATTTATTTTGTACTTCGTGTTTAAAGTACAATCCGATTCGCAGTACGACCATGAAATGGTTACCGAAGATTATTATAAAAAAGAATTGTCCTTTCAGCAGCAGTTAGACAAGTCGCAGCATGCCTACGATTTGAAAGAAAAACTAACCGTAACGGCGCAAAACGGCAGCTTAGTAATAAGCTTTCCAAAATCGTTCGATTATACTAAAATTAAAGGTAAAGTGTCCTTTTACAGACCGTCCAACCAGAAATTGGATTTTGAGAAAACCATCTCATTATCTTCTTCAAATTTGCTCATACCTAAAACAGATTTGGTTGGCGGTCATTGGGACATTACTATTGATTGGGAATATGAAGGCGTTGGGTATTTGAATAAACAACAAGTGAATTTGTAGTTGAAAGGGAAAAGGGAAAAGGGAAAAGGGAAAAGGGAAAAGGGAAAAGGAACATAGTTAAAAACTTATCCCTTACAACTTATCCCTTAAATAAAAAAAAAGATGTTATACTCAGGGTTCATATTAGGGTTGATCAGCAGTTTGCATTGTATTGGGATGTGTGGTCCCATTGCCATGATGCTTCCGCTCGATCATAAGAATCCGGCAAAAAAGATAGTACAGCTTTTAACGTATCATTCCGGAAGGGTAGTAGCCTACATGATTTTCGGCTTGGTTTTTGGTTTGTTGGGTAAAGGACTTTTTCTGGCTGGAATACAGCAACAGTTGTCTGTTGTCATTGGCATTTTGATGATTGCATTTGTTTTAGTTCCAGAGAAAGTTCTCGCCCAATATAATTTCTCCAAACCCATTTACCGCTTGATTTCCAATATTAAAACTTCTTTAGGAAACCAGTTTAAAAAACGAAGCTATAAAGCGTTGTTTACTATTGGTTTGTTAAACGGATTTTTGCCTTGCGGATTGGTGTATGTTGCTTTATTCGGAGCCATAGCCATGCAAAACGAACTTTTGGGCGTAGGGTATATGTTCCTTTACGGATTAGGAACGATTCCGATGATGAGCGCCGTAGTTTACATCTCCAATTTATTCTCTGTTCCGATGCGCAACAAGATGCAGAAGGTCATTCCCATTGTAACGATTTTTATAGGAATGTTATTCATTATGCGCGGTTTAGGATTGGGAATTCCGTATGTTTCTCCAAGTAATTTAAGTCTTTTTGTACAAAACAATCCGGTTTGCCGCTAATTAGGTTCTAAGCGCTTCCCGAACAATTCTTCGCAGTTCCGGAACCACTTCTTCTTCGAACCATGGATTTTTCTTCTGCCATAATTTGTTTCTCGGAGATGGATGTACCAGTGGTAAAAACTTCGGTAAAAAATCTTTGTAATGCAGCACGTTTTCTGTTAAGGTGGAGTATGATTTATCTTTCAGATAGTATTTGTGGGCATAATTTCCGATGAGTAAAATGAGTTTCACCTCGGGGAGTTCTTTTAAAATTTGTTCGTGCCAAAGTGGTGCGCATTCGGGTCTGGGTGGCAAATCGCCGGATTTTCCTTTTCCCGGATAACAGAACCCCATCGGCATAATGCCAAAAATAGAAGTATCGTAAAACTGATTTCGATCCACGTTCAGCCAACGGCGTAATTCTTCACCGCTCGCATCGTTCCAGGGAATACCGCTCGCATGGGCTTTCGTTCCCGGAGCCTGACCAATAATGATGATTTTCGAGTTCTTGCTAAAAGATAAAACCGGTTTCGGAGGATTTGGCAAAAAATCTTTGCAGAGGGTACAGTATTCTATTTTACGAAGTAATGCGTCCATAATTGGGTTAGGCTTACTTCAAAAATAAGTATTTCTCGTCGATTATACCGTCATCGAGAACAATTGTGTTTGCGGTGCCTTGCGTTTCAAACGTAAATCGAAAGCCATACAAATATTGCGCACAAAAGGTTTTCCTTTTTCGGTTACGGTGATGGCGTTGTGTTGCAGGATGAGAAAACCGTCGTTTTCCATTTCCTGTAATTGCGCTAAAACTTCAGGTAGCTCTTTAAAATATAAATGACTTTCATCCCAAGAAGTGGTAAATTGACACATCAGGTTTAAAATATGTTTACGGATGATTAAATCTTCATTATTTAAAATATGACCTTTAAAAACCGGAAGTTCATTGTTTTCCAAACGAGCATAATAATCTTCTAACGATTTTTCATTTTGTGCAAAGCCATACCAGCTGTCGCTAATGGAAGAAACGCCTAAACCAATCATTAACTGCGTTTTAGAAGAAGTATACCCCATAAAGTTGCGGTGCAGTTTTCCTTCCTGAAAAGCCTGAAACATAGTGTCTTTTTTGTATGCAAAATGATCCATTCCAATTTCGTGATACCCTTTTTTGGCTAATAGTTGTTTACCCACTTCATACAAACGTCTTTTTTCATCATCTTTCGGCACATCTTCGTCTTTAAATCCACGCTGCCCGTTTCCTTTTATCCAAGGCACGTGTGCATAGCTGTAAAATGCCAACCGGTCGGGAGAAAGGGCTTTTGTTTTTTCAATAGTATCCACAATATTTTCAAGCGATTGAAATGGCAAGCCGAAAATCAAATCATGTGAAATAGAAGTATATCCAATTTCTTTCGCCCAAAACGTGACTTTAGCCACATTGTGAAAAGGTTGAACCCTGTGAATGGCTTGCTGCACTTTGTCAGAATAATCCTGAACGCCGAAACTCACTCTTCGGAAGCCCAAATCGTATAATTTTTGCAGATGTTCGCGAGAAGTGTTGTTTGGATGACCTTCAAAACTGAATTCGTATTCTGTAGCTTTTTCAGCGCGTTTGAAAATTCCGGTGATGAGGTTCTCAAGATTTTCCGGAGAGAAAAATGTTGGTGTGCCTCCACCCAAGTGGATTTCTTTGATGATGGGTTTTTCAGGGAACAAATCGCAATATAAATTCCATTCTTTCAGAACAGCTTCTATATAGGGATGTTCCACTTCATGCCGTTTGGTAATTCTTTTATGACAACCGCAAAAAGTACAAAGGCTCTCGCAAAACGGGAGATGAATGTAAAGACTGATGCCTTCCGAAGTATTGCTTTCAGAAAACGACTTCAGGAAACTGTTTTGCCACAAGTTTGTTGAAAACGAGTTGTCATCCCAATACGGAACTGTTGGATAACTGGTGTAACGTGGGCCAGGAACATTATATTTTTGAACTAATGAAGTTGTCATGATTTTGATTTTACACCTTCAAAAGTAATGTGTGTCAGGCAGCATTAAAATGATATTTGTCATAAAAAAAGCTCCTAAAAAGGAGCTTTTACTAAAGTATTAAGATGATGAGGTATTACCATTCGCTTGAATTTGCATTCGCCTTACTCATTTCTTTTTTAATATTCGATTTGATTGTTTCAATTTCAGCATTTATCGCAGCATAGTAACCGGTTAAAGCTTCCATAAGTTTTGGTTTTTGATCTGCTTTTTCAACTGCTTGTTTGTCAAACATTTTTTCTAGCGGAGTTTCAGAAACTTCAGTTTTAGTTAAGATATTTTTGATTTCGTATTTGTATTTGTTGTCTTTCGAATAAATAGAAACCGTATAAAATAATTTTACTTTTACATCACTTCCATTAACCTTTACGTTCATGATGGAATATTGTGTATTAGTAACTGAAGAAGATTCGTTATTGATTTTTAGTTTGTCTTGAGTGATTTTATACGTATTTACAAAAAACATTTTTGAATTGGCAAACAAATCTTGTTTTGGTTTTCCTTCAGCAGAAACAACTTCAGAAAAAATAATTTGTCCGTTTTCATTAAGTGGAAAATCAAATTTAGATTGTTGTGCATTTATTCCGAAAGTAACCAATAGTAATGCTAAAAATATCTTTTTCATTCGATTAGGGTTTAATAAATTGATTAATAGATTACAATATTAGCATTATTTTTAAAATAAAAAAGCCTTTAAAACTTTTTAAAGGCTTTTTGTGGAGTCGGAGAGAATCGAACTCTCGTCCAAACAGGCAATCAAAGAGCTTTCTACACGTTTAGTTCCCGATTGAATTTTCGACAAAAAGCAAGGCCGGAAACCGCCACTTTTTGCTTAGCTTTATGAGTGTCAGAACAGATTTAAAGCTTTACTGTTCTTAGGTTTACTTTTACGGTTCCCCAAAACCAAACGCCATAAACCAAGGCTTTTGTGGAGAATCTAGCTTTCCTACCTGGTAGGAACTAGGCAAATCTTACTATGATTCAGATTAAGCAGCTAAAGCGTAATTATTTTCGCCGTTTAAAGTTCGTATAGCAGATATTTACGAGCCTACCATACTTGGCTCGACGTGCTTACTAATCAATTCCACCCGCTGTCAAAACCAGTCGACCCCAGAGTGTTTTTTAGTATCCAAATTTTACTTCCGCAAAAATCAGACCGCAAAGTTAGAGTTTTTAATTTTCTTCCGAAAATCTTTACTTGTTTTTTATGGTCATCTAGAACTCAATTCTCATTTTCGGAGAAGAAAATGCTATTTTTATTCGGGTTTCAATTAAAAAGTATTGCTACACTATTATAGATACACTACATTTGACCCAATAAACTAACCAAAAGAGATTGTTTTGTTATACAACCAAATAATTTCTTTAAGATTCAATCGAATGAAAATAGGAATAATAAAAGAAAGAAAAAACCCGCCAGACCGAAGAGTCGTTTTTACGCCTTTAGAATTGGTCAAATTAAAACAACAATATCCTCAAGTTGAAATTAAAGTTGAAGCATCGGATATTCGCGTTTTTTCAGATGAAGAATATTCAAAATTAGGATTTGAAGTAGCTACCGATATGTCGGATTGTGATGTACTTATCGGAGTAAAAGAAGTTCCCGTTTATGCTCTAATACCAAATAAAAAATACTTTTTCTTTTCTCACACTATTAAAAAGCAAGCCTATAACAGAAAACTACTTATTGCAATTTTAGAAAAAAACATAGAGTTGTTGGATCATGAAACTATTGTTGATGGAACCAATCACAGATTAATTGGTTTTGGCCGTTATGCCGGAATCGTAGGGGCTTATAATGGTTTTAGAGCATTTGGATTAAAATACGAATTGTATAATTTGCCCAAAGCCGAAACGCTTACCGATAAAGCCGCTTTGATAGAAAGACTACGCAGACCAATGTTGCCGCCTATTAAAATTGTATTGACAGGTCATGGTAAAGTAGGAATGGGAGCTAAGGAGATTCTTGACGGAATGAAAATTAAGCAAGTATCTATTGAAGATTACCTTACAAAAACCTATACGCAACCGGTTTATGCTCAAATTGATGTGAAGGATTATAATATGAGAATAGACGGAAAACCTTTTGATAAGAAAGATTTTTATGCTAATCCGGAAGAATATACATCTAATTTTGAACGTTTTACCAAGGTGTCCGATATGTTTATTGCCGGTCACTTTTATGGTAACGGAGCACCGGTAATTCTATCTAGAACAATGCTTAATGCACCAGATAATAAAATTAAGGTTATCGCTGATGTTTCTTGCGATGTTAATGGGCCAATTGAATCTACTTTAAGGGCTTCAACCATTGCAGAGCCAATATATGGTTATTATCCTAGTGAGGGTACAGAAGTAGATGTAAATCATCCAGGAGCTATCGTAGTTATGGCAGTTGATAATTTACCTTGTGAACTACCAAAAGACGCTAGTGAAGGTTTTGGAGAAATGTTTTTAGAGCATGTTATTCCTGCTTTTTACAATGGTGATAAAGATGGAATTCTTCAAAGGGCAAAAATTACTGAAAATGGTAAGTTGACAGAGCGATTTAAATACCTGCAAAATTACGTTGATGGAAATTAACTTGTAATACAACATAAAAAAGGCTTTCATTTGAAAGCCTTTTTTTATGTTTTGAATTTATATTCTAAATATTCCTCCGAAAGATACAACTCTTTGCAAAAAGAAAAATTCTTGTGTGGCTCTATCTGCACCTTCGTATGTGGTTTTAATATCATTCATATTGATATAGCCACCTTTTAATTCGGTTTGTATAAAGAAATACTTAAAAAAAGTAAAGTTTAAACCAACTTTTGCAGCCATTCCATATCCTGAAATATGAAAATCGTCGTGACGTCTTTTTTCTAAAACTTTAGCATTTGTTTTCGGATATAAAACACCACCACCAACACCTTCGGTTATATTTACTTGAAAGACATCGGTATTGTTAATGGAAAACAATTTAGAAATATCGTCAACTCTGGAAAACTCTGTATTAACATAATTTAATCCGTCAGTATGCTCAAAAGTTAAAAAATCTTCTGTCATAACTTGCGGAACATTAGTGTATATTCCATTGTAAGCAGCACCAGCATCAGTTCCGGGTAAATTAATATACCCATTCATGTTAACGGTTTGGTTTTGAGTCATGATGTATTTCATGTGGTCAACACCAATTGAAATATTGTATTTATCTGTAATAAAATATCCAATTCGTAAATTGGTTTGAGGGATTGTCATCCTTGCCGGGTTGAAATAATCAATATGCCAACCTTTAGGTCTGTCATGTGCTTCCACATCATAAATGGTAAAGTTGTAATCTTTTCCAGTAAAATTGATATCCGATTTGCTATACGAATCACGATTTCCGCCCCAAAAAATATAGAATTTACCTTTATTGTGTGCCGTGTATTTTTCTGGGGTTACAATTTCTTCTTGAGCGAAAACTTGTTGAGATGCAAAACCCATTAAGAGCATTAACATCAAAAACGATTGTTTCATTGTAGGTTAAGTTTTTAAATAAAAAATTAAAATGTATTAATAGTTTGACGGATTGCAACTAGTTTCGTCATTAAGCCTTCAAATAAATCTAAATGAAGCATGTTAGCACCATCACTTTTAGCATTAGCTGGGTCGAAATGAGTTTCAATGAAAATACCATTAACACCAACGGCAATTCCTGCTTTAGCAATAGTTTCAATCATGTCCGGTCGCCCTCCAGTAACACCAACCATTTGGTTAGGTTGTTGAAGTGAATGGGTAACGTCCAGCACGGTAGATGCAAATTGTTGCATGGTTGGAATTCCTCTAAAATCAACAATCATATCTTGATACCCGAACATTGTTCCACGATCGGTAACCATTACATTTTGGTTGTGGCAATCCAGTACTTTTTGAACGGCGTGCTTCATGCTTTCCGGACTCATAAATTGTCCTTTTTTCAAGTTTACCGTTTTTCCAGTGTTGGCAGCAGCAACTACCAAATCGGTTTGACGAACTAAAAAAGCAGGGATTTGTAATATATCCACATATTCGGCAGCCATAACTGCATCTTCATTAGTATGTATGTCTGTTACTGTGGGAACGCCAAATTCTTTAGATACTTTTTCAAGAATTTTCAAGGCTTTTTCATCGCCAATTCCGGTGAAACTGTCAATTCTTGAGCGGTTTGCTTTTTTAAAAGAACCTTTAAAAACATAAGGAATTTTTAATTTGTCGGTAACTGAAACTGTTTTTTCAGCAATACGCATTGCCATTTCTTCTCCTTCAATGGCGCAAGGTCCAGCCAATAAAAAGAAATTATTGCTGTCTGTATGTTTAATTTGTGGTATGTTGTTTAAATTCATAGTTGAAAAATTGTGGTGCAAAGATAAGATAAAAAAGCCTTTCTTCGTAATTGAAAAAAGGCTAAAAAAATTATAAAATTCTTACTATTAGTTAGTTCTGGTTGGATTGTTTTTAATGGCAAGACCAATCGGACACATAATTTTTCCTCTTTCGTAAATATTGAAATACAATCGAGTAGGTTTCGTTTGACCTTTCCAGGTAACTTCGTATACAAATAACATTCCGCCGCCAATTTTATTGTTTTTAGTTGGAAATGGGCAGCAAGTTTCAACTTTTTTATAGGATAATGATTCTCCTTTTGGTCCTTCTAAGCCGTTAAAAAAGTATTTTATAAACTTATCTTCATTCATTTCTAGAATAAATCCAATATTGATAGGATAATCAGCATCATAGCCGTATTTTTTATCGGAAGCATATTCGGTTATTAAGTAAGCTTCGTCTTTTAAAATAGGTTTGGATACAGTATTGTCTATATTTTTTATGCTTGATTTTGTACTAATGCACGAAGCCAGTATTAAAAAAACTCCAAAGGTTAATATGCGTTTCATATGATTACTTTGTTTTTTGAAAATAGGAAAAAATACCCGATAACAACACACCGTATGATAATCCGGTAGATATGGATTGCGTGATATAACTACTCATATTGAAGTAAGCTTCTGCGTCAATTTGCGACATTCTTTTTGATTCTACTGTAAAACTAATGATATTTTTGAAAAAATCAGGAGAGAGGTACACAAATGAAACATAGTATATAAAAGGACTAGCTAATGTGATAAAGAAAGTTAGTGCCAAACCCGAAAAAAAACCTTGCTTCCAGGTAATCACTCCGTTGTAAAAATTTCCCTTCTTGTCTCTAAGTGATAAATAGTAAATAGGAATTGTGATGAAAAAAACGAGCATGTTAAATAAAGGTTGCCATTTTACATCTTCATTATGCATTCCCAAAGATTTTTCCAATAGAAACCAAAGAAAAGTAGTGATTATAGCTATGGAAGCCCATTTTAACTCAATGCTGAAATTTTTCATGTATGCTATTTTTTATGTTTCAAAAGTAAAAGAATATAATGATACAAAGAAAATTATGTAATGTTTGTTACAAAAAATAGCGATTGGCTGTTTACTTTTGTCAAAAAATATTTTAGTATGTATTCATTTTATGGTACTTGGCCCTGGTATATTTCAGGCTTTTTAATAGCAGTGATTATGTTGACATTGTTTTTTTTCGGAAAAACTTTTGGAATGTCGTCTAACTTACGCACGCTTTGCACAATGGCGGGAGCGGGCAAAACAGCCAGTTTTTTTAATTTTGATTGGCGTGAACAAAAATGGAACCTAGCAGTAGTTTTAGGAGCTATTATTGGTGGTTTTGTAGCTGTTCATTATTTATCGGATGGAAGTGGGGTAAATCTAAATCCTAAAACAGTTGAACAACTTACAGTATTGCATATTGAAGCACCAAATGGTAATTTGGGACCAGACAGTCTATTTGGTTACGATGCTTTGAAAAATGGAAAAACCATTGCGATTTTGTTTTTTGGAGGTCTATTAATAGGTTTTGGAACACGTTATGCAGGTGGATGTACTTCAGGTCATGCAATCACAGGACTTAGTAACTTGCAAAAACCATCTCTAATTGCAGTAATTGGGTTTTTTATAGGCGGTTTAATTATGTCGCATTTTCTTTTGCCATTAATTTTTTAAGTTATGAAAATATTAGGATTGTTAAAATTTGTTTTAGTTGGTTTTGTATTCGGAATAGTATTAACCAAGTCGGAAGCCGTATCATGGTACAGAATCTATGAAATGTTTCAGTTCCAGTCGTTTCACATGTATGGAATTATTGGTGTGGCAGTTGTAACCGGAATATTAGGTGTACAAATAATTAAAAGAAAATCGATAAAAGATAGCAAGGGATTACCTATTGTAATTGCCGATAAAGAACCAGGCTTTGTACGTTATATTGTAGGTGGTATACTGTTTGGCTTAGGATGGGCGCTTGTTGGGGCATGCCCAGGACCAATTTTTATTTTGTTAGGAGCTGGTTTTTATGGTATAGTCCTTGTTCTATTTGGAGCGCTTTTAGGAACCTATTTCTATGGCGTTTTGAAAGATAAATTGCCTCATTAAAAGAGTCTTAAGTAACATTTGTTACAATTAACTTGCTTATTATGTTGTAACTTAGTTGAATAGATTTTAAAATCATGAAAACTAAAGTATACATACAAAATTTAAAATGTAGCGGTTGTGCTAATACTATAACCAGTAAACTAAGCGAAATTGACCATATTAGTGATGTGGAAGTAAGCAATGAAGACGATTCTGTAGTGTTTAATTATACCGTAGAATCGGATTTAGATGTTGTTCGAAATGCTTTGCGAAGTATTGGCTATCCAGAAATAGAAGATAAAAATTCACTTACCACAAAAGCAAAGTCTTATATAAGTTGCGCAATAGGCAAAATGAATTCATAAAAAAATCCCGAGTAATCGGGATTTTTTATTGAATTTCGGCACTTAAGCCGGCATCTAAAAGTTTACTGCATTGCGGCTCAAGTTCTTTATACGAACCTGTTTTTACAGCACATTTACCTTTGTAATGTACTAATAAAGCACATTGTTCGGCTTGTAAAGGCTCGTGCTGGCAAACCTCAATTAGTGTGTCAATTACATGATCAAACGTATTTACATCATCATTAAAAAGAATGATTTCGTAGTTTGATGCTAGTATTTCCTTAACGGAAATCTGCTCTTTTATTTTTTCTTTTACACTCATAATCAATGGATTATAAATAAAGTAATACTAATTTACGTATTTTAAAGATACCCAATTGTTCTTTTGAAACTTTTTTATAAATGTTAGGCCTTTTTCAGTGCAAGAAGCATCTAAATAAGCAATATCTTCATTATAAAAACCACTTAACAATAAAATTCCATCTTTGTTTAAACAGTCTACATAGGTTTGCATGTCGTTCAATAAGATGTTTCGATTAATATTTGCTATTATCAAGTCGTATTTTTGTCCTTGATTTAACAATGAAGCATCGCCTTCGTAAACCGAAATGTGCTGACAATGGTTACGCTCGGCATTTTCGATTGAGTTCAAATAACACCAGTTGTCTATATCAATGGCGTCAATCGGTTTTGCTCCTTTCATTTCAGCCAAAATAGCTAGAATAGCTGTTCCGCAACCCATGTCTAGTGTTTTCATGTTGGTAACGTCTGTTTCTAATAAATGTTGAATCATCATGAAAGTTGTTTCGTGATGGCCGGTACCAAAACTCATTTTGGGCTCAATAACGATATCGAATTGCGCATTGGTTTTTTCATGAAAAGGTGCTCTTACATAACAAACACCTTCTACATCAATTGGATCGAAATTCTTTTCCCATTCTTCATTCCAATTCACTTGTTCAATTTCCTCCATGATATATGAAATCTTGAACTCATCGGATTGTAAAATAAAAATATCGTCTAAGATATCTTCTGTCCAAAGGGCTTTTGGAACGTAAGCCGAAATCCCTTCTTCAGTTTCGATAAAGCTTTCAAAGGCTTTTTCGCCCAATTCGGCAACCAAAATTTCTGAACCCAGTTCTTTTGGTTCTACTTTAAAATGATATCCGATATAATTGTTTTCCATAGTTCAAAATTTTTGCAAAGGTAACAATAACTTAATATTTGAGGAAATTAATAACATTAGCTTTGCGCCCAAATAACACACAACTAACAATTAATTAACATGAGAAAAAATATTTTATTTTTTTTTATGTGCTTTGCTGCTGTAATACAAGCGCAAGACATAAAGTTTTCTACTAAAGATAACGATTTAAAATTAGCAGCCCTTCCATACTATAACTACGGGAAAGGCTTAGGAATTACCTCTGCAGATAGTATTTTTCAGTTAAATGTTCGTTTTCGAATTCAGAACCGGATTGGTTACATTCAAAATGAAGGTGAAGAAGCGGCATACGATGGACAAATTCGTCGTTTGCGTTTGCGTTTTGATGGCTATGTTGGAAATCCAAAGTTTTTGTATGTAATACAACTATCGTTTGCACCCGGTGATGTTGGAGAAGTTCGCGATGGTGAAAATATTAACATTATTCGTGATGCAGCTGTTTTTTATCGCCCAGATTCTAATTGGAGTTTCACTTTTGGTCAAACGAAAATTCCGGGAAACCGTCAAAGGGTAAATTCCTCTGGAGCGCTTCAGTTAACAGATAGAAGTATTAATAATAGTAAATTTAACATCGATAGGGATTTTGGTTTCCAAGCCTATTATTTGCATGAAAAACCTAATACGTTTTCGTATAATTTTAAAACCGCAGTAACTACTGGTGAAGGAAGAAACTGGACCAAAAGCCCTGATAATGGTGTCGCTTTTACTGGTAAATTAGAAGTTTTCCCATTTGGTTCTTTCAAAAAAGACGGTTCTAATTTTGAAGGTGATTTGTCTCGTGAAGAAAAACCAAAATTAATGTTGTCTGCTGCTGCACATCAAAACAATCATGCCCGAAGAACACAAGGTGAAACGGGTAATGATTTATACGAACAACGAACGATGTCTTCAGTTTTTGGAGATCTAATGTTTAAATACAATGGTTGGTCGGCAATGGCAACTTATATGAAACGAATGGCTAAAAATCCAATAACCATAAACCCCTTAGATACGACCCAAAGTAATTTTATTAATGTTGGGCAAGGCATGGATTACCAGTTAAGTTACATTTTTCCTTCAATGTATGAGATTATAGGAAGATACTCGTTTCAAAATGTGCATGAGGATATTAGAACTCTTTCTCCTAATACTAACGAATATACAGTAGGTGTGACCAAATATATTTGGGAGCATGCATTTAAGTTGCAAACAGAAATCACCTATGATCAATTGCATTATTACGACAATAGCGTTAAAAATAATTGGTATATACGATTTCAGATAGAAATTGGAATTTAAAAATAAGCCTGAACGGATTTTCCAATCAGGCTTATTAGTTTCTTAAAATACGTTAAAAAGCGTTAACAAAAACTTGTTTTTAAGTATCTTCGCGACAATTTGTATAAAACGCATTCCGTCATGGATAAAAAAATATTTTCCTTTTTGTTCTCTACTCGTTTAATGGCTATTTTGTTTCTGGTTTTTGCCGCAGCTATGGCAACCGGTACATTTATAGAAAGTAAATACAATACTGATACTGCTCGAATTTTAATTTATAATGCACGTTGGTTTGAAGTTATTATGGTGTTTTTCGTCATTAACTTCATTGGCAATATTAAGCGTTACAACTTACTGCAAAAGAGTAAATGGGCTTCGTTGTTATTACACTTGGCTTTTATTCTGATTATAGTTGGGGCCTTTATTACACGCTATATCAGTTTTGAAGGGATGATGCCAATTCGTGAAGGTGAATCGTCTACTCAAATTTTTTCTGATAAAACGTACTTGAATGTATTTGTAGATGGAAACTACAAAGGCGAAATGAAACGTCGTTCGTTCGAAAAACTGTTATTATTATCTCCTGTTACCAATAACGATTTTAGTATTTCTGAGAAATTTGATGAAATACCTTTCGAAATTCGTTACAAGGATTTTATCATGGGTGCCAAAGAAACCATTAAAGCCGATGAAAATGGAGTTTTCTATTTGAAATTGGTTGAGTCTGGAGATGGCACACGACACGAACATTTCTTGAAAGAAGGTGAAGTGCAAAACATTCATAATGTACTTTTTGCATTCAACAAATTTACACCTGGAGCTGTAAATATTACTAAAATCAGCGAAGCTTATACAATCCAATCGCCTTTTGATGGAAATTTTATGCGAATGGCCGATCAGTTTAAAGGTGAAGTTGAAAAAGATAAAATTCAACCGTTAATGCTACGTTCGTTATACAATATGGGCGGAACCCAGTTTGTAATTCCGGAACCGGCTATTAAAGGAAAAATGGTTCAGGAATCAAATGGAGATTATAAAGACAAAAACACAGATGATGCTTTAGTGCTAACAGTTACTTCTGAAGGAAAAGAAAAAGAAGTAACACTTATCGGTTCTAAAGGAAAAATGGGAGTGCCGCAGTCGTTTAAATTAGGAAATTTAGAATATACTTTCCTATACGGAAGTAAGGTTTACGAAACGCCTTTCTCTGTTAAACTTAACGATTTTATTGCGTCTAAATATCCAGGGACTGAAAAGAGTTATTCGGCATTCGAAAGTCAGGTTACAATTGACGACAAAGAGCAGAATACTAAATTTGATGCAAGAATTTTCATGAACAATATTCTCGATTATAGAGGATACCGTTTCTTTCAGGCATCGTTCGATCCAGATGAAAAAGGAACAATATTATCGGTTAACCATGATTTTTGGGGTACTTGGATAACCTATATTGGATACTTCTTGTTGTTTGCCGGAATGTTAGGTATTCTGTTTACTAAAGATTCTCGTTTTGGTGATTTGAAACGCAAATTGAAAAAAGTAAAAGATAAGAAAGCTGCAGTTTTGAATATTTTTGTTTTGTTTTTTGCTTTGAATACAATAGCGCAACATCAAGAGCATCAACCAAAAATGCCAACCGAAAAGCAAATCGATTCCTTGTTGGAACATTATAAAGTTTCGGAAGAGCATTCCTCAAAATTTGGAAGACTAATAGTTCAGGATCAAGGTGGACGTATGAAACCTGTAAATACGTTTTCATCAGAATTGCTTAGAAAAGTAAGTAAAAGTGATTCATATAAGGGAATGAATTCCGATCAGGTGTTCCTTTCCATGACACAGTATCCACAATTATGGTACAATGTGCCGATTATTTACATTAAAAAAGACAATGATAGCATTCATAATCTGATTGGAGCAGATAAAGGAACGAAGTATGTTTCTTTGATGAAATTTTTTGATGAAAGAGGTAACTATAAATTATCGCCTTATTTGGATGAAGCCTACAAAGCAGCAGTTCCGAATCAGTTTCAGAAAGATTTTATAGAAACCGATAAGAAAGTAAATCTTTTGTATTCTGCATTAAGCGGCCAAATTTTAAAGGTTTTTCCAATTCCGTACGATAAAAACAACAAATGGGTTTCGCATCTTGAACTTAATGAGGCGGGCTTAAAAGGTATAGATTCGTTGTTCACCAAAAATGTATTGCCATTGTATTTATCTTCATTAGATGAGGCTGTAATCAAAAAAGATTATAAAGCGGCCGATACATTTTTAGATGGATTAATCAAGTTTCAGAAAAAGTATGGTAATGAGGTTTATCCGAGTGAAGAAAAGATAAATTCGGAAATTCTATATAACAAATACGATGTTTTCAAGAAGTTATTCTCATGGTATATGTATGCCGGGGTATTGATGTTCTTGTTTGTAATCGTAAAGATTTTCAATTCAGGAAAAACAATTAATACCTTGGTTAAAATTAGCCATGTTATAATTGCGTTACTGTTTGCTTTACACACTGCCGGGTTAATTGCACGTTGGTATATTTCTGGTCATGCGCCATGGAGTGACGCCTACGAATCCATGATATATGTAGGTTGGGCCACGATGTTGTTTGGGTTAATATTTGGAAGAAAATCTGAATTAACGGTAGCATCAACTGCATTCGTAGCTGCAATGATTTTAATGATTGCGCACTGGAACTGGATGGATCCAGCTATTGCGAATTTGCAACCGGTATTGAATTCTTATTGGTTAATGATTCACGTTGCCGTTATTGTGGCGAGTTATGGGCCATTTACCTTAGGAATGATACTAGGAATTGTTTCCTTGCTGTTAATGTTGTTAACCAACTCAAAGAACAAAAAGAAAATGGAGCTTAATATTCGTGAGTTAACCATTATTAATGAAATGGCGTTAACCGTTGGTTTAGTAATGTTAACTATAGGAAACTTCCTTGGAGGACAATGGGCCAATGAAAGTTGGGGACGTTATTGGGGTTGGGATCCGAAAGAAACCTGGGCTTTAATTAGTATTATGGTTTATGCTTTTGTAATTCACGCTCGATTTGTTCCGGCATTACGAGGTAAATGGATTTTTAATTTGATGAGTGTTTTTGCATTCTATTCGATTATGATGACGTATTTCGGAGTGAATTTCTATTTGACCGGATTGCATTCGTATGCAAAAGGGGATAAAGTAGTAACGCCTAATTTTGTCTATGTTTCCGTAGCTTTGGTTACACTTTTGGGAATTGTTTCGTACATGCAGTATCGTAAATTTTACAAGAAATAAATTTAGTTAACATAATTTTAATGAATGTACAGATTTTGAAATTGACAAATTCTGTAACTTTATAAAAACAATACTATGATAAAAAAAACGTTATTGCTTATCGGGATTTTGTTCATGATTAGTTGTCAGGGGCAAAAACAAAAAAATAAAGTTATGGAAACACAAGAAAAAACAAAAACTACTGGGGTTCAGAATATTTATCAGTTTAAAGTTAAAGATATTGATGGTAAAGAATTTGATTTTGCTTCGTTAAAAGGAAAGAAAATCATGATTGTTAATACAGCTTCCGAGTGTGGATTAACTCCTCAATACGAACAATTACAAAAAGTGTATTCCGAGTATAAAGACAAAAATTTTGTAATTATTGGTTTTCCGGCAAATAATTTTGGCGCTCAGGAACCAGGAAATAATACTGAAATTAAAGCTTTTTGTACTAAAAATTACGGGGTTACTTTCCCAATGATGGAGAAAATTTCAGTTAAAGGAGACGATATGCATCCGTTGTATCATTTTTTAACGGAAAAGGCTAAGAATGGTTTAGAAGATAATCATGTAGAGTGGAATTTTCAAAAGTACCTGATTAACGAAAAAGGAGAATTGGATAATGTAATCAGTCCACGTGTTTTACCAGACGATAAAGAAATAACAGATTGGATTAAGAGTTAGGTTCTAGTCGCAGTAGGCAGTAAAAAAGGCTTTTAGTTTATTAACTAAAAGCCTTTTTTGTTATCATCTTAAATATACTATTTAATTAGCATAATTACACTATAGCAACATCTGCACAAAAACCGAATCCAACCAACGATTAAACTTGTAGCCCGTTTCTTTTAAATGTCCAACATTTTTAAATCCGAGGCGTTCGTGAAAAGCTATGCTGCCTATATTATCTGCATCAATTACGCCAATCATGGTGTGTAGCTCTTGTTGTTGTGCTATAGCAATCAATTCTTTTACAAGAACAGTTCCAATCCCGTTTCCAATATAATCGGGATGAACATAAACGGAGTGTTCAACAGTAAAACGATAGCCGTGTTTAAAACGAAATGGTCCATAAGTGCCAAATCCTACTATAACAGCATCTTTTTCGGCGACTAAAAAAGGCAAATTTTTTTCTTTTTTCTCCTTGAAAATACTTCTTTGTTCTGCAATAGTTCTGCAATCATAATCCCAAATAGAAGTCGAATGTAAAATCTCATGATTTACAATTTCCAAAACAGATGGCATATCTTCAAAAGTGGCTGGACGTATTGAAATTGACATAAAAATGGTTTATATTGAGAAAAAATGTTAAATTTATAAGCTAACGTCGTAATTGATTTAATGAAAATTAAGAATTCATCAAAAATACTAATTTATTCCTACTTAATAAACCTGGTTTTATATAGTTTTTCCTCTTTTTTAAACTTGGAAGAATATACTCAACTTTTTTGGTTTATACGAATTCCAATTCTTATTGCATTGTATTGTGTTAGTTCAAAAAAGATTAAACCCATATATATACTTGGGTTATTGTTGTATCAGTCGGCTTCGGTTTTGTTTAGGTTTGATAGCCCTGATTTGATTATTTATGCATCCATAGCTTCAGCACTTTTTAAAGTCTGTTTGCTTATTTTGGTTATAAAGATGATTAGTAGAGAGAATGTTAAAGCTATTTCCATTGCATTCATACCTTTCTTTATAATATACTTATACATAATTGAATTGGTAATGGATGATTTAGGTAATAGTTATTACGTATGGCTCTTTAATGCCCTTATCACTTCTTTCATAGGGGGTATTGCTATTATTAATTATGTTAACAGTCCGAGAAGAAAAAATTATTGGCTTTTAATAAGTTCTGTCTTATTCATTATTCAGGTTGGTGCGTTCTTTATTAACAAGTTTTATGTAAAAAACGAAGGTGTATATCAAATGGTAATTTTGTTTTATGGGATATCTCATTTTACATTTTATAAATTCATCATCTTGCAAGAGCATGAAGACGCTAATAGTTTAAATTCTCAAAGGAAAGAAGATATAGCAAGCATATAAATATTCTTATCTTTGTGCTATATCTAATTACCAAAATGATTTACCCAAAAATTCCTTTAGCACAAAGTATTATAGAGCTATGTAAAGCTAAAGATATTCACGATATAGTAATCTCTCCAGGTTCTCGTAATGCGCCATTAACCATTGGTTTTGCTAGTAATCCTAGTTTTGCTAGTTATAGTATAGCCGATGAACGTTGTGCAGCTTTTTTTGCCTTAGGAATTGCCCAACAAAAAAGAAAACCGGTAGCGGTTGTTTGTACTTCTGGTTCGGCTTTGTTAAATTATTATCCGGCTATAGCCGAAGCATTTTACAGTCAGATTCCAATGGTTGTAATTTCTGCAGACCGTCCTAAAAGTAAAATCGATATTGGAGACGGGCAAACCATTCGACAGGAAAATGTATTTGCAAACCATATTCTTTATACAGCTAATCTGGAAGAAAATGCATCGGAAGAAAACGACCTAAAAATCAACGAAGCTATTCAAACGGCTATTAGTAAAAAAGGGCCGGTACACATTAACGTTCCATTTGAAGAACCTTTATACGAAACTACAAATCAATTAACTGTTCAGCCAACGGTATTGCATTATAAACCGACGGAAAAGCCACTTCCTAGCATTGATACTTTTAGTCAAAAATGGAATGCTGCTCGAAAGAAATTAGTTTTAATTGGAGTTAATAATCCTAATGAAATTGATGTTGAGGTAATTAATAACCTTGCAAACGATTCTTCAGTAGTTGTGATGACGGAGGTGACATCAAATGTACATCATCCAAACTTTATTACAAATATCGATACCATCATCACGCCTTATACAGCAAAGGATTTTGAAGAGTTCAAGCCTGAAGTTTTAGTAACGTTTGGCGGTATGATTGTTTCTAAACGAATTAAAGCTTTCTTGCGAAAATATACACCTTCAGAACATTGGCATATAGATGAATTACGGGCTTATGATACATTTGGATGTTTGACAAATCATATAGAGACAACGCCCAATACATTTTTTAAATCACTTTATAACAGTTCGCAAAGTGTAGAAAGTGATTATCAAAAGAAATCATTATTGTTGAAAGTTTTTAGAAAAGAAAAACATAATGCTTACGTAGAACGTATTCCATTCTCGGACATGAGGGTTTTCAATGATATATTTAAAATACTTCCCCAAAACAGTCAACTGCAAATTAGTAACAGTTCACCCATTCGATATGCGCAATTATTCGATATCGATTCAAGCATTGAAGTGTTTTGCAACCGTGGAACAAGTGGTATAGATGGGAGTACAACAACAGCTATTGGTGCAGCAGTTGCAAATGATAAACCAATGATTTTTATAACGGGCGATGTAAGTTTCTTTTACGATAGTAATGCTTTGTGGAATAATTATATCCCGAATAATTTTAAAATTATAGTAATCAACAATAAAGGTGGAGGTATCTTTAGGATTTTACCGGGACATCAAGAAACGGAAGTTTTTAATACTTTTTTCGAGACAAAACACGACTTAAGTGCTTCGCATTTAGCAAAAATGTATGGTTTTCAATATTTTAAGGTTAACAACGAATTTGAGTTACAAACCGAGTTGAAGTTTTTACTCAACAGTGATAAGCCATCTATTATGGAAATTAGTACTCCTACAGCAGTTAATAATGAGATTTTACTGGAGTATTTTAAAAATTTAACCTAAAATTAAAGGATAATGTTGTTTTTTTCTTTCATTCGTTAGTATAAATGTTTAAATTTGAGAAATACCTTAGTAGAAATTAAAAAAATTAATTATGAGTAAAAGAGATGAACTGATTGCAAAGTACGCTGCAGATTTGAAAGATAAATGTGGTGTAACTCCAAACATGGATTTGTTAACGAAAGTAACTATTGGTTGCGGACCATCAATTTACAATGCCGATGCTTCTACAGTTTCTGGATCTTCAGATACTGAGTTGGCAACAGTTAAAAACAATTTTTTAATAAAAAAATTAGGCCTTAAAGATGGAGCCGATTTAGATAAAGCTATTGATTCGGTAATTGAAAAATATGGCAGATCTAATAAAAACAAATACAGAGCAGTTGTTTATTATCTTCTAACAGTACATTTCAAAAAAGAAAGTGTTTACAAATAGTAGATATTTAATTATATGAAAGCGCCTTTAAGGCGCTTTTTTAATTTAAAATGCTGCTTTCAAGAACTTCACCTAATGCATCAAATACAATTAAGCGCATTTTAGAATCTGGTAATTGAGTTATAAATGATTCATTTTCATCAAGTAGGTTGCAACGAAAAGGAACTTTGTTTTTGTAATCATGTATGTCATTTAATTCTTCCTCAAAATAAATGGTTACTTGAACTTTACGATTTAATGTGTTCGAATAGGTAAAGTTGCCTTTGGTTTCTTTTAATGATAAATTGTTTATTATTTTATAATCGGTGTTTTGTAGACTATCTGGTAAGTCTTTACTATCTATAAGAATTAGTGAATTTGTTAAGTCTCGATAGCTACTGTAATTCGTTTGTGAAAAAGTAATTGGATTAATGCTGTATTTTTCATTAAAATGCATTGCCATCCATTTTTTGTTATTGCTGTCTGGTTGTTCTGTGATATGCGCAATACCTGCAAACACTATAACTTTTGCAGTCGAATCTTTTGCAAATGTTTTGTTGTATAAATTTTCAGCTTCGGCTATTTCCCTGTTTTTATCATTGTCAAAATTTTCATAGGCAACAAATTTAAAACCTAGCGCCTGAGCACTTCTAATTAATTCTGCAAAATATTGTTCTTTGGTATAAAACCCAGTTTCCATGTCTAACTTGCCTCTAGCATTTAAGATACTATCTTTGTTTTGATCAAGTGTTTCTAAGGCGAGGTATTTGAAGCCGCTTTTTTTTAAGTCGGGTAGAAGTTTGGTAAGCAATAATCTGTGATTGGGATAAAAATGATTTTCATTAAACATAATAAGCTTTTCATTTTTTACAATTGAAATAATTTTATGCTGAACAGTATCTAAACCAAAAATTCCTTTATTCTGTATTAAATCAATAGTGCTTTTTTTCTTTTCACTTTTTTCCCATTGTGCCATCAACTCGTTGTAATATTTATTAGGCCCTAAAAAAGAAGCATAGGTTAGTTGGAGTTGCAGTTTGATGCTTTTTTCTTCATTCGTTATTGCTTTAAAATTGTTTAATTCTTCAAACCCTTTTAGAAATTGATTGGATAATTTATTTTCCTTAAGAATATCAAAAGGCGTTTCTTTTTGTTTACTGTTTGTTGAATTAGAACTTATTTTTTTCGACAAAAATTTGAAATCAATACTGGTTGAATTTTTATACGGATATCCAATAAAACTATAGGTGTGATTGTTTATTACAGAGTCTTTTTTGAAGTAATAAGAGTATTCCTCTTTTTTAGTATTATCAATCAGAATGTAATATTCATAGATCGGTTCGATAAAAGTCTTTCCATAAACTAAAACATTATTGTATTTAAAATGCGTTTTCTTTAAAAGCTTTTTTAATTCCTTCTTAGACTTAATATATCGTACATCTCCATACGACTCATGAGAAAACTTTAAACTGTCATTTAGTACTAAGTTTTTGGAGGTGTCATATTTATTGTATTCAAAAAAAGGGCTGATTTTATTGGAACAGCTTAATAATATAAAGAATAGTAAAAGCGCTAAAAATTGTTTCATTTTTAAAAGTAATAATTTTCTGTCTATCTGAATTATTTTTATGATTGTTAAAAGATAAAACGTAAGTTGAAACTACTTCGTATCTTTGTGTCCTTATATTTTTTATAATGATTGAAATAGGAAAATTTAATACCTTAAAAATTGCTCGCGATACTAAGGTTGGACTTTATTTGACAGACGGAACAACAGATATTTTGTTGCCTAATAAATATGTACCTGAAAACTTTCAAATAGACGATGAAATTGCCGTTTTTGTATATTTAGATCACGAAGAACGTCCGGTAGCCACCACACTGGAACCCTATATTTTTCTAAATGAATTTGCATTACTTCGAGTGAATTATACCAATAAATTTGGGGCTTTTCTTAATTGGGGTATGGAAAAAGATTTGTTCGTTCCTTTTAAAGAACAAGCGCGTCCTATGGAGCAAGGCAAGCGTTATTTGGTTTACATGTATCTTGATGAAAAAACCAAACGTCTTGTAGCTTCCAGTAAAACCAATCAGTTTCTAAAAAATGATGAAATTACTGTAGAAGTAGGAGAGGAAGTAGATTTGATAGTTTCTCATATTACCGAAGTGGGCATCAACGTAATAATCAACGAAAAACACAAAGGACTTTTATATAAAAATGAAGTTTTTGAAGATTTAAGAACTGGTGATCGTATTGTTGGTTATATTAAAACGATACGTCCCGATGGTAAAATTGATGTTTCTAGACAACCATTTGGTATGGAACGCATCGATGCTTCTGCACAATTAATTTTAGACGAACTTAAAGCGAGTAAAGGTTATTTACGGTTGAATGATGAAAGTCATCCAGAAGACATTAAAACTGTACTTCAGATGAGTAAAAAGACTTTCAAAAAAGCTATAGGTACACTGTACAGACAAAAAATGATTGCTATCAAAGACGATGGTATCTATTTACTCTAATCGTTTCACAGACTGTTAAATACTTATAAAAATGATGAAAGTCTAAAATATTAATTATACATTTGTATATACAAATATTGTTTGTATGAATCGTAATGAATTTATAAAAAGTATAACAGGAGGATTGATTATGGCAAGCTTGCAACCGTTTTATAATTGGACAAAGGAGTTGACAACTGAAGATGATAAGCTACCGGTTTTGTTTATTGGTCACGGTTCACCAATGAATGGTATTGAAAATAATGCATTTTCTTCAACATGGAAAAAAATGGGACAAGAAATCCAAAAGCCTAAAGCGGTTTTAGTGATTTCGGCTCATTGGCTTACTCGAGGTACGCACATAACCGCTATGAATAATCCGAAAACAATTCACGATTTTGGTGGTTTCCCTAAAGAGCTTTTTGATGTGCAATATCCAGCCCCAGGAAATCCAGAATTAGCTTTGGCAACTAAGGAGTTAATTACAACTACTAATGTGGGACTTGATCACGATTGGGGTTTGGATCATGGAACATGGACAGTCGTTAGGCATATGTATCCGGAGGCTGATATTCCGGTTTTGCAACTGAGTATCGATTATAGCAAACCGGCACAATATCATTATGAATTAGCAAAACAATTGGCAAGTCTAAGAAAAAAAGGAGTTCTAATTATTGGAAGCGGAAATATGGTACATAACCTCGGGATGATTGCTTGGGATAAGCTAAACGAACCTGAATATGGCTATGATTGGGCGTCCGAAATGAATACTATTTTTAAAGAAAAAATTACAGAGGGTAATCATAAAGCTTTAATGGATTATGAAACCTTAAACAAAGCTGCAAAATTAGCTATTCCAACACCCGATCATTATTTTCCGTTACTGTATTCTGTAGCCTTGCAAGACAGTAAAGATGATATTACCTTTTTTAATGATAAGGCAGTGGGTGGCTCATTAACAATGACTTCAGTTAAAATAGGGTAAAGGCTTATTCGGCACCAATTACTTCATCATCAAACTTAAACGGATAATCGCCAAAATGAGGCGCCAGTTTTTTGGTTTGATAGGTTTTGTGTGTGTATTTGTTCGAAATAGCAATAATGGATACATTTTCTTTACGTAATGTTACTAACGATGAGGTGTTTCCATGCCACCACCCGTTATGAAAGAAATAAGTCTGTCCAGTTTCAAATTCTAGCATACGTATACCTAATCCATAATTGCGTGTTCCTTTACGTTCGTAACTGTACCCTTTAAACATTTCTTTTTTCATTTCCGGACTTAAAAATTCATCCGAATAGGTGGCAAGCTCAAATTTCAGTAAATCTCTTGGTGTAGAATATATATTTTTGTCACCATAAACCTGATCTAAAAATTCAAATGCTAAGCGCAGGTAATTGTTTTTATACGACTGACTTACTTCGTCTTTCCTTTCTAAATTATCAAAAACAAAGGTGTTTTTCATTCCTAAAGGTTCGAAAATCTTTTCAGTCATTACTTTAGAATAGGATTCTTCTGTAACTTTTTCAATGATTAAAGCCAGTAAAGCATAATTGGTATTGCAATACCCAAATCGAGTACCAGGTTTCGACTCTAAACCAATTGGCTTTGTTGCTAATAACGTAAGGACGTCTTGGTTGGTCAGCGTGTTTTTCTTATCCCATACATTTTTGTCATCCGTAAAATAAGCATAGTTACGCAATCCGCTTCTGTGGTTTAACAACATTCTTACCGTTGTTTCTTCCCATGGAAATTCGGGTAGATACGTTTTAACCGATTTGTCAAGTTCAATATCACCTTCGTCAACTAATTTGAGTACACAAACCGCAGTTAGCATTTTACTTACCGATGCAATGTGAATTGGCGTTTCAGCATCAATTTTAGTTCCTTTTTCTTTGTATGCATAGCCACTGTAATTTTCGTAGATAATCTGACCGTTCTTCGCAACTAAAAAACCACCGCTATAGTCTTTCGGATTGTATTTTTTTAAATAGAAAGCCTCAACATATTTTCTGTTTTTTTCTAAAAAAGAATCATTTAGTTTAGGAAAACTTACTTCGTATTTATCGGCTAATAGAGTAGTGTCTTTACTGGTTGAATTATGGTTACCGGATTTGTCTTTGTTACAGGATGTTAGTAAAAAAAAGGCTACTATTGTTATATATGTAGAAAATTTCATTGTGATTCGTTGGTAAAAAAACAAATATAAGTAACCCAAGTAGTTTACAAAAACATAACATTGCCAATTTCTGTTAAAGTTTATAACAGCATGTTAATAACTGTAAATAAAATAGGCTAACCTATTTCCAAGCTAGCCTATTTTTTAAACCGATAATGATAATTACAACAATTTGAAAAATAGAACTGTTCGTAATTATCGTAAATTTCTTTTGTCTTTTAAATGGATAGTCGAAACCTGATTTCAAAATTTTGATGTTCGCTTCATTACCCGTGGTACCTTAAAATAACTTAAAAGAAACTGACTTATTTTTTTGTCAAAGTATCCTTCTCCATCTCCACAGGTGCTACTTCACCAGCTTTAATGCTGTCAGTTGCAAATGAATCCACTTGCTCTTCCATAGTCGCTTCCATTGTTTCCTCTGGCTTTACTTCATTATTTTTGCAACTAGCAAAAAATACAACTGATAAAAGAGCGACAAAAATTACAGATTTTTTCAAATAATAATGTTTTTAATTAATAAATCAGTGAGCTAACTTCTTGTTTAAGAAGTAGTTAAATTTACAAAAAAATAAGTTTAAGCTAAAGCTATTTGGGTAACTTTTTTTGAAATTCGATTATCTTTTGGTTTTTTGAATTATTTGTTGAAAAATCTTCATAAGGAAGCGCTCAAATTGTTTTATTTTTACGGTAAAATTTTTAATTATGAGTACTATTCAATGGCAAACCGTAAAAGAGTTTGAAGATATAACTTACAAGAAATGTAATGGTGTGGCACGAATTGCATTTAACCGCCCCGATGTTCGTAATGCCTTTCGTCCTAAAACAACAAAAGAACTTTTAGAAGCATTTCATGATGCTCATGAAGATACATCTATAGGTGTTGTATTATTGTCTGCCGAAGGACCTTCTACCAAAGATGGTATTTGGTCGTTTTGTAGTGGTGGTGATCAAAAAGCCAGAGGAAAACAAGGCTATGTGGGCGATGATGGCTACCATCGATTAAATATATTAGAAGTTCAACGCTTAATTCGTTTTATGCCTAAAGCTGTAATTGCTGTAGTGCCAGGTTGGGCTGTTGGAGGTGGACATAGTTTGCATGTGGTATGCGATTTAACATTGGCGAGTAAAGAACACGCAATTTTTAAACAAACCGATGCCGATGTTACCAGTTTTGATGGCGGCTATGGTTCGGCATATTTAGCAAAAATGGTCGGACAGAAAAAAGCTCGTGAAATTTTCTTTTTAGGGCGTAATTACTCTGCTCAAGATGCATTCGATATGGGAATGGTTAATGCTGTAATTCCTCATGCAGAATTAGAGGATACGGCTTATCAATGGGCACAAGAAATTTTGGAAAAATCACCAATCTCTATTAAAATGCTGAAATTTGCAATGAATCTTACCGATGACGGTATGGTGGGGCAACAGGTTTTTGCTGGAGAAGCTACACGTTTGGCTTATATGTCGGATGAAGCTATTGAAGGAAGAAATGCATTTTTAGAAAAGCGTAAACCAAATTTCGAAAAGAAATATATTCCATAATAAAAAGTGTAAAGTAGCTTATAAATCTAACTGATTTTGCGTTTTACTTATTTTTAATTTAAACAAATACTGTGAACTTCACCAACAACACTATTGATGTAAATGCACTTCCTAAATTTGAAGCAATAGCCTTATTGCCGTTGCATAAAAAGTACTGGAAAATCATTTTAGTTCGAAATTTTATTTTCCTTACAGTAATGATTGTTGCTGGAATTGTAGCGATTCTAACTCTTGAAGAAGCTCAAACTAATTGGCTTTTAATTTGCATGGCTATAGTTGCTTTATTTCTGATTTCCTTTTTTTATGGAAAACTTAGTTTCAAAAAAAGAGGCTATGCGTTCAGAGAACAAGATGTGCTGTATAAAGAAGGCGTAATTTCTGAAACTACAACCATTATTCCGTTTAACAGAATTCAGCATGTTGAATTAAATGAAGGGCCTATTTCAAGAATCTTAGGCTTAGCTTCTATTGGAATTTATACCGCCGGCGGAAGTAACAGTGATATTGAAATCCCGGGTATAGAAAAAGAACAAGCGTTGCAAATTAGACAGTTGTTAATGTCGAAACTGATTGTTAAACAAGAAGATAATTCGGAGTCGGTTTCTAATGAATAAATTTAACCAACCTCAAAGGCAATCGTTAATTGGTGTATTGGTTATGTTTACCGATACATTCCAGAAAATTATACGACATTTTTGGCCAATTTTGGTGATTTGGATTTTTAAATTCAATCAAATCAATAAGCTATACTTGCTTTTGGGAGTTATTGCTGTATTGCTTGTAGTAGCCATTATTGCTTATTTGAAATACTTGAATTTTACGTTTTATATCGATGAAGAAAACGAAGAGTTTATAGTTCAAAAAGGTGTTATAAGTAAAACCAAATTAGCTATTCGCTTGGATAAAATTCAGCAGGTAAATATCAATCAGACTTTAATTCAACGAATAGTAGGTGTTCATGCTTTAGATGTTGATTCTGCCGGAAGTACTAAAAAAGAAATTTCAATTAGAGCGGTTTCTCATGACTTGGCTGTGGCTTTAAAAACAAGATTATTATCGGAATCTAATCAAAAAAAATCGGAGGATATAATAGAGGAGGACAAGGTAAACGCCGAAGTAAATGATATCAAAATAAGTTTTTTGAGTTTGCTTAAAATCGGAATTACGTCTAATTATGTTAAGAGTTTCTGGCTATTGGTTGCTTTTTGGGGAACATTATTCGATAATTTTCAACATTTTTTTCAAGATCAAAATACTGTTGATAAGGTCGATTCTACCATAGAAAGTTTTTTTAATGAAACGTTCGTCTTTTATGCGGTTCTAATATTGATTTTAGTACTGTTTTCAGTTATTCTAATTATTAATTTGGTTCGTACCATAGTTAGATACTTCGATTTCAAAATTGTACGACAAAATGAATCGTTGTTATTGTCATTCGGACTAATAAATACCAAAAGCACAATAATTAAATCAGATAGAGTTCAGATTGTAGGAGTAAGTCAGAATTGGTTTCAGAAGAAAATGAATGTTTTAACCTTGAATATTAAGCAGGCTGGAGGACACGAATCGGATAAAAGAAATAAAAATGCCAACATTGAAATACCCGGTTGTAACACATTTGAAAAAGAGGAAATTTTACGTTTGATTTTTAAAAACCTTCCAAACAAAGGAAATGTGGTAAAACCAAACATTAGAAAATTAATTATTCCTTTGATTTTTTTTGTACTTATTCCTGTTGTAGGTTTCTTTTATCTTGGTAGTTTAGAAAGTGAATTTCAAAATTACTATTTCTTGATTCCCGTATATGTTGCTTTTGTTTCGGTTCTTCAATATTTTGATTTTAGAAATTACAGACTGTTTGTTAATGAAAAATACATTATTAAACAGAGCGGTGCTTGGGATATTGATACCGAATGTATAGAGCCTCATAAAATTCAAGCCATAAAAGTGAGTCAGTTGTTTTGGCATAAAGCTCTTAATATTGGAAGTGTTACTGTGGTAACAGCAGGAGGAAAATTGTCTTTTCATTTAGGCAATTTTAATGTCGTAAAAGAACTCGTAAATACGTGGTTGTATCAAGTTGGAACCACACCTAAAAATTGGATGTAAATTGTATGAATGTTGCAAATTGGATAAAAGCCGCTAGGCTTCGCACGTTACCTTTATCGGTTTCAGGAATTATTGTAGGAAGCAGTTATGCCTATTATCAAGGATATGATAACTGGAAAATAGTTGTTTTAGCCTTAATTACAACATTAGGATTTCAGGTATTATCGAATTTTGCAAACGATTACGGCGATGGCGTTAAAGGTACCGATAATGAATTTCGTTTAGGTCCGAAACGCGCTATTCAAAGTGGTGAAATATCGATTCCTCAAATGAAAAAAGGAATCATGATTACAGCATTATTGTCTTTGCTATCCGCAATAGCTTTAATTTATGTGGCTTTCGGGAAGGAAAACTTTGGATATTCCTTGTTGTTTTTCTTGTTAGGAGTCGCTTCAATTGTTGCAGCTATTAAATATACCGTAGGTAAAGGAGCTTATGGATATAGTGGTTTTGGTGATTTTTTTGTTTTGGTGTTTTTTGGTTTAGTTAGTGTTTTAGGAACTCATTTTTTGTTTTCAAAACAGCTGGATCAATTCTTGTTTTTACCAGCTTTTGCCATCGGAATGTTAAGTACGGCAGTTTTGAATTTAAACAATATGCGCGATATTGAAAACGATAAAAATTCAGGTAAAAATACCATAGTTGTTAAAATAG
Source organism: Flavobacterium sp. IC2-16 (assembly GCF_055521455.1). Lineage (NCBI taxonomy): Bacteria > Pseudomonadati > Bacteroidota > Flavobacteriia > Flavobacteriales > Flavobacteriaceae > Flavobacterium > Flavobacterium sp. IC2-16. Next base: position 242,708 of record NZ_CM145480.1, on the reverse strand, counting down.
GACTGAACAAAGCCAAATATTATCATTACTCCTTGGTAATTAGTGCTGTAGTATTATTAGTGGCTTTTGCATTAATTACCGAAACATCAACTTTTCCGGTTTTATTTCTAGCTATTTTAATGTTCAGACACCTTCGTGTGGTTTATTTAGCCAAAAGCTATCAAGATTTCGATCCTGAACTTAAAAAAGTAGCATTAGGCACTTTTGCCTTGTCGTTACTACTGTTCATTTTTTTAGTACTTTTAAAGTAATCTTTTAAAAAATCCATCTTATGAAAATAACGTTCTACGGTCATGCTTGTCTTGGTATCGAAGTTAGTGGTAAACATATTCTTGTAGATCCATTTATAAGCGGTAATCCAAAAGCATCTCATATCGATATCAATACCTTAAAGGCAGATTATATTCTGGTTACGCACGCGCATCAGGATCATGTGCTAGATGTAGAAGCCATAGCCAAACGAACCAACGCAGTTATAGTGTCGAATTATGAAATTGCAACGCATTACGGTAACAAAGGGTTACAGTACCATCCTATGAATCATGGTGGAAGCTGGAAATTCGATTTTGGTATAGTAAAATATGTGAACGCAATTCATACTAGTTCTTTTGTAGATGGTAGCTATGGTGGACAACCTGGCGGATTTGTAATTGAAGGAGAACATAAAAATATTTACATTGCTGGCGATACAGCTTTAACCATGGATATGAAGCTTATTCCTATGCGTACCAAATTGGATTTAGCAATTTTGCCTATCGGAAGTAATTTTACTATGGATGTAGATGATGCTATTGTAGCTTCAGAGTTTTTAGATTGCGATAAAATATTAGGGTATCACTACGATACATTCGGATTTATAGTTATCAATCATGAAGAAGCTATTAAAAAATTCTTCGATAATGGAAAAGATTTAATGCTTCTGGAAATAGGAAGTTCAATCGATTTATAATTCGATAATGATCCAAGCCTCGTATAAAAAATACATTCTCAATTTTAAAAGACCGAGCGGGACTTCCAGAGGTGTTTTAACCGAAAAGGAAACTTGGTTTATCATATTGGAGCAAAATGGTAAAAAAGGCATTGGAGAGTGTGGCATTCTAAGAACGTTGAGTATTGATGATCGTCCAGATTATGAAAAAATGGTGCAATGGGTTTGTGAGCATATCCATTTAGGGAAAGAAGCACTTTTAGATGCCCTGCGAGAGTTTCCTTCTATTCAATTTGGGGTAGAACAAGCCTTTTTATCTTTGCAAAGCGAATCTTCATTTTTGTTGTTTCCGTCAGAATTCACAAAGGGTGAAAATCCAATTCCAATTAACGGATTGGTTTGGATGGGTGATGAAGCATACATGAAAGCCCAAATTGAAGAGAAATTAGCATCTGGATTCCACTGCATTAAATTGAAAATAGGTGCTATCGATTTTCGTCAAGAATTAAGTTTACTCGAATTCATTCGTGCTAATTTTGATGAAAAAACCATTGAGATTAGAGTCGATGCCAATGGTGCATTTTCACCAGATGATGCGCTGAATAAATTAAAGCAGTTAGCCGAGTTTAAAATTCACAGTATTGAACAACCTATAAAATCAGGTAATTGGGAATTAATGGCTAGTTTGTGTTCCGAAACACCTTTGCCTATTGCTTTAGATGAAGAATTAATTGGGATTTTTGATTTTCAAGATAAGGAAAGACTGCTACAAACTGTAAAACCTCAGTACATTATTTTGAAGCCTAGTTTGGTTGGAGGTTTTAAGGGGTCGCAAGAGTGGATTGATCTTGCCGAAAAATACGGAATAGGGTGGTGGATTACATCGGCACTGGAAAGTAATATCGGACTTAATGCAATTGCACAATGGACCCATACTTTGCAAAGCCCTATGCCACAAGGGTTAGGAACAGGCAGTTTATATACTAATAATATAAATTGCCCGCTTGAAGTTACAAACGGGCAACTGTTTTATAATCCAAATTTATTTTGGAAAGCTGATGCTTTATTTTAATTGAAGCTTATTTTTTTACTTCAATAGCAGCACCATCTTTTGTAGCGTTAACTTCTAGTTTTTTTTCACCGTCTTTACTGCTAACACTTACACCTTCAGAACTTACACTAACAGAAGTTCCATCTGCAGCAGCACTGTCAGTAGCAGTTTGATTTTCCATAGGAGCTTCTTGTACAGCTTCTACTGGAGCAGTAGTATCAGCATCCATTGTTTCTTCTTTTTTCTTACACGATACAATAACTAGTAAAGCGAAAATTCCAGATAACAAAATTGATTTTTTCATAATAAAATATTTGAGTTAATATAAAAGGTTACTATTTATTCTTCAAAAATTATGGTTTCTGCAGTAGCACCTAATTCCAAAAGATTTTTTTTAATTGAACTTACAAAATCTTCTGGACCGCACACATAAAAATTCTGACTAAAGTCAACGATGTTTTCAATAAGAAAGTTGCGATCGATTCGTCTGCCGGAAAATCCAATTACTTTTTCACGAGTGTAGACATTGATAAAATCGTTTTTAAGCATGTGAAACAATTCTTGCCCCATTATCACATCTTCCGAGGTTTTGTTCACGTAAATAAGTCGGTTGCCTCTTATTTTATTGTGCTTGTACAATTCTCTGAAAATTGATAAAAAAGGAGTAATTCCGGAACCCGCAGCAATAAAAACACCAGGTCCTTTGTAATTAATTGTGCCAAACACTTCGTGAAGAATTAATTCGTCACCGGCATTTACTTTACTCATTTCATGAGTTACACCATTTCTATCGGTATAAATTTTAATCATGAATTCCAGATAGTTGGATTCTGCTAAGCTGGTAAAAGTAAAGGGGCGTGCTTCGTTTTTCCAATTGGGTTTGTTTATCGAAACTTCCGTGGCCTGACCGGGAATGAAACTAAAATTTTCAGGTCGCTCTACTTTAATAGATTTTACATCATGTGTAACAAATTGCGATTGAATAACTTTAACGATGTGTTTGTTTTTCATTTTTGTAGAAAAATTGATACAACTATAAAGTTACTAATTTGTTTTGAAAATGACTAAAAAAAACCAGACTACTAGTCTGGCTTTTCTATTTTTAAAATTGGGCTTAATATAAGCTAGGATATTTTGAAGGATTTACTTCATGCATAATTTCGTAAACTTTCTCGTAAATATCTTCTACAGAAGGTTTTGAGAAATAATCACCATCGGTACCATAAGCTGGACGGTGTGCTTTTGAAGTTAACGTTTCCGGATTACTGTCTAAGTGACGGTAAGCTTTCTGGTCATCTATAATTTGTTGTAAAATAAAAGCAGAAGCACCTCCAGGCACATCTTCATCGATAACCAGCAAACGATTTGTTTTTGCAACCGATTTCACGATGTCGTGGTTGATGTCAAAAGGTAAAAGTGATTGAATGTCGATGATTTCAGCATCAATACCAACTTCTAACAATTCTTTTGCAGCTTGTTCTACCAAGCGAAGGGTGGAACCATAAGAAACTAAGGTAATATCTGTTCCTTGTTTTATGGTTTCTACAACACCAATAGGAGTTCTAAAATCCCCTAAATTTGTTGGCATTTTTTCTTTTAAACGATAGCCGTTCAAACATTCCACCAATAAAGCAGGCTCGTCAGTTTCTAATAAAGTATTGTAAAAACCGGCAGCTTTAGTCATATTTCTTGGAACCAAAACGTGAATTCCGCGAATGGCGTTAATAATCATTCCCATTGGAGAACCCGAATGCCAAATTCCTTCTAAACGGTGACCACGAGTTCTTATAATTAATGGAGCTTTTTGGCGTCCAGCAGTTCGGTATTGTAGCGTAGCTAAATCGTCACTCATAATCTGGATTGCATATAATAAATAGTCCAAATATTGAATTTCTGCAATAGGACGTAATCCACGCATGGCCATTCCGATACCTTGACCTAAAATGGTAGCTTCACGAATTCCGGCATCAGCAACACGAAATTCTCCGTATTTTTCCTGCATACCTTCTAATCCCTGATTAACATCACCAATATTCCCTGAATCTTCACCAAAGATTAGCGTTTCAGGATGTTTTTCGAAAATAACATCAAAATTATTTCGTAAAATTAAACGAGCATCTACTTCTTCTGAGTTTTCATCGTAATGAGGAAGAACTTCATTTATAGCATTTACAGTTTTGTTTGATTGTGAGAAAAGATGTGAGCTAAACTTAGGTTGGATTTTTTCTGTATAAGCAGTAATCCAAGCAGAAAGTTGAGCTTTTCCATTTTCTTTATTAATTAAACGCAATACTTTTCGAGCAGTTGTGATAATGTCTTTACGAATAGGCTCTTTGATAGACGCTAAATCGTTTGCGAATTTTTCGATAAAAATTTTGTTATCACTAGTCGAAGCAATTGCGTTTAATAATGATACAAGTTCTTGTTGTTCGTCTTTTATTGGAGCAACAAAAGCATTCCAAGCAGCTTTTTTACCTTCTAAGACTTCTTTTTTGCTTTCAGAATCGATCGTCTCAAGTTCATCAGTTGTTGCTAAATTGTTTTCTAACAACCATTTGCGCATTTGTGCCAAACAATCATATTCAGCTTCCCAAGCTAATCTGTCAGCATTTTTGTATCGTTCGTGTGAACCAGAAGTGGAATGCCCCTGTGGTTGCGTTAATTCGTTTACGTGAATTAAAACAGGAACATGTTCTTCTCGCGCTATTTGTGAGGCTTTTTGATACGTTTCTATTAAAGCTGGATAATCCCAACCTTTTACAGTCATGATTTCGTAGCCTTTGTTTTCTTCGTCTCTTTGAAATCCTTTTAATATTTCTGAGATATTTTCTTTTGTAGTTTGATAACGTGCATGTACTGAAATACCATATTCGTCATCCCAAACACTCATAACCATAGGAACCTGAAGTACACCAGCAGCATTGATAGTTTCGAAAAACAATCCCTCTGAGGTAGAGGCATTACCAATAGTTCCCCAAGCCACTTCATTTCCTTTTTCAGAAAAATTAGTTTGGTCGATGCCTTTTACGTGGCGGTATATTTTTGAAGCTTGTGCCAAACCTAGCAAACGAGGCATTTGTCCAGCAGTAGGAGAGATGTCGGCACTAGAGTTTTTTTGTTGCGTTAAATTTTTCCAATTTCCGTTTTCATCCAACGAATGTGTTGCAAAGTGTCCACCCATTTGTCGGCCAGCACTCATGGGATCATGGTTTAAATCGGTATGACCATATAAACCAGCAAAAAATTGTTGAATTGTCATTTGTCCAATAGCCATCATAAAGGTTTGGTCACGATAATATCCAGAACGGAAATCACCGTTACGAAACGCTTTTGCCATGGCTAATTGCGGCACTTCTTTTCCGTCGCCAAAAATACCGAACTTGGCTTTTCCGGTAAGTACTTCACGACGTCCTAAAAGGCTACATTCACGACTAATTACTGCAATTTTATAATCGTTGATAACTTCTGTTTTAAAATCTTCAAACGAAATAGATTCTTTAGAGGCAGTTTGGTTCATAAAAAAAATGTTATGTGACAAATTTAACGATTTAGGTAATACAAAGCAATTGGTTATGAATTTTTAAATTTCATTTTTGATAAAAATACCATAATTTTTTGAGTTTTTATTGTGATATTGTTAGTGATATTTCAATTTTAAATAAAATAAATCAAAACAATCCAATAAAAAATATGTTGTAGGTATAGTAAAATAACATTAAAGCCATTTTCTGGTAAATAATGATGTAAGTGTTTTCGGGCTTAATGTGATTACAAAACGAATTTTTTGGTCGTAATTGTCTTGTGAAATTTCCCATCCGTTTTTAGAGTATACAGGGAAATATAATTCGAAATAATCAGGTACTAAATTTAAACGAATACCACTATCATACACAAATTGTGCGTCATGAAGTTTGTTTTTAAAAAGTCCCAAATCACCATAAATTTCTATCCAATTCCATATATTGAAGCTTCCATTAACAGTAGACATCCATTGATTAGCAAATCGTGTATCAAATTTAGATTTGAATCCTCCTTCTGCCATAATATACTGTTGACTGTATATACCAGTACTTTCTGAACGACCTAGTAAACCATAATCAAACAAATAATCCGTTGGGCGATCTAATCCAAAGCTAAAAAATTCTGAACTAGTACTTCTAAAAATAAACATACCGGTATAAAATCGTAAGTTCACCTGCCTGTTGTTGTCAAATAATTTTCGAAATTGAATTTCCCCACCTAGTTTTCCAAAATTAGTAGCAACTTGAACATCAGTTTGAAGATTATAGTATTGTGTGGCTTCATTTTCTAATTTAGAATAATGAATGTTGAAAACGGAGTAATTTTCGTCTTTTGAAGTTGCAAAACTAGATTTTTCCCGGTTAAGAAAAATATGTCGAATTGTTAAGTATTCTTTTTTATTAGCCCTATAGTCTAAATCTCTAAATCTAAAATGTATAGATGGAACTATTTTAATATATGAAGCGTTTGGAGCATAGTGATACGTATTTCCACCTAGCATGTATCGTATATTGTACAAGCGATCTTCGCGAATATTTTGGTTTACGGTAAAAAATGCACCACCTGTTAATTGTTGTGTTCTACTAGAGTATATTGGTGTAACGTCAAAAATGAAAGGCTTATCTAATAAGGTTTTGTTATGTATGCTTAATCCAGGCGAAACGCCATCGTAAAGGTTGTATGAAAACTCAGGAACATAAAAAATCTGATTCTTTTTAGGGTTTTCTAAATCTTTAAGAAAAGCCAATTTAAAAGGTTTGTTGTTGCCTAGAAAACTATGAAGCGATTTCCAGTTATTGCGGGCATTGTATTCTGGAATTTCATTGTTGTAATTTAGAACTAGTTTGTCTGCGTTTTCAGAAGCTATAGTAAATGTAGAGTCGGTTGTAATGTTTTCAACCCATTTTTTAAATACAATAGTATCGTTTTTTATTCCATACAACGAAACCGGTACATTGGTTTTTGTTTTGTTTTTTATGGTAACTTCTACATTGTCGGCTTTCTTTTTAGCATGTGTTATTTTGAAATCGATTAATTTTCGTGAATTTACAACCGTAGTGAAAAACCAATCGATGTTTTTGTCTGTTTTGTTTTTTAAAATTTGCTCAAAATCATCGGCAGAAGTTTGCTGGTTTTGGTTTTTAAGAATGAATTCTTGAATAGAATTTTTTAATACAGAATCGCCAAGGTAATCGTTAAGGTAATTAAAACTTATTCCGGCTCTGTATTTTCCAGCAATTTGTTCGTTAAATTTTATAAATGAACTTTTATCATCCCCAATGGTTTGATCCAAATTTTTGCGAGCCATTAATAAATACACATAGGAAAACTGTTCGTTGAAATTGGAACTAAAAATATTATACCCTTTTAGTAAGCCAATATCAGATAAATTTCCCATCATTTTCATTTTAGGATAGTTGTCTTCAATGTATTTCATTATCATATACGTTTGAAGTCCATCGTAAATCCATGTGTCTTTTCTAGGGTTTAAATGCAAAACCGATTTAAGATAGGTTTCAGAATAAATTTTTAGAAATTTAATTTCATACAGAAAACTATCGGGAAACGGACTTAAAAATGCGGGTAGCTGATTGAGTCCGTAAAATGGGTTTTTATCGTAATCGATTTGTGAAATTAAAATACGATTTTGAGAAATTGGCCCATAATTTTCTTCTACATAGCTTGTTACATTGTCAATAACCAAAGCCTTTTGGATTTCATTTAAGCGTCTATCTTTTAAATTACTAACTACTTCAAAAGCGTTGTTCTTGTAACTAAAAAAAGTAGGTTTCTTTTCAATTACAACATTAATGTCAGATCGATTAAGTCCTTCTAAATTATAGATTAGCGAATTTTCTTTTTTTGTTTCGGTTACCAAATCCAAATCACTAAATAAATGATATTGTTTGTCTATTTCAAATTGCAATTGAAAGTCGGTTAAACCGTTAGCAATATCATCCAGATTCTCATTGCTATAAGTTGTAAAACCTGAATCGTCGAGTCGTGCTGGAATTAAAAACCAATTTTTCAGTATAAAATCACCATTATTTGTAAATCCGTAACGAGTGAATTTGTCGTTAGGAATTTTAACGGTGTATTTTAAATTCAATGGAATTGTTTCATTGGGAGAAAGTGTAGTTGGTAGTTCAATTTCAAGTAAATCGGGATGATTTTCGGTTCTTTTATAAGTTATTGGAATGGAATTACTTGTTGCTTCTAGTATTGTTGTGCCACCGCGATCTGCATCTTTTGCTATGTGAAAGCTTCTCACAAATTCATCTGAAAATCGTTTCCCAAGCGGGGTATTTTTATCTGAAAATGCATTCATCCAATCATTTAAAACAATAGTATGTAAAGATTGATTAGATGTATTAAAGAACAAAATAGTTTGTTCAATTTCGATACTATTATTATCTGCATCAAGTTTTGCAGAAATTGAAGTTTTATGTTGTGAATACCCCAAATTACCTATAAAGTAGATTGCTGTAATTAACAGGAATTTTAAGTATTTCATTTTTTTATAGTGCATGTACAAATTTGAATCAGCTTTCGGTAAATATAAATAAAAATAAGTATTTGATTTCTTAATTCTTTCTTAGTCGTTTTTATAGTATTTTTCTTAAAAAAAATAAAGATAATTGAATTTTATTTTGATTTTGTTGAAAAATTAATAAAGTTTTAATCAAGATGTTAATGTTAATGGTTAAATTTGAGGTTCCCAAATAAAGAAAAAGAAATGATAAAAAAACTACTAATCTTATTTTTTGCGTTTATAACAAACTCAATTTTCGGACAGGTTCAAATTAGCGAAATAGATGCCGATACCCCTGGAGCCGATGTAGCCGAATTTATAGAATTAAAATCAAGCTCTCCAAATTTTGCATTAGATGGCTATGTTTTGGTTTTCTTCAATGCAGGATCAAGTCCTTATGCTGGAACAACAAGTTATTATGCTATCGATTTAGATGGTTATGTTACAGATGTTAATGGAAACTTTCTTATAGGTAATGCTGCAGTTTCTCCATCACCTAGAATCATTATTCCAAATAATACCATTCAAAATGGACCGGATGGTGTGGCTTTGTATTTTGCAAACGATACCGATTTCCCTTTTGGAACTGTTGCTACTGCAACAAATTTGATTAATGCTGTTGCTTACTCAAATAGCGGTTCAACACAACCTTCGGGTTTGATGTCGATTTGGGGATTGTCAACTTGTGTGAATGAAGCACAAAATTCTGCTGCAGCTACACAATCGATGCAATTGCTTAGTGGAAGTTTTGTTGCAGCAACTCCAACTCCGGGAGTAAACAATGATGGTTCAGGTATACCTATAAATTATGTTACCGTGTCATTTACGCAAGCTTCTTATAATGAAGGCGATGCTTTTAATATTACTTTTACAACAAGTCAGCCGGTTCAAAACCAAACCTTAATCATGAATTTTACCTTGAATAACGGTAATTTCACGATGGCTGATTTCTCAGGTGGTTTAACGGTTTCTATTCCGGTTGGCGGAACTACTACACAAACAGGAATCATTTTAACCGATGACGCTATTGATGAAGGTGATGAAGAAATGTTATTCAGATTTCAAGCCTTGCCAACGGGTTATGTAGCCAATAACGACAATATAATTGTTAGAGTTTATGATAATGATTATCAGGTTAATCCTTGGGGTACACCGGTAAATCCAACGTATGGTGTTGTAACCAGTACTGCGCCAGCGGGATATTACGATTCGTTAGAAGGATTGAGCGGAGCAGCTTTAAAACAAGCTTTGCAGGATATAATTGCAAATCCGGCTGTGGTTCATTTACACAGTTATGCCGATATATGGGAAATACTAAGAACTGCGGATCAGAACCCAGAAAACTCAAATCAGGTTTGGGCAATTTATACCGAGCAACCTATGGCTAAAATGGATCAGCAAACAGGAAGTAGTATTGTAGGGAAATGGAATAGAGAGCATATTTTTTGTCAGTCCAGAGGAGGTTTTAATGTAGCTCCAGGCGATACAGCAGATGGAATAGGAGTGTGGACAACAACAAGCGCTAATAGTACTTCCGATGGTGTTTCAGATGCACATCATATACGTGTGGCTAACGGTCAGGAAAATTCTTCGCGAAATAATAAAAATTACGGGCCGGTTGGTACTGCAACAGTTTATGCAGGTCCATCAGGAACTCTTGGTTCTTGGCATGGCGATGTAGCGCGCGCATTATTTTATATGGCAGTTCGCTTTAACGGATTGAATGTTGTTAATGGCGATCCTTCCGAATATTTACCAAGCTCAAGTACACCATCTGGAGAAATTGGAGATTTAGCAACATTATTAACGTGGAATACTTCAGACCCAAGAGATGATTTCGAAATGAATCGTAATAACTATATCTATACGTGGCAATACAACAGAAACCCATTTATTGATTATCCGCAATTAGCTGATTATATATGGGGAATTCATGCTGGTGAACCGTGGTCTACTGCATTGAGTACAAATCAGGTTTCCGATTTGAAATTTAAATTATATCCAAATCCGGCAACCAATCAAATTACTATTTCAGGTTTGATGGGTAATGCTACAGTTGAGATTTACTCTTATACTGGTCAGGTTTTATTCACGCAAAATTTTAGTGGAACAGCTACTTTGCCACTTAATTTAGCTTCGGGAATGTATTTTGTAAAAGTTACTTCAGAAAATAAAACACACACTCAAAAACTACTTATTAAATAATAGATTTTACGTATAAAAAAAGCGCTCAATTAGAGCGCTTTTTTTATGCTTAGAAATTCGGACTAAGATTGTATTTTTTGTAGAAAGTGTCTAATACTTCTAGAACTTCATCTTCGGTATCAACTACTTTTATTAGGTTTAAATCTTCCGGATTCGCATTCTTTTCTTGATCAATCATTACTGCTTTTATCCAGTCTAACAAACCGCTCCAGAATTCTCTTCCAACTAATATAATTGGGAATTTTCCAATTTTTTTGGTTTGAATTAAGGTAATTGCTTCAAATAATTCGTCTAATGTTCCAAAACCACCAGGCATAACAACAAATCCTTGTGAGTATTTTACAAACATTACTTTACGTACAAAGAAATAGTCGAAATTCAAGTTTTTATCTTTATCAATATACGGATTGAAGTGTTGTTCGAAAGGAAGTTCAATATTTAAACCAACAGAAGTTCCGTTGCCTAAATGTGCTCCTTTGTTACCAGCTTCCATAATTCCAGGACCACCGCCTGTAATTACACCATAACCCGCTTTACTGATTTTATAAGCGATTTTTTCTGCTAATTGATAGTATTTATTGTCTGGTTTTGTACGAGCAGAACCAAAAATGGAAACACAAGGTCCAATTCGACCCATTGTTTCATATCCATTCACAAATTCCGACATGATTTTAAAAATCGCCCAGGAATCATTGGTACGAATTTCATTCCAGGTTTTCTGTTTAAAAACTTCCTGGATTTTATCTTCGTCACTTAAAAATTCATCTTTCATCATTTTCTTTTCGTTAAAATTAAAATAGCCTGCTAATGTAATTCTTTTTTCAAAAATTGCGCAGTATAACTATTTTTATTTTTAATGATTTCTTCAGGAGTACCTTTGGCAACAAGCTCTCCGCCGCCTTTTCCTCCTTCGTAACCTATATCTATAATATAATCGGCAAGTTTAATAACATCAAGATTGTGTTCAATTACAACTACCGTATTTCCTTTTTCTACCAGTTTATTAATAACATCCATTAGAACACGAATATCTTCAAAATGCAAACCCGTAGTTGGTTCGTCTAAAATATAAAACGTGTTTCCTGTATCTTTTTTAGATAACTCGGTAGCTAATTTAATGCGCTGTGCTTCACCACCCGAAAGTGTTGTGCTTTGTTGCCCAAGTGTAATATAGCCTAAACCTACATCTTGAATGGTTTTTACCTTTCGATAAATTTTCGGAATGTTTTCGAAGAAATCTACAGCTTCATCTACCGTCATTTCTAAAACGTCCGATATGGATTTACCTTTATATCTAATTTCCAACGTTTCTCTATTGAATCGCTTTCCTTGACAGGTTTCACACTCAACATATACATCTGGTAAAAAACTCATTTCAATGGTTCGAACACCAGAACCTTCACAAGTTTCACAACGACCACCAGAAACATTAAAGCTAAAACGACCTGGTTTGTAACCTCGAATTTGTGCTTCGGGCGTTTGGGTGAATAGTGAACGTATTTCGGAGAAAACATCGGTATATGTTGCCGGATTTGAACGAGGCGTACGTCCAATCGGACTTTGGTCGATATCAATTACTTTGTCTATATGTTCTAATCCTTCAATTTTCTTAAACGGTTGTGGTTTTTTAACGGCGTTGAAGAAATGCGTGTTTAGTATCGGATAAAGCGTCTCATTAATTAAAGTTGATTTTCCACTTCCGGACACACCAGTTACACAAATTAGTTTACCTAAAGGAAATTCGACAGAAACATTTTTAAGATTATTTCCCGTTGCTCCCGATAATTTTAACGATTTTCCGTTTCCATCTCTACGTTTTTTAGGAACTGCAATTTCCATTTTGCCATTCAAATACTGAGCAGTTATGGTGTTTTCCTTCAATAATTCTGCGGGAGTACCTTTACTAATTATTTCGCCTCCAAATCGTCCAGCTTTTGGTCCAATGTCTATAACGTAATCGGCACGTTCAATCATGTCCTTGTCGTGTTCAACAACAATTACCGAGTTTCCAATATCCCGTAACTGTTCTAAAGAACGAATCAGTTTTTCGTTGTCACGCTGGTGTAAACCAATACTTGGTTCATCTAAAATATACAATACACCTACCAATTGCGACCCAATTTGCGTTGCCAATCGAATACGTTGTGCTTCACCACCCGATAATGATTTTGAACTTCGGTTTAAAGCCAAATAATTTAATCCAACATCAACCAAAAAACTTAAACGTGCTTTGATTTCTTTTACAATTTCAGAAGCAATAGCCTTTTGTTTATCGGTTAGGTTTTCATTTAAATTGTCAAACCATTCGCTAAGCTCATCAATATCCATTGCAGAAAGCTCGCCAATATTTTTAGCATTGATTTTGAAATAAAGGGCTTCTTTTTTCAATCGGCTACCATGACACTCCGAACATTCAATTTCGTCCATGAATTCCTTAGCCCATCGTTTTATTGAAGCCGAGCCACTTTCTTCATATTGGTTTTTAATAAAATTTGATATCCCTTCAAAATCAATTTTATAATCTTTAGTGATACCCATTACTTTGGATACCACTGAAAATTTTTCGTTCCCACCGTTTAATATCATTTCCATGGCATCTGCTGGAATTTTATCAATGGGGTCAGTTAGTTTAAATCCGAATTTTTCTCCAATGATTTCCAATTGTTTGAATATCCATGAACTTTTTTGTTCACCAATTGGTGCAAATCCACCTTGTTTTATTGATAATTTCGGATTTGGTATGATTTTATTTAAGTTGATTTCGTTTACGGTTCCTAATCCATTACAATGTTCACAAGCACCTTTAGGGGAGTTGAACGAGAAGTTGTTGGGTTCTGGATTTGGATACGAAATACCGGTTGTAGGACACATTAAATTTCTACTGAAATATCTAATTTCCTGACTATCTTGTTCTATAATCATCATGATGCCATCACCATGATACATAGCAGTCTTGATGCTTTCGGTAAGACGTTTGTCGTTATCTTCGTTGTCTTCGATAACTAAGCGATCGATTACGGTTTCGATGTCGTGCGTCTTATAGCGATCGACTTTCATACCGTATTCTAAATCTCTGATTTCGCCATCAACACGAACTTTTAAAAAGCCTTGTTTTGAAATTTGTTCAAAAAGCTCGCGATAATGTCCTTTTCGGGAACGAATAATTGGAGCCAGAATATTGATTCGTTTTCCGTTGAAATTTTCGAAAATCAACGATTTAATTTGATCATCCGAATAGGAAACCATTTTCTCGCCCGTATTATAACTATAAGCTTCTCCGGCTCTAGCATATAATAAACGGAGGAAATCGTATATTTCTGTAATGGTTCCAACAGTAGATCGCGGACTTTTACTGGTTGTTTTTTGTTCTATTGCAATAACGGGAGATAAACCATCAATTTTATCTACATCGGGGCGTTCCAATCCGCCCAAAAATTGACGAGCATATGCTGAGAACGTTTCAATATAACGGCGTTGTCCTTCGGCATATATAGTGTCAAATGCAAGCGAAGATTTTCCCGACCCGGATAGTCCTGTAATCACCACAAGTTTTTCACGAGGAATGACAACGTCAATATTTTTAAGATTATGAGCGCGAGCTCCTAAAACTTCAATAGTTTCTTCAGAATTAAACATAATTAGCTGTGTAGTTGTGCAAAACGCAAAGGTACAGTTTTGTGGCTAATTTTTAGGTATTCGATGCAAAAGAAAAAGCAGGAATTATTCGATACGTAATGATTTAAGTTTTTCACGATAGGTGTGAAGTACATCAATCTGCTCGATATAACCCAAACATTTTTTGTCTTTTAAAACAAATAAGATATCATCATTAGAGCTTTCAAATTTATCCATCACTGTTTCCATAAGTTCATCGTAACAAATGGTTTCTTTTGGCTGTGTCATTACATCGGTAAGCAATGAATATTTCAATTGAAAATTATTGAAAAGTATAGGCCTGATTCGATTAAAATCGATTATTCCTTCAAATTCATCGTTTTCATTTACAATGGGAAAAACAAATTGTTTGGTTTCGGATAACAGTTTAGCAACATCCTCCAATTTTGTTGTATTAGGGATACTTATGAAATCTGTTTTAATATGTTTTGACAGTTCAATTGAAGATAAAATATTTCGGTCTTTATCACTTGTAAATACCGTTCCGGTCTCGGCTAAGGCTTTGATATCCATTGAATGGCCTTCCATCTTTTTCGATATTGCAAAACTTATAGAGGAAACAATTAACAAAGGTACCATTAAACCATAACCGCCTGTGATTTCGGCAATAAGGAAAATAGAAGTTAATGGGGCGTGAAATAATCCGCTTAGTAATCCAGCCATACCCACTACCGAAAAATTGGTAATAGGAATATCTTTATCGATACCTGTAAGTTGAAAAAATTTAGCAACAAAATAACCTAAATACGAACCAACAAAAAGAGAAGGGGCAAAGTTTCCACCGTTTCCACCACTACCTAAAGTCAATCCCGTGGCAATGGATTTAATCATCATGGTTAAACCGATAAAGATTAATAAAATCCATTCGTTGGCTTTGAATTTTTCTAAGAAAGTATTGTCTAGAAGAACATTAGGTGTAGATGAAGATAGTACTTTAATGCTTTCATACCCTTCACCAAAAAGCATTGGGAAAAAGAAAATTAGTACTGCAAGCATGCTGGCTCCAACCAACGCTTTTTTGTATGTAGATGATTTGAATTTATTAAAGTAATGTTCAACCTTTCTAAAATTTCGAGCATGGTAAACAGATACCAGTCCGGATAACAATCCTAATATAATATAATACGGAATGTTGTGGTAGTCGAATGATAATTGGTTTTTAAAGGATAATAAAATATCTTCTTTTAAAAGAACCGTTGCAACCAATGAACCTGTAGCTGCAGAAATCATAATAGGAATGAATGCTGTAACACTCATATCGGCTAAAATAACTTCTATGGCAAACAAAACTCCGGCAATTGGAGCGTTAAATGCTGCAGCAATACCGGCAGCAACCCCACAAGCCAACAATAGTGTTCTGTCTTTATAGTTGAATCTATATTTTTGAGCATAATTGGAACCAAAAGCAGCACCTGTAATGGTAATGGGCGATTCTAATCCTGCCGAACCACCTAAACCAACTGTAAGTGAACTGGTAATAATTTGAGCATACATTTGCTTACGCGGCATGATTCCTGAATTTTTCGCTACAGCAATCATGATTTGTGAAGTTCCTTTTTCAATACTACCATCTAGGAATTTCTTGATAATGAATGCGGTCAAAACAATTCCGATTACAGGAAGTAAACTGTTGGAGTACGGAAGATGTAAATAACTGTCTATATAATTGGCAAAACGAAAAACCCAGTGCGCAAATGTCTTCAAAACAATTACCGCTAATGCAGATGAAATCCCAACTAAAACACAGGATAAATATAAGAATTGACGGTTATTTAAAACAGATTTTAACAGCAATAAGGTGCCTTCCAATCGCTTAAACTGTTTGCGAATGAATAATGTGATTGGAGAAACTTTCCGAGTGGGCATTATAAAGGAGTACTTTTGTATTTAAAATTCAAAAATACACCTTTTTAAACGAATAGCGAATTAAAAAAAATCATAATTTTCGCAATGCCTCTCTTTTGCTTAAGGGTTTTAGTTCGGTTTTGTTCACAAATTGAGTGACGCCATTAGGGTTAAACCGACTGTAATCACGGAGTGCCCAGCCAATTGCTTTTTGAATAAAAAATTCTGAAGAGCCAGCATGTTTCTCACAAATTGAAAATAACAATTTGGCATTAGTTTTTGCTTTGTAATCCAATTGAAATAGAATCGCCGAACGATTTAACCACATATTTTCTGAATTCGAAAATCGGTTTACCACATTAATAATTTCTTCAGGAAACTGGTTCAGATAGTTGCCTAAAAGGTATTCGCCGGTTCAATAATCTAACGCAACTTTTTAAAGAAATTTATAAGTTCGTTAATTATGAAAAAGTACAGCCGATTAACTCTCAAAGAGCGTATTGAAATTGAAAAACTATTAGCTTTAAACCTCTCCTGCCCTGCCATTGCTTTAAGGCTTGGAAGACATAAGACTTCCATCTACAGAGAAATCAAAAAGTACCAGAAAAAAACTTATCAGTCTTGGGAAGCAAACATGAATTCTTATGACCGATGCATTAATAGAAAATATGGGAAAAGTAAAATAAAACTAAACCCAGAACTTCAAAATTACATTCATGACAAACTGGCTAAGTTTTGGTCACCTGATCAAATTTCTGTAAGTTTAAAACGTTTATTTCCTAACAACAAAAACATGCAGGTAAGCCACGAAACGATCTATCTTTACATCTATCTACATTCTAAAAAAGAACTCAAAAGCACGCTCATTTCCGAGTTAAGACAAAAAAGAAAATACAGAGGAAATACCCGAAGAGGAACAGATAAAAGAACAACCATTAAAGACCCTATAAGAATCGATGAACGCCCGGAGGAAGTAATCGGAAGAGAGATTCCTGGACATTGGGAAGGAGACTTAATTTTAGGTAAAAACAGAGAATCCGCAATAGGAACTTTAGTGGAAAGATCAACCAGAGCGGTCATATTGGTACACCTAAAATCAAGAGACGCTAAATCCGTTAGAAAAGCTTTTGAAAAGGAATTTAAGCAACTCCCTACTCTAATGAAAAAATCGCTTACTTACGACAACGGAACCGAAATGGCACAACATAAATTATTTACCAAAAACACCAAAGTACAGGTATATTTCACTCATCCATACAGCCCATGGGAAAGACCTACCAATGAAAACACAAACGGCCTTTTAAGAGACTATTTCCCAAAAGGAACAGATTTATCAACCGTAACAAAAAAACGCCTCAAACAAGTTCAAAATGAACTCAACGAAAGACCCAGAAAGGTACTCGACTATCAAACTCCAAAAGAAGTTTTTGATTCTATGATTTTAGAAATTATGTAATCTAAAAAAAGATATATTTGTGATACTCTAGCGTTGCGCTAGAAATTTGAAACCGCCATTTAGCAATTGTATCTACACTATCCCACCATGAATGGGTAACGATTACCATTTCAATGAGTTTAATGTCTTCTTTTTTGTAGTTTTTCTTGAGTTCTTTAATCAGAATCTCAATAGCACAATAATGAAATTCACGTTCTTTTTTTCCAAACAGTTGTTTTGCAATAACACGTGCATTTTCATTTATTTCTGTTTTGTGATTATTCCATATTGCTTTGAATAAATCGCGCCTAGGTGTAGTTTTGATGCCTAAAAAAGGAAAATTGTTTTTCATGTAGGCTTCCATAGGAGCAGCTAATTCTGTGGAAGCGTTCTTGTAAAAAGCGTTTTCAAGTTCGGTAACAAAGTTCATTACAAAATGGCAAGTTTTTGTTGGGCATGTGCACGTAATTCTTCAAAAAAAGTGGTAAATTCTTCTTCAAATTCAGTATAAAATTCTTTTAATTCCTGAACAGAATTTTGCATATGTGAACGATTTTTAGTGCGGTGATCCATCTGAAATAAAATTTTTCCAATACCCTCAACGGTAGCATACGAAACCAACCAATTTCTACCAATCATATAAGGCATCATGCTCTTGGTTTTCGGCGAAAGCCAGTCGTAATTTTTTTGTAATGATTGATAAAACCTATCTGCATAATGTTCTAATGTTTCTGCAGAATAATTTGACCAATTTTTAGCTAAAAAGTGATCATAAAATATATCCATGATAACACCGGAATAATGACCGTATTTTTCATGTAAACGATGCTTACTTTGCCTGAAAATGGGGTGGGCGTCCGTAAAAGTATCTATAGCTCGATGCAATAAAATTCCTTTTTGAACATCTATCGGGAATTGCTCATAGTCATGACCGCGAATACCATCGGCCATAAAATTGCCAATTTTTATCAGGTCGTTTTCTCCGGAAAGATAGATGTGTGCTAAAAAGTTCATAGGACCAATTTAATAATTTTAAATGATGAAATTTAAATTTTAAATGATTTTCTCAAAACCACAATTCGTTATATTTGTGACTCATTTATAATTTAAAATTCAAAATTTAGAATAAATCATATTATGACATTAATAAAATCAATTTCTGGAATTCGTGGTACAATTGGCGGAAAAGTTGGGGATAATCTAACTCCGGTTGATGCCGTGAAATTCGCTTCGGCTTACGGAACATTTTTAAAGCAAAACATTAAAAAAGATAAGTTAACGGTTGTTATTGGTAGGGATGCAAGAATATCTGGTCCAATGATTCATAATCTAGTTGTTAATACCTTGATAGGGTTAGGAATTGATGTAATCGATTTAGGGTTGTCGACCACACCAACCGTTGAAGTGGCAGTTCCTTTGGAAAAAGCCGATGGTGGAATTATTTTGACAGCATCCCACAATCCGAAGCAATGGAACGCTTTAAAATTGCTAAATGCAAAAGGTGAATTTTTGAGCGGAGCTGATGGTGCTAAAATTCTTGAAATTGCCGAAGCAGAAGCTTTCGATTTTTCCGATGTAGATAATTTGGGAACGATTACCGAAAACGAGGCATACATGGATATTCACATCGACGAAGTGTTGAATTTACCTTTGGTTGATGCAGATGCAGTGGCTAAACGAAAGTTTAAAGTGGTTGTAGATGGTGTAAATTCATCGGGAGGTATCATTATTCCTAAGTTATTAGAACAAATGGGAGTTGAAGTGGTGAAGTTGTATTGTGAACCGAATGGACATTTTCCACACAATCCAGAACCTTTAAAAGAACATTTAGGAGATATTTGTAAATTGGTTGTAGAAGAGAAAGCCGATTTCGGAATTGTAGTAGATCCAGATGTAGATCGTTTGGCATTTATTTCTAATGATGGAGAAATGTTCGGTGAAGAATATACTTTGGTAGCTGTTGCCGATTATGTGTTGAGTAAAACTCCAGGAAATACGGTTTCCAACATGTCATCATCTAGAGCTTTGCGTGATATTACCGAAAAACACAACGGAAGTTATCAGGCAAGTGCAGTAGGAGAAGTGAATGTCGTAGAATTGATGAAAGCTACAAATGCTATCATTGGTGGCGAAGGAAACGGTGGAATCATTTATCCGGAAATCCATTATGGTCGTGATGCATTAGTTGGAGTAGCGTTGTTTTTAACACATTTAGCAAATCAAACGCAAACCGTAGCCCAAATGAGAGCCGCTTATCCGCAGTATTTCATGAGTAAGAATAAAATAGAGCTTACGCCTCAAATAGATGTGGATAATGTGATGAAAGAAATAGCAGTGAAATATGCTTCGGAAAATTTATCAACTATTGATGGTGTTAAAATTGACTTTCCAACAGAATGGGTTCATCTGCGAAAATCGAATACCGAACCAATCATCCGTATTTACACAGAAGCACCAACGCAAAATGCGGCCGATGTTTTAGCGGAACGTTTTGTGAGTGAGCTGAAACAAATAGCTGGAATATAATAGAAAACCCTGAGTAACACTCAGGGTTTTTTAATGAAAATGCTGCCGTTTGTTAAAAATCAACCAAAGGTGTTTAAAATCAATAGAATCAAAGAATCAAATTTCCAAAAAACTGTATCTTTGAACTCAAATGCAAAATGAAATGACTACAACTGAAAAAACCACACAACTGGAACAGTATTTTCAGCAGTTTAGAGAGAATATTATCGGAATAAATCAGGAATTCCAATCACCGTTTGGGACTCAAAAAATAATTTATACCGATTGGACGGCTTCAGGGCGTTTGTATCGACCTATTGAAGAGAAGTTAATCAACGAATTCGGACCTTTTGTTGCCAATACACATACCGAAACTACGGTTTCTGGTACAGCTATGACAATGGCATATCACGAAGCGCGTCACATCATCAAAAAACACGTGAACAGTAATGCTGATGATGTTTTAATTGTTGACGGTACGGGTATGACTGGCGTAGTCAATAAATTTCAGCGTATACTAGGACTTAAAGTTCCTGAAAATCTTCAAAAATATACTCAAATACCCGATGAGAAAAAGCCTGTGGTTTTTATTTCTCACATGGAGCATCACTCCAATCAAACATCATGGTTGGAAACTATCGCAAAAGTTGAAGTAATCCCAGCTTGTGAAAAAGGGTTGATTTGTTTGAATAGCTTCAAAGCATTGTTGGAGCAATATAAAGATAGAACTTTAAAAATCGCCTCAATTACAGGATGTTCTAACGTAACAGGAATTCGAACACCGTATCACGAAGTAGCCAAATTGGTGCATCAGTACAACGGAGTTTGTTTTGTGGATTTTGCTTGTTCAGCGCCATATATTCAAATTGATATGCATCCTGCCGATAACCCTGAAGGATATCTGGATGCGATTTTCTTTTCACCACATAAATTCTTAGGTGGACCTGGTACTTCGGGTGTACTTATCTTTAATAAAAAACTATATAAAAATATGGTTCCGGATCATCCAGGTGGAGGAACTGTAAGTTGGACAAATCCTTGGGGAGAGCACAAGTATTTAGATAATATTGAAGAGCGCGAAGATGGTGGTACTCCTGGGTTTCTTCAGGTTATTAAAACAGCTTTAGCGATTCAGTTAAAAGAAAAAATGGGAGTGGCTAATATTTTAAAAAGGGAGCATGAAATTGTTGCCTATGTTTTTGAACAACTAAAAGCGATTCCTAATTTAAATATTTTAGCAGGTCAACACGAAGAACGTTTGGGTGTAATTTCATTTTACATTGATAATCTTCATTTTAATTTAGGTGTGAAATTACTAAATGATCGTTTTGGAATTCAAACCCGTGGAGGTTGTAGTTGTGCGGGGACTTATGGGCATTATTTATTACATGTAGACCAAGAACAATCACATTATTTAACCGATAAGATTACGGCGGGTGATTTAATTGAAAAACCGGGATGGATTCGTATGTCAATTCATCCAACAACCACTTCTGCAGAAATTGAATATGTTTGTAATAGCATAAAGGCATTAGCAGAAAATCACGAAGTATGGGCTAAAGAATATGAGTACAATAAAAACTCTAATGAATTTGTTCATAAACACGCCTTAAATAAAGAAAAAGAAATGGTAAACAATTGGTTTAAATTATAAAGAAAAAGCTCAGTATTACTGAGCTTTTTCTTTTCTGTGTTTCCAACGTTTGTGTGTCCAAAAATAATATTCCGGCGCTTCATAGATTTGTTTTTCTACTTCTTTTATGAACCTGCGACTAATTTCATGTTCGGGTAATGAAGCTGCATTATCACT
Source organism: Flavobacterium sp. IC2-16 (assembly GCF_055521455.1). Lineage (NCBI taxonomy): Bacteria > Pseudomonadati > Bacteroidota > Flavobacteriia > Flavobacteriales > Flavobacteriaceae > Flavobacterium > Flavobacterium sp. IC2-16. Next base: position 220,701 of record NZ_CM145480.1, on the reverse strand, counting down.
TATAGGTATAAAAGTAGCATTATAATGACCTCTTTTTACTTTAGCAACTTTCATGTATAAAACATTCATGTCAAGGTTTTTAGCAAGATTTTCACCTCCTACATGAATAGGAACAGTATAGCCCATAAAAGTATCCCAATAATTTGTGCGGTTAGGCACAGGGTTTTGGTCACTAATAAAACCGTAAACACCCAATATTCCTTTTTCCTGATTTTTAGTTACCGTTTTAACCGTTGTTTTGGTGTCAATTAAAGTAGCATCAAATTTGGAGCGTATATCTTTTACAAGCTTATCAAAATAGGGGTTTTTGATTTTTTTATAGATACCAAATCCTTTAAAAGTAGTATAAGTACCTAATGTTGTAGACCATTCCCAACTGGCATAATGCGCATAAAAAAGAATGATACTTTTGTTTTTCTTTTCGTATTCGTGAAACAATTCAATATTTGAAAATGTAAAACGTTTTTGCATCTCTTTTTTAGAGATGGTCATCGATTTAATCATCTCCAGAAACATATCACACATATGGTGGTAAAACTTTCGTTCTACTTCTAATTGCTCGGCTTTTGAAAGATGAGGAAGTGTAAGTTGAATGTTTTGTCGAACTACTTTTTTACGATATCCTATTACGCGGTACAGTAAAAAGCAGATACAGTCGGATAAAAAATAAAACAAGGGAAATGGTAGAATGGAAACCAACAATAAAATGGGGTATACCAATAAATATATGATAAACTGCATTCGTTTAATTTTTTACAAATATACTTTTTAAACCTATTATTCTTTCATTAAATTAACATTCTGTAAAGAAACATTGGTTATTTTTACAAGAAGAAAATTCAAACCATGAATCCAGTTTTATTAATTCTAATAGCTATTACGGGCATTGTAAGTTACAAAGGTTTTACCGACCTGTCATTTTTTAAAAAATATGAGTTTCATGTAGGAAGCATACGAAGCGGAGAACATATACGTATGATTACTTCTGGATTTTTACACGCTGATTTTGGACATTTGTTCTTTAACATGTTTACGTTGTATTTTTTTGCCCCGGTGGTTATTGATTATTTGGGCGAGATTCATTTTTTAATAATTTACTTCGGAAGTTTAATTTGCGGGAGTCTTCTGAGTTTGTATTTTCATAAAAACGAATATTATTACTCAGCCATTGGAGCCTCTGGAGCAGTTACAGGCGTATTGTATTCAGCGATATTGTTAGAGCCGAATATGAGTCTGTATTTGTTTTTTATTCCAATTCCAATTCCGGCTTATCTTTTTGGTATTGGGTATTTGCTGTATTCTATATACGGAATGAAATCACGAACCGACAATATAGGACATTCGGCACATTTTGGAGGCGCTGTTGGAGGATATATTATAACCTTGTCGCAAGTGCCTTCAATGTTTCAAGACAATACAGAAATGGTTGTATTGTTATTTATTCCCATTGTAGCTTTGTTTCTGTTACATAAAAGCGGTAAGCTATAGTTTGGCATATTGTTTGACTTACAAATTGCAACAAAAAAATAATAGTATGAAAAAAGTATTTTTAACTCTAATGCTTGTTTTTGCCATGACAACATTTGCACAAGAACAAAAAAACACACAAGTTCCTCAAATTTCAGTAACAGGTGAAGGAAAAGTAAAAACCGTTCCAGATATTGCCGTTATTCGATTAGGTGTTCAAAATTCGGGAAAAGAGGCTGCCGAAGTAAAAAAACAAAACGATATTGCTATAGAAAAAGTTCTGAAATACATAAAAAAGTTTGGAATAGCAGCGTCAGATTATCAAACTACCCAAATGAATTTGTTTAAAAATTACGATTATCAAACCAAGAAATATTCGTACCAAGCTAATCAAACGATTACTGTAACGTTAAAGAATATTTCAAAATATAACGAATTCATGATGGATGTTACCGATACAGGTGTTAATGCTATTAACGATGTAGAATTCAGATCATCTAAAATGGTAGAATTGGAAAGTGAAGCGCGAAAAAAAGCAATGCAAAATGCCAAGAAAAAAGCAGAAGATTATGTTTCGGTATTAAACCAGAAAGTTGGTAAAGCACTTTTAATTTCAGATAATACCCAAGTGTATATTCCGCAGCCAATGTATAAAGGAGCCGCTATGGCAATGGCAGAAGATGCTTCAATGCCTAGAGAAACTCTTGCTGTTGGTGAAATTGAAATTACAGCTACCGTGCAAGTGAGTTTTATTTTGGATTAATTCATAAATAATAAATTAAAAAAGCCTGAACAATGTTCAGGTTTTTTTAAATACCTTCAAGAACAATATTGATACATCAATTATATTTGTATTCAAAATAATTGTGCTAAGTTTATGTAATTACTTATTGATAATATTGTAAACAATTATCGTTATAAATAGATATAAATGAAACGAAGCTTTTTAATTATTCTATTCGTTTTAAGTTGGAGTTTTATTTGGGGGCAAAGAACAATTCAATACGCAGACTCCATTCACAAAGCTTTTAACATACCTGAGATTAATTACGCAGTAATTGATGGTAAAACTATTTTTGAAATTGCATCAGTAGGGAAGCATTCTGTCAATCTGCCAGATTCTGCTACTTTGAACGATAGATTTCATATTGGCTCGAATACTAAAGCATTAACAGCTTTTATTATTGCTAAGTATGTAGAAAGAGGAAAATTGAAATGGACTTCAAAATTTTTCGATTTGTTTCCTGAATGGAAAGAATCTTCGAGGCCAGAATACGCAGACATAACATTACATGATTTATTATGTCATAAAGCTGGAATTCAGCCTTTTCAAGGTATAGAAGGTGATGATCCAATTATTCCAAATTTTAAAGGAACAAATCAACAAAAAAGAATCCAGTTTAGTCATTTTGTCTTAACCTTAGAGCGTTTGCAACTCGATGAACAAAATCCATTTATTTATTCTAATGCTGGTTATACTTTGGCTGCGTTAATGGTGGAAAAAGTAACGGGAAAAAGTTGGGAAAAACTAGTTGAAAAAGTATTTAATAAAGATTTGAAGTTACATGTAAAATTTTCTTGGCCGGAAAATCAAAAACAAAAAGATACTTGGGGTCATAGTACTGAAAATGGTAGATTAATACCTATTCCTTCTACTTTTGATTATCATCTAGATTATACTGAACCTGCAGGCGATTTGAATATTTCATTGAAAGATTATATTAAATTTATTCAGCTAAATCTGCAAGGACTTGAGGGACAAAATAATTATTTAAAATCCGAAACATACAATTTTATTCATAAAGGAAGTAGCAATTATTCTATGGGTTGGTTTAATATTTTCGAAAACGGTAAAGAGCTTTCTGTACATTCCGGTACAGGTGCAGAAACGTATTTTACAATTGTACATATTGATAGAATTAGTCTTAAAGCATATATTATTTTTACTAATGCATTCAATTCAGACATACAGCAAGGAGTCAGACTTTTAATGCGAAAACTTAAAGAAAATTACGGCAGTTAATTTGACAGCTTTTTATTTTAGAAAAAAAATAAATAGAAAGAGTATAAAAACAAAAAAGCAAGCTTATTTAGCTTGCTTTTTTATTTATTTGTGGGGAGAGCAGGATTCGAACCTGCGAAGACTTAGTCAGCAGATTTACAGTCTGCCCTCGTTGGCCGCTTGAGTATCTCCCCAACGCAAATCAGTATTGCGGTTGCAAATATAGAACTGTTTTTTCAGTATGCAAATTTAAAATAAAGATAATTGATAACTTTTTTTTAATGCATTGTATTTGAATTATATAAAAAAATCTCCCGAAGGAGATTTTAGTATAAAATAGCGTAAAGCGAGCCTTATTTAGCTAATAATTCGGCTACTTTAGCTTTCAATTCTTCTCCTCTAAGGTCTGTTGCAACAATTTTTCCAGTTGAATCCAAAAGGAATGTAGCAGGAATTGACTTAACATTATATTGTTTTGCAATAGGCTCATCCCAGAATTTTAAATTCGAAACATGTGTCCAAGTCAAATTGTCTTTAGCAATTGCTTCTTTCCACTTATCAGCGTTTTTATCTAATGAAACACCAATAATGTTTAAACCTTTCGCATGAAACTCATTATAAAGTGCTACAACATTTGGATTTTCTGCGCGACAAGGACGACACCATGAAGCCCAGAAATCAACGATAGTTACTTTACCTAAAGATTCTTTTAAAGAAATGGTTTTTCCATCTGGAGATTGTGCAGAAAAAGCTGGTGCTTCTTTACCTATTTCAACAGCTCCTAAAGCTTTTAGATATTCTTCTACACGAATTCCGCTTTTAGATTTTTTAATGTCTGATGATAAAGTATTGAAAAACTTCTGGATTTTTGCATTATCCATAGTTTGTCTGTTCATAAAGTTTTCTAACAATAATATAGACAAGAACGCTTGCGGATTTTTTTCGATGAATGATTCAGAAACTTTGTCCATTTCGGTTTGGAAAGTTCTGTTTTCTTTTTGTAAAGCATTGACAGTAATAGTATCGTTAGCTTTACTTGCTGCAACAAACTTGTCTTGATTTGCTTTTTGAAAAGCTACCATACGTTTGAAAATCGGACTAGTCTCGTCGTTATAACCTTGAAATTTATCGTTGTTACTTGTACCACCAATTCTAGACTTTTGAATAGTGTCTTTATCTACTGTAACAGTAATTTCGCCATTTTCAAGAATAAAAGGTACCATACCAGATCTCATACCCTCGATCATAATAAATCCAATTTCCGGTCCGTCGGTGTATTTACCTTCTAGTACAAATTTTCCATTTTCTACTTTAGCGGTATCTTTAGGCAACATACCCATTTCGTTTTGTACTTGTAAAATAGCCATTTTGCCATTTTCAATTCCTGTAGCAGTACCTTTAATTAGATATTCGTCTTTAGCAACTTTACTACAAGAAACAAAAGCAAATACTGCAGATAATAATAAAAATTTAGTATTCATTTTTTGAAATTTGTTTTTTTAATTTGTTTTCGATGCAAAAGTATTTAAAAAATAGTATCAATAATCATTTCCGTTTGCCAAATTTTTGTTAGGATGCGGAATAAAAAAAATCAGGACAAAGCCTGATTTTATATAAGTTAAATTGATTTAATTACTTTAAAGTTGATGGACAAACAAAGTTGGTCAATGCAACGCCAGCATTTCGAATCCCTGCAATTCCTTTTTCTACATTAATCATGTTATGATATCCTCTGGCTTTTAAAATAGAAGCCATAATTACCGAACGATATCCACCAGCACAATGCAAATAGAAATCACCATTTGTTGGTACTTCAGCCAATTGACTATTAACAAAGTCTAACGGAATGTTTATTGCGTTTTCAACATGTTCTGCACTATATTCCCCGGGTTTTCTAGAATCAATAACAGGAAGTTTGGTAGTGTCTTTTTCGTTGGCAAATTGCTCCGGTGATATGGAAACAATACTGTCGGTTTCGAAACCGGCGTTTTCCCATGCTGTTACACCACCATTTAAATACCCTAAACAATTATCAAACCCAACACGAGCTAATCTTGTTATAGTTTCTTCTTCACGGCCTTCTGGAGTAATTAATAAAATAGGCTGTTTAACATCCATGATTAAAGCTCCAACCCAAGGGGCGAAATTACCATCTAAACCAATAAATATCGATCCAGGAATGTGTTCTTTCACAAAAGCATCTTGGTTTCTAACATCTAAAATCAAAGCTTCTGTTTGGTTGGCAACAGCTTCAAATGCAGCAGGCTCTAAAGCAGTGTTTGCTTTATTCATAACCATTTCTAAGCTATCATAACCCTGAATGTTCATCAAAACATTTTGAGGAAAATATGCAGGAGGAGCTCCAAGACCGTCTAACAATTCGGCAATAAACTCTTCTTTAGTCATATCTGCACGAAGGGCGTAGTTGTTTTTCTTTTGATTCCCTAATGTATCGGTAGTTTCTTTACTCATGTTTTTACCACAAGCACTTCCAGCACCATGATTAGGATAAACAATTAAATCGTCCGAAAGCGGCATGATTTTGTTGCGTAACGAGTCGAATAACATACCAGCCAATTTTTCCTGTGTTAAATCGGTTACAAGTTTTTGTGCTAAGTCAGGTCGTCCAACATCACCAATAAATAAAGTATCCCCTGTAATAATCCCGTGCTCTTTTCCGTTTTCGTCAATTACAAGATAAGTTGTGCTTTCAAGCGTATGTCCAGGAGTGTGAATAGCTTTAATGGTTACATCGCCAATTTTAAATTCTTGGTTGTCTTCAGCAATTATTGCATCAAAATTGGGTTTTGCGGTTTGCCCGTACACAATTTTAGCTCCGGTTTTTTGTGCTAAATCCAAATGTCCCGAAACGAAATCTGCGTGAAAATGCGTTTCAAAAATATATTTAATGGTAGCATTATCTTTTGCTGCTTTGTCTATATAAGGTTGAACTTCGCGAAGCGGATCGAAAATAGCGGCTTCACCATTGTTTTCAATATAATATGCTGCGTGTGCAATACAACCGGTATAAATCTGTTCAATTTTCATAGTATTTATTTTTTTTTGTAAAAGTATTTTATTTCCAAGTATTGGAATGTGACAAAAGTCACAAACCAAAAATCTCTTTAATTAAAATAAAAACCGACATTAAAAGTACAAAGAAACCAAAACCTTTTTTAAGTTGGGCATCATTTAGGAACTTATTAAGATAAATGCCGATAAAAATTCCAATTACCGAAATAGAGGTAAAGACCAATAAAAAGGACCAATCTATCGTTAAATTTTGTAAATCCCCTAAAAAACCAATAAGCGAATTTAAGGTGATAATTAATAAAGATGTTGCTACTGCTTTTTTCATTGGAAGCTTTGCAAAAAACACCAACGAAGGAATAATTAAAAATCCGCCACCGGCTCCAATAAGACCGATTAAAACCCCTACCATAATAGTTTGAAAGTAGAATGTTAGTAATGATTTTTCGGAATCGTCAACAATCTCTTTCTTTTTTCGCAACATAGAAAAAGCAGCTAAAAGCATGATAATCCCAAAAAGTACCATTAAGAAAAACTCTTTGGTGATTTCAAACTCAAAAACCGAAAAGAAAACATCGGGTAGGGCAGGAACGATATAACGTCTGGTAAGATAAACCGCAGTAAACGAAGGTATAGCAAAAGCAATTCCTTTTTTTAACGCTACTAAGCCCTTAAAATAATTTTGAGTTGCTCCAAAAGCCGAAGTAGTACCTACAATAAAAAGGGAATATGCTGTTGCAGTAACAGGGTTGTAACCTAAAACATATACCAGTAACGGAACGGTTAAAATCGAACCACCGCCACCGGTAAGTCCTAAAATAAGTCCGATGCATAAAGCGCCAATGTATCCAAAAATTTCCATTTAGAATTCTAGAATTTCGATTTTGTTTCGGTTTAATTTTATTTTCCCTTCTAGTTCCAAACTCTTTAATAAACGGGAAATAACCACTCTCGACGTATGCATATCGGTAGCAATTTCTTGGTGGGTATTGGCAATTTCGGTCGAACCTAAAACTTTAGCCTTATCGGTTAAATATTTGTACAAACGTTCATCCATTTTCATGAAAGCCAGTGTGTCAATGGCTTCGAGCATTTCCATTAAACGGATGTTGTAACTTTCAAAAACAAAATTGCGCCACGATTTATAGGTAATAAGCCATTCTTCCATTTTAGCAATCGGAATCATGAGCAATTCGCCTTCCGTTTCTGCAATAGCGGTTATTTTACTTTTATTTTTTCCAAGGCAACAACTTAGCGTCATAGCGCAAGTATCACCTTTTTCCAAGAAATAAAGCAACAATTCATCGCCGTTTTCATCTTCACGTAAAATTTTGATAGCCCCATGGAGTAAAATGGGCATAAATTGCATTTGTTGTCCAACCTCAATAAGAATTTCATCGGGACTAAACTTTTTATAAACTCCTACAGCTACCATTTCGGTTAACAATTCTTCTTCAAATAAATAACCGTAAGATTCCCGTAATAATTGCTCTTGCATCTATTTGTAATTTTTAAACAAAGGTATTATTTATAAAAGCTCGCAGCGTAACTTTTGTTACTTAAGCACAGTAATATACAAAGTATTTCTAAAGGTTTGTTAAAATGTTTATTTGGGTGTTATTTTTATTTGAAAAATGATTTTGAGTATAGTAAAAAACCATATATTTGCTTGCTTTTTTTGAAAGCAAAAAGAACAAACAAACAAAATTTAAGTTGTAAATAATCAGAGTATGGCAACAGCAACAAAGCCTCAGCCTAGCATGTACGAGAACGTAAAAAATCAGTTCGACAAAGCAGCTAAAGTAATGGGATTAGACGAAACCGTTAAAAAAATCCTATCATCAACCAATAATGAAATTGTAGTACATTTTCCAGTAAAAATGGATAACGGGACTGTAGAAGTTTTCACAGGATACCGTGTACAACATAACAATGCCTTAGGACCTTACAAAGGAGGTTTACGTTACCACCCAACTGTAGATATCGATGCTGCTAGAGCATTAGCTACTTGGATGACTTGGAAAACATCGTTAGCGGGATTACCGTACGGTGGTGGAAAAGGAGGAATTCAATTGGATCCTAAAAAATATTCTCAAGGAGAATTAGAAAGAATTACACGTCGTTTTACATATGCTTTAGGTGATAATATCGGTCCGGAATATGATATTCCAGCTCCAGATGTTAACACAAATGCACAAATGATGGCTTGGATTGCAGATACATACATGTCTACAAAAGCACCAGCAGAGCGTTCTAAAAACCAACACGTTGTTACTGGTAAACCAGTTGGATCAGGAGGTTTAGAAGGTCGTGACCGTGCAACAGGATTTGGAGTAGTAGCTACTTTAGAGTCTTGGGCAAAATTAAGAAACACAACTTTAGAAGGTAAAACATATATTGTTCAAGGTTTTGGTAACGTAGGATATTGGGCTGCTCACTTCATGAACAAAAACGGAGCTATTTTAGTTGGAGTTCAAGATGCAACAGGAACAATTTATAACCCAGAAGGAATCGATCCAGAAGCGTTATTACGTTTTCAAGCAGACAACGGAACTATTTCTGGTTTCAAAAACTCACAAGATTATATTTCAGCTAATTTCTTCGATATCGATTGTGATATTGTTGTTCCAGCTGCTTTAGGAAACCAAATTACTGCTGATAATGCAGATACAGTTAAAGCTAAAGTAATTGCAGAAGGAGCTAATGGTCCTATCGATACTGAAGGTGAAGCTATCTTATTGAAAAAAGGTGTAGAAATTATTCCTGATATTTTATGTAATTCAGGGGGTGTAATCGGTTCATACTTTGAGTGGTTACAAAACCGTAACGGTGAAATCTGGACTATGGATGATGTAATCATCAAGTTAAGAAAGAAAGTAGAAGACGCTTTCAACCGTGTTGTAATTACAGGAGGTCAATACAAAACCGATTGGAGAACAGCTGCTTACATTCAAGCATTAGTTCGTATCGAAATGGCATACAAACAAAGAGGTATCTTCCCTTAATAGATACTTTATCAATAAAAAAAACCGCTCAATCGAGCGGTTTTTTTATGGTATATCTTTACGGTTACCAGATTTTAACACGTTTGTTTTCCGGTAAAAACATTTTACTGCTTTCGGTTACACCAAACGTTTTATAAAACTCAGGCATATTGCTTAATGGACCGTTAATGCGCCATTGCGCTGGAGCATGTACATCGGTCATGATTTGATTAGCCATAGCTTCATTCTTCATGTTTACCATCCAAGCATAACCATACCCTAAAAAGAAACGCTGATCGGGTGTTAAACCACTAATTTTTTGTTGCTTTTTGTATTGTTCTGTTTTCTTGAATGCTTCATACCCCATAACAATGCCACCTAAATCGGCAATATTTTCACCTTGAGTAGCATCACCGTTTAAATGCTTGTTTCCTAAAACCGTATAGTTGTTAAACTGTTCTACGATAAGTTTGGTTTTTTCCTGGAATTTTTTCAAATCTTCGGCAGTCCACCAATTATTTAAGTTACCGTTTTCGTCGTATTGCGCACCTTGGTCATCAAAACCATGAGTAATTTCATGTCCAAATGTAGAACCACCAATAATACCATACAAAATGGCATCGTCTGGCATACGACCTTCAAATCCTGGAACAATAATATTACAAGCCGGCACAACAATTTCATTATTGCTTGGGTTGTAGTACGCATTATAAGTTTGTGGATACATACCCCATTCGGTACGATCTACCGGTTTCCCAAATTTGTTAACCATATAATTATGATTCCAGATATTAGTGCGTATCACATTGGCACAATACGAACTACGATCTATAGTAAGATTACTCATGTCTTTCCATTTGTCAGGATAGCCCACTTTCATAACAATTTTACTCAATTTGCTTAAGGCTTTTTGTTTCGTTGCCTCGCTCATCCAGTCAAGCTTTTTAATTCGTTCGGCATATACATCACGAATGTTGTTTCCTATTTCTAACAGTTTTTCTTTAGAACCTTTCGGAAGGTATTCAGCAACGTAAATCTGACCAATTAGTTCCCCTAAAGCACCGTCAGTTTGTTCAACTACACGTTTCCAACGCGGTTTTTGTTCTTTAACACCATTCATAACTGTGCTAAAGAAATAAAAGTTTTGCTGATCTATAGCTTTAGGAAGGTAAGACGCATACGCATCAACCAAATGCCATTTTAAATATACTTTCCAGTTATCAATGCTATAGGTTTTAACAGCAGCATTTAAAGCCTTAAAAAACTCTGGTTGCCCAACAATAACTTCGTTTGCATTTTGAACCCCCATGGCTTGAAAAACCGATTGCCAGTTTACTGCAGGAGCAATAGCATTCAATTCGGAAACCTTCATTTTGTTGTAATTGCGAATTGGATCACGTAGCTCTTCCAACTTACGAGAAGCTTTTGCCAATTCGGTTTCCATTTTCATGATTAATTGCGCATTGGTCATAGCTGTTGCAGCATCTTGACCTGTAAGCTTTTGCATAGCTTCCAAATGCTTAACATATTCATTTCTAATGTTTGTAGTTTCTGCATCGGTATTAAAGTAATAATCACGATTACCCATACCCAAACCACCTTGCATCAAGAAAATGGCGTATTGCGTACTTATTTTATCATCTTGACCAACATAAAAACCAAAAGCAGGACCAGAACCTTGTGTTTGTAAGTACCCAATGGTAGTCATTAACGACGGAATATCTTTAATGGCATCAATGGCTTTCATTTGTGCTGAAAGAGGCGATAAACCCGCTTTTTCAATTCCGGCTTCATCCATACCGGCAGCGTAGAAATCTCCAATTTTTTGTTTGTTGCTCCCTTTTTCGGCGTGAGTGTCTTCCGACGCTTTAATACAAATCTGCTTGATTTGCGAATTGATAGTGTCGGCAATGGTTCTAAAAATTCCATTGCTTCGTTCTGAGTTCGGAATCGGATTGTCTTTAAACCACTGACCGTTGGCATAATGGAAAAAATCATCAGCCGCATTTACCGTAGTATCGCGGTGTGTAATTAAAGGATCGGGCAATTCGGTTTCCGCAATTTGATTGTCTTTTTTACAACCTACTAAAACCGTAGCCGACAAGCACAGCGAAAGTGCAAGTGTATTTGTTTTCATATTTAGTTTTTAGGTAATTAAATTTAATGCAATAAGTAGCAAAATACGAAATTTGTTACAAACTGATGAGTAACAAGAACCAGCCCGTAACCAATAACAAACCGCCTAATGGGGTAATAGGACCTAAAAAGCGCCATTTGTTACCGTTCATAGAGGTTAAACATAAGCCGTAAATGCTAAACGAAAAGAGGAAAGTTCCAATAACCATGCAATATACCACGGCATTATGCACGCTATCATTAAAAGGTAAAAGTAAACCTACCAGTAATAAAGCTAGGGCATGATACATTTGGTATTTCACTCCTGTTTCAAAGCTAGCCAGTAATTCGGGTTCCATTCTTTTTTTTAAAGCATGGGCTCCAAAAGCACCAAAAACTACCGCCAATCCACCGTAAAGAGCCCCAACAGTAAGTGCAATCTCTTTCATTTAAAATGTTTTTTTTCAAAGATAATTATTTAAGTTTAAGCTAAGTTTAAATGAGGTATTAACTACTACACTTTTCGACCTAAGAACGTGGAGCCGTTAAGAAAAATTATGAGTAATTCCGTTAAAAATTATTTTCTGTTTGAGCAGAGCGAGTTTAAATAATTTAGGGATTGCTCTTATTTTTTAGGCGAAGCGTTCTAGTCTTGATCTTTTGTTTCTTTTGTATCAAGACAAAAGAAAATAAAGTAATTTTGAAAATTATAAAACAATATAACAATCCATACCAAAATAAAGCCGAGTAATAAAAGCAACTATGCTAAAAACATACAACAAACATAACTTCCACAAACACACTTTTTGCGTATTTACCGAAGTCGCACCAGCAGCAGTAAGCACGTTAAAAGCCAATCATACCAGTAAGTCGGGGAGTACCTATTATTTTACCGAAAGCGGTGTGTATCGGGTTTCCAATCATTGGGGACGAGCCGCAAATTGCAGATGGCGCTTGGAGTCAGATAGTGAAATTGTGAACCAACATGTAAAAATAGGCTATGCCAATTGGACCGACTTTTACCCCAACAACGAGCAAGAGAATTTATTTTATATCGATGTAAATTGGACCACGCAATCCGTAACCTTTCAACACAAACAAAACCCGAAGTACAACGGTATGGCTCAGTTGCGCAATGCATCAGAAACTGCTAAAGTAATCCGAACAATTAATGAAGTTTTACAAACCGAGGGTTGGGCCAAATATTTAAGTTACAAATCGTTAAACGATTTGCGTAAAGAAGTGGTAACCCAATTAGTAACAACCAACGCCACGTTTATGGCTATAAAAAGAAAGTACACCACATAATGGGACGACGTAACGAAACCAACCGCTTGGCACACAAAAAGAAAGTGGATCAAAAAAAGAATAAATCCAAAGAAGCAGAACAACTTCGAAAGGAGAAGCTAAAAGCCATAGCACGACAATTCAATAAAAATAACTACAACAACGAAGAGGCATAACCATTACCCCTTCGTTGCTGTAGGGTGAGCTAACTTAATCCGGACGAAACTCCAATATATCAGCCGGTTGGCAATCCAAAGCCTTGCAAATAGCTTCCAACGTACTAAACCGAATGGCTTTCGCTTTCCCGGTTTTTAAAATCGATAAGTTAGAAAGCGTTAAATCGACTTTTTCCGAAAGTTCGTTTAATGACATTTTTCGTTTTGCCATCATAACATCTAAGTTTACAATTATAGCCATGGTTTATATGGTTAATTCGTTTTCGTTTTGCAATTCAATTCCTTTGGCAAAAATTACCGCAATAATATAAATTACCGCCGCCATTAAAATAAAAGCCTGACTGTCTTCCCAAAAAGAGTTTAAATGGTCTAAAGCATAACCACGGTTCACTAAGTTTTTACAGCATTGTCGGGCAATATAGCTTATTAAACCTATCGAAAACGTGTAGTAGCTTATTTTTAAGATTTTTTTCGAAACGAAATCATTAAAAGGTTTTGTCAAATCAATTTTATGCATCAATACCACAACAGTGTAAAACAGTAAAGCTTTTAAAAAAGCAAGCACAAGTACAAACGAATACATCTGAAAAAAAGCCGCTTTACTATAGGAGTACAATTCCCTTAAATCTAATTTCTGATATAAATTTTGTACCATGTCTGGTTTAGACAAACTGAAAATAAAATTTACCAGTAAAGCACCCGCTTCAATGCATAAGCCTACAAAAATAATCCAAGCTACAATATGTAACCCTTTAAATACGATGTTGTTTTTTTTCGACATGAGTATGAATGTTTTTTTTAGTTTAACGATACAAATTTATTGAAAAACAATAAATAAACAATGTTTTTAAATAAATATTTTTTGTTTTTGGTTAAATATTAATTGAATTACATTGTAAGAACAAGGTTGAATGTCCTGTAAATACAAGCCTTTTTCTAACAAGGGCATAGTATGAAATAAATAGAGGCTATCTGATAAAAATTCCTAAATTTGAGCAACACACAATCAATTTACATGATACCAAAGAATAAACTACGTGAATCCATTTTTCGTCATCTTGACGGTATAGCCTTAGCTCCAGTAGCTGTAACGCTTAACAACAAAGGCGTTTTACAATATCTAATCGATAAAAAAGCAACAACACTTACCGAAGTAAGCACCGCATGTAAAGCCAACGAAGGATATATGAATGTTGCCTTGCGCTTATTGGCTTCACAAGGTTTTTTAGAATATCAGGTAGATAATACCACAAATACGGTTAGTGTGGCTACCAATGCCGTTTCAGAATATGCTTTTTCATTAGTGCCTTTGTATGACGATGTGGTAAAGCTGTTACTAACTACCGATGTATTTACATCAAACACCATAACCGATAGCAGCATCGAGCAATTAGAGCCATTATTCAACAAGTACCGCAAGCATTACAATATGGTTTCTCATGAAAACGAAACCTATAGAGCTGTACAGGAGCAAATGCTTATGCATATAGAAGGCTATTTGGTAGCACCTTTAATTGTTAGTTTAGGTATGAGTGGTATGTTTCACAAGTATTTTATGGAAACCTCGTTTCGTGCAGAAGAGTTTCATAAAAACCCTGAAGCATTTACCAAAATGCTCGATTTCTTTACCCATTTACAATGGTTTACCGAGAAAAACGGAAACTATCAGTTTACCGAAGACGGATTGTTTTTTGCCAAACGCGCCACAGCTTATGGCGTAACGGTATCCTATTTACCCATGTTTAAACACATGAACAGCTTGTTGTTTGGTAACCCGAACGAAATACGCGATCTGGCACCCAATCAAGATGAAATTCACGTAAACCGCGAAATGAATGTATGGGGTAGTGGCGGTGCACATGCAACCTATTTTAAAGTAATAGACGATATTATCATTGCCTTGTTCAATCAGCCTATTGCCGAACAGCCTAAAGGAATTTTAGATATGGGCTGTGGTAATGGTGCCTTTTTGGAGCATATTTTTAATGTAATAGAACGCCATACGTTACGCGGTAAAATGCTAGACGAGCATCCGTTGTTTTTAGTAGGTGCCGATTATAACCAGGCTGCCTTAAAAGTAACCCGAGCCAATTTAATTAAAGCCGACATCTGGGCTAAAGTAATTTGGGGCGATATCGGCGACCCTAAACGCTTGGCCGACGACTTACAGGAAAATTACAACATCGACTTAAAAGATCTTTTAAACGTACGTACCTTTTTAGATCATAACCGTATTTGGGAAGAACCCAAAACCCGAACACCAAACCGAGTTAGTACTTCTACGGGAGCTTTTGCCCATCGAGGGAAACACCTAACCAATGCCGAGGTAGAAGACAATTTACTGGAACATTTTAGCAAATGGGCACCGTATGTGCATCGTTTTGGGTTGTTAATGATAGAATTGCATACCGTACCACCAGCATTAACCGCAGCCAATTTAGGAAGCACTGCCGCTACCGCGTACGATGCCACACACGGCTTTTCCGATCAGTATATTGTAGAAATTCCGGTATTGCATGCCATTGCTGCCGAGGCGGGACTACAACCTGATATGGCGTATTTCAAAAAGTATCCGGCAACCGATTATGCTACGGTAAGTATCAATTTATTAAAAGGCTAATAGGAGCGGGGCTATTCAAAAACTATCTTTGCCATAAATTACATACTATGGAAATCAACTTCACCGAACTTCAAATAACGGTACAGCAAATTATCGATTTGATTGCTGCCAAAGACATAAAAGCAGCTAACAATAAACTGGTAGACGCTAGTGAAATACTGGACGAATTACTGGATCATGCCGAAGAAGACGAACAACTTATCGAAATCAGCAAGTACCAAGTACTGTTAAATCAGTTGCATCAAAAAATAAGCGCGAGTAATTAATAGGGGAGAGTAATTAGGAGTTAGTGATTAGTTAAAAGCATACAGCCTACAGCCAAGTATTCAGTCGCAGTCGCAGTGTTCAGTAAATAAAAAAGCTTACAGCCTACAGCCTACAGCCAAGTTAAACAGTCGCAGTCACAGTGTTCAGTAATTAAAAAAGCTTACAGCCAATAGCTAAAAGTCAACAGCCAACAGCTAAAAGCTAACCGCTAAAAGCTAACCGCAAAGTAAGCATTCACAGTATTCAGTAATTAATAAGTAGCCATCAGTTATAAGCAAACAAAAAATGCAAAAAATTCTACTTTGTTTAGTAATCTTAACTTTTTGTTCTTGTGAAAAGGCATATAAAGTAATTTCCGATGAAAAATTTCAAAAGTTAACGGTACAAGAAATTTTGCTAAAAAAGCCAAATCTTATGGTAATGAAAGTTGGGGATTCTATGTCAGATGAATTTCCAAGACTAGTGGTAAAATCAGATCAATTGTATCTTTTTGATGATGATTGTGAATTAGAGTCCGATTCGACAATTCTTTCCTATTATCCTGCCTTTATAGTTGATGGAGATGGCGAATTTCGTAAAAACGGAATATGGGTTTATACAGAATTTTACTCAGAAGGAACTTTCCCTTTTCATGTTAATGGTATGAAATTCAGTGTAGATTCAATTCCTAAAAACTGGCATAAAAAAGTACCCACTGCAGAAGGTATTTACTTTTACGAAAACAATTCGTTAAAGCTGATGTCAAAAGAACAATCTGAAGAAAAATTTAAAGAGAAGAGGAAAAATGGCTTTTACTTTTTCCCCAACACAGGTAGACTTTTCGATAGATTATACATAAATCAATTAGAGTAGAAAGTAATTGCTTACAGCCTACAGCTTATTGCTTACAGCCAAGTTAAACAGTCACAGTCACAGTATTCAGTAATTAAAAAAGCTTATAGCCTACAGCTTACAGCTTATAGCCTACACAAAGTAAACAGTCTCAGTCACAATGTTCAGTAATTAAGAAAATCTAAAAGCTTACAGCTAAAAGCTTACAGCTAAAAGCCAACAGCTAAAAGCCAACAGCTAAAAGCTAACCGCTAACCGCCAAAAGCTAACCACTAAAAGCCAAATTAAAATATGTCCAAACCTTGTTTTTGTAGTTCCGAAAAACCCTTTTCGCAATGTTGCGAACCCTTTCTGTTAGGTACACAAAAACCGCCAACAGCCGAAGCTTTAATGCGGTCACGATATACCGCCTATTGCCTTCAAAATGCCGAATACTTGCTGGCAACTACACATCCGTCTACACGCAAATACCATAACCGTAAAGATATTTTAGCCTTTGCTTCCCAAAACCATTGGGTACGACTAGAAGTGCTGCAAGCCTCCGAAACCAAAGTTACCTTTAAAGCCTATTATCTGGATGCCCAATTACAACCACAATGCCACTACGAAAAATCTACGTTTAAAAAAGAAGGCGAACAATGGTATTATGTAGATGGGAGGTATGAGTAGTTAGTAGTTAGTAGTTAGTAGTTAGTAGTTAGTAGTTAGTAGTTAGTAGTTAGTAGTTAGTAGTTAGTAGTTAGTAGTTAGTAGTTAGTAGTTAGTAGTTAGTAGTTAGGGATTAGTGATATGCTAAATGCTTACAGCTTACTGCCTAAAGCCTACAGCCAAGTATACAGTCGCAGTCTCAGTGTACAGGGATTAGGAGTTAGGAATTAGTGATACGCTAAATGCTAACAGCTAATCGCTAGCAGCAAAGTTTTTAGTTGCAGTGTTCAGTTGGGTTTGTTTTCCTTTGTAACTTCTCCCTTATCCCTTTTAACTCACAACTCCTAATTCCTAACCCCTAATCACTAACCCCTAACTTAATGAATCGTATTATGCAAATGATCGGGGTTGTTGTTAAAGGGAAAACGTTCAATAATTTCAAACTGTTTAATTTCGGGGTTGAATTTCCGAATAACCACATGGTCGCAAACAAAATGCAAATCCACATCGTCAAACAAACCTTTTGCTTTATTTAAAGCATCGGGCGACAAACGTCGGGCGATAGATAGGTGAGGGTCAGAGCTTGTTTTCTTATCGCTAATACACAACGAGTTGTTTACGTGCTTCATGATAATTTTCAAACCCGTTTTAGAACAAGCGTCGGGCGCAATGTAAAACGCACCGTTGGTATAAGTACCAAACCGGTCAAGGTGTACGTGTATCGGTTCAAAACCGTTGCAAATATAGGTGAGTTGTTTTTTTATATTTTCCAGTTGCAACTCCGAACTTTTAAATTCGTTTATGGTAATATGCGCCTTCGAGTTCTTGCTATTGAACCAGCCCACCTCTTTCGTTAAATCCTCTTTCATGCTGCTAATGCACGATATCACTTCATCGGGTGGTGAAATTGCTATGGAATATAAATTTTGCATTCTAAAATAATCAGTATTACAAAGATACAAAATGTAAAACACTGATTTTTAGTTTATTGTACTTTTAACACTGTTTTGTTTACTTCGAAAACAACTGCTTTTTATCGAGATTCTCATTAATTATTGTCATTGTGTTTTGTATGATTATAGTTTTAAGTTTATGGTTTCGGGGTTGATGCCCATGTAGTGGCAGAATTCGTGTATGGTTACGGCTTGGTGTTTTTGTTTGTTGTTTTGGGTTTTTATTTTGGAGATGATGTTGCGGCATTGGCGCTCGCTTTTTCCTGTGATTTGTTGGATATCTTTCGGATAGATACAGATTCTTTGCATGGGATTTAGTTTTTTAGATAGTTAGACTTTTAGAAGGTTAGACTTTTAGAATGTTAGACTTTTAGAATGTTAGACTTTTAGAAGGTTAGACTTTTAGAAGGTTAGACTTTTAGACTCTTAGAATGTTAGACTTTTAGAATGTTAGACAATTTAGATTTTTAGATTATTCGATTCTTAGGTTTTTGGGTTGTTACATTGGTTGTTTTTTAGGCCTCAAATTTTTACTCGGGTTTACTCGGACTATATACGGCTTATATACGGCTTAAGTACGGCTTAAGTACGGAGTAAAAAAGAGGGTGTTTTTAATGATTTTTCTTTCAAATTTCGAATTCAAACATCGTGCCATTTTGTAGGAAAATTGATTATTTAGGAAATTTTTACACAAAAGGGTATTTTTTGGTATTAATCGGTAAAATGCGGCAATTTCGGCAATGGCACGAATTTTTGGCCTGGGCTTTGTTTTTAGTTTGGCATGAAACATTTATTAATTTTTAAAATTTTATATCATGGCAAAGTCTAAAGGAATTATCAAAATTGAAGGAACGGTTGAAGATTTAACTTTCTACAAACAAGAGGGACAATATTATGTTCGCAAAAAAGGTGGTGTAGATAAAAACCGTATTGCGAACGATGCTAATTTTGTTCGTACTCGTGAGAACAACTCGGAGTTTGGCGGTAGTGGCCGAAGTGGTAAAGTGCTACGCAATGCTTTGGGTACTATGGTGTTTAAGGCGAAAGACAGCCGATTGAGCAGCCGAATGCTTAAAATGATGCATGTGATTAAAAGTTATGATACGGTTTCGAGCCGTGGACAACGCAATGTGGCTGCTGGGCTTGCTACTCCGGAAGGAAAACAGGTTTTAAAAGGGTTTGACTTTAATGGTCGTGCGGAACTTAGCAGTATTTTGTATGCGCCTTACACGCTGGATACGGGAACGGGTGTTATTACACTAAACAACATTTTACCGGCGGAGCAGATTTTATTTCCGCAAGGGGCTACTCATGTGAGTTTTCAAGCGGCGGTTTTGGCGTTGGATTTTGCCACTGAGGAATCGGAAGTGGCGTATTCTAATATTGTAAACTTACCTTTAAACATGACGTTGAATACGGTTGTTTTAACTCCGACTAGTGTACCTACGGGAACGGGACAGCAGTTTTTCTTACTGATGCTTTCATTTTATCAGGAAGTGAACGGTGTACAGTATTCGTTACGTAATGAGGAGTATAATGTGTTGAATATTATTGAGATTGTTTAGAATTATGAATTATGAGTTATAAGTTTTTATTGATTTTTTTGGGAACCCTGTGCTTTGGCATGGGGTTTTCTTTTTTTTGAAATATCACTAAATTTAGTGATTGCGTAGGTGTTATATTATCGGTAAGTTTGGGAAAATTAGATAAACAAACTATGACTAACCAAAATCCTGAACAAATTGCTAGAGACGAAATCGATAAGCAGTTGCTTGCTTGTGGTTGGGTGATACAAAATAAGTCGCAAATTAATTTAGCAGCTAATATTGGTGTAGCAGTACGTGAGTATCAGACTAATGTTGGACCTGCTGATTATGTGTTATTTGTAAATCAAATTCCTGTTGGGGTTATTGAAGCTAAGCGTTCTGAATTGGGACAATCGTTGTCGATGGTGGAGGAGCAGGGAGAAGATTATGCGAAAGCCAAACTCAAATATTTAGATAACGAACCTTTACCATTCGTTTATATTAGTACTGGTGATATTACTAAATTCACTAACTACAAAGATCCAAAACCTAGAGCGAGAGAAGTATTTACGTTTCACCGACCTGAAACTTTAGGGTTGTGGTTGAAAAAAGAGAAAAGTCTTAGAGCTGGTTTATTGAATATTCCTGAATTGCCGACTGACCGCTTACGTGATTGTCAAATTGATACGATTACGAATCTTGAAAAATCGTTTAAGGACTTCAAACCGAAATCGTTGGTGCAAATGGCAACAGGTTCAGGGAAAACCTTTACTGCGATTACGTTTATTTACCGCTTGCTAAAATTTGCTAAGGCAAAACGTGTTCTTTTTTTAGTGGATACCAAAAACTTAGGGGAACAAGCCGAACAAGAATTCATGGCGTATTTACCGAATGATTCCAATAGTAAGTTTACCGAATTATATCCTGTTACTCGATTAAAAAGTAGTTTTATTCCGCAAGATAATCAGGTGTATATTAGTACGATTCAGCGTATGTATTCCATTTTGAAAGGTACGGAATTAGAAGAAAGTGCCGAAGAATTGAATCCGTATGAGTTTGTCCCTAGTAAAGAGCCTGTACCAGTAGTGTATAATGAAAAAATACCAATTGAGTTTTTCGATTTCATCGTAATTGACGAATGTCACCGCAGTATTTACAACTTGTGGCGACAAGTGCTGGATTACTTTGATGCGTTTCAAGTGGGCTTAACGGCTACACCTGATAACCGCACGTTTATGTATTTTAATCAGAATGTGGTTTCGGATTATGGCTATGAAAAAGCGGTGGTGGATGGTGTTTTGGTGCCGTATAATGTATTTACTATTGAAACTAAAATATCTAAAGAAGGTGCTGCTATTGGTTTAGGCGAACAAGTAGACAAACGCGAACGCTTAACCCGAAAAAAATTTTGGGAAACCGTAGATGAAGATATCAGTTACTCGGGTAAACAATTGGATAAAGACATTGTGAATCCTAGTACGATTCGAAGTATTGTTAAAGCCGTTCGTGATAATTTGCCGAATATGTTTCCTGACCGTTTTGACGAACATGGCAATTTTGAAGTACCCAAAATGCTAATTTTTGCCAAAAGCGACAGTCATGCCGAAGATATTATTGACATTGTTCGAGAGGAATTTGGCGAAGAAAATAAGTTTTGTAAAAAGATTACCTATCAATCTACTGAAGACCCGAAAAGCATTTTGAGTCAGTTTCGAAACGAATACTATCCTCGTGTAGCCGTTACGGTAGATATGATTGCAACAGGAACCGATATTCGTCCATTGGAAGTGTTGTTGTTTATGCGTGATGTGAAGAGTAAAAGTTACTACGAACAAATGAAAGGTCGTGGTACGCGAACTTGTACGTTAGAAGAATTACGCAAAACAGGAACACCAACTGCGAAATACAACAAAGACCATTTTGTGATTATTGATGCCATTGGTGTTGAAAAATCACAAAAAACCGATAGCCGACCCTTAGAAAAAGCCCCTGGTGTGGCGTTAAAAGATGTGTTGGGCAATATTGCAATGGGCAACCGTTCGGAAGAAATGTTAACGACTTTAGCTAATCGTTTGATTCGTTTAGACCGACAAATTAATCCTAAAGAAAAAGAAAAATTTGCCGAGTTAGCCAATGGTTTAGAGATTAAGCAAGTGGTACAAAAGTTATTGCAGGCATACGACCCTGATTTAATTCAGAATTTAGAATTTAGAATTCAGAATGATTTAAAAGGACAAGCGCCAGCCGTTATAGAACAAACCATTGAAACGGAACACCGTGCTATTATAGAACAAGCCGTTGCGGTGTTGCATAATCCTGATTTGCGCAATTACATTATAGACGTACGTAAAAAATACGACCAAATTATTGATACCCTCAATATAGACGAAGTAACCAATATGGGTTGGGTAAAAGACGTTACCGAGCAAGCGCAAAGCATAGTAACCGCTTTTGAAACTTGGGTAGCAAATAACCAAGACGAAGCCTTAGCCTTGCAAATTTTTTATGGTGAACCGTATCGTAGAAGGGAATTGACCTATAAAATGATACGCGATTTGTATGAGAAATTGGTTTTGGAACAACCTACCCTAAACGCACCTAAACTTTGGGACGCTTATGCCGAGTTAGAAGATAATCTAGACAAAGACAAGTTAGTAAAACGCTTACCAAGAACTGAAAAACCCAAACAAGATTTGGTACTCTTGGTTTCTGTAATTCGTAAAGCGTTAAAGATAGATGAGTATTTAACGGCTTATGATAAAACGGTGGATAGAAACTTTCAAGAATGGATATTTAAGAAAAATGCGGGACAACACAATACCTTTACCGAAGAACAAATGCAATGGTTGCGCATGATAAAAGATTATATTGCCAATTCCTTTCATTTAGATACCGAAGATTTTGAACTGAACCCGTTTAATGCACACGGTGGTTTAGGTAAGTTTTACCAGTTGTTTGGCAACCAGTATATGGAAATTATTGAAGAATTAAACGAAGTATTAGTAGCTTAAATTAAACCAAATGGGTTAAAATGATATTAAAATTTAACCTAAAAGTACAATAATTAAAATGTTTTTATAAATTTGCAAAAGATTTCATAATGAATTTTTCATTTAAAAATAAAGAATTAGAGAAATTATATACAACGGGAAAGTCAAAAAAACTAAAATTATCTAATGATATTATAGAAAAATTTTTTGCAAGAGTTCAACAAATCGAAGCGGCTGAAAATATTTATGATTTGTGGAATGATAAAGGTTTAAATTTTGAAAAACTCAAAGGAACCGAAAATACCTATTCTATGAGATTAAAATTAAAATATCGATTAGAAATGGAAATTGATTGGCAAAATAGTGAATTAACTATTGGTGATTTCTTACTAACAGACATTTCAAACCATTACGCTTAAACTTATGGCAACAACAAAATTAAGACCTGCTTTAAAATTTGGTCCTGGATATTTTATTAAAGAACAAATGGAATATCGTAATTGGACTCAAGAAGAGTTAGCAGAAATAATGGGAATTACAATTAAACATCTCAATAAAATTTTAAAAGACAAGCAATCCATAACCTTAGATATCGCAAAAATATTAGGTGAGGTTTTTGATACAACACCTCAATATTGGTTAAGTTTAGATGCTAATTATAGACTTTGGTTAGAATCCAAACAATCTGAAAAGGAGAAGCAAGCTGAACTAAAGGCAAACTTATATGAAAGAATGCCAATCAGAGATATGATCGCTAAAAATTGGATACCAAATTTTGAATCTGTTTATGATTTATACGATAGTGTCTTAGATTTTATGGGGGTAAAAAAAATAGATTTTACAGAATGGGATAGTAAAATTACTCCTTTATTAGCAAGAAAATCAGAAAGTTTTAATCAATATAAGGCATCTTATACCTACACATGGTATGTACAAGCGATGAAGGTGGCTGATAGCTATACTGTTACTAAATTCGATAAAAATAAACTGAATGAATTATTTTTAAAAATCAACGAATTTAGTGTTTCAGATAATGGGATTAACTTGTTTATAAAAGAATTAGAAAAAGCTGGAGTTATCTTTTTTGTATTACCTCATTTACAAAAAACCTATTTAGATGGTGCTGCTTTTTACAATAAACAAAATCCAGTAATTGTTTATACAGCTAGATATAAAAGAATAGATAATTTTTGGTTTACTATCGCTCACGAAATTGCTCATGTTTTGTATCACTTAAACGAAGAAAACACCTTCTTTTTAGATAATTTTAAAGATACAGATATAGATGAATTAGAAAAAGAAGCCAATGAAAAAGCAGCTGAAGTATTAAAGCATCAAGAAATTTTAGATTTCCTTAAATCCAAAATAAATTATCTATCTGTAAACGATATTACTAATTGTGCCCACTCAGTTATCATACATCCTGCAATTATTATTGGGAAATTAGCGTATGATAAAACCATTTCGTATGCCAATCAAAAATTGTTTAACGACAATGTTCTAGATTATATTGACTCTAAATATTTAAAAGTTGAATAAATGATTTCTAACTGGCAAACAAAAAAACTTGGAGAAGTTTGTAAATATTCTAAAGGTAAAAAACCTAAATTACTTGTTAAAGACAAGAAAGAAAATATTAACATCCCATACATAAATATAAAAGCATTCGAAAAAGGAATTTTCGATGAATATACTGATGGTGAAAAGTGTAATTTGTGTGAAGATGGTGATTTATTAATGGTTTGGGATGGTGCTAGAGCTGGTTTTTCAGGTAAAGCTAAAAAAGGTGCTGTTGGTTCAACATTAATGAAGATAGAGCCCATTAAAGAAATAGTTGAAAAAAATTATATCTACTACTTTTTACAATCTGTTTACAAAAAATTAAATACCAATCCTCGAGGTGTTGGTATACCTCATGTTGAACCTACTTTGTTATGGAATTCGGAATTAATCGTTCCCGCACTACAAACCCAACAATCTATCGTTTCCAAAATAGAAGAACTTTTTAGCGAGTTAGACCAAGGCATAGCCGATTTAAAAACCGCACAAACGCAATTAAAAGTGTACCGCCAAAGTGTGTTAAAACATGCATTTGAAGGAAAACTAACCAATAAAAATGTAAAAGAGGGCGAGTTGCCTGAGGGGTGGGAAGTTGATAAAATTTCTAGTGTTTCAACAATCAATCCCAAATTACCAAATAAGGAATTGATAAGTCTAGATTTAGAAGTTCAGTTTTTACCTATGAAACTTGTTGAAGAAATTAAAAATAAAATTCATTTAACAGAAATTAAAAAGTTTAGTGAAGTACAAAAAGGTAGTTATACACCATTTATAGATGGAGACATCATTTTTGCTAAAGTTACTCCTTGTATGGAAAATGGTAAGATTGCTATTGTTGATAAACTTAAAAATAAAATTGGATATGGTTCTTCAGAATTTCATGTAATTAGATGTTTAGAAAGGGTTTTAAATAAATATATTTTTTATTTCATTGTTCAAGACAGATTTAGAAGTGAAGCAGAAAATGAAATGACTGGTGCTGTAGGATTAAGACGTGTACCTAAACAATTTATAGAAAATTATTTTATTTCAATACCACCAATCGAAGAACAACACCTTATTGTTCAAGAAATCGAAAGTCGTTTAAGTGTTGCTGATAAAATGGAGGAAAGCATTCAAGAGAGTTTACAAAAAGCAGAAGCACTAAGGCAAAGTATTTTGAAAAAGGCGTTTAGTGGGGAGTTGGTTTAAAAGAAAAAAGATAGTAATGGCAAATTTAGATAACATAGCAAAAAATTATTCTTCACTTATAAATGAAGTTAAATCAGGGCAAATAAAAATACCACAGTTTCAAAGAAACTTTGTATGGGATATAAGAAGTTCTGCAAAATTGATAGATAGTATTATAAAAGGTTATCCTATTGGAACGTTTATTTTTTGGAGAACGGATGAAGAATTACGTTCTGTTAAGGATATAGGTAATATAAGTTTACCTAAACAAGAAAAGGGTGAATTTGTCAATTATGTTTTAGATGGGCAACAAAGATTAACATCTTTTTTTGCTGCGGTTAGTGGTGAAATAATAGAAAGAGCAGATAAAAGAAAAGAAAATTTTGCAAATATTTTTATAGATCTTGATGCAAGTATTGAGAATGATGATGAATTAGTAATTAATGACATTGAAGGAAAGTCTGAATATAGTACCATCAGATTAACAGATTTGTTAAATGCTGATTTTACATTTCTAGCTAGTTATCCAAGTGAGTATCAACAAAAATTAATCAATTATCAAAATATAATTAAAGGTTATAATTTCAATATTATTAATCTTAAAGATGCTTCAATAGATGTAGCTACAGAAGTTTTTACAAGATTGAATGTAGGTGGAAAGGCGCTAACTCTTTTTGAAATAATGGTTGCAAAAACCTATGACGTAAATTCTAATTTTGACCTAGCCGATAAATATTCTTTACTTATCAACGAACTTAGAGACGTAAAATATGAAGAAATTTCTTCTGCAACATTATTACAAATAGTTGCAATAATTGCTGAGAGAGATTGCACAAGAAAAACTATTTTGAAACTAGATAAACATGAGTTTATAAAAACTTGGGATGTTGCTGTTAGTTGTTTAAAAGATACAATAGATTATTTAAAATCTTATGGTATTCCTGTTTCAAGACTTTTGCCTTACAATGCTATTTTGGTGCCGTTTAGTTATTTCTTTTATAAACATAAATATAAACCTACGGGAGATATCAAAAAAATGCTTGATGACTTCTTTTGGAGAGTTTCATTAGGTAATAGATATTCATCTGGTGTTGAAGGTAAAATAGCACAAGACATAAATAAAATAGACCAAATTATCAATTCAATTTTACCTAAATATGAATGGTCAGTTGATATTTCTCCACAATTTTTAATGCATCCTTCAATAGGATATTTTAGTACAAGTAGAAGTTACATAAAGGCTATACTTTGTCTATATGCTATGAAAAAACCAAAATCATTTGATAATAATTTAGATGTAAAAATTGATAATAGCTATTTAAAAGTTACAACAAGCAAAAATTATCATCATTTTTTTCCAAAATCTTGGATGCGAAAAAATTATCCAGAAAAAGGATATAATGAATATAATCATATTCTTAACATTACTATAGTTGATGATTTTTTAAACAAACGTCAAATAGGAGCTAAATCACCTTCAACTTATATGGAAAAATTTATAAACGATAATGAAGAAATTTCAGAGACAATGAAAACTCACTTAATTAATGAGATTCAAGAATCTGGAATACTTAATAACGATTACGATTTATTTTTTAAATCAAGAGCATTAGCAGTTAGCCAAGAATTATCTAAAATGATTATTTCACAAGAAACTGGAAGTGAACATTATGAAGATATATCAGATTTTTCAGAAGAAGAAATTGAAATTGAGATAGATGAATTAATGGAATAGTTATGCTTTTACTACTTAATAATCTTATGAAATTTAATTTAGAAAAAATAGTTTTAAAGAATCATCCACTATTTGGAGAAACTTTTGAATTGAACCTAACTGACGAAACTGATTTTATTAATAATGAAAACATTTTTGATGCACCTTATGCAACCTTAATAATTGGTCCTAATGGCACGGGAAAAAGTTTATTGTTAAAAGAAATATCTGATATTTTTTTGTATTTAAAAAGGGCACGTGAAAGCGGGGATAGTTTCACAAAATATAACAGTTTTTTTGAAATTACTTATTCTTTATATGGTAATACGATTAGTGTAAAAAACTATTATAATGAAGAAGATAAGACAAAACGGTTACCTATTACAATTAATAAAAATAGAGAGGATATTCTTGTCAAAGACTTAGAATTACCTGAAAATATAATAGTTTCTTCTTTATTACTAAATGACAAGTTTACTGTTAATAGAGATTATCCAAATTATTATAAATATTTAGGTATTAGAAATCTAAAAACCCCTAGTTTAGCTGGTACTAAAAATAATATTAAAAGAACATTAGACTTAATTTATTATAATTTAGGTCAAAACCAAACCGAAATATTATACAAAATCAAATCATTATTAAGTTTTTTAAATTACGATGAAGCATTTAGAATTAATTACAAATTGAGATATAAAGATTATTTTTTTAATCAACCATTAACTGTTGATCGATTTGATTTTTTATTTCAAAATTTTAATGACCCAAATAAAGGTTTCTCAACAAGAAAAGATTCTGATTTTATTCCTTTTGGTGTTAGGTACTATAAAAGTAATGTTGAAAAAAATGTAAAATTAAAATCTGATATTGTAGAATTTATAAATTATATCAGAGAAACTAATTTAAACAGTTTATCGATTGATATATTTACTGATAAAATACCTTTAAATTATTATGCCCTATTAGGTGATTTAAATTCTTTAGACTTAATAACTTTTCCTCAATTAAACTTAAAAAGAAAAGAAAAACCTTTGAGTATAACTGATATTAGTTCTGGTGAATATCATATGCTTATGAGTTTTATAGGTATTTATGCATCTATTGAACATAATAGTTTAATCTTAATTGATGAACCTGAAATAAGTTTACATCCAAACTGGCAAATGCGATATATTTCTTATTTGAAAGAAATTTTTAAAGATTATCAAAGTTGTCATTTTTTAATAACTTCTCACTCACACTTCTTTGCTTCAGATTTGGATGGTAGACATTCTAAAATAATTGGGTTAAAGAGAAATGATATTGACAAAATTGATTTAGTTGATTTACCCAAAGATCTTAATACTTTTGGTTGGTCTGCTGAAGAAGTATTATACAGTATTTTTAATGTTAGATCCATGAGAAATAGTTTTTTTGAATATGATTTAACTAAAATCGTAACAATGTTGAATAGAAATTCAAATGATTATGCTGAAATAAGTAGATTAATTGAGAAATTTTCTTATATAAAATTAAGTGAGAAAGATCCATTAAATATAATTATTGAGAAAGCTAAAAAATATCTAGAAAGTAATGTTTAATATAACTCAAAGAATCTCCTTGTCTAGTAAGTCAAAAAAACTTATTAGAAAACTTATAAGAAAAAAGAAAGGTCTAAATAGTAAATCTTGGGACGATATTCAGAATAGTGTAAAAAATGAAATATCCAGAAAACTTCTTGAAACTCATGGGCCAAAATGTATTTATTGTGAGAGATATTTTATAGGGGAAAAAAATGAAATTGATCATTTTGCTCATAAAGGCGATTATTCACAATATACATTTATAACGACTAATCTATTCTATGCCTGTAATTATTGTAATTCAATGATTAAAAATCAAAGAGATACACTTAGAGATTTACCTAATATAAATTATAGATTAAATGATTTTGAAATAGCGCATCCATATTTTCATAACACAGATATAGAAATTGTTTTTAAAGATGCAGATAGAATATATTATGATTGGGATAATTGCACGGATTTAGGCAAAAGGACTATCACTTTTTGGGAATGGGATGAATTTATCTTTACTACTATAAGGTCAGAAACTCTAGTGCGTCAGAGATTAAATCCATTAACTTCGCAACAGGAAGAAAAGTTAATAAACAAAATAATAGCATATAAATAAAATGAGCAACGCAAATTCCACAATAGTAAGCAAAGTATGGGCATTCTGCCAAACCCTAAGAGATGATGGGGTAGGTTATGGCGATTACCTGGAGCAGTTAACGTATTTACTGTTTTTAAAAATGGCACACGAGTACAGTTTGCCTCCGCACAATCGTAGCTTAAATATTCCAACCAACTTAAACTGGGAAAGTCTTTTAAACAAAAGCGGAGAAGAATTAGAAGTGCATTATACGAAAATGCTGCGTGAGTTGGGGCAAAGCAAAGGTATTTTAGGGCAAATTTTTACCAAAAGTCAAAACAAAATACAAGACCCAGCCAAGCTTTTCAAACTCATCAAAATGATAGATGCTGAAAACTGGGTTATGATGGGTGTAAAAGACAAAGGCGACATATACGAAGGCTTGTTAGAGAAAAACGCAGAAGATACCAAAAGTGGGGCTGGGCAATACTTTACGCCACGTCCTTTAATCAAAGCGATGGTTACGTGTTTGAATCCGCAACCTATGAAAACCATAGGCGACCCCGCTTGTGGTACAGGAGGTTTCTTTTTAGCGGCTTACGACCATTTAACCGAGCAAAACTTAGACAAAGAACAAAAGCAGTTTTTAAAATACCACACGTTTAGAGGTAACGAAATTGTAGCGAGTACGCGTCGTTTAGCGTTAATGAACTTGTTTTTACACAACATAGGTGATATTGATTCGGATAATTTTATTTCGCCAAACGATTCCCTAGTAGCCGATAATGGCGACCGCTTTGATTATATCTTAGCCAATCCGCCTTTCGGTAAAAAAAGTAGCATGACCATTACAAACGAAGCAGGCGAACAAGAAAAAGACGATTTAACCTATAACCGTCAGGATTTCTGGGTTACTACCAGTAACAAACAGTTGAACTTCGTACAACACATTAAAACCCAATTAAAAGAAAACGGTAAAGCAGCAATAGTCTTACCAGATAATGTTTTGTTTGAAGGTGGTGCAGGAGAATCGGTTCGTAAAAAGTTATTAGAAACTACCAATTTACATACGATTTTACGTTTACCAACCGGTATTTTCTATGCCAATGGTGTAAAAGCAAATGTATTGTTCTTTGATGGTAAACCCGCTAGTAAAGAAGTTTGGACAAAAGAGATTTGGGTGTACGATTACAGAACCAATATTCATCATACTTTAAAGAAAAATCCATTAAAATATAGCGATTTACAAGAGTTCCTAGATTTGTATTTAGATGGTAATACGGCTAAACGTAAAGAAACGTATTCAGAGGCCAATCCAGAAGGCAGATGGCGTAAATTTTCTTACGATGATGTCATTTCCCGAGACAAAACAAGTTTAGACATCACTTGGTTAAAAGACAAATCCCTAGCTGATTTAGACAATCTACCCGACCCTGATGAATTGGCTGAAGAGATTATTGAGAATATTGAAGCGGGACTGGAGGGTTTCAGAGCTGTTTTAAATGGGTTGAAAATATAAAAGCATCATCTTTATTCTATACCACAACTTTGGTTTTGAAGTATTCAATTTTACAAGCTTATGGCTATTTTTCAATTCTTTTAAACTAATGTAATTGTATTGTGTGTTTTTTTACTAGGTTGGTTTTACATCCAATTCATTAATTTGAGCCTTGTAATTGTTGGGCAGGAGCAAAGCCTTTACCAGTCCGTCGAGTTTTAAAAACCGACTTATTTTATATGCAGGAACAGCGGGTGTAAGTATAGAGAACCCCTCCAGGTGTAACAAGCTTTTCACCTGAGGCGGCACCACCAGCTTTTGCGCTTCGAGCATCAGCATATAGCGAACATTGCCCAGGTGTTTTTGGTATTGTTGAAACAAATCGGCAGTAAAACGACTATGCAGTAAATTTTCGTTTAAATGCGCTTCGCGTACCGGTAACCATTCGGTATAAGTAAGTGGCAAATCCTTAAGCCCCATGCGGTCACCCACACGGTAAAACACGTTGTAGACCTCTTCTTTTTCGGCCTCCGTTAGGCGGCGTTCCAAAAGCTCGTACGAAGCAATAGAATAGTGAATAAGCATAAACAGCACATCGCGATACGCCCAGTCGGGTATTTGAGCCCCACGGTTTTGCTCTACAGCACTGTGAATATGGCGCATGGTATCGATGGCTTTGTTGGCATCTACAAGAGGAGCAAAAACAATCATTCGGGCATAACGCACCGTAGAAAAAAGTCGGCCTAGCGGGTCGGAGGGAAGCTTTCCGGTAAAATAAAGCCAGTCTACAGCCTTGTTCAGGGCGAATTCGGCAGCCGCTCCGGCAAAAATAAAGAGTATGGTATCGCTTTTGCCCCAAATGGTGCGTACAATGGAGTTTTGAGTTACGAAGTATTCCATTTTTAAGAATGTAATTTTTTGATGATGTGCTATACGTACAACGAAACCCAATCTTCTTTTAGTATATTTGAGGAGAACAAACTACACCTATAGTTACCTTATGAAACTACTCACCTTCAACAAAACCTACTTTCTGCTTACGGTTTTACTCTTTACGGTAGAAGTGCTCATTGCATTGTATGTGCACGACAGTTTTATTAGGCCGTATATGGGCGATGTATTGATGGTGATTTTACTCTACTGCTTTTGTAAAACCTTTTTAAAACTCCCCATGAAGCCAGTAGCCATTGGTGTATTGCTTTTTGCCTTTGCCATTGAGTTTTTACAATATTTGAATGTGGTGGAAGTGTTAGGATTACAACACTCTAAAATAGCACGTACGGTAATTGGAACATCGTTTTCGTGGGCCGATATAGTATGTTATGCCGTTGGTATTGCGGCTGTAGTGTGTATAGAACGTTTTAGCAACCCTTTTAAGCAATAAGCGTCTACTGTATTATGCTGTATTTCAAGATGTTAACCTTGTACAACTGCCCTTTTTTTCGTAAATTTGTATAGTAGTTTTAGCTGTTAGCTGTTAGCTTTTAGCTTTTAGTTGTTAGCTTTTAACTTTTAACTTTTAACTTTTAACTTTTAACTTTTAACTCATTCCTAACTACTAACCCCTAACTACTAACCCCTAACTACTAACTACAGATTATTAAAAAACAACATCATGGAACAAAGTATTGAAACATTCGATTCGCATCGTGCCGCTGTTGCTGCTTTAAAAGATTTAGGGGAGCACGGATTTCCGTTAGATAAAGTTTCTCTTGTGGGGAAAGCCGAAGTGGTAGACGATCATATTTATATAAAAGACACCGATGAAAGTACGAACATACCCGCCTATGTAGGTATTGGTGCTGGATCGGTAGTTGGATTACTAACCGGTTTGGGCGTTTTTTCCATTCCGGGTGTTGGGTTTCTATACGGAGCCGGAGCATTTGTAGGCTTAATTGCCGGTGCCGATTTGGGTATTGTATCGGGTGGATTTGTATCGGTTTTGGCTAAAATTTTCACCAAAGAAGAGCATGTAGTTAAATTTAAAGAACATTTGGACGAAGGTAAATTCATGCTTGTAATTCATGCTTCCGCAGAAGAGATAGAACGCGCCAAAGAAATTTTACATGTTGAAAATGCCCATTAGGGTTTACCATTGATGATTACCAATTTCTTTGTACTTGATTAAAATAGAATTAAGGTTGTAACGTATGGTTGCAACCTTTTTTATTTGCCAATACAGAAGTTCGCGAAGATGTTGCCCAAAAGCTCGTCGTTAGTAACTTGCCCCGTGATCTCACCAAAGTAATACAGCGCCTGACGGATATCGATAGCCATTAAGTCGGCCGATAACCCACCTTGCAATCCCCATTGTACTTTTTGGATTTCTTCTAACGCTTTTAACAACGAATCGTAATGACGGGTGTTGGTTACAATAGTATCGTTGTTGCGTAAAGCACCGGTATTAACAAACGAAAGCAGTTGGTTTTTTAACTCGTCTATACCTTCTTTGTTTTTAGCGGAGATGAATATCGTTGACAATTTTCGGTTTACCGTTGCCAGTTCTTCGCTGTAAAGGCTTAATCGGTTATTGATTTGCGACACTACTTCTTGCGGAATGATGTCTTTCTTATTGACAATAACAATCAACGATTTTTGAGGATATTGGTTTTGTATTTTACCGATTTCGTTAATGAAGGAATCCAATTGAGTATTTGCGGTAAACTGTGAACCGTCAACTAAATACAGAACCACTTGAGCTTGTTCAATCTTCTCAAATGTTTTCTTGATACCAATGCTTTCTACATGGTCTTTGGTTTCACGTATTCCGGCAGTATCAATAAATCGGAATCCAATACCGTTAATAACCAATTCGTCTTCAATGGTATCACGTGTGGTTCCGGCTATATCGGATACAATGGCTCTCTCTTCGTTTAATAAAGCATTTAACAACGTCGATTTTCCCACATTGGGTTCACCTACAATAGCTACCGGTATTCCGTTTTTGATAACATTACCCACCGCAAACGAATCGATTAAGCGTTTTAAAACAAATTCAATGCGATTTAAAAGGTCATGAAATTGAGTACGATCGGCAAATTCTACATCTTCTTCAGCAAAGTCCAGCTCCAATTCAATAAGCGAAGCAAAGTTTAAAAGCTCTTCTCTTAGCTTGGCAATTTCATTACTAAATCCGCCACGCATTTGTTGTATGGCAATTTGATGGCTGGCTTCGTTATCCGATGCAATTAAATCGGCTACGGCTTCAGCTTGCGATAAGTCCATTTTACCGTTCAAAAACGAACGTAAGGTAAATTCTCCCGCTTGTGCCATTCGGCAGCCGTTACGAAGCAATAACTGAATGATTTGCTGCTGTATGTATGTTGAACCGTGACATGAAATTTCGATAGTGTTTTCACCAGTGTACGAATTGCTGCCTTTAAAAATAGAAAGCAACACCTGATCTAAAACCTTACCATCGTCTACAATATGGCCCAAATGCAGGGTGTGGGTACGCTGTTTGGTAATATCCTTACCCGAAACCGACTGAAACACCTTAGCGGCTATGGATATAGCCTCTTTTCCCGATATACGAATTACGGCAATAGCACCGGCTCCCGAAGGGGTGGCTAATGCTACTATGGTGTCGTTTGAAATCATGTACAATTGGTTCTAGGGTTCAGTGGGGCAAAGGTACAAAGTTTTTTAGAAGTTAAGAGTTAAGGTGTAGTAATTAGGGAAGAGAGAAAAGGGAAGAGGGAAGAGGGGAGAGGGAAGAGGGAAGAGGGAAGAGGGAAAGGAGAAAAGGGAAGAGGGAAAAGGGAAAAGGGAAAAGGGAAAAGGGAAAAGGGAAAAGGGAAAAGGGAAAAGGGAAAAGGGAAAAGGGAAAAGGGAAAAGGGAAAAGGGAAAAGGGAAAAGGGAAAAGGGAAAAGGGAAGGATTGATAACTCCTAACCCCTAACCCCTAACCCCTAACCCCTAACACCTAACCATTAACTCTTATGTACTAATTCCCAACTCCTAACTCCTAACTCCTAACTCCTAATTCCTAATTCCTGAAAACTGCGACTAAAAATTGAGACTGAAAACTGCGACTGACCCTCAGGTTAAATAATTGATAAACTGATATTTATCAGATTTTATTTGCGTTTTTTTTAGTAACTTTATAGAACTAAATAAAGCCTGCAGTCATGAGAAAGATACTTTTTCCTACCGATTTTTCTGAAACCGCCAACAATGCTTTTGTTTATGCTTTGGAGATGGCAAAATCTATTGATGGCGAAGTAATTGTGCTTCATGTTTACGATTTACCTTCGGTTACGTATGGTGAAATTCCGATGGCAGTGGTAGAAATTTACGACTCTATTGAATTGAATAGCTTTGAGAATTTTAAAGATCAGATTCCGCATTTGCGTAAAATTGCCGAAAAGCACCAATTAGGCGATGTTAAAATGAGCCATGTATTACGCCATGGCGATTTGGTGCATATTATGAAAGAAATTTGCCATGATGAGCAAATTGATATGGTTGTAATGGGAACTAATGGAGCATCGGGATTACAAGAGATGTTTTTAGGTTCTAATACCGGTAATGCTATTGTTAATCTGCCAGTGACAGTACTAAGCGTACCCAATAAAGCTAAATTTAACCGAATTCAGCATTTTGGATTTACTACCAAGTTTAACGATTCCGACCGTGAAGCGCTGCATAAAGTTATAGCTATTGCTAAAAAGTTTTATGCTCGCGTAAAATGCTTAACAGTTAAAACACGCGGATTTAAAGTTACCGATGAAGGTATGGAATATTGGAAAGAAGAGTTTAAAGATGAACCGGTAGACTTTTTCTTGATTCCGCATGATAATGTAAAAGAAACGATTACTGATTTTATTCAAAACCAAGAAATTGACATATTGGCTATGGTAACACACAAACGTAATTTCTTTGAAGAATTGTTTACGCATAGCTTGGCTCAAAAATTATCGTATCATTCCGAAAAGCCTATTTTGGCATTTCATGATGAGTAGGGTTAGTGAAAAGGGAAAAGAGAAAAGTGAAAAGAGAAAAGAGAAAAGAGAGAAGATTTTATAATTACATAAAATAAAAAACCGCAATTCCAGTAAGGTCTTGCGGTTTTTTGGTATAAAGGGTTGGTTATAGCGCTTCTGAATTTAGAAATATGAAATTAGAATTTAGAATCGGATTTTTATGAATTCTAACTTCTGAATTCTAAATTAATTATTCAACATTACCGGCATTACCAACATGGTAACGGTTTCGCCTTCGTCTAATCCGTCAACTGGTGTAAGGATTCCGGCGCGGTTTGGTAACGACATTTCCAATTGAATTTCATCGGATTGTAAGTTGGTTAACATCTCGGTTAAAAAACGAGAGTTGAATCCGATTTGCATATCGTCTCCTTGGTAATCACACGTTAAACGCTCTTCTGCTTTGTTTGAGTAATCGATATCTTCTGCAGAAATGTTCAATTCGGCTCCAGCAATTTTTAAACGAATTTGGTGCGTGGTTTTGTTAGCAAAAATTGCCACACGACGTACCGAACTTAAAAACTGTGATCTGTCCATTACTAATTTGTTTGGGTTTTCTTTTGGAATAACCGCTTCGTAGTTAGGATATTTACCGTCAATTAAACGACAAGTTAAGGTATAATTATCGAATGAAAACGTTGCATTCGAATCGTTGTAATCAATTTTAACTTCAGCGTCTGAAGTGGCTAAAATCCCTTTTAAAATAGTTAAAGGTTTTTTAGGCATAATGAAATCGGCTGCTTGTGATGCTTTAACATCGGTACGAGCATATTTAACCAATTTATGTGCATCGGTTGCTACAAATATTAATCCTTCTGTAGAGAATTGGAAGAATACTCCAGACATTACCGGACGTAAATCGTCGTTTCCTGCTGCAAAAATTGTTTTGCTGATAGCAGTTGCTAAAACTTCTGCTGGTACTAGGGTAGAAGATGGCTCTTCTAAAACCACAGCTTTAGGGAACTCTTCACCTGGTGCGTATGCTAAAGCATATTTACCGGAATTAGAGCTGATTTCGATAGTATTGTTGTCTTCAACGGTAAACGTTAAAGGCTGCTCCGGAAATGTTTTAAGGATTTCCAACAATAATTTTGCTGGAACGGCTACACTTCCTTGACTAGTTGAATCGATTTCTAAAGTAGAAGACATAGTCGTTTCTAAATCGGATGCCGATACACGTAGCTGATTGTTATCTAATTCAAATAAGAAATTATCCAAAATAGGTAAAGTGTTACTACTGTTGATAACACTACCTAATACTTGCAATTGCTTTAACAAATACGAACTGGATACTATAAATTTCATCTTCTTCTTTATTTATGGAGTGTAAAATTGCACTTATATTTTGCAATTCACAAATATATTCTAATCTTATTAATCGTAAAAACAAATTTATTAACAACTACTTACCGTATTTTCGCTTACGTAAGAAAGTGAAAACAAATCCGAATAGCGCTAGTACAACTATTGGTAATCCGACAGTTAGGATTTGTGTAAAGGTGTAGTTTTCATAAACTTTTTCTTTGTCAAGCAACGGCAGGTTTACATCTTTACTGCGAATGTTAATAAGTCCGCTGTCATCTAAAAGATAATTCACACAGTTTAACAAAAATTCTTTGTTGCCAAACAGGTTGTTGGTCCATTTATCATATCCCAATTCTAAGGGTTGATACGCTTGATCTAACTGATTTTTAATTACATCACCATCGGAAATAACAATCATTTTATTGTCTTTTCCTACCGGTTTATATGTTGCATCTTTAAAAGGAAGGATACGGTTTTCGTACATAGAATGGAACTTCCCCTCTAACAATACCGAAAGCGGAATTAATCCACCATCGGGGTAATCTTTTGGTCCGGTTTCTTCAGACACCATCGCTAAACTCACTTGAGTAGGGGTTCCTACTGTTTTTGAGTATTGCGAAGATTCCATTAATACCGTTTTTTTAATATCATTTTTTAGAAGCTCAATAGGGTTTGCAAAATCGAATTTAACACCTTCGATATTTTTTACAATAGGGTGTTGGGATTGCGGGTATACAAACGGAGCGTATTTCCACGGATATTGCTCGTATTGGGTTTGGCTTCCCGGTTCACCGGTAGCAAGTTTGATAGGTGTAGCTTGTTCGTCTTTTACCAATGCCGGATTCATACGAATTCCGTATTTGAAGAACATATCCGTCAAATTCAAATCTTTTGGATAGGCTAGAATAGAACCGGTTTCGTTGTACAGGCTGTCCATTTCGGCAGTTACATTGTCTACCAACCAAAGTGTTTTACCACCGTTGATGATGTATTGGTCTAATACCTCTTTTTCTTCTTCCGTAAAACGTTTTGAAGGTTTTGCAATAATGGCTAAATCGTATTTTTTAAGCGCTTCTAGGCTTCCTTGTGGGTTTTTAGAAACCGAGTCCATTGTAAATGGCCCGATGTAATAACTCTCACGAACCGATTTTAAGAAATCGGCAATTTGTAAATCGTGTAGTTCACCAATACCTTTAATTACAGCGATTTTCTTTTCTTTTTGCTTGGTAATTTTATTGAACGCATCCGCAAAAGCGTATTCTAAATGTTGTACCGAACTTACCACTTTTTCTTCGGTGGTAGCACCCATCATGTTTTTAAGCAACTGTACTTTGGTTACTTTGTCGTTGTATGTGGCTACAGCCCATGGGAAAACTACTTCTTGCGATTGTTTGCCTTTATCGTCTACCGTAATGCTAATTGGAGTTAAGCCTCTTTGATATAACATTTTCATGTTGGCTTCACGATCGGCTTCTTTTTCTAACGGATTAACAAACTGAAAGATAATATTAGAATTATATGCTTTAAATTCTTCTAGCGTTTGATGTGTTTCGCTTTGTAAACGTTTGAATTCGCCCGGAAACTGACCTTCTAAATACACATCGATGTACAATGGGCTATCGACCTGTTTGATTAGGTTTAAAGTGGTTTCAGATAAAGTATAGCGTTTATCGGCAGTTAAATCGAAACGTTTGAAAAAATAATAACCGAAAACATTAATAGCCAGTAAACCGCCAAGTATTAGGGCAAGTTGCTTTAATCCTTGTTTTTTATTTTCCTTCATTACCATTTCAAAGATTTAAGTTGATAAACGGTTGCGGCTAAAAATGCAATGGTTATACTCAAAAAGTAAATGATGTCGCGTGTGTCGATAACCCCTCGGCTCATACTTTTAAAATGATAATCGAAACCAAAACTTGCAAACAAATCGCCAAAGCTTCCCATAAAACTAGCAATGCCTTCGAAACCGAAATAGAAAATGAAACACAAAAACACAGCGATTATGAAAGCTACAATTTGATTGTCTGAAATAGTAGAAGTAAAAATACCAATGGCCGAATAGGCTGCAATTAAAAACAACAAACCGAAATACGACCCCATAGTACTACCCATGTCTAGGTTTCCGGCTGGATTGCCTAAATCGGAAATTACAAAAACATAAATTAGTGTTGGTATAATAGCAATTACAATCAGTAAAAAAGCGCCAAGGAATTTGCCGTTTACAATTTCCCATGTGCTTAAGGGTTTGGTAAGCATTAATTCGATTGTACCTTGCTTTTTCTCATCAGAAAAACTACGCATGGTTACAGCAGGAATTAGGAAAATTAAAATCCAAGGTGCCAAAGTAAAAAACGGACTCAAATCGGCGAATCCACTTTTTAGAATATTAAACTCTCCTTCAAACACCCAAAGGAAGAGTCCGTTGAGTAAAAGAAAAATAGCGATAACCAAATACCCAATCGGCGAACCGAAAAACGATTTGATTTCTCTTAATAGCAATGCTTTCATTCTTTTTGTTTATTTGTTTATGCGGTAATTTTTAATTGACTACCTAAACCTAATTTTTTGCTTTTTATTGTTTTTAACTGTAAACTGAGACTGTAACTGTAACAGATTACTCTAAAGTTGCTAGTTTATCCACGCTCCAAGCTTCGGGTTTATCGTTGAATAACTTTTTGGTGAACGTCCAGACATCATAAAACAGTTCCGAATTACGGTAGTTTTCCAAATCTTGCTCGGTTTCCCAATAGCTGTATGTAAAAAAAATACACGGATTGTTTTTATCCTGATACAGTTCTAGAAAACGGTTTCCCGGTGCATTTCGTATTTTCTCTTTCATTTGTTCGAAATTTTCCAGAAATGCCGGAATATTTTCCTGATGAAAACTCAATTTTACAATGCGTACAAACATACTATTTTTTTGTTATTTGTTGATTTGGTTATTCGGTTATTTAAATTGAACGATTACCGTGTCTCTAAACTTAAGTCCTAACAGCGATGTAGCCGAACCAACCGTTGAAGGATTACTTTTGTATATGGCAATTTCTAAAAAGTTGGCTTCATTAAAAAGGGCTAATCGCTCACCTTCAAAATCTTTTAATGTAAATTTTTCAGAAATATTAAAATCAGAATAATTTTTATGAATTCGTTTTAGCGTGATTTCTTTAAAACGATAGGCCGATGATCCAAATTTGATTTCGAAATCACGACCTTTTCCAATACGTTCAAACATAGTTTTAGAAATATTGGTAACACAGTTTCCAAAATGGTCAATATAAACCACAAATCCTTTTAAGGAAGTAGAATCGTCTGAAACCGTTGCCTGTAACTGATTCATCTCTTTTAAAGCGTTGATTTCTGTTCCAATAGCATTGAGGGTACCTTCTTTCGCTAATACACAAGCGGCTTTCACCAGAACTTCTGTATCTGAAGCAGACGAAGGCATACTATCCTGTAGCGTTACTTCTACCAATTGTTGTGGCGCCACTTTTTCGGTAAGAATACTCAATATACCATTATCTGCACATATAAAATACTGATTGTTCCATAGCATGGCAATGTGTTTGTTTTCGGAAGTACGCTCCGAATCAACCCCAATAACATGAATAGTCCCGTTTGGAAAACTGGTATAGGTAGCGTTAATAATGTAACTCGCTTCGGCGATATTAAACAAATCGATGTCGTGAGAAATGTCAATAATTTGAGCCTGAGGATATTCTGTAATAATTTTGCCTTTTAACGCACCCACAAAGTGGTCTTTCAGGCCAAAATCGGTAGTTAACGTAATTATTGACATCATTTTGTTTATAACTATTACAGAAAGGTTTTCTAAAATTTATTAGATTTGAGATATGCAAAGCTAACTTATTTTTTTAATTAAATCTCGCTGCTTTTGAACGAAAGAACCATCGAATTGACAGACATTACTCCAAAGGATTTTTGGGGTACACAAGATGCTCATCTTGAACTAATTAAAAAATTATACCCAAAATTAAAAATTGTAGCCCGAGGCACGTTGGTGAAAGCTTACGGAGAAAAGGAAATTTTGGATGAATTTGAAGTGCGCTTCAACAGATTAATGACTCATTTTACACGTTTTAATTCCATTGATGATAATGTAATTGAGCGTATTGTTCAAACTAACAGTCAGGACGAACAACGCATGCCTGACCACGATAAAATTTTAGTACATGGTATAGGAGGAAAGCTTATTAAAGCGATGACTCCAAATCAACAAAAATTAGTTGATTATGTAAATAAAAACGATATGGTTTTTGCCGTTGGTCCTGCTGGAACCGGTAAAACATATACGGGTGTAGCTTTGGCGGTTAAGGCCTTGAAAGAGAAACAAGTTAAGCGTATTATTTTAACTCGACCTGCCGTAGAAGCTGGTGAAAACTTAGGTTTTCTTCCGGGAGATATGAAAGAAAAACTCGATCCATACATGCAACCGTTATACGATGCGTTGCGTGATATGTTGCCACCACAAACGTTGGAAGATTATATTCTAAAAGGTATTATACAAATTGCGCCTTTAGCATTTATGCGCGGTCGTACACTGGACAATGCTTTTGTAATTTTAGATGAAGCACAAAACACCACACACTCGCAAATGAAAATGTTTTTAACGCGTATGGGTAAAAATGCTAAATTTATTATTACTGGTGATCCAGGTCAGGTAGATTTACCTAGGAGAACGATTTCCGGTTTGAAAGAAGCTTTGCTGGTTTTAAAAGATGTAGATGGAATTGGTATTATTTATCTGGACGATAAAGATATTGTTCGCCACCGTTTGGTTAAGAAAATTATTGATGCCTATAAGAGCATTGAAAATCATGATTAAAAAGAGTTACAAAGTTACAATGTAGCTGAGTTACTTAGTTTTTTGGAGCGAGAGTTTAGGGAGTGTTTGGAAACGTAATTCCCGTCTTTCGCTCCAATTTTTTTGCTCTTTAGATAAAGAATAAAAAAAATCCGCTGCAACCGGGGCTAGTGAGAATTGGTATTGATTTTCAAAGGTTTCAAGGTCTCAGACTTTCAAGATTATTAATCAACTAGCTAACGAAAGGTTCAATTTTAAAAACTGAACTAAACTTTGCGACTCTGTAAACTTTGCAACTTAGCTACTTTATAATATCTTTGCACCACAAAAACAACAACACAATAGAATGAATACAATCACAACGACCAGTTTTAACTTTCCGGGTCAAAAATCAGTGTATCACGGTAAAGTACGTGAAGTATATAACATCAATGACGAACTTTTAGTAATGATTGCTACCGATCGTCTTTCGGCTTTTGATGTGGTAATGCCAAAAGGAATTCCGTACAAAGGGCAAATCTTAAATCAAATTGCTACTAAATTTATGCAATTAACCCAAGATATTGTTCCAAACTGGTTAATTGCTACACCAGATCCAAATGTTGCAGTAGGTCACTTGTGTACGCCGTTTAAAGTTGAAATGGTAATTCGAGGCTATTTATCCGGTCATGCCGCTCGTGAGTACGCATTGGGTAAGAGAATGTTATGCGGAGTTGCTTTACCAGAAGGATTAAAAGAAAACGATAAGTTTCAAATACCAATCATAACACCGTCTACTAAAGCGGATAATGGCGAACATGACGAAGATATTTCAAGAGAAGATATTTTAGCAAAAGGTATTGTTTCTGAAGAAGATTATATTGTTTTGGAGCAATACACAAGAGCATTATTCCAGAGAGGAACCGAGATTGCAGCTTCTCGCGGATTAATTTTAGTAGATACTAAATACGAATTTGGAAAAACTAAAGACGGTAAAATTGTTTTGATTGATGAAATTCACACGCCGGAT
Source organism: Flavobacterium sp. IC2-16 (assembly GCF_055521455.1). Lineage (NCBI taxonomy): Bacteria > Pseudomonadati > Bacteroidota > Flavobacteriia > Flavobacteriales > Flavobacteriaceae > Flavobacterium > Flavobacterium sp. IC2-16. The sequence continues at coordinate 177,609 of NZ_CM145480.1, read as the reverse complement.
TCTTCACGATATTTTTACACTGAAGGCTATGAGGAAAGACAGCTTAATGGTGAGGCTCAAAAACAATTATCTAAAGAATTTGTGCGCCAATGGTTAATTGCAAATGGATTTCAAGGTAAAGAAGGACAACAAATTCCAGAAATGTCAGATGAATATATCGCTACAGTTTCGGAACGATATATCGAGTTGTTTGAAAACATTTTAGGTGAGAAATTTGAAAAAGCCGATGTTACAAATATCCATGAACGTATAGAAAAAAATGTTCTTGCGTTTTTAAACAAATAAGATAATCCAATCTTAATAGTATACTAACCACGCTTTGCGTGGTTTTTTTGTTCTTTGTAGTAAGTTATTTGAAATTATATGTATCGTTGAATGCGCATTAAAAACCGATTATCAGTTAAGAATTGTTAAAGTTTTGTTATAGTAATCTTTTTTGGTAACGAAATCGATTTAAACGCGTCTATTACATTAAATCATCAACCGAGGCGTAACAAAATTATTTGGATCGTAGCGGAAAAATTAATCATCAATCAAAACCGAAGCGAAGCTAAATTATTTGCAACGCCTAGGGAAAAATTCATCAATCATCATGAAATCAATTATTTATTTTGGAATTGCTTTGGCAGCCACAACATGTGTAGCCACAGCTATGAATTGTCAGCAAATATCTTTAGGTGATGCGACAAGTTCAACATCACAAATGCATTTGAGTGAAAACAAATTGCTTGTCTCAAATGAAGAACACAACCGCGAACGCTGGACAAGTAACGAAAATAAAGCGGCGGAGAAAAATCCAATCGATTTAATAACCTTTAGTCCTTACGAAAAACCAATTCAGGAAGTTATTGCCGAGGATAATTTAATTATTGAAAATGCTATCGCTAATGATACGCATTCAGTAATTATAGAGTCTAATAAAGAAAATTTAAGTTTTGAGACTCTTTTTTCATCAGAATTGTATCCGGTTTACACAGAAAAATCAATAGCAGACACTATTAAAGAAGATAGTAAGATTATTGAAAGTTCCATTTTAAAAGAAAATTACTAATCAAAAGAATTCATTTTAATCATTAATCATAAATCAAGTATCATGAAATCAAACAATCAAATGAACAAAACGAACAGTTTTTTAAGAACAAGTAAAAGATCAATAGCCTATTTAGGTTTAGGCTTGTTGACTTTTTCTAATGTTGCAATGGCTTCCAATGGGGATTTTAAAGCAGCAAAAAGTATTGAAGTTGTTAATTACGATGTAACACCATTGTGTGTTGCTATTAGTAAAGGGGATTTGGCAACCGTTAAAAAGTTTGTGGAATACGGTATGGATATTAACGAAAGAAAAAACGGTATGACTCCATTAATGTATGCTGCTCGTTACAACAATGCAGAAATTGCAAAATTTTTAATTGAAAAAGGTGCTGACGTTTCTCTTAAAGATGATAATGGTCACACTGCACTTCAACATGCCGAAGCTGGAAATGCAACTCAAGTAGTTGAAATTTTAAAATCGGTTACTAAATAAGTCTTTTACTTAAAGGGTTAGTTCTATAAAAAAAACCACGCTTTAAGCGTGGTTTTTTTGATTAAGTAGTTTTAGTCGTGTATATTTAGTTGGTCATCAAAATATCAAAATAAAATTGTCCCATCCAACATGAGGCAGTTTGATCGCCAATTATATCGGTTCGAGTTACATTCATAGTTACAGAGCTTTGTGACTTAGATGCATAATTCAAACTAAAGGTGTCTGGGAATGAACTGTTATTATAGGCACTAAATATAAAACCTTTGGGGTTAAAGGGTAATTGTGGTGAAAAATCGTATCGTACTTGTAGTCTTTCAGGTCTTGCAGGTGCTAAAAGTACAGAGTTCCCACTAATGGTTGCTACTGCTCCCGCTGTAGTTTGTCTGGCTAAAATTGTCCATGTAACAGTAGTGCTAACTCCTCGAATAGGAATGGTGAAACTTCCAGTGCTACCATTTGAAACGGTATTACAAATTGGAATAACCATACCTTGTATAGAAACTAAATCGGGCATATTTGATATGCTATTTGCAGTAAGGTTTTGCCATGTTGCATTTCCAGAAGCATCAGATACCAATACTTTTCCTGCCGCTTGATTTCCATCAACAATTCGCAATGCTGCTGGAGCAGTAGTAGCCACTGTAATGTCGTCTACATACGCAGCATCTTCACCAGAAGAAGCCGAACTGTCTTTGCTGTATTCCCATCGTAAAGTTCTTGAACCAGCTGCAAGATTGTAAGTTTGCAAGGTCCAACCAACGGTACCAGACCATTGTGTTTGTTGAACGCCATCTATGTAAAAACGTAAATAATCAAAGCCAGATTCACTGCTAACTCGGTAATAAAATTTCAAAGTTGCACCTCCGGCTGGAACGATAACGGTGTTTGTCATGTAGGTTAATTGACTATCACCAATGGTTCCCGACTTAGCGGCATAGCTTCCAGTATTTTTTTGAGCTGTTTGTGTTGCCCAATTCGCACTACCACCAGATGTAAGTGGAGCTATAGAGTTGGTCTCAAAATTCTGATTCAGTAAACTACCTGGAACACCAATGTTTTCAATATGGAATTTGTTAGTAGGTGATGTGGTCCCGACACCCACATTTCCAGTATTGTTGTTGTAAATGTCGTTACCTACTTTAGTCCAATGGCTAATACCACCGGAAAAAGGAGTCCATTTTAAACCATCCCAATAATAAAACCCAACTCCTGTAGTTGTGTTAGTATTGTACACAACCAAACTAGTTGCTGGAGTTGTTACTGGGGCAGCGGCATTTAAATCGGGAATAGAAATTCGGGGTACTAGTAGGCCTTTGTCTGTTGCGGTTATGTCGAGCATGGAGCTTGGGTGGGGCGACGTGGTATTAATTCCAACTTGTGAAAAAAGTACCAAGGGAAAAAACAAAAGTACAAGTAACTTTTTCATTATGTTTTTGTTGTGTTTTGGTTATCACGACAAAAATTGTAAAAAGCCAAGTTGTAAAAAAAAATGTGGGATAAACAGAAACTTTTTAGGGAGAAAAAAACTAATCCTTTGGAATAAAGGCTGTTAATTTATCTAAGACTTCGTTTTTATAGGTTTTGGAAACAGGTATTTTTTTTGTGCCAATACCAATAAAGGTACTATTGAAACTTTTAATTTTAGTAGTATTTACAATAAAACCTTTATGGGTTTTTAGAAATGTATTTGGCAAACGCAATGAAAAATCTGTTATAGTAGAACGATGCCTGAAAACTTGTGTAGGTGTAACTATTAACAAGTAATTTTTTTGAGATTCCACGTATTCGATTTCTTCAAAATATACTTTTTCAAAAACTTCCTGATGTTTAATAAACAGATAGTCTTTCTTTGACTCGGTATTTTCGGTAACTTTTTTGGTGTAATTAAGAATTGCGATTTCAATTGCAGAAAACAAATCGGCTTTTTGAAACGGTTTTATTAAATAGCCATATGGATTGGTTGATATTGCTTTTTTAATGGTTTCATTATCGGAATAGGCTGTTAGGAAAATATGTGGAATTTCGTAGTTGTCCTGAATGTGATTTGCAATCCAAATGCCGTTTTTTTCTCCCTGAATAGTGATGTCTAATATAACCAATTCGACGCTTTGAGATTGTAAAACATTTAAGGCTTCTTCGGCATTCATTGCTGTACCAATTACATGATACCCCATTTCGGTTAAATAGACCGAAATTGTTTTTTGAGTAATATATTCGTCTTCTACGACCAATATTTTAAGTGGATGACTCATTTTAGTTGTGTGTTTCTTTAAAGAGTATAGTTATTGTTGTTCCGTTTTGGTTTTCAAAATTAAAATTTCCCTCCAATTGTTTTGTTAGACCTTGAATTAAATCGAATCCAATTGAGTTTAGTTTCGAAATGGCAAAGTCTTCCGGCAGTCCAATGCCATTGTCGGCTACAATTAATTCGTAATAGTCATTATTTTTATTCAAACTGATTTTAATTTTTCCGGTTTCTCGTCCTACGAATGCATGTTTAAAACTATTGGTTATGATTTCGTTGATAATTAAACTCAACGGAATAGCTGTATTGATGCCCAGTTCAATAGCATTAGCTTCAATTTCGAAAGTTACTCTAGTTTGGTTGTTGTATGTTGTTTGAATTGCTTGTAGTAAGTCGGTTAAGTAATTCTGAAAGGGAACTTTACTAAGGTTTTCAGATTGATATAATGTTTTATGAATTAAGGCAATTGATTGAATTCTTGCTTGTCCTTCTTTTAATATAATTCTCGCGGTTTCATCATTAATATTTAGATTTTGAAGCTCAAGAATTCCAGATATAATTTGTAAGTTGTTTTTAACTCGATGATGAATTTCTTTTAGTAACATTTCTTTTTCGGCTAAAGACTCATTAATTGTGCTGTTTTTTGCCGATATTTCTTCGTTTTTCTGCTCAATTTCTTTTCTTTTTTTTCTGGAATTGTACAGATAGATTAAAGTGATTGCAGAAATTATTCCCAGTGAAAGCGCTAAAATGGAAAGTATTCTTTTTTGGGTAGCATTAATATTTTGTTGTTGCTTTTCAATTACGTTGTCTTTTTGCTCCAATTGATATAAGATATCGTTTCCGGCCAAGAGAAGTCTTTGTTTTTGAAAATTTAAGGAGTCACCGAGTTTAATTGCTTTTTGGAAGTAGGTAATTGCTTCATCCAAATGTCCGGTTTTCTTATAAATATCTGCTTTTGTCTTGTAATAAGTTACTTTGATTTCAGGATTAATATCCGAATTTAAAAATTGTTCTGCCAGATACATCTTCTTTTCAGCTTCGGAGTAATTCCCAATTTTAGTATAACAGTCGGCCAATAAAATAAGACTTCTAAAAGTACCATTTAAATCACCATTATTTTTTAATCCTATAGTAGCGTCTTCTTCTAATAAAGGAATAGCACTTTTATAGTCGTTTCGAATAATTTTTAAAACTGCCATATTGCCTTTAATAACACCATTTAAGCGCTGAAAAGTTTCAAAATCAGTTGTTTTAATTGATTTGTTGGCTTTTTCTAAAGAGAGCATATAGTAATGATACGCACTGTCTGGTTGGTGAATCATTGAGTAATAATAACCCAAGTCGTTATATGCAGAAGGGATAATTAAAGAATCTCTTTTTGGATTTATAAATAAATCTGTGATTTCCGATTTTAATTGCGGTATTGCTTTATCGTACAACTGCAAACGAGCATAAAGATTACTCTTGATGTTATAGCTCCACAAAGGGAAATCGGCACCTTTCTTTCTAAGAATGGCAATTTCGGAGTTTATTTTAAAAACATTGGAATATAGATTGAGATTGAGATACGATTTTTGTAATCCAACCAAAATATTCATTTGTTCTGCTTGCGTTAGCTGGTATTCTTTATTGTTTTGAATATCTTTTAAAACCTCAATCGATTTTAATTCTTCGTCTTTAATATTGTAGACTTCCGCTAAAGCAAATTGATATCGGATGTGAAGTTTTTTATCCGATAAGATACCTGCATCGGAAGAGAGCTTTGGAAAATTTTCAAAGAAAAAATCCCGATAAGCTCTTTTCTGATTCAGATTTAACGCTTCATAGTAAGCGATTTTGTCAATGTTTTTCTTCGAAAAATAAGCGGCTCTAATTTTGTCTGCACTTTGGGAATATCCGGTTGTTATCAGACATAGGAAAATGAGAACTAAATTATTTTTCAGGGAGAAACGCATTATTTTTTAAAATAAGAGAATGTTTCGTTGTTTTCAATCTTAAGCAAACTCTCGTATATTAGTTTGATTACGTTTTCTACATCTTCTTTATGTACCATTTCTACTGTAGTATGCATATAACGTAGCGGGAGAGAGATTAAAGCCGAAGCTACACCACCATTACTATAAGCAAAAGCATCCGTATCTGTACCGGTTACTCGTGAAGAAGCATGGCGCTGAAATGGAATTTTCTTTTCTTCAGCAGTACCAACTATTAACTCTCGTAATTTGTTTTGTACTGCTGGCGCATAGGCAATAACAGGACCTTTACCCATTTTTAAATCACCTTCAATTTTTTTGTCAATCATTGGAGTAGTGGTATCATGACAAACATCGGTAACAATGGCAACATTAGGTTTTATTGTTTGAGTAATCATTTCTGCACCACGAAGTCCAATTTCTTCCTGAACCGAATTCACAATATACAATCCAAACGGAAGTTTCTTTTTGTTTTCTTTTAATAAACGAGCTACTTCTGCAATCATGAATCCACCCATTCTATTATCGATGGCTCTACAAACAAATTTATCGTTGTTTAAAATCATAAATTCATCTGGGTAAGTGATAACACAACCAACATGAACGCCTAATTTTTCAACTTCTTCTTTGTTAGAGCATCCGCAATCAATAAAGATATTTTCAATTTTTGCAGGTTCTTCTTTTCCGCTTCTACCTCTAGTATGAATAGCTGGCCATCCAAAAACACCTTTAACAATACCTTTTTTGGTATGAATATGAACACGTTTAGATGGTGCAATCATATGATCGGAACCCCCATTTCTAATCACATATATTAATCCGTCATCAGTTATATAGTTTACATACCAAGAAATTTCATCGGCATGACCTTCAATAACTACTTTATATGGAGCATCCGGATTGATAACGCCAACAGCTGTACCATAGGTGTCTGTTATAAAAGTATCTACATAAGGTTTTAAATAGTCCATCCATATTTTTTGTCCACTTTCCTCATAACCTGTCGGTGAGGCGTTATTTAAATATGCTTCTAAGAAGGATAATGATGATTTTGAAAGTATCGATTTACTAGCCATAATTAATTTTTTTTGCTAAAATAATGATTTGGTATTATAGTTGCACCGCATTTTTTATATAAATTTGACCAAATGTTATTTCGGATGAAAGTCGTTCAAATTCTTTTTTTAGTAGTATTGTTTTCAGTTTCGGTTAGTGCTCAGGATATAGTTAAAGATTCTGTTAGAACCGATAACGACACTACAATTGTTTTTTCTACCGAAATGGACGAGCTTATTATATCGAAAGATAAAGCTTTTGAAGAAGAGCAAAAAAGATTACGCATTTTAGAACGACGTGTTCTTAAAGTTTACCCGTATGCAAAGTTGACGGCCGATAACTTGGTTATCTTGAATGCAAATATGGCTAAACTTAAAACCGACCGTGAAAAAAAGAAATACTTTAAAATAGTAGAAGATTATTTAGAAAACGAATTTGGCGAACGTTTGAAGAAGTTTTCTCGCAAAGACGGACAAATTCTTGTTAAGCTTATAAATCGACAAACGGGTAAAACAACTTTTAGTTTGGTGAAAGAATTAAAAAGTGGTTGGAAAGCCTTTTGGTCTAACAATACTGCTAGATTATTCGATATTAATTTGAAGGAGGAATACAAACCTTTTACGGTTGTTGAGGATTTTTACATAGAGAGTATTCTTATTAGAGCATTCAGAGACAATAAACTTCAAAAGCAAAATCCGGCTATTCCAATAGATTTGGCCGAACTTTCCGCTACTTGGAAAGAGCGAATCAATATTTCTCGTAAAGAAAGAGAAGAGCGTATCGCAAAGGAAAAAGCCGAAAAGAATAACAAGTAATAGTTTTAGTAGCTAGACTTCAATGCTTCTTTGCGGTCTGTATACCCGCTGTCCGCTCTACACGGTGCCGCTTCCATCGGGGCTAAGGGGTGAGGTTGTGGGTTTTTAGCAAACTTTTAATGTATATACTATATTATAGTAGTATGGGAATTCAAGCTGTGCTGTTATATAAATAGTAGTATGAAATCAACTTTGCCACTTTGTGACTTTGCGAGGCTGTAACTTTCTTTAAAAAACTTTATTGTGTTACGGAATGGTTACCAGAGAGTTATGAAAAATCGGCAAAAAACTTTTAAAAAAAGGTTGCAAAAAGTTTGGAAGTGGTAAAAAGAGTGCTACTTTTGCACCCGCAATAACGGCATAGTTCATACGACATATTGAGACAAACTGAATTGAAAAGATTTTTAAAAAAAGTTTAAAAAAGATTTGGATTGTAGAAAATAAAGATTGTATCTTTGCCACCCGCAAAACAAGGGAAGTTCATTGGAAATACTGGTTAAGACGAAAAGAAAATTTTTTCAAAAAAAAGTTTCAAAAAGTTTTGCAGATTAAAAAAGAGTTTCTACTTTTGCACCCGCTAATCGAGAGATTGGTGTTAGAATAAAAGAAGACAACGTTCATAGACATATTGAATTGACAGCAAATATAAGAGAGAGTAAGACTTTTTCGAGTAGAATTAGAAAAACCTAGCGACTGAATCGACAATATTAAAAATATACGATGAAGAGTTTGATCCTGGCTCAGGATGAACGCTAGCGGCAGGCCTAACACATGCAAGTCGAGGGGTAGAGTTAGCTTGCTAACTTGAGACCGGCGCACGGGTGCGTAACGCGTATGCAATCTACCTTGTACAGAGGGATAGCCCAGAGAAATTTGGATTAATACCTCATAGTATCTTTCGGTGGCATCACCGGATTATTAAAGTTCCAACGGTACAAGATGAGCATGCGTCCCATTAGCTAGTTGGTGTGGTAACGGCATACCAAGGCAATGATGGGTAGGGGTCCTGAGAGGGAGATCCCCCACACTGGTACTGAGACACGGACCAGACTCCTACGGGAGGCAGCAGTGAGGAATATTGGTCAATGGACGCAAGTCTGAACCAGCCATGCCGCGTGCAGGATGACGGTCCTATGGATTGTAAACTGCTTTTATACGGGAAGAAACCCTGCTACGTGTAGCAGCTTGACGGTACCGTAAGAATAAGGATCGGCTAACTCCGTGCCAGCAGCCGCGGTAATACGGAGGATCCAAGCGTTATCCGGAATCATTGGGTTTAAAGGGTCCGTAGGCGGTTTTATAAGTCAGTGGTGAAATCCGGCAGCTTAACTGTCGAACTGCCATTGATACTGTAGAACTTGAATTACTGTGAAGTAACTAGAATATGTAGTGTAGCGGTGAAATGCTTAGATATTACATGGAATACCAATTGCGAAGGCAGGTTACTAACAGTTTATTGACGCTGATGGACGAAAGCGTGGGGAGCGAACAGGATTAGATACCCTGGTAGTCCACGCCGTAAACGATGGATACTAGCTGTTTGGAGCAATCTGAGTGGCTAAGCGAAAGTGATAAGTATCCCACCTGGGGAGTACGCACGCAAGTGTGAAACTCAAAGGAATTGACGGGGGCCCGCACAAGCGGAGGAGCATGTGGTTTAATTCGATGATACGCGAGGAACCTTACCAGGGCTTAAATGGGAGACGACAGGACTGGAAACAGTTTTTTCTTCGGACGTCTTTCAAGGTGCTGCATGGTTGTCGTCAGCTCGTGCCGTGAGGTGTCAGGTTAAGTCCTATAACGAGCGCAACCCCTATTGTTAGTTGCCAGCGGGTCATGCCGGGAACTCTAACAAGACTGCCGGTGCAAACCGTGAGGAAGGTGGGGATGACGTCAAATCATCACGGCCCTTACGTCCTGGGCTACACACGTGCTACAATGGACGGTACAGAGAGCAGCCACTACGCAAGTAGGCGCGAATCTTCAAAGCCGTTCTCAGTTCGGATCGGAGTCTGCAACTCGACTCCGTGAAGCTGGATTCGCTAGTAATCGCATATCAGCCATGATGCGGTGAATACGTTCCCGGGCCTTGTACACACCGCCCGTCAAGCCATGGAAGCTGGGGGTACCTGAAGTCGGTGACCGCAAGGAGCTGCCTAGGGTAAAACTAGTAACTGGGGCTAAGTCGTAACAAGGTAGCCGTACCGGAAGGTGCGGCTGGAACACCTCCTTTCTAGAGAATGATGAAAGTCATGGGTTTTTACGAAAGATAGAGAATTACTCTCGCTGTTAGTTCAAAAAATAACTTAAATACAGAGTCTCGTAGCTCAGCTGGTTAGAGTACTACACTGATAATGTAGGGGTCGGCAGTTCGAGTCTGCCCGGGACTACTTTTTAAGCTTATAACTTGTAAGTTATGGATTTAAAAAGGTATAAAAGTTATAAAAAAAAAGGAAATTTTAGAAGTTGAGGATTCAAAATTCATAATTCTGAATTCATAATTCTGAATTACGATTGGGGGATTAGCTCAGCTGGCTAGAGCGCCTGCCTTGCACGCAGGAGGTCATCGGTTCGACTCCGATATTCTCCACTACGGCTATAAAGTCAAAGCTGATAATTTTTGTCAGTTGCGACTCGCCACAAGTTCATTGACATATTGAGATAAGAAAAATACAAATTAAAAAGTAGAAAGCATAGGATCTTGTAGTAATACAAGAACCACATACATAAGCAAAATAAGGGCGTATGGGGATGCCTAGGCTCTCAGAGGCGATGAAGGACGTGATAAGCTGCGAAAAGCTGCGGGGATTGGCACATACGATGTGATCCGCAGATATCCGAATGGGGCAACCCAATACATTGAAGATGTATTACCCGATAGGGGGCAAACCCGCTGAACTGAAACATCTAAGTAGGCGGAGGAGAAGAAAACAAAAGTGATTCCGTAAGTAGTGGCGAGCGAACGCGGATTAGCCCAAACCAGAGTTGTTACGGCAATTTTGGGGTTGTAGGACCACGACATTTGATGCGGATTGAATTAGAATAACCTGGAAAGGTTAACCACAGAGGGTGATAGTCCCGTATAAGTAAGAAAAGATATCAATAGTGGTATCCTGAGTAGGGCGGGGCACGTGAAACCCTGTCTGAATCTGGCGGGACCATCCGCTAAGGCTAAATACTCCTGAGAGACCGATAGTGAACCAGTACTGTGAAGGAAAGGTGAAAAGAACCGTGAATAACGGAGTGAAATAGATCCTGAAACCATACGCTTACAAGCGGTCGGAGCCCTTTCGTGGGGTGACGGCGTGCCTTTTGCATAATGAGCCTACGAGTTACCGTTGCTGGCAAGGATAAGCACTTCAGGTGTGGATCCGTAGCGAAAGCGAGTCTGAATAGGGCGCTTTAGTCAGTAGTGGTAGACGCGAAACCGTGTGATCTACCCATGGGCAGGATGAAGCTGTGGTAACACACAGTGGAGGTCCGAACCGGTTGACGTTGAAAAGTCTTCGGATGACCTGTGGGTAGGGGTGAAAGGCCAATCAAACTCGGAAATAGCTCGTACTCCCCGAAATGCATTTAGGTGCAGCGCTGAGCGTAAAGTTATATAGAGGTAGAGCTACTGATTGGATGCGGGGGCTTCACCGCCTACCAATTCCTGACAAACTCCGAATGCTATATAATGTTTCTCAGCAGTGAGGGCATGGGTGCTAAGGTCCATGTCCGAGAGGGAAAGAACCCAGACCATCAGCTAAGGTCCCCAAATGTATGCTAAGTTGAAAAAACGAGGTTTGTCTGCCCAGACAGCTAGGATGTTGGCTTGGAAGCAGCCATTCATTTAAAGAGTGCGTAACAGCTCACTAGTCGAGCGGACGAGCATGGATAATAATCGGGCATAAGTATACTACCGAAGCTATGGACAGGAAACTGTGGTAGGGGAGCATTCTAACAGGGTTGAAGGTGTGATGCGAGTCATGCTGGACCGGTTAGAAAAGAAAATGTAGGCATAAGTAACGATAATGCGGGCGAGAAACCCGCACACCGAAAGACTAAGGTTTCCTCAGCTATGCTAATCAGCTGAGGGTTAGTCGGGTCCTAAGGCGAACCCGAAAGGGACAGTCGATGGCCAACGGGTTAATATTCCCGTACTACTTATAATTGTGATGGGGTGACGGAGTGATGAAAGCACCGCGAACTGACGGAATAGTTCGTTAAAGTACCTAGCTATAGGTCCCGTAGTAAAATGCGCGGGAACTGGTGAAATACGATAGTACACGGAGTCTTCGGACAAAGTGATAGTGTGCCTAAGGGCTTCCAAGAAAAACCTCTAAACTTAGATTATAAGTACCCGTACCGTAAACCGACACAGGTAGTCGAGGAGAGAATCCTAAGGTGCTCGAGAGATTCATGGCTAAGGAATTAGGCAAAATAGACCTGTAACTTCGGGAGAAAGGTCGCCAGCAGCAATGCTGGCCGCAGTGAAAAGGTCCAGGCGACTGTTTATCAAAAACACAGGGCTCTGCAAAATCGTAAGATGAAGTATAGGGCCTGACACCTGCCCGGTGCTGGAAGGTTAAGAGGAGATGTTATCTTCGGAGAAGCATTGAATTGAAGCCCCAGTAAACGGCGGCCGTAACTATAACGGTCCTAAGGTAGCGAAATTCCTTGTCGGGTAAGTTCCGACCTGCACGAATGGTGTAACGATCTGGACACTGTCTCAGCCATGAGCTCGGTGAAATTGTAGTATCGGTGAAGATGCCGATTACCCGCAGTGGGACGAAAAGACCCTGTGCACCTTTACTATAGCTTAGTATTGACCTTGGATAAGTGATGTGTAGGATAGGTGGGAGACTGTGAAATGGCGTCGCCAGGCGTTGTGGAGTCATTGTTGAAATACCACCCTTTGCTTATCTGAGGCCTAACTCTTCGACGAAGAGGACATTGCTTGGTGGGTAGTTTGACTGGGGTGGTCGCCTCCAAAAGAGTAACGGAGGCTTCTAAAGGTTCCCTCAGCACGCTTGGTAACCGTGCGTAGAGTGCAATGGCATAAGGGAGCTTGACTGAGAGACATACAGGTCGATCAGGTACGAAAGTAGAGCATAGTGATCCGGTGGTTCCGCATGGAAGGGCCATCGCTCAAAGGATAAAAGGTACGCCGGGGATAACAGGCTGATCTCCCCCAAGAGCTCATATCGACGGGGGGGTTTGGCACCTCGATGTCGGCTCGTCACATCCTGGGGCTGGAGAAGGTCCCAAGGGTTGGGCTGTTCGCCCATTAAAGTGGCACGCGAGCTGGGTTCAGAACGTCGTGAGACAGTTCGGTCTCTATCTACTGTGGGCGTTAGAAATTTGAGTGGATCTGACTCTAGTACGAGAGGACCGAGTTGGACTGACCTCTAGTGTATCTGTTGTCTCGCCAGGGGCACCGCAGAGTAGCTACGTCGGGAAGGGATAAGCGCTGAAAGCATATAAGCGCGAAACCCACCACAAGATGAGATTTCTTTTAAGGGTCGTGGAAGATGACCACGTTGATAGGCTATAGATGTAAAGGCAGTAATGTCATAGTCGAGTAGTACTAATAACCCGTAAGCTTATGTATCGATTCCTCCCTCGCAAGAGGGAGGAGCTTAAACTTTTAAAACTTTACTTATCTCAGTATGTTAAGATATTTTGTAATGTTGATTAGCCAAGGCTAATTACCCTTACATAACGACTTAAGGTGGTTATTGCGGCGGGGCTCACCTCTTCCCATTCCGAACAGAGAAGTTAAGCCCGCCTGCGCAGATGGTACTGCAATCCTGTGGGAGAGTATGTCGCCGCCTTTCTTTTAGAAGCCCAGCTTGGAAAAGCTGGGCTTTCTTTTTTTATAGGTGTGGCGTGTCGGCCTTTGGCCTCGATCCGCCGCCTTTAGCTTCGCTCAATTCGCCCTTTGGGCTCGAGTCTTTTGAAAACCCTATCCAAATCGGATAGGGTTTTTTGTTTTATAATGTTTTGTGTTCGGAATTGCAACCAACTGCAATACAATTACTTGCTAGCCCCGGGTGTAGTGGCACGAAGTAGAACGAAAAACGGGAACTGCGCTTAGCAATCAAAACCAAACCAATCGCTCCAAATCATAAAAAAGCCAATCATTACGATTGGCTTGGAGGTCGTTAGGGTAATGATTGTTAATTTTTTAAATTTTGATAATAGTCACAACAAGTATTTATTGGGCATAAATCGCATTTTGGATTTGTAGGTCTGCAAATTTCTCGACCTAAAAACGAAATGGACATACCAATTTCTCCCCATATTTCTTTTGGTAAAACTTGCATAAGCTGTTTTTCGACTTTATTTCCATCCTTGGATTCGGTAATTAAACCAACTCGTGGTGCCACTCTAATTACATGAAGATCAGCTATAATGCCTTCTGCTGGCGCTTGCATTTCACGCATAATTACGTTTGCAGATTTTCGACCAATGCCTTTTAATGCTACAAGGCTTTCTAGGGTTAAAGGGATATTCTTATCATCTTTAAGTTGTTGCGCTATTTCTATAATCCAACTGGCTTTAGTTCCAAAATTTCGAACTTTTGAAATATGTGGTAGTAGGGCATCAATATTTGAAACGGCTAGACTTTTCAGATTTGGATAAGATTCAAATAAAGCTGGAGCTATTTTATTGATATTAGCATCTGAATCTTGAGCGGATAAAATGACCATTATCATTAATTGGTACAGATTATCATACTCCAATGGATGTTTTTTTCCTTTATATTTTTGTATTAGAGGCTCTAAATTTGCTGCCCAATCGGTTGTATTATCAAATAGACTCATCTTTTATTTTTTATGGAAATCTAAAGATAAAGAATTTACACAATATCTAACTCCTGTTTGTGTGGGTCCATCATTAAAAATATGACCTAAATGACCACCACATTTTGAGCAAAGAATTTCAACCCTTAGCATATCATGTGAAGTGTCTTTTACATATTCGATTTTTCCAGGTAGCGATTCGTCAAAGGAAGGCCATCCACAATGCGATTCAAATTTCGAATTGCTCTCAAATAGTGGTTCACCACATGCACCACAACAATACGTTCCATTTTCAAAATGGAGGTTGTATTTTCCGGAATGTGGGTATTCTGTCCCTTTTTGACGTAAAATATGGTACTTTTCTTCGCCGAGTTCAGATTTCCATTGTTCTTCTGATTTTTCTATTGAATGACTCATTTTTTTGCTGGAATAAATTTTATGGATACAGAATTAGTACAAAATCTTTTTCCGGTTGTTTTTGCGGGTCCGTCATCAAACACATGGCCGAGGTGACCACCACATTTTGCACAAGTTACCTCAGTTCTTTCCATACCAAAACTGGTGTCATTATGATAAACAACAGATCCTTTAATAGCTTGATCAAAAGAAGGCCAACCACATTCTGAATCAAATTTTGCATCGGAAGAAAACAGTGGATTGTTACATGCAGCACAAACATACGTGCCTTTTTCAAAATGTTTCCAATATTCACCAGTAAAGGCTCTTTCTGTCCCTTTTTGACGTAAAACTTCGTATTGTTCTGGTGTGAGTTTTGCTTTCCATTCTGCTTCCGTTTTAGGTAAAGCATTTGTCGAAGCGGTTTGTTTTTTCTTATTATCCTGACTTTGACAAGAAATAAAAAAACTTAACGTAATTAATAAAACAATGTTTTTCATAATCTTACTGAATAAATTTTGTAATTTTTTTTATGACTTTATTATCTCCTAAGATTTTTCGATGTCCTAATTCATGAGTTATCATTAATTCACCATTTGTAAGGTGTTGATGAATATGATGGGCCGCAGAAACTGGAACATCTTCATCGTTTAAATCATGAATAACTAAAACTGGAATTGAAATCTCTTTTGCAGCTATATACGCAGAATAATCGTTCATGGTTTCACCAAGTTTATTTTCAAAATCAGATTTCATCCGTTTAGCAATATTTGGTTTGAGATTTAATTTTTGAACAAAATCATTCATTATATCTTCGACCACATCTCCACTTCCAATAATTATTGCTTTTTTTACATTTAACCCTTTTTTTATAGCATTTAAAACCGTCATTCCTCCCAAAGAATGTCCAATAGCAAATTCAAAAGGGCCAAACTGTTTTTCCAATTGTAAAACTGCTGCAATAAATTCTTTCATATTACTGGTTTTACCAGGTGCTTTTCCATGTCCCGGAGCATCAAAGCTTATGGTTGAAAATCCCATATTTACCAGTTCATCGGCAATTTTGACTAACTGTGTACCTCTACCAGACCAACCATGTACTAATAATATTTTTTTTTCAGCAGTTCCATATTGATATACCATGATGTCTTTCTTGATGCTATCAATATGAACTAACTTTTGAGTACTGTTAACATCCATGCTAATTTCTCGCTTTGGTAACTTATGTCGCATAGGTGTTGTAAATAGCTTGATAGCAAATGCAGTAGCCAATTTCGGTGAGGCTAATTCAAACATTTTAGCAGTAAATAAAATGCTTTTTGGTATTTTAATTGTTTGTTGGTGTTTGACTTCTTTCATTGAATGTAAAAATATACTGCAAGTTACTCCATTCTTCAAAAACCAAATGATAAATAATTCTTAAATGTATTTTGGCATTTTATTTGTATCAAAAAAAAAAGAATATTTTGTACCTTTATTAACAATCATAATAGGACAATTCCTTAATTTTGTTTACTAAAAATCTTACGTTATGAATTTAAAATCAGGATTAATAATTGCCGGAACATTAGCACTAGTGGTTTCGTGTGCTAAAAATCCATTTACAGGAAAAACAACAATGGCTTTGGTGCCCAATAGTGAAATATTTCCATCGTCTTTTCAACAGTACAATCAGTTCTTAGGAGAAAATAAAGTTATTAAAGGAACTAAGGATGCTCAACGTGTTGAAAATGTTGGAATGAAAATCAAAGTTGCTGCAGAAAAATGGTTAAATGCCAATGGATATGAAGGTTACTTGAAAGATTATAAATGGGAATACAATTTGGTTGACAGTAAAGATGTTAATGCTTGGTGTATGCCAGGGGGGAAAATTGTTTTCTATACAGGTATTATGCCAATTTGTAAAGATGATGCTGGTATGGCAACTGTAATGGGGCATGAAGTTGCTCACGCATTGGCAAATCACGGTCAGCAACGTATGAGCGCCGGAATGTTACAACAATTAGGAGCTGTAGGAGTTGGTGTAGCAACTGGTGGTAAAAGTGAAGAAACACAACAAATTGCTATGACTGCTTATGGAGCAACTACACAAATAGGTGGTATGTTACCTTTTAGTCGTGCTCATGAAAGTGAAGCTGATATGATTGGTTTAACGTTAATGGCTATTGCAGGATATAACCCAGATACTGCAGTTGCATTTTGGGAAAGAATGTCGGCGAACGCAGGCGGTCAAAAACCACCAGAATTTATGAGTACGCACCCATCAGATGCAACTCGTATTGCAAAAATTAAGGAGTTAGTTCCTCAAGCTAAAGCTGAAGCTGCTAAATTTGGAGTTAAGTTTTAACTAGAAAAAAATATGTATATTCGAATCCCGATGTTTGTCGGGATTTTTTTATTTTATAAAAACTATGAAACAACTAGAAAAAGGAAGTGCTAAATTATTAAATGCTTGGGCTTCTTACGATTGGGCTAATTCAGTTTACAGCTTGGTAATTGCTTCGGCAATATTTCCAATTTATTATGGACAATTGTTTAAAGAAAAAGGTAGTTTAGAAATTGAAGTTTTTGGTACGACTCTTAAAAATACAGCATTAATAAGTTTTGTTACAGCCACTGCTTTTTTAGTGGTAGCATTTATGTCGCCACTATTGTCTGGGATTGCCGATTATGTTGGAAACAAGAAAATGTTTATGCGTTTTTTTTGTTATTTGGGGGCTATTTCATGTATAGGACTTTGTTGGTTTAGCTTAGATAATATTTATTTCAGCCTAGCTTGTTTTTTCTTTGGGTTGATTGGTTTTTGGGGAAGTTTGGTTTTTTACAATTCGTATTTGCCTGATGTAGCTTTTAAAGAACAACAAGACCGTGTTAGTGCCAGAGGGTATTCCATGGGATACATTGGTAGTGTTATTTTGTTGGTAATTAATCTATTAATGGTAATGAAGCCAGACTGGTTTTTAATTTCTGGAACTGAAGGAGAAAAAGCCATGAAAGCTATGCGATATTCTTTTATTTCCGTTGGAGTTTGGTGGATTGCCTTTAGTCAGTATGCATTTTATTATTTGCCTGTTGGAAATAAAAACCAAAAAATTCATTCAGCAGTAATTTTTAACGGATTTAAAGAATTAAAAAAAGTATGGCATCAATTAGAACATAATGTGGTTTTGAAGAGATATTTAACAGGCTTTTTTGTTTATAGTATGGCTGTTCAGACCGTTATGTTAGTCGCAACTTATTTTGGTGAGCAAGAAATTGCATGGTCTAGCGATTCGGAAAAAACTACAGGTTTAATTACCAGTATATTAGTCATTCAGTTGGTTGCAGTTGTAGGGGCTATTTTGACTTCAAGGGCTTCTGAAAAATTTGGGAACATCAAAACACTTATTTTTATCAATTGCATTTGGGTGGTAATTTGTTGTGTTGCTTTTTTTGTTGAAACACCATTACATTTTTATATAACAGCTGGTTTTGTTGGTTTGGTTATGGGTGGAATTCAATCGTTATCACGTTCTACCTATTCTAAATTTCTACCAGAAACAGAAGATACTGCTTCCTTTTTTAGTTTTTATGATGTAGCTGAAAAAATAGGTATAGTTATCGGTATGGCACTGTACGGTATTATTGATCAAATAACCGGAAGTATGCGTAATTCAATTGTTTTTTTAGCTTTATTTTTCATCACAGGTGTGATATTATTATTGCGTGTGCCAAAAAAATAATTTCAAATGAAAAATAATAGTATATTTGGGAAATTTTAATAAAAACCAAATCATAATAAAATGAAAAAAATAAGATTAGTTGCTCTTTTTGTTGCTGTTATATCAGCCTTTTCATTGATTTCATGTAATGATATTGAACCTCTTGATCCGGCACTTTCTGGAAGTACAGGAGGCGGTGGAGGCGGCTCTTCTGCATCTGGTGATTATTGGCCTGCAGCGGTGAACAACCAATGGACTATGGAAACAAATGGTAGTTTGCAAAATCCTTTGAAAATGATAGGAACAAGTACTTTTGGCGGAGCGACTTATTATAAATTTTCTCAACAGTCTAATGGCGCTGTTACTGGTGCTACAACATGGTTGAATAAATCTAACGGAGTTTATAAATTGAAGACTGGCGATATAAATCTTAATGTTGGGGGTATTACAGGTACTCAAACAGGATATGAGATGATTATATTGAAAGATAATATTGCTGTAGGACAGTCTTGGAGCGGTACTTATAATCAAACCACTACATATACAGGTATTCCTGAAATTGTTCAAACAACTGATTATACAGGTACTATTGAAGAAAAAGGAATAACAGTTACAGTTGATGGTGAAACCTATACTAATGTTATCAAGGTTCATATTTATCAAGAAACAACTTCTCCAGGTTCTTTATCGATAGTTAATACAGATTATTGGTATGCAAAAAATGTTGGACCTATTAAAAGTGTTACTTACAGTGGTAGCGGAACTTATACAAGTATTCTAGTGGATTATATATTACACTAAAATATTTTTCAAAGCTTTGAAAACCCGAAAGTAATTTCGGGTTTTTTTATGGCATAAAGATTGACTTATACTAAGAAAGAATTTCAATAAAACGTAAATTTGTATTGATATTCAGTTAAATAGCGAAAAATCATTTATAATCGCTATACCCAGTTTCTAATCATTAAATGACAAAAAGTCGTAAAAATACTATGTCAAATCAAAAAATACTTACTCTTGACAACTTGTCACTTCAGGAGATTGATACCGATGCCGAATTAATTCCGTTATTAACTCCGGAAGACGAAGAAGAGATGAATAATGAATCGCTACCCAGCGATATTGCTATATTGCCTTTGCGTAATACAGTTTTATTTCCCGGTGTTGTAATTCCAATTACTGCGGGTCGTGATAAATCTATTAAATTAATAAACGATGCCAATTCTCACGGTAAAGTGATTGGTGTGGTTTCTCAAAAAGACGAAGAAGTAGAAAATCCTACGGCTAACGATATCAATACAGTTGGAACTGTTGCCCGAATTTTACGCGTTCTAAAACTTCCTGATGGGAATACAACCGTAATTCTTCAAGGAAAAAAACGATTTGAAATTGATACTATTACTGCCGAAGAACCGTATCTAACCGCTACTATTAAAGAAGTTGAGGAGAAACGTCCAACGGCAAAAGATAAAGAATTTCAAGCTATTGTTGAGTCGATTAAAGAATTGGCTATACAAATCATTCGTGAAAGCCCAAACATTCCTACTGAGGCTACTTTCGCTATTAAAAACATTGAAAGCAATCCGTTTTTAATCAATTTTGTTTCTTCAAATATGAACTTAAGTGTTCATGAAAAGCAAAACTTATTATCCATTAATAATTTAAAAGAAAGAGCTCTGGAAACGCTTCGTTTTATGAATATAGAACAGCAAAAATTAGAGCTTAAAAACGATATTCAATCTAAAGTTCGTTTCGATTTAGATCAACAACAACGCGAATATTTTCTTCAACAGCAAATGAAAACCATTCAAGAAGAATTGGGTGGTGTTTCACACGATCAAGAAATTGAAGAAATGCGTATTAAGGCAAAGTCTAAAAAATGGAACGAAAAAACGGCAAAGCATTTTGATAAAGAAATTGCTAAGTTGCAACGAATGAATCCGCAATCACCAGATTTTTCAATTCATAGAAATTATTTGGAATTGTTTTTAGAATTGCCTTGGAATGAATATTCTAAAGATAAATTCGATCTTAAAAATGCCCAAAAAATATTAGATCGTGACCATTTTGGTTTAGAAGATGTCAAGAAACGCATTATTGAACATTTAGCTGTTTTAAAATTGCGAAACGACATGAAATCGCCTATCATTTGTTTGTATGGACCTCCGGGAGTTGGAAAAACATCCATCGGAAAATCCATTGCTGAAGCATTAGGCAGACAATACGTGCGTATGTCGTTGGGAGGTTTACGTGATGAAGCAGAAATTCGAGGACACCGTAAAACCTATATCGGAGCTTTACCAGGAAGAATATTGCAAAATATTAAGAAAGCAGGTACTTCGAATCCGGTTTTTGTTTTAGATGAAATCGATAAATTATCGTCAAGTTTTAACGGCGACCCTTCATCGGCATTACTGGAAGTTTTGGATCCGGAGCAAAATTCAGATTTCTATGATAATTTCTTAGAAATGGGTTACGACTTGTCGAAAGTAATGTTCATTGCTACGTCAAATAGTTTGTCTACTATTCAACCTGCGTTACGTGACCGTATGGAAGTAATCCATGTAAACGGTTATACTATTGAGGAGAAAATTGAAATTGCGAAACAACACTTATTACCAAAGCAATTAAAGGAGCATGGTTTAACGGCAAAAGATTTGCAAATTGGGAAAAAGCAATTGGAAAAAATTGCTGTAGGCTATACACGTGAATCGGGCGTTCGTAATTTAGAAAAGAAAATTGCTTCAATGGTTAGAGATGCTGCTAAATCGATTGCTCTTGAAGAAGAATATCATAAAAAAGTTACCGAAGAAGATATTATTAGAGTATTAGGAGCTCCTCGTTTGGAACGCGATAAGTATGAAAATAACGAAACAGCTGGAGTAGTAACTGGTTTAGCTTGGACAAGTGTTGGTGGCGATATTTTATTTATTGAATCGATTATTTCCAAAGGAAAAGGAAATATGACCATGACAGGTAATTTAGGAACAGTAATGAAGGAATCGGTTACGATTGCTTTAGAGTATATAAGAGCAAATGCAGAAGCATTAGGTATTAATCCGGATGTATTAGCCAATTATAATGTGCACATTCATGTGCCTGAAGGTGCTACACCAAAAGATGGTCCAAGTGCAGGTGTGGCAATGTTAACATCACTGGTTTCTAGTTTTACGCAAAGACGAGTAAAGAAAAGTATTGCAATGACGGGAGAAATTACGCTTCGAGGAAAAGTGCTTCCGGTTGGTGGTATTAAAGAAAAGATTCTTGCAGCAAAACGCGCCAACATCAAAGAAATAATTCTTTGCCATGAAAATAAGCGTGATATTGATGAAATTAAAGCAGAATATCTAGACGGATTAACGTTCCATTATGTGGATAAAATGAGTGAAGTGTTGGATATTGCAATCACAAATCAGAAAGTGAAAAACGCTAAAAAATTATAAAGGTTAAATAGTAATTGAACGATTCCAATTTATTTATAAGTTGGAATCGTTTTTTTGTATAAAACCATTTATAATTTTATCTTCGCAAATGCGTTATACACTCAGAAACGAAAACAATGTTTAAAAAACAGTTTTATTTTTTTCTTCTACTTATTTGTGTCAAAGGATTTGGACAGATAGGAGGGAAATATACCTACCAGTTTCTGAATTTAGTTACATCGCCAAGGCAAGCGGCATTAGGGGGGAAGATCCTTACTATTTATGACCAAGATGTAAATCAGGCGATATACAATCCTGCGACTATTAATCCGAAAATGGATAATCATTTATCGGTAAATTATGGAAGTTATTTTGGAGAAGTAACCTATGGAACGGCTGCTTATGCTTATACCTGGGATAGACATCTGCAAACCCTTCATGTGGGAGTAAACTACGTGAATTACGGAAATTTTGATGGTTATGACGAAAATGGTCAGCAAACCTCGAGTTTTACAGGTAGTGAAATGGCGCTTTCTTTTGGGTATGGATATAACATCCCGTGGACCAAAATATATTTGGGTGCAAATGCTAAAGTAATTTCTTCAACATTAGAAAGTTATAATTCCTTTGGAGCTGCTGTAGATGTTGGTGCGTTATACGTAGACGATAAAAACGATATCAATGTTGCAATTGCTGTTCGAAATGTTGGAATGCAAATTACTACGTATGCTGGCTTGCAAGAGAAATTGCCTTTGGAAGTTATTGCTGGTGTTTCTCAACAACTTGAAAATGTGCCTTTAAGATGGCATCTTACTCTAGAAAATTTGCAGCAATGGAAAATTGGGTTTAGCAATCCAAACCGCGCTGAACAGACTATAGACGGCCCCGCAAAAGAAGAAAAAGTTGGGTTTGTTAATAATGCGTTTCGTCATGTTATTGTTGGAGCCGAATTGTTTCCTGAGAAAAGTTTTAATGTTCGATTGAGTTATAACTTTCGAAGAGGACAGGAACTTAAGATAGTGGATCAAAGAAATTTTTCTGGAATTTCTGCTGGTTTCGGACTTCGTTTTAACAAAGTGAAATTCGATTATTCCTATTCAAGATATACTGTTGCAGCAAACATGAGTTTGTTCGGATTGACAATTAATTTGCAGTAAGATGAAAACTGTTTATTTGATTTTGATAGGCTTTATAATGCAAAGCACTATAGCGCAAACTAAATTAGGAAGTTGGGATTTCAAAAAAGAAACCTGGGTTCAATTGGAGCGCGATGAAAAAGGGTATTTAATTTATAAACCATGTCAGGGCGAAATAAATCAAATCGAAATCCAGAATGAGGAGATGGTTATTCATTGGACTAACGACGATCCTGAATATTTTGAAATTGATGAATTGATTGTTGATGCGTCACAATCTTTCGTCAGTATTGCTTTTAGCGGTTCTTTTGGACGAAAAGGTGTAGCAAATGTAAAAATTGCGGACAACGGAAAAGGAATCTTTTACTGGAGACTTTTGTTTGAAGGGAATTCCAATGATAGTAACGTATCAGAAATTAAATGGGTTATGACAACGAAAAATCGCAAGAGAACCTTTCGATTGATTAGCCAATCCTGTGTGGATAAAACACAAAAAGAAAAAACATTTTTACCTGTAGAATTTTAATTAAAAAACCATTGAAAAAAATTACTATTGCCATAGACGGATTTTCATCAACCGGAAAAAGTACTTTAGCTAAGCAGTTAGCCAAAGAACTTGGGTATGTATATGTAGATACTGGAGCCATGTATCGTGCAGTAACTTATTATGCAATGCAAAATGGTTTTGTTTCTGAATCGCATTTGGATAAAACTAATTTAGTGGCGAGTTTGCCTAAAGTACAATTGGAATTTCGTTTTAATGAAAACTTGGGTTTTGCTGAGATGTTTTTAAACGGAATTAATGTTGAAAACGAAATACGAACTTTAGACGTGTCTCGTTTGGTTAGTAAAGTTGCCGAAATTTCAGAAGTTCGTGCAAAACTAGTCGAGCAACAACAGCAAATGGGAAAAAATAAGGCTATAGTTATGGATGGTCGTGACATTGGTACAGTTGTTTTTCCAGATGCCGAATTGAAGGTGTTTATGACGGCCAGTGCTGAAACCCGAGCGCAACGTCGCTTTGATGAACTTGTGGATAAAGGACAATTGGTTACTTTTCAAGAAGTGCTTCAAAATGTAAAAGAACGTGATTACATTGACACCAACCGTGAAGATTCGCCACTTGTAAAAGCAGAGAATGCCATTGTGGTTGATAATTCATCTTTAAGTAAAGACGAGCAGTTTTACTTAATTCTTTCCCTAGCCAAAGAGAAATTAAACTAATATCATTTTTATCCAAAATAAATAACTGAAAAGCTTAATTTATTTTGGATATTTTGTTTTTAGTATTAGATTTACGGGCTATTTATTTACCAAAAATTACTATGAATATTAAATTTAGATTGACTCTGATGAGTTTTCTCCAGTTCTTTGTTTGGGGAGCTTGGTTGATTACGGTGGGGAATTATTGGTTTGCTACCAAGCAATGGAGTGGAGCAGAGTTTGGGGCGATTTTTTCTACCTTGGGACTTTCGTCTATTTTAATGCCGGCGTTAACAGGAATTATTGCAGATAGATGGATAAACGCCGAACGTTTATACGGTGTTTTGCATATTTTAGGCGGGTTAGCATTAGCGTATATTCCGCAAGTAGATAATCCAACTAGTTTTTTCTGGGTAATTTTCGCTGCAATGCTTTGCTATATGCCAACCATTTCGCTTTCAAATTCAATTGGGTATACCATTTTGAAGAACAATCAGTTTGATGTAGTAAAAGTTTTCCCGCCAATTCGAGTGTGGGGAACTGTAGGTTTTATTGTGGCCATGTGGATAACCAATTTAACGGGTAATAAAGCTTCGGCAAATATGTTCTATATTTCAGCAATTTCAGCTGTAATATTAGGAATCTACTCGTTTACATTGCCAGCATGCGAACCGCAAAATAAAACGTCTAAAGATGCTTCTTTGGTACAATCGTTAGGATTGAACGCGTTTAAATTATTTGCAGATTACAAAATGGCATTGTTTTTTATATTTTCCATGTTTTTAGGTGCGGCTTTGCAATTAACCAATATGTATGGTGATACGTTCCTTTCCGATTTTGAAAAAATGCCGGAATATGCCGATTCATTCGTGGTGAAATATTCGACAATCATTATGTCGATTTCTCAAATTTCTGAAACCTTATTCATTTTAGCAATTCCGTTTTTCTTGAAGCGTTTTGGTATTAAACAAGTTATGTTGATTTCGATGTTGGCTTGGGTATTGCGTTTTGGTTTATTTGGTTTTGGAAATCCCGCAGAAGGATTATGGATGATTATTTTGTCGTGCATAGTTTACGGAATGGCATTCGATTTCTTTAATATTTCAGGTTCGTTATTTGTTGAAACTACTACAGATTCAAAAATCCGTTCTTCGGCACAAGGATTGTTCATGATGATGACTAATGGATTTGGAGCAGTATTAGGAAGTTCGATTAGCGGATATTTAATTGATAAATATTTTACTCAAGACGGTGTTAAAGATTGGCACCATATCTGGATTACATTTGCAATTTATGCGCTGGTTATTGCTGTAGCCTTTGCAATTATGTTTAAACACAAGCACAATCCTAAGGATGTTGAAAATGTAGCTCATTAATATACAAACCCGATATTTTATCGGGTTTTTTGTTGGCTGAAAAACAATACAATTCCCAGTTAGCCCCGATGGAAGCAAGCTACCGTGTAGCGCGTACAGCGGGAACTACGTTTCCCAAAATACCAGAACCATTCGCTTAGTCTAGTCTTTTTAGATTATTAGATCTTTAGACTTCTTGGATTTTTAGACAGATACTTAGATTTATTTGCTATTTGCTATTTGTTTTTTTGGATGCTACTATTAAGATTTCTTAGACTTCTTAGATTCTTAGACTTTTTTAGATTTTTAGACAGATATTTAGAGTTATCTAACAATCTAACAATCTAACAATCTAACAATCTAACTTATCTAACTTGTCTAAACCATCTAACTTATCTAAACCATCTAACGAGTCTAAGGAGTCTAAGGAGTCTAACTTTTCTAAGAAGTCTAATAATTCTTTGGTAATTAAATAATTATTTGTACTTTTGCGCACCTTTTGGCGAGAAGTGTTTCCTTTAGGTATCAACAATTTATATGTAAAACGCTTCTGTTTTTTCTAACGCATTACGAAACACGAGGAAAGCAGAATACAAATTTTTAATCAGACATGTCTGAAATTAACAAAACACAAGAAGAGTTTTTAGCGAATTTTAACTGGCACAACTTCGAAGAAGGTATTGATGCTGTAGATGCTCAGAACTTAAAAGAATTCGAAGATTTAGTTGCTAAAACTTTCATTTCTACAGATGCTGAAGAGGTAGTAGAAGGAGTTGTAGTTAGAATCACTGAAAGAGACGCTATCGTTGACATCAACGCTAAATCTGAAGGTGTTATCTCTTTAAACGAGTTCCGTTACAATCCAAACTTAAAAGTTGGAGACAAAGTAGAAGTATTAATCGACGTTCGTGAGGACAAATCAGGTCAGTTAGTATTATCGCACAGAAAAGCACGTACAATCAAAGCTTGGGATAGAGTTATTTCTGCTAATGAAACTGGAGAAATCGTTAACGGTTTCGTAAAATGCAGAACTAAAGGTGGTATGATCGTTGACGTATTCGGAATCGAGGCTTTCTTGCCAGGTTCTCAAATCGACGTGAAACCTATCCGTGATTACGATCAATATGTAAACAAAACTATGGAGTTCAAAGTTGTGAAAATCAACCATGAGTTCAAAAACGTTGTTGTTTCTCACAAAGCGCTTATCGAAGCTGATATTGAAGTACAGAAAAAAGAAATCATCGGTCAATTAGAAAAAGGACAAGTATTAGAAGGTGTTGTTAAAAACATTACTTCTTACGGTGTGTTCATTGACTTAGGAGGTGTAGACGGATTAATCCACATCACTGACTTATCTTGGTCAAGAATCAACCACCCATCTGAAGTTCTTGAATTAGACCAAAAACTTAACGTGGTAATCCTTGATTTCGATGATGAGAAAACAAGAATTCAATTAGGTTTAAAACAATTAAACGCTCACCCTTGGGATGCTTTAGATGCTAACTTAGCTGTTGGTGATAAAGTGAAAGGTAAAGTAGTAGTTCTTGCTGACTACGGTGCTTTCATCGAAGTTGCTGAAGGTGTTGAAGGTTTAATCCACGTTTCTGAAATGTCTTGGTCTACGCACTTGCGTTCAGCTCAAGATTTTGTAAAAGTTGGAGATGTTGTTGAGGCAGTTATCTTAACTTTAGACAGAGACGAAAGAAAAATGTCTTTAGGTATCAAACAATTAACGCAAGATCCTTGGACTGATATTACTTCTAAATACCCAGTAGGTTCTAAACATACAGGTATCGTTAGAAACTTTACTAACTTCGGAATTTTCGTTGAGTTAGAAGAAGGAATCGACGGTTTAGTTTATATCTCTGACTTGTCTTGGACTAAGAAAATCAAACACCCATCTGAATTCGTTAACGTAGGTGACAAATTAGATGTTGTTGTATTAGAATTAGACGTAGAAGGACGTAAATTGTCTTTAGGTCACAAACAAACTACTGCTAACCCTTGGGATCAGTACGAAGATGCTTTCGCTGTTGGAACTATCCACAACGGAACTATCGCTGAAATCGTAGACAAAGGTGCTACTGTAGAATTTGGTGACGATATCGTTGCTTTCATTCCTACACGTCACTTGGAAAAAGAAGACGGTAAGAAATTGAAAAAAGGGGATACTGCAGACTTCAAAGTAATTGAGTTCAACAAAGAATTCAAAAGAGTAGTTGCTTCTCATACTGCTATCTTCCGTGAAGAAGAAGAGAAAAACGTGAAAGCTGCTGAGTCTAACAATGTAGCATCTTCTTCAAACAATGCTGAGAAATCAACTTTAGGTGATATCGATGCGTTAGCTGAATTAAAAGCTAGAATGGATAAAGGAGAGTAATCTTTAATATCTATAAATATTCAAAATCCCAACCGGAAACGGTTGGGATTTTTTATTTAATAATAAGAAAATATACTTGAAGTTTTATTTCGATATATTTGCATCTCGAATTATAGATTTTATGAAGAAAATTTACTTTTTATTAATTGTATTATTTGTTGCTTTTAAGGGTAAAGCACAAATTATTACTTTTCCGGATGCGAATTTTAAAGCAAAGTTGTTAGCAGCCACATCAACTAATTCAATTGCAAAAAATTTATCAGGGGCTTATTTTAAAATAGATGCGAATAATAACAATGAAATTGAAATTACAGAGGCACAGCAAGTTAAAGAACTTGATGTTTCTTATTCATCTATTTCTTCAATAGCTGGAATAGGTAATTTTACTAATTTGAGAGTGTTAAAAGTTGGTAACAATCAAATTGCCAACCTAGACCTTGAAGCCCTCCCTAATCTTTATAACCTTGAGTGTATTTCCAATAATATGACTGCCATAAACGTTAATGGGTTATCCAGTTTAGGAAAATTAAATTGTGGTAATAATCATTTATCATCAATTGACTTTACACAAACCCCTCAACTTGGCTATTTTTGGTGTGGAGGGAATGATTTTACTTCTTTTGATTTGAGCAGCACACCTTATCTTATTTATTTTGATTGTAGTGATAATCATGTTACTTCTATAACAAATATGGGTAACTGTTCAAGTATGACCTTATTATCGATTCCAAATAATCAGATTTCAAATATTGACTTGTCAGGTCTTACTAATCTTGATAATTTTAATGGATCGAATAATCTGTTTTCTTCGGTTGATTTTAGCAATAATCAAAGGTTGTTGTACTTTTATTTAGATAATAATCCGAACCTTACATCAATATTCTTAAAAAACGGAAAGAACGAGAGTGCATTGAATTTTTCGGGATGTCCAAATTTAAGATATATCTGTGCTGATGATTCACAAGTTACTGCAATACAAGCTAAAGTTGCACAATATGCCTATACTTGTGAGGTAAACACTTATTGTTCCTTTGTTCCCGGAGGTATTTATTACACAGTTAATGGAATGTCTAAATTTGATTCAAATGCAAATGGTTGTGATGGTAATGATATTGCATTTCCAGCACTTCGATTAAATCATACCATTTCTGGAAATTTAGTGGGTTCTTATTTGGCAAATTTATCAGGAGGAAATTATTCAGTTCCGGTTCAAGCTGGCTCTCATGTTTTAACACCGGTTTTAGAAAACCCTTTATATTTTTCAATTTCGCCTTTATCTTTAAATGTTGATTTTCCTGCAACGCCAAGTCCGTTAATTCAAAATTTCTGTATAACCACTAATGGTATTCATCCCGATTTAGAAATTATTTTACTTCCGTTGGAAGTTGCAAGACCAGGTTTTAATTCAAAATATAAGATTATTTTTAAAAATAACGGAAATCAAATCCAATCTGGAACAGTTAAATTATCATTTAATGATGCGGTTATGGATTTGGTATCTTCTGTTCCGGCTGTTACATCACAAACAACCAATTATTTAACATGGGATTTTGCTAATTTAATTCCGTTTGAATCAAGGGAGATTTCTTTTATAATGAACTTAAATTCGCCTACCGATACACCACCATTAAACGGTGGTAGTGGATTGAGTTATGTTGCAAGTTTAATTACACTTGAAACTGATGAAACACCTTATAATAACAATTCTGCTCTAGATCAATTGGTTGTTAATTCGTACGATCCCAACGACAAAACCTGTTTAGAAGGTGCAAGTATTACGCCAAGCGAAGTAGGCGAGTATGTACATTATATGATTCGTTTTGAAAACACGGGAACCTATCCTGCACAAAACATTGTGGTAAAAGATATGGTAGACACCGCTAAGTTTGATGTAAGTACTTTAGTGCCAATTAAAGGAAGTCATGATTTTTATACCAGAATTAACGGGAACAAAGTAGAATTCATTTTCGAAAACATCAACTTACCGTTTGATGATGCCAACAACGATGGGTATGTGGCTTTTAAAATTAAAACCTTGCCGTCGTTAGTTAATGGCGATACATTTAGTAATACAGCAAGTATTTATTTCGATTATAATTTTCCTATTGTAACCAATACGGCTACAACAACAATTCAGACGTTGAGCACGCAAGATTTCGAATTCGGACAGTATTTCAGTTTGTACCCGAATCCGGTAAGTAATACGCTGAATATTCAGACCAAACAAACGCTTGAAGTGAATTCTATTAGTATTTACAATCAGTTAGGACAATTGGTTATAGTAGTACCTAGCGTTCAAAATGTTAAGACAGTTGATGTTTCCAGTTTAGCATCAGGAAATTATTTTATCAAGATTACTTCAGATAAAGGAACGTCTAATACTAGGTTTATTAAAAAATAATTTATTACAACATATTCAAGAATCCCAACCGGAAATGGTTGGGATTTTTTTTACAAGTAACGCAACCAAATCCAACTTTTGCATCTTAATATTTGTAGTTATAAGTATACACCATGAAAAAAATCTATTCTTTATTATTTCTATTTTGCTTTATAGCAATTTCAAAAGCTCAAATTATAAATTTTCCTGATGCGAATTTTAAGGCAAAGTTGATTGCTTCAGGAGTTGATACAAATTTAGATGGAGAGATTGATCAAAATGAAGCGCAGGATTTTACAATGCCATTACATGTAGACAACTCTAATATTTTAAGTTTATCGGGTATTGAATATTTTTCTAATATTACTGGGCTGAATTTTTCTCATAATCAGGTTTCTAATGTCGATATTTCGAATTTAATAAATATTCAATATTTAGAATGTAGTTACAATCAATTGGTAGATCTTAATGTAACTAACTCTAATTTTTTATGGCAAATAACTTGTGATCATAATATCTTGAATAATCTTAATGTGTCAAATTGTCCACAATTGAGATCGTTAGATGCTAATTCAAATTTAATAAGCAGTTTGCAATTAATAAATGTGCAACAATTACAGCAATTAAACTTGTCAAGTAGTCATTTAACTACAATTGATTTAAGTGATATGATTAATTTACAAATATTTGATTGTGTAGCAAATGAGTTTTTAACTTCGTTATTTATTAAAAATGGAAAAAATCAAGTTGTAACACTTTATGGTTGTACTAACTTGGAATACATATGTGCGGATGAAACTGAAATCGCAAGTGGAAGTGATGGATATTTAAGTGGTTATCCAAGTACTTGTTCATTAAATTCTTATTGTTCATTTGTTCCTGGTGGAGTATTTTATACTATGGAAGGGAATACAAGATTCGATAGTGATAATAATGGTTGTGATTTAACCGATATCATTGTTCCGAATTTAAGATTTAATATTACCAATGGAACCATTACAGGTGGTTTAATTTCAAATACTTCTGGAAATTATTCAATTCCTGTTCAGGCCGGAACACATACTATAACACCTATTTTGGAGAATCCTTCCTATTTTAATGTTTCACCCGCATCAGTATCGGCAACATTTCCAACGCAAGCAAGTCCTTTTTCTCAAGATTTCTGTATTACAGCCAATGGAGTACGAAAGGATTTAGAGGTTGTTTTATTGCCAACAACTCCTGCAATGCCTGGCTTTGAAAGTAATTATGTTTTAACGTATAGAAATAAAGGAAATCAGACGCAATCAGGAACAATTTCTATGACCTTTGAAGATTCCAAAATGAACTTAGTTTCCGCTACTCCCGTATGTACTAGTCAAATGATAAATAATTTAAGTTGGGATTTTACTAATTTGCAACCTTTTGAAAGTCGTGTTGTTTCTTTTACAATGCTTTTAAATGCTTCTACTGATTCACCTTCAATTAATATTGGTGATCAATTGAATTTTTCAGCTATAATAAGTCCAACGGTAGGTGATGAATTACCATACGACAATACTTCTTCAATCAAACAAATTGTTGTAGGAGCGTACGATCCCAACGACAAAACCTGTTTAGAAGGTGCAACACTTTCTCCAAGCGAAGTAGGTGAGTATGTACATTATATGATTCGTTTTGAAAATACAGGAACCTATCCTGCACAAAACATTGTGGTGAAAGACATGATAGACACCGCTAAGTTTGATGTAAGTACTTTAGTGCCAATTAAAGGAAGTCATGATTTTTATACCAGAATTAATGACAATAAAGTGGAATTTATTTTCGAAAACATCAACTTACCGTTTGATGATGCCAACAACGATGGGTATGTGGCTTTTAAAATTAAAACCTTACCGTCGTTAGTTAATGGCGATACATTTAGTAATACAGCAAGTATTTATTTCGATTATAATTTTCCTATTGTAACCAATACGGCTACAACAACAATTCAGGCCTTGAGTACGCAAGATTTCGAATTCGGACAGTATTTCAGTTTGTACCCGAATCCGGTAAGTAATATGCTGAATATTCAAACCAAACAAACGCTTGAAGTGAATTCTATTAGTATTTACAATCAGTTAGGACAATTGGTTATAGTAGTACCTAGCGCTCAAAATGTTAAGACAGTTGATGTTTCCAGTTTAGCATCAGGAAATTATTTTATCAAGATTACTTCAGATAAAGGAACGTCTAATACTATGTTTATAAAGAAATAAAGTATTAACTAATTTTATATAAAATCCCGAAAGCAAATAGTTTTCGGGATTTTTTCATTTTTTAAAACCATGAATACAATTCTCTCGTAAATGACTGTATAAAACAATTAAAAAAAACATTTATGAAAACTTCAAAATTAGTATTACTTGCTTTAGTAACCTTTTTTGCATTTACAGCAACCTCAACATTTGCTCAAAAAACTGTTATGGTGGGTGGTGCGCCTATGTATCCTACTAAAAACATTGTTGAAAATGCAGTAAACTCAAAGGATCATACAACATTAGTAGCTGCTGTTAAAGCTGCTGGTTTAGTTGAAACTTTAAAATCTGCAGGTCCTTTTACCGTTTTTGCTCCAACCAATGCAGCTTTTGAAAAACTACCTGCCGGAACGGTAGAAACACTTTTAAAGCCTGAAAATTTAAAAATGCTACAAACCATATTAACATACCATGTGGTAGCTGGAAAAATGAATGCAAAAGATATTGCAAAAGCTATAAAAATGGGTAACGGAAAAGCTGTATTAAAAACCGTTAGTGGCGGAACATTAACAGCATGGATGAAAGGGAACGATTTATATATAACCGATGAAAACGGAAATAGCGCTAAAGTTACTATTGCCGATGTTAATCAATCTAATGGAGTAATTCACGTAGTTGACACTGTGGTTTTACCAAAATCGTAAGCAAATGTTCTATTAAAAAGGCCGACATTAATGTCGGCCTTTTTTTTATCTTAAAGTAGCTCCAATTTCTTTTTCAAAATTTTGTTGAAGTTTACTCATTATTTTGTCAATCTGAGTATCGGTTAGTGTTTTCGAATTGTCTTGAAGCGTAAAACTAACGGCATACGATTTTTTACCTTCCGGAAGGTTTTTACCTTCATACACATCAAACAAATTCACATCTTTTAGTAACGATTTTTCTGTTTGTTTGGCAATAGTGTACACTTGTTCAAATTGAATGCTAGAATCAAGTAATAAAGCTAAATCACGTCGTACTTCTGGATATTTAGGAATATCTGTGAATTTTATTTTAGTCGAAATTAATTTCAGGATAGCGCCCCAGTTAAAATCGGCATATAGAACCTCTTGTTTAATATCAAAATGTTTTAAAATGCTTTTCTTAACGGTACCAAATTCTACAATAGTTTCGGCACCGATATTTAATGAAGTTCCTTCAGCAAATACATCGTTCTCAATTGGTTTTGTTACCGATTTTGTAATTCCTAATCGAGACAAGATACCGTTGATGTACCCTTTAAATAAGAAGAAACCAGATGCTTTTTCAGGTGTTGTCCATGTTTCCATCAAACGGTTTCCAGTTACAAAAAGCGTTAAGTGTTTGTCTTCTTCATAGCCAGAAGGCATTTTGTGATATGTTTTTCCGAATTCAAATAATTTCAAATCCGAATTTTTACGATTGATGTTGTAAGATACCGCTTCTAATCCACTAAATAATAACGATTGACGCATAGCCGACAAATCATTACTCAATGGGTTTAGCATCATTACGTTGAATTCTTCTTTCAGTTTATCCGACAAAGAAACATATTCTGGTGTCGTTAATGAATTAGCCATCATTTCATTGAAACCGTTAGAAACTAACTGGTTTGCAATGATGTTTTGAACTTTATAATCTTCAGTACGTGACGAATTCGAAATAGAGGCATTAAGCTTTGTAGTAAACCCAATGTTATTGTAGCCATAAACACGTAAGATCTCTTCAATAACATCAATTTCACGCTGAACATCAACACGATACGCAGGAATAATTAATCCTAAACCGGCATCGGATACGCTATTAACTTTAATGTCTAATGAAACTAATATTTTTTTGATTGTTTCTTTCGGAATTTCCTGACCGATTATTTTGTTAACATTATCGAAGTTCAATACCACTGAAAAATCTTCAATTTTTTTAGGGTATAAATCGATAATATCGGAAGTGATTTCACCACCAGCAACCTCTTGAATTAATAGAGCAGCTCTTTTAAGTGCATATTCTGTAATTGTTGGGTCGATACCTCTTTCAAATCGGAATGATGCATCAGTACTCAAGGTGTGACGCTTCGCAGTTTTACGAACCGAAACAGGATTGAAGTATGCGCTTTCCAAGAAAATAGCAGTAGTGTTTTCGCTAACGCCAGAATTCTTTCCGCCAAATACACCAGCAATACACATTGGTCCGCTTTCATCACAAATCATTAAATCTTCTTCGTGTAGTGTGCGTTCAATATCATCTAAAGTTGTGAACTTTGTTCCAGCAGGAACTGTTTTTACAACAACTTTATTTCCTTTTATTTTAGCAGCATCAAAAGCATGTAAAGGCTGACCTAATTCGTGTAAAACATAATTGGTTACGTCTACAATATTGTTTTTAGGTGTTAAGCCAATTGCTTTTAAGCGGTTTTGAAGCCAATTTGGAGATGGTTTTACCGTGATCCCCGAAATGGTTACACCACAATATCTTGGTGCTAATTTAGCATCTTCAACTTTAATGTCAATTTTTAGTGTTCTTTTTTCCACTTTAAACTTACTTACCGAAGGTGTCATTAGCTCAGAGTGGTTAATTCCTTTTTGAGTTAATCCGGCACGTAAATCACGAGCAACGCCCCAATGACTCATAGCGTCTGCACGATTGGGTGTTAATCCAATTTCAAATACTTCATCATTTTCAATGTTAAAAACTTTAGAAGCTGGAGTACCCGGAACAAGTTTTTCATCTAAAATCATGATACCATCATGGCTTTCTCCTAATCTTAGTTCGTCTTCGGCACAAATCATTCCGTGACTTTCTTCACCGCGAATTTTACCTTTTTTAATTTCAAAAGCATTCCCGTCTTTATCATACAATTTGGTTCCAATAGTAGCAACAGGAACTTTTTGTCCGATAGCCACATTCGGTGCACCACATACAATCTGTACAGGGGCTTCTCCGCCAATATCTACAGTAGTAACTCGAAGTTTATCAGCATTGGAATGTTGCACGCAAGTAAGAACGTGTCCTACAACAACACCTTCCAATCCTCCTTTAAGACTTTGGTATTTTTCAACGCCTTCAACTTCTAAACCTAAATCGGTTAATAAAGATGCTGTTTCTTCTGAGTTCCAGTCGATTTTAATAAATTGTTTTAACCAGTTGTATGATATGCGCATTTTGGTATCGTTTTATAAGTGTGCAAAGATAATAATTGTACTGAATTTTAAGAAGGTTTTCTTGTAAATAAGCATAAAAAAACAGCTCGTTTTTGCGAACTGTTTTTGTTTGTTTAGGAGTTGATTTTTTACTTTTTTAGGAAAGCCAATAATCCATTAAAATAGGTGTTTTGATCATCGTAAAAAGCCATATGACTGCCTTTTGGACAATAAAGGTAAGAGCCGTTAGGTAGTTGTTTCGACATAGACTCCATATAGTTGGGATCCATAGTGTCGTATTTTGCGCCAACAACCAGAGTTGGAATGCTAATAGTTTTTAGTTTATCGAAACAGCTCCATTTTTCCAATTTGCCAGATATACCAAATTCGCTTGGCCCTTGCATGGTAACATAAAGTGACTGATTCATTTTACCAAAAGAACGGTTCATAGGTTCTGGCCAATCTTTTAATGGAATTCTGCAAATGTGTTTGTTGTAGAAATTGGGTAATAACAGCTCCATGTATTTAGGATTTGTAAAATCTTTATTGGCTTCAATATCACGAATTTGTTTTAAAACCTCAGGATTCATTTGTTTGGCTAATACGTCATCAGCATATTTGCCGTATGCCGGAGCATCAGCCATCATATTAGAGATAATTAGCCCTTTCATGTTATCCTGATATTTGAGTGCGTATTCCATTGCAAGAATTCCGCCCCATGAATGTCCTAGAAGGTAAAAGTTGTCTTTCGTTAAATTTAAAGCTTTTCTAACTTGCTCTAATTCTTCAACATAACGTGGTAAATCCCACATTGCTACATCGTTTGGATTGTCGGAATTTCCACAACCTAATTGATCGTAATAAATAAATTCGATGCCTTCGGCTGGAAGAAAGCTTTCAAAACACTCAAAATATTCGTGAGTTGCTCCCGGACCACCATTTAATAAAAGCACTTTAACTTTAGGATTATTGCCTATTCGTTTGGTCCAAACATTGAATGTTCCTTTAGGCGTTTCAATGGGAATCATTTTTATGCCTCCAGTTTGAATGGAATCGTTGCTATTTTCGAAATAATCACTTTTTTGAGTAATTTGCTTTTCACTGTTTCTGTTGCAATTACTAAATAAAATTGCAATTACTAGAATGATAACTGTTGTTGAAATTTTTCGTGTCATGTTGTTGTGATTTTGTTTAAAGTTACAAAATTTCCGAAACGTGTTTTTTGATGTTTTCGGCTATTTTTTTGGTTGGTAAATCGTTGTCATCATTTCCGAAAGGATCTTCAATTTCTTCGGCAATCAATTCTAAACTTGCGAGTACATAAAAAATAAAAACAACTACTGGTACTACATAATACCCTAAAGTGAATGCATATCCAAAAGGCAATGTCATGACATAGAAAAAGATAAATTTTTTCAAGAAAGCACTGTATGAATAGGGGATTGGCGTGTTTTTAATTCGTTCGCAAGCACCACAAATATCAGTAAATGATTGTACTTCGGCATTTAGAATAATCAGCTGGTCACCGGTTATTTTTCCAGAAACGTACAAATCATTCACTTTTTGAAACATTATTTTGGCAATTTGATTTGGACGATGTTTGTGATGATCAATTTCCAAATCTAATCCCTCGAAAAGCATAAGGCCTGTTTCTTCGTTTTTTAAATGTTTACTCAGCAATGAAGCATAACTAGGAATAACTCTTTTGAAAAAAAAGCGGTCTTGTTCTTCTTTTAAAATAGCAGCAAGTTTTAGAGCTAGATTTCTGCTGTTATTTACAAGTGCTCCCCACATTTTTCTTCCTTCCCACCAACGATCGTAAGCAGTATTAGTTCGGAAAACCAAAAGCAAAGAAATTACAAATCCAAGCATGCCGTGCATAGTGCCAAGATTTCGGATATAACTTTTCTCTGGAAGGTTTAAATACTCAACTTCTAAATATCCAACAACGCCAGAATATAATCCTATGAAAAACATGATAGGGATTAATTTTCGAAACGTATCGGCTTTGTGAAATCTAAATATAAAGGTTAACCAGTCTTTTGGGTTGTATTGTACCATATTTGAATTATAAATTATAAGTTATAAGTGAAAAGTCTAAAAAAACTCAACACCCTTTTTTAAAGAATTAACTAATGTAATTCCAAATATTTTTCTTTTTACTGAGTTCTATAAATACGTTGCGTAAAATTTGATGTTCAGGTTTTTCCATTGGCGCGTCATCTTTCAAGAGTTTAATAGCGTGATGTCTGGCTAATTGCAAAATGTCACGGTCTTTTACCAAATCGGCAATTTGTAAGTTTAGCACACCGCTTTGCTGAGTACCCATAATATCGCCAGGGCCACGTAATTTTAAATCCACTTCAGAAATTTCAAAACCATCATTAGTAGCACACATGGTTTCAATGCGAGTTTTAGTGTCATTGCTAAGTTTATGTCCTGTCATTAAAATGCAATAACTTTGATCGGCTCCACGGCCAACACGTCCGCGTAATTGATGCAATTGCGATAAACCAAAACGTTCGGCACTTTCGATAATCATTACACTGGCATTGGGTACATTAACACCAACCTCAATAACGGTGGTTGCTACCATGATGTTAGTTTTTCCTTCGGCGAAACGTTGCATTTCTGCATCTTTTTCTGCTGGTTTCATTTGTCCGTGTACGATGGAGACAGCATATTGAGGCAGCGGAAAATCTCTTGAAATGCCTTCATAACCATCCATCAAATCTTTGTAATCCATTTTTTCAGATTCCTGTATCAACGGATATACAATGTAAATTTGTCTTCCTTTAGCAATTTCATCCCGAATGAATTTCCAAACTTTTAATCGATTGTTGTCATAACGATGTACGGTTTGAATAGGTTTTCTACCCGGTGGTAATTCGTCGATTACAGAAATATCTAAATCACCATAAAGACTCATGGCTAACGTACGCGGAATAGGGGTAGCCGTCATCACTAAAACATGGGGAGGAATTGTATTTTTTTTCCAAAGTTTACTTCGTTGTTCTACACCAAACCTGTGTTGTTCATCTATTATAGCTAAACCTAAATTTTTAAATTGCACTTTGTCTTCCAATAAAGCATGTGTGCCAATTAGAATATGTAATGATCCATTTTCTAAATCTTCATGGATGATTTTTCTATCTGCAGTTTTAGTTGAACCGGTTAGTAGTTTTATGTTGAGATCTAATCCTTTAGCTAATTCTGAAATCCCATTATAATGTTGCGTTGCTAAAATTTCGGTAGGCGCCATTAAACAGGATTGAAAACCATTGTCTAGCGCTAGTAACATACTCATTAAAGCAACTATGGTTTTTCCTGAACCTACATCACCTTGTAATAAGCGGTTCATTTGCGCGCTACTTCCCAAATCATTACGAATTTCCTTTAATACTTTTTTTTGAGCATTAGTTAATTCGAAGGGTAAGTGGTTGTTGTAAAACGAGGTGAAATAATCTCCAACTTTATCAAACGGATGTCCTTTTATCTTATGCTTTCGAATAAGATTTTTAGTAATCAACTGCAATTGAATAAAGAACAATTCTTCAAATTTCAATCGGAATTGGGCTTTTGCCAATAGCTCTTGATTTTTAGGAAAATGAATATTGAGTAAAGCTTCTTTTTTAGAAATTAGGTTTAATTCGTTGGTTAAATATCCAGGCAAAGTTTCCGTAAAAAGCGCATGGGTTTCAATAAACAATTGTTGCATCATTTTATTGATGACTTTATTGGAAATCCCTTTGTTTGCTAGTTTTTCTGTGCTTGGGTAAACAGGTTGCATGGCACTTCGTATACTGGCTTTGTGTTCTTCCAGTAGTTCCATTTCTGGATGTGCCATATTGAAAACTCCGTTAAATGAAGTTGTCTTACCAAAAATAACATACTGAACATTAATCTTTAAGCTTTCGCGAATCCATTTGATGCCTTGAAACCAAACGAGCTCCATTTGTCCTGTATCATCAATAAATGTAGCAACAAGCCTTTTTCCTCGTTTTTGTTCTACAGTTTTTATGTTGATGATTTTACCAACAATCTGTACTTCAGAATTGCTGTTTTGCAGTTCGTTGATTTTA
The DNA here is from genome assembly GCF_055521455.1 of Flavobacterium sp. IC2-16. Classification (NCBI taxonomy): domain Bacteria; kingdom Pseudomonadati; phylum Bacteroidota; class Flavobacteriia; order Flavobacteriales; family Flavobacteriaceae; genus Flavobacterium; species Flavobacterium sp. IC2-16. Next base: position 137,775 of record NZ_CM145480.1, on the reverse strand, counting down.
TAATATCGAGTTCGGTCGATGTATCGATTGGGATACAAGTTGATTAAGTCGCCATAACGATGAATGTCGAGTTCCTTGCGCAACAATTCCCCACGTTGAGGTCCAACGCCTTTTAAGTATTCGATAGGAGTTTCAAGCAAGTTATTCATTGTGGCTTATATGTTAAGCGAATATATAACTTAATTTCAAAATAGTAAAACCGCTTATTTCGGAATCAAATCACAATACCAAAATCCGTAATCAAAAGCATCAGAATCATTCGTGTCGCAAGCTATGTTGGAAGAATTAGTTTTGGGTTTTTCATATTTGCGATATACAATTTCGCCAATTTCAAAATCAATAGGTTTGGTAAAAATTGGGCCATCGAAAGTAAACGTATGAAATTCGCCATTTTCACCACAAACATCTACATTGTCCGGTAAGTCGTTTATGAATTTTTCGTCTATAATTCGACCCACAAAACTTTTATCGAGATTGCGTTCGTTTACGGAAGTAACAATCGTTTTAAAACCCAAGTCCAAAAACTCTTTAATAAGTTCTTTAGTATCGATTTTCCATAGTGGAAAAATACCTTTCAATTGCATTTCTGCTAATTTATCTTCGCGGTACTTTCGTAAATCTTCAAGAAAAATATCACCAAAAATTGAATGGGTCACTCCGTTAGCAGTAAACTGTTTTAAGGTTTCTTGCATTACATTTTCATATACTTCCATGGATGGCATTTCCGGTATTTCCATAATATGAAGGGGTAAGCCTATACTTTCAGCTTGTTGTTTTAAAAGTGCTGTTCGAACACCATGCATGGAAATACGATCGTATTGCTTATTTACACTCGTTAATAACGAAACAATTTCAATTTCACGGTTTTGCAATGTTTTATATAAAGCCAGCGCCGAATCTTTACCGCTGCTCCAGTTGAAAAGTGCTTTCTTTTTCACGGAAGTTAATTTGACGGTAAACTTACTAAAAAGTCCGAAATTCCTTTGTATTTTTGAATTTCTTATAAATTAAAAATGAAATATTTAGTACTTCTTATATCTTCCATTGTTTTTGCTCAACAAACTAAAAAAGTCGATTTTATTTCGGTAAATGCTTATTTATCACCTAATGCCGTAGAGAAATCCATTAGCGGTAAAGTGGTATATAATTTTATTGTAAAATCTAAAATTGATACCATAAAAATTGATGCCATAAAAATGGAATTTTCTGAAGTAAAAATGAATGGAAAAAAAGTACCGTTTGTGAATACTGGTAAAACCCTTAATCTGTTTAAAAAAATTAAAAAGGGAAAAAATACTTTAGAGTTTGAATATGTTGCAAAGCCAAAGCAAACTCTTTATTTTGTTGGAGACCCTTCTAATGGTTCAAATCAGATTTGGACACAAGGACAGGGCAAAAACACTTCGCATTGGTTGCCAAGTTTTGATGACGTAAACGAGAAGCTAATATTCAAAATTGCTTTAAGTTCTAAATTTGGTTATTATGCAGTTTCTAACGGAAAACTAGTAAACATAGCTGATAAAAATCCGGATTCGATTTGGTGGTATTATGAAATGAACAAACCAATGAGTTCGTACTTGGCTATGATTGCAATTGGAAAATTTAAAAGTCATATTGATAGTTCTACCACCGGAACCGATTTAGAAATGTATGCAAAGAAAGATGATCAAGATAAGTTTGCTTACACTTATAAATATTCCAAAGAAATATTCGATTTCTTAGAAAAAGAGATAGGAGTGAAGTACCCTTGGGAAGTGTATCGCCAAGTACCGGTCATGGATTTTTTATATGCCGGAATGGAAAACACATCAGCAACTATTTTTGCTCAGGACTTTGTAGTGGATGAAACAGGTTATAACGATAGGACCTATATAAACGTTAATGCACACGAATTAGCGCATCAATGGTTTGGTGATATGATAACGGCTCAATCTGGAAAACATCATTGGTTACAGGAAGGTTTTGCAACCTATTATGCTTTACTTGCGGAAAAAGAGTTATTTGGCGACGATCATTTTAATTATGAGCTGTATCAAACAGCCGAAATGTTACAACGTGCTTCAAAAAATGATACTATTCCGTTACTAAATGAAAAAGCGAGTTCGCTAACATTTTATCAGAAAGGCGCTTGGGCATTACATTATCTAAGAGAAAATATTGGGGCAGAGAACTTTCAAAAGGCTGTTAAAAGTTATTTGAACAAGTATGCCTTTCAAAATGTTATTACCGATAACTTTTTGGATGAGGTTAAAAAGGTTACAAATTTCGATGTAGATACCTTTAAAAAAATATGGCTGGAAAAATCAGGTTTCGAAGTTCAGGACGCATTATCAATTCTGAGTAAAAATAAATTTATTTCGGATTATCTTGCTTTAACAGACCGTTATGATAAACCGTTTGCAGATAAAAAAAATGAATTTGAGGCTATTTTAAAATCAGATGCGTTTTACCCATTAAAAGAAGAAGTGATTTATCAGCTACAAGAAGTACCTTTTGAGGAAAAAAACAGTTTGCTTCTACTGGCTATGCATTCAAACGATTTAAAAGTTAGGCAAGCCATCGCTTCCACAATGAAGGAAATTCCATTGTCTTTTAAAAACGAATATGAAACGCTGTTAAATGATTCATCTTATATAACACGTGAAATAGCTTTAAAAGGACTATGGTCTAAGTTTCCAATGGAGCGTGCTGCATTTCTAAATAAAAGTAAGAATTGGATTGGATTTAATGATAGAAATTTAAGAATTACGTGGCTATCGTTAGCATTAGCTACCAAAGATTATGACAATGATGAAAAAGTAAAATACTACGACGAATTATTAGACTACTCTTCACCAAGATTTGAAGCCAATACAAGGCAGTATGCTATTGTGAATTTATTGTATTTAAATAAAATGGACCAAAATGTTTTGCCAAACCTTGTGAATGCTTTGGTGCACCATAAGTGGCAGTTTACCAAATTTGCCCGTGAAAAAATACGAGAATTGGTGAAACAAGAGGTATTTAAAAAGTATTTTCAAGAATTACTACCAAAATTACCCGAAAACGAAAAATCACAATTAGAGCGATTGTTGTAAGATTTTTTACTTTTCTACGCAACTAATTTCTTTTTTGGCCATCTTTGAAAATAGAAAGCTTAAATTATGAAAAAGAATCTTAGTCGAATTATTTTGTGTTTGTTTACAATTTTAGTTTTTAGTTGTGAACGAAGTGACGATGGCTCATCTGGAAATTCTTCCTCAAATTTTTCTCAAAACTTTGGTAATCAGGTTTCACGAGATTTTATTGGTCAGGTAGTAGATGAAAACGACTTACCACTTCAAGGTGTTGCGGTTAAAATAGGAACTACAACTGTTCAAACAGATATTAATGGAGTTTTCATAATTAACCATGCAAATGTTCATGAGAAGTTTGCTTACATCACAACAAAAAAATCCGGTTATATTGATGGTTCACGCGCTATGGTGCCCACAAACGGAAAGAATAATGTGAAAATCATGATGATTTCGAACGCACCTATTCAAACCATTCAGTCGGGTGTAGCAAGCGAAGTAACTTTACCAAATGGAACTAAAGTAAATTTCGATGGCGCTTTTCAGGATGAAAATGGTGTTGCTTATTCTGGTTCGGTTCAGGTTTTCATGTATCACTTAGAAACGTCAAATGAAAATTTAAGCAGCTTAATGCCTGGAATGCTTTTTGCGGAAGATGCTAATGGACAAGAAAAAGTATTGGAAACCTATGGTATGATTAACGTGGAGCTGAAAGGAACAAGCGGTCAGAAACTACAAATTGCCAACGGTCACACGGCAGAAATCACTATGGCTATAGACAATGCACAACTGGCTTCGGCACCTGCTTCTATACCGTTATGGCATTTTGATGAGGTAAACGGATACTGGAAAGAAGAAGGAAGTGCGCAGAAAGTAGGGAATAACTATGTGGGCAATGTTTCGCATTTTTCATGGTGGAATTGTGATGCACCTTTTCCTACAGTAATATTAACTGTTAATGTGGTTGATGTTAACGGTAATCCTGTTTCAAATAGTCGTGTAGGTATTAATGTTTTCGGATATACTTCATACAATTTTACAAACGACTTAGGGATTGCATCCGGAATGGTACCGGCAAATCAGAATATGCAATTACTTTATGGTAATTCAGGATGTAGTTCAAGTTTTCAAACTGAAGCAATCGGGCCTTTTTCTTCTAATTCAACCATTACTGTTGTGGTGAGTAATCCTGATTCTATAACTATTAAGGGGAAACTTTTAAAATGTAATAATGAAAATGTAACTAAAGGATATGTTAAATTGTATTATAATGGTACAGTTCATTATTTTTCGGTTGTAAATGGTGTTTTTAGTTTTAACGTTCTTCATTGCGGTTCATCTTTCGATTTATTAGGATATGATTTAGATGAAGGTATGCATACTCAAGCTATAAGTTATACTATAACACCTCCAATAACTAATATAGCTGATATACTAACCTGTCAAACAAATGATAACCTTTCAGTTGATCTTGGGGGTGAATATACTCTTGTAGTTACACGATTGGACACTGGTCAAATTTTTACTTTTCCAAATGAAATTATATATAATGTTGGACTTAATCAATATAAAACTTCAACAACAGGGTCTTATACCGCTGCTAATATTGATCCGAGTGGAGATCCAGGTTTTAATTTTAGCCTATTAGACGGTAAAATTTTGGTTCCGACTCAAATGTTAGGTGGGGTTTATACAAATCTCGTTGCCGGGTTTTTAGAAACCAATGGATTTAATGGTGAGATAACTGGAGCAAACAGTTTTAGAATACATTATACTATTGGTTTTACAAGTAACACAGTCTTAAGAGAATATGAAGCTGTTTATACTAGAAATTAACAAAAAAGCCCTGAACTTCAGGGCTTTTTATTTATCCAATTATTTCGATAATTTCATTTTTAATAAACGATAATGCTAAAACAGTTGGTGAACCTTTTTCGACAGTTTCGTTTAAAATTAGTTCGCGCAGCTTGTCTGCGTTTTCTGCTGTTAAAGCGTTTTTTCGTATGGTTTGAATGATAGTGTTTTTAGCCGTTAAAATAACACCCCAGCACTCATCCGAAATATAAACTTGCTGGGTAAGGTTGTGCTCAAATTCTTGTTCTATATGACGAATCAACAAAGCTTCATAATCGTTTTTGTCGGAAGAAATAGGAGCAATGCGCACCAATAATTTACCGGGGTTGATACGCTCCAAAAACAACGCCATGCGTTCATACGCTTGCAAACGAAGTGGTAAGGCTGTTTTTTGAGAATCTTTGTGTAAAAGAAAACGTCGTCTGCCTTGTTCGTTTTTTAAAAAGGAATCAAAAATAAAATAGGCTACACCACCCGTTATTAGGGAAGGCAATGTGTAAGCGGCAATATCAATTAGTTTAGAATAATCCATAGTGTAAATTCATATATTTTCACAAAAATAGAATAATATTGGTCCAAAAAGCAACTATTTGTAGTCTTTTTAGTTATATTTGTTAAGTAAGACAAACAACTTATGAATAAATTTTTATTTATTATATTGTTTTTACTGCCCCTTAATATTTTTTCTCAAAATATTGAAGTTGTAGTATTTCTTAAAGATTACGAAACTGGTCAGCCTGTAGAAGGTGCTTCAATTACCGTTTTAAGAACCAATCAGCGGTTGGTGAGTAACGAAGACGGGGTTTTTAAAGTACTCTTATATAAGCCTTCAAAAATTGAAATTACACACACATCGTATAAACCTATAACGGTTAATTCTACTTCCTTAAAGCTTAAAGAAAATATCATCTTTTTAGAAAGTGTAAGCAAAACTCTGGAGGAAATCATTATTACCAAAAATCACCCTCAGGAAATCCTTAAAAAATTAGTTCAAAATTCCAGAGATAAATTATCGGTTCCTATAAATTTAAAAATTTACGTTCGAGAATTTTTTAAAAATAACGAGAAGTACACATCATTTAATGACGGCTTACTTAATTTTTATGTACAAGGAACACCTAAAAATATTAAAACCGATATTCTTGTGGAGCAAAACCGATTTTATGGTTTAACCGAAGATGTTGTTTATGAGAATATTTTAGGATATAATCTTAATGATTTGATTAATAATTATTACGAATTCAAATATTTAGAGAAAGTTGTTGAGGCCTATTCTAAAAAAAAATATGAATATGAAATAAAAAGCTTTCCGGCTAACGAAGATTGTTATGTAATGAATATAAGACCGGTTCCAGGCATAGAAGAATACCTTCCGGACTATTATGTAGTTTACAATTACAAAAAAAACATCATCATGGAAATCAATTCATCTGTTCTAACAGAGCGCTACGATTTTAAGGGAGTGACTGATTTCTTAGTCATTAAAGGGAAAGTATTTACTTCTGTTTTTAATGCGACTTATAAAACAGATGGTAAAAATTATTACCTAGCAAGTTCTAAAGAAGAAATAGGTTTCATAGCTACCAGTAAAAAGAAAAAAGACGAACGCATTGAAGTTAAAAATGCTTTGGTGACGACAAATTTTAGTAATAAGCCTGTTCCTTATGATAAAGAAGATGTGTATAAGGATAAATCACTCTTTAATAAGCGCAATACTATTATAACGAATTATTGGGAGTTTGATTCCGGACTAACGCCAACCGACGAAGAAAAACAAATAATTGAAAGTTTAGCAACTAAATTCTAAACATAAAGACATTCGAAACCTGAATGTCTTTTTTTATATTTATTTTTGTGAATTAAAATAATAAACTCGACAGTTTAAGTACTTACTTGTCGAGTCATCATAAGTATATGCAGCAGATTATCAATCAACTTAACGAAGCACAACGCGCACCTGTTTTACAAAAAGACGGTCCGATGATAGTAATCGCCGGAGCCGGTTCGGGGAAAACACGTGTGTTAACCGTTCGTATTGCCAATTTAATACATCTTGGAGTAGATGCTTTCAATATTCTAGCATTAACGTTTACCAATAAAGCGGCTCGCGAAATGAAGAAGCGTATTACGGATATTGTAGGTGGAGAAGCTAAAAACCTTTGGATGGGAACCTTTCACTCGGTTTTTGCTAAGATATTACGTATTGAAGCTGATAAATTAGGTTATCCGAGTAATTTCACTATTTACGATTCTCAGGATTCCGTACGTTTAATTGGTCAGATTATTAAGGAAATGCAGTTGGATAAAGATATCTACAAACCAAAACAGGTTTTTGGACGCATTTCTTCCTATAAAAATAGTTTGATTACGGTAAAAGCCTATTTAAATAATCCCGAATTACAAGAAGCCGATGCAATGAGCAAAAAACCACGTATGGGGGAAATCTACCAGAATTATGTGGAACGTTGTTTCAAATCGGGAGCAATGGATTTCGATGACTTGTTATTAAAAACGAATGAATTGTTAAATCGTTTTCCAGATGTATTGGCTAAATACCAAGATCGTTTTCGTTATATTTTGGTGGATGAGTATCAGGATACGAACCATTCGCAATACTTAATTGTTCGTGCGTTATCCGATCGTTTTCAAAACATTTGTGTGGTTGGAGATGATGCGCAGAGTATTTATGCGTTCCGAGGCGCAAACATCAATAATATTCTAAATTTCCAGAAAGATTACGATAATGTTCAAACCTATCGTTTGGAGCAGAATTATCGTTCTACTAAAAATATTGTAGAAGCTGCAAATACTATTATCGATAAAAATAAAGTCAAACTGGATAAAGTAGTTTGGACAGCAAATGACTTCGGACCTAAAATTAAAATTCACCGTAGTTTAACCGATGGAGAAGAAGGTCGTTTTGTAGCTTCAACTATTTTTGAGGAGAAGATGCAACACCAAATGCACAATGGTCAGTTTGCGATTTTATACCGTACCAATGCGCAATCCCGAGCAATGGAAGATGCGTTACGCAAACGCGATATCCCGTATCGAATTTATGGTGGCTTATCGTTCTATCAGCGCAAAGAAATTAAAGACGTTTTATGTTACTTACGATTAGTAGTTAATCCCAAAGACGAAGAAGCTTTGGTTCGCGTAATCAATTATCCGGCTAGAGGAATTGGCGATACCACAGTAGAAAAGCTTACGGTAGCAGCCAATCATTACAAGCGTTCCATTTTTGAAGTGATGGAACATATTGATAAAATCGATTTAAAGCTGAATTCTGGTACCAAGAACAAATTGCAGGATTTCGTAACCATGATTAAGAGTTTTCAGATTATCAATGAAAATCAGGATGCTTTTTATCTCACCGATCATGTGACCAAGAAAACCGGTTTGATTCAGGAACTTAAAAAAGACGGAACACCAGAAGGAATTGCACGTCTTGAAAATATAGAAGAGCTACTAAACGGTATTAAAGATTTCACCGAAGGACAAAAAGAAGTAGATGGTGCACGAGGTTCTTTGGCTGAATTTTTAGAAGATGTTGCTTTGGCTACCGATTTAGACAACGATACTGGTGATGATGATAGAGTAGCGCTAATGACCATTCACTTAGCAAAAGGATTGGAATTCCCAACCGTGTTTATTGTGGGTATGGAAGAAGATTTATTTCCGAGTGCTATGAGTATGAATACCCGAAGTGAACTGGAAGAAGAGCGTCGCTTGTTTTATGTGGCTTTAACCCGTGCGGAACATCAGGCATATTTAACGTATGCACAATCACGTTACCGTTGGGGGAAATTGGTAGACAGTGAACCTTCGCGTTTCATTGAGGAAATTGACGATCAATACTTGGAATATTTAACTCCGGTTGAAACCAATTATCGTTACAAACCGATGATTAATACCGATATTTTCGGAGATATCGATAAGTCGAAATTGCGATTGGCAAAACCCGTTGCTGGAACACCACCTAAATACATTACAGATAACGAACCAAAACCTAATTTAAGCATACGAAAGTTAAAACCTGTTTCAGGTTCTGCTCCAAATGCCAAAACAAATCTGTTTGATTCTAATTTAGCCGTTGGAAATATTGTGATGCACGAACGTTTTGGAAAAGGTCAGATTCTAAACCTAGAAGGTGCTGGAGCCGATAAAAAAGCCGAAATTAAGTTTGATGTAGGCGGTATTAAGAAGTTGCTGTTACGCTTTGCAAAATTAGATGTAATTGGATAATCATGGCATACAATGAAAATTTAGCATTAAGGATAAACGCAATTCTTTTAAGTAAGAATGTTGAAGCTGTCGAAAAGAAAATGTTCGGCGGACTTGCTTTTATGATTAATGATAAAATGTGTGTAGGGATTACTAGAGAGAATATTATGCTTCGTGTCATGGATGAATTCTATGAGGAGCTATTAGAAGAAAATCATGTACTTCCAATGAATTTTACGGGAAAAACCATGAAAGGGATGTTGTTTATTGAGCCGGAAGGATTTATAAACGATGTGCAACTCACAAAATGGATTGACTACGGAATTGATTTCGGAAATCGCGGTGTTTTAAAAAGCAAGAAAAAGAAGTAACTTTACTAAAAATACTTTGAGAATGTTTCTTAAAGTATAAAATAAGACAAATGGCACAATTCATTAAAATATATCCGGATAATCCCAACGAGAAAGAAATCGCAAAAGTGATTAAAGTATTACGTGATGGTGGATTAATTATTTACCCAACGGATACGGTTTATGGTTTAGGTTGCGATATTACCAATACCAAAGCTTTGGAACGTATTGCTAAAATAAAGGGAGTGAAGTTGGAAAAAGCCAATTTATCTTTCGTTTGTCACGATTTAAGCAATCTTTCCGATTATGTCAAGCAAATAGACACCTCTACGTTTAAAATCCTTAAAAGAGCATTGCCTGGCCCTTATACGTTCATTCTTCCGGGAAACAACAATCTTCCTAAGGAATTTAAAAAGAAAACTACCGTAGGTATTCGTGTGCCTGATAATAATATTGCTTTGGAAATTGTTCGTCAATTAGGTAATCCGATTGTTTCCACGTCTATTCACGATGAAGATGAGGTAATTGAATACACTACCGATCCGGAATTAATCTTCGAAAAATGGCAAAATCTTGTCGATTTGGTTATTGATGGCGGTTATGGTGATAATTTTGCTTCAACGGTAATCGATTTGTCTGAAGGAGAACCAATAGTTGTTAGGGAAGGAAAAGGAAGTTTGGATATTTTATAGTTTTCAATACTCAATATTCTGTAATTAGAAATTAATAAAAAAGCGCCTTGATAATTCAAGGCGCTTTCTAATATCTAAGAAATCTAAAAGTCTAAAAAGTCTGAATTACTTACTCAAACTTTTCATTTCCTTCTCGATCATATCATAGAATTGATCAATTTTAGGCATAATGATAATACGTGTTCTTCTGTTTTTAGCACGGTTAGCTGGAGTATCGTTATCCACTAACGGAATATAAGAACTTCTACCAGCCGGAATTAATTGTTTTGGATTAACACCTAAGTCTTTATATAGAACACGAACAATTGAAGTTGCTCTTTTTACGGATAAATCCCAATTGTCTAATAAAACAGCATTTTTAATTGGCACATTATCTGTATGGCCTTCTACCATACACTCAAAATCAGGCTTGCTGTTAATTACTTTAGCTACTTTAGATAAAACTCCTTTGGCTTTGTCGCTCACATCGTAGCTTCCCGATTTAAATAAAAGGTTATCTGCAATAGAAATCATTACAACACCTTTTTCAACATTAATATTGATATCCGGATCATCAATACCAACTTCACGTTTTAAACTGGTAACTAATGCAAGCGTAACACTGTCTTTTTTAGTTAAAGCATCTTGTAAACGTGAAATTTTCATATCTTTTTCACGTAAGCTTTCTAACGATTTTTCAAGATTTTCAGCACCTTTAGTCGTTAACACAGTCATCTCTTTCGAACTGTTAATCAAATCGGTGTTGTTCTTTTTAAGATACTCATTTTGGCTGTTTAAAGCGTCTTTTTCAGTTAAACAAGTATTTAGTTTAACGGTACAGGTGTTTAATAAATCCTGAATTTCTTTGTTTTTAGCTTCTAATTCGGCAATTTTCTTTTTACTTCCGCATGAAGTTAATGTTATTGCCACTGCAGTAAGTACAAATAATAATCTTCTCATGATTAATGATTTTAATAATGCTACAAAGTTAGTAAGTTCACTAAGGGAAGGAAAGTTTAAAACGATAAACTAATGTTAAAAATTAACATCAAAAATCTTACTGTTTTTTACAAAATAACGATATAAAATAGATTTTAGTATGTAGTAGTTTTTATTCTGATTAACATCTCGCTTCTTTAAAAACTTGAAAATGAAGTAGTAAAAAGCAAAATGTGATTTCAAAACAGCCCATAAATGTTTTGGTTTTCCTTGAATAAGAAAGTGAATTCCAGCAATTCCATCAAAAACCAATCGAATAAATAATGTTGGGAATAATTCGTTTGCAGGAAGATTTTTAAGCATCATCCAAAGTGAATTTCTAAAATTCAAATATGTTTTCCTCGGATTCCCAACAGCCAATGTAGCACCTCCAACATGATATACCGTTGAGGTTCCACAATATTTAACCGTGTAATTTTTGTTGAAAGCACGCCAACACAAATCAATTTCTTCCTGATGGGCAAAAAAATCAGAATCAAAACCGTTTAATGTTCTGTAAACTTCTTTCCGTATAAAGAAACAAGCTCCGGAAGCCCAAAATATAGTTTTAATATCGTTGTATTGTCCGTTGTCTTTTTCAAGAGTATCGAAAATCCGCCCGCGACAGAATGGGAATGCATATTTATCTATAAAACCGCCACCAGCACCTGCGTATTCAAAATACTCTTTGTTTTTATAATCAAGAATTTTAGGTTGAATAATGGCAGTGTTGGGTTCTTTGGCAAATAAATCAAGTATTGGATTTAGCCAATTTTCAGTCACTTCAATATCCGAATTGACTAAAGCAAAATAGTCTTCTTCAACAAACTGAAGCGCTTCATTGTACCCTTCGGCATAGCCATAGTTACCTTGATTTTGAATAATTTTTACAATAGGGAAGTGTTCTTTTATATAGGCAACCGATTCATCTGTAGAAGCATTATCGGCCACATAAATTTCAGCTTCACGTGAATGTTGAATTACCGATGGTAAAAACTGTTCCAACAATTTTACGCCGTTCCAATTTAATATGACTACTGCTATTTTCTTCAATTGACTATTCTTATTCGGTTGCGAAATTAGGAAGTTCACGTAGAAACGAATACTGTTCATTTACGAAATCCATCATGCAAAAATAATGATTTAGTCCGTTGGTTACCATTAAATATTTGGCTTCCAAAATCATGTTATATCGTGCTATCTGATCAAAAGTGTTTTGTGAAATTGCAACTTCAGGAGCTTTGCATTCAACTAAAAGAAATATATTTCCATTAGGTTGAAAAACAACTATATCGTAGCGTTTAGTTAAACCATTTATTTTAATAGATTTTTCAACGTTTATATACGATTTTGGATACTTTTTCGCTATAAGAAGAAACTGAATGACATGTTGGCGTACCCATTCTTCGGGTGTAAGCACCACAAATTTTTTCCGGATTTCATCAAAAATAAAGACTTTATTTTCGCTATTTTTGAACCGAAAGGAATACGAAGGGAAATTCAGCTTTTGCATACGGCAAAACTATTATCAAATAAGCAAATAACCAAATTAACTCATTTTGGACGAAGTTTTAAAAATCATAAAAGATATACAAGCCGGAAATATTAAACCAATATATTTTTTAATGGGCGAAGAGCCGTATTACATTGATAAATTGGCGGAATATATCGAAGACAATATTTTGCAAGAGCATGAACGTGATTTTAATCAGACAGTTCTTTATGGACGTGATGTTTCTATTGAAGACGTAATTGGTAATGCAAAACGTTTCCCAATGATGGCCGATCGTCAGGTGGTTTTGGTTAAAGAAGCGCAGGAGTTATCCCGAACTATTGATAAGCTGGAATCGTATGCTGAAAACCCACAGCCAACAACAGTTTTGGTTTTTTGTTATAAATACAAAACATTAGACAAACGTAAAAAAGTTACCAAAGTATTAGAGAAAAACGGCTTGGTTTTCGAAAGTAAAAAGATGTATGAAAATCAAGTAGGGACATGGCTTACAAGAGTTTTACAAGGTAAAAAGCTGAATATTGAGCCTAAAGCTACTGCTATGTTTGTCGATTTTTTAGGAAACGATTTAAGTCGGATAGCTAATGAAATTGACAAATTAGCTATCATTTTAAAGCCAGGAGATACTATAACGCCTGCTGTTATTGAAGAAAATATTGGCTTCAGTAAAGATTTTAATCCGTTCGAGTTTCGTAAAGCAATTGGCGAGAAAAACCAGTTGAAAGCCTATCAAATAGCTGATTATTTTGCAAAAAACCCTAAAGACAATCCAATTGTATTGACTATTGGTCAGGTTTTTAGTTTCTTTTCACTTTTGTTACAATATCATGGATTGAAAGATAAATCGAAAGCCAATGTGGCTAAAGTATTGCGAGTGAATCCGTATTTCGTATCAGAATATGAAATTGCGGCTCGTAATTATCCCATGCGAAAAGTTAGTGCCATAGTTGGAACAATTCGTGATGTTGATACAAAAAGCAAAGGAGTAGGGGCAAACAACCTTCCAATGGAGGATTTGTTGAAAGAATTATTGGTTAAAATTTTCAACTAGTTTCGAAAAAAAAGTTCGCTTTTCATGTTGTTAAATTAAAATTCCGACATTTGCAGCCTCAAATCAAAAAATAAAATCAAATGATGAACAAAAATACAGTATTGGGTTGGGCAACATTAATTATGATATTAATGGGGATATTAATCATTGGTTTAGCGGTTTATAAATATGATGATGTTGCTGGTTGGGGATTTGGTGCAGTAGGAATTGGTTTTTTTGCTATTGCCTGGGTTTTTAACGCTTTAAAAGGAAGAGTTTAACAATGTGATAAACATTATTTATGTGTAAAATCCGATTCTTAGAATTGGATTTTTCTTTTTTACAACAGTATTAAATTTTCTTTAACAGTATTTAACATTAACATGTTGTCGGAATAAGCAACTTTGTTTAGCTTTGCACGGAAATGAAGAAGGTATTATCTAGATTTTTTCTAATTGTATTTGTAGTTCTGTTAAACGGAAGCAATTATTTATTTGCAGATGTTCAACAGGATGTTGTAGCACATACTTCATTCTTTACAAATCAAAAATCAGATTCTTCAAGAGTACATGTTTTACAATTAAAACACAATTCCAATCCTTCCTTTACCGCTTCAACAGACGATGATGAAGAAAGTAAAATTCGAACTACTGATAATGAAGGGGAAGAAGAAGAACTTAATTCTTTTCGAAAATATTTTGATGCCGGCAATTATTTCACTTCTGTTTTCTGTTCCGAAACATCAGAATATTTCTATTCTAACGTAAAAAACAACTTGCTTTCGTGTAAGCAGTTCCACAATCTTTTACCCTCAAAAAGATACATCGTATTCAGCGTATTTAGAATATGATTTTTAAAGGTTAGTGAAATTTTTCATTAACACTGCTCCATTTTGAATCTACTATGCTTAATTTTATATAGAGATTCATACTGTGTATTGTTTTAATACACATCCTAAAAAAGAATATCAAAATTTTTATCGTTAAAAACATTTTTTATGAAAAGAATTCTCATGCTAATGGGCTTATTTGGATTATTGTTCAATGTAAGCTGTAAAACAGAAACAGAAGAAAAGAAAGAGGAAACTAAATTTTCAGTTACTAATCCATTAAAGAAAGACACGCTAATCACTAAGGATTACGTATCACAAATTCAATCCATTCGTCATATCGAATTACGCGCTCAAGAAAGAGGTTATCTTGAAAAAATATATGTAGACGAAGGGCAATTCGTTAAAAAAGGACAATTGCTTTTCCAAATTATGCCTAAGCTTTATGAAGCAGAAATGCAACGTGCCAAAGCTGAAGCTAATTTTGCTCAAATTGAATATCAAAATACTAAACGTTTGGCAGATGGTAATGTTGTTGCGCCAAACGAATTAGCAATGGCTAAAGCTAAATTAGATAAAGCTAATGCCGAATTGATGTTAGCAAACACACACTTACAATTAACTCAAATTAGAGCACCATTTGATGGAATCATCGACCGTTTTCATGTGCGTTTAGGAAGTTTGGTTGAAGAAGGTGATTTACTTACAAATCTTGCAGATAACACAAAAATGTGGGTGTATTATAATGTGCCTGAAGCTGAATATTTAGATTTTAAAGCTAAATTAAAAGCTAACGAAAAAGAAAAAGTTAGACTTGTTATGGCTAACAGTAAATACTTTGAATTTCCGGGAGTGGTTGAAACAGTTGAGGCTGATTTTAACAACGAAACGGGTAACATTCCATTTAGAGCTACTTTCCCTAATCCTAAAGGATTATTACGACATGGTGAAACAGGAAATATTCAGATTACAATTCCTTTAAAAAATGCGCTTTTAATTCCTCAGAAAGCTACTTTCGAAGTATTGGACAAAAAATATGTTTATGTTATTGACAAAGAAAGTAAAGTTAGAACTAGAGAAATTACTCTTGCTGCCGAATTACCAAATATTTACGCAGTAAAATCAGGTTTGGCTGAAGGTGACAAAATACTTCTTGAAGGATTACGTCAGGTAAAAGAAAATGAAAAAATTAATTTTCAATTGCTAGATCCTAAAAATGTAATCTCTCACTTGCAGCTTTATGCTGAATAATTGGACACTATAAAAAGAAAAAAAAATGTTTAGTAAATTTATACACAGACCGGTTTTTGCGATTGTAATTTCGGTCATAATTCTTTTCGTAGGTTCATTGGCCATCAAACAATTGCCGATTTCTCAGTTTCCGCAAATTGCACCTACAACTGTTAATATTTTCATCGCTTATCCAGGATCTAGTTCGGATGTATTGGTGAAATCTACCTTGATTACCTTGGAAAATGCCTTAAATGGTGTTCAGGATATGCGTTATATTGCTACCGATGCTACCAGTGCCGGTGAAGCTACTGTAAGGATTATTTTCGAACCAGGAACAGATCCCAGTGAGGCCGTAGTACGGGTAAAAACCAGGGTCGACCAGGTTATGCCTTTATTACCCGAATTAGTTCAGCGTGAAGGGGTTATTATTACCCCAATTCAGCCGAGTATGTTAATGTACGTTAACTTGTATTCGAAAAACAAAAGCATGGATGAAAAATTCCTTTTCAACTATGCGAGTGTGAGCATGATTCCAGAAATCAACCGTATTAAAGGGGTAGCAAGAACACAAATTTTAGGAAGTAGAACGTATGCTATGCGTGTATGGCTGAAACCTGATCGTATGCGTGCGTATAATATTTCTGTTGAAGAAGTAATGGATGCTTTGAAAGGTCAAAGTTTCGTAGGACGTCCAGGGCGTATCGGACAAAGTTCGGGTATTGCCGCGCAATCTTTAGAATATGTACTTACTTATAAAGGTCGTTACAACAAGCCTGAAGAGTATGAAAAAGTAATTATCCGCGCAAATGCAAATGGTGAAAGTATTCATCTTAAAGACATTGCAAATGTTGAGCTTGGAAGTGAATTTTTTGACATCTATTCGAACTTAGACGGACACCCTTCTGCAGCTATCGTATTGAAACAAAACTATGGAAGTAACGCTAGTGATGTAATTGCCGAAGTGAAAGCCAAGCTGGAAGATATGAAGGCTACTTTCCCTCCGGGAATGGACTATAAAATCAGTTATGACGTTTCTAAATTCCTTGATGCTTCTATTGAACAGGTAATTGATACTTTACGCGATGCTTTTATATTGGTAGCATTAGTGGTATTTATTTTCTTAGGGGACTGGAGATCAACGTTAATTCCAATTTTAGCAGTACCTGTATCTTTAATTGGTGCCTTTTTTGTGATTCAGTTTTTCGGATTGTCAATTAACTTGGTAACCTTATTTGCATTGGTATTAGCTATTGGTATTGTGGTCGATGACGCCATCGTTGTTGTGGAAGCCGTTCATGCCAAGTTTGATGAAGAACCCAACATAACGCCTTATATGGCTGTTAAAAAGGTATTGGGTGAAATTACAGGAGCGGTTATTGCAATTACAGCGGTAATGGTATCGGTATTCTTACCAATTTCATTCTTATCAGGTCCGGTAGGAACATTCTACCGTCAGTTTTCAATTACCATGGCGAGTTCTATTGTGATTTCGGCTCTAATTGCACTTACATTGACTCCGGTTCTTTGTGCAATGTTGCTTAAAAATCACCATACACATCATAAGAGTGAGAATATTTTAACCAAAGCTTTAGACAAGTTTAATTTTGCTTTTGATAAGTTAACAGGAAGATATACAGCTTTATTAAAAGCAATTGTTAATAGAAGAGTATTAACCTTTGGAATTCTAGGGGCTTTCTGTGTGGGTATATACTTTGCTAATAAAGTTGTTCCTTCAGGATTCATTCCGAGTGAAGACCAAGGTACTATTTATGCGATTATTCAAACACCTCCAGGTTCTACCTTAGAGAAAACCAATGAGGTATCACAAAGACTTCAAAAAATTTGTGAAGAAGTAGACGGTGTAGAATCTGTTTCTTCATTGGCAGGATATGAAATCATGACTGAAGGTAGGGGATCAAATGCGGGTACGTGTTTGATTAACTTAAAAGAATGGTCTGAACGTGATCATACTGTTAAGGAAGTTATGGAAGAATTGGAAGAAAAAACTAGAGGTCTTGGAGCTACTATTGAGTTCTTCGAACCACCAGCCATTCCAGGATTTGGTTCTGCCGGTGGATTTACCATGCGTTTGTTAGATAAGAATACTGATACAGATTATCAGGAATTCGACAAAATAAACAAACAATTCATGGCTGATTTAGGCAAAAGAAAAGAGCTGACAGGTTTGTTTACGTTCTTTGCTGCAAATTACCCTCAGTATGAGTTAGAATTTGATTCTGATTTAGCCATGCAGAAAGGTGTTGATCCTGGTAAAGCCATGGACAACCTAAATATCTTAATCGGAAGTACATACGAACAAGGTTTTATTAAATTCAACCGATTCTTCAAAGTTTACGTTCAATCAGATCCTAAATACAGAAGATTGCCTTCGGATATCTTAAATCTGTTTGTTAAAAACGAACATGGCGAAATGGTTCCGTATTCGGCTTTCATGAAATTGATAAAAGGACAAGGACCCAACGAGCTTACACGTTATAATATGTATAATTCGGCGGCTATTCAAGGATTACCAGCTAAAGGGTTTACCAATGCTGAAGCTATCAAAGTGATTAAAGAAGTGGCCGAGAAAACCTTACCAAAAGGATACGATATTGCTTGGGAAGGTCTTTCGTACGACGAGGCTAAACGTGGAAACGAATCGATATACATTTTCGGAATCGTATTGTTTTTCGTGTATTTAGTATTAGCGGCACAGTATGAAAGTTTCATTATTCCTTTATCGGTAATTTTATCGTTGCCAGTTGGGGTATTTGGTTCATTCATTCTATTGAAAGTAATGGGAGTAGAAAACGATATTTATGCTCAAATCGGACTTATCATGCTGGTCGGACTACTCGGTAAAAATGCCGTATTGATTGTTGAGTTTGCCATCCAGAAGCATCACGAAGGTATGTCGGTACTCGATGCGGCTATTGAAGGAGCTAAAGTACGTTTCCGTCCTATCTTGATGACTTCATTTGCTTTTATTGCGGGATTAATTCCGTTGGTAAGTGCCCATGGTGCAGGAGCTATCGGTAACAGAACTATTGGTGCATCAGCGCTAGGAGGAATGCTTTTCGGAACCATCTTCGGGGTAATTATTGTACCTGGATTATATTATATTTTTGGTTCCTTAGCAGAAGGTAGAAAACTTATTAAAAACGAAGAAGATAGTTCGTTGTCGGATGTTTTTGTTCAACAAATTGATAATTTCGAATTAACTCATGAAAATGATGAAAATGAAGAAAACTAATAATTATAAATACAAGGTAGCCGCGTTCGTATTACTTGCTTTAGCGAGCTGTAAAACACCTGGATTGGTTCAAAAAGAGGCTAATACCTCGCTTCCGGAGAAATATACAACTTCTACCGATACCACTAATACGGCTAATGTTAAGTGGAAGGATTATTTCATGGATGCCGATTTAAAAACCTTAATTGATGAAGCTCTTAAAAACAATCAGGAGCTAAACATTACAATGCAGGAAATTGAAATTGCTAAAAATGAAATTAGAGCTCGTAAAGGAGAATATTTACCTTTTGTTGGTTTAAGAGGTGGAGCCGGTGTAGAAAAAGTAGGACGTTATACCAGCAAAGGTGCTAACGACGCAACTACAGAAATTAAACCGGGTAAAGAAATGCCGGAGCCATTGCAGGATTATATGATTGGAGCCTACGCTAACTGGGAAGTTGACGTATGGGGAAAATTACGTAATGCAAAAAAAGCGGCAGTTAGTAGATATCTATCAACTGTTGAAGGTAAAAACTTCATGATAACTAACCTTGTTGCAGAAATTGCAGATTCGTATTATGAATTATTAGCTTTAGACAATCAGTTGGATATTGTTAATAAAAACATCGAAATCCAAAGCAATGCATTTGAGATTGTAAAACTACAAAAGCAAGCTGCTAGAGTAACCGAATTGGCTGTCAAAAGGTTTCATGCGCAATTGTTGAATACACAGAGTATGCAAAATAGCATTATGCAGCAAATTACTGAAACCGAAAATAGAATTAACTTTTTGGTAGGACGTTTGCCTCAGCATATTCAAAGAAATTCAGAATCGTTTGCTACAATAGTTCCTAGTGAAGTTTATAGTGGTATTCCGTCTCAATTGTTAGCGAATAGACCTGATATTAAACAAGCTGAACTGGAATTGGCTGCTGCAAAATTAGATGTAAAATCTGCTAGAGCTCGTTTTTATCCTTCGTTAGGGATTTCTGCAGGAATTGGTTTTCAGGCTTTTAATCCATCATATTTGTTAACATCGCCTGAGTCTTTATTGTATTCAATTGCAGGGGACATTGCAGCACCGTTAATCAATAGAAATGCGATTAAAGCAACCTATTATAATGCTAATGCAAAGCAAATTCAAGCAGTTTATAATTATGAAAAAACAATCATAAACGCCTATATGGAAGTTGCTAATCAATTGGCTAAAATTGATAACACTAAGAAAACCTACGAGTTTAAAGCGCAACAGGTTGATGCTTTAAATCAGTCGGTTACTATTTCAAACGATTTGTTTAAATCGGCTAGAGCAGACTACATGGAAGTGTTAATGACACAACGTGATGCTTTAGAATCTAAATTCGATTTAATTGAAACTAAAATGCAACAAATTAATGCTATGGTAAATATTTACAGAGCATTAGGAGGTGGCTGGAAATAATTTGAGTTAATTATTCATTATGAAAAACCCATTTTGCAAGCTTGTAAAATGGGTTTTTCTTTTTCTTTTTTTCATATTATAAATAATGCCGAATACGTATATTTGTATCCTTTTAGAAAATAAACGAAAATTATAGCATATGTCTGATGATAAGAAAGTGATATTTTCCATGTCACGCGTGAGTAAAACCTACTCATCAACAAACAAACAGGTATTGAAAGATATTTACCTAAGTTTCTTCTACGGTGCCAAAATTGGTATCTTAGGTTTGAACGGATCGGGTAAGTCATCGTTATTAAAAATCATCGCTGGAGTTGATAAAAACTATCAAGGAGATGTTGTTTTTGCACCAGGCTATACCGTTGGTTATTTGGAGCAAGAGCCGCAATTAGATGAAAATAAAACGGTTATCGAAGTAGTTCGTGAAGGAGTAGCTGAAACTATGGCTATTTTAGATGAATTCAATAAGATAAATGATATGTTCGGCCTTCCGGAAGTATATGAAGATGCCGATAAAATGCAAAAGTTAATGGATCGTCAAGCCGATTTGCAAGATAAAATTGATGCTGCTGGGGCTTGGGAAATCGATACCAAATTAGAAATTGCAATGGATGCTTTACGTTGTCCTGATGCAGATACACCAATTAAAGTGTTGTCTGGAGGAGAGCGTCGTCGTGTAGCATTGTGTCGTTTATTATTACAACAACCAGATGTATTGTTATTAGATGAGCCTACCAACCACTTAGATGCAGAATCGGTTCATTGGTTAGAACAACATTTGCAACAATATCAAGGAACTATTATTGCAGTAACGCACGACCGTTATTTCTTGGATAATGTGGCGGGTTGGATTCTTGAATTAGACCGAGGAGAAGGTATTCCATGGAAAGGGAACTACTCATCTTGGCTTGATCAAAAATCTAAACGTATGGAGCAAGAAGAAAAAGTTGCTTCTAAACGTCGTAAAACATTAGAGCGTGAGTTGGATTGGGTTAGACAAGGCGCAAAAGGCCGTCAAACCAAACAAAAAGCACGTTTGCAAAACTACGATAGACTATTAAACGAAGATCAAAAAGAACTTGACGAAAAATTAGAGCTATATATTCCTAATGGCCCACGTTTAGGTACTAATGTAATTGATGCTAAAAGTGTTGCTAAGGCTTATGGCGATAAGGTTTTATACGACGATTTGAACTTTACATTACCACAAGCAGGAATTGTTGGAATTATCGGACCAAACGGTGCCGGTAAAACTACAATTTTCAAAATGATTATGGATGAGCTGAAACCGGATAGTGGAGAGTTTACAACCGGAGACACAGTTAAAATTGCTTATGTAGATCAAACGCATTCAAATATTGATCCGAATAAATCCATTTGGGAGAACTTTTGTGATGGTCAAGAATTAATTATGATGGGAGGCCGTCAGGTAAATTCAAGAGCTTACTTATCTCGTTTTAATTTTGGAGGAAGCGATCAGAATAAAAAAGTATCTACTTTATCGGGTGGTGAACGTAACCGTTTGCACTTGGCAATGACATTAAAAGAAGAAGGAAATGTATTGTTGTTAGATGAGCCAACCAACGATTTAGATATTAATACGCTTCGAGCTTTAGAAGAAGGTTTAGAAAATTTTGCAGGATGTGCAGTGGTTATTTCTCACGACCGTTGGTTCTTGGATAGAATCTGTACGCATATTTTGGCTTTTGAGGGAGACTCTCAAGTTTATTTCTTTGAAGGTGGATTTTCAGACTATGAAGAAAACAGAAAAAAACGTCTTGGTGACGTTGCTCCAACGCGATTGAAATACAAGAAGTTAATACGATAATTTTTAAAAAGTCCCAATCGGGACTTTTTTTTGTTAAATACTTGATAATAAAATAATTTGTCAAGATTTTTTGTACATTAGGATACTCAAAAATGAGATATTTTTTACTAAATGAAATTCAACTTTGTTACGTATATAATCATACTTTTAAGTTGCTCATTTAATTCGTTTTCACAGCCTAAAAACAACATATCTAAAGCCAAGATTGCCGAAGATATTACGAAAGCGAAAATAGAATTAGCGAACTTAGATTGTGAAAAATCATTGCGATTGGCCCAAAAGGCTTTATCCGATTCGTATGCGTTGAACGATGACGAACTCATTGCCAAATCCTATAATGTTATTGGTTCTAATTTTTTAGAATTTGCTGATACTCAAAAAGCCAAGCTGTATTATTTCAAAGCTTTAAAATTTGCAAATAATACGAATAATGATACGATTAAGGATTGGATTTACAATAATATTGGTGCTGTTTACGCGTATTATGAAAACGATGTAGACAAAGGTATTGAATACTACAAAAAAGGCTTGTATTATACCGAAAAAACTAAGAACCCCGTTCAAATCACCTATAATGCATTAAACATTTCGGGCGCTTATATAGATGCTGAAAACTATGAGCTAGCTATTCCGTTTCTTAAAAAAGCGGAAAAATACATGGAAATGCATGATGAAATTGAAGCACGAATTACCTACCATTCTCAGATGGGTACCTACTACGAACATCTTAAAAATGATGAGCAGGCTCAATGGCATTTTGAAAAAGCGATTTCCTTTGGTAAAAAAGCACAACTTAATTTAATCAGCTCGTATTTAGCTGAAGTATATTTGGATTATTCCGATTTTTTTCTGAATAAAAAAGATTATACTAACGCTTACAATTACTTAAAGTTGCATGACGACCTTCGTAAAAAGATTTATAACTCCGAACGTTCTGAAAAAGTTAGGACTTTTGAAAATAAATTTGAAATTGAAGAATACAAAAGGCAAATAGACAAAGTTGAGTCGGAAAACGATAAGTATATTAAATCGTTGCAAAAATCGAAAATGATTGCCATTTTGTTTCTTGCATTGCTCTTAGTGCTTTCACTTTTTGTGTACACACTTTACAAAAACTACAAACGCAGAATTAAAATTAACGAACAGCTAAAACTTGCTAACGAAGAGCTGTATGCCGCTAAAGTAAAAGCTGAAGAAGCATCAAGGCTTAAAGAACAGTTTATTTCAACAGTTAGTCATGAACTTCGTACACCCTTGTATGGAGTGGTTGGAATTACAGATTTAATTACTGACGAGCATAAAGAACTAAGAGATAGTAAGTATATCAAATCCTTACGTTTTTCTGCAAAGTATTTATTATCGTTAGTTAATGATATTCTGCAGGTTTATAAAATTGAAGAGAAGAAAATTATATTAGAAAACGCTGTTTTTAATTTACCAGACGAATTAAAATCTATTGTAGAAAGCGTTCAGTTTTTGGCAGTAAAAAATAATAATATTCTAAAACTCGAACTTGATCCAAATATCCCCGAATTTCTTATAGGCGATAAGGTTCGATTATCACAGATTTTTATGAACTTGATAACCAATTCATTGAAATTCACCGATAATGGAGTAGTTCGTGTTTTGGCAAATCAGGTTCGATTTGAATCGCATTATAGCTTTATCGAATTTAAAGTTATCGATAATGGTATCGGAATTAAAAAAGAAGATCAAGAAAAGATTTTTGAGAAATTTGTTCAGTTGGAGCGCCGTTCCGATGATTATCAAGGTACAGGTCTGGGACTACCAATTGTAAAGCAATTAATTGAAATTTTTGGCGGACATATTGAAATTGAGAGTGAAGAAAATGTAGGTACAACCATGAGTTTTACACTGGCTTTCGATACCAACGAAGAAAAAAGAAGGGAAATGTTGCTGAATATGGAAGTAGATTTTTCGGAAGAGAAAATCTATAAAATATTAATTGTTGAAGACAATAAAATCAATCAGATTGTTACTAAGAAAATCTTAGATGTTAAACATTTTGAGAGTAAAATTGCCGACGATGGTTACCAAGCCGTTGAATTGTTAGAAAAAGAAATATTCGACATTATTTTAATGGATATAAATATGCCTAAGATAGATGGTTTTGATACTTCCAGACTCATTAGAAGCAAAGGAATTGAAACACCAATTATTGCATTAACAGCTTTTGACCGTCATGAAATTCTTGAAAAAGCTACTGAAAGCGGTATGAGTGAAGTAATTGTTAAACCTTTTGATCCTGCACAGTTGTATAAAAAAATAATAGCTTTAAGTGCTCGAGATTCCGATGTAGAACCACAGGACTAATCGATTACCATTATAGCGCCTAAACCAAATTGTTTCCCGTTATAGTAAGGCACCATACCAACCGATTTGTTGCTTTTAGAAGCGCTTCCAAAGAATGTTTGTTCAATAATTGGAAAGAACCAATACGCAATTTTGGTACTTAAAATACCAATTCCTGCACCCGCAACCACATCAGTAAGCCAATGTCTGTTGTTTAACATACGATAAATACCAGTACCCGAAGCGACTAAATAACCTCCAATACCATAAAAAACAGATTGATCTTTGTATTCTTGCCATAAAAATTCTGCACCCATAAATGCTGTTGCAGTATGTCCTGATGGAAATGAATTCAATGAGCTTCCGTCTGGACGTTCTACTTTTGTAGAATATTTTAAAGCATTTACACTTGCTCCCATAACCAAATAGGAGGTTCCTAATAATATAGTTCTGTCTTTAAAATTGTGTTTCCCTTTTACACCAAATGCATTCAATGCATAAACCGAAACGGCTGGAGCATATTGCGAAAAGTCATCAATACTTACTTTCTCATCTATATGTTCAGAAACTTCAGTTCTAATTTGTGAATTTAATCCTAATAGTTCGTGATTGTCTAAAGCTATCAATCCATAGCCTATCATTACTGTTGGAATTATAAGTTGCTTGTACTTAAATTTTAAATTATTGTCTTTCGGCAAAGTAATATCCGCTTTAACCGTATCAGTTACTACTTCAACCTGACTAAAACAAGTCGAAATAGCTAGTATAATTAGAAAAAAAGCCGCTTTAAATTTCATATTTTAATACCAACGTTTTTTATTTTTTTTGGATGTATCCGATTTTCTTGAATTTTTAGAAGTGTTAGATTTACCCCCAGTATTTTTCTTTTTATTTCTTAAATCCGGTTTAGCATCTTTTTTTTCAGATTCACCTTCTTTCCAAGGAAATGGATGATCCGAAACGATTTTTATTTTTTGACGAATTAGCTTTTCAATATCCTGCCAATATTTTTTTTCGTCTTTTCCACAAAATGAAATAGCCAATCCCGAATTTCCTGCACGCCCAGTTCTTCCAATTCGGTGCACATAGGTTTCAGGAATATTTGGTAAATCGAAGTTAATCACATAGGGAAGAAGCTCAATGTCAATACCACGAGCAGCAATATCTGTAGCAACTAAAACAGAAGTTTCTTTATCTTTAAAGCTTTCTAACACCCGTTGTCTTGCCGATTGTGATTTATCTCCGTGAATGGCTTCAGCGTTGATATTTTGTTTTTTAAGGGCTTTAACTACATTGTCGGCACCATGTTTTGTTCGAACAAAAACCAGAATATTTTCTAATTTATCATTTTCGATAATATGATATAAAAGTTTTCGTTTGTCTTCTTTTTCAACAAAATAAACTTTCTGATTTACTTTTTCGGCAGTACTCGAAATAGGTGTTACCGAAATGTATTTTGGACGAATTAAAAAACTGTCGGCAAGTTCACGTATTTCCAATGGCATTGTAGCCGAAAATAAAAGGGTTTGTCTGTTTTCTGGAGTAAGCTTAATGATTTTCTTTACATCATTAATAAAACCCATATCCAGCATTAAATCGGCTTCGTCTAATACCAAGTGGTGTAGATGATTCAAATCGATAAAACCTTGTTTGTGTAAGTCCAGCAAACGTCCTGGCGTTGCAACCAATACATCAACACCTTGTTTTAATTCGTTTACTTGTGGAACCTGATTTACTCCTCCAAAAATCACTAAAGGCTTTACAGCGGTGTATTTACCATAGGTTTCAAAACTTTCACCTACTTGAATTGCTAATTCGCGTGTTGGAGTGATAACCAAAGTTCGAATGTGTTTTACTTTTTTGGGTGAACCTACAATTCTATGCAAGTAATTTAAAATAGGAATGGCAAATGCAGCTGTTTTACCAGTACCGGTTTGAGCACAGCCAACCAAGTCAAAGCCATCTAGAACGGCTGGTATAGCTTGTTCTTGAATAGGAGTAGGGTTAGTATAGCCTTCTTCTGTAATGGCTTCTTGTATATTTCGGTGTAAGTTTAAATCGCTAAAATTCATAAAAAAACGACAGTGTTTATATACTGTCGTTACAAAAGTAGTTTAAAAATATGGGATTACGAATTTACACCGATTTTGCCTTCATGAAATCGGTTATTAAATAGGCAATAAGTTTTCCAACCAAATGACTGTTTTTTTCGAATGCCAAATCTGGTGCTCCTTCACAAATATGCATATATGATGCATTCGGTTTTTTTCCGAAGAAATAGATAAACTGACGGAGTTGTTCGGTAGAAAATCCTGTCATAGTCATCGCACTACTAGGCATGTTTGGTATTGCGTCCAAATCAATTTCAATTCCAAATGGATCTTGGGTAATATGATTTTCGGCAACGATTAATTCATCAGAGAATTTTTTTTCGCCACGAACAGCTATTTGTTCATAAGTGTTATATTTTACTCGATCTTCCGTTTTTTTAATGCTTTCTAAAATGCCTTTAGTTGTATAGTTTTCATGCATTCCGAAAATAAAATATTTCTTAAGGAACCCTTCTTCATAGGCATACGAAAAACCATTTCCGCTGTGTCTTCCTTCAAGAGGTCTGAAATCGGTATGAGCATCAAAATTAATTGCGTTAACGGCTTTCCCTTTTGCTAGTGCTAAGCCTTTAATATTTCCGTACGCGTTATTATGTCCGCCACCAATGATAATTGGTGTTTTTTTAGCTTTAATTATTTGACAGACAATATGAGAAACTTCTTTATCAATTTTTTCCACCAGTTTAAAAAAGACTTTTTTATCTTCTTTGTTTGCCGGATTTAGATTTTGGATGGATGCCATTTCTTCGGAAAAATCAATTTCACCCAAAATGAGTAATTTGTTTCCTTTACAAAATCTGTTATGCTGTATGTTGACCATACTTTTTAAGGTGTTATTCCAAGCCGAAGCAGTACCAGGACGGCCCAAGTTGGCTCGAACACCAATATCTTCCGGAATACCCAGCAAAACAAATTCTGCATCGCTGCTTTCTAAAAATTCAAGGGTTTCCATTCCTTTTGGAACAGTTTGAATGCGCTCGCCAAATTTTACTTCTCCACTTCTATGACTGGTTATTTTAGCTAAATCATTTAAAGTAAACCGGATAAGTTTTTCCATATATGTTGTATAAAGTAGTAACCAAAAATACTATTTTCCGTAAAACTTTCGTTATTGTTTTTTGGGTTTGAGCTAAAAAAATTATATTTGAAAAAAATCTAAATATTATGGAAAACCAAAAAAGTAATTCAACCTTAAAAGCAATTGTTGTAGTTCTTTCTTTATTATTATTAGGAAGTTTGGGCTATATGTACAAAATGAGTACTGATAATCAGGCTTCTGAAACAAAATTAGTGTCAGAAAAAGAAAAATTAAGTGAAGAATTACAAGCATCAATTGCCAAATACGATGAAGCAATTGCTGAAAACACATCGCTTTCGGGTGAATTATCTGCAGAAAGAGAAAAGTTGGTTCAACTACAAGCAGAATTAGAAAAATCTAAAGGAGATGTAGCTGCAATGGCTAGATTTAAAAACGATTACCTTCGTTTAAAACGTGAAATGGACAATTTAATGAAGGAAAACGATGCTTTGAAAAAACAAAATGTAGTTTTAACAACGCAACGTGACAGTACACAAGTTGTTTTAGAAGATACTAGAAAAGTTAGAGATACTTTAATCGCTCAAAAAGAAGATTTAGTTAAAACCGTAGAAAAAGGATCTAAACTTTCAGTTTTAAACTTGCAAACTACTGCAGTAAAACAAAGAAGTTCTGGAAAACAAATTGATACTGACAAAGCGAGTAGAGCAGATGTGTTAAAAATTAGCTTTATGATTGCTGAAAATCAAATTGCTAAATCTGGAGATAAAACATATTATGTTCAGGTTATTGATGCAAAAAGCAATGTATTAGGTGATAAAAAGACTGAAATTTTTGGTGACAAAACGCTTACGTATAGTTTTACTAAAACAGTTAAGTACGAAAACAAAACTGTAAAAGTTGAGCAAGATTTACCAGTTAAAGATATTGAAGGAGGTTCGTACTTTGTAAATATTTTCGACAAAGGTGAATTAGTATCTAAAACTTCATTTACATTACGATAAGATATTATAATTGCATAAAAAAAGTCCCATAATTGGGACTTTTTTTATGCAATTAATTTACCGTTTATAATCACATGTTCAATTAAATTACTGCCAAAAGCATACGGCAGTTGATAATACGATGTAATTGGTTTTGTTATTATTATGTTGGCCGATTTTCCTTTGGTAATACTTCCATGCGTGTTTGAAATTCCCATAGCATAAGCACCGTTAATAGTTGCTGCATTAATAGCTTCTTCTGGTGTCATTTTCATTTTAATGCAAGCCGTTGCCACAACAAAATTCATATTTCCAGAAGGTGTAGTTCCAGGATTGAAATCGGTAGCTAACGCTAAAGGCAATCCGGCTTCCATCATTTTTCTGGCCGGTGTATACGGAATGCTTATAAAATAGGAACAGCTTGGTAAGGCAACTGGCATTGTTACACTTCCTTTTAAAACCTCAATATCTTCATCGGTAACAATTTCCAAATGATCTACAGAAAGTGCTCCGTGTTTTACACAGGCTTCAATTCCGTTAATTGCAGTAAACTGATTTACATGAATTTTTGGTATCAAACCATACTTTTTACCGGCTTCCATAATTTGTTCGGTTTCTTCCACAGAAAAATAACCAGTTTCTAAAAAAGCATCAATGTAATCGGCTAGATTTTCTGCTGCTATTTTCGGAAGCATTTCGTTTATAATTAAATCAATATATGCCGAATGGTTTTCTTTATATTCACTAGGAAATGCATGTGCTCCCAAAAAAGTAGCTTTAATTTTAATGGGATAATTTTCGGCTAATTTTTTTATAACTCGAAGCATTTTTAATTCACCGTCAACGGTTAAACCATAACCAGATTTTATTTCTACAGCGCCAGTTCCTTGGTGCATAACTTCTTCTAAACGAGCCTTAGATTGCTGGTATATTTCTTCTTCGGTTGCTTCGTTTAGTTTTTTAGCAGAATTTAGAATTCCACCGCCGCGATTTGCAATTTCTTCATAGCTTAAACCATTAATTCGATCTACAAATTCCTGAACTCGGTTACCGGCATATACAATATGAGTGTGACTATCAACCCAAGTTGGCAAAACAACACTTCCTGTAGCATCAATAATAGTATCGAAAGTGTCATTCGGACAATTATTCATTGATCCAAAATCGGTAATTATTTCATTTTCAATAACTAAAAATGCATCATCAATTTTTGGTAAAACAGCCATATCAGAACCACATACTTTTTCAATGTTCATTTCGCGAACTTGTAGTAGTTCTTTTATGTTTTTAATAAGGGTTTTCATTACTTGAAATTTTATGTAAAAGTAAAATGGAAATTCAAAAACTCCTATCTTTATGACAAATTATTGCGTTTTGAGAAAAATAAAATTTAAAAAAGGTCGTAAAGAACAATCGAACGTTCATGAATATACTGGAATATACAACACAGAGGCAGTTCAAATGCAGTTGTTTGTTTACGACGAGAACAAATACGAAGAATACAAAGATGTTTCTATAGAAAAGATTGAAGCCGAATTACACAATTCTAATAATAATAACAGAATTAAATGGCTTAACATTCATGGGTTGCATGATATTCAATTGGTTGAGAAAATTGGAGCTATTATTCAAGCCGAACCTTATATTATTGGTGATATTCTTAATACTTCCAGACGTTCTAAAATGGAAGAACTTCATGAAATGTTATTTTTCAGTATTAAATCTATATTGCCTGAAGAAGATTTAAACGCTATACGAATTGAACAAATCAGTTTTATTTTAAAAGATAATCTTATTGTTTCATTTCAGGAAAAACGCAGTGATTTTTTCACGCATATACGCGAAAGAATTCGTTCTAATACCGGTATTGTTTGCCGAAAGAAAAACGATTTTTTATTGTACTTGCTGTTGGATGCGGTAATGGAAAACTTTTACATTACCATTGAAGATTATGAAGACCGAAT
The DNA here is from genome assembly GCF_055521455.1 of Flavobacterium sp. IC2-16. Classification (NCBI taxonomy): domain Bacteria; kingdom Pseudomonadati; phylum Bacteroidota; class Flavobacteriia; order Flavobacteriales; family Flavobacteriaceae; genus Flavobacterium; species Flavobacterium sp. IC2-16. The sequence goes on along the minus strand of NZ_CM145480.1, from coordinate 107,132 downwards.
CGAATCATTATTAATCGAATCTAAAACAAACCACCACCAATCAGTTTTGGTAAAAATTGAAAACAATCGAGAAAATCTTAATTTCTTAAAAAGATCTATTATTCCACTTCGAGATGCTTTGTTTAGTTTGAAAAGTTTTCAGGACGACGACGATTTTAATGAAATTGAACCCGCAAATTATACTTTTTTTACTCGTCTTCATCAAAAATGTTTGGAGCTTTTGGAGCAAATTGATTACGATTTAAATTCACTTGAAAGTGCTTCTCATTTTCATTTTTCTGCACAAAGTCAGCGAATGAATGAGATTATGAAAACGCTTACTGTGGTTTCGGTCGTTTTTATTCCGTTAACATTCGTAGTAGGGGTTTATGGTATGAATTTCGATAATATGCCAGAACTGCATTGGAAATACGGATATTATGAAGTAATTGCCGGTATGGCTTTTCTGGTAATAGCCATGGTTATTTATTTTAAGAAGAAAAAATGGTTTTAATATGAAAACATTTGTAAGCTCAATTTCAGGGAAAGAATTTCCAATGTCGGATTGTATTTATGCCAAATCAATTCGTAAAAGTATTTTCGATAGTATTAAAAGCGAGCATCCCGAATTTGATGGAAATAGTTTACTATCGATTAGTGAGTTGAATTATTTTAGAGAAAAATATATTTCAAGTTTTTTGTTGAAAGATTCCTCTGAATTAAATGAGCTTGAAAAAACGGTAATCAATTCATTAAAGAACAAACAATCGCTTTTTTCTAAAATTGAAGACGATGCAACGCAATACACACTGGGTCAACGCATTGCTGATAAAGTAGCCGAATTTGGAGGAAGTTGGACATTTATACTTTCTTTTTTGTTGTTTCTTATTTTATGGATTGCTGCCAATACTTTTATATTACTGAATAAAGGTTTCGATCCTTATCCATTTATACTGTTAAATTTAATTTTATCTTGTATTGCTGCATTACAGGCTCCTGTCATTATGATGAGTCAGAATCGCCAAGAAGAAAAAGACCGTGAGCGTGCCAAAAACGACTATATGATTAATTTGAAATCGGAGTTAGAAATACGCATGCTTCATGAAAAAATTGATCATTTAATCATGCATCAGGAACAATCGCTTATTGAGTTACAAAAAGTTCAAATAGATATGATGAACGACATTATCAGTAGGATTGAAAGTAAATAATTGAATTCCAATTCCTTGATTTATGGAGCTCATCCTTACACACCTTTTACTTTTTTCAATTGCTTTTTTTGCAATTTATATCGGTTTTAAATCAATGGTAAAGCATTTGAAAAAAACGCAGAAGTACAGCTTTGATAAAAGGAAAGTAACCATTTGCATAGGAATGATTTTACTATCACTTTTTGTAATGTTATGCGGCTTATATTTAGTTTACACAGAAGTGGACAGTTTCATTCAGGTTAATAGTGTTTAATTAAGTCTGTCTGTAACAATAGCTAAGTTTAGTACCGGTGAGATGTTATACCATATCTTCCGGTTTTACCCACGCATCGAAATCTTCTGCTGAAACATAACCCAAACGAATGGCTTCTTCTTTTAATGAAGTTCCGTTTTTATGAGCAGCCTGTGCAATTTCCGCCGCTTTATAGTAACCAATTTTAGTATTCAGAGCCGTAACCAACATTAACGAATTGTTTACCAATTCGGTTATTCGTTTGTAATTTGGTTCAATACCTTGGGCACAATGTTCGTTAAAAGAAAAACAAGCATCACCTAATAATCTTGCCGATTGTAAAAAATTAGCTGCAATTAAGGGCTTGAAAACATTCAATTCGTAATGCCCTTGTGTTGCACCAATTGTTATGGCAACATCATTTCCCATAACTTGAGCACAAACCATAGTTAATGCTTCACATTGTGTTGGATTTACTTTTCCGGGCATGATAGAAGAACCCGGTTCGTTTTCGGGAATGAATATTTCACCAATACCGCTTCTAGGTCCGGAAGCCATCATTCGGATATCATTTGCAATTTTATTAAGAGAAACGGCTAGCTGTTTTAAAGCCCCGTGAGTTTCAACAAGTGCATCGTGGGCTGCCAATGCTTCAAACTTGTTTTCAGCGGTTTTAAACGGAAGATTGGTAAATTTCGCTATGTATCCTGCAACTTTTATATCATAACCTTTTGGGGCATTTAAACCTGTCCCGACGGCGGTTCCTCCCAATGCTAATTCAGACAAGTGTGGTAGAGTATTTTTTAAAGCAAGTAATCCGTGATTTAATTGCGAAACATAGCCTGAAATTTCCTGACCAAGTGTAATAGGGGTAGCGTCCATTAAATGTGTTCTCCCTATTTTCACGACATCTTTAAAAGCTTCAGATTTTTGTTGTAATGTGTCTCGAAGTTTTTCAATACCCGGAATAGTAACATCAACAATCATTTTATATGCCGCAATATGCATAGCAGTAGGGAAGGTGTCATTAGATGATTGTGATTTATTTACATCGTCATTGGCTTTAATAAACGATTCTTCACCAATTTTTCTTCCAGATAAAACCTGCGAGCGATTGGCTATTACTTCGTTAACATTCATATTGCTTTGAGTTCCGGAACCCGTTTGCCATATTACTAACGGAAATTGATCGTTTAATTGTCCGTTTATTATTTCATCGCACACTTCGCTGATGCTGTTTCTTTTTTCTTCAGACAAAACACCTAAATCAGTATTTGTAAAAGCCGCGGCTTTTTTTAGGTAGGCGAATGCTTCAATAATTTCAAACGGCATAGAAGCAGTTTCACCAATTTTAAAATTGTTTCTAGATCTTTCAGTTTGTGCACCCCAGTATTTATCTGCTGGCACTTTAACTTCTCCCAAAGTGTCTTTCTCGATACGAAAATCCATTACTCGCTTATTTTTCTTAAAGTTAGCGAATATGAGCGAATTGAATTGTATTGTTAAAATAAATTTAAGATAAGTATTGTCGAAGCAGAATTTTCCCCGTATATTTGGCCTGAATTCATAAAATTCCGGAAAACATGTTTGAATTTCAACAGTATTTAGGCTTTTTACTTTTCTTAGGAATCTTCTTAACCGGATTCTGGTTAATGATTTTCCTTATCAACTTCGTATTTTACTGGGTTGGTGGAGCTCTTTGGGAAAGATTCAAAGAGAGAAGAGCAGAAAAAGCTGCAAAACAAGCATAAGTATATGTTAGTTTTACAATAAAAAAGTCCCGATATCGGGACTTTTTTTTATGCTTATATTTTATTAACCACCCATGTACTCATCTTGGCCACCATCACCTTGCGATTTATTCATTCGTTCTTTTTCCGATTTTTTCATATTGAAACGGTAGGTAAATGATAAGTTGATTTGTCTTTGTCTCCATTGCATTTCACTATGACTAATAACTTGTGGAAGATTACTGTCTGTTATTCTTTTTCTAGAGTTGAACACATCGTTAACGTTTAAAGCTAATGTAGCTTTATCTTTTAATAAATCTTTACTGAAAGCTAAATTAGCCGAAAGTATACCTTCGCTTTTTCCTTGTGCATTTTTTTGAGGTGCATTGTAGGTTGCGTTGGTTTGCCAATCGATATTAAGCGGCAATGTTAGTTTAGAACTAACTCTTGCAAACCAAGAAACGGCAGTATTGTCAAAATTTTGTACAACAATATCGTTTTGATAATTCGTGTACGTATAATCACCTTGTGTTTGATTTCTAAAGAAGTTGAAATTACCATTTAGCTTCCATTTTTTAATAGGAGTATAGTTTAGTGTAAATTCAAATCCTGTACGGTATTCGGTAGCTAAGTTAATTGGGGTACTCTCAATAACCGGGATTCCATTAACAAACGTTCCAGATTCCCTTTGAACAAACTGAAAGGAATTGGTTGTTCTGTTGAAATAAGCCGATGTGTTAAACGTTAATTTACTCCATTGTTTCATGAAGCCTAAGTCGAATGCATCAGTATAAGCCGGATTTAAGTCTGGGTTTCCTCTAAAATAATTCAGATTACTTGAATAGTTTGTAAACGGATTTAAAAATCGTCCTCTAGGTCGGTTTAAACGTTTGCTATAATTAATACTAACACTGCTTTTATCGGTTATTTCGTAAGTTAAAAAAGCACTAGGGAAGAAATTATTATAATGTTTATGGTTGTAATCGCTAGTTTCTAATAGATTTACATCGATATTAGAATCTTCGAAACGCATACCAAGCATATAGCTAAACTTACCAACTTTGCTCCCGTATTGTGTGTAAAAAGCATTAATGTGTTCTTTATATTGTAAGCTGTTTGTAAAATCAGGATTGATTGTTCCTACATTGGTAACAGGATCTATGTTTTCTTCTACTTTATAATCGGTTAATGTTTCAGAAAAATCGCCTTTATAACCTGCTTCAAACTGACCTTTTCCTATTGGTAAAACGTAATCGGTTTTAAATAAACTTCGGGTTTGAGTTTGGTTGTTTAAGGTTCCTGTTGTTGCAGATGTTGTTCCTAACGAAGAAGATTCTGTAATAGTAGACAAGTCATCGTCATAACTTTTTGATAAACCAAAATCGGCAGTTAATTGATGTCCATCTTTCTTGAATTTTTTAGTTAGGTTAGAAGAATAATTGATATTCTTCATTTTGGTTGTTTGATTGTTGAAACGGTTTTTAATTTCCATTAAACTACGATTCGCATCATAATTGTAGAAATTTACATTTTCTGGATTTCCACCCGAATTGTCTGAAAAAGATAGACTGTTGGTCCAAGAAGTAGATTTGTCTAAAAATAATTCAATTCCAAAATTTCCATTTTTCCCTTCACGCTGTCTTTCATTTTTTCGAAACTCATCAATGAAAGTAGGGGAACCCGGTTGCGGATTAACATATTGTGAATATCTTTTTGTGTTTCCAGGGCTTTCGCTATTGTTGTATCCTATGCTACTGAAAAAATTGAAGTTCTCACCTCTAAAGTTAACATTACCGTTAAGATTATTGTTTTTGTAATATCCAGTTGTACCAGTTACGCTACCGTTTAAACCTTGAGCTTTACCTTTTTTAAGAACGATGTTCACAATACCGCCACCACCTTCAGCATCATAACGCGCTGATGGGTTTGTAATTACTTCAACTTTTTCTACCGAATCAGCTGGTAATTGTTTTAAGGCTTGAGCAATGTTAACACCAATCATTCCTGATGGTTTTCCGTTAATCAATATTCTTACATTGTCGTTTCCTCGCAAGCTAACATTTCCATCGGCATCTACAGAAACTGAAGGGACATTGTCTAAAACATCACTAGCTGTTCCACCTTTTACGGTCATGTCTTTGCTTACATTATATACTTTTTTATCAAGTTTAATTTCTACAGTTGGTTTTTCGACCGAAATAACAACTTCATCAAGTTGTTTGGTATCTGGTGTAACATTGATAGTTCCTAAATCGGTGTTTTGAGTTACGGCTTTGTCTTTAATTTCTACCGTTTTAAATCCTAAAAATTCCACTTTCATGTAGTAAGTACCTGCAGGAATATCAAAGGAGAATTCACCTTTTGCATTGGTCATTCCACCAGAAACAATACCTGGGTTTTTAGTGTTTTGTGCATATATACTTGCGTACTCTAAAGGTAAATTGTTGGCTTTTTCTACAACTTTACCAGTTACCGTTACTTTATTCGCTTGAGGTCTAGATTGGGCAAAAGAAATCAGTGAGCTGAAAAATAAAAGACCAAAGAAAATATTTTTTAAATTTTTCATGAGTGATAATTAATTTCACAATTGGACTGCAAAAGTAAGTAGGGGTTTAAGAGTGAAATCACAAATGTTTGTTAAATCAAAAGCATACTAATTCTAAATAATATCTAGTATTTTTTCTGTGGGTCTTCCAATAACTGCTTTTCTCCCGTTGATGATAATTGGACGTTCAATTAGAATAGGATTTTTTTGCATAATCATTATTAACTCATCATCGGTATACTCATTGCCTTGAAATTTTTCTTTCCAAAGAGGTTCTTTTGTTCGGATAAGCTCTATTGGTTTGATTTTTAATTTCTTAAGTATCGAAGTTAATTCTCGCTTGGTAATTTTTTCATCCAAATACTTAAACGTTTCAAAAGCAATTCCTTTTTCTTCTAAAAGACAAACACCTTCTCTGGATTTACTACATTTTGGATTATGATAGATTGTAATCATTTTAGTTTATTTTTTTGCAAAAATAAGTTTATAGTTTAAAAATGCAGTATTTTCGATGTATCAAATTAATCGATTATAAAGATGAAGTTTATAGAACAAATAAAAACCAAAAATTACAATTACACGCTCAACTTAGTTTTGTATCTTCTTGTGTTTGTTGGGTTTTCGGGGTTAATGCTTGTTAATTATATTATGACTTTAGGTGTTGATACCGAAGACATTATGCATCAAACCATTGCACAATGGGGAAGTAATCTAACTTTTGTAATTATGATTCTTCCGTTGGCTTTAATGTTATTGGGATTGCTTTTTTGGGTTAAAGTACCACACAATCAAAGTATTAGAAGTTTAACTACAGGTAGAAAAAAAGTAGATTGGAGTAGAATTTTATTTTCATTTGTATTGTGGGGTTCAATAACCGCTTTATTGACTGTTATTGCTTATTTTGCTGCTCCTGAAAATTTTGTGGTAACCTTCGAACCTAAATCTTTTTTTACATTTTTAATCCTGGCTCTACTATTGATTCCGATGCAGACTAGTTTTGAAGAATATTTGTTTCGAGGTTATTTAATGCAGGGTATCGGAATATTTTCAAACAACAAATTGCTACCGTTTGTTACTACGTCGGTTTTATTCGGATTAATGCATATTGCCAATCCAGAAGTAGGAAAAATGGGAATGATTATTATGATCTATTATATTGGGACAGGCTTTTTTTTAGGACTAATTACATTAATGGATGATGGATTAGAACTTGCTTTAGGGTTTCATGCTGCAAACAATTTAATTGGCGCGCTCTTAGTTACTGCAGATTGGACCGCTTTTCAAACCAATTCGGTATTAAAAGATATATCTGAACCAACTACCGGTTTCGATGTGCTCATACCAGTATTTGTTATGTTTCCAATACTTATTTTTATTTACGCTAAAAAATACAAATGGACCAATTGGAAAGAAAAGCTAACCGGTAAATTACATTTTGATTCAGATAACCAATTTGATATTGATGAAAGTGTTTGATTTTGAAATACATCCGTTGTTTGAATTAAATGGGATTCGGTATTCTAAAAAACAATTACTGGTTTTTGCATTACCGCTTCTTAATGATGAGGAAGAATATAAAGTTGATTTTGCAAAATTTATAATCGATTGGTTCAATACAAATGAAGTCGTTACATTATCCACTTCAGGAACCACAGGAAGTCCAAAAGAAATTTCCATTTCAAAAAGCGCTATGATTGCTTCTGCAAAGGCTACTATTCAGTATTTTAATATTTCAGAAGGCAGTCTAGCACTGCACTGTCTTCCTACTAAATTTATTGCAGGAAAAATGATGCTTGTTAGGGCATTATTAGGTGGTTGGAAACTTGATTGGGTTAAACCCGAAGGAAATCCGTTATTAGGAAATACAAAAAACTACAATTTTGCCGCGATGGTGCCTTTACAGGTTGAATACGCATTTGAATCGTTGCATCAAATCGATACGATTATTATTGGTGGTGCGAAATTAAATTCTGTTTTAGCTGAAAAACTTAAGGGAATAAAATCTCATGTTTATGAAACATACGGCATGACAGAAACCATTACACATATTGCAGCTAAACAAGTTGGAGAAACTGCTTTTACGGTCTTACCGGGTATAGAAATAACTTCAGATTCCAGAAATTGTTTGGTAATTAATGCTCCACGATTATCGGTTGAAAAAATTATAACAAACGATGTAGTTTCACTTCAAGGGAATAAACAATTTATTTGGTTAGGACGATTTGATAATGTGATAAATAGTGGTGGAATAAAACTATTTCCGGAACGAATAGAGGATAAGCTGTCATCAAAATTTAACCAACGTTTTTTTGTGTGTGGAATTCCAGACACAGTTTTAGGTGAAAAGTTGATATTGGTTATAGAAGGTGAACCCATCACTTTAAACGAATCGGTTTTTGATGGTTTGGATAAATTTGAAAAACCTAAAGAAGTTATTTTTGTTTCGAAGTTTATTGAAACGGAGACGGGTAAAATAAAACGACTTGAATCTTTTTCATAAAAAAACCACAAAGCGCCCTTGATGTTCACATCGCCCTAATGACGAAGGTTATAGCGTTCTTTGTGGTTATGATTAGAAAAAAGTTGTTTTCTACTGTTGCATTTTGAAATAATAATCAGCCGAGTGTTTTCCACTTCCGTAAAACAGGAAGAAGATACACGCAATTAATGTGATGGATGAAAGAACAAAATTTGTTCCAACAAAATTTCCAATAAAATTTACTGCTACCGCACCTATGAGTATGGGAAGTTGTGCCACAATAGACCATCTTGTTAGTAACCCAAAAGCAATCATTAGTCCGCCCATCATATGTGCAGCAGCAATGTAATGTATTAACAACATTTCACTTCCGAAACTTTGCATCTGACTCAAAATTTCATGTAGATAATGTCTGTTTGTTATAAACGATATTCCTTTTAAAATTAAAAAAATTCCAAGTGCAATCCGTAATATATCTAGCGGATAGCTGGTGTGAGCGTTAGCCCATTTGTTAAGGTTTTTTACAGTATCCATAGCGTTGTCGATTTGATTTGAATCTAAATTACTGATTATGAATTTACAAGCGTAATTTTTTCGTTGAAGAACAATCTTAAATCGACAAAGTGGATTTTTTTATAGTTTTACCACTTTAAAATACATTTTTCGGGTATTGAAATCCGCATTTTCAAGAGTTACTTTTTTAGGTAATTTAACCCAGTCATTTCCAACAGCTATTCTAGAAGAAGAATCTTTTATACTGTATTCTACTGGCATATTAAAATTTGGTTCTTCAGTATTCCAGCGTATTTCGATATGTTTTTTTCTTTTACGAACTTCTAGAGTCGGAATCGTTTTATAGCGCAAATACTGATTAAATACAGGTGTTAGGTTAAGACCAGACTCTTTGTTGAAAAAATCTACTACAGTTTGTGTATCGATTATTTTATGGCGGTACGTTTCAGAATATTTTAAAATCATTTCCCACCATTTTGTATCGTTGTTGATGATATGACGAATACTATTAAGTAGTAAAGCACCTTTAGGATACATATCACCACTACCTTCTTTATTAACGCCAAGGTGGCCAATAATAGGGCGATCGTTGCTTACAGCTCTTTTTAAACCATTCGCATAAATCATAGCTTTTTCATAGCCAAATTGACATTCTATATATACAATTTCCGAATACATTGTAAATCCTTCATGAATCCACATATCGGCAATATCACGAGAAGTAATGCTGTTCCCGAACCATTCGTGTCCGCTTTCGTGAATTGTGATATAATCAAAAAGTAATCCAACCCCAGTACCGGATAAATCGCTGCCTGAATATCCTTGTAAATAATGATTACCATACGCTACAGCACTTTGGTGTTCCATACCTAAATAAGGTGTTTCCACTAATTTATATCCGTCTTCTTTAAATGGATAAGTACCAAATTTCGATTGAAAACAATCCATCATAGGTTTCACTTCTTCAAAGTGTTTTTTTGCCTTTTCTTCGTTTGCTTTTAGTACATAGTAATCTAAGTCTAAGCCTTTATAATTGTCATGAATATGTGCATAATCAGCAATGTTAACCGTCATATCGTAAGTGTTAATCGGACTTTTAACTTCCCAATCCCAACGGGTGTAACCGTTTTTTAAGTCTTCACTACCTAAAAATCGGCCATTAGATACATTCATTAAACCATTCGGAACGGCAACTTTAATAGATGCGCCATAATCAGGTTCGTCACTTTGTGTATCTTTTACAGGAAACCAGCAACTTGCTCCAAATCCTTGACAAGCTACACCAATCCATGGTTTATTTTGAGAATCGGTTGTAAATACAAATCCCCCATCCCATGGAGCTCTTTTAGCTATAACTGGTTTACCTGAGTAATAAAATCGGATTTTAGTTTCATTTCCTTTTATTAAAGGTTGAGGAAATTCTATAAATGTGGCTAGAAGTTCTCTTTTGTAATTTAACTTTTTAGAATTGTAAACAATGCTATCAATATTCATGTTTTCGAATAAATCGATTTGAATTTTGTTGGTAGCCTCAACAACTTTAAAGGTGATATCATTATATCCTGAAATTGATTTTTCAACCGGATTTATAGTAATATTTAAATCGTAACGCAATACATCAAATGAAGTTCTTTCAGGTCTTAATCCGCCTTGTAAAGTATCTCTGCGCGTAAAGTTTTCTTTGGCAACGGTAAGTTGTGCCGAAGTTATTTGTAAACCAAAGAAAAGTAAGGATGCGGTAAGTATTTTTTTCATGATGTTTAAAATAAAAAAATCTGCTAGTAGATTAGTAGCAGATTTTGGGTATTGTTACACTTAGGGTTATTATCAGACTTGTATAACGCCTAAATTGAATGGTTTTTCAATAGGAGCATGGTTAGCAGCCTCAATACCCATTGAAATCCAAGTTCTGGTTTCTAACGGATCAATAATTGCGTCAGTCCATAGGCGAGAAGCCGCGTAATATGGCGAAACTTGTTCGTCGTAACGTGCTTTTATTTTATCGAATAATTCTTGTTCTTTTTGAGCATCTACCTCTTCACCTTTGGCTTTTAAAGATGCAGCTTCAATTTGCATTAATACTTTTGCGGCCTGAGCACCACCCATAACAGCTAATTCGGCACTTGGCCAAGCAAAAATTAATCGTGGGTCGTATGCTTTTCCACACATAGCGTAGTTTCCGGCACCGTATGAGTTTCCAACAATAAAAGTGAATTTAGGTACAACCGAATTGGCAACCGCATTTACCATTTTAGCGCCATCCTTAATAATTCCCCCATGTTCCGATTTCGAACCCACCATAAATCCGGTTACATCATGAACAAAGACTAACGGAATTTTCTTCTGATTACAATTCGCTATAAAACGAGTCGCTTTATCGGCAGAATCCGAATAAATAACACCACCAAATTGCATTTCACTTGGTTTGGTTTTTGCTCCAGTAGTTTTTACAATTTTACGCTGATTGGCAACAATTCCAACAGCCCATCCGTCTATACGCGCATAAGCAGTTATGATAGATTGACCGTATCCTGCTTTGTATTCATCCACTTCAGAATTGTCGACCAAACGTTTGATGATTTCCATCATGTCGTATTGCTCGGCTCTTGATTTTGGAAGAATTCCGAAGATTTCGTTTTCATCTAATGCTGGTTTTTCAGCTTTTATTCTATTAAAACCGGCTTTGTCGTAATCACCAATCTTTCCAACGATATTTCGGATAGTATCTAAAGCGTCTTTATCATCTTTAGCTTTATAATCGGTTACACCTGAAATTTCGCAATGTGTTGTAGCGCCACCAAGAGTTTCATTATCAATGGTTTCACCAATGGCTGCTTTTACAAGGTAACTTCCCGCAAGAAAAATACTTCCGGTTTTGTCTACAATTAAAGCTTCATCACTCATAATAGGTAAATAAGCGCCACCGGCAACACAACTTCCCATTACCGCAGCAATTTGAGTTATTCCCATGCTGCTCATAATTGCATTATTACGGAATATGCGACCAAAGTGTTCTTTATCAGGAAAAATTTCATCCTGCATTGGCAAGTAAACACCAGCAGAATCTACCAAATAGATAATTGGAAGTTTATTTTCCATGGCAATTTCCTGAGCTCTTAAGTTTTTCTTAGCTGTAATTGGAAACCAAGCACCTGCTTTAACGGTAGCATCATTAGCAACTACTACACATTGTTTTCCATTAATGTATCCAATTTTAATAACAACACCGCCAGAAGGGCAGCCACCGTGTTCTTTGTACATTCCTTCGCCAACAAAAGCGCCAATTTCAATACTGTTCGAATTGTTGTCTAACAAATAATCAATTCGTTCTCTTGCCGTCATTTTTCCCTCTCCATGAAGTTTAGCAATTCGTTTTTCGCCACCACCTAATTTGATTTTGGCAAAACGTTGTCTTAAATCGGAAAGTAGTAGTTTGTTGTGATCTTCGTTTTTGTTGAAGTTGATATCCATTGTAGAATGTGTTATTAGCTTTTAGTAATTTTTGGTGTGCTAAAATACAAAACCTTTTTTATCTTTGAAAATGTTGAACAGGCAAGTGTTTATTCGATTTGTTAAACATGAATTGTTGTTAAATTAACAATTACTTAACATTGCACGGGTACTTTTGCTGCGATAAATTAACGAAAAATGTCTATAAACAGTATTTTCCAGTTTCTGGTACCGAAAGACAAAAAGTTCTTTCCCTTATTTGAACAAGCTTCCAAAGATTTGATTTTAATGGCTGAAACGTTGCACGAAGCTGTAAATGCCTCTAAAGATAAGCGTGAAGACTACTATAGAAAAATTGAAGATTTAGAAGCAAATATTGAAGAGATTACACATAAAACGAACTTAGAATTAAGTAGAAATTTTATTACTCCATTTGATCGTGAGGACATTCATGCCTTAATTACTTCTATTGATGATGTAGCTGATTACATGCATGGTGCGGCTAGTAGAATGCGTTTGTATCAAGTTGAAAAAATCACGAAATCTATTCGTAAACTTACAGAGATTAATTTAGAAGCTTGTCAGTTAATTGGAGCTGCTATTTTGAATCTTAAGGATATGAAAAACCTGAAGCAAATTGCCGATGCTTGTAAACGTATTAATAAACTTGAAGCAAAAGCAGATAGTGTATTCGATAAAGCAGTAGCAGATATTTTCGAAAACGAAACTGATGCTAAAAACATTATTAAATACAAAGAAGTTTTATCGTCATTGGAAACAGCTTTAGATAAGTGTAAAGATGTATCGAATGTTTTAGAATCGGTTACTGTTAAACATTCTTAATCTGTTCGTCTCATTCGAAAATAATCTTTATGGATTTAACCTTATTAATTGCAATTATTGTTCTCGCATTAATTTTTGACTACATCAATGGTTTTCATGATGCAGCCAACTCAATTGCTACCATAGTTGCAACCAAAGTACTTACACCGTTTCAGGCTGTTGTTTGGGCTGCGGCTTTTAACTTTGCGGCTTATTTTATTTCTAAATTTTGGATTGGAGAATTTAAAATTGGTAATACAATAGCGAAATCGGTTGATGAAAATTTTATTACACTTGAAGTAATTCTTGCTGGTTTAATTGCTGCTATTGTTTGGAATTTACTAACCTGGAAATTAGGAATACCATCGTCATCATCTCATACTTTATTGGGAGGATTTATGGGTGCTGCAATAGCACATGCTGGTGGAATTTCTGAAGTAATTAACGGAGAAACAGTTGATGTAATTAATTACGCAAAAGTAGTTCCTACATTTTTATTCATATTCTGTGCGCCTTTAATAGGGATGACGGTCGCTTATTTTATTACTATTCTGATATTAAATATTTGTAGAAAAGCTAATCCGCATAGAGCAGATAAGTGGTTTAAAAAATTACAGTTGGTTTCTTCGGCATTATTTAGTTTAGGACATGGTGGAAATGATGCTCAAAAAGTTATGGGTATTATTGGTGCAGCCGTTATTTGCTATAAAATAAAATTGAATGATGCATTGTATGTAGCCGCCGAATCAAAAGAACGTTTCAATTTGTTTGTAAACGATGAATTTTGGTGGTGGGTACCGTTGGCTTCGTTCGTGGTTATTGGTTTAGGAACTATGAGTGGTGGATGGAAAATTGTAAAAACCATGGGTTCTAAAATTACGAAAGTAACGCCATTAGAAGGTGTGGCTGCTGAAACAGCTGGAGCAGTAACCTTGTACATTACAGAACATTTAGGAGTGCCAGTTTCAACCACACACACTATTACTGGATCTATCATTGGGGTTGGAATTACTAAAAGGATTTCAGCTGTACGTTGGGGAGTAACCATTAGCTTACTTTGGGCTTGGGTTTTAACCATTCCAGTTTCGGCAGTAATTGCGGCTATTATTTATTATCTTTTTAGAATATTTTAATACAATACAGTTATAAAACAAAAATCCCGATTTAAATAAATCGGGATTTTTTTATTCTTCTTTTTGTCCCATCATCATTAGATAGGCTTTCAAAAATTCATCTAGGTTTCCGTTCATAACACCATCCACATCACTGGTTTCGAAACTGGTACGAACATCTTTTATCAATTTATAAGGATGCATTACGTAATTTCTAATCTGTGATCCCCATTCAATTTTCATTTTACTGGCTTCAATGTCTGCGCGTTGTTCTAAACGTTTTTTTAGTTCTATTTCATACAATTGTGAACGTAGCATTTGCATTGCTCTTTCACGGTTGTCGTGTTGTGAACGCGTTTCGGAACACTGAATTTGAATTCCGGTAGGTTTGTGCAATAATTGAACTTTGGTTTCTACTTTATTTACATTCTGACCTCCGGCACCACTCGAGCGCGCTGTTGTAATTTCAATATCCGAAGGACTAATTTCAATTTCGATAGTATCGTCTACTAACGGATAGACATATACAGATGCGAACGAAGTATGACGCTTAGCATTACTGTCAAATGGAGAAATTCGTACCAAACGGTGTACACCATTTTCACCTTTTAAATATCCAAATGCATAATCGCCTTCAAATTCTAAAGTAACGGTTTTAATACCGGCAACATCACCTTCTTGAAAGTTAAGTTCTTTAATCTTGTACCCTTGTTTTTCACCCCACATCAAATACATACGCATTAACATCGATGCCCAGTCACAACTTTCAGTTCCACCAGCTCCGGCAGTAATTTGCAAAACGGCACTCATACTATCACCTTCGTCTGAAAGCATGTTTTTGAACTCTAAGTTCTCGATATGTAGTATGGTATTGTTGTATTGTTCGTCGAGTTCATCTTCAGAAACATCACCTTCTTTGAAGAATTCAAGCATGATTTGAAGTTCTTCAGTCATTGCATTACCTTTTTTGTAATCTTCAACCCATTTTTTCTTTGAGCGAAGGTTGCGAACTATGACTTCGGCTTCTTTTGCATTGTTCCAAAAATCGGGTGCAAAAGTCTTTTCTTCTTCGTTGCTTATTTCGATAAGTTTTTTATCGATGTCAAAGATACCTCCTTAACGCACCAAGGCGCTCAATAATATCCTTAATCTGTTCGGTATTTACCATAAATAGTATAATTTTATACCCGCAAAAATAGACATTCCTTTTTAGATTATGGAAATAAATTTAGTGAGTGATACGGTTACAAAACCAACACCGGAAATGTTACAATACATGTTTCGAGCTAAAGTAGGTGATGATGTATATCGCCAGGACCCAACTGCTGTAGAGCTTGAAGAAACTGTAGCTGATTTGTTTGGAAAAGAAGCGGCATTGTTTTTTCCTTCGGGAACAATGGCAAATCAAGCTGCTATTAAGTTGCATACACAACCGGGAGATCAGTTGATTTGTGATAAGTGGGCTCATGTTTATTTGTATGAAGCTGGTGGTGCTGCGTTTAATAGTGGTGTTTCGTGTTCCCTTGTAGACGGGAATAGAGGTATGATTACGTCGTTACAAGTTGAAGAACATTTAACCGATCCTGAATTTTATCATAATCCGAAAACTTCATTGGTTTGTAT
Organism: Flavobacterium sp. IC2-16; assembly: GCF_055521455.1. NCBI lineage: Bacteria > Pseudomonadati > Bacteroidota > Flavobacteriia > Flavobacteriales > Flavobacteriaceae > Flavobacterium > Flavobacterium sp. IC2-16. The sequence continues at coordinate 91,436 of NZ_CM145480.1, read as the reverse complement.
TGAAAACACAACAAACAAAGGAGGTGGAGCTTGTTATGATATTGAAGAATTAAAACGAATTAAACAGGTTTGTACAGATAATAATCTGAAGTACCATCTGGACGGTGCTCGTTTGTGGAATGCTTTGGTAGCGAAACGTCACCATCCGAAGCAATACGGTGAGTTGTTTGATACGATTTCGGTTTGTTTGTCGAAAGGTATGGGAACTCCAGTAGGCTCATTGCTTTTAGGTGATAAAGAAACTATACATCGTGCTTTGCGAATCCGAAAGGTATTAGGAGGAGGAATGCGTCAAATTGGGTATTTGGCAGCTGCAGGGTTATACGCATTACAACACAATGTGGGTCGTTTAGAAGAGGATCACAGAAGAGCTAAAGAAATTGGGAATCTACTGCAACAATTGTACTGGGTTAACAAAGTTGAACCTGTTGAGACAAATATTTTAATTTTTTCGATTAAACCTCAGTTTGATGAAAAAATACTAATGGAAAAACTAAAACAAAAAAGGATTTTTATTAGTTCAATGGGACAAGGTAAATTACGAATTGTAACTCATTTAGATTACAAGCAAGTAATGCACGATTATGTGATGGAGGTTTTACAGAAATTAGAAATGTAATTAAAAATCGGAGCTGGCTTCAAACGTCATTATTTCTCTAGTTTCTGGATGTTTGAATTCAATCCATTCGGCATGCAAATGAAGTCTGTTTGATTTTGTTCCGTATAAATCATCTCCAAGAATAGGGCAATTCAATCCTAATGAATGGGAAGCATGTACTCGTAATTGATGTGTGCGTCCAGTTATAGGCCAAAAATGAATTTTGGTTTTGTTTTCTTTTTGCTCAACAACTTTCCATTTTGTTTTGGCGGGTTTTCCATAATCATAACAAACCAATTGTCGAGGTCTGTCTTCTAAATCTACACGTAATGGCAAATCTATTTCGCCTTCAGTATCTTTAACTATTCCATTAAGTAAAGCCGTGTAACGTTTTTTTACTGTGCGTTTTATAAACTGACTTTGAAGTGCTTTATGAGTATCTTTGTCTTTAGCAATTAGCATCAGTCCTGATGTCGACATATCCAGACGATGTACAATAAGCGGACCTGTTGCATTTGGATATTTTAGCTTCATTCGTTCATAAACCGAATCCTGAATTGCAATACCTGGAACCGATAAAAATTCTGCGGGTTTATTAATTATAGCCAAAAAGTCATCTTCGTAAAGTGTTTCTATTTCAACACCTTCAGCTGGATTTTCAAGCATTGGATTTTCATCAACTTCCAAACCTTGAAGCATATGTCCGAGTATTGGTTCACATTTTCCTCGACAAGCAGGGTAGAAGTGACCGTGTTTTCTAATTTCAGATTTTGGCGCTTGACCCCACCAGAATTCGGCTATACAAATTGGTTGTAGGTTATGAAGAAAAGCATATTGCAATAATTTAGGAGCAGCACACTCACCAGCTGCTGCAGGAGGTTTTATTTGACTGGTTTTTTGAAAAATATCGAACAGACTTTTATTTTCACCAAGCGCATTTAAGAAACTATATTGTTCAAAAAGCTGCTGTTGTAGCGCATTTGATTTTTGTTTTCGTTCTTCTTTCAGATTTTCAATTTCATTTTCAAAATGATTTATTTTTTCTTGAAAATCATTGAGATGTTCTTCCCATTTACGAACAAAATCTTTTAAAAAATAGGCTTGTTTTAAGCTTTCTTTTTTAAGTTCTTCGAGTAAGTCTTCCAGTTTAACACAATCCATTCTATTAGCTACAGCCTTCTCACGCTTTTCTTTACGTTCTTTTTTAGAAGCTTTTATTTGCGATTTATAATCAGCAAGTTTTTTATCGAAAGATGTTTTTTCATTAACCAGAAAACGTTTTAAATATAAATACTCGGGGTTGTTTTCGAGTATTTCAATTTTATGATTGATTGCATTAAGAATTTCTTCTTCACGCTTGAAAAAACTATCTTCGGTAAGCATATCAAAAACCGGAGGAACAAAAAGAGTGTGCTTGTTTTGGCCGGCTAATTTCCCTGAAAAAGCAGCTAAATACCCAATTTCGTTTAGATTGTTTTTTACCACTAATACGCCAAACATCTTTCCAATTACGAGTCCGTTTTGATTTTCCTTTAATCCAAAATTATGCTCCCATTCCGATTGTTCCACTAAGTACTTTTGAAGTTCGTTAGCCGCTAGAACACTTAATGGGTGAGGTTCATAGTAAAAAGGAAAAGTAAATCGTTTCGGTAATTCGAACGACGAAACATCCTGTTTAAAAGGAATAAAATGAGCGGGTATTTGTGTAGTAGAATTCAATTATTTAAACATATCCATACCAGGAATACTTGGCATGCCTTCTTTAGCTACAGCTCCCAATTCAGCTTCGTTTACATTGGTAGCTTTTTCAATGGCTTTGTTTATAACTAGAATCAAATAATCTTCTAATTGTTCTTTGTCTTGTAATAAACTGTCGTCTATTACAATAGATTTTATCTTTCTGTTAGCAGTTAAAGTAACCTTTAATTGTCCGTCATTACTTTGTTCATCAATAAGAACGGTATCTAATCTTTTTTTAGTTTCTTCAATTTTTTGTTGGGTTTCTTTAAGCTTACCCATCATCCCCATAATATCTCCAAACATGTTAATAATTTTAAAATTAATGGAACTGCAAAATTACTAAATTGCAACCAATTTATGAGCTCTTAAAATGAAAAAACAAATTCTGATAAACTGTCTGTACTTTATTTTTTGCGGCTCATTAGCACAAAACAAACCTTTGAAAATGACAAACACTATAACAGCTCCAACAGCTGCAGTAAAACCTAAAACATTAGAAAAGCACGGTCATGTTCGTACCGATGATTATTATTGGTTAAATGAAAGAGAGAATCCCGAAGTAATCGATTATCTGAATAAAGAAAACGATTATTATAATGCAATGACGGCTCATACCAAGCAATTTCAAGCCGATTTGTTTGAAGAAATGAAATCGCGAATTAAAGAAGATGACAGTTCTGTGCCTTATTTGTATAACGGTTATTATTATATTACACGTTATGAAAAAGGGAAAGATTACCCTATTTATGCGCGTAAAAAAGGAAGTTTAGAAGCGGCTGAAGAAATCATGTTCGATTGTAATGAATTAGCAAAAGGACATGCGTATTTTCAGTTGGGCGGACTTAACATTAGCGAAGACAATAAATGGTGCGCTTTTGGTGTAGATACGGTTTCACGTCGCGAATATGTTATTCAGATAAAAAATTTAGAAACCGGCGATATACTTCCTGTTAAATTAGAAAAAACCACAGGAGGTTCTACTTGGGCTTCAGACAATAAAACGTTGTTTTATACTAGAAAAGACTTGGTTACACTGCGTTCTGAAAAAATTTACAAACATAAATTAGGTTCAAAAGCAGATGAAGATCAGTTGGTTTATCATGAAAAAGATGATACTTTTTCGGTTTATGTTTACAAGGAAAAATCTAAAAAATATTTAGTTATCGGTTCTAGTAGTACTTTGACATCGGAATATCAAATTTTAGAATCGATTAATCCTGATGGAAAATTTAGAGTTTTTCAGAAAAGAACACGCGGTTTAGAATATACGATTTCTCATTTTGGCGATAGTTTTTATGTGGTAACAAATAAGGATAAGGCAGTTAATTTTAAAGTAATGAAAACTGCTGAAACTAAAACAGCCAAAGAAAACTGGGTTGATTTAATTCCGCATCGCAAAGAAACTTTGGTTGAAGGTATCGAAATTTTCAAAGATTATTTAGTTGTTGAAGAACGTAATAATGGGTTGAATAAAATCCGCATTATACCTTGGGCAGGAAAAGGGGAGTACTATTTGCCTTTTGAAAGTGAAACTTATACCGCCTATACAACAACTAATGTTGATTTTGATACTGAAATTTTACGTTATAGTTATCAATCGATGGCGACACCTTCCTCGGTAATTGATTTTAATATGAAAACCAAAACCAAGACAATCTTGAAGGAACAAGAAGTGCTTGGCGGTAAATTCGATAAAAACAATTATACAGAAGAACGTATATGGGCAACCGCACAAGATGGAACTAAAGTACCAATTTCAATAGTTTACAGAAAAGGCATTAAAAAAGATGGCACTAATCCGTTTTTGTTATATGCATACGGATCGTATGGGTCATCTATGGATCCTTATTTTTCATCTATTCGTTTGAGTTTATTAGATCGCGGATTCATTTATGGTATTGCTCATATTAGAGGTGGAGAAGATTTGGGTCGCGAATGGTATGAAAACGGTAAATTATTAAAGAAAATAAACACGTTTACCGACTTTATCGATTGTTCTAAATATGTAATTGAACAAAAATATACTTCAGAAAAACACTTGTATGCCGAAGGAGGCTCTGCAGGTGGATTATTGATGGGAGCAATCATTAATATGGCGCCAGAATTATACAATGGTGTAATAGCTCAAGTTCCGTTTGTAGATGTTGTAACCACAATGTTGGACGATTCAATACCGTTAACTACCGGAGAATATGATGAATGGGGAAATCCTAACGAAAAAAAATATTATGACTATATGTTGTCGTATTCTCCTTATGACAATGTAAAAAGACAAAAATACCCTAACTTATTAGTTACTACCGGTTTGCACGATTCACAGGTTCAATATTGGGAACCGGCGAAGTGGGTGGCTAAATTAAGAACCATGAAAATTGGCGATAGTCAATTGTTTTTAGATACCAACATGGATACGGGTCATGGCGGGGCATCCGGCAGATTTGAAGCCATTAAAGAAGTAACAAAGGAATACACTTTTTTGTTAGATTTGGAACGAATAACGAAGTAGATAAAGTTTTTTTTATACATTTGCAAGGTTGTGAATGTCTCAAAAAATATTTATATTCACATCTTGAGTAATTTATTTTTTATGAAAGAAGAAATAAAAGCCTATAATAACGTATTGGAATTAATAGGAAATACGCCCCTAATAAAACTTAATACGATAACCGAAGGACTAAAAGGTAACTTTTATGCAAAAGTTGAAGCCTTTAATCCGGGACACTCTACTAAAGACAGAATTGCTCTTTATATTATAGAAGAAGCTGAAAAAAGAGGAATTTTAAAGCCTGGCGATACTATTATTGAAACTACATCGGGTAACACTGGTTTTAGCTTAGCAATGGTAAGCATTATTAAAGGATATGATTGTGTTTTGGCAGTAAGTTCAAAATCATCAAAAGATAAAATTGATATGTTGCGTGCAATGGGAGCTAAAGTTTATGTTTGCCCAGCACACGTTTCTGCAGATGATCCTCGCTCGTACTATAATGTTGCAAAGCGTTTACACGAAGAAACCAAAGGTTCGGTATATATTAATCAATATTTCAACGAATTGAATGTTGATGCACATTATAAAACTACTGGTCCAGAAATTTGGGAACAAACGAATGGTCAAATCACACATTTTATTGCATGTAGTGGAACAGGAGGAACTATTTCGGGTACTGCACGTTATTTAAAAGAGAAAAATCCAAATATTAAAATTTTTGGAGTTGATGCTTTTGGTTCAGTATTGAAGAAATATCATGAAACCAGAGAATTTGATAACGATGAGATTTATCCATATAGAATTGAAGGGCTAGGGAAGAATTTAATTCCAACAGCTACAGATTTCGATTCTATTGATAAATTCACTAAAGTTACAGACGAAGAGAGTGCACATACAGCGCGTGAAATTGCTAAAAAAGAAGGATTATTCGTTGGATATACTTCTGGTGCAGCAATGCAAGCCATTAAGCAATTTGCTGAAGATGGTGAATTTAACGAAAACAGTAATGTAGTTGTTATTTTCCCAGACCATGGATCACGTTACATGAGTAAGGTATTCAGTGATGAGTGGATGAATGAGCAAGGATTCTTTGATAGCATCAATGCTGAAGAAGCTCAAAAAATTGAATTTATAAAATAGACATCTTTGAAAGTTAGACTTCTTAGATTTTTTAGAAAAATACTTAGATAAAACTCCGAATTCTCGGAGTTTTTCTTTTTATATACTTTCCTGAATTCAAATATTGCAAAAAGGTATTTCAAAGACATAAAAAAACTCCATTGTTAAATGGAGTTTTTTTATCTATTTTTCTAAAAATCTAACTTTCTAAGAAGTCTAAGAAGTCTGAGATATCTAGAACTTATTCCTGCATCGTGTGGAAAACGTTCATTACATCATCATCTTCTTCAATTTTCTCTAATAATTTCTCAACATCAGCAACTTGCTCCGGAGTTAATTCTTTTGTGATTTGTGGAATTCTTTCAAATCCAGACGATAAAATTTCCAAGCCACGATTTTCCAGTTCTTTTTGAATAGATCCAAAACTTTCGAAAGGAGCGTACATAACGATACCATCCTCGTCAGCAAAAATTTCTTCAACGCCAAAATCAATCATTTCTAATTCTAACTCTTCAACATCTTGTCCTTCTGCCGGAATACGGAAATTACATGTGTGGTCGAACATAAATTCTACAGACCCCTGTGTTCCCATTGTTCCGTTACATTTATTAAAATAACTTCTAATGTTGGCAACAGTTCTGTTATTGTTGTCGGTAGCGGTTTCAATTAAAATTGCAATTCCGTGTGGTGCATAACCTTCAAATAAAACTTCTTTAAAGTTGGCTGTATCTTTATCAGTTGCTTTTTTAATAGCACGCTCTACGTTGTCTTTTGGCATATTAGCAGCTTTTGCATTTTGCATAACTGCACGTAAACGGGAGTTAGTTTCCGGATTTGGACCTCCTTCTTTAACCGCCATTACAATATCTTTACCAATTTTAGTGAACGTTTTAGCCATTGCTGACCAACGTTTCATTTTTCGTGCTTTTCTAAATTCAAACGCTCTTCCCATTTCTTAAAAAATTTATTGAGATTGCAAAAATAATAAATACAATAAACATTCTTTACATGGAATTTAATCTTTTTTTAATTGAGAAAAATAGTATACTTTCGCGCCAATTAAAAAAAACATCATGAAAAAAATTTTATGTTTAGGACTATTATTCTCTAGTCTTTTTGGTTTCTCTCAAGTTAGAGAAAAAGGCGCTATAGAATTAACTCCGATTATTGGTTATGCCACGTCTAACTACTATGCTGTTGAAAAGTTGTCAAATGATCCAGTTTCATCCATTAACTTTGGGGTAAATGGGGATTATTATTTTCATGATCGTTGGAGTTTACGTTCTGGATTGTTGTTTCAAAGAATGGGAAGTGAATATGGCGCTCCAGAAATTGGATTAGCCAAGACAAAAGATAAATTGAACTATTTAACAATCCCAGTTAATGCAAATTGGCATTTTGGAAGTACTAGAAAATGGAATTTGAATTTTGGACCAAGTCTTGGATTTTTAATGTCAGCTAAAGCTAATGATCAAGATGTTAAACAGTATATAAATTCTTTCCAACTGGGTTTAAATTACGGAATTGGATATAAGATTCAAGTTAATGAAAAAGTTGGAATTTTAATGGATTATCAAGGTATGTCGGGTTTGTCTGAAGTGCCTAAAAATGGAGATATAAAATTTAAAAATGTCTACAGTACTTTTAATTTGGGATGTGTTGTTAAACTTTAATCCGAGTGAGTAATGATAAATAAAAAAGCCGATTAGTACTAATCGGCTTTTTTATTTATAAGTTCGGGCTAAATTATTTTTTATAAAAAGGAAGTTTAACCACTTTTGCCTTTAAATCTTTGTTTCTGATTCTAATGTAAATTTCAGAATCTGGAGTAGACAGGGCTGTTGGAACATATCCTAGCCCAATTGCTTTTCCTAAAGATGGTGATTGTGTACCAGATGTTACAATTCCTATTACGTTTCCGTTAGCATCAACAATTTCATAATCATGACGTGGAATTCCTCTTTCCAACAATTCAAAACCAACTAATTTACGACTAACTCCTGCTTCTTTTTGATTTTTAAGATTTGCTGAATTGGTAAATTCTTTATCGAATTTTGTAATCCATCCTAAACCAGCTTCTAAAGGTGAAGTTGTATCGTTAATATCGTTTCCATATAAGCAGAAGCCCATTTCCAAACGCAAAGTATCGCGTGCAGCCAATCCGATTGGTTTAATTCCGAAAGCAGCTCCAGCTTCAAAAACTTTGCTCCAGATTAACTCTGCATCTTCATTTTTGAAATAAATCTCAAAACCACCAGAACCAGTATAACCCGTAGCAGAAACGATAACATCTTTTACACCTGCAAATTCTCCAATTTGGAAAGAATAATACGGCATGTTGATTAAATCGATTGATGTTAACGATTGCATTGCTTCAGCAGCTTTAGGGCCTTGTATTGCAAGCAATGAATAGTCGTCAGAATTGTTAATCATTTCTACACCCAAATCATTATGAGAAGCAATCCAATTCCAGTCTTTTTCAATGTTAGAAGCATTTACAACCAACATATAGTGATTATCTGCCACTTTGTAAACGATTAAGTCGTCTACAATTCCGCCGTCGTTGTTAGGTAAACACGAATATTGTGCCTTACCATCAACTAATTTAGAGGCATCGTTAGAAGTTACTTTTTGAATTAAAGCTAATGCATTTTCACCTTTTAAAAAGAATTCTCCCATGTGGGAAACATCAAAAACACCAACTCCGTTACGAACTGTTTCGTGCTCGATGTTAACTCCTTCATATTGAACAGGCATGTTGTATCCTGCAAACGGAACCATTTTAGCTCCTAAACTTTCGTGAACGTGCGTTAATGCTGTATTTTTCATTTGATGTTGTATGTTTGTTTTTCGGATGCTAATGTATTGAATTTTTACGGAGTGTCAAAGTAGATAACCATTCATATTTTGTAAATTTATGCTATGGAAAGACATGTTTTAGTAACACAATCTGAAGCAAAAAGTCGCTTTAAAATCATAGACCAGAAATCACACAAAGGAATTCAAGGTCATGCGCTTATTATTGGTGGATGTTATGGTAAAATGGGCTCGGTATGTTTGTCTGTAAAAGCGTGTTTAAAATCAGGTGTAGGTTTAGTTACGGCTTATATTCCAAGATGCGGTTATGAGATTCTTCAAAGTGTTGTACCTGAGGCAATGGTTTATACTGATGACTATGATAATCGTATAACGTCAATTAATTATTCACGCCCGTTACAAGCTGTTGGATTAGGAATAGGCTTAGGAAAACATACTGAAACGCAACAAGCTTTATTTCATTTTCTAAAATTGAATACGACTCCATTGGTTATTGATGCCGATGCTTTGAATATTATTTCTGATAATAAAGAATGGTTAGAGATTATCCCCAAAAAAACAATTATTACACCGCATTTAAAAGAATTACAAAGGTTGATTGGTAATTGGAATTCGGATGAAGAAATGATTGAAATAGTTAAAGTATTTTCGAAAGAATTTGATGTTATTGTTGTGATAAAAGGAGCACCAACACATATTGTTTATAAAGATTTGGTTTTCGAAAATGCTACTGGTAATCAAGCTTTGGCCACTGCAGGAAGCGGAGATGTTTTAACTGGCATTATTACAGGGTTATTAGCCCAAGATTACGAAGCTATTGATGCTGCTATTTTGGGAGTTTACCTTCATGGTTTAACAGCCGATATAGCTGTTCCCGAAACCGGATATCATTCGTTTATTGCTTCAGATATCATTCGTTATTTAGGAAAAGCATTTTTAACTTTAGCATAATAAAAAAGGCTACTCTTGCGAATAGCCTTTATGTAAGTGATTTGATAAAATTATTTAATGCCTAATTCTTCAAATTTAGCGACTAATTTAGGATCTGATGGGCGAGGAGCATCAGCAGATACAATTTTTCCGTTAGGATCTACTAAAATGAATCTTGGAATACCTTCAATAGCGTAATCAGTTACGAATTTAGAGCTCCAGTTTTTATCGGCAAACAATTGGATTCCTCCTAATTTTTTCTCTTCAACAAATTTTTTCCACTTTTCGTGGTCTTTTATATCATCAATAGAAAGGCTTACAAATTCAATGTTTTTTCCGTGAAAATCTTCTTCTATTTTTTGTAGACTCGGAATTTCACGACGACAAGGTCCGCACCAAGTAGCCCAAACATCAATATAAACATATTTACCTTTTAAACTTTCTAAAGAAGTTGTTCCACCTTTGAAATTCTCATAATCAAATGTAGGTGAAACATTTCCAGGAGTTAAGGTTTTAATTTTATTGAATTTTTTTGTCAACGCTTCTTTTGCATTCTCATCGGTAGATAATGACATGATTTCATTATAAAGCATTGTAGCTTCTGGGTTTCCAGCGCTTACTTCGTAGGCTACACTTTGTAAGTGCGCGTTTTTAATGGCAGGACTTTTAATTTTTTTAATTTCTGGTAACGCTAATTTATATGTGTATTCGTCATTTTCATTCATTTTGGAATACAATTCATTATTAAATTTTGTTGCTACCAGTTGTTTGTAAGAAGAAGAAAACAGAAAATCAGATTCGTTATCTAAATCCGTTTTATCGTTAAATTTTGGAAAGCTTTCAGAAGGTATAAAGCCTTCAATTTTAGCGTAATGCGTATGATAACTTGGATAGTTTAAGTATTGCAATTGCTCGAAAAAATCGATGCTTCTCAATTCGTTTTTCTTAAATGAAGCGTCGGTTATTTTCGATTTGTTCAATAAATCTACCATTGCTAATTTAACTTCTTTTACCTTATTTAAAAAAGCTGTTTCATCTAATGCATAAAACTCCTGAACACTTCCCATTAATTTATTAACAGTTGCCGATTTGTTTACGAAATACGTATTTTCCAATGCACCATTTCCTGAAAACTTTATTGAAGGAATGAAATTTTTCTCATCGGCATTTATAACCAGTTTGCTTCCTTTTCCTAAATATAAAGCCGAACGATTGCCTTTTGTTAGTAGGTTGTACGAACCAGAATAAGCAATATCAAACGTTTGGTTGAACGTTCCATCGGGTTTTACTTGGATTTCTTTTTCGAAAGATTCTCCTTTGATTGTGATGGTTGTTCCATCGTAATTACTGATTTTTCCAGAAACCGTTACCGTTTCTTTTGGAGTAGTAAAAGACATTAATATTAATGTTAGTACTACGTAAAATGTGTTTTTCATGTTTAATAGTTATTTAGCTTTTCAAAAGTAAAAAAAATACGATAGAAAACTTCATAATGAAATACTAATAAATTAGCTTGCTTTTTAGCGCCTTTTTACGGAATTTTGGGGCGCAAACTAACAACTACAATGGAAACAGTACATTACATAAGTTCTGATGTTTTTACCTTAGAACTTCTTCATGAAATTATTGCTCACAATTTCACACTTGAATTATCTGAAGAAGCCCGAATTAATATTGAAAAATGCCGTCTGTATCTCGATAAAAAAATGGAAACACATCATGAACCGATATACGGAATCAATACAGGTTTCGGTTCGCTTTGTAATGTGAAAATTTCCAATGAAAACCTTTCTCAACTTCAGGAGAACTTAATGAAATCGCATGCTTGTGGAACTGGTGATGAAGTACCTCATGAAATTGTGAAAATAATGCTTCTACTGAAAATTAAATCGTTGAGCTATGGGAATTCTGGGGTTCAATTGGCTACAGTAGAGCGTTTAATCGATTTTTATAACAACGATATTCTTCCAGTAGTTTATACTCAAGGTTCATTAGGCGCTTCGGGTGATTTAGCACCTTTGGCACATTTATGCTTACCGCTGATTGGAGAAGGTGAAGTTTATGCAGATGGGTTTCGTCAGCCGGCGATGAAAGTCTTAGAGAAAAACGGTTGGAAACCAATTACACTACAATCGAAAGAAGGATTAGCGCTTTTAAACGGAACGCAATTTATGAGTTCTTACGGTTGTTACATATTGTTGAAAGCATGCAAATATTCTTATTTAGCAGATGTAATTGGAGCTATTTCTCTAGAAGGTTTTGATGGAAGAATTGATCCTTTCAACGAATTAATCCATATTGTTCGTCCGCACAAAGGTCAGATTAATACAGCAAGACGTTTTAATGAATTGTTGGAAGACAGTGAGATTATTGCGCGTCCAAAAGCTCATGTTCAAGATCCGTATTCATTCCGTTGTATTCCGCAAGTACATGGTGCTTCGAAAGATGCGATTGATTATGTGAAGAAAGTGTTTAAGACGGAGATTAACTCGGTTACCGATAATCCGAATATTTTTATTAACGAAGATTTAATTGTATCTGGTGGTAATTTCCACGGACAACCTTTAGCCTTAGCGTTAGATTTCTTAGGAATTGCTTTAGCGGAATTAGGTAATATTTCAGAAAGAAGAACCTATCAGTTGATTTCTGGATTAAGAGAATTGCCTGCGTTTTTGGTTAGTAACCCAGGTTTGAATTCCGGATTTATGATTCCTCAATATACTGCAGCCAGTATTGTTAGTCAGAATAAACAATTAGCAACCCCTGCAAGTGTTGATAGTATTGTTTCTTCAAACGGACAAGAAGATCATGTGAGTATGGGGGCAAACGGAGCTACAAAGTGTTTGAAAATTATGGAAAACCTGGAGCGTATTTTAGCTATTGAGTTGATGAATGCTTCTCAGGCCATAGAGTTTAGAAGACCTTTGAAATCAAGTGATTTTATCGAGACGTTCTTAAAATCGTTTAGAGAAGAAGTTCCATTAGTTGAAGAAGATAGAATTTTGCATTACGATATTGAACGTTCAATAGCCTTTTTGAATAGTTTGCAACTGGACAGCGACGTATTAGAATAATAAAAAAAGCCTCAATTTTGAGGCTTTTTTTATTTCATAAAATGAATACTAATTATGCCTAATAGCGCAGGAACTGATTGTACATAGAATATACTTCTTTGTACAGTTATGGCTCCATAAATTCCTGCAATAAAAACACAAGAAAGAAAGAATAAGGCAATGTAAAAACTCCAATGTACATCGCAAATAAATAACGACCAAATTAAGCCGGCAGCTAAAAAGCCATTGTATAAACCTTGATTTCCTGCCATTTGTTTCGTTTTTTCAAACATATCTGAAGGAACCGATTTAAATACTTTCTTCGCATATGTTGTCCACGCAAACATTTCAAGCCAAACGATATACAAATGGATAAAAGCGACAAATCCGATTAGTATTTTAGATAATAGTGTCATAACCGTATGTTTATTTATTTAGAAAACTATTGTTATTGTTGTCGTTTATTATTTTTAAAATCAATAAAACACCAGCCATTGCTTCAGAAAGCATTCCAACAATTAACATTACAGAAGCACCAGGCCAATGCATTAGTTTGAATAGCGCTCCCACGATGCTAATAATGCAGCCTAGTAAGAAAATAATAAGTATAAGTTTGTATTTAATGTTCATAAAAAAAGTAATTAATTAGAGTTCTCATTTTCGAAAATTCTTTCAATGCGTTTATCTGGAATTAACCACATTAAAGCTACCAAAATATAAATGATTCCAGAAATCATTTCGTGATAATATGTTGAAAATATTGCAATTAGATATAAAATTGCAGAGGCTTTACCTTTAATATCGTTACCAATTGCTTTGGATAAAACAGAATCTTTTCCGTGCTTTTTTATGATTAAATTTTGCAAAATCACATAGGCAATTCCACACATAAATAGTACAAAACCGTAAATCAGCATGGGGAAGGCGGCAAAATGATGTTCGCCAATCCAAGCTGTAGCAAACGGAATTAGTGACAGCCAAAACAACAAATGTAAATTTGCCCATAAAATACCGCCTGTTACCTGTTTCACAGTATGCATCATATGATGATGATTGTTCCAATAAATGCCAACATAAATAAAACTCAACAGGTAACTCACAAAAGCGGGTAGTAATTTCAACAACGATTTAAAATCGGTTCCATCAGGCTTTTGCATTTCGAGTACCATAATGGTTATAATAATGGCTAAAACGCCGTCACTAAAAGCTTCTAGTCTGTTTTTATTCATCGTTTAGACCTAAGGTTTTATGAATTCTTTTTTTATGATGCGTTTGTTTTAATTCGTTAGTACCAGATAAAATGCTAATATTTCCATCTACTTCTAACATCGCTAATTTTACATCTTTATAATGTTCTACTCCGTGTTCTCGCATGGCTTCTTGTAACTCGTCGGAAGTGATGCTTAATTTGGCAAGTGTCTCAAATTCAATTTTCCCATTATGCACAAGAATTTGAGGTTTGTCTTGTAAAATAACACCAACCGATTTGTATTTGAACATTAGTTTCTTGAGTAAGAAATTAACCAAAAATAAAACAAAAGCAGCGGTTAAACCTCCAACTAAGCTGGTGTCACTTCCCACCATTGCATTTTGCACTGAGTTGCTAATCAATAAAATAAGAATAACATCTGAGGTGTTAAGTTGCGAAAGTTCTTTTTTCCCGAAAATCCGCAATGCTATTACCATAAAAAAATATACGGATACGCTTCGCAGGATTATATCGAGATAAGGATTCAATTATTTTGTAATTAAAAGATTCGAAAATTTGGTTATTTCCATTTGAAATTTTTCTCAATAGCCTTAATCATTTCCCCTGCAATATCCTTTTGTGTTGCACCTTCAATACCTTCTAATCCAGGCGAAGAGTTTACTTCAAGAAGTAATGGTCCTTTCGTTGAACGAATAATATCCACACCAGCAACTTTCAAATTCATGGCTTTTGCAGCTTTAATAGCTATTCTTTTTTCTTCGGAAGTTACTTTCACAACAGATGCTGTTCCTCCTAAATGAATATTTGCTCTAAATTCTCCAGGAAGTGCTTCACGTTGCATGGCAGCAACTACTTTTCCATCCACTACAAACAAACGTAAATCTTTACCGTTTGCTTCTTTAATGAATTCTTGTACTAAGATGTTGGCATTTAAACTTTTAAAAGCATTAATAACCGATTCGGCTGCTTTTTTGGTTTCGGCTAAAACCACACCTTTACCTTGCGTTCCTTCCAATAATTTTACAATTAGGGGAGAGCCACCTACCATCTTAATCAAGTCGTTTGTATCTAAAGGTGAATTGGCAAATCCTGTAGTTGGAATGTCAACACCATTATTTAAAAGCAATTGCAGCGAAAATAATTTGTCTCTCGACTGACTAATAGCTGCTGAATTATTTAAAGCAAAAACTTTTAATGCTTCAAACTGGCGTGTTAAAGCACAACCATAATAGGTCATACTTGGGCGTATTCTTGGAATTACTGCGTCGAAATCGTTTAAAACCCGACCACCACGATAATGAATTTCGGGAGTGTCGGCATCAAGTTTCATGTAGCAGTATTTTAAATTTAAGAAATGCATTTCATGACCACGCATTTCTCCAGCTTCCATAATACGTTTGTTGCTGTATAATTCTGGATTACTAGCTAATAAGCCAATACGAAGACCTTTTTTTCCGGTATCTTCGGCATAGTAATATTCTTTTATTTTTTCATTGGTAGGTTGTCCTAATAAGTATTTTTGTTCAGGATCTACCAAAATTCTACCTGACATTGCTTCGCGTCCCAATAACATTCGGAATCCCATGGAATCCCTATTGGTCAGAGTAAGTTCAACATCCCAAATACTTCCTCCAATTTCCAACGTTGTTTTAATAACATAACGTTGTTCTCGGTAACCACTAGAACTTTTAACAACGCGTTTATCTATAAGAACAGCTTCACAATGAATAACCGCCTTAAGGTTGTTTTGAATAGGGTTGATGTCGAATTTTATCCAGTTTTCTCCGTTTTTTTCGAAAGGAGTAATGTTGGTGGCATGTAGTGCCGAAGTTTTTGCTCCCGAATCGACACGGGCTTTGATAACAGGAATTCCTAAAGATGGGAAAGAACACCATTCTTCGCTTCCTACAATTACTTTGTCAAGCATTTTTTATTGATTTAGCAGTTCTAAAGTACTACTTTTTTTGTAATGCTTTGCAAAATCTGTATAAAAAAGAAAAAACCTACTAATTAGTAGGTTTTTCAGCTTTATTGATAGTGATATTCAATTCTTGTTTCTTTTCGTCGTAATCCATGAAAATCTCGTCTCCTTCATGAATTTTTGAAGTAATAATTTCTTCAGCTAACTCATCTTCAACGTATTTTTGAATGGCTCTTTTAAGCGGACGCGCACCAAATTGTTTGTCAAAACCTTTTTCAGCAATATAATCTTTTGCTTTTTCAGAAAGTTTTAATTTATATCCTAAGTCAGCAACACGTGCATATAACTTATCCATTTCGATGTCTATGATTTTATCAATATCTTCTTTTTCTAATGCATTAAATACGATAACATCATCAATACGATTCAAAAACTCTGGAGCAAAAGCTTTTTTAAGAGCATTTTCAATAACTCCTTTTGCCATGTCGTCTGCTTGTGCTGTTTTAGAGGCAGTTCCGAAACCAACTCCGGTACCGAAATCTTTCAATTGACGTGCACCAACATTCGAAGTCATGATGATAATAGTGTTTCTGAAATCGATTTTGCGACCTAAACTGTCAGTTAAATGCCCATCATCCAGAACTTGTAACATCATGTTGAATACATCTGGATGTGCTTTTTCAATCTCATCTAGAAGTACAACACAATATGGTTTTCTTCTAACTTTTTCTGTTAACTGACCGCCTTCTTCATAACCAACGTATCCCGGAGGCGCACCAACTAATCTTGAAATAGCAAATTTTTCCATGTATTCACTCATGTCAATACGAACTAACGCATCTTCAGAATCGAACAATTCTTTAGCAATAACCTTAGCCAATTGTGTTTTACCAACTCCAGTTTGTCCTAAGAAAATGAAGGAACCAATTGGTTTGTTTGGATCTTTTAAACCAGCACGGTTTCTTTGGATAGATTTGGCAATTTTCATTACTGCCTCATCTTGTCCAATTACCTTACCTTTAATAAGTTCCGGTAGGTGAGCTAATTTATTACTTTCAGTTTGAGCAATACGATTAACAGGAATACCAGTCATCATAGAAACCACATCGGCAACATTGTCATCAGTAACAGTGATTCGGTTACTTTTTGAATCCTCTTCCCATTGTTCTTGAGCAATTGCAAGGTCTTTTTCAATACGTTTTTCGTCGTCGCGTAATTTGGCAGCTTCTTCGTATTTCTGTTTTTTAACTACCGAATTTTTCAATTCACGTACTTCTTCCAATTGTTTTTCTAACTCTAAGATTTGTTTTGGAACATCAATATTGGTAATATGAACACGTGAACCTGCTTCGTCCAAAGCATCAATAGCTTTGTCTGGCAAGAAACGTTCGGTCATGTATCGGTTTGTTAATTTAACACAAGCTTCGATTGCTTCTGGAGTGTAAATAACATTATGATGGTCTTCATATTTTGCTTTGATGTTGTTCAGTATGGTTATTGTTTCTTCTACAGAAGTAGGTTCAACAATTACTTTTTGAAAACGACGTTCTAAAGCGCCATCTTTTTCAATATACTGACGGTATTCGTCTAGAGTTGTGGCACCAATACATTGAATTTCACCTCTAGCTAAAGCCGGTTTAAACATGTTTGATGCATCTAAAGAACCTGTAGCTCCACCAGCACCAACAATCGTGTGGATTTCATCAATGAATAGAATAATATCATCATTTTTTTCTAATTCATTCATCACGGCTTTCATACGCTCTTCAAATTGACCACGATACTTAGTTCCAGCTACTAAACTGGCTAAGTCTAAGGTTACAACGCGTTTGTTGAATAAAATACGTGAAACTTTTTTCTGAATGATACGAAGTGCTAAACCCTCTGCAATAGCGGATTTACCAACTCCAGGTTCACCAATTAAAAGCGGATTGTTTTTCTTTCTTCGGCTTAAAATTTGTGAAACACGTTCAATTTCTTTTTCACGACCTACAACAGGGTCTAATTTACCTTCTTCGGCAAGTTCTGTTAAATCACGACCAAAATTATCAAGAACAGGTGTTTTTGATTTTTTATTGGTTTTTCCTGCTCCGGCTGGATTGTTAAAACCACCGTCGCGAATACTGTCATCTTGTCCTGAATCGTCGTTAAAAGATTCGTTTTTTGGCAAGTTATCTAAATAATCTTCTTCGTTTGATGTCATAGCTATAAAGTGTTCTTTAACGAGTTCGTAATCAATTTTGAGTTTGTTTAGCAATTTTGTTGTGGGATCATTCTCGTTTCTAAGAATGCACAACAATAAGTGAGCAGTACTAATAGAAGTACTTTGAAAAACTTTAGCTTCTAAAAAAGTGGTACGTAAAGCGCGTTCTGCCTGACGAGTCAAATGCAGGTTTTTCTTTTCGTTACTTCTTTCAGCATTAGGGTTAGCGGGGCTTATGATTTCAATTTTTCGACGTAAATGTTCTAAATCAACCGAAAGATTGTTCAGTATATTTATAGCGGTTCCGTTCCCGTCTCTTAAAATTCCAAGCATTAAATGTTCCGTCCCAATAAAGTCGTGACCTAAACGTAAAGCTTCTTCTTTACTATAGGTAATCACATCTTTTACTCTAGGTGAAAAATTATCATCCATCACAAAAATCTTTAAGTATGTAAATTTACAAATTCTTACAACTAAGTACAAAAATCATACCCAGTAAGAATGGATTATGAATTATTGCTAATTGACAAAAAAAAATTGAATAAAAAAAGACAAAATAGCAGGTTTTTTCAACCGTTTCATAAATAAGTTATGTTAATAAAATCATGAAAATTGTGAATAAATAACATTTTCAATACTTCAAAAATGCGTATATTGGCACGTTTAGAAAATAATATAATTTTAATTGTAAATACCTATGTCTGAAGGAGAAAAGTTAATTCCTATTAACATTGAGGATGAAATGAAATCAGCTTACATCGATTATTCGATGTCGGTAATTGTATCCAGAGCACTTCCTGATGTTAGAGATGGCTTGAAACCAGTACACCGAAGAGTTTTATTCGGGATGTACGAATTAGGAGTATTATCAAACAGAGCACATAAAAAGTCAGCGAGAATTGTAGGGGAGGTTCTTGGTAAGTACCACCCGCACGGTGACAGTTCAGTATACGATGCCATGGTTCGTATGGCACAAGAGTGGAGTTTACGTTATTTAATGGTAGACGGTCAAGGTAACTTTGGTTCGGTAGATGGTGACAGTCCTGCAGCAATGCGTTATACCGAAGCTCGTATGAAAAAGTTTTCGGAAGAAATGTTGGCTGATATCGATAAAGAAACGGTAGACTTCCAGTTAAACTTCGACGACACTTTAGAGGAGCCAAAAGTAATGCCAACGAAAGTGCCAAACTTATTAGTGAATGGTGCATCTGGTATTGCCGTAGGTATGGCTACCAATATGGCACCTCACAACTTAACAGAAGTAATTGATGGTACTTTAGCGTATATTGATAATAATGAGATTGAGATTGACGAATTAATCACTCTAATTAAAGCACCGGATTTCCCAACAGGAGGAATTATTTACGGTATGGATGGTGTTCGTGAAGCATTTAAAACTGGTCGCGGACGTGTTGTTATGCGTGCTAAGGTTGCTTTTGAAGAAGTTGATGGTCGCGAATCTATTATTGTTACCGAAATTCCATATCAGGTTAATAAAGCTGCAATGATTAAACATACTGCAGATTTAGTTAACGAGAAGAAAATTGAAGGAATTTCAACCATCCGTGACGAATCAGACAGAAACGGCATGCGAATTGTTTATGTGTTAAAACGTGAAGCCGTTCCGAATGTTGTTTTAAATACCTTATATAAGTATACGCAATTGCAGTCGTCTTTCAGTGTGAATAATATCGCATTGGTTAACGGACGTCCGCAAATGTTGAATCTAAAAGATCTTATTCATTATTTCGTAGAACACCGTCATGATGTAGTTACGCGTCGTGCACAGTTTGATTTGCGTAAAGCTGAAGAAAGAGCACATATTTTAGAAGGTTTAATTATTGCTTCGGATAATATTGATGAAGTAATTCAATTGATTAGGGCTTCTAAAGATGGAGACGAGGCTAGAGGTAAATTAATCGAACGTTTTAACTTATCTGAAATTCAAGCTCGTGCCATTGTAGAGATGCGTTTACGTCAGTTAACAGGTCTTGAGCAAGATAAATTGCGCGCTGAGTATGATGAAATCATGAAATTGATTGCTTATTTGAAAGAATTATTAGCAAGCAAAGAAATGAGAATGCAGGTAATTAAAGATGAGTTAGCTGAAATCAGAGATAAATATGGCGATGCTCGTCGTTCACAAATTGAATATGCTGGTGGTGATGTAAGTATTGAAGATTTAATTGCTGATGAACAAGTAGTTATTACTATTTCTCACGCAGGTTATATCAAACGTACACCACTTTCTGAATACAAAACACAAAATAGAGGAGGGGTTGGTCAAAAATCGGCTGGTACTCGTGATGCAGATTTCTTGGAGCATATGTATGTGGCAACAAACCACCAATATATGTTGTTCTTTACGCAAAAAGGAAAATGTTTCTGGATGCGTGTATACGAAATTCCGGAAGGAAGTAAAACAAGTAAAGGTCGTGCAATTCAAAACCTTATCAACATCGAGAATGACGATAAAGTAAAAGCCTTCATTTGTACACAAGACTTAAAAGATCAAGAATACATCAATAACCATTATGTAATTATGGTTACTAAACAAGGTCAGGTTAAGAAAACCGCTTTAGAGTCGTATTCAAGACCACGTGTAAATGGAGTTGCTGCAATTACTATTAAAGAAGATGACGAATTACTAGAAGCAAAATTAACTACTGGAAACAGCCAAGTGTTAATTGCGGTGAGATCAGGTAAATTAGTTCGTTTCGAAGAAGAGAAAACGCGTCCGATGGGTAGAACAGCTTCTGGTGTTCGTGGAATTACCCTAGCTGATGATAAAGATGAAGTAATTGGAATGGTTTCTGTTGATAGAGATCATGTAGGTGATTCTCAGATTTTAGTAGTAACTGAAAATGGTTTTGGAAAACGTACACGATTAGTTGATGAAGATGGAGAAGATGTATACCGTATTACAAACCGTGGAGGTAAAGGTGTTAAAACATTAAACCTTACAGAAAAAACTGGCTCGCTTATTGCTATTAACAGCGTAACAGATGAAGACGATTTAATGATTATTAATAAATCTGGGTTAACCATCAGAATGCGTGTTTCCGATTTACGTGTAATGGGACGTGCTACACAAGGTGTTCGTTTAATTAATATTAAAGGAAGTGATGCCATTGCAGCCGTTGCTAAAGTAATGCGTGAAGAAGAAAGCGATGAGATGGAAGAAGGTTTTGAAAATGAAAATTTAGACGCTTCAACTGAAACAAACGATTCACAAGAATAAATAACAAACAGAAATAAAATGAAAGTAAAATATTTCTTATTAGCATCATCGTTGATGCTTTCGGCTGCTTCTTTCGCTCAGAAAGATGAGTTAAAAACCTTAAAAAAATTATATGCTAAAGACCAATTGTCTGCTGATGATATGTCAACATACAAAGGAACAGTATATAAGTTGAGTTCAATGACAGGTTTGTCAGAAACGGATATGGTTTATTCTAATTTTTACAAATCCATGTTGCCGATATTAGAGCTTAATGATGCAATGATGAAAAATCCAAATGATTTGCAATCATTCACAAAAAGCTTAACTCCAGCGAATATCAATATGTTAGCTAAAGGCTTAAACGATGTTTTGGATTTTGAGAAAAAATCTGGTAAGGAAATTTATTCAGATGATATTAAAGAAACTATAAAAAGTTTTAAACCCATGATGATGCAATATGCATTTGGTTTGAATCAAGCATCAAAATTTGGTGAGGCATCTAAATTGTTTGAAAGTATTTATTATTTAGATAAATCTGACGCTGACAATCTATACAATGCAGCACTTTTAGCTCTACAAGTTCAGGATTATGACAGTGCGCTTAGAGATTATGAAGAGTTAATTAAAATTGGTTATACTGGAGAGGGTACTAGTTACATCGCTTTAAACAAATTAAACGGTCAAGAAGATACGTTTGGTTCTGATGAAGAAAGAAAAAATGCTATCAGAGTTGGTACTCATGAAAAACCACGTGATGAAAAAATTCCATCTAAAAAAGGTGAAATTTATAAACACTATGCTTCAATTCTACTAGAAAAAGGCAAAGCTGAGGAAGCAAAAAAAGCTATTTCTGATGCAAGAAAATTAAATCCTCAAGATACTGACTTGATTTTGGCAGAAGCTAATTTATATTATGAAGCTAAAGATTTAGATACGTATAAAAAATTAATAAATGAAGCATTAGCACTGAAGCCAAACGATGCAGATTTATTATTTAATCTTGGAGTAGTTTCTACTTCTTCTGGAGATATTGAAGGGGCTAAAAAATACTACGAAAAAGTTATTGCTGTAGACCCTACGTATTTTAATGCATATAACAACCTTGGTGCTTTATGTGTTTATGGTGATGATAAAATTGTGAAAGAAATGAATTCATTAGGGATGTCAGCTAAAGAGGCAAAACGTTATGATGAATTAAAAGCAAAACGTCAAACTATGTTTAAAACGGCTATGCCATATTATGAGAAATATTTAGAATTAAAACCTAAAGATGAAAACGGAAAAGCAATGTTGCTTAATATTTATCAGTTTTTAGGTATGGATGCAAAATATAAAGCATTAAAAGCTGCTAAATAATTCTCTTTCCTTTCCCTATTGAGTATAAAAAAACCACGCCCAGCGTGGTTTTTTTATTTATATGATTTTCTTAATCACCCTTAATTTATGTGTGTGTCTTCCAGTATCCACATTGTATATTCCTAAGTGGTCTAACCTATCGATTCTTACTTTCCCATGGGCATGAATAATGTAGTTGTTTTCCATAATCATCCCTACATGGATAATACGACCTTCTTCGTTATCAAAAAATGCTAAATCTCCTGGCTCACTTTCTTCAATAAAACTTAAAGCATCACCCAACATTGCTTGTTGTGAAGCATCACGTAAAATGGAATGTCCGTTTAATTTATAGACCATTTGAGTGAAACCCGAACAATCAATTCCAAAAGGTGTTTTGCCTCCCCATAAATAGGGGGCGTTCAAATACATAAATGCGGTTTTGATAAGTTCGGATTTAGGTTTTACACCACAAACTTTTACACCTTCGAAAGTAAATTGACTCGTGTTTATTTCGGGATTGTCTAAAAAAGATAACGAACTACCAATAGGAATTGGCATTAAGTAGCTGTTTGGAGTAGTGATATATTCAATTAAATCACCATTTAAAACTTCAGTTGAAGCAGAAAGTAAATTGTAATTCTCTTCGCTGATTTTTTGAAATTGTTTGTTGTCAATCCATCCTTCATAATTGTCGTATGCCAATTGTATTTTGGACCATTTTTCGGTTTGTTCCAAAATTTTAAAATGTTCACCAAACAAAACTTGAGAAACTAATTCGCTTCTGTCGCTTGGTTCAAAACGTAGCGGTACAATTGCTAAATTACAAATTGCAAACATTTAAGGTAATTAGGAGTTGTAAATTAAGAGTTATAGAATTTAAACCATAACTCTTAATTTTGAAAATTTATTAACTGATTAAGCTCTTTCGATTACAATAGCAGAAGCACCACCACCACCATTACAAATAGCAGCTGCACCAACTTTTGCGTTATTTTGCTCTAAAACATTTAGTAAAGTAACAACAATTCTTGCTCCCGAACATCCAAGAGGATGGCCTAAAGAAACTGCGCCACCGTTTACGTTAATTTTATTATTGTCTAGTCCTAAGATTTTAGCATTTGCTAAACCTACAACTGAAAAAGCCTCGTTAAATTCGAAGAAATCAACATCTGATATTGAGATACCAGCTTTGTCTAAAGCCTTAGGTAATGCTTTTGCAGGAGCTGTAGTAAACCATTTTGGTTCTTGAGCAGCATCTGCGTAAGATTTTATATAAGCTAAAGGTTTTAATCCTAAAGCATTTGCTTTTTCTTCACTCATTAAAACTACTGCAGCAGCACCATCATTAATGGTTGATGCGTTTGCCGCTGTAACTGTACCGTCTTTAGTAAAAACAGCATTTAAGGTAGGGATTCTGTCTAATTTTACGTTGGTGTATTCTTCATCTTTAGCGAAAACTATTGGGTCACCTTTACGTTGCGGGATAGATACAGGAACAATTTCATTGTTAAATTTACCAGCTTCCCAAGCTTTTGCAGAACGCTCATACGATTGAATAGCAAAAGCATCTTGTTCTTCTCTCGAAATGTTATATTCAGTAGCACATAAATCGGCACAAACACCCATAGCATTGTTATCGTAAGCATCAGTCAAACCGTCTTTTTGCATACCATCCAATAAAGTTGCAGGACCAAATTTCGCACCATTTCTCATGTGTACATAATGTGGAATCAAACTCATATTTTCCATACCACCAGCAACTACAACTTCTGCATCACCAGCCATAATAGCTTGTGCACCTTGCATAATAGCTTTCATTCCAGAAGCACATACTTTATTAATAGTAGTACAAGCAACAGTATTAGGTAATCCTGCATAAATTGCTGCTTGACGAGCAGGTGCTTGACCTGTTCCAGCTTGAACAACATTCCCCATTAATACTTCATCAACAAGGTTTGGATCTAAATTAATTTTATTTAAAGCGCCTTTAATTGCAGTAGCGCCTAGTTGTGGAGCAGTAACAGTTGATAAACTTCCCATGAAACTACCAATTGGAGTTCTTACAGCTGATACAATAACTACTTTTTTACTCATGATATTATGTTGTTAGTTCGTTCAAGTTGCGAATTTAACCAAATTTGAGAAGATATTTTAATAATTAAACGGATTATTAACTTTTTAATTTTTAATGGATTTTTATGGCAATTGTTGTTTTAGCGTTTGATTCTATTGTGTTGACTATGAATGTGTTTTAAATTATCTTCAATTAAATTCAAAAAAAAGAGTAAAAATAGTTGCAGAAAACATATCGTTCAGTTACATTTGCAACCGCAAAAAAGGATAAGTTCTTTGCAACAGGAGAGGTGCCGGAGTGGTAACGGAGCAGATTGCTAATCTGTCGACGGGTAACCGTCGCCAGGGTTCGAGTCCCTGTCTCTCCGCTTTTTTTTGCTTTCGGGGTGTAGCGTAGCCCGGTCATCGCGCCTGGTTTGGGACCAGGAGGTCGCAGGTTCGAATCCTGCCACCCCGACAAGATAACTTCAGTATTCCCAATTTGACTGAGTTAAAGATTTAAGGTCCCGTAGCTCAGCTGGATAGAGCAACTGCCTTCTAAGCAGTAGGTCTCAGGTTCGAATCCTGACGGGATCACAAAAAAGCCTAGCATTTGCTAGGCTTTTTTGTTTTATATTATAAATGTTATTCATTATTGTTTCCAATTTTTTCAATCTCATTACTTTTTTTTAATCCTTTTTTGATAAATAAAAAAGGGATGCAAATTCCTAAGCCAATTAAAATTGCTGAATAATTTTCAAATGGTTCTATTCTTAAATATTGAGGTATTAAAGGGTTTTTGCTTGGACTCCCAATTTTAGTAATTAATAAAAGCAACCCAATTATGATTGTAACGATGCAACTTAATAAAATGGTAAAATAGTTTCTGACTGTTACAAATTGATTATTAAGTTGAAAAATATTTAAACGTAAAGCAAAAATTGGAATTAATGAAATAAGGATATAATCGATGGTGTTTATATTTAATCCAAAATAATATCCAATTTTATTTTGTAAAAAGTCATTTAAACCAAAAAGGGAAGTTGGTCCAATAATAAAATTTAGAAAACAGAATAGTAAACAAGAAACAAGTATTGATGTGTATAGGTAGCTTTTACTAATATTCTTTAGCATTTCTTATTCTAAACATTTTAAGAAATTAATAAAGTAATTTTCGGGATAAAAAGTTCTAGGAAAAGTTTTGGATAACAATTCTTTTTTCATGACATAATCTATACTTTCAGTTGCGTATGCAATACGGATAAATGTAATGGGCTGTGATTTTAAATCGTCAAAATTATCTTTTCCAAAAAGAAAATAACCATTTAAAACGCGTAGGTTGTTTTTGGTTTTTTCATCGAAAATTAACTGACTTTCACTGTTTTCTGAGGAAAGCAATGTAAGTATCTTGCCGTTTTTTAATTGTAAATATACTTTTGAAGTTAAATCAAAAGATTTAGCAGAAATGAAGTTTTTGCTTTTTTGTAAAAATTGAACTTGAAGATAAGGTACTCCATCAGAATTAATTAAGGAAAACGATAAAAAATCAGAAGTCTCAGTAAAATCTTTTTCGTAAACCAAATAATCAATAGTTTTCTTTAAATATGTGGAATCTGTTTTTTCTTCAATGTCATATTCACATTTAAATTGTTGTGCATTAATTTGTAATCCGAATAATAATATAAGTAAAAAGGCAATTTTTTTCATTCTCTAATTTTTTCGCAAATTAAAATTATTTTTTCATCATTTACATTCGTAGTAAAGAAACAATAGATATCTCCACCATCTTGAAGTTTCCATTTTTTTCTAATTTCTTCAACTTTCATTGGAAAATTTCGAGTAGAAACATTCATTTTAGCGCCTTCAAATTGCTTCATTTCTTTTTTATCGAATGGAATCACCTTTGTTATAGCAAATTTTCTGCCAGGAAATTCAATGTTATCGTTTGAAGTAAACAAATGCGTGTGTGGGTGTAATTTTTTAAGATGAAATTCAACGCCAATTGCTTCAAAAGCACCAGTTTTCATCATTGCTGCATTGGGTTCATACAAATAGTTTTGTGGAACACTTAATGTGCTTTTTTGTTCTGTTTTTGAAGAGTCGATTTTAAAAACATCAATATCATCTTTAGTTATTGAAACCGCATTTATTTCTAAAGAGCCGGTGTAATTGTTCTCAATTTCCCAAAGCAATTCCTTTACTTCATTATCTAGGGCAATAATATGAATTCTTTTTACAAATTTTAATTCATTCAAACCCGCTGTTATATCAAGTATTGGCGCTGTTTTAATTAGAATGTTATTTGAATAGTCAAAATAAACATCGAGTAAGTTCGGAACATTAGGAAGGCAGTCTTTAAGCATGAAAACTTTACCTTTTATATCGCTACGTCTGGAAGGATCAATGTAAATCCAATCCCATTTTTGATTTAATTTTTTTAAAATGTATAAACTATCTCCTTGGTAGCATTCAATATTTCGTTGATTTAAAATTTGAAAATTATGTTTGACTATTTCTGAAAGCGATTCGTTCATTTCGCAGTGAGCCACTTTATTGAACTCTTTGGCAAAATAGTAATCATCAATACCAAATCCTCCGGTTAAATCAATTAACGTAATTCCTTTGATTAAAGAAGCTTTGTATTGAGCTGTTCTTTCGGATGAAGTTTGTTCAATTGAAATTTTAGAAGGATAAATAATAAATCGGTGATTGTACCATGTTGGTAATTTTTCTTTGGCTTTAGCCTTCGAAGCAATCTGATTTAAGATGTCGTTCCATTTTATATCTGGAAACGGGTTTTTTGCGAGTGCCAGCTTTGGGAAGTTCACACTCATTGAGGCATTTATATAATCTTGAATTTCAGTACGTAAAAGGGGAGAGTCCAACTTAAATATCTTTGGTTAAAACTTTAACAATGTTATTGTTAGGGAAAAATTCTTTAGCAATTACTTTTAAAACAGTATATGCTGGAATTGCGACAATCATACCGGCTATGCCAAAAATAATTCCGCTAATTAATGTAATTAGAAAAATTTCTAATGGATGCGATTTAATGCTTTTTGAAAAAATGATTGGCTGACTAATATTGTTATCAATTAATTGAACAACCATAAAGCCAATAAAAACATACAAAGTTGTTGGTAAAATATCGGTTCTAAAATCCTGACCCAGCATACCTAACATAGTGAGTACAACCGCTAAAGACATTCCAATTAAAGGTCCGATATACGGAATAATGTTTAAGAAAGCACAAATAAGCGCAATTGTAAAGGCATTTTGTACACCAAAAATTAGCAGAACAATTAATTCTAAAATAAAAACGATTGTTAATTGTAAAACGATACCAGTGAAATATCGACCAAGTAGATAATTAATTTTAGTTACTGAAGTTATAATTTTTCCGGCATGTTGATCAGGAATGATTCGTCTGAAAACATATCTAAAGAGAACTTTATCTTTCATTAAGAAAAAAGAAATGAAGGTAACCGATGCTAAGCCAAGCCCAAGATTACTTATAATTCCAATAAACGTATTTAAAAAATCTGGTAAAAAATTAAAATTAAGTTTTGATGAAATATTTGAATCTTCAGCTAAAGAAAGCACATCGATATTATGTTCATTAAGATAGGTTATTGCTTGATTATATATGGTGGTTAAGTTATTTTGAATAGTATCCGTATCTAATAATGATAGGTTTTCACTTTGTGATATAATGAGTGGAACAAATAGCATTATGAAGCTCATTATCATACCCACAAAAAGTAATAGGGTAGTGAGGACAGCAATAGTAGTGTTGAACTTTAACCGATTCTTGAAAAATGATACTATTGGATTTCCAATTAAGGAAACTATAATAGCAATGATGAAAAATATAATGACAAGACTTATTTTGTATATGAAAAACAAAGCAAGTATTAGTAATGCGAGTGATAATGTCGCTTTGATAATTCCTTTTGAAATATCTTTATAAGTCATTTTGGCTTATTTCTAATGAAGAATAAAAGTATAAAAAAACTCGCTATTACTAGCGAGTTCTTCATATTTATTTGATTTTATTATGGTTGTGCAAATGAATTTCTAGCACCACCAGAAGCAAATACAGCAAGCATTCTTGATTTTTGTCCTAATGAGAACATATACATTCCGCGGTCATCAGTGTAATCCATGTAGTTCATGTACATTTCAAGTGGCGTACCTGAACATGTACTTCTGTGACCTACAGCAGGAACTCCGTAGTTAGCAGTATTGTGTAATGGAGTATCAGACACATAATCGTTACCACAAGTTGTATCACCCCAAATGTGACGTAAGTTCATCCAGTGACCGATTTCATGAGTAGCTGTTCTACCTAAGTTAAATGGATAAGTAGCAGTTCCTGTTGTTCCAAAATATTTAGAATCGATTACAACACCATCTGTAGAAGAAGAACCTCCAGGGAATTGTGCATACCCTAAAATTCCACCACCTATAGTACAAACCCAAAGGTTTAATTTAGTTGTTGGAGAAGTAGGATTCATACCACCTTGAGTCGATTTTTTCATGGCATCGTTGGTTCCCCATGATGTTTTAGTTGTTGATTTTCTGTATACAGCATCTAAAACAAATGAAATACCAATATTTGCTCTTACAGAAGAATAAGGATTGTTTGCAGTATTATAATCCGAGTTTAAAGCGTTGTAATCTTTATTTAATGCGTCAATTTGTGATTGAATTTGTGCTTGTGAAATGTTTTCAGAAGAAGTTCTGTAAAGTACATTTACGACTACCGGAATTTGGATTTTTCCGTTAACCAATTTTCCTTCAGCTATAGCTCTTTCAGTGAACGATTCAATTTCATTCATCTTAATAGCTAATTCAGGATTTTCTCTCATCTGACGTTCTAAAACTTCATTTGAAGCACAACCTCTATGTGAAGCATTAGGAGTGTTGTTTGTGTCATTAATTGTTTCTTCATTTTGACAGGAGATTAGTGACATCACTAATGCAGCCGACAACAAGATTTTTTTCATAATTTTTTTGGTTTTTTGTTAAATAGTTTACTTTTTAAATAAGTTGATGCAATTATATAACAAAAAAATAAATTACAAAATAGTTGTTGATAAAAAAATATTTAGTCAATTTTATTAAAAAATATTTATGTTTTTTCAACTATTATTGAATTATTCGTATAAATGTATTATTTTCTGTAGTCTTTTTACTGATAGTTTATTGTTAATTTGTAGGAATAATTTCTGTATGACATGCAAAAACAAAAAAAATCGCCTTTTGAGCTATTTTTCTTCAAAAAATGGATTTTTATTATGGTTGTGCAAATGAATTTCTAGGTCCACCAGAAGCAAAAACTGCAAGCATTCTAGATTTTTGTCCATCAGAGAACATATACATGGCTCTGTCATCTGTATAATCCATATAATTCATGGTCATTTCAACCGGTGTACCACTGCAAGTGCTGTAATGTGGGTAGGTTGGAGCTCCATAATTGGCTGTGTTATGCAATGGTGTATCAGCTACTAAATCGTTACCGCAAGTGGCATCACCCCAAATATGACGTAAGTTCATCCAATGTCCAATTTCATGTGTTGCTGTTCTGCCTAGATTAAAAGGATAAGTAGCCGTTCCGGTAGAACCAAAATATTTAGAATCGATCACAACGCCATCTGTAGCCGATGAGCCGCCAGGAAATTGTGCATAGCCTAAAATTCCCCCTCCAATAGTACATACCCAAATATTTAATTTAGTGGTTGGAGATGTTGGATTTAATCCTCCTCTTGATGTGGATTTCATAGCATCGGCTGTTCCCCAAGTTTTCTTTTTAGTAGCTTTTCGGTAAACAGCATCCAATTCGAATGAAACCCCAATGCTAGCTTTTACACCAGAAAATAACGAAGGAACCTGATTGAAATCAGAATTCAAACCGTTGTAGTCTTTATTTAAAACATCAATTTGTGATTGAATTTGTGCCTGCGATATGTTTTCGGCTGAAGTACGATACAAAACATTTACAACAACCGGAATAACAATTTTACCATTTACTAAACGATTTTCTCGTATTGCTTTCTCGGTGAACGATTCAATTTCATTCATTCTAATGGCTAATTGAGGGTTTTCTCTGAGTTGTTGTTCGAATACTTCTTGTGAAGCACAGCCTCTTTTTTCAAGTAGTGAGGTTTGTTCAGTTGCTGAAACATCTTCTTTGTTGCAGGATGCAAATAAAGCTAACAGGGTAGCCATCAAAAGGATTTTTTTCATAATTAAGTATATTTAAATTGGTAAATAGTTGATATTCAGAATTTAATATCAATGTTACTTATTAAATAATACCTAAAGAAAAATACTATATAACTGACAAATAAAAACGATAAAGTGTTGTTTTGTAGTTACTTATGTTTTTTTAAGGAGAATTAATTTGTGAAAACGTAGTTGATAATATTTGCTCCCATTTTTAAAGCTTTGGTTCTAACTTCCAGCGGGTCGTTATGTACTTCTTGATTTTCCCAACCATCGCCCAAGTCTGTTTCGTAGGTGTAAAGAAGTACTAAGCGGTCTTTAATGAAAATACCGTATGCTTTTGGCGGTTTGTTATCGTGTTCGTGAATTTTTGGAATTCCTCCAGGAAACGAATACGGTTTCTGAAAAATAACATGACTGCTTGGTATTTCTACAAGCTGACTATCCGGAAGTAATCGTTTAATTTCTTTACGAATGTATTGATCCATGCCGTAATTGTCATCAATATGAAGAAAGCCGCCTGAATTAAGATAATTTCTAAGGTTTAAAAGATCATTATCGCTAAAAACAACATTACCGTGGCCCGTCATGTGTATAAAAGGATAGGAGAAAATATCAGGGCTTCCCGCCTCTACATTGGGCACTCTAGTGTTGAGATTCGTTTTAATATTCTGATTGCAAAACTTAACCAAATTGGGTAATGAAGTAGGGTTAGCGTACCAGTCGCCACCTCCCGAATACTTTAAAAGGGCAATTTCTTGGGAAAAACCAATAGAAAAAACAAAAAGAAAAAACAATAACAGTAGTACTTTTAAATGATTGCCTTTGGAAATTGGAATTTTCATAGTCGAAATTTCTTTTTATTCGTTACAATAAACTACACTATGACAAGCAACTACAGCTGCAGTTTCGGTTCTTAATCGTGTGTTTCCCAAAGATACAGGAATGTAACTGTTTTTTAATGCTAAATCTATTTCTTTTTCTGAAAAATCACCTTCAGGACCAATTAAAATTGTGTAGCTTTTATTTGGTTTTAGAGCATCTTTTAATAGCTTTTTTTCTGTTTCTTCGCAATGTGCAATATATAAATTCCCAGAGTGTTTTTGCTGGATAAACTCTTTAAAAGTAATTGGTGAGTTTAATTTGGGCAGATGATATTGCAACGATTGCTTCATGGCCGATTGAATGATTTTATCAAAACGTTCTGTTTTAATAACTTTTCTTTCGGAATGATCACAGATTATTGGTGTAATTTCATGTACACCTATTTCGGTAGCTTTTTCTAAAAACCATTCGAAACGATCGTTCATTTTGGTTGGCGCTACAGCCAAATGAAGGTGAAAAGTGGTAGGCTTTTCTGTTTTTGTTTCCACAATTTTTACCGTACATTTTTTGTCGGATGCAAAAATAATTTCAGTAGAAAATAAATCACCTAATCCATTTGTTACATGTAAAATATCACCTTCTTGTTTACGTAAAACTTTAACTATGTGTTTACTTTCTTCTTTATCGAAAGAAAACTCATTTAGTTCTGATTTTATATCGGGATTATAGAATAATTGCATATTAAAATTCAATTCTAGCTTTAGAAACTACAGATGCATCTTCAAACTGATTTGCTAAAAATTTATGGTAACCAACAATTCCAATCATAGCAGCATTATCTGTGGTATATTCAAATTTTGGGATAAAGGATTTCCATCCGTATTTGGTTTCAGCTTCTTTTAACGTATTTCGTATGCCGGAGTTTGCAGAAACACCACCACCAATGGCTATTTGTGTTATACCGGTTTCGGCAACAGCCATTTTCAATTTATCCATTAGTATCTGAATGATAGTATGTTGAATTGAAGCGCAGATATCATCGCGGTTTTCGGCAATGAAATTCGGATTTTCTGCAGTGTTTTTCTGGATAAAATATAAAATCTGGGTTTTTAAACCGCTAAAACTAAAATTTAAACCCTCAACTTTTGGTTTGGTAAAAGCAAAGGCTTTTGGGTTTCCAGATTGTGCATACTTATCAATTAAAGGTCCGCCAGGGTAAGGCAATCCCAGTATTTTTGCACTTTTATCAAAAGCTTCTCCAACAGCGTCATCGGTGGTTTCACCAATAATTTCCATATCAAAAAAACTATTTACTTTGATAATTTGGGTGTGACCTCCAGAAATCGTCATGGCTAAAAATGGAAATTCGGGCTTGTCAAAACCTTCTTCATCAATAAAATGGGCTAATACATGGGCATGCATATGATGAACAGAAATTAGCGGAATATTTAATGAAATTGCCATCGATTTTGCAAACGAACCACCAACCAATAAAGAACCCATTAAACCCGGACCTTGTGTAAAAGCAATACCAGAAAGTTTTGATTTACTGATGTTTGCTTTTTTTAAAGCGACATCAATCACTGGAACTATATTTTGTTGGTGTGCACGAGAGGCTAATTCAGGAACAACACCTCCGTATTCCTCATGTATGGCTTGTCTGGCAACGATATTAGACAAAACTACATTGTCTTTTAATACCGCTGCAGCAGTATCGTCACAAGAACTTTCAATTGCAAGTATATAAATAGGCGATTTTGTCATAAAAAAGGCACGGAATTTGTATAATTTTTTATTAGGACTGTATTATCTTTGAATTGTTAAAATTTTCAACATCAAAATTTTTACTTTTGCTTGTCTTTGCTAATGATTTTACAGTTGCTCCGACAAAATTAATATAAATACTACGGGTATCAAAAAAATAAAAAAAATACTGCTTAGAACGCTGTTAGCAATTCTGCTTCTACTTTTGTTGATAGGGATTGCACTATCGTTGCCCGTTGTTCAAACTGAAATAGGAAAAATTGTTACCGAAAAGCTTAACAAAGCCTATAAAACCAACATTAACGTTGATAAAGTTGCCATTTCTGTTTTTGGAACTGTAAAACTTAAAGGGATTTATATTGCCGATCATCATAACGACACATTGGTTTTTGTAAAACGTTTACAGACCAATTTGTTGAGTTTTAAAGAAATTGCAGATTCTCATTTGTTTTTTGGTGAAGCTAGAATGGATGGCTTGGATTTTAAAATCAGAAAGTACAAAGGAGAAGAACGTACCAATATCGATTTATTTGTAGCATCGTTTGATGACGGTAAAGGAACGGGTAAATTTCGTTTAAAAGCTGATGATTTATATGTTACCAACAGCCGATTTAGATTGGTTGATGATAATTTAAAAACGCCTAAAGCTTTAGATTTTAAACAATTGAACGGTCAGCTGGAAGACTTTTTCATTAAAGGGCCAAATATTACTACACAAATTAAAAAGCTTTCATTAAAAGATCATCGCGGACTTATTGTTGAGAATCTTTCTTCAGATTTTACCTATACTAAGAAGAATATTATTTTAAAGCAAATGGATTTAAAAACAGCTGAATCTACCTTAATAGGTGAGGTTACACTGAAATACAATCCTAAAGATTTTACCGATTTTAATAATAAGGTTGTTTTTGATGTTGAAATGGAAAAGGCTTCTGTTTCTTCTAACGAATTAAACTTTTTCTACAACGAATTTGGTAAAAACCAACGTTTCTTTTTGAAAACACACGCTACAGGAACGTTGAATAATTTTGTACTTCATAATTTGAAGTTAATCGACAGAAACCAATCTGAAATTATTGGTCAAGTGAATTTTAAAAATCTGTTTAATAAAAAAGCAGGTTTTTATATGAATGGTAATTTTGACAGGGTTACTTCTAACTACGATAATTTAAGCGCAATTTTACCACGCGTTTTAGGTCAAAAGCTACCACAAACACTAAAAAAACTTGGAAAAGTAGATTTAATAGGTGATGTTGAATTGACTAAAACGTATATTAATGCTGATGTTTATATGATGTCGGAATTAGGAGAGTTGGAGTCAAAATTGGCAATGACGAACATTAACAATATTAATAACGCGAGTTATAAAGGTTCTATTTCGTTGCAAAACTTTAATTTAGGGGTACTTACAGATCAAAAAAATATTGAACGTACTACATTAGATTTGGAAGTTGACGGTAAAGGTTTCAATAAAAAATTCTTAGATACTTCAGTAAAAGGTAAAATTCATGATTTTGCATACAATGGATATGTATATCAAAACATTACAGTTGATGGAAAATTAAAAATGCCATATTTCAAAGGTTATTTTAATAGTAACGACCCAAATCTTCGTATGGATTTTGATGGTTTGGTTGATTTGAGTTCTAAAGTTAAAAACTACGATTTCAAAGCAAATATTGATTATGCCGATTTGCATCTGCTTAATTTCATGAAAAAAGATACGATATCTATTTTCAAAGGAAATCTAATATTCAAAGCCAAAGGAAATACAATTGATGATATTGATGGTAAGTTAGAGGTTCAAAATGCTGCTTACCAAAATGTTAAGGATAATTATTATTTTGAAGATTTTCAAGTGGAATCTTCTTTTGATGAAAATCGAGTACGAACCATTACTATTAATTCTCCCGATATTATTGAAGGTAAGGTTGTAGGAAAGTTTAAAGTTAAGCAGGTTGAAGATATTGTTGAAAATGCTTTAGGTAGTTTATATGCCAATTATTCACCTAATAAACTTGAAAAAGGCCAGTTTTTGGATTTCGATTTTACCATTTACAATAAAATTATTGAAGTTTTTAATCCGAATATAACAGTTGCAGAAAATACCCGTTTGTACGGAAAAATTAATGCTGACGATGGAAATTTTAAAATGAATTTCACTTCGCCAAACGTTATTGCATACAACAATACTTTTGAAAAAATTAATATTCAGGTAGACAATAAAAACCCGCTTTATAATGCTTTTATCGAATTAGATAGTATCAAGACCAAGCAATATAAAATTTCAGATTTCAGTCTTATCAATGTAACATTAAACGATACACTTTTTGTTCGTTCAGAATTTAAGGGTGGTGATAAGAATCAGGATTTTTATAATTTAAACTTGTATCATACTATAGATGAAGAAAATCGATCTGTAGTAGGGTTTAAGAAATCGGAAGTTAACTTCAAAGATTATTTATGGTTTTTAAATGAAAATGACGGAAAAGATAACAAAGTTGTTTTCAATAAAAAGCTAACCGATTTCTCCATTGAAAAAATCATTTTGTCTCATAACAGTCAAAAAATGGAGCTTTCCGGTTTACTGAAAGGCAAAAATTATAAAGATATTCAGCTCACATTTGATAATGTCGATTTAGCTAAAGTAACACCATCGTTAACCAATATGTCTTTTGCCGGAAACCTTAACGGTATGGTTGACTTTAAACAGAATGATAATTTATTCCAGCCTATTTCTAAAGTAACCATAGATTCTTTGGCTATTAACGATTACGGATTGGGTAACCTTAATCTAGAAGTTACAGGTGATAATTCGTTGCGCAAATTCAATGTAAATTCTACCATAGACAATAAAAATGCTGAGAGTTTTTATTTGAAAGGAAATGTTGAAGTAGTGAATAAACAAAGTGTTCTAGCGCTAGATGCTGGTTTTTCTAAATTTAATGTTGGTGCATTTGGACCACTGTTAGGAGCTGTGTTTAAAAATGTTCGTGGTTTTGCTTCAGGGCAGGCTTCTATTGTGGGTTCGTTCAGTAATCCTGAAATTGATGGAAGATTGTATTTAAACAATGCCGGAATGCTCGTTCCTTATTTGGGAGTTGATTTCGAAATGGAACCCAATGCCATTGTGGATGTAACCGAACATCAGTTTTTATTTCGAAACATAAAAATTACCGATACAAAATACGGTACTTCTGGTCACTTAAACGGAAGTGTTCGCCACGATAAACTAAAAGATTGGACTTTAGATTTAGAAGTTAAATCGAATAATATGTTGGCGCTTAACACCAAAGACGCAGACGATGCTTTGTATTATGGAATTGCTTTTATCGATGGAAGAGCAACAGTTCAAGGACCAACAAATGCACTTTCCATAAAAATGAAAGCTAAATCAAACAAAGGAACGTTTATTAAAATTCCGTTGAATGATGCGCAAGGGTTAGGTAACAATTCATACATTCATTTTGTTACAGAAGGAGAGAAGCAAAATAAAGAAGAAGGCGGTTTTAAAGAACTTAAAAATTATAGCGGAATTGAACTGGATTTCGATTTTGAGATTAATCAGAATGCCGAAATCGAAATTATTCTTGATCGAAATACCGGACATGCTATGAAAGGTAGAGGAGAAGGAACAATTGCCATGGAAATCAATACACTTGGTAAGTTTAACATGTGGGGCGATTTTCAGGTATATGATGGAGAATATAATTTTAAAAATTACGGTTTAATCGATAAAAAATTTAAGGTAAAACCTTACGGAACTATTCGTTGGGATGGAGAACCAATGAATGCAGCGCTTAATTTGGAAGCAGTATATAAAACCGATTCGAATCCAGCTGTAATTTTAGATAACCCTTCGTTTAATAAAAAGGTTCCAACAGAAGTTGTAATTGCTATTAATGGGAACTTAAGTAATCCTGATCCGGATTTTAGAATTGATTTCCCTACAGTGAGTTCTGTATTGAAATCGGAAATCGATTATAAATTAAGTGATAAAGACGTTCGTCAAACACAAGCAATTGCTTTACTTTCTGGTGGTGGATTCTTAACACCTGAAAATGCAACTAATACAGTTTATGGAACATTATTTGAACGAGCAGGAAGTTTATTCAATGATATTTTTTCCGGTAAAGATGATAAGTTTCAAGTCGGTCTAAATTATGTTCAAGCGGATAAAAACCCTTTATTGCAACAAGTCGATAGTCGTGTTGGGGTAACTTTATCGACGCAATTAAATGAAAAAATTACCATTAACGGTAAATTAGGGGTTCCGGTTGGAGGCGCTGAACAATCGGTTATTGTTGGTAATGTAGAATTGCAGTTGCGTTTAAATGAAGATGGTTCATTAAAAGCTCGAGTGTTTAACCGTGAAAACGATATTAATTATATTGGTGAGGGTATTGGTTATACGCAGGGTGTCGGATTAACATGGCAAGTAGATTTTGACACGTTTAAGGAATTAGTTCGTAAAATTTTAAACAAAGCCGAAGAAGAAAAAAATAATAATCCAACAGATCAGATTCCTGATTCGGATTTATCACCAGAATTTATTAAATTTATCGAAAATAGAAAGAACAAAAAATCTGAAGAACCTAAAAAGGATGTTCAGCGTGTTCCGGAAATAGAATAACTACAACAGCCCCAACAACAACACTTCAAAATAACACAACTTATTTATAGTACTATCATAACGTTAATTATTTGATAGAACTATAAGATTTTTCGTGTTTTAGTATTAAATTTATAGTTCTAATTAAGTTGTATGACTAAGATTAAAAAGATTGGTGTGCTCACTTCTGGGGGAGACTCACCAGGAATGAATGCTGCCATACGGGCAGTAGTTAGAACCTGTGCGTACCATCATATTGAATGTATGGGAATTTATCGTGGTTTTGAAGGAATGATTGAAGGCGATATTATCGAAATGGGACCAAGAACCGTTAAAAATATTGTCAATAAAGGAGGAACCATACTTAAATCGGCTCGTTCTAAAGAATTTATGACTCCAGAAGGTCGTAAAAAAGCATATGATAACTTAGTTCAAAATAATATTGATGCTTTAGTTATTATTGGTGGCGATGGTAGTTTTACTGGAGGAATGGTTTTTAATAAAGAATACGGTTTTCCAGTTATGGGTATTCCGGGAACTATCGACAATGATATTTTTGGTACTCGCTCAACTTTAGGATACGATACAGCTTTAAACACCGTTGTTGAAGTCATCGATAAAATCAGAGATACAGCCAATTCGCATAACCGACTTTTCTTTGTAGAGGTTATGGGACGTGATGCAGGACATATTGCTCTAAATGCAGGTATTGGTGCAGGGGCAGAAGAGATTCTTATTCCTGAAGAAAACCTTGGTTTAGACCGATTATTAGAGTCATTACGCAGAAGTAAGGCTTCTGGAAAATCATCCAGCATAGTAGTAGTATCTGAAGGTGATAAAATAGGTAAAAATGTTTTCGAATTAAAAGATTATGTCGAAGAGAATATGCCCGAGTACGATGTTCGTGTTTCGGTATTAGGTCATATGCAACGTGGTGGTTCGCCTTCTTGTTTCGATAGGGTTTTGGCTTCCCGTTATGGAGTAAAAGCTGTTGAATCTCTTTTAGAAGGTAAAACAAATTATATGGTAGGCTTAATGGAAGATAAAATCGAGCTTACGCCACTGGAATTAGCTGTTAAAGGAAAATCAAATATAGACGAGGAATTATTAAGAGTGTCAGATATCATGTCGACATAAAAATGTAGAATTAAGAAGAAAGAAAATGACGAAAGTAAAATTAGGAATCAACGGATTCGGGAGAATCGGAAGAATTGTTTTCAGAGAAAGTGTAAAAAGAGACAATGTTGAAGTTGTTGCAATAAACGACTTGTTATCTATAGATCATTTGGCTTATTTACTTAAATACGATTCGGTTCACGGTCGTTTCGATGGTAAAGTTGAAGTTAAAGACGGGCAATTATTTGTAAATGATCGTTTAATTCGTGTAACTGCCGAAAAAGACCCAATGCAATTAAAATGGGATGAAGTAGGGGTTGATGTAGTTGCAGAATGTACGGGTATCTTTACAACAGTTGAAATGGCATATTCACATATTAAAGGAGGCGCTAAAAAAGTTGTTATTTCGGCACCATCTGCAGATGCTCCAACGTTTGTAATGGGAGTAAATCATATGGATGTTAAACCAACCGATGTTATTGTATCTAACGCTTCATGTACAACCAACTGTTTGGCACCATTAGCAAAAGTATTAAACGATAACTTCGGAATCGTAGAAGGTTTGATGACAACCATTCATGCTACAACGGCAACACAATTAACGGTTGATGGCCCATCGAAAAAAGATTTTAGAGGCGGTAGAGCTGCCTTGTTAAATATTATTCCGGCTGCTACAGGAGCTGCAAAAGCAGTTACTTTGGTTATTCCGGAACTTAAAGGCAAATTAACCGGAATGTCAATGCGTGTTCCAGTTGCCGATGTTTCGGTTGTTGATTTAACGGTTAAGTTAAGAAAAGAAACTTCGTACGACGAAATTATGAAAGTGCTTCAAAATGCTTCAGAAACAACCATGAAAGGTATTATGGGATTCACTGATGACGATGTGGTTTCACAAGATTTTATTTCGGATACTCGAACCAGTATAATCGATGCTAAAGCAGGAATTGGTTTAAATCCAACGTTTTATAAAATTGTTTCATGGTATGATAACGAAAGTGGTTATTCTGCAAAACTTATCGATTTAGCAGCTCATATTGCAGCGTTATAAAAATGAAAAATAATTATTCAAATCCCATTCAATCTAATGGGATTTTTTTATTTTTAGAAGCCAAACATTAGGCTTTTTTTAAATGCAATTCCCGCCATTCACTTTATCCACTCGAAACTCGTGGGATGCCGTTACTGTCGGGGCTAACCAAGCACTAATCGAGTTTTATAACAACAATCAACATAACAAAACAAATGAAATTAATTGTAGATAGCGGTTCAACCAAAGCCGATTGGATAGCGCTTGATGAAACAGGAACTATTCAGTTTACGGCAAGTACGCTAGGGTTGAATCCAGAAGTATTAACAAACGACGAAGTAATTAAGCGCATAAATGAGCGATTTGATATTGCTCAAAATAAAGAATCTGTAAAAGAATTGTTTTTTTATGGGGCTGGATGTGGAACCGACAGAATGAAAAATCATCTTTCAGACATTCTGCACGAGTATTTTCCAAATGCAGTTATTTCGGTTCAGGAAGATACTTATGCTGCAGTTTTTGCAACGACACCTAAAAATGAAAAAGCAATAGTGTGCATTTTAGGAACTGGTTCTAATTGTAGTTATTTTGATGGTTCTGTATTACATCAAAAAGTACAGTCGCTAGGATATCTCGCTATGGATGATTGCAGTGGGAATCAGTTTGGACGTCACTTAATTAGAGCTTATTATTTTAATACAATGCCTAATAATTTAGCTGCATTATTTGAAAAAGAATACGATCTAGATGCCGATGCTATCAAGCACAATTTGTATAAGGCTCCAAATCCCAATGCTTACTTAGCCACTTTTGCCAAATTTTTGATTCAGCATAAATCCGATTCTTTCATTCAGAGAATCATTAGAAATGAAATGCAGAACTTTGTTGATTTTTATATCAAGCAGTTTGATAATGCTTCATCTGTACCTGTGCATTTTATCGGTTCGATAGCTTTTTATTTAAAAGACGAATTGGATCAAATTCTATCTGAAAACGGATTGCGCTTAGGTAATGTTTATCGAAAACCAATAGACGGATTAATTCATTATCATACGAACTAATATGGAAATAGCTATAATAGCACACGACGGTATGAAAGCCGATATGGTTCAGTTTTTAAACGAGCATAAAGATTTCTTTCACCGCGATGAAATAACTTTAATTGCTACAGGAACTACTGGAGGTAAAGCTGAAAACGTCGGATTTAAAGTAACCAAGATGTTATCAGGTCCAATGGGTGGTGATGCACAAATAGCAGCCCGTGTAGCCGAAGGTAAATGTAAAATGGTATTGTTTTTTAAAGATCCTTTAGCAAAACACCCTCATGAACCAGATATTAACATGCTCATAAGGGTGTGTGATGTTCATAATGTTCCGTTGGCTACCAATCAGGCTACAGCCAAACTATTATTAAAAGCAATTGCTATTTAATAGCAATCATAGATATTTCAACGTTTACGTTTTTTGGTAAGCAGGCAACTTGAACCGTTTCACGAGCTGGAGCGGTTTTTTCGTTGAAGTAACTTCCGTAAACACCATTAATTTTAGCAAAATCATTCATGTCACTAATAAAAATGGTTGTTTTAATAACATTTTCAAAAGTCATTTCGGCTGCTTCCAATACCGCTTTCATGTTTTCCATAACTTGTTTGGTTTCCACTTCAATAGATTCCATAACCAATTCTCCAGTTGTAGGATGGATAGCAATTTGACCCGAAGTGTATAATGTGTTTCCTACCAATACAGCTTGATTGTACGGTCCAATAGGAGCAGGAGCTTTTTCTGTGAAAATTATTTTTTTCATTTTATGGCTTAATTTGTTTTAATAAAAGTAAAAAACTAACAACTAAGTTTTATCGTAAACGTCTGTCTGGTAAACTACGCTTATCCCACTTAATATCACTCAATACTGATGATTTGATACCAATAAAGAATCCCCATGAGGTATAAGCGCCAATTGGAACCCAGTTAAAATCCATTCGCCAGCTTAATAAATCTCTCTCAAATCGTAATTGTGTGAAGGTAACTCCTTTATTTACAAAGTCATAACCCGAAGAGAATCCCATTTTCCATTTAGGAGTCATTTCAATATTACCAGACATCATTAAAGAATTCCCAACAATTTTATTTTCACGATTGTTATTGGAGAATGTCATTGAATAGGCAAAACGCAAATCCCAAGGAATTTTTAAAGTATAAAGCTCGGCGCTTCCTTTCTCTTTATCCTTGTTGTCTTTATTAAAAAGGCTTTGTCTCTGGTCGCTTAAATCTACACCTTTTCCAAATAAATCATCTTCACGACCACCATTTAAAGTAGTTTGTTGTGAACCGGGTGATGGCTTGCCTTGTAACTCATTGCTTGAAATAGAATAATTAATAGTTACATTGGCACTCGTCATACGGAACAAACTTCCGCCATTATCCAAATTGAATTTATCAATACGACGACCTGTGTTATCAATAGCATATGGGTCTAGCGTAGCACCAAAATTCAAATTCATTTTATCTTTAAATAAATTGGTTCCTCCAGAAACACGAACAGGTGACCAAGGAAGTGAATCGGCTGCGATATTATAGCTAGTAGAGAAATTCAAATTATTCAACAACATCACTTTTTTAGGCTCTGTTTTTGTTTCGTCTTTATCACGAACTTTTGCTTCAAAAGTATTACTTAGTGACATTCCGATATTGTTAGAAAACGATTTTCCCGGAGCTCCAAAAATCCCATTCTCAAATCGGGTATAATCAGCATAAGTTGTCCCAGTAGCATCAAGTGCGTAAGTTTCATAATAACGATCAAAACTTGGAGTATAACCATAAGCAACAGACGGACGCATTACATGTCTTATCGCCTGTATTCTTTTATCATCACCAAAATTAAAGGTTCCATAGATAGTAGTTCCAATATTCGCACTAAAATTATAGGTTCTAAAAGCATCAAAACCGCTAACTTCTTTCGATTCAACCGAATTTGTAAGAGTACTAAATTCTTTTTTAATAGTTTTAAAATACCATACTTCGGTGTAATTCATGCCACTGGAAACACTGAAATATTTAAAAATTTTAAAATTGGTACTTAATGGTATTGAATGTTGGAAACCGTTTTTTGCATCACGAAACATTTCCGACTTAAAGAAAAGTGAATCCGTTGTTCTGATTCGGTTTTCACCACGTAAGTTATATTGGAAGTTGATATTTTTTATTATCCCTTTTTTAACTCCATTTTTTGGTGCAAAAGGAAAAATACGATCCATGCTCGCTTGTAGCGTAGGCAAGGTCATATCTATTTGCTCTGAGTTTGTATTTTGTGAATGTGTTGCGGTAACCGACATATTAATTTGTGGAACCGAATGAAACGTTTTGGAGTAAGAAACAGATGAACTTAAGTTGTTATTTATCGAAGAACCAATATTCACCTGATTTAACGATTGTCTGAAATATTGACTACTACCAAGGTTTACTGATGCAGAAAAACGCGAAGAAGGATTAGCTTTTGCGTCTTGTGAATGTGACCACTGTATATTATATTGTCTTGATTTTGAATAATCTGGAAAACCACGTTCGCTAAATATCTGATTTTCAAAACGAACATTTACACGTCCGTTAAACTTGTAGCGTTGCGCATA
Source organism: Flavobacterium sp. IC2-16 (assembly GCF_055521455.1). Lineage (NCBI taxonomy): Bacteria > Pseudomonadati > Bacteroidota > Flavobacteriia > Flavobacteriales > Flavobacteriaceae > Flavobacterium > Flavobacterium sp. IC2-16. The sequence continues at coordinate 47,546 of NZ_CM145480.1, read as the reverse complement.
GCTACTTTCAAATCGCAAGGCATAACTTCCGTTGGTATAATAATCACCCAAAACAGCTAAATCGTAATAATCACTTAGCGCAAAATAATACCCTCCGTTTTGTAAAAAATAACCACGTTGCTGTGTGTTGCCAAAAGTAGGAATGATAAACCCAGATACAGATTTTTCGCTCATTGGAAAATACGCAAAGGGCAATCCAAGTGGAGTAGGAACATCAGCAATAACCATATTGGTTAATCCAGCTACTACTTTTTTACCTGGAACAAACTTAATTTTTCGAGCTAAGAAGTAATATTCGGGATCATCAATATTATCAGAGGTTGTAAAACGGGCATTTTTCATGAAATAAACCGAATCGTTTTCACGTTTAGAGATTTCAGCTTTCACTCTAAATTCTCCTTGCTCAGTTCTAGAATTCCAAACTAAAGCTTTTTTGGTCTTAGTGTTGAATCGTATCGAATCCGGTTCGATGACATTAGCACCTTGTTTGAATACCGGACGTTGCGATAAAGCACCAGTACTGTCTTTTATTCTTCCGGCATATACTTCGTTCTTTTCATAGTCAAAAACGATAATACCCGATTTTAATTCAAAATCTTTATAATATAATTCAGCCTGATTGTATAATGTAAGTTGTTTCTTTTTCTGATCAATTTTTTCGTAATCAACAGCTTTTCTTTTTACAATACCTTCTAAAAAAGCTTTCTTTTTTTTAATGGTATCATTTTTGGTAGAATCTAGTTTAGTTGCAAGCTCTTTATAGCCAATAGAAACGCTATCTTTTTGTTTATCAGCGGGTATGGATAGTTTTTTAGAAGGGTTTTCTTGGGAATATAATTCAGAATTTCCTATTGTTAGGAAAATTGATAATAAAACGATATGAAATAAGTTTGTACGCAACGCTTTTAATACTATTTTTGTAAAAATATGGCTTAATTTTTGACGGTTCAAACTTACATATATTTTTTTTCAAAAATAAGCATTTAGCAAAATTATAACCTATACAGATTAAAATATACTATTATGACAGGGATTATCGGAAAAAAGCTCATAGTTACAGGGATTATACTATTCTCAAGTTTGGCAATACATTCTCAAAACAATGCAAAGTTTAGAGTTGTTCTTGATGCTGGACATGGAGGTAACGACTTTGGGGCAACATATCACGGCTATGTTGAAAAAAACAATGCCTTAAATGTTGTTTTAAAAGTGGGTAAGATTCTTGAAAAAGACGCCGGAACCCAAGTTATTTACACTCGTAAAACAGATGTTTTTATTCCTTTAGATGAAAGAGCAGATATTGCCAATAAATCTAAAGCCGATATTTTTGTTTCAATACACTGTAATGCCAATAAAAATACTGCCGCCAGTGGTTCAGAAACCTATGTAATGGGGGTAACCAGAAATGCTGCAAACTTAGAAGTTGCTAAAAAAGAGAATGAGGTTGTTACGCTCGAAAAAGATTATAAAGTTAAATACGACGGTTACGATCCAAAATCTCCAGAATCAGTAATTGGTATGACATTAATGCAAGAAGAATATTTAGATCAAAGTATTGAACTTGCGGCTGGAATTCAGGAACAATTTGATAATGGTTTAGGAAGAAAGAGTAGAGGGGTTAAGCAAGCTGGATTTCTTGTTTTAAGAAAAATATATATGCCTCGTGTTCTTATTGAAATGGGATTCGTTTCTAATAAAGATGAAGGAGGTTTCTTGAGTTCAGAAAAAGGTCAGGAGGAAATAGCACAAGCAGTTGCCAAAGCAATTTTAGATTATAAAAAAGAATACTTTGTTCCCGGAACCGAAGAATATATAGCGCCAGAACCTAGAAAAGAAACAAAAGTAGATACTCCTAAAGTTAATACACCTAAAGCGGTTAATGCAAAAGGTGTCGTTTTTAAAGTGCAAATTTCTGCAAGCTCACAAAAACTGGAGCTACGTTCCAATAATTTTAAAGGGCTTGATAATGTCTCTATGGAAGAAGGAAGTAGAATCAATAAATATTTTTACGGAAACACTAATGATTATGCAGAATCTAAACAAGATTTAGAAATGGCTAAATCAAAAGGATTTACTTCCGCATTTATTGTAGCATTTAAAAATGGAAAACCAATTAAATTGCAAGAAGCTTTACGGTAATATAAAACCATTCTAAACTATTTTGTCTTAATTTTGTTCTTATAAAAAATAATTATTTTGAAAATTACTAGAGAAGTAAAAACAGCTGTTTTAGTTATAGGCTCCATTTTATTGTGTTTTTGGGGATATACCTTTTTAAAAGGTAAAAACTTATTCGATTCTTCACGAAAATTTTATGTTGTTTACGATAATGTTGAAGGTTTAGCTCCATCAGCACCTGTAACAATCAATGGTTTGACTGTTGGTAAAGTAAATACAATCACTATTCAAGAGAAAACAGGTAAGTTATTGGTTGAAATTCAAATGAACAACGATTTCCAAATTGGAAAATCGAGTACAGCTAATATATATGAGCCTGGACCAATTGGTGGTAAACAAATTGCCATTGAAAATAATTTTCAAGACACAGAGTTTGCAAAATCAGGCGATTATCTTCAACCTAAAGTTGTTTTAGGTTTAACAGCTTCCTTAAAAGAAAATCTAGCACCACTTCAGCAAAAATTAGACAAACTACTAGCTAATGTTGATGTTATGGTAACAAATATCAACAATGTTTTAGATGCTAATACTCAAGCTAATCTTAAAAAAACATTGGCTGAATTAAATACAACAATGACTAATTTCAGTTCGATTTCATCAGATTTGAAAAAAGTTGCTGCAGATAACAAAGAAAAACTTAGTAGTGTTGTTTCTAATTTAGACAAGACAACGGGTAATTTTGCTAAAATTTCAGATGATTTAGAGAAAGCCAAATTGGGTCAAACCGTAGAAAGCCTTCAAAAAACATTAGAAAGTGTAAACAAAATGATGGCCGATATGGAAGCAGGAAAAGGAACAATGGGCAAACTAATGAAAGATGAAGCGATGTACAATAATTTGAGCAAAGCTTCTAAAGAATTAGAATTATTGCTTCAAGATTTGCGTTTGCATCCAACTCGATATGTTAATGTTTCTGTTTTTGGTAAAAAAGAGAAACCATACGTTGCACCTGCTGAACAACCAAAAAAATAGAACTTTATAAATTATTCTTATGAGTATTTTACCAAATATCTTGTTTGCCATTATCCTTATTTTAGGAGGTGGATATTTTGCCGGAAATGTAAAGAAACTTATTCGTAACATTAAGCTTGGGCAAGATGTAGATCGTTCCGATAACTCTTCTGAACGTTGGAAAAACATGATGATGATTGCTTTAGGGCAATCTAAAATGGTAAGAAGACCAGTTGCAGGTATACTTCACATATTTGTATATGTTGGTTTCGTAATCATTAACATTGAAGTTTTAGAAATAGTAATCGATGGCCTTTTTGGAACGCACCGTGTTTTTTCTTTCATGGGCGGGTTTTATAATTTCTTAATTGGTTCATTCGAAATTCTTGCTTTATTAGTTATTGTTGCTGTTGTTGCATTTTGGATTAGAAGGAATATTATCAAAATAAAACGTTTTGTTCAAGGTGATTTGAAAGGGTGGCCTAAAAACGATGCGAATTACATCTTATATTTTGAAACTGTTTTGATGTTGCTGTTTTTATTTATGAATGCAGCCGATTATCATTTACAAAATGTACCAGGTGGATTTGGTCATTATAATACTGCTGGGTCATTCCCAATTTCACAGTTTATTGAGCCAATGTTTAACTCAATGAGTAATAGTTCAGTTCATTTATTAGAACGTGCAGCTTGGTGGATTCATATTTGTGGGATTTTAGTATTCCTTAATTATTTATACTTTTCGAAACACTTACATATTTTATTGGCTTTCCCAAATACGTATTTTGCGAATTTGAAACCACAAGGTCAATTTGATAATTTAGAGTCGGTTACTAATGAAGTAAAACTGATGATGGATCCAAATGCCGACCCGTTTGCTGCTCCTGCACCAGATGCAGATGCCGTTCCAGCAAAATTTGGAGCTAGTGATGTTCAAGATTTAAATTGGGTTCAGCTTTTAAATGCATACACATGTACTGAATGTGGGCGTTGTACATCATCATGTCCTGCAAATCAAACCGGTAAAAAACTTTCTCCACGAAAAATAATGATGGATACTCGTGATCGTTTGGAAGAAGTTGGTAAAAACATCGATAAAAATAAAGGTGTATTTGTTCCAGATGGTAAATCCCTTTTAAACGATTATATTACTCCAGAAGAATTGTGGGCTTGTACCTCATGTAACGCTTGTGTTGAAGAATGTCCGGTAAATATTAGTCCGCTTTCTATCATTATGGATATGAGACGTTATTTGGTGATGGAACAAAGTGCTGCTCCAACCGAATTGAATAATATGATGACCAACATAGAAAACAACGGAGCTCCATGGCAATACAATCAAATGGACCGTTTAAACTGGAAAGACGAAGCATAATTAATTGAAAACTTGCAAGTATAGTTGCAATAAATATAAAAGATATGTCAGCTAATTTATCTGTACCAACAATGGCCGAAATGATGGCCCAAGGCAAACAACCTGAAGTTTTATTTTGGGTGGGATGCTCAGGAAGTTTTGATGATAGAGCTAAAAAAATAACAAAGGCTTTTGTTAAGCTTTTAAACCAAGCTAATGTTCCTTTTGCAGTTTTGGGTACAGAAGAAAGTTGTACTGGAGATCCGGCAAAAAGAGCAGGTAATGAGTTTTTATTTCAAATGCAGGCTATGACAAACATAGAAGTGATGAATGCATACGAAGTAAAAAAGATTGTTACGGCTTGTCCGCATTGCTTTAACACTATTAAAAATGAGTATCCGGAATTAGGTGGAAACTACGAGGTGTTACATCATACGGAATTCTTAAAATCATTGCTTGCAGAAGGACGTTTAAAAGTTGAAGGCGGTCAGTTTAAGGGTAAACGAATTACTTTTCATGATCCATGCTATTTAGGCCGTGCAAATAATGTTTATGAAGCACCAAGAGAATTAATTCAGAAATTAGATGCTGAGTTAGTAGAAATGAAGCGTTCTAAAAGAAATGGTTTGTGTTGTGGTGCAGGTGGAGCTCAAATGTTTAAAGAACCGGAAAAAGGAAATAAAGACATTAATGTTGAAAGAACTGAAGATGCTTTAGAAACCCAACCGGAAATTATAGCAGCAGGATGTCCTTTTTGTAATACCATGTTAACCGACGGAGTTAAATTTAAAGAAAAAGAGGGATCCATAAAAGTTATGGATGTTGCCGAGCTTCTTGCAAATGCTCAGGACTTATAAAAAAATCAAAATAGTAAGTTAAAACCATTGCAAATAAGCGATGGTTTTTTGTGTTTTTAGTAGCTTTGATAAATACCCAAAATTATGTTAGTAGATTTTAATACATTGCCTGAAGATTCCCGTATTTGGGTATATCAATCTGATAGAAAATTTTCCGATGAAGAAATTTCGGAAATAGAAACAGCTCTTACCGAGTTTATACGTGAGTGGTCAGCTCATGGTACTGGCTTAGAAGCTTCATTTTTAACAAAATACAATCGTTTCATTATTATTGCAATCAATCAGGCTGTTCAAAACGCAACAGGTTGTTCTATAGATGCATCTGTTAATTTTATTCAGAGCCTCGAAAAAAAATACAATGTAGATTTATTAGATCGTATGAACGTAACCTTCTGTTTAGGGGAATTTATTGCGTACAAGCCTTTAATTGAATTTAAAAAAATGGCTAAAGAAAAAGCAGTTTCTGCCAATACCATTGTTTTCAACAATTTAGTAAATACTGTTGGAGAATGGCAAGATTTTTGGGAAGTTCCTGCTAGCGAGAGCTGGCATAGCCGCTTTTTTTAAAATATAATATTACGTTATTACATAATGCAAAAAATACTGTTTTTTCTTCTTTTAATTGGTCAAACTCTTTTGGCTCAAACTGCTCATGTTTCTAAAGATTTATTCGATGAAGCTCATGAAGTTGTTTGGGTTGATAGCATATACAATCAAATGACGTTTGAAGAAAAAGTAGGGCAGCTTTTTATGGTAGCTGCATATTCAAATAAAGATGCTGATCATGTTAAATCGATTGACAATTTAATTGAACAATATAAAATTGGAGGATTAATTTTTTTTCAAGGTGGACCAGTACGTCAGGCGAAATTAACGAATCGATATCAGTCTAAGTCAAAAGTACCTTTGTTTGTTGGTATTGATGGAGAATGGGGGTTAAGTATGCGTTTGGATTCTACCTATCGTTATCCATGGAACATGACTTTAGGAGCGGTTCAAGATTTAAAATTAATTGAAAAAATGGGAAAACAAATGGGGAAACAAGCCAAACGTTTGGGTCTTCATTTTAATTTTGCTCCAGTTTTAGATATTAATACCAATCCACTTAATCCAATTATTGGAAATCGTTCCTTTGGTGAAAATAAAGAGAATGTAACCGAAAGAGCTTTAGCACTTATGAAAGGAATTCAAAGTGAGGGTGTTTTAGCTACAGGTAAGCATTTTCCAGGTCACGGCGATACTTCAACCGATTCACATCATACACTTCCAACGGTTACTTTTTCTAAAGAGCGATTTAACGAGGTAGAATTTTATCCGTATAAAAAACTATTTAAAGAAGGTCTGGCCAGTGTTATGGTTGCTCACTTAAATGTACCAAGCATGGAGCCACGTGATGGTTATCCTACTTCGATTTCGTATAATGTTGTAACCAATGTTTTGAAAGGTGAACTTAAATTTAAAGGATTGATTTTTACAGATGCGCTAAACATGAAAGGCGCAAGCAATTTCAAGCAGCCTGGCGATATCGATTTAGAAGCATTTTTAGCAGGTAACGATATTTTGCTTTTCGCCGAAAATGTTCCTGTTGCTATGGAAAAATTTTGCCAAGCTTATAATGACTCACTATTTACGGATGCTCGTTTGGAACATTCGGTAAAAAAGATTCTGATGTACAAATATCGAGTTGGGTTAAATCATTATAAACCAATCGATTTAAAAAACCTATACGAAGATTTAAATGCGCCAGAATGTGATGATTTGAATTATCAGTTGTATGAAAATGCAGTTACGGTTCTAAAAAAAGAAGATGATTTTCCAATTACAGATATTGCGGATGAAAATATTGCTTATGTTAAAATAGGTGACGATTCGGGTAAACCTTTTGTTGAAAGCATGAAAACCTATGCTAAAATTACAGAAGTTGAAACCGATAGCATTCATTTAATGTTGGATAATCTAAAAAAATTCAGCAAGGTAATTGTTGGTTTTCATAAATCGGACGGCGCTTGGAAAAAGCATGATTTTAAAAAAGAAGAACTCGTACTATTAGATTCAATTTCGAAGCATAACAATGTTACTTTGGCGGTTTTTGCTAAGCCATATACAATGTTGGCAATAAAGAACTTTTCAGCAATTAAAAATGTTGTTTTAGCCTATCAAAATAATTCTATTGCACAAACAGTTGCTGCCGAAACAATATTTGGTGCAATTGCTGCAAAGGGTAAAATTCCGGTATCTATAAACAATGTCTTTAAAGTAGATTCGGGTATAAAAACGCATAAAACAAATGTTTTGGCTTATTCAACTCCGCAAAATGTGGATATGGATCCGAAAATATTGGATAAGATAGACGGTATAGCTCAAAAAGCAATTGATGGAAAAATGACTCCAGGTATGCAAATTCTAATTGCTCGAAAAGGAAAAATTGTATATCAAAAATCATTTGGCTATCACGATTATAAAAAGTTTACCAAAGTTTCTAATCAAGATATTTACGATTTAGCTTCATTGACCAAAATTTTATCGACACTTCCAAATGTGATGCAGCTTTACGATAAAGGCAAAATTAAATTTGATACTAAATTAGAACAAATGTTGCCTGTTTTTTCGGATACTGATAAGGCTCATATTACTTTAAAAGAAATGTTAGCACATCAAGCCGGATTGCAAGCTTGGATTCCGTTTTACCAAAGTACCTTGGATAGTACCAAGCATCCTTCAAAAAAATACTATCGAAAAACATATTCTCCTGAGTTTCCTATTCAAGTTGATGAAAATTTGTATTTACGAAAAGACTATTCGGATACCATTATTAAAAAAATTGCTGAAAGTAAATTGTTGCCTAAAAAAGAATACAAATACAGTGATTTTACTTTTATCTTGTTGAAAGAATATCTTGAAAAAACATATCACAGACCTTTAGATTTTATCAGTTACAATAACTTTTATAAACCTATGGGAATGAATTCTATGATGTATAATCCATTGCATACCTACGATATGGATATTATTCCTCCAACCGAAAATGATAATTATTTTAGGTATACTAAAATTCAGGGTTATGTACACGATATGGGGGCAGCTATGCAAGGTGGAGTAGGTGGTCATGCCGGATTGTTTTCTAATGCGGTTGATGTGGCTAAGATGATGCAATTGTATTTGCAAAAAGGTAATTATGGCGGAAAACAATATTTTTCTGAAAAAACTTTTGATGCTTTCAATCATTGTGCTTACTGTAATGTTGGTAACCGCAGAGGTATGGGCTTTGATAAACCACAATTAAAAGGAGAAGGACCAACATGCGGTTGTACTTCAATGTCGAGTTTTGGACATACCGGTTTTACAGGAACCATAGCTTGGGCTGATCCGGATAAAGAATTAATTTATATTTTCCTTTCGAATAGAACATACCCAAGTTCAGCTGAAAATAAGCTTTCTAAAAACAACATTCGAGAAGATATTCAGAAAATAATATACCAAGCCATAACGGATTAATTTAGCTTAAATTCACTATGAAATCTACCGCAACATCACCACAAGACTATTTAGAATCTTTACCTGAAGATAGAAAATTAGTAATACAACAATTGCGGGATACCATTATTAAAAATCTTCCGCAAGGTTTTGAAGAAACCATGTGTTATGGAATGTTAGGCTGGGTGGTTCCGTTTTCCACTTATCCAAAAGGGTATCACTGTGATCCTAAACTGCCATTAATGTTTCTTAGCATTGCTTCCCAAAAAAACTTTATTGCTGTGTATCACATGGGGATTTATTCCGATAAAAGATTGTTAGATTGGTTTGTTGCCGAATATCCTAAACATTCTAAAACGAAATTGGATATGGGTAAGAGTTGCATCCGATTTAAAAAAATGGATCAGATTCCTTTTGAATTGCTTGGAGAACTGTTTCAAAAAATATCGGCTACAAATTGGGTTATGTTGTATGAGCAAATGCTTAATCGTGAAAAATAGCAAAGTTAATTTTATCTAAAAGTAAGGACAAACCTTACTTTTTTGATTTAACTTAGTATCCACTTAAAACATAAAAATGAAAATAGCCATTGTTTGCTATCCAACCTTTGGAGGGAGTGGTGTTGTAGCCACAGAGCTTGGGTTAGAATTAGCCCGACGCGGACATGAAATTCACTTTATTACCTATAGTCAACCGGTTCGTTTAGCACTGTTAAATCAGAATATTCATTACCATGAAGTTCACGTTCCAGAATATCCACTGTTTCATTATCAGCCTTATGAATTAGCCTTATCCAGTAAATTGGTCGATATGGTTAAACTTCACAACATTGAAATACTGCATGTGCATTATGCCATTCCGCATGCTTATGCAGGGTATATGGCTAAGCAAATGTTAAAGCGTGAAGGAATAAAGATTCCTATGATTACCACTTTGCACGGAACTGATATTACTTTAGTTGGAAATCATCCCTTCTATAAACCAGCAGTAAATTTCAGTATTAATAAATCGGATTATGTGACTTCCGTTTCTTTGAGTTTAAAAGAAGAAACGTATAGGTTATTCGATATTAAGAAAGACATTGAAGTAATTCCGAATTTCATAGAAATCGATAAAGAACGAATGGATGTGACTTCTAATTGTCATAGATCGTTAATGGCAACAAAAGAAGAAAAAATTATTACACATATTAGTAATTTCAGAAAAGTAAAACGAATTACCGATGTAGTGAAAATTTTCTATAATGTACAAAAAGAAATTCCGTCGAAGTTAATGATGGTGGGGGAAGGCCCAGAAAAAGAAGTTGCTGAAAAACTTTGTAGAGATTTGAATATTACAGACAAGGTAATTTTCTTCGGAAACAGCCATGAAATTGACAAAATATTATGTTTTTCAGATTTGTTTCTATTGCCTTCTGAAACGGAAAGTTTTGGTTTAGCAGCACTAGAAGCAATGGCCTCTGGCGTTCCAGTAATTTCCAGTAATTCTGGAGGTTTACCAGAAGTAAACAAGCAAGGCTATTCAGGATATTTAAGCGATGTAGGTGATGTTGAAGAAATGTCTAAAAATGCAGTTTTAATTTTGTCAGATGACAGTAGGCTTCTTCAATTTAAAAAGAATGCACTTGAACTTGCAAAAGAATTTGACATTCAAAATATTATGCCTATTTACGAAGCTTTATATGAAAAAGCATTGAAAAAGTATAAAAACAAAAATTTGATTAAATAAAAAAGTCCCGATTATATCGGGACTTTTTTTATTATTAGAAACGGTAACGGATACCTAACGCTAAATCCGGTCCGAAGTTGTCATCTCTCCAGTCATCATTGAAGTATAACTCAGGTCTGAAGTCTAATGATAATTGCAATGGAATATCGAAATTATATTCGATACCAATATCTCCAGCTGCAAATAAGAAAGTTCCACTGTCGCTAAAACCATGTTTGTCGTAGCTCCAAGAACCAACACCACCACCAACTCCAGCATACCAGTTGAAACCTTTATCGATGTTCCATACCCATTGGTAAAGACCAGCTAATTTAAAAGCATCAACATCATGACTATTTCTCCAACCTAAATCGAATTCTAAACGGTTGTTTTTAGAAAGACCTCTTTGATATGAAATTTCACCTCCAAAGCCATCGTTGTCCCCTAAACGTAAACCTAATGCGTTCTTTGAAATTTCTTGTGCTTGTGCGCTAAATGCTAAGCCTAGTAGCATAATAGCAGATAAAATTACTTTTTTCATACTGTTTTTAATTTTAACAAATATAAACTTATCTTTTTTAATTTTAGTATAGTTTCAAAAAAAATTAACATTAATTGTAGGTGTCTAAAAACTCTTCTTGGGTTTGTGAATTAGTAGGATCTATGCCTAATTGAGTAGCAATTAAAGCATTCATGTTATATGATGTAACAGTGTTTACATATACAACTCCTATGGTATCAGCAAGGTATTGTGTAGAGGTTAATACATCTTGTTCGGAAAGTACAGTTTGTGTAAATGGTGTGCCGCCAATATCGATTGTTGTAGTTACAGAAACACGAAGCACAATTTTTGAGGTTCTTACATTAGAATATACATCTGTACCTGAACCAGGTACTGTAAAGCTATTTAATACATTGCCGCCAATAGATTTTAGGGTGTAATTAATTGTCAACGGATAGCCTTGAATAGTTTGATTAATAGTTCCAGATTTAGAAGAAAGCAATTCACCATTTGCTGCATTTTTTTTAAAAATGATAAAATCAGAAAGCGATAAATCTAATGTAATTGGTAATTGTTGTCCAGAGGCCAATCCTAAGTCTCCTGAAAGTAATAGTTTATGATCTTGTTCACGAACCCCATTGTTTCTAATAGACGATGTATAAAATCCTGTAGCAATATTATCTTTTGTTTTAAACTTCTTATACGTTATCGAATTAATAAGTGTATCGCCAGATATATATAATGAGTCTCGAGTATTGTTTGTTCCATCAGTAACATCGTATGTCCAGTATTTACCAGTTTCCAAGGGTATGGTAAAATTCGTACTTGGTATGTTTGAATCTGAAGGGCTGTCCGATGAACACGAAAAAAGAGCTAAACTAAAAAAGGCAAATGATACTAATTTTAATTTCATGATTTTAGTAAGGGTTTTAGATTAGCTAATATACTAAAAATGAAATAGATTTTATTTTTTTGTCAAAATTGAATGAAGAACCATTTGCTCGTAAAGTTGCTCTTCCATTTCGAAATATTCTTTTTCTTCATCTATTGGAGTTGTTTTTTGGTGTGTATAGAGCTTCCAACGTTTTTTATGATATTCTAAGGCTGTTAGGTTTTCAATCCAATCGCCCGAATTTAAATAGGTTGTTGAACCATGTTTTGTAGTGCGTATTTCCAATTTAGGTTCATGTATGTGTCCACAAACTACGTAGTCGTATTGGTTATCAATAGCTACATCTATAGCAGCATTTTCAAAATCGGCTATGAATTTTACTGCCTTTTTTACACCGGATTTAATTTTCTTAGATAGCGAGTAAGGTTCTTTCCCCATTTTAACCAAACACCAGTTTATAAAGCGGTTTAATAAAATTAAATAGTCATATCCAATGCCACCAAGTTTTGCAATCCATTTTGCTTGATGAACCGAATTATCAAAAACATCGCCATGAAAGAACCAAGCTTTTTTTCCATCCAACTCTAAAACCAATTTATTAATGATAGATATATTACCCATTTTAGTATCAGCAAATTTACGAAGCATTTCATCGTGGTTGCCTGTTATGTAATATACTGTTGTTCCTTTTGATGTAAAATCGATTATCTTTTTAATGACTTTTAGATGTGATTTTGGAAAGTATGATTTCCTAAATTGCCAAATATCAATAATGTCACCATTTAAGATTAATATTTTAGGCTTAATCGATTTTAAATAGGCTAACAATTCATTTGCATGACATCCAAAAGTGCCTAAATGGACATCAGAAATAACAACAAGATCAATGTTTCTTTTTTTCAATGTAGTTTTGTTTCAAAGCAACTATTTAAAAATTACTATATCGTTATCGGACCGTTACCATATTATTAGTTAATTTTGATTGTATCGGATAAATACGCTTAAAAAACTTACTTTTGATTAAAATTTGAAGCAATGGCAGGCAATACTTTTGGAAATAAATTTAAAATAATGACTTTTGGTGAATCGCACGGCGAAGCAATTGGTGGGATAATTGATGGCTGTCCTTCTGGAATTGCGTTAGATTTTGAAGCGATTCAAAAAGAATTAGATCGAAGAAAACCAGGTCAGTCTGCAATTGTAACCCAGCGAAAAGAGTCGGATACCGTTACGTTTTTGTCGGGGATTTTTGAAGGTAAAACCACAGGTACTCCTATTGGATTTATGATTCCGAATGAAAACCAGAAATCAAACGACTATGAACATTTAAAAGATACGTTTCGTCCTAGCCATGCCGATTATGTTTATGAAAAAAAATACGGAATACGTGATTATAGAGGAGGCGGAAGGAGCTCCGCTCGAGAAACCGCAAGTAGAGTAGTTGCAGGCGCTATTGCAAAACAGGTTATTCCGAATATTAAAATTAATGCCTTTGTTTCTTCGGTTGGAGAAATTTTTATAGATAAACCATATCAGGATTTAGATTTTTCATTAACCGAAATGAACCCTGTTCGCTGCCCAGATATTGCTACTGCTCAAAAAATGGAAGAATTTATTAAACAAATTCGAAAAGAAGGAGATACTGTTGGTGGTACAATAACTTGTGTTATTCAAAATGTTCCTGTTGGTATTGGTGAACCTGTGTTTGATAAATTACATGCCGAATTAGGTAAAGCCATGTTGTCTATTAATGCCGTAAAAGGCTTCGAATTTGGCAGTGGTTTTTGTGGTGCCAAAATGAGAGGAAGTGAGCATAACGACCTGTTTAATCCAGACGGAACTACAAAATCGAACTTGTCCGGAGGTATTCAGGGAGGAATTTCTAATGGAATGGATATTTATTTTAGAGTTGCATTTAAACCCGTTGCGACCTTAATGCAAAAACAAGAAGTTTTAGATGTAACCGGAAATATTATAGAGCAGCAAGGTAAGGGAAGACACGACCCATGTGTAGTTCCAAGAGCAGTGCCTATTGTTGAAGCTATGGCAGCTTTGGTTTTGGTGGATTACATTTTGTAATAATTAACTGTTAAATAGATAGGTTAATTCACAATTTTATATATTTTTGTTAAGCAAACTCAAAACTATATTAATATGAAAAAACTATTACTCTCTTTAACATTACTGTTTTCTTCACTGGGATTTTCTCAGGTAACAATTTTTCAGGATAGTTTCGAAACGTATAATGATTTCGATATCTCTGGATTTGGACAATGGTTAACATTGGATTTAGATTTGTTAGATACTTACGTTGGAGGTGGAGCAGCTTCTGATCCATCATGGAACGCTGCATGGCCTAATGCTGGTGCACCACAGGCTTTTCAAATTTTTAATCCTACTACAGCTTTAGTGGTTAATGCAACTAATGGTGTTGGAGGTGAAACAGAAAACAGAAACTTCGATCCTAGGACTGGTTCTAAATATGCTGCATGTTGGGATGCTGTTCCTTCTACAACTGGAGGTCCAACGGCAAACAATGACTGGTTAGTAAGTCCACCAATTAGTTTAGTGGGGGCTACCGGAAGTGCATTAAGTATTTGGGCAAAATCAATGTCGGATAGTTACGGACTAGAAAGATATAAAATAGGTGTATATGTTGGGGCTGGTACTCCTACAACTACAACAGATTTTACTATTATTTCTGGTGTTGGAGTTATTCAACCACCATATGGTACTTGGACTGAAAGAACACAGTCATTATCTGCATATGACGGTCAAACAATTCGAATTGGTATTCAATGTGTGAGTAATGATAGATATATGTTTATGGTTGATGATTTCAAAGTAACTGCTGCAACGTTATCTACAGATAGCTTTGTGTCATCTAAGTTTTCAACTTATCCAAACCCTGTAAATAATGTAGTTAACATTTCAAACAAAGGAAATATTCAAATTAATTCTTTAACGGTTGTAGATGTTAACGGAAGAATCGTTAAATCAATTGAATTAAATTCTGTTTCAGATTCTCAGGTTAACGTTTCAGATTTGAATGCAGGAGTTTATTTCCTTAACATCAATACTAACGAAGGTGTTGCTACTAAGAAAATCATTAAAAACTAAGTTTATTAGCATATAACTAAAAGTCCCGAATTCTCGGGACTTTTTTATTCTAAAAATTTAGATTTTAATTCTGGTGTAGGAATCATACAACTTTCTTTTTTTCCATACCATTTATATCGATTTTTGGCGATGTAATCGTATCCTTTATTTTGAATCCAATTCGGGAATATTGTAAATAAAGCTAATAAACTATATATGCCACCTATAGCTTTTGCAATTTCAATTGCGGCTTCTGCTTTTATATGATAGGCAATTCCGGGTTCATAAAGAATAATACTGTCAGTTTTTTGAGTATCAATACCAATGTGTTTTATAATTTCCTGACCCAATTCAGATTGAAGTGATACAAATCGAAAGATATCGTTTTTATCGGCTTTAATAATTTTTTGGACAGTGGAATCACATAAATTACAAACTCCGTCAAAAAGGATTATTTTTTTATTTTCGGGCAGTTTTTCCATATCATTTCGCTTGAACAAATTCTAATTCGTCTATACTGACTTTAGAAGTAAAAATACCATAATTAACAGTAGCTTTGTTTTTTTCTATTGCATCAATAGTTCCAATAGATTTACCATCAATCATGCGAACGCGATCACCAACTTTAAGTTGCACTTTTGGTTTGTTAGCTTCTTCTTTTTGAAGCTTTATTTTCTTTTCTTTTTTCTCTTTCCTAATTTCTTCAACAATTACTTTTACTTCTTCAATAACTTTCTTCTCAACAATTTCCTTGGCTTTTTTCTCTTTTTGGGTTATTTTTTTTCGTTTGGAATTTTCAATTTCAACCATTTTCAGAAATTCACCAATAAGTATTTTTTTGTCTTTATTGTTAAAGTATTTTTCGGATATATCATCTACCTTTTGCCCCATGTAAATTAACCTCTGGTTTGCATCAAAAAGTTCTTGGTAACTTTCTAATTTTTGTTGAATTTTACTGTTGATGCTTTCCATTTTTTTGCTTTCTTCACGCGCTTTACTTTCTTCTTCTTTTAGATTTTGAGACGTTTTTTCAAGCTTAGAACGCTCTTTTTGAAGATTAGCTATGGTTTTGTCAAAACGAACTTTTTCGCCTTCTACTTTCTTTTTTGCACGATTGATTAATCCGTATGGAATACCATTTTTTTGTGCAACTTCAAATGTAAATGAACTTCCGGCTTGACCTAAATGAAGTTTATACATAGGTTCTAACGATTTCTCATCAAAAAGCATGTTTGCATTTGTAGCAAATGGTAATTCGTTGGCTGATATTTTAAGATTGGTATAATGTGTAGTGATAATACCAAAAGCTTCACGAGAATAAAATTCTTCCAAAAATACTTCTGCTAAGGCACCACCCAATTCTGGATCGGAACCAGTACCAAATTCATCAATTAAAAACAAGGTTTTGGCATTACATTTTTTTAGGAAGTAATTCATGTTTTTTAATCGATAGCTGTATGTACTTAAATGATTTTCAATAGATTGATTATCTCCAATATCCGTCAGTATACGATCAAATAAAAAAGTTTCACTTCTTTCATGAACCGGAATTAGAAGTCCGCTTTGCAGCATTAATTGGAGTAGTCCAATTGTTTTTAAAGTAATACTTTTTCCGCCGGCATTTGGACCAGATATAACTATAATTCTACTATCATCTTTAAGTTCAATGGTTTGAGGATAGGTAGGTTGTTTCTTCTCATTATTTTTTAAAAGTAAGATAGGATGAAAGGCCTCACGAAAATACAAACACTTTTTGGTGGTAATGGCTGGTAGAATACCGTTAATTCTATTAGCATATCTCGCTTTTGCTGCTGTTACATCCATATCGCTTAAAAAGTCCTGATATTGCTTTAAAAGGTCGGTATAAGGGCGAATGGTGTTTGTAAGTTGTTTTAAAATACGAGTAACTTCTTCGCGTTCTTCATACTCTAAGTTACTTAATTCTCTGGAATAACGCAATGTAGCTTCTGGTTCAATATAAGCGATGCTGCCCGTTTTTGAACTTCCAAGTATTGAACCTTTAACTTTTCGTCGATACATCGCCAAAACCGCTAAAACTCTTCGGTTGTCAACTATGCTTTCACGAATATCATCTAGATATCCTAGTCCGTTATACGTTGAAAGTGCTACACCAAAACTCTGATTTATTTTACCGCGAACCAGATTCATATTTTTTCTGATTTCGGATAAATTAGGAGAAGCACTGTCTTTTATTTCACCATATTTGTCTAAAACTTCATCAATTTTTTGAACAATAAACTTGGTGTATTCTACTTCAGTAGCTTTTAAGTTTAATTTAGGATAATAACTATCGAACTTTTTAAGAAACACCAATAAAGTGTTGGCTGTTTCAGATAATGTGGCAATTTTTTTAAAACTTCCGGCTTCTAAAAAACTGTCTTCAATGGCAAGAAACTTTAATTCGTTTGTTATCTCATCAAAATAATGATTCGGAATAGCATTGTTATTGCTATAAGAAGAAACATATTCAGACGTTTGATACAAGATATCCATTAGTAATTCCTTCTCTTTAAACGGAATAATAGACAAGGCTTTCTGTTTTCCCAATTCTGTTGTACACAAATCGGAAACCGTTTCGAGAACCGTGTGAAACTCTAAATCTTGTAATGTTTTATTGGTAATTGAAATCATTTTTGTTTGTAAAGCATCAAAGTTACAAAGGTTGTAAGCCTCTTTGCAATAGATTTTTATATTTTTGATTAAATTTTAGCTATGAACCTATCAATTAATTCATCTTGGAATGAAGTATTAGCTTCAGAATTCAAAAAAGATTACTTCGTAACATTATGGAAACAAGTTGAAGAAGAATATGCGACAACTACCTGTTTTCCACCAAAGGAATTAATTTTTAACGCCTTTAATTATTTTCCATTTGATAAAGTTAAAGTAGTGATTATTGGACAAGATCCTTATCATGGAGAAGGAGAAGCAAACGGATTGGCGTTTTCGGTGAATGATACGGTTAAAATTCCACCGTCGTTATTAAACATTTATAAAGAAATCAACAACGAATTCAATCATATATTGTTGCCAACTTCGGGTAATTTAGAACGATGGGCAACCCAAGGAGTTTTATTGCTAAATGCTACGCTAACAGTAAGGAAAGACAATCCTAACAGCCATAAGCATTTAGAATGGCAAAAATTTACAGATTCGGTTATTCAAATGTTGTCCGATAAAAGTGAAAACTTGGTTTTTTTGCTATGGGGAGCATTTGCTCAAAAGAAAGCGGAGCTAATAGACCCGAATAAACATTGCGTGCTTACTTCTGGACATCCATCTTTTGCTGGAGTTCATAAAAAATGGTTTGGAAACAATCACTTTAAACTAGCGAATAAGTATTTAGTTAAATACGGAAAAAGCGAAATAGAATGGTAAAAAAAATCCGCCAGAAGGCGGATTTTTTAATTTACTGTAAAGTATAGAAAACCTTGAGAGTCGGTATTATCTGCATTGGTTGTAATTCGAACCATAGTTTTGTTTGCTGCATTAGCTGAAATTAAATCGGTTGATTGCACACCTGTATAACTTTGTCCGAAGCTTAAACGATAGTCACCTGCAGTAGTAATCGTAACGTCTTTATCCGCTTTATACGTCATACTAGTTGAATTATAATTAGCATTTACGGGTTCGTATTCGTCTTCATTATTGAAAACAGTAACCCATTGGTTACTAGTATTTTTCTTTTCTAAACGATAAGCAAAGCCAAAATAATCTGCGCCACTTGTTTTACGAATATCTAATAAGTTTGTTTGTCCTTCTTCAGGAAGGTATCTTGAAAATTCAGTGTGAAAACTTAAGACTTCTCCAGTTAAAGCTGGCGGAGTATCAATAGTAATAAGATCGGGAACCGAAAGATAAACTTGATTGTAAAATTCATCGTCACTTTTACACGAAACAAGTGATAAAGTTCCTAGTAAGGCTATGTATAATAATTTTTTCATGGTAATAACTTTTAAAATCGGTATCCAATATTGGCTCCAACACGTTGAACATAGGTAGGACTTTTATCTGTATTCAAAAGGTTTTTTCCAACCCCAACATACAAATCCATACAGAATTTATCGTTAAAATAAAGTTTATACCCAACAGCGCCTCCTAAAGCTAAATCTGTATATTTTTTTTCTATAGCAGCTACATAATTGTAGGCGCCATCTTGTAAGTGTTCAAGCTCTTTGTACTTACCACCATTTACAGAAGCAAAAGCTTCAACAAAATAATAGTTTTTTTCGCTTTTAGAAAGGGAATAACGTACAAAAGGATTCACTTCGTATTCAGGTAATGTTTTATTGAAGTTTTCCTGAAAATCATCTTTAGCTTTATTGCTTTTTGCTAAACTGGTGCTTAAACCAACAGAAAAATCTTTGTTTAAAAAACGTTCGTAACTAACCTGAAAACGCATTTTAGTGATAACGGACACTACGTCAAAGCGAATTTCATTTTTTTTAAGTGAAAGCGGACTGGCAACTGCAGTACTATCTTCTTGTGCATTAGCAAACTGAGCCAAGAAAATAACAGCCAGTAGAGCAATTTTTTTCATACTTATATTTTAAATAATGATGGTAAATATAGCAAAAGCAAGTTTAATTAAAAGTAAGTTGCCCTAGAATTTCTTCACTCATAAATGGTCCTCCTGGATATTTAGCTGTATAGTCGAGGTTTAGCCATATTTGACCGTATTCGTCAATGTGATAATGAATTTCTTTTCCTTTAGATTCTTCCGGAAACAATTCTTCTTTAATTAAATAGTTGATATTTTCTAAATCGACTCTAGTTCCAATAAGCATTTCCGGATATAAATGTCCACCAGTATGGATAATTCTTGGTGTTCCTCCAATGGCTCTTATTAGGGCAGAAGTTAATATAGCATGATCATCGCAATCACCAGAAAAATGTTGAAGCGATTCACTGGCATAGGCAATATATTCGCGACCTTTAGGATCGTTTACATAGTTCCAGCGGTTTCTGATTTCTTTAAAAATAGCAAAACACTGAATAATTTGACGGTATTCTCGGTGTCCTTTTACATCCTGAAAATGCATTGTAGTTGCTTTCAGTGCGAAATTTCGAACTTTTGGATTGGTATAATCCACAGCATCTATAATTTTAGATTTATTCGGAAATGGAAGTAATTTCGAAATGATAATGTCTTGTGGATTCGGACTGTCGTTCATAGTGAAAATCATAGCCTGATAATCTTCTAATACTGCCGAAAACCCGTAACCGCCAAATAGTGTTCCCCAAACTAAAGCAATAAGGTATAAAAAAATACAAATGATAATAATTGTTTTTAATAGTCTTAAAATCAATTGTACAACAAGCAAAATTACCAAAAACAGTGCTATTCTGTCGGCTTGAAGTGGCCAGCCCGGATCAATTAAGTTTTGATGGGCTATGATAAAAATAGGGATGGTAATTAAAATATTCAGTAAAAAAATCACAACAGTATCCCAAGGCTTTGGCAAAGAAAGCTTTTCTCGTAAACGAAGTAACTTTGGGGGTAATGCTGGAACCATTAGAGTTTCCCTAACTATTTTACAATCAAATCGAAATTGAGTTTTGTTTCAATCAAATGTAATTCAAATAATTGGTTTTGTATTTTATCAAACGTGTTTTTATCTAATTTCTTTTGTGACCAGCGTGTTAATTTTAACCATTCCTGGATATCTTCTAATTTTTGGTTGTAACGCGTAGCTAATGTTCTGTCTATACTCGGAATTTCTTTAAATTCGATTGTGGTATTATTGATGATTTCTAAAATTTGAGCCACAACATGTTTGTTGTTTGTTAAAAATTCATTTCGAACCGCAATCACAAAACAAGGCCAAGGAGTAGGGCAGTCGGCTATTCTTCTAAATGTACCATTGTCTACCAAGGGTTTAGTCATAAAGCGCTCCCACATAAAATAATCGGCTTGACCTGAAGATAAAGCTTCAACAGCACCGTCAATAGTATTTACAATTTCAAACTGCAAATTTTGTGTATTCCAATGTTGTGTTTTAGCATTAACAATCGCCATTAAATGAGAGCCGGAGCCCATACGACTAATAGCGACTTTTTTATTTTCTAAATCCGATAATTGTTGAAAATCAGATTTAGCATCCACATGAATTCCCCAAATTAAAGGCGATTGCACATAAATTTGAACAATAGACGAATCGTTTCCTGCAGAAATATCTTTTACAATTCCTTCGGTTAAAATTACAGCCATGTCAGTTTCGCGATTACGTAGCATCTGACACATTTTTCCGGTTCCTTCTGGTACATCGGTCCATTGTAAATCGATATCTACTTCATCAAATTCACCATTTTCAATACATAAGTGCCATGGCAAATTAAAATGTTCCGGAACTCCGGCTATTCGTACTGTTTTACTCATGAATTATAATTTTTATTGTATTCGTGAATTTTTAATTTCATAACTGTTGTAAATAATCTTTTTTATTCAATTCAAACCAAGCACATTCATCGTCACCATGAAAAAAAGTTCCTGTGTTTTTCATTCCAATTTTTTCAAGAATTCGTTTCGAACCTTCGTTACCAATCATCGTGTGTGCGTAAACTTCTTTAAGTTTCATTTCATCAAACGCATAGTCTAAACAGGCTTTAGCAGCTTCATAACCATAACCTTTCTGCCAAAAGTTTTTAATGAAACGATAGCCCAAGTCATAGAAATTCTGATGTCCGTTAATTTCTTCTTTAACCAATTTCAAACCAGCCCATCCAATAAATTGGTGATTCTCTTTTAAAAGAACAGCCCATCGACCAATACCATTTTCGTGATACTGCATACGAACGAAATCGATAATGTTTTGTGCTTCTTCAATGGTTTTGATTGGATTTTTACCCAAAAACTCATGAACATCCATGTCGGAATCCAAATGAAAAATTCCTTCTTGATCGGAAGGAAGCAATTCTCTTAAAAGCAAACGTTCGGTTTCGATTTTTATATGCATTATAGTTTGTTTTCTAATTTATACCAATTGTGTAAAACTTCATTAACCAAATAGGAATTTGTAAACTGAAATCCTAAATGTTTAAGCAAATGGTTAGAAGCTACGTTTTCAGCTTCAGCGCAGGCAAACAATAGTTCAAGTTTCATTACTTTAAAACCATAATCAATCCAAGCAAAACCTGCTTCTTTAGCATATCCATTCCCCCAGTATTCTTCAGAAAATCGGTATCCGATATCATAAAAATCAGCATAACCATTTTCTTCGTTCGCTCTATACTTTAGTCCGGAAAAACCAATCAATGCATTATTCTCTTTCAATACCACTGCAAACCTGCCAATCCCATTTTGGATATATTCTGCTTTAATTTTAGCAATATACTTTTCCGTTTCAGCTATGTTACGTAAAGGATTTCGCAAATACTTACTAACATTAGGATTGTCATTTATTTTAAAAAAATCAGCTACATCAGCATCCTCTAAAGGACGAAGAATAAGGCGTGAAGTTTCTAAAACAGGCAAGTTCATTATACAGCTTTTAAATTCGAAATTACTACTCTAAAACCATCCGGATCCAGTATCATTTTTCCATTTTCATTCCAATACGGATTTTTTGAAGCAATTATTGAGATGTTGTTATTTATTACATTATCAATCAGTTTGTTATACTTGATCTTTGATTCGGGATAAAACACCAAAATATCATCTTCATCAGCATGATGATTTGCAATGTCATTCGATGTTGTAAACTCTAAATGCCAATC
Source organism: Flavobacterium sp. IC2-16 (assembly GCF_055521455.1). Lineage (NCBI taxonomy): Bacteria > Pseudomonadati > Bacteroidota > Flavobacteriia > Flavobacteriales > Flavobacteriaceae > Flavobacterium > Flavobacterium sp. IC2-16. Next base: position 24,795 of record NZ_CM145480.1, on the reverse strand, counting down.
GGAATTTTGATAACCAAGAAACACACCATCATAAGAATCGTGATTTTTAAAACTTCCCAATACTTCGAACTCCAAAACGTTTACATAAAAACGTTTGATTCTTTCCAAGTCATTAGTATGTCGAGCGAAACGGAATTTCATTATTCCACTAACTTATCCAAAGTGTATTTAATTAATTCTTCGACAGTTTGTTCTGGTCTTGAGCTAAATTCGCCTACTGCTCTGTTGGCAATAATGGCGTTTAACGATAAGCAGTTATGTCCTAATAATTTTCCAAGACCGTAAATTGCAGATGTTTCCATTTCAAGATTAGTCATTCTGGTTCCATTATAATTGAAAGCATCCATTTTTTTATTCAAATTCGGATCTTGAATGTTCAAACGAACTACACGACCTTGAGGCCCGTAAAATCCACCAGCCGTACCTGTAAAACCTTTATGGAATTTGTCGGTGAAGATTTTATCTTCTAAGCTGGAAGCACAGGGAACAACTGTTGGTCGCCCTTTGCGTAAATCCCAATTGGTTTGAGCTATAAAAGCGTCTTCCAATTCAGAAACGGAATGTTCTTCAATTAAATACGAGCGTAACATATTGTCTAATCCAATCGCGTATTTGCTCATAACCCAACTGTCAACAGGAATATCAGCTTGTAATGAACCCGAAGTACCAATACGCACAATATTTAATGCTGTATGATTAGGTTTAACAGTTCTGGTTGTTAAATCAACATTCACTAAGGCGTCTAATTCATTCAATACAATATCAATATTATCAGGGCCAATTCCCGTAGATTGTACGGTTAATCGTTTACCTTTATAAATACCTGTTTCAGTTTTAAATTCACGTTTTTGCGTAGTAAATTCAATACTGTCAAAGTGTTTTGTGATTTTGGCAACACGTTCTTGATCACCCACAAAGATGATATCGTGAGCAATATTTTCCGGACGTAGATTTAAGTGATAAACACTACCGTCTGGATTTAGTATTAATTCTGATGATTTTATTTCTGACATAATTTTTTGTTTCTGAGTTACTTAATTGCTTGGTTGTGTGTTTCTAGTAGCTCAACTGCGACTGCGACTGCGAACTTATTAATCAACCACCAACGCGTTTTACTTTAAAGCCTTTAAATTTTAGCATTTCCATGATTTTGTCGCGATAATCACCTTGTATAATAATCGCATCGTCTTTAAAACTCCCGCCAACGCTTAATTTGGTTTTAATTTCTTTAGCTAAAAGTTTAAAATCTTCCACATCACCTTCGTAACCTTCAATAATAGTATTTACTTTTCCTTTGCGTTTTTCGAATTTGCAAATCAGCGGTTCTTTTTGAATAAAGAGTTCATGATTTTCGTGTTGAACTTCTTCCGGTTCATTCGATTCTTCATGCTCTGGAAATAAGTTTTTAAGTTGATCGCGTAAGTCCATAATTATAAAAGCCCAATAAGGTAAAACGTAGTTTTCAAAGTTATTTAAAAATTAAATTCCAAATCCCAATTTGACTTGGAATTTGGAATTTATGTATTGGAATTTTTTAAAAAATTATTTTTTAATCAATCCTAGATCTACTAAACGTTCGTATAAGAAATCACCAGCAGTAATATCATCATACAATTTAGGATGTTCTGCATCGATACAGCTTTCTAAACAGTTTAATGACATATCACCAACTGGGTGCATAAAGAATGGGATAGAGTAACGCGAAGTTCCCCATAATTCTCTAGGTGGGTTCACCACTTGGTGAATAGTAGATTTTAATTTGTTATTGGTGTGACGTGATAACATATCACCAACATTAATTACCAATTCGTCTGGTTCTGCGATAGCATCAATCCATTGACCGTCATGGTTTTGAACTTGTAATCCTTTACCTTGAGCACCCATTAATAAGGTAATCAAGTTAATATCTCCGTGGGCAGCTGCACGAACAGCTCCGTCTTGAGGTTCATCTGTAATAGGAGGGTAGTGAATAGGACGTAAAATACTATTTCCGTCTTTAATGTATTTGTCGAAGTAGAATTCATCCAATCCGATATAAATAGCCAAAGCTCTTAATACATAAACACCAGTTTTTTCAAGCATTTGATATGCTTCTTTACCAACAGTATTAAATTTTGGTAATTCAGAAACAGAAACGTTATCTGGATATTCGTTAGCGTATTTAGAACCTTCACTTACATACTGACCAAAGTGCCAGAATTCTTTTAAGTCACCAGCCGAACGCCCTTTAGCATGTTCTTTACCAAAAGAAACATAACCTCTTTGTCCGCCAATACCAGGAATTTCGTATTTTGCTTTTACATCCAAAGGAAGGTTAAAGAAATTACGAACTTCACTGTAAAGTTCATCAACTAATTTGTCATCTAAGAAATGACCTTTTAATGCTACGAAGCCGATTTCTTCGTAGGCTTTTCCGATTTCATTTACAAATTTTTGTTTACGTGCCGGATCATCCGACAGGAAATCACGTAAGTCAACACTAGGAATGTTTTGCATTGTACTTAGTTTTTGTTAATAACTTTTTCGGTTTGAAACCATTATACAAACAAATGTAGAGAATAATTTTTGGATTAAAATAATAAAGTTGTCAACATTTTAAAAGTTTGTGTAATTCCACACTAATTGCGCCATTTTTATAACGAATAAAAAAAGAAAACAATTTAGGCTAAAAGTGTTATTTTTTATACTTTTGACTGCGTTTTTAAAGCACTAAACAATGAACTTCGAAAGAAAGAATCTAACCAACGAACAATTATTAGATTTATATAAAAAGATTTTAAAACCCCGATTGATAGAGGAGAAAATGTTAATCCTTATCCGTCAGGGAAAAGTATCCAAATGGTTTTCCGGAATTGGGCAAGAAGCTATTTCTGTTGGAATTACTTCGGTTTTGGATAAAGACGAATATATTTTACCGATGCACCGTAATTTAGGGGTGTTTACTACAAGAGAAATTCCGTTGCACCGTTTGTTCTCGCAATGGCAAGGTAAACGTAACGGATTCACCAAAGGTCGTGACCGTTCGTTCCACTTCGGAACGCAGGAATACAATATTATTGGTATGATTTCGCACTTAGGTCCGCAGTTAGGAATTGCAGACGGAATTGCGTTAGCCAATAAATTAAAGAAAAACGGAAAAGTTACCGCTGTATTTACAGGAGAAGGTGCTACTTCCGAAGGAGATTTCCACGAAGCATTAAACGTAGCTTCAGTATGGGATTTACCGGTTTTATTTGTAATCGAAAATAACGGTTACGGATTATCCACACCAACCAACGAACAATACCGTTGTGCTCAATTAGCCGATAGAGGTGTAGGGTATGGAATGGAGAGTCATGTAGTAGACGGAAATAATATTTTAGAAGTTTACAATCTAATCTCTGAATTAAAAGCTTCGATGATCGAAAATCCTCGTCCGGTATTGTTAGAGTTTATGACATTCCGTATGCGTGGGCACGAAGAGGCGAGTGGTACCAAATATGTTCCTCAGGAATTGATGGACATGTGGGCGATTAAAGATCCGGTGGAAAACTACAGAAACTATTTGAAAGCTACAGCAGTTTTATCGGATGAAGAAGACGAAGCAATTCGTGCAGATATTAAAAAAGAAATCGATACCGACTGGGCAAAAGTTCAGGAAGAGCCAGCTATTGTAGCTGATTTGAATGAAGAATTGAATGATGTATACCGTCCGTGGGAATATCAAGAAGTTAATCATTCAAATGAAGTAGAAAACATCCGTGTAATTGATGCCATTTCTAATGGATTACGTCAATCGATGGAGCGTCATGAGAATTTGGTAATTATGGGACAAGATATTGCTGAATACGGTGGTGCATTCAAAATTACTGATGGTTTTGTGGAGCAATTCGGAAAAGAACGTGTTCGTAATACGCCAATCTGCGAAAGCGTTATTGTTTCTGCAGCAAACGGTTTATCTATTAACGGATATAAAGCGGTGGTGGAAATGCAATTTGCCGATTTCGTTTCTACAGGATTCAACCCGATTGTAAATTTATTAGCAAAACAACACTACCGTTGGCAAGAGAATTCCGATGTAGTAGTGCGTATGCCTTGTGGTGGAGGTACTCAAGCAGGACCTTTTCACTCGCAAACGAATGAGGCTTGGTTTACCAAAACTCCAGGTTTGAAAGTAGTTTATCCGGCATTCCCTTACGATGCAAAAGGTTTATTAAATACAGCTATCAACGACCCTAATCCGGTAATGTTCTTCGAGCACAAATTATTATACCGAAGCATTTATCAGGATGTTCCTAAAGATTATTACACATTACCTTTTGGAAAAGCGGCTTTGCTAAAAGAAGGAAACGATGTAACCATTATTTCGTTTGGAGCAGGAGTGCACTGGGCATTGGAAACGTTAGCGAAAAACCCTGAAATTTCAGCGGATTTGTTAGACTTACGCTCATTACAACCGTTAGATTGGGATGCTATTTATGCATCGGTTAAGAAAACAAGTCGTGTAATTATCCTTCAGGAAGACACTTTGTTTGGAGGTATTGCCAGCGATATTTCTTCGATGATTATGGAAAACTGTTTCGAATACTTAGACGCTCCGGTAAAACGTGTAGGAAGTTTAGAATCAGCAATTCCGTTTATGAAATCGTTAGAAGACCAGTATTTACCAAAACAACGTTTCGAAACCGAATTATTAGAATTATTGAAATACTAAAAACTTTAGTTTAGACAATAAAAAAAGCCACAACATCTGTCGTGGCTTTTTTTATTGTCTAAGTATCTTCTCCATAGCTTTTCCTTTAGCCAATTCGTCAATCAACTTATCCAAATAACGAATTTGCTGCATTACCTTATCTTCAATGTCTTCCACACGATACCCACAAATAACACCTGTGATTTTAGAAACATTCGGATTAATTTGAGGTGCGTTGTTAAAGAAATCTTCAAAATTGGTTTTTTTATCCAAAATTTGTTTCAAACTTTTTTCATCATACCCGGTTAGCCAAAAAATAATTTGGTGTACTTCTTCTTTAGTTCTACCTTTTTTCTCGGCTTTAGCTATATAATGCGGATATACTCCTGCAAAAGACATTTTAAATACTCTGGAATTATCTGTATTTTTTTTCATTTTTATATAAAACTTACTATTTCAATGTAAATGTACAAACGTTTTTATTTCAAACTTAATTTAAAAGTTTGTGGATAATTTTAAATTAAAACTCATAAGTCCACAAAATTGTGGTTATATTTGTTTATAAATAATAAAGTCCACAGAATATGAATCATAAAAAAAACTACCGAAAAACATTAGGGATAACACAATTGGATACAGCGTTGTTAATAGGAACTACTAAAAGTAATTTTAGTATGTATGAAATTGGGCAAAGAGAACTTACTACGCAACAACTACTAGAACTTGTAAAAATGCAAGATTATGTTTTAAAGCGCAAAACTACTAAAACAGAAAGCGAATTAATTAAGCAACAGAAGCAACTAACAGAGATATTAAAAAATGAATTAAAAAAAATAGAGTTTGAAAAACTAACACTTGAGCGATTACTAGATAAAATAAATTCAAAATACCAAAAAGCATTGTCTTCCTTACTATTGGTAGAATACTTGGAAACGAATGATTCGCATAAAAACACTCATCAAGAGATAGCTAAAAAAATTCAAGTTACGGGAGAAAAATCAATTAAAACGCATGGACTTGCAAAATCGATTCCGATAGAGATTCGATTAAAAACTCTCAATTTTCAAATTGAAATGCTTGAGAAAGAGATCCAACTTTATACTAAATCATAATCCCTTAACATTTTATATATTTGCGTTATGCGAATTAAAACCATCAGTTTTTTAATTTTTTTATTGAATTTCCATCTTTCTTTTTCCCAAGAAAAGAAAGAATATGATGCTATATTCGAAAAACAATTGCTTAACGTACAATATCCCGGAGAACAATATGTAAATACGGGCGAATATTTGTTGTCGGTTTCCAATACCAATATCCAAAAGGCACAAGCTTATTTTTTAATATCTCAAGGGCAAAACCAATTGGGGAATATCGAAAAAAGCATTCAAAACTTATATGCAGCCAAAAGACTTTCCGATGCCGAAAACAACACATTTTTAAGCTGTTACGCAGAAATTATGGCAACTCGTTTTTGTTTCAATTTTGGACTTAACGATAAAGCGAAAACGTATTTAGACGACGCTCAAAACAAAGCCGAGTCTATTGATGACAGTAAGCAAAAAACCATTGTGCTTTCGTTGGTTTTAGAAGAACAAGCCAGAGAACTTATTTTAAATGGAAATATTCCTGCAGCTATAGATTTGCTGAAAAAAGAAGAAGCGTTGTGTTTTAGTAAAAAAATGCCTGAAATTTTCCTAACCGGAAACAGAAACCTGATAGGGTATTGCTACTTAAGAACGTCTCAAATAGATTTAGCAGAACATTATTTTGGCAATTGCCTTGCTACACTAAGTAAAAACAATATTACTTCGAGTTGTTCCATGAAGTATGCTCATTATGGTTTAGCGTGTGTTTATCTAACTAAAAACAATCCTATTGCCGATAAATACATCGCTTTCCTGAAGCAGGAATTGGTTTGTAAGCTTAATTATGAGGTAATTTTAATCAATGAATTATATCCTATTTTAAAAGAGAAAAACAGAACCAGTGATATTGCTTTTTTTGATGAAAAACTAGACGAATTTGAAGTTTTTGATCTTGAATCCAGACGTATTGGTAGAAATGTAATTCTAAAGCAAATAGAAGAAGACAGCAACGCTTCTTCCATAACCGATGAAGTATTTGGGTCTAAAAAGTTACTTATTCTAGGAGGCTTGTTGTTTGTTATCGTGCTTTTGTACGTGTATCATTCGGTAAAATACAAAAAGGAATATGCACAGTTTAAGCGAATCATGAACGAATCGCCTTCCAATAAGAAAACCATTCAAACATATAATAATCAACAGAATACATATTCTATCGAGGAAGAGAAGAAGGACGATGATTTAGGAATGAATGAGAAATCTAAGGAAGCTATTTTAGAAAAGTTAAATCAGTTTGAAGATTCAGAATTGTACCTAAAACAAGATATCTCCCTTGAAAAGCTTTCAAAATACACCGATGCCAATTCGAAGTATGTTCGTGAGATTATTCAAAAATATAAAAGCAAAAATTACAGCAGTTATATCAACGAGTTGCGTATTAATTACGTGATTAACCTATTAAAGAAAGATCCCGAATATTTAAAATACAAAGTAAGTTATTTGGCAGAAATTAGCGGATTTTCATCACATAGTGCGTTTTCTGTGGTATTCCGTTCGGTATCCGGATTAAGTCCGAACCAATTTATCGAGTTTTTAAAAAAGGAAAATAAAATTCATAATTAATAAAATCTCCTTACATTTAATAAAGCATTTTACAGTATGAGATATTGGGCCCTGATAGTTTTTCTTTTGTTAACCTTTACAATAAAGGCTAATGTAGATAGTACAGCTCAATATGAAAAGAAACTCACAGAGATAAACTTACTCATTTATTCCAATCCGCAAAAAGCGATAGAAGAAGGAATTATATGGTCTGAAAAAGCTAAGGACAAACCCGATTTTCAAGTTTCGTTTTTACTGGCCGTTGCCAATGCGTATGCTATCTTAAAAGATCACGAGCAATCGTTTAAATATGCTTTTGAAGCTAAAACTATTGCCGAAAAGAACTCCAATTCCATCAGTCAAATACGCGTTTTAGGCTTTATAAGCTCACAATACCATCGCTTAGAACTCGAAGACAAAGCTTTAGAATATCTAGAAGAAGCAGATAATTTAACAAAAGTTAACCCGCTACCGGATTCATTGCAGTATTTAAAAGGCAACATACTGTTTTTTAAAGGAACCATATTAAAAAACAAACTGGGTAACGAATATGCACTTCAAAACTATTTGAAAGCAATAAGTATTTTCGAGAAAAATAAAGGGCATAATAAAACATTAATCAATTCATTAGCTATCATTTACAGCAAAGTAGGAGAGATGTACATCGAAACCAAACAGCATGATAAAGCTAAGTTGTATTACGAAAAATGTTTAATTAATGCTCAAAGTGTTCGTTCTACCAAAATGGAAGGAACTGCCCTTTATGGATTAGGCCTTATTTTATTAAATGAGAATAAAACAGAAGAGGGTGTTACTATTATTCTGAAAGCGCTGGAAAAAAGTAAAGAAGCAAACGACATTGCTATTATTAAAGAAATTTACAAATCGCTTTATGAAAGTTATGGCAAACTAAATAATGAAACGGAAAAGAAAAAGTACCTTCAGTTGTATTTAGATGTCGAGAAAAAACTACTTAAAAAAGAAGAACATACACTCAACACTTTGGTTCAAAAAATGGAAAAGGAAAACCAAAGTAAAGAGAAAAAAAATAACAGATGGATTGTTATTTTAGGTGTTTTTTTAATACTTCTGTTGGGGGGAATACTGTTTTACCTTCGCAAATTGATTCAGAAAAGACGTGAACTCAAGTCTATGGGATTAAAATAATTATTTTATGTAAAGCATTGTAGTTAAAGGTTTTAAGATATTTTTTTCGCTTTTAAAAAAGTGGAATTTTCCATTTTATCAAAAGTATAGTACTAGTTATTGATGTGTGCTATGGGTAATTTTACAACTCGAAATCGAAATCTCTAAAAATTTTAATTATGAAATTTATTTTTACTCTTTTCTTTATGGTTTTTGGGGTAATCTTACGAGCTCAATGTGAGTATAGTGAACCCTTTGATTCGTATAGTAACGGACAGTATCCAACCGATTGGACTTTGGTGAATACAACTGGAAGTTCTAGTTCAAGTGTTGCTGTGCAATCAAATACTTCGGCACCTTCGCCTTCAAGGTATTTAAGAATGTACAATGGTACAGGTGCAACAGGACAATTAATGGCAATTTTACCCATGATGCCTAATGCAGCTGATGGAAATCACAGAATCAGATTTTATGTTTCTGGAATTACAAGTACAGCATCATCATTACAAATTGGAACAATAGACGCTAATGATGGTTCAGGAACGTTTACTCCAATTACTTCATTAAGTGGTTTATCGTCTACATGGACGTATGTAACTCTTCCTATTCCAGCTGGAACTAACCAATACATTGCTTTTAAGCATGGTTTGGGTGCTGCAGGTATTAACTATAATATCGATAGTGTATGTTTTCAACAAACACCTTCATGTTTAGAAGTTTCAAACATTACAGTGAACGGTACGACTTCCAATTCTATTAATTTCGGATGGCAAGCCTCACCAACCAACGAAAGTCAATGGCAATATTTGGTTCAGGCAACAGGTTTACCAGCTCCAACGGCTTCAACCAATGGAACAGATACTGGTTCAAACCCTTTTAATCTTGGCGGATTAAGTGCTAATACTGTTTATCAAATATATGTTAGATCAAAATGTTCAGACACCGATTTTGGTGAGTGGGTAGGACCTGTTGCTGCTACAACAACTTGCAGTCCATTTACTGCTCCTTATGCTGATGGTTTTGAGAATAATGTTAACGCACAGGATGTTAAACCTTGTTGGTCTATTTATGATAACGGAACAGGTGATTTAAAAACATTCGGATCTACTTTTGGAGTTACACCGTCAAGCGGAAATATGCAATTGCGATTGTTTTTCCCTTCAACTATGACACCTAATTCATTAGTTTTAATTTCTCCTCAATATTCAGATTTATCTTCTAACAAGCAGATTCGTTTCAAAATGAACAAAAGAGCAGGTTTTGAAGCAAATATGAATATCGAAATTGGTACTGTGGCTGATCCTAACGATATGAGTACTTTTACGTTGTTAGATAATACAACATTAACACAAGCTTCGGTAGTGGCTAGTACATGGACAGAATTCACCATTCCGCTTACAAATTACAACAATGCTTTAGGTCATAAATATATCGCCTTCCGTCCAAAACATTTAGGTGGAACAACGAATGCACAATACATTTTCATGGATGAATTCAACTACGAAAATGCTCCATTTAATGACGAAGCGGTTGATGCTTTCGATATGAATGTTTCGTTAACCTATCAGTGTGAAAATGCAGTACTTTCTACGTTTGCAAATGCTACACATTCTGCAAATTATCCTTGTGGTGCTGCAACGTATAACAATTATAAAGATTTATGGTACAAGTTTGTTGCTCCAACTACTGGTGATTATGCATTTTCATTAGAATTAAACAATATAGATAATGTTACCAATGGTAATATGTTTATTTACCAAGGTCCTGCAACAAGCTTAACACAAATTTCTTCAGGTTGTTTAACTCGTTATGTAATTAGAACCTTAACAGCCAGACAAGAATATTTTGTTGCTGTAGCGTGTCCAGAAACAACAGCAGGTTTTAAATTATGTGTTTTCCCTTTAATACAAACTTCAAACGATGCCATTGCTAATGCTCAGGTGCTACCTGAATCTTCAAGCAGAGTTTGCGAAAATGCGGTTGAAGGAAGTTTGGAATTAGCTACACACTCTTCCGATTCGGCTTGTTCAACAACACTGACTGATGTTTGGTACACATTTACACCAGCACAAACAGGTGAGTATACATTCTCTTACTCTTATACAAATGGATTGGCTACAACAGGAATTTCGATTTATTCTGGAAATCCTGGAAGTTTAACACCTGTAGTGGTTTCTTGTGGAGGATCTGTAACATTAGCTAATTTGATACAAGGACAAAATTACTATGTAGGGGTAGCTTCAGCAACAACATCAAATCCAGTTCATTTCACTCTATGTGGATATAAATCACCTCCACCACCAAGCAACGACGACTGTACAACACCAATCAATTTAATTGTTGGACAAGCATTTGAAGATAACGATATTGTTGCTACAAATACATCAGCTACAGTTAACCCTTCAAACTCAAATTATCCTGGTTGTGCTGCTCTAAACTTTAGTACAGCAGGTAGAGATGTTTGGTTTACGGTAACAGTTCCAGAATCAGGAAATCTTGTAATTGAAACACGTAAAGAAGATGGTTCGTTGTTATATGATACAGCAATGGAAACTTATACGGGTTCTTGTGGAACTTCAACCTTGATACCATACTATTATAACATGCCATATCCAAATGTTGGACAACATTATTGCAATGATCAATTTGTAATTGGAGGCAATCAATATGCAGGTATTCGTTTTTCAAACAAAACTCCAGGAGAACAAATTATTGTTCGTGTTTGGGGATGGGCTTATCAATTTGGGGATTTTAAAATATCGGCTTACGATGATACACAAAACTGTCCAAAACCAACAAACATTGTTGTTAGCAATATAGTTGGAGGTCAGGCAGAAATTAGCTGGGATACTCCAGATCCTGCACCAAACGGATATTATTATATTGTTCAACCGGCAGTATTAGGTTATCCAGAAGGACAAGTAGGTACTTATACTTCTTTTAGTTCAGTTTCGGTAAGCGGTTTAACCGAGCAATATAATTATGAAGTGTATGTTCGTTCTGCTTGTGATACTAACAACAGTTCTTGGCAAGGTCCAATAGCCTTTACAACAACATTGGGAGTTAAAGATTTTAACAACAGTACATTTGCAAAAATTTATCCAAATCCTGTAAATGATGTATTGAAAATTGAAAGCAGTCAAATGATAGATGAAATTGCATTGTATTCTATCGAAGGAAAATTGATTTATAAAAAGGTCATTAATGAAATGAACCCTGAAATAAATTTATCTCATTTACAATCGGATGTTTATTTCCTTAAAGTAATAAGCGATAAAGATGTAATGAGTATTAAATTGGTTAAAAATTAGTTAAGTAAGTTTGGTTAATTAAAAGGCTGTTCGAATGAACAGCCTTTTTTTATAACTTGATGTTTAGCTACGAATTCAGCGTAAACACAACATTAATCTTTGTGTTTAAAAGTTTAGAAATAGGGCAGTTGGCTTCTGCATCGCGAACCAGCTCTTCAAACTTAGCGGTATCAATACCAGGAACTGTTGCATTTAAAGTAAGATTAGACGCTACAATGGTTCCGTCTTCAAATACAATTTCCGCATCGGTTTTTAACTCGTCTGGAGTATAGCCTGCAGCTTGTAAATTAAAAGCCAATTTCATAGTAAAACACCCAGAATGGGCTGCACCAACTAATTCTTCCGGATTGGTACCAATGCCTTCCTCAAATCTAGAACTAAAGGAATATTGCGTTTTGTTTAAAACGGTACTTTGTGTAGTTAAATGTCCTCTACCGTCTTTTCCTGTACCGTTCCAAACGGCAGTTGCTTTTCTTTTCATGTGTTGCTTTTTTTATAACTACTAATTTACAAAAATAGAAGTACTTTTCGAGCATAAAAAAAGACCTCAAAAAAGGTCTTTAGTGATATGTTTAAAATTTTAATATTTTCCGCTAAGTAATTCTCCGCCAATAGGCGCTTTAGCTTCAATACCTAATTTTTTCATCATTTCATACGTCGTACAAACAGCTGCTGATGTTACCGGAATTCCAATTTCCTTTTGAATTAAATCGATAGCTTCCAACGATGGCATTTGTACACAGGCTGAAGCTACTAAAACATCAACTCCAGTTAAATCTAGTCTTTTATAGATTTCCAGTAAGTTCATAGGGTCTTGCGCAGCAACCTCTAAATTATCCGGGATTTCTAAAGCAATAGAATCGACCACTTCAAATCCTTGGTGCTCAATATAATCAACTACTAAATCTGTTAGCGGACGCATATATGGTGTAATCACGGCTACTTTTTTAGCGCCTAAAACTTTCAATCCGTTAATTAAAGCCCCTGCCGATGTTACTATTGGAGTAGGGAAGTCGTTTTTGATCGTTTCCTGATGTAAATTCACTTCAGATACACAATGATAGCCACGTCCCATGCTCATAATCGCTACTAAACAAGCATACCCCATAACATCAACGTGTGCATCGGATAATTCGGTAGCACACTTTAAACTCATGGCATCCATAGCTTCCAATTCTTCTTTGGTTACCTTTTTCATGCGCATTCTGCTGGAGTGAAAGGTAAAACGTTCGGGTAAAATGGTTTCGCGTGAACGGAAAACAGCTGGAATTTCAGTTTCCATAGTTACGTTTGATGAAGGTACTATTTGTCCAATTCTGTATTTTTTCATTTATTTCTGTGCAATTAATATTAAATCTGTTGTAATTGTTCCATTTTGTTCTGGGAAGTTTTTACGTTTTTCTAAGATCACTTTAAACCCAATCCCAACTATAACTTCCTTTAAATAATCAGCTTGATGGTAATGCATATAAATTTCATCACCGGTGCTTCCTTTTTTCAATCCCGACTTACTGTAGTCATCTTCCATGGTACTTAAATACAAAACACCTTTCGGATTTAGACATACAAAAGCGTCTTTAATTAGCTGAACTGCTTCTTCTTTAGAAAGATAAGGCAATCCGAAACCACATAGAATTCCATCGAATGTTTTATGCAATTTTAAAAAATCACGACAGTCCAACAATTCAAAAGTAGCTGAAGGATTGTTTTTTTGCGCTAATTCAATCATATTTGGAGCTAAATCTGTTCCTAAAAGTTGAAAATCAGCACGTTTCTGCAAAAGATATTTCGTGATGTTACCGGGGCCACAAGCCAATTCTAAAATTGTTGCATTTTTCTCTTCAATGGTCTCGCAAAATAAGTCGAATGTGTCATTATACAAATCAAAATTCATGAAACTTTCTTCATAGAGATTTGCACATTTATTGAATACTTCGACCGCTTTTTGCGTTTTATCCATTGTATGGTTTACTTGATTTCTTTTACAGTATTTGTAATGGTTCCGATACCTTCCACAGTAGCTTCTACCACATCACCATCCCACATCCATTCTTGCGGATTTCTACCGGCACCAACTCCTGCAGGCGTACCTGTGGCAATGATGTCACCCGATTCTAAAGTAAAAACCGTACTTAAATCTTCAATTAAATCATTGATGTTGAATAATAAGAATTTGGTGTTGGAATTTTGTTTTTCAACGCCATTCAATTTCAATGACAAGTTTAAGTTGTGAGGATTTTCGATTTCATCTGCAGTAACCAAAACCGGTCCCATTGGTGCAAAAGTATCTTGCCCTTTAGAAACAATCCATTGGCCTTCACGACGACAGTCACGCGCTGAAATATCGTTAATCACAGTATAACCGAAAACGTGATTTAAAGCTTCTTTTTTGGCAATGTATTTTCCTCCTTTACCAATAATTACTGCTAATTCTACTTCCCAGTCTAATTGTTGTGTTAATTTTGGGTTTAGCAAAATATTAGTATTGGTAGCTGTTACCGATGTTGGTGGTTTTGAGAAAATGATTGGTTTTTGAGGTAGCTTTCCTGTGGTATCCAAAGTTCTTGCACTTTCTGCTACGTGTTCGGTATAATTTAAACCAATTCCGATGATGTTTTTTCTCGGTTTTGGAATAGGAGCAAGGAAGGTTACATTTGACAACGGATACGAACAATTGCTTAATTCTTCAGAAGTTAAACTGTCTATGAGTTCCTGAATCCTTTTCACTTCATTCAACCCTAAGTCGATTAAATCCAACATGGTTTTCGGAAGCGATTCTTTCTTGATTTGTGCCACATCTTCCAAATCGATCATGTGGTTATTTTGTACAACACCTAACCTTGGAGTTGCGTGGTTTATTTGATACGTTGCTAATTTCATTTTTTTATTAAAGTAACTGATTTACAGCGTTTTTATTATTTTTTACTTTTCTCTTTTAACTTCAGACTAATCAATTAACTGATAGCCATTATTCTCTGGATATGCTTTTTCCTGATACAATCCTAATTTTTCTATTACTGGTAGGTCGTTGAAAGAAAACAAACAAGCATCTTCCGTTCCGGATAAATTTACATGTTCGTGATATACCCACGATGGCACACAGAAAATATCGCGTTCCTTCCAATCGAAACGTTTCCCTCCGATAATAGAATAACCTTTTCCTTTTGCACATTGATATACGAATGAACCTGTATGTTTATGGGCTTTTGTATGTTCTCCCGGACGTAACATTTGCATCGAAGCACCCATTGTCTGCATCACATGACCACCTGTTAATGGATTGGAATACTGCATGATGATTCCGTCGTAAGGAGAACCATCATTTACTTTTGCAGCTTCCAATAAAGCTGGATATACTTCTTTCCAAGAATATTTAAATAAAGGAGAATAGGGTTTGTCCCAAACTTTATCAGCAGGAATTAGACCAGCTCCACCATACGATAATGGTAAATAATTAATTGGAGTTTGTAGCGGTTGCTTTCCATCAAACACAGCGTAATCATTGGCTTCTAAGGCATTCACCAACGGAATATCTAAACCATCTTGCCAAACACAGGTTTTTCCACCTTCGGCAACACCATGTTCGTGCCAAGCAGAATTTGGAGTAATTACAAAATCGTTGACTTCAAACGTAACTTTATTACCATCAACCACAGTATAACCGCCTTCACCTTCCATGATAAAACGTAGGGCAGAAGCTTTATGGCGGTGTGCCGAAGTGCTTTCGCCAGGGCGTGTTACCTGAATTCCGGTATACAACCAACCTACAGCAGCGGAAACATCTTTACGTTTGTCATTCACAAGATACACCACACGACGTCCTGCTTGTTCCGGAGTTACCAATTCGGATGATTTTAAAACCAATTCCCTTAAATCTTGGTACCTCCAAAGCATGGGTACAGAAGAAGTTCTTGGTTCCCAAGGTTCAATATCGTTGGCAACGGTCCACAATGCACCAGCCCCCAAACCTTCTAATTCTTTATAATAAGCTTCTAACTCAGGAGTATCTTTTACTCGTGCACGACCGATTACATCGTCGCTATATTTTTCTTCCATAATTATTAAGTCTTAAAATCGAAAATTGGAAGTCAAAAGTACAGTTACTACTTTTCTTTTTTGACTTTTAACTTAGGACTATTTTTTATTAAATTCTTCGTGATTATCAATAAACGTGATTTTTCGCGTTGGAGCAACATTCACTCTTAAATCGAAAATATCAAAACGATTGTAATGCCCTAAAATATCGTGCATTTGTTTCGGTTGAATACATTTTGATAAATCGATATCCGCATACACAATTCCTTCGTCGTCAATTAACGGTTCGCCAATTACAGCACCATTCGGTCCGATAAAACCTGAAAACGCTGAATTTTTACGCGTTAATAATTCTTCAATATTTGACACATCATCTTTTAAAGCGTCCATAATCTCTTTGGAAATTGTGGAACAGGAAACAATTGTAAACAATTTTCCTTCGAATGAATGCGCAGCAGCACGAATCTTAATCGCTTCGGCCATGTTGTAATCGGGTGGTGCAACCGGTAAGGAAATATAATTCGCTATGTGAATCAATTCGCCTTGAGAAAGCAATGTAAAGCGTGCTAATGTGTTAGTATTTTCACCACAAGCCAACGTTCCAATCGGACCGATTTCGGTATCGTAAACCTTTAAAGAAGAACCGTCACCGGAAGTCCAGGTTAGTTTTTCCGCCCAAGTAGGCACCAATTTACGGTGTTTTCCAATAAGATTTCCGTTGTTATCGATGATTAAATTGGTGTTATAGATTTCACCATAGCTATTGCCACGCTCGTTAATTCCAATAACAATGTGAATATCATTGTCTTTAGCTGCCTGATACAAACGTAACATGTCGGCATCTTCAGTGGTTACTGAGCATTTATACAGTTCTTCGTACCATTTGCTTCCTTGAACTGGTGTCATTACCCAATTCCAATACGGATAACCGGCTACGAAAACTTCAGGAAAAGCAATAAGTTTAGCACCATTAGCTGCAGCTTCCTGAACAAAGGAAATAGCCTTGTCTATTGTTTTCTCTACATTTAGAAAAACAGGTGACGTTTGAACAGTGGCGGCTTTAAATTTTTTAAATTCCATTGGGTATAATTAAGCTATTAAATAGAATGAAATTTTATTTCGAATTTCATCACTAAACGGTTCAGATTTGATTGTTTTTCTATCGGGTTTGATAGTTACATTTACTAGGGTAACTTCGCCTTCTAGAATTGTTTCGTTTTCTTGATTTTTAAATAAAAATCCGCATAACAAAGAAGAAGAACGTAATTCTTTAACCCATAGTTCTTTTGTTAATGTTTCACCTAAACGTGCTGCTTTTTTAAATTGAACTTTTAAATCTACAGTAGGTATCCCGTTCGATTCGTGCATTTTATGAAAAGGTCGGTGTAAAGCTTCTTCAAACCAGTCTTCTACCAATCCGTTAAGCATTTCCAGAAATCGTGGATAAAATACAATACCGGCGAAATCAATATGTTGAAAGCGTATTTTTTCTTGTTTTATAAAGTAATTCATAACTCAATCTTTTTAAAATTCATTAGCAGAAGCCTTTTTCCAAAAATACGAATATTCTTTTGGAACAGTGTTCTCATTCAACATACATGCTGTTTCAACTTCTGGATACATTTCGTAATATGTTTTTATGTCGGTTCCGCCAATGCGAGCACTGATAACAGTTCTGTCTACTTCGTCTGGATGTTTTAATCCCGCTGAAGCAATTAATTCCATAGCACTTCGAACTGTTTCATGTTGAAAACGTGCCACGCGTATACTTTTTGCTTCAGGAACCAAACCTTTTACTAATTCAGGATCTTGTGTGGCAACACCAGTAGGACATGTGTTTTTATGACATTCTAATGCTTGAATACATCCTAAAGCGAACATCATTCCTCGCGCTGAATTACAGACGTCAGCACCAATCGAAAGACATTTGATAATATCGAAACCAGTAACCACTTTACCACTGGCTATAATTTTAATTTGATCTTTGATACCAAAACCGTTTAAACAATCGTAAACAAAAGCTAGAGCTTCTCGTAATGGCATACCCACATGGTCTGAATACTCTTGTGGAGCTGCACCTGTACCGCCTTCACCACCATCAACAGTGATAAAATCAAAATATGTTTGAGTTTCTACCATGGCTTTACAAATCGACATAAACTCCGATTTATTTCCGATACAGATTTTCATACCGATTGGCTTTCCTCCAGAACCTTTACGTAATAATTTTATAAAATCCATTAATTCTAGTGGAGTAGAGAAAGCGGAATGCCTTGGTGGAGAAATAATATCATTTCCTTTCTCAACCAAACGAATAGCAGCAATTTCATCTGTCACTTTTGCTTTTGGAAGAATTCCGCCATGTCCAGGTTTAGCTCCTTGAGAGAATTTAATTTCAATCATTTTAACCGTTTCCAACGTTGCTCTTTTGGTAAATTCCTCATAAGAAAATTTGCCATTTTTATCTCGGCAGCTAAAATACCCAGTTCCGATATTCCAAACTACATCGCCACCCAATAAATGATATGGAGAAAGACCGCCTTCACCAGTATTGTGATAAAAGCCACCTTCTTTTGCTCCATTATTTAAGGCAATTATGGCATTTTTACTAAGTGAGCCGTAACTCATGGCGCTAATATTAAATAAGCTTGCCATATAAGGTTTTTCACATTGAGATGAACCAATTCTAACTTTCGGATTTTGGTTTACTTCCGAAAATGGTATTGCTTTGATGCTGTGATTAATCCATTTATAACCAGATTCATATACGTTTAGCTGTGTACCAAATGGCATAGTGTCATTCTCTTTTTTGCTTCGCTGATAAACCAAACTACGCTGTAATCGATTAAAAGGTTTTCCTTCGGTATCGGTTTCAATAAAGTATTGGCGCATTTCTGGACCAATCGACTCTAATAAATAGCGCATTCGACCTAAAAGAGGAAAATTACGCTTAATGGTTTGCTTGGATTGATACATATCGTATAATCCCATTAAAACTAAAGGACCGAAAATTAATAGCAATAAACTAAATTTCCAATTCACATAAATAAGCATTCCTGTAATCGATAAGATTGTAATGCTGAAAACAATAAAAGCCTTTCTCATGACAATTTATTTTAGTTTGAAACGCTGAATTTTTCCTGTTTCTGTTTTAGGTAAAACATCAATAAAATTAATTACTCTAGGATATTTGTATGGAGCAGCTACTTCCTTGAACCATTGTTGAATAGACTTTGCTAATTCATCTGTTGCTTTATGCTTTTCTTTTAAAACTATATGGGCGCAAACCAACATTCCGCGTTCTTCATCAGGTAATCCAACAACGGCACATTCCTGAATTTCTTCGTGAGTTAGAAGCACGCTTTCCACTTCAATGGCAGCAATATTATACCCTGAAGAAATAATCATATCATCCCCACGAGCCACAAACCAAAAGTAACCGTCTTCATCTTGACGAAAAATATCTCCGGTAAGATTCCAACCGTTTGCTACGTATTCACGTTGTTTTTCTTCTCTGTTAAGATATTTACACCCGGTAATTCCTCTAACAGCTAATCGACCAGGTTCATTTCTTGCAACTTCGTTACCATTACTATCAATGATTTTTGCTTCATAACCTGTAATGGCAACACCCGTTGATCCTGGTTTCATATTGGAATCATTCGATGAAATAAAAATATGCAGCATTTCCGTAGCACCGATACCATCAATGATTTTCAATCCGGTTTCGTTATACCAGTCTTCCCATACCTTTAAAGGTAATGTTTCTCCGGCAGAAACACATTTTCGTAAGCTAGAAATGTCGTATTCTTTTGCTTTTGTTGTTAATACTCTCCAAGCAGTAGGAGCAGTAAAACAGGTAGTTACTTTGTAATCTTGAATTGCTTGTAACAACAAATCCGGACTTGGTTTTTCAATTAAGAAAGTGGAGGCTCCGAAATACATTGGAAACAAAACCAATCCGCCCAAACCAAAAGTAAATCCTAATGGCGGACTACCTGTAAATATATCGTTTGAAGTCGGTTGTAACGAGTATTGTGGAAAAGCTTCACAAATATTCAACACATCTTTATGATAATGTGCTGTCATTTTCGGTAATCCTGTAGTTCCGGAAGTAAAACCGATTAAAGCAATACTGTCTGATTTAGAATGATAATTGGAGTAGGATTTGGGTTTGTGTTGCATTAAATCTTCCAATTCTGAACTTCTGTAATAACAGGTTCTCTTTAAAAATGGTGATTGTACCAAATCCATTTCTTCCGCTAAAGAACTATCACATAAAACATGAGAGATTTCCGCGCAATCGATAATGGTGGTTAGCTCTTTGGAACGTAGTAGTGGCATAGTGGCCACCACAATTCCACCAGCTTTTAGGATCGCATACCAACAAGCCACCATCATTGGATTATTTGCGGAACGAATTAAAACGCGATTTCCCGATTTCAAACCTAAATCGTCTACTAAAACATGAGCAATCTGATTCGCTTTCTCGAACAAATCGTTATAGGTCCAACGTTCTTCAAATGTTTGAATACAAACTGCATCACCATGAACATTTTGAATATGATAATCCAATAAACGTTCTACGCAATTAAGCATTTCAGGCCTATTAAACTGAGGCAAATCCAAAAAGGTATAATCCGGTTGTAAATTAGAAACCGGTAAGCTATTGTGAGCGAAATTATCGTCGTAATGTTTCATCATTAACTTTTTAAAAAGTTTTGCAATGCTTTGAAATAAGTCTCTTTAGCGTCTAACCATCCATAATGGCCGCAATTTTTTAAGGCAATTAAATTAGAATTTGGAAAAGCTTCTTTAATTTCTTGAGCAGTTTCCATACTTAAAATATCATTTTCACCTTGAAGAATTAAAACGGGCTGTTTAAAGTTCTTGAATTTTTTAGAACAATCATATTTGGTATCCAATAAATTTTGAAATACGATTTGATTTACATCAAAATTCACCTGAATCAGTCGTTCTGCAATTATTGGCGCTTTAGTTTTATCAAAAACATAAGCATTAGCTAAATATTTAGCTCTGTTCTTGCGAGTTTCTAAAGAAGTATCTCCAGCATTTATTTTTCCTTCAAAATAAGCCATACTGTCTCTTTGTACAGCTGTCATATTGCTTCGAATACGAGATTGGGCATATTTAGTGAAGTTCATAGTAACACCACCAGAAGAGGAAAAAATCAGTTTTTCAATTGTTTCCGGATGTTTTGTAGCATAGTAGCTAGCCATAATTCCACCGAATGAATGTCCTAAAATGGTCCAAGATTTGATTTTCAAATGTTTGCGAAGATTTTCCATGTCTTCAACCATCAAATCCATTGAAATGTTTTTGTAATCAATATTGTTAACCGAAGATTTACCTGTGCCTCTTTGGTCGTAAATAATGGTTTGATAGCCTAATTTGGAGATTTCATCGGCAACATACCCGAAACCTTCACAGTTCATTCCTGGACCACCGTTGATAATCAATATAGGTTTTCCAGAACCGTAAATTTTATAATGTAATTTCGAGTTGCCACTATCCATGACAGCTTCCTCTTTCTGTGAAAAACCAGAAAAGAATGTTAGAAACAGTAATAGGGTTAGTGTTTTCTTCATCTTAGTTTTTCTTATGACTTTCTGGTTTTAGCTCTTTTTTCATGCCTTCAACCATTTTACGTTCCGAAGCTTTTAACGGATACAAATGCGTGGTTCCAGCCATATATTGTTGCGGAATATCTGTTGGTCTGAAATTCTCGTAGGCTTGCGCATTTCTAACAAAATAAGGATCTAATAATAATGGTCTTCCTAAAGAAACCAAGTCAGCACGTCCGTTTAATAAAATGGTATTGATTTGATCAATATCCTGAATGTAGCCTGCCGTAATTGTTGGGATATGAACCGTATTTCTCACCATGTCGGAGAACGGTGTTTGCCACATTCTTCCAGTTTGAGGTTTTTGATTTGCCACGGTATTTCCGGTTGAAACACTTATAATGTCTGCTCCAGCTGCTTTGAAAGCTTCGGAAATTGTGATAACATCTTCTTCTGAAATTCCGTTTTCTGCCCAATCTGATGCGGAGATTCGAACGGACATTGGTTTGTTTTGTGGAAATGATTCTCGCATTGCTGAAAATACGCGAATTGGGAATTTTAAACAGTTTTCGATACTTCCACCAAATTCATCTGTTCTAATATTGGTTAATGGAGACAGGAAAGACGCTAATAAAAAGCCGTGATGCGCTTGCAATTCAATCATGTCGAAACCGGCTGCATCTGCATTTTGTGTCGCCTGAACGAATTCAGAAACGATCTGATTCATGTCCTCCAAAGTCATTTCTTTTGGAGTAGCCAGTTTCTCGTTGAATGGAATAGGAGAGGCGGAAAGCAATTGCCAAGGGTTTTCTATCGGCTCTGAACCGCCTTCCCAAGGTTTGTTTGTAGCTCCTTTTCTTCCAGAATGCCCTAATTGAATTCCTATTTTTGTTTGTGTGTTTTTATGAATAAAATCTACAATTCGGTTCCAGTTAACTACTTGTTCTTGTGAATATAAACCTGAACAACTTGGAGTAATTCTTCCAGTTTCGGATATTGCAGTCATTTCAGCAATTATTAATCCAACACCACCAATTGCTCTGCTGGTATAATGTTGAAAATGCCAATCGTTTACGACTCCATTTTCGGCTGAATATTGTCCCATTGGTGACATTACAATTCGGTTTTGCAATATCATTTCTCTTAATTTAAAAGGCGTGAAAGCTGCTGGAGTTTTAGTATCAATACCAATTTTCGCATTGAATTCCGACAATACTTTTGCAGGATACGAAGCGTCACGAATCGCTAAATTTTCAAAGGTGACTTTCTTCGAACGCGTCATCACACCAAAAGCAAACTGCTGAAAATCGTGCTGAACATGACGATCCATGTGTTCAAACCAATCTAAGGAAACGTTAGCGGCGTGCTGAATCATTTCCACACGGTTTCTTCGAGATTGTTCGTATTGTTCAAAAGCGGCTGAAACGTTATTTTGATTCGCCACCACAGCATCGGACAATGCAATAGCACATTCCATCGCTAATTTAGTTCCGGAACCGATTGAATAATGCGCCGTAGCCTTAGCATCGCCTAACAAAACAATATTGTCTTTCGACCATTTTTCGTTGGTAACATGCGGAAACTGACGCCAATGTGATTTATTAGTAATTAACGGATGCCCGTCTAATTCTTCTTTAAATATTTCAGCGATTTTTTGAATGGTATCTTCTTCATTGGTTACTTCAAAACCGGCTTTTTCCCATGTTTCGTTGGAACATTCAAAAATCCATGTACTCATTCCGGCTTCATATTGATAGGTGTGCGCAACGAAAGTTCCGAATTCTGTAGTTCTGAAGAAATAGGTAAAAGCGTCTAATGGTTTCGTTGAACCTAACCAAACAAAACGGTTTTTCTGAAGTGCAACTTTAGTGCCGAAATCGGTTGCAAATTGTGTTCGGATAGCACTTCCAATTCCGTCTGAAGCTACAATAATATCGCTGTCTTTAAATTGTGACAAATCGGTAACATCGGCTTCGAAATGAAGGTTTACGCCTTCTTCCGTACAACGTTGCTGTAACAACTGCAATAAAGTTTTACGGGAACAGCCGCAGAATCCGTTACCGGAAACACTAACGTTTTCGCCGTCGCGAGCCACAACAATATCGTCCCAATAGGCAAACTTGCTTCGGATTAATTCGTACGATTCTGTGTCACGGGTAAGGAATTCGCCTAAAGTTTCATCGGAAAACACTACACCAAAACCGAAACTGTCATCAGCTTTATTGCGCTCATAAACATCAATTTGACAGTTAGGAATTGCTTTTTTGGTTAATATGGAAAAGTAGAGACCGCCTGGGCCGCCACCGATTACAGTAATTTTCATAATTATTTGTTCATAAAATCAAAGGAACCTTTTCTTAAATTGATTCCGTATTCTAAATATGCTTTTAAACAGGCTAAAAAGTTAGACCAGCCAAACGAATTACCTGACAACCATTTTAAACCGGCTTCGTTGTTTTCCATCTCTTTTTCGGAAATGGAAACTAAAGTGGAATTGTTTAAACTTTCCGATAACGTGATTTCCACCAATAATTCTTTACCAGAGTTTTCCCAGTAATAGGATGTGTATCTGTCTTTCTCAATTTTTCCCACGCGAACAGGACATTCGAAATCGAATTCAGGGAATTTCCAAATCAGATTTTTACCTTCTTCCATCATTCCGGTGCTTTCTGAAATGAAATAATTAGTCATTTTTTCAGGGTTGACAATAGCTTCAAATACTTCATTCAAAGGCTTTTGAATTTGCATTGCAACATGAATTTCTAATTTTTGTTGACTCATGATTAACCTCTTTTAATGGAAAAGATTTCTCCTAATTTTGAATAATTTGATCCTGCTAAACGCGCTACGGGTTTGTAGGTCTCCATGTTGATTTTGAAATCGTCGAGTAAAACGCTCTCGTCTACATGAAACATAACAACCCTTCCTATAATTATGGTAGCACCACCGTGTTTATTGTCTTCTAAGGTGTAATGATGAACCAACTCACATTCCATATTAATCGGACTTTCCAATACTCTTGGTGCTTTAACTTTTATAGATGGGGCGGGAGTAAGGCCTGCTAATTCGAATTCGTTTACTTCAGGACCTACAGCTTGCGAAGTGGTGTTCATTTTTTCAACGACATCTTCTACAACCATATTGACAACAAATTGTCCGGTTTCTAATACATTGTTTAAAGTATCTTTGTTGGTGTTATTTGGGCGAACCGTTGAAAACATAACATGTGGTGGGTCTTCACCAACGGCATTAAAAAAAGAAAAAGGTGCTAAGTTTGGAATTCCGTCTTTACTTACGGTTGAAATCCATCCAATTGGTCTAGGAATTACCGCTCCGGTTAATAGCTTATAGGTTGCTTTTTG